>NZ_BAAAWD010000006.1:0-1943541 GCF_039534895.1 Streptosporangium longisporum | reverse complement strand
GCCATGTCCGACCTGATCAGCCGCCGGACCCCGGTCACGTACTGACGCTCCGGCCCACGGGAAGGCCCGGTGCCGGGCGGGGAGGCCGCCGACCGGCCGCCCGATCGGCGTCCCGGCGGTGTGGGGACGTCCGGCGCCGGCCGGGGGTGACCCTCCCGCCCGGCCCGCGTCTCCCACCCGTCCGGCCGGCGTGCAGCCGGCCGTCTTCCGCGCCGCCGACCGCTTCCAGGGAAGTCCTCACGTGAAAACAACGACAGAGTCGCCGATCGAGTCTGCGCTTCCTCTCACGCCGCTGCAAGAAGGCATGCTCTTCCACGCCCTGTACGACTCCGAGTCGGTGGACGTCTACAACATCCAGACCGCCTTCGAACTGGGCGAGGACGTCTCGGCGGAACGGCTGCGCGCGGCCTGCTCCGGCGTGCTCGCCCGCTATCCCGCCCTGCGGGCCGGTTTCCGCCAGCGCAGGAACGGCCAGGCGGTACAGGTGATCCGGCGCGCGGTGGAGACGCCGTGGACGTGGATGGACCTGTCGTCGCTGCCCGACGCGATGGTCCGGGAACGGCTGCTGACCTTCGTCGAGGAGGAGCGGCGGCGCCGCTTCGACATGACGGCGCCGCCGCTGATGCGGTTCGCCCTGATCCGCCTGCCCGGCGGACGGCACGCCTTCGTCCTGACGTACCACCACATCCTGCTGGACGGCTGGTCGCTGCCGCTGGTGCTGCGCGACCTGTTCGCCCTGTACGGCCGCGAGGCCGCGACGGGCACGGACGGCGACACCACCGGTGACGGCGCCGACGACGCGGACGCCGGGCTCGGCCCGGTCACCCCCTTCGACACCTTCCTGCGCTGGCTCGCCCGGCAGGACCGCCCGGCCGCGGAGCGGGCGTGGCGCGACGCCCTGGACGGCCTGGACGAGCCGACGCTCGTCGCCCCCGGCGCGCTGCCCGCGGGCGCCGGGACCATGCCCGGCCTGACCACGGTGACGCTGTCCGAGCACACGACCGAGGCGCTGACGGCGACCGCCCGCAGGCACGGCCTGACCCTCAACACGGTGGTGCAGGGCACCTGGGCGCTGCTGCTGTCGCTGCTGACCGGTCGCGACGACGTGGTCTTCGGCCAGACCGTGCACGGCCGCCCGCCGACCCTGCCCGGAGCCGACTCCATCGTGGGCCTGCTGATGAACGCGGTCCCCGTCCGGGTGCGGATCTCCCCCGGCGAGTCGATGGCCGCGCTGTTCGCCCGCATCCAGGACGAGCAGTCGGCGCTGGAGCCGCACCAGTACCTGGGGCTGGCCGAGGTGCAGCGCCTGGCCGGGCTCGGCACGCTCTACGACACCTCCACCGGTTTCGGCAACGCGCCCTTCGACTGGGAGTCCGTGCAGCAGGGCACGCCCGGCCTGCTGGTGAAGGTGCTGGAGGACGAGAGCGAGGCGAACGGGCAGCAGCGGATCTCGGGCTCCACGCACTACCCGCTGAGCGTCGTCGCCGTTCCCGGGCCCCGGCTGCGGCTGGAGATCAACCACCGCACCGACGTGTTCGACGGCGAGCGCGTCGAGCTGGTCGCCTCCCGGCTGCGGTCGCTGCTCGACCTCTTCGCCGAGGCGCCGCAGACCCCGGTGGCGCGGATCCCGCTCATGACGGCCGAGGACCGGGACCGGATCCTGACCTCCTGGAGCCGCAGGCCGGACCGTCCCGCGTCCGGGCACGGGCCGATGACGGTGGTCGAGCGGTTCGAGGCCCAGGCGCGCAGGACGCCGGACGCCCCGGCGGTGGCCGACACGGAATGCTCGCTCGGCTACCGGGAGCTCGACGAGGCGGCCAACCGGCTGGCCCGCCTGCTGCTGGCGCGCGGCGTGCGGCCCGGTGACCTGGTCGCCCTGGCGATGCCGCGCCGCGCGGACCTGCTCGTGGCGATGCTCGCCGTCATGAAGGCCGGGGCCGGGTACCTGCCGGTCGATCCCGACTATCCGGCCGAGCGCGTCGCGTTCATGCTCCAGGACGCCGCCCCCGCCGTGGTGATCCGCGCCGGTGCCGCCGGCGCGGCGTTCCCCGGCGACCGCCCGGTGATCCCGATCGACGACGACGCGGTACGGGCCGAGCTGGCCCGGCTGCCCGCGGGCGGGCTGGACGACGCCGAGCGCGGCGGGCCGGTTCGCCCCGCCGACATCGCCTACGTCCTGTACACCTCGGGATCGACCGGCCGTCCCAAGGGCGTCGCGGTGGAGCACCGCTCGGTCGACAGCTACCTCGCCTTCGCCCGCGCCGCCTACCCCGGCCTGGCCCGGGAGGCGCTGGTGCACTCGGCTCCGTCGTTCGACCTCACCGTGACCAGCATGTTCGGCCCGCTGACGTCGGGCGGCCTGGCGCGGGTCGTCGACCTGAACGACTACGAGCACTCCGACGAGGCCACGGGCACCGCCCCGGCCTTCCTCAAGGCCACCCCCAGCCACCTGCCGGTGCTGAACGCGTCCCCCGAGCGGTGCTCGCCGACCGGCGAGCTGGTGCTGGGCGGTGAGCAGCTGCTCGGCGAGGCGCTGGCCGAGTGGCGCGGCCGTCACCCTGGGGTGACGATCGTGAACGAGTACGGTCCCACCGAGGCGACCGTGGGCTGCATGGAGTACCGCCTCGAACCCGGCGACCCGCTGCCCCGGGGCGCGGTGCCGATCGGCCGGCCCGTGCCCGACGCCTGCGTCTACATCCTGGACGGCTTCCTGCGGCCGGTCCCCCCGGGCGTCGCCGGGGAGCTGTACATCGGCGGGGACGTGCTCGCGCGCGGCTACGTCAACCGGCCCGGCCTGTCGGCGATCCGCTTCGTCGCCGACCCGTTCGGCGCGCCCGGCGCGCGGATGTACCGCACCGGGGACATCGCCTGGTGGCGGCCCGACGGCGTCATGGTCTACGGCGGCCGCGTCGACGACCAGGTCAAGCTGCGCGGCTTCCGGATCGAGCTGGGCGAGATCGAGGCCGTGGTCGCGGCGGACCCGGCCGTCGCGCAGGTCGCGACGGTGGTGCAGGAGGACCGGCGGGGGGTCCAGCGGCTGGTGGCGTACGTCGTCCTCGCCGACGGCCAGAACGACCAGGACGTCCGCGACGGCCGCGACGGGGCCGGGGACACCGCGACCGACTCGCTGGCCGGCAGGATCGCGGCGCGGCTGCCCGCCCACATGGTCCCCTCCGCGTTCGTCGCCCTTCCCGCCCTTCCGCTGACCCCGAACGGGAAGCTCGACCGGGCGTCACTGCGGCTGCCCGACGCGGCGGTGGACCCGGAACCGGAGCCCGAGACGACGCCGGACCCGAGGCCGGAGCCGATACCGGAGCCGGTGGCGACGCCCCCGGCGGCGGCGCGGGTGAACGGCTCCGCAGAGCGGCGTGAGCCCGCGAACGGCTCCGCAACGCGGCACGAGCCCGCGCCCGATGTGGCCGAGACGCTGGCCTCGCTGTTCGCGCAGGTCCTCGGCCTGGAGCGGGCCCGCCCCGACGCCGACTTCTTCACCCTCGGCGGCGACTCCATCACCGCCATCCAGCTCGCCGCCCGCGCCGCCAAGGCCGGACTGCGCCTCACCCCCAAACACGTCTTCACCCACCGCACCGCCACCGCCCTGGCCACCTTCCTGCGCGACCGCACCACCACCACCGCCACCCCGGCGGCGAACGGTTCCGCGGAGCGGCACGAGCCCGTACCCGACGTGGCCGAGACGCTGGCCTCGCTGTTCGCGCAGGTCCTCGGCCTGGAGCGGGCCCGCCCCGACGCCGACTTCTTCACCCTCGGCGGCGACTCCATCACCGCCATCCAGCTCGCCGCCCGCGCCGCCAAGGCCGGACTGCGCCTCACCCCCAAACACGTCTTCACCCACCGCACCGCCACCGCCCTGGCCACCTTCCTGCGCGACCGCACCACCACCACACCGGCGGCGCGGGCGGACGGGCCGGCCGGAGCGGGCACCGGCGAGCCGGCGGCGGAGACGATCCCGGCCACGCCGATCATGCACTGGCTGCGGGAACGCGGCGGCACCATCGACGCCTTCCACCAGTCGACGCTCCTGCGCGTGCCGTCCGGGCTCGGTACCGACCGGCTGGCCGTCGCGCTCGGCGCGGTCATGCGGCGGCACGAGGCACTGCGCACGCGCCTGGAGGCGGACGGGTCCCTCACCGTGCGGCCGGCCGGATCCGGCGAGCCGGGTGACCGGGTGCGCCGGGTCGACGTCCACGGGCTGAGCCGTGACGCGCTACGGGAACGGATCGCCGAGCACGCCCGCCGCGACGCCGCGGCGCTCGCCCCCCGGGACGGCGCGATGCTCCGCCTGACCTGGTTCGACGCCGGCGAGGGCCGGCAGGGACGGCTGCTGGTCACCGTCCACCACCTGGCCGTGGACGCGGTCTCCTGGCACATCCTGCTGCCCGACCTGTACGCGGCCTGGCAGAGCGTGACCGAGGGCGCCGAACCGCGGCTGGATCCGGTGCCGCTGTCGCTGCGGGACTGGAGCCGCGGGCTGCGGGCCGCGGCGACGACGCCCGCCGTGCTGGACGAGCTCCCGTACTGGCGCCGCGTCCTGGCGCCGGGCGACACGGCGCTCACCGGCACCGCGCCGTCCCCGGCGCGCGACCTCTACGAGACGGCCGGCGAGCTCAGCCTCACGCTCCCCGGGCAACTGACCGCGCCGCTGCTCACCACCGTTCCCGCGGCCCTGGGCACCCGTACCGACGAGGTCCTGCTCGCCGGTCTGGCGCTCGCCGTCGCCGCGTGGCGGCGGGCCCGGGGGCTCGGTGACGGCACGGGCGTGCTGGTCGACGTGGAGGGGCACGGCCGCGAGGAGATCACGGACGGCGTCGACCCGTCGGGCATCGTCGGCTGGCTCACCTCGCTGTACCCGGTGCGGGTCGACGCGGGCCTGCCCGGCTGGGACCCGGACGGCGACCCCGCGGACCCGCGCCTCGGCGACGCCGTGCGCCGGGTCCGCGACCAGCTCGGCGAGATCCCCCGGCGCGGTGTCGGTTTCGGCCTGCTGCGCCACCTGAACCCCGGCACGGCCGCCGAGCTGTCGTCCTACCCGGCCCCGCAGATCGGGTTCAACTACCTGGGCAGGCAGGGCGGGAACCCCGGCTCGTCGGACTGGAGCGTGGCGCCCGAGTCGGACGCGCTGCCCGTCGGCGCCGACCCCCGGATGCCGCTGCCGCACGTCGTCGAGCTGAACGCGACGGTCGACGACGGCCCGTCCGGCCCGAAGCTGGTCACCCACTGGTTGTGGGCCCGCCTGCTCCTGCCGGAGGAGGACGTCAAGGAGCTTGCCCGGCTGTGGTTCTCGGCGCTGTGCGCGCTGATAGCGCACGCGACGAGCGTCGCGCCGGCCGGGCGGGTGCCGGAACCGGCCCTCGTGGCGCGGGCGGCGGACCCCGACAGGGACCCGGCCCGGCTCGGGTCGCGGATCGGCATGCCGCTCAGCGAGGTGCTGCCGATGACGCCGGTGCAGGAGGGACTGTTCTTCCACGCCCGGTACAACAGCCAGGACCTCGACGTCTACAACGTGCAGATCTCCATAGAGGTGGAGGGCGCGCTCGACGTCGAGCGGTTCCGGGAGGCGTGCGACGCCCTGCTGCGGCGCCACCCGATGCTGCGCGCCGGTTTCCTGCGGCTGCCGTCCGGGGAGCCCGTGCAGGTCGTCCCCGAGCGGACGCGGATGCCCTGGTCGTCGCACGACCTGAGCGGCCTGGGCCCGCGCGCGCTGTCGGAACGGCTGGACGCGCTGCTGGAGGCGGACCGCAGGGAGCGCTTCGTCGTGGCCGAGCCGCCGCTGATGCGCTGCACGCACGTCACGCTGGCCCCGAACCGGCGCAGGCTCGTGCTGAGCATGCACCACCTGCTCGTGGACGGCTGGACCACCTCGATCGTGCTGCGCGACCTGTTGGCGCTGTACGAGCACGGCGGTGACGACAGCTGCCTTCCGGAACCGCCCCGCTACCCGGACTACCTGCGCTGGCTGGCCGCGCAGGACCGCGACGAGGCGCGCGCCGCCTGGACGGCCGCGCTGGACGGCCTCAAGGAGCCCACGCTGCTCTGCCCGGAGGCGGACATCGCGCGGGTCCGCGAGCTGCCCGAGCGCATCGTCGTCGAGCTCTCCGAGGCGGAGACCTCCGCGCTGGCCGAGGCGTCGCGCCGTCACGGCGTCACGCTCAACACCCTCGTCCAGGTGGCGTGGGCGCTGTGCCTGCACCGGAGGACACAGGCGCGGGACGTCACCTTCGGCGCCACGGTCTCGGGCAGGGGGGCCGACCTGCCCGGGGTCGAGGACATGGTGGGGATCTTCATCAACACCGTGCCGGTACGGGTGCGCCTGGACCCGGACGAGCCGGTGGGGGCGCTGCTGGAGCGTCTGCAGGCCGAGCAGGCCGAGCTCCTGCCGTACCACCACCTCGCCCTGAGCGACGTCCAGCGGGCGATGAGGCTGGGCCCGCTGTTCGACACCTGCCTGGTCTTCGAGAACTTCCCGGACGCCCGGAGCGTGCCGCCCCCGCCCCCCGGCTCCCCGTCGGGCCCGCCCGAGGACGAGCTGCGGCTCGTGGACGTCACCGGCCGCGACGCCTACCACTACCCGCTGAAGGTGATGGTGGTGCCCGGCAGCAGGCTCGTCCTGGACATCGGGTACCGCTCCGAGTTCCTCGACGCCGAGACCGCCGGGCAGATGGCCGACCGGTTGCGGGCGCTGCTCGTGGAACTGCCCGCGGCGACGGCGGACCCGGTGTCCCGGTTCTCGCCGCGGGTGCCGTCGCCTCCCGTCGCCCCCGGGCAGCGGCTGCTGTGCGAGCTGATCGCCGAGGTGCTGGGACGCGACGTCGTCAGCGCCGACGACGACGTGTTCGACCTCGGCTGCGACTCGACGACCGCGCTGCGGCTGGCCGGCCGGATGGAGCAGGAACTGGAGCGGCCCGTCGACGTCGAGACCGTCTTCCGCCACCGCACCGCGCGGGCCCTCGCCGAGGCGCTCGCCTGACCCGAACCGCTGGATCGAACACCGCGTGACGTGCGGGCGGCGAACGTGCCGCCCCCGAAATGGAGAAGGACGACCCATGACCAACCCCTTTGACAACGACAACGGCAGCTTTCACGTGCTGGTCAACGACGAGGGCCAGCACTGTCTGTGGCCCGCGTTCGCCGAGGTGCCGGCCGGCTGGAACGTCGTCATGGCCGACTCCGGCCGGCGCGCCTGCCTCGACTACATCGAGGCGAACTGGACGGACATGCGTCCCGCGAGCCTTGTCGACGCGATGGGCAAGGCGTAACTCTCTCTCGTCCTGAAGGGGCATTCACATGCAGCGGATCATGCTCAAGTCGAAGATTCACCGCGCCACGGTCACCGAGGCGAACCTGCACTACATCGGCTCGGTCACGATCGACCCCGACCTGATGGAGGCGGCGGACCTGCTGGTGGGCGAGCAGGTGCACATCGTGGACATCAACAACGGTTCGCGGCTGGAGACCTACGTCATCGAGGGCGAACGCGGATCGGGGATGATCTGCATCAACGGTGCGGCCGCGCGCCTGGTGGCTCCGGGCGACCTCGTCATCATCATCGGGTACATGACGGTCAGCGACCAGGAGGCCCGCGAGCTGGAGCCTCGGGTCGTCTTCGTCGACGAGCGGAACCGGATCGTGAAGCTGGGCTCGGACCTGGCGACCTGACCGGGGCGGTGAACGAGAGCGGCGGCCGGGTCCGATCCCGGCCGCCGCTCTCGTACGTTCCGGCCGCCTTCCGGCGGGGTCACCCTCCGGCGGGGCCGGAGGGTGCTCTCACGCGCGGGCCTGGCGGAAGCGCGTGACCACCGCGCTCGCGGCGACGAGGAGCACGCCCGCCGACATGGCGGTGTAGAACGCCTCCGGCGTCGTCCAGCCCTTGTTGAAGTCGGTCAGGAACTCCTGGTTGAAGATCATGTGGTTGTAGAGGATCCACGCCGCGGGCAGCGCGAACACCGCCTGGGCGGCGGCGTACCAGGTGGCCGTCGTGGTGGTCCACCTGCCGGCCGCGACCCGGATCAGGTTGAGCACGACCAGGGCGCCGAGCCCGGCCAGGACGGGCCAGATCCAGCCCGACCACAGCGCCGGGTCCAGGATCTCCATCCGCTCGCCGCCGTCGGTCACGTAGGGCCTGGCGGTGTGCTGCCAGACGATCAGGCCGAGCAGGAGGGCGTTGCCCACCACCGCGGCCAGGGCGCCCGCGCCGCCCTTCCTGTCGCGCTGGGGGACCTCGGGCAGGTGGTCGGGGGTCCAGCCGTCGCCCCGCGCGGTCACCGAGGCGCGGTAGCGGGAGCGCTCCACCAGGGCGAACACCACGGTGGGCCACGCGACCAGCTGGGCGCCGAGCGCGACGGTCATGCCGACGGCGGTCTGCAGCACCGCCCCGAGGTCCTTGCCGTCCACGATGTCGAGCACCACCAGGACGACGACGACCACCGGCAGCACGGCGGTCAGCAGGACCCTCATCAGCCGCCGGTAGGCGGGGTAGAGCGCAGGACCGATCAACGACAGCGGCCGGTCGGCGTAGCGGGCGGCGAGCCGGCTCGGGTCGCCCATCTCGCTGAGCACCTCGCGCTCCGTCGAGAGCGGGTCGGCCGCCGCGCGCGCCTCGATGGTGTCGGCGATCGTGGTGCGCAGCTCGTCGGCGATCTCGTCACGTTGGTCGGCGGGGACTCGTCGGATGACCTCCTGCACGTAGCGCTCGGTCAGGGTGTTCGAGCTCAACGCTGCGTTCGTGCTCAACAATCCTCCTTGGTCAGTTGTGAGATCGAGTCGACCAGCGTCTGCCACTCCTGGATCAGGCTGGCGCGCACCCGCGCACCCTCCGGATTGACCCGGTAGTACTTGCGTGGCCGGGCGTCGCTCGTCCTCCACTCGCTGTTCAGCAGACCTTGCTTTTCCAACCGCCGCAGCAGGGGATAGAGGGTGTTGCCGTCGACGGCGACCTCCGCGTCCTTCAGGGTCTCCAGGAGCGCGTAGCCGTACTGTGGCTCGTCCAGAAGGGCGAGACAGGCCAGGACGACCGTGCCTCGCCGCAGTTCCTGAACCTGGCTGAATATTACCTCGTCTGATACCACGTACAGCACTATACAGTACGGCGCACACTAATGTCTTGCCCCCGAATCGGACCGGTTCCGCGGCGCTCCGCGAGCCCGTCCGGAGCCCCGGGAACACTCCGGCCAGGCGATATGCCGGCGGCGGCGCCGGAGCGCGGCGGGCGGCGCCGGCCGGATCCGCGCCGAACCCGCAGGGCGGCAACTTCCCGCACGTGGTTGCCGGTGCTTTGTCCAGGTGTTTTGCCGGTGTGCTGCCTGTTCGATCCGGTGAGGCATCACCGAGCATCCATAAGGGGTTCGCGGCAGGAGCCCGGCCCGAACGGCGATGAGCGGACAGGGGGCGAATGGTGGAGCGGTCGCACCCGGAGGAGCCACGGGTCGTTGCGGAGCGAGCGGAGCAACCCGGGTCGCTGTGGCGTAACCGGGACTACATGGCCTGGTGGACGGGGAACGGGATGTCCACCCTGGGCACCGCCGTGTCGACCATCGCCTTCCCCCTGCTCGTCCTGCACACCACCGGATCGCTGGCCCAGGCCGGCAGCATCACCGCCGCCCAGATGATCGGCACGCTCGTCACCCTCGCGGTCGGCGGCGCGCTGGCCGACCGGGTGTCGCGCCGCCTGGTCATGACGGTGGCGCCCCTGGTCCAGGGGGTGGCGCTTGGCCTGGTGGCCCTGCTGGTCCACCGCGGGGCCCCCTCGATCCTGGCGCTCGACGCGCTGGCGCTGATCAGCGGGTTCGCGGCCGGGCTGCGCACCTCGGTCTCCATGCCGGCGCTGCGCCGCATCGTCCCCAAGGAGCAGGTCTCCACCGCGACGGCCCAGGGCATGGGACGCGACATGATCGCCCACCTCGTGGGCGCGCCCCTGGGCGGGCTGCTGTTCTCGCTCGCCCGCTGGGCCCCGTTCCTCTTCGACGCCCTGTCCTTCCTGTTCGTCACGGTCGGCGCCCTGCTGATCCGCCGGCCGCTCGGTCCCGACCGGGACACCGACGCGGGCAGACCGCCCGGCATGCTCGCGGACATCACCGACGGCCTGCGCATGATCCGGCGCAGCGACTACCTCATGTTCACGATCATCTGGGGAGCCCTGCTCAACGTCGTGACGGAGGGCTTCACCCTGCTCTTCATCGCGCTCGTGCACCACCGCGGCGGCGGGCCCGCTGCGGTCGGCACCGCGACGTCGCTCGCGCTGGTCGGCGGCGTCATCGGAGCCGTCGCCGGCCCCTGGATGATCCGCAGGCTCGGCGCGCGACGGGTCCTCACCCTGTCCGCCTGGGTCGTCACGGCGACCTTCGCCATCACGGTCTGGACGCCCCAGCCGTGGCAGATCGGCGTGGTCACGATGATCGGGATGATCAGCATGGTGCCGCTGAACGTCGTCACCGAGTCCTACCAGGTCCGTCTCGTCCCCGACGCCTACCTGGGCAGGGTCGCCGCGACGAACCGGTTCTGCGTCCAGGCCGTGCAGTGGTCCGGCCCGCTGGGAGCGGGCTTCGCCGCCGACGCGATCGGGGTGCCCGGGGCCGTCCTGATCCTGACCGCCGTCATGGCCGTCCTCGCGCTCGCGCTGTGGACCTACAGGCGCCGCCTGGACATCCTCGACGTCCCGCTGAGCGAGGTGCGGGAGCTCGACCCACCGGCCCCCGGCCCACGGGAGAGCGCCACGAGCGCGGCGAGCACAGAGAACGCGGCGAACGCGACGAGCGCCACGCGCACGACGAGCACGACGAGCACGACGAGCACGACGAGCACAGGGAACACGGCGAGCGCAGGAAGCGCGACGAGCGCGGAGAGCTCGCCGGAACGCCACGACGACCGCGAGCCGAGCGGACGGCTCTCATGAGGGAGACCATGGAGAGCCTGGTCCGGCCCATCGACCTGACGCGCGTGTCCGAGGACCTGCGGACCGGCGCGATCGACCCGCGGGAGTACGCGGCCGCGACCTGCGAGCGTATCGACCACCTGGACGGCGTCGTCCAGGCGTTCGTGCCCGAGACCGGCCGGGCCGGACGGTTGCACCGGGCCGCCGAGGCGCTGATCGCGTCCGGCGCCGAGCCGGACGGCGGGCGACCCCCGCTGTTCGGCGTCCCGGTCGGGATCAAGGACATCGTGCACGCCGACGGGCTCGACACCCGGGCCGGTTCGGCGCTGCCACCGGAGGTCCTGCGCGGTGAGCAGGCCGTCGTCGTGGACCGGCTCGTCGCGGCCGGTGCCCTCGTCGCCGGGAAGACCGTGACGGGCGAGTTCGCCGTCACCGCGCCCGGCCCCACCCGCAACCCGCACCGGCCCGGCCACACCCCGGGCGGAACCAGCAGCGGATCGGCCGCGGCCGTCGCCGCGGGCATGGTGCCGCTCGCCGTCGGCACCCAGACCATCGGGTCCCTGATCCGCCCCGCGGCCTACTGCGGGGTGGTCGGCTTCAAGCCGAGCCACGGGCGCATCCCCACCGACGGCGTGCTCCCCGTCTCCCCGACGTTCGACACCCTCGGGGTCGTCACCGCGGGGGTCGCGGGCGCCGCCCTGGCCGCCGCGTGCCTGTGCGACGACTGGCGGCCCGAGCGGGCCGGGTCCGGCGCGCCGGTGCTCGGCGTTCCCGACGGCCCCTACCTGGGCTTCGCCGAACCGGAGGCGCTCGCCGCCTTCGAGGAGCACGTGGCCCTGCTGCGCGCGGCCGGTCACCGGGTCGTGCGGGTGCCCATGTTCGAGCACTTCGAGCAGGAGGCATTCGACCTGGTCATCATCAACCTCTACGAGGTGGCCCGCTCGCATGCCGGGTGGTTCGACCGCTTCGGGACGTCGTACGACGAGCGGACCGCGGAGGTCGTCCACCAGGGCCGGAGCATCGCGGAGTCCGACCACGCCGCGGCGATGGAGCGGCGGGACGCCTTCCGCGACCGCCTGGCGGCCGAGACCGACCGGCACGGCGTCGACCTGTGGATCGCCCCCTCCGCCACCGGCCCCGCGCCCGCGGGGCTGGAGAGCGCCGGCGACTCGGTGATGTCCCTTCCGTGGAGCGGCGCCGGCCTGCCCTGCCTCACGATCCCCGCCCCCCGCCCCCCGGGCGCCCTGCCCCTGGGCCTCCAGTTCGTCGCCCGCGACGGCGACGACGAGCGCCTGCTGGGCTGGGCGCCGGAGCTGGAGAGGGCTCTGTCGCCGCAGGAAACGGTCACCGTAGGGAACAGGAAGGACAACGCATGAGCGTCCCCGTGGAGATGGGCATCGTCGCGACCGGAACGGCGTTCGGCGAACAGCTCGGAGTGGCCGAGACGGCGGCCCGGTACGTGAGCGACCCCACGTTCGTCCTCAGCCTGGGCTTCGACACCTACCACCGGCTGGCCGACGGCCGCACCTCGATCGAGCTGGCGGCCGAGGCGGCCCGCGACGCGCTGGACCGGGCCGAGGTGGGCATCGACGACGTGGACCTGATCGTCGTCGGCAACTCCGACATCCCGGAGTACCTGGGCTGGGACTCCTCGGCGGCGGTGGCCAGGGCGCTGGGGTCGTACGGCACGCCCACCGTGCTCATCACCCAGGCCTGCGCCGCCTGGTCACTGGCCTTCGACCACGCGGCCGGCGCGATGGCGCTCTCCCCCGAGGTCGGCACCGTGCTGGTGGTCATGGTCAACGTGGTCAGCGAGCAGCACAGCAACCGGATGGCCTTCGGCGCCAGCGTCGCCAGTGACGGCGCCGCCGCGGTCGTCCTGCGGCGCGGCCACCCGCGCCTGCGCAGGCTCGCCTCCGCGCACTACACCAACCCCGAGTTCGCCGACCTGTTCCGGCTGGAGTACGGCGGCTCGGCCGTTCCCGAGCCCCCGGAGGGCGAGCACAACCTGAAGGTCGACCCGATGGCCGGGGTCTACCGGCACTTCGGCCGGGAGCCCAAGCAGTTCAAGGCCTTCGTGGACGAGATCAACGGGCGGCTCGCGGACGTGGTCGACCTGGCCTTCACGCGCGCCGGGAGGGACCGGGGCGAGCTCGCCCGGCTGATCTTCCTCAACGACAACCGGCAGGCGATCCGGGAGGCCGCCGATGCCGTCGGCCTCCCGCTCGAGCGCACCAACGCCGAGCTGGCCCGCAGGTACGGCCACATGGGAGCGGCCGACCAGCTGGTCTCCCTCCGGCACCACCTGGAGGCCGGGGAGCTGGTGCCGGGCGATCTGGTGGCCCTCGCGGGTCTGGCGGTCCCGGGCATGCACTGGTTCTGCACGCTCATCGAAGTCTGACGCGGTGAACCGGCCGACGGCCGCTCACGCCCCCCTGAGAGGAACGAAAATGCCCCCCGAGCACCGAACCTCGACGACGGAGGTCCCCGTGGTCTCCGAGGAGGAGATCGCCCGGTTCGTCGCCGAGCACTTCCTCGACGACGACGACGAGGACGTCGACGCGGAGGAGGACCTGCTGGCGCGCGGCGCGATGGACAGCCTCGGCGTGCTGCACGTCGCCGCCTGGCTGGAGAAGCGGTACGCCATCACCCTCCCGGACGACGAGCTGACCATCAGGAACCTCCACTCCGTGCGCACCATCCGCGAGACCGCCGAGCGGGCCGCGGCCCGTGCCGGAGAGCCGTAGGCGAACCGCTCGCCCCGGCGAGCCCCGATCACGCCGCCCGGACCACCGCCAGGGCCGGGAGGCCCGCGCGTGCGCGGAGCCTGCCGAGCGGCCGGCACGGCGATGAACGACCCCAGAGGGAGTGATTGGCTTGTCCACTAAAGCTGTGAAAAACATAGAATTATCACTTTTGTCCGATACGGAGGTGAACTCCCTCGGGGTCGCGCGGGAACTGGAACGCCACGGACTCGCGCCGGGCGACCGCGTGGTGCTCAAGGCCGACAACTCCGCCGGGTACGTGCACACATTGCTGGCCCTCGCGCACTGTGACGCCTCCATCGTGCTCCTGGACCACCGACTGACCGGTGCCGAGACGCGCAGGGTGATCGACCAGTGCGACGTCCGCTGGGTGATCGCCGACGGCCCGGACGAGGAGGATCCGGCCGGCGCGCCCCGCTTCCTGCTCATCGAGGACCTGACGGACCCCGTGCCGCCCTCCCCGGACGCCGGGACGGGAACCGGACCGGACCTGTCGCGGTGGCGCCGCCGCACCGACGCCCTCATCGCCTGGTCGACCGGGTCGACGAAGGAGCCCAAGGCCATCGTGAAGTCGGGAGGGGCGTTCCTGACGAACCTGGAGCGGACCCTGGCGCACATGGGCTACCGCGACGACGACGTGCTCCTGCCCCTGCTGCCCTTCTCCCACCAGTACGGCCTCTCCCTGGTCTTCCTGGCGCACCTCGCCGGCGCCTCGCTGCTGGTCACCCCGTACCGCAGGATCGACCTGTCGCTCGCGGCCGCCGCGGCCCACGGCGCCACCGTCGTCGACGCCACGCCGGCGACGTACCGAAGCCTGCTCAACCTGGCCGAGCGCAACCCGCGGCTGCTGGAGTGCCTGCGCGACGTCCGCCTGTGGTGCACCGGCGGGGCCCCGCTGGACGGGTCGCTGTCGCGGCGGTTCGCCTCCGTCATGGGCGCCCCGCTGCTGGACGGGTACGGCAGCACCGAACTCGGCAACGTCTCCTTCGCCACCCCCGACAACCCGTCGGGGTGCGGCAGGACCCTCGACGGGATCGAGGTCAGGGTGGCCGGTGAGACGGGCCCGCAGAACACCGGCGGCACCGGCGTCCTCGGCGGGCCCGGCGGGCCCGGCGGCATCGATCTCGACGCCGCGGGCACGGCGGACGACGGGTTCGGCGAGATCTGGGTGAGGTCCCCGGACGTCATGGTCGGCTACCTCGACCCCGACGGGAGGATCCAGGAGCAGACCGGCGAGTGGTACCGCACCGGTGACCTGGGGTACCTCTCCGACACCGGCGACCTGTACGTGATCGGCCGCTCCCAGGCCGTCCACCGGATGGGTCACCTCATCTACCCCGAGGCCCTGGCGGCGAAGGCCGGTGCCTGCGGGCGCCAGGTGGTCGTCGTCCCGGTCGACGACGAGCGGTGGGGCAGCCGCCTGGTGTTCGTCGTGGTGGACCCCGACGGCGGCGACCCCCAGGAGTGGAAGCGGACGTTCTGCTCGATGCTGCCCTCGTTCGAGCATCCCAACCAGGTGGTGGTCGTCTCCGACCTCCCGCTGAACCGGAACGGGAAGGTCGACGTCAAGCAGCTGCGCCTGCAGAACGAGCACCCGGTGACCGTGGGCGACCTCGCCCGGAGCGGGGCCCGGCTGTGAGAGTCGCCTCATCACGAGGATCGGGACGACGGGTCGTGGTCACCGGCTACGGCGCGGTCACCCCCGTCGGCTCGGACGTGCCGACCATGTGGAAGGCACTGGTGTCCGGGCAGAGCGGGGTCGGCGAGATATCGGGGTTCGACACCACCGGCCTCCCGGTGACCATCGCCGGGGAGGTGCGCGACTTCGACCCCCTCGACTTCATGCCCAAGCGGGCGACCCGGCGCCTCGACCCGTTCGCCCAGTACGCGCTCGCCGCGTCGGTCCAGGCGATGACCTCGGCGGACCTGCCCTTCCCGGCGTCCCGGGCCGACCGGATGGGCGTGCTCATCGGGTCGGGGTACGGGGCGGAGAAGACGCTCACCGCCGCGGTCGAGACGCTGAACGCGGACGGTCCCCGCGGTGTCACCCCGTACTTCGCCGTCAGCGGCGGGATCAACTCCGCGGCGGTGGAGGTGGCGATCCGCTTCAGCGCGCAGGGCCCCTCCGGCGCGATGAGCACCGCCTGCGCGACCGGGGCCACCTGCATCGGCGAGGCCGCGCGCATGATCATGATGGACGCGGCGGACGTGATGATCGCGGGTGCCTCGGACGACTGCCTGACCCGGCTGGAGATGGTCTCGACCGCCAGGACGGGGGTGCTGTCCAAGCGCAACGACAGCCCCGCCGAGGCGAGCCGGCCCTTCGACCTGAACCGCGACGGGTTCGTGATGAGCGCCGGAGCAGGAGTGGTGGTCCTGGAGGAGGCCGAGCACGCGCTGCGCCGGGACGCCGAGATCCTGGCGGAGATGGTCGGGTACGGCGCGACCACCGACGCCTACCACCTGACCACCCCGGAGCCGGACGGCCGGGGGCTGCAGCAGGCGATGCGGCTGGCGCTGTCGAACGCGGGCATGGACGCCGGCGCCGTCGACTACGTCAACGCGCACGCCACGGGGACACCGACCGGGGACCGAGCCGAGATCACGGCCCTGCGGGGGGTGCTCGGGGAGCACGTCACGAAGATCCCCATCAGCTCGGTGAAGTCCGCCCTCGGGCACATGATGGGCGCGGCCAGCGCGATCGACCTGATCGCGACCGTCGAGACCCTGCGCACCGGAATCGTGCCACCGACCACGAACTGCACGCACCCCGAGGACCCGGCGCTGAACTTCGTCTCCCAGGGCCCCGAACGGCACAAGGTCAACACCGCCATGAGCAACTCGTTCGGGTTCGGCGGTCACAACGCCGTACTGGTGGTCACGTCGTTCGACGGCTGAGCGGGTCCCGCCCGTACATCTCCCCCGGCGGCATCCGCCGCGCACGACCGGCACAGAAGAAACGAAAGGTACCCACGGCCATGAGCAACGTACACGACGAGCAGATCGCGGCCGAGAACCGCTACCGGATCAAGACGGACTGCACCTCGGGGACCGGCCTGGTGGCCGGCACGGTCATCGAGGCCGGCAGCGAGGTCATGACCCTGCACGACTGCGTCCCCTCGACCGCCTCCAAGTACACGATCCAGGTCAACCAGGATCTGCACGTCATCGGATCGGACATCCGCTTCCTGAACCACTCCTGCCGGCCGAACACCTTCGTCGACACCACCGCGGGCAGCGTCATCAGCATCCGCCGCATCCTGCCCGACGACGAGATCACCTTCTTCTACCCCTCCACGGAGTGGGAGATGTCCATGCCGTTCGACTGCAGGTGCGGCTGGGAGGAGTGCGTGGGCGAGATCAAGGGCGCCGCCTTCCTCGACCCCGAGACGTCGCACCGGTACCGGCTCAACAACCACATCGTCATGCTGATGACGGCGCGGGAGAACGGCCAGGCCCTCGCGTTCGAGGGCCTGGCGGCCGAAAAGGCCGAGCCGCTTCCATGACGATCCATCACGACACGCGGCCCGGCGCCCCGATCGGGAGCCCGGGCCGGACCGGCGTACCGGACGCCACCGCGTCCGGCACCGGAGGTCGCCGCCTGATCGAGGGACTGACCGGGCACGGTGTGGACACCGTGTTCGGCATCCCGGGCATCGACAACCTCGAGATCTTCCGGCACCTCGGGGGGAGCGGCATCAGGCAGGTCACCACGCGCCACGAACAGGGCGCGGGGTACGCGGCCTACGGGTACGCCAGGACCACCGGGCGGCCCGGTGTCGTGCTGACCACCTCCGGCCCCGGCCTGCTCAACGCGGCGGCCGCGGCCGGGCAGGCGTACTCCGACTCCGTCCCCGTGCTGTTCCTCTCGGCCGGTCCCCCGCTGGGACAGCGGCCGGGCGACGGGCTGCTCCACGAGGTCAAGGACCAGTCCGGCGCGATGAACGCCATCTGCGCCTGGAGCGAGCGCGCCACCGGCGCGGAGAGGACGGCCGAACTCCTGGACCGGGCGTTCGGCGAGTTCTCCCGCCGGCGCCCGCGTCCCGTCCACATCGAGATCCCGGCCGACGTCCTGGCGACGGAGACGTCCTGGTCCTCCTCCCCGGCGGGGTCCTCCGCCGGTGGGCCGCCTGTCGCGCGGGCGGGGGACGACGACGTCCCCGCGGCCGTCGAGGTCGGGCCCGCGGCCCGGCTGCTCGCGACGGCGCGCCGCCCGGTGATCGTCGCGGGCGGGGGCGCGGCCGGCGCGTCCGCCCTGGTGACGCGCCTGTCCGAGGAACTCGGCGCCCCGGTCGTGACGACCGCGAACGGAAAGGGAGTGATCGACGAGTACCACCGCAACGCGCTCGGCGCCGTTCTCCACCTGGAGTCCGCGCGCGCGTTCCTGCGCCGCGCGGACGTCGTGCTCGCGGTCGGCACCGAGCTGGCCGACACCGACACCTGGTCGGGCCCGCTGGAGCTGCCCGGCGACGTGGTGCGGGTGGACATCGACCCGGAACAGGGCCATCGCAACGCCGTCGCGACCTGCGCGCTGATCGGTGACGCGGGCAGCGTGCTGCACGACCTGCTGGCCGCCCTCGGTCCCGGACCGGACCGGGCCGGGACGCGGGAGGAGTACCGTCGCGAGATCGCCGGGGTCCGCGCCGGGATCGAGGCCGAGCACGCCGGCCAGGGCGCGCGGTGGACCGGGCTGATCGACGCGATCCGGGAGGCCACGCCGCCGCGCACCGTCCTGACCACCGACAGCGCGATGGTGTGCCACTACGGCGCCATCAGGGGGTTCAGGGTCCGCCATCCCCGCTCCTTCGTGCATCCGACCGGGTTCGGAACGCTCGGGTTCGCGCTCCCGGCGGCGATAGGGGTCCTGGTGGGCCGTCCCGACCTGCCGGTGGTGGCGCTCACCGGCGACGGCGGCCTGCAGTTCACCGTCAACGAGCTGGCGGGCGCCGTCATGCTGGGAAGACCGCTTCCCGTCGTCGTCGTGGACAACGGCGGATACGGGTCGGTGCGCAGAGAGCAGTCGCGCATGGGTTTCCCCCCTCTCGGCGTGGACCTGCCGAGCCCCGACTTCACCACCCTGGCCCTGGCCTACGGCGCCCACGGCGTGTCGGCCCCGACCCTCGACGCGGTGTCGGCCGAGCTGTCCGCGGCGCTGCGGCGCAACGGGCCGACCCTGATCACGGTGCCCGATCGTTCTCTCGACCCGGAGGGTCACCATGACTGATCCCTATCTTCAGGTGACCTGGACGGACCGGGAGACCGGCGCCGTGGGCCACCTGGTGATCGACCGCCTGCTGGGCGGCGTCTCCAGCGGGGGCCTGCGCATGCGGCCCGGATGCACGCTCGGCGAGGTGGCGGACCTCGCCAGGACGATGAGCCTGAAGGAGACGCTGGTCTACCGGCCCACGGACCGTTACGTCCCCTACGGCGGCGCCAAGGGCGGGATCGACTTCGACCCGCGCCACCCGGACGCGCGCGCCGTCCTGACCAGGTACCTGGAGGCGATGAAGCCCCTGGTGCAGACGTGCTGGGCGACGGGGGAGGACCTCGGCGTGCAGCAGCGGACCCTGGACGAGGCCGCCGCCGAGGTGGGGATCGCCTCCAGCGTGCAGGCGGCGCTGCCGCACGTGCCGGACGGGGCCGCGGCCGGGCTCGCCCGGCTGGAGGCCGGTTTCGCGACCCGGGTCGACGGGATCTCCCTGGCCGACCTCATCGGCGGCTACGGGGTCGCCAGGGCGACGATCGCCACGCTGGAGCACCACGGCGACCCCGCGGACCGGGCGACGGCGGCGATCCAGGGCTTCGGGACGATGGGCGGCGCCATCGCCCGCTACCTGTCGGCCGCCGGGCTGCGCGTGGTGGCGGTCGCCGACGCCCAGGGCGTGGTGGCCAACCCCACCGGGCTCGACGTGGAGCGCATGCTCGCGCACCGCACCCCGGACGGGCGCGTCGACCGCGACATGCTGGGACCGTACGACGAGGAGGTCACCTCCGACTGGCTCTCGACACCGTGCGACGTGCTGGTGACGGCCGCCGTCCCGCACGCCGTCGACGCGGGCAACCACCACCTGGTGAAGGCGCGCTACGTCGTCGAGGGGGCCAACATCTCGATAACCCCCGAGGCCGAGCGTGAGCTCTTCACCAGGGGCACGGTGGTCGTCCCGGACTTCGTCGCGAACTGCGCGGGCAACGCCTGGTGGTGGTGGACCCTGTTCGGGGACATCGAACCGACCGCCCCGTCGGCGTTCGGGCACGTCTCCTCCGTCATGGAGGACCTGGTCTCCGGCGCGCTCGGCGGCGCGCCCGGCGACACCAGGACCCCGCGCGAGCGGGCGACGGCCCGCGCCGAGGCCAACGCGGCGCTCGTGAGGGAACGCCCGAGGAACCGGCCCGTCCCCGCGGGCTCCCGCTGACCCGACCCGGTTCCCCGGCCCGCCTTCTCCCGGCAAGGGCCGGGGCCGGGGAACCGGGGTGGGAACCGGGGTGGGAACCGGGGTGGGAACCGTACAGATTACTCGCCGGTAATGAGAATTGCACCGCCTTCTCATTCTCGGTGCCGGCCCATACGCTGCCGTCACTGAAGCGCTGCGGCCGGTGCCGTGCCCGGGACCGGAGCCCGGACGAGCCGTCGTCACGCACGCCTCACACCCCCCGCCCCGAGCCCGTCCAAGGAGTGCGCGCATGTCGCGACGCCGCTCGACCCTGCTCGTCCACCTGCTGTCGGCCGTGACCGTCACGGCCCTGGCCACCACCGTCCTCGCCGGGCCCGCCGAGGCCGCCCCGGCCGCGGCTCCCCTCGCCGCTCCCGCCACGGCCTCCCTCGCGGCCCCCGCCACGGTCAGGGCCGGCGCGCCCGTGGCCACGACCGGGTTCCGGTTCGTCGACGTCCCCGGCGCCGGCGTCACCCTCAAGGCCAACGTCATCGCCCCGGCCGCCGCCGGGCGGTACCCGGCCGTCATCCTCCCGTCCAGCTGGGGACTGAACGACCTGGAGTACCTGGCCCAGGCCAAGGCGCTGGCCGGACGCGGCTACGTCGTCGTCTCGTACACGCCCCGGGGGTGGTGGGCCTCCGGAGGGGAGATCGACACCGCCGGTCCCCGGGACATGGCCGACCTGTCCAGGGTCGTCGACTGGACGATCGCCCAGACCGCGGCCGACCCGGCCCGCATCGGCGCGGCCGGCATCTCCTACGGCGCCGGTCTCAGCCTGCTGGGTTCGGCCTTCGACCGGCGGATCCGGGCCGTCGCCGTGATGAGCGGCTGGACCGACCTGGTCCACTCCCTCTACGGCGACTCCACCCGCCACCGGCAGTCGTCCGGGCTGCTCCAGCTCTCCGCGGACCTGCTGGGCAACGCCGGTCCGGAGCTGACCGAGAGGCTCGGCGACTTCGCCGCAGGCCGCGACCTGGACGAGATCGTCGCGTGGGCGAACGTCCGCTCCCCGGCGACGTACCTCGACGCCATCAACGCCAACCGGCCCGCGGTGCTCATCGCGAACGCCTGGAACGACTCGTTCTTCCCGCCCAACCAGCTCGTGGACTTCTACGCGCGGCTGACCACCCCCAAGCGCCTGGAGCTGCGGCCCGGTGACCACGCGATCGCCGAGTTCACCGGCGTGCTGGGCCTGGAGAACGACGTCTGGACCGGCGTGTACCGCTGGTTCGACCAGCACCTGGCCGGCATCGACACGGGCATCGGCGGGGAGCCGCCGGTCCTGGTGAAGCCGCACAACGCCGCCCGCGAGGGGTACGCCGACTGGTCCGCGCTCACCTCCGCGACCCGCCGGTACGGGCTGGGGCAGATCCGCAGGCTGGACCGCACCGGCCTGCTCGGCGGGGAGCCGCAGGCCGGCTGGAGCAAGAGCCTTCCCACCGACCTCGACACCACGGCGAACGGCGGCCAGGTGCTCATCTCCAACGGCATCGCCGCGTTCACCGGCAGGCGTCCGCAGATCTGGCTGCCCACCGTGGACCGGGGCCGGGCCGGGGTGTGGGCGTCGGAACGGCCGTCCACGGCGCAGCGGATCCGCGGCATCCCGACGCTGCACCTGGAGCTGGGCGACACCGCGGCCCGCGGCACCGTCATGGCGTACCTGTACGACCTCGACGCGCTCGGCAACGCCCAGCTCATCACCCACGCCCCGGTGAGCTGGCTGGGCACCGAGGGCGGTGACCGCGCCGTCGACGTCCGCCTGCCCGCGACCGCCTACGACCTTCCCGCGGGGCACTCCCTGACCCTGGCCGTCGACACCGTCGACCCGCTGTACTACGACGAGAACGCGCCGGGCGGCACGGTCACCGTCAAGGGCGGGTCCTACCTCGACGTCCCGCTGAAGTAGACGCACGGGCCCGTCTGAAGTAGACGCACCGGCCCGTCGCCGGCGCCGCGCCCGTCACGGGCCGGTGCCGGCGACGTGTCACGCCCTCGCGCTCCCGGTGGCCGGTGGCAGGGCCGGCTCCGGATCGCGAGCCGCGCGGCCGTCGTCCCGGGCGTCCGTCCCGGACGCGGGCGCGTCGCCGAGGAACAGTCCGTCCAGCATCAGCTCGATCGACCGGTGGGCGGCGGCCTGCGCCGTGGCGACGTCCCCGTCGCCCCGCAGGACGCCCTCCACCATGCCGAACAGCAGCGCCAGGTCGTGGGCGCGCAGGTCGCCGCGCACCTCGCGGCGCTCCTGCGCGCGCCGCAGCGGCCCGGTCAGCGCGACGACGATCCTGCGCTCGTACCGCTCCCGCGTGCCGGTGTCCATGCGGTACGCGAGCGTCACCAGCGAGCGCATCCTGACCTGCGCGTACAGCACCTCTCTGAGCAGGTCCCTGAAGGGCGGCCACGGTCCCGGGCCGCCGGCGCAGTCCTCCAGCCGTGACAGCTCGGACGCGATCACCGCGTCGGCGAGCGCGGTGCGGTCCGGGAAGTGGCGGTACAGCGTGGCCTGGCCGACGCCCGCCCGCCGGGCGATCTCCGGCATCAGGCCGGGCGACCCCGGGGCGCACATCATGTCCGCCGCGGCCTGGATGATCGCCAGCCGGTTCCGCCGGGCGTCCTGGCGACGCGGCCCCCGCGCACCGTAGGGCATGACACACTCCTCGACCGCCGATGTTACCGACTGGTAAAGATGATGACACCGGCCCCGGGATCCGGCCACCTCTCCGGCCGGATCGGTATGCCGCGCGCACCCCGTCCGGGCTCGCCCCGGCTCGCTCCGGCCCGTCCCGGCCCGTCTTATCCCGTCCGGCATCGTCCCGGCCCGTCCGGGCTCGTCGCGGCCGGTCCGACGGGTCCCCGCGGGTCAGCGGGACGTGCCGCCGTCGACGCCGTAGATCGCGCTCAGCAGGGGCATGGTCAGGGCGGCCATCTCGGCCGGGGGCCGCGGGCACCCGCGCTGGAGCCAGTCGGCGACCACGCCGATGAGCGCCCCGGCGGTGAACGCGGCGGGGACGTCGTGCGGGATCTCCGGCGACGACCCGTCGCGCTCGGGAAGGTCGCCACCGGCGAGGGCCTGGCGCACGCGGTCGTGGACGCCCGCGGTGACGCGGCGGCGGATGTGGTCGGCGACGCGCGCGCTGCCCCGCGGTCCCAGCAGTCCGCGGTAGAGCCCGGAGTGCTCGGCGAGGCTGGCGAAGAACGCCTCCAGCGACCGGCTCGCGTCCCGCGTCACGTCCACCGTGCCGGGACCGGGGCCGGGCAGGGACCCGATCAGGTCGTCGATCATCGCGGTGCAGGCGGCCTCGGCCAGCTCGTGGACGTCCCGGTAGTGGTCGTAGAAGGTCGAGCGGCTCACCCCGGCGCGTTCGGCGACGTCCGCGACGCTGATCCGGGACAGGTCCCGCTCCTCGACCAGCCGGATGAGCGCGCGTTCCAGGGCCGCCTGGGTGCGGCGCACCCGCCGGTCACCCGAGGGGGCGCCGCCCGTCCTGGTCGTGGCCACGCCCTCACCCTACCTTCTCACTACATGTGTAGGCTTTCCTACACCTGTCGGTTAACCTGACGGCAGGACGAGCCAGGGAAGCGACGACATCCACGCCGCCCGTTCACGAGGAGACGCCGAATGAGCCCCAGCGAGCAGGTCCTGAGCTACCCGATCCTCGGTGACGCGGCCCTGGAGCCGCCCGCCGAGTGGGCGGAGCTGCGCCGGCGGTGCCCGGTCGCCCCCGTGACGCTGCCCAGCGGCGACCGGGCGACGTTGCTGACCCGCCACGAGGACGTCAAGCGGGTGCTCGCCGACCCGCGCCTCACCCGCCAGCTCAACGCACCCGACGCGGCCCGGCTGTCGGCGGACGGGGGCGGGGTCTTCAGCAGCGAGATGGCGCAGATCATCCCCGACGGGGGCGAGGAGCACCTGCACTGGCGGCGCCTGGTCGGCAGATGGTTCACCGCCAAGCGGATGGCCGCCCTGCGGCCCGCGATGACGGAGATCGCCGACCGGCTCGTCGACGACATGGTCGCGCGGGGCCGGTCCGGTGACCTGCGGGCCGGGCTGGGCTTCCCGCTGCCGGTGTACGTCATCTGCGACATGCTCGGCGTGCCCGCGGCCGACCGGGACCGGTTCGCCTACTGGTCCGACACCCTGCTCAACCTCACCCGCTACGGCCAGGCCGAGATCGAGGCCGCCCAGGTCGAGTTCTTCGAGTACATGGCCGGCCACGTCGCCGCCAAGCGCGCAGAGCCGGGCGAGGACCTGCTGAGCGAGCTGATCGCGGTCGGCGGCCCCGAGGACGGCGGGCTGTCGGACATGCAGATCCTGGTCACCGGCATGGCGCTGCTGGTCGCCGGGCACGAGACCACCGCCAACATGATCGGCAAGATGGTCTGCATGCTGCTGGCCGACCGCGGCCGGTGGGAGCGGCTGCTGGCCGACCCGTCGCTGGTGCGCACGGCGGTGGAGGAGTCCCTGCGGTTCGACGCCAACGCGGGCATCGGCCTGCCGCGCTACCTGCCCGAGGAGATCGAGGCCGCCGGGACGGTCCTGCCCCGCGGTACCACCCTGATCTGCAGCATGGCCGCGGCCAACCGCGACGAGGACGTCTTCGACGCCGCCGACGAGATGGACCTCGGCCGCAGCCCGAACCCGCACCTGGCCTTCGGCACCGGCGCCCACTCCTGCCTGGGTCAGGCCCTGGCCCGTACCGAGCTGCAGGTCGTGCTGGAGGTGCTGCTGCGCAGGCTCCCCTCCCTGGAGCTGGACGTGCCCGCGCAGGAGCTGGAGCGCGTGGAGGGCCTGGCCGTCGGCGGCCTGCGCACGGTCCCGGTCCGCTGGTGAGCGGGCACCGGCCGGGGCGTCGCGGACGTCACGCGCCGGGAAGCCGGGCCTCCAGGCCGTCGAGGAGGGCTTCGAGGCCGTACTCGAAGGTGCGGTCGGGGGCGGCGGCGTAGTCCAGGGCGGGCGGCGTCTCCAGGCGGGCGCGCAGCCGGGGGAACCCCATGGCGACCTCGCCCGCCCTGGCGACGGTGTCCTGGATCAGCGCCTCGGCGTCCGCGCCGTTCCGGCCGAGCCGCCGCCTCAGGGACACCGTGGCCGACGCGCCGAGGACGGCGCCCATGACGAAGGTGAAGACGGTGGCCGCGGCACGGTCGGCCTGCGTGCCGGTGAAGCCGGCCGCCTCGTAGACGGCCAGGCTGTGGTCGTCGTGACGCGCCTTGCCCGGCCCGTAGAACAGGTGGGAGCCGAAGGCCTGGACGAGCCACGGGTGCCGTCCGAGCATCGCGTGCAGGCCGGTCGCCATCGTCGTGGCCGCGGCGCGCCAGCCGGCCGCCCCGGGGTCGGGCAGCCCGATCTCGTCCCAGACACGGTCGCCCGCGAGCAGGAGCAGGTCGTCCTTGTTCTTGACGTGCCAGTAGACGGCCGTCGCCGCGGCGCCGAGCCGCTTTCCCAGGGCACGCATGTTCAGGCCGTCCAGGCCCTCCTCGTCGAGGAGCTCGATCGCGGTCCGGATGATCTGTTCCTTGGTCAGCGTGTCGCGCGGCATGCGCTCACGATAGGGCACCCGAGCTGAATTGAACAAAGTTCAAGAACACTGTTGAACTTAGTTCAGGTGATGGGTTACGTTCTCCTTGAACTTAGTGCAAGTCGATTGCGGCGCCACCGGGCGCCCCGCCGAAGGAGACCTCCCGTGAACGCTTTCATCGCCGTCATGCAGCTGCTCGTCGCCGCGGCCTTCCTGAGCATCCCGCTGGTGCGCCACCGCTACGGGGCCACCGCGACGGCCGGCGCGCAGGCGGAACTGGAGCGCCAGGGGGTACGGCCCACCGTCCTGGCCGAGCACGGGATGAGGTTCGACGCCGGCGGCCACGAGACGGCGGTCCCGGCGACGGTCGCCGCGGTGATGACGGCGCTGGCCGTGCTCAACCTGGCCGGGAGCGGCCACGCCCCTCTCCTGAACGTGATCCTCCAGTCGATCGTCCTGGCCGGGAGCTGCCTCATCCTGTACAGCCAGGTGACGGCCACCCGGTCGGTACAGGCCGCCTTCCGGCGCAAGGGCGACCCGATGCTCGCCCGTATCGACGTCCCCGCCCTGCTCAAGGCGGCCAAGGACGGTTTCCCGGCCTGGACGTGGACCCTGCAGAAGGTGCGGCACGTGGTGGCGTTCGGCGCCTCGATCCTCGTGCTGGTCGCGGTGTTCGCCGCCTGACGGGCGAGCGACCCGCTCCCGCCGCCCCTGTCGCCCCTGTCGTCCTTGTCGCTCCCGCCGCACCGTCACCGGTGCGGCCCATCCCCCTGGAGACCCGCCGTGCCGCCCTCCGTCGCCATCGCCGTCACGCTGCAGTTCCTGCTCGCCGCGACCTTCGTCGTCATCCCGGTCACCGCCGGGATCACCGGGGGCAGGGCCCAGCGGGCGGCCGAGGCGGAGCTGACCGGGCAGGGACACCCGGCCGCACTGCTCGCCCGGCACGGGATCAGGTTCGAGGAGAAGCCCTGGGAGTTCGCGCTCGCCCTGGGCATCGCCGCGTGCCTGGCGATCCCGGCCTGGCTCAACCTCACCGCGAACGGGACCGGCCGCGTCCTGTCGTGGATCGTCGAACCGCTCGTCCTGCTCGCCGTCGGCTCCGTCACCGCCGGACAGGTGTTCGCCGTCCGCTACACCGAGGCCGCGCTCGCCAGGTCCGGCGACCCCGCCGCCCGGGACGTCGACGCGCGAGCCGTGATCGCCGCCGCGAACACCGGATTCCCCTCCTGGCTGCGCCCCCTCGTCCTGGCGCGCTTCGCGCTCACGACCGCGGGCTCGCTCCTGGTCATCGTCCTGCTGGCGACCCCCGAGGCCGGCGCGTACTTCCGCTGACCGGTGCGCGTCCCTTCGGTGACACACGTGACGCCATCGTGACGTCACCGCGCCTCGCACTCCGGGGCCGCGTTTCCCGAGGTGAACGCGGCACGACATGCCCTCGCGCGGAGAAACGCACTCCGGCGAGAAGGGCGACGACCGGTGTGACGCCAGAAAAAATCGTCCACGGCTTGAAATGACGTCACGATGGCGCCATAGTGGCGTCATGGACCTCACACCCTATGTCGACACCCTCCGCCGCGATCTGGCGGTCGCCGCGGAGGCGGGCGGCCCGGACGCCCGCGCGCTCGCCGAGCGCCTCGTCGCACCGCTCGAATCGTCCGTCCGGCTCGCGCTGCTGGAGGCCCTGTCGGCCGCCGCGGGAGAGATCACCCGCGACCTCGCGCCGGGCTCGGTCGACGTACGGCTGCGCGGGCGCGATCTCGACTTCCTCGTGACCCCCCCTGCGGCCGACCGGGCTCCGGAGGAGCCGCGCGCGGGCAGCCTCAGGAGCGCGCTGGCCGGTGCGGTGGAGGTCGCGATGGGCGTCCGGGCACCCGTCCCGGAGGAACCGGCCGAGAGCGACGAGGGCGGCACGTCCCGGATCTCGCTCCGCGTCCCCGACCACCTCAAGCCGCGCATCGAGCGGGCGGCCGGGCGGGAGGGGCTCTCGATCAACGCCTGGCTCGTCCGCGCCGTGTCCGCGGCGCTCGAACCCGGTGACGCGGGCCGCCGCTCCGGCCAGGCCGACGATCCGGGAACCGGCCGGCACTACACCGGCTGGGTACGCTGACGCGATCCGCGCACCCCGCCGGCCCGTCCACGCCGGCCCGTCCCCGCTCATCGCCCGTCCCCGCCGCCGGGACACCCACCACCGTTCACCGTGAGGGCACCGCCATGCCGACTTTCGACACCCCGGAACCGATCCACGCCGTCATCGAGCTCATGACCGCCGACGTCCGGATCCACGCCGGCGACCGCACCGACACGGTCGTGGAGATACGCCCGAAGGACGGTCTCGACGACGCCGACGCGCAGGGCGCCGAACAGATCCGGGTGGAGTACTCCCGGGGCCGGCTGCTGGTGAAGGCGCCCGCCCCCACGCTCCGCTCGTGGTTCCGGTGGGGCGGTTCGGTCGAGGTGACGGTCGAGCTTCCTGAGGGCTCCCGCGTCGACGCGAAGACGACCGGGGACTTCCACTGCGAGGGCCGCCTCGGGGACTCCCGGTTCGAGACGGCCGACGGCGACATCTGGCTCGACCGCACGGGCAGGCTGCGGCTGAACACCGCCAACGGCGACGTCACGGTGATCCGGTCGGCCGGGCACACCGACGTCACCACGGCCAACGGCGAGATCCGGATCCACGAGATCGACGGCGCGGCGGTGATCAGGACCGCCAACGGCTCCATCACCCTCGGCGAGGTCACCGGCGACCTGCGGCTGAAGACGGCGTACGGGGACATCACCGTCGACCGCGCGCTGGCGGGCGTCGACGCCAGGACCGCGACCGGCAACGTCCGGGTCGGCGGGGTCACGCGCGGCCCGATCGTCCTGGAGACCACCTCCGGCGAGATCGAGGCCGGCATCCGCGAGGGCACCGCCGTCCTGCTGGACGCGAGGACCGACCACGGCACCGTGAACGTCCTGCTGGACCCCAGCGACGGGCCCCGGCGGGGCGACGAGACCGCCCAGCTGCGCGCCCGCACCTCCAACGGCGACATCGTGATCCGCCGTACCCCCGGCTGACCTCCCCATCGGGTCACCCGGCCCACCGACTTCCGACACAGGAGAAGCCATGCCCCCCGCGATAACGGCCGAAGGCCTCGTCAAGAAGTACGGCGACGTGGTCGCCCTCGACCGGCTGGACCTGTCCGTCCCCGAAGGCACGGTGTTCGGGCTGCTCGGGCCGAACGGCGCCGGCAAGACCACCACGGTACGGATCCTGACCACGCTGCTGAGGCCGGACGCCGGCCGTGCCACGGTCGCGGGGTTCGACGTCGTCCGCGACGCCCAGCGGCTGCGCTCCCACATCGGGGTCTCCGGGCAGTACGCCGCCGTCGACGACCACCTCACCGGCGCCGAGAACCTGGAGATGGTGGGACGGCTCTACCACCTGGGCACCGGGCGCAGCAGGGAGCGCGCACGCGAGCTGCTGGAGCGCTTCGACCTGGCCGGGGCCGCGGACCGTCCCGTACAGGGCTACTCCGGTGGCATGCGACGGCGGCTCGACCTCGCCGGGGCCCTGGTCGCCGACCCGCCGGTGCTGTTCCTCGACGAGCCCACCACCGGCCTGGACCCCCGGGCCCGCGCGGCGCTGTGGGACGTCCTGTCCGAGCTCGTCGCCGCCGGCACGACGCTGCTGCTCACCACCCAGTACATGGAGGAGGCCGACCGGCTGGCCGACCGGCTCGCGGTGATCGACCACGGCCGCGTCATCGCGCTCGGCACGCCCGACGAGCTCAAGGACCGGGTCGGCGGCGACCGGATCGCGCTGACCGTGACGTGCCCGGAGGACCTGGAGAACGCCCGGCGGACGCTGGCGCCCCTGGCCGTGGGAGAGACACAGGTCGACGCCGCCACGCTCCAGGTGATCGTCCCGGTGGCCCACGGCGCCGCGTCGCTCGCCGACGCCCTGACCAGGCTGGCCACCGAGCGGGTCGCCGTGAAGGACGCCGGCCTGCGGCGGCCGACCCTCGACGACGTGTTCCTGACCCTCACCGGGCACGAGACGACGAAGAACGCGAAGGAGCACGGCCGATGAACGTCCTGCAGGTGGCGATCGCCGACGGAATGACGATCACCAAGCGCAACGCCCTCAAGATCAAACGCGCTCCCGACCTGCTCGGGGGCGTGATCACCCTCCCGATCGTGTTCGTGCTGCTGTTCGCCTACGTCTTCGGCAGCATGATCGACATACCGGGTATGTCCTACCAGGAGTACATGATCCCCGGGATCTTCGTGCAGACGATCGTCACGAGCGCGCAGATCACCGGGTACACCCTGACCCACGACCTGCAGAAGGGCATCTTCGACAGGTTCCGCACGCTGCCCATGGCGCCGTCGGCGGTGCTGATCGGCCAGACCGTCTCCGACGTGCTGATGAACGTGAGCAGCATCGTCGCGATGTCGGTGATGGGACTGGTCGTCGGATGGCGGATCCACTCCTCACCGCAGGAGGCCGTCCTGGGCTTCGCGATGCTGCTGCTGTTCTCCTACGCGTTCTCCTGGGTGACGGCGACGGTCGCGCTGGCCCTGCGCACCCCCGAGACGTTCAACAACATCGCCACCGTCGTGTCGATGCCGCTGGTCTTCCTCTCCAACGCCTTCGTCGACAGCGCGCGGCTGCCCGGGCCGCTGAAGGTGATCGCCGAGTGGAACCCCGTCTCCACGATCGTCCAGGCGGCGCGCGAGCTCTTCGGCAACACCGGCCCCGGCCTCCCGGTCCCCGACGCGTGGCCGCTCCGGCACGCCGTCCCGGCGTCGCTGCTCTGGTCGGCGCTGCTGCTGATCGTGTTCGTCCCGCTGGCCACGCGGCTCTACAAGAGGGCGGTCAGCCAGTGACGACTCCGGGGAACGACGGTCCGCGCCTGTCCGACGAGGACCGCGACAGGATCGTCCAGCGGCTCCAGCACGCGTTCGCCGAGGGGCGGCTGAGCCCCGAGGAGCTGGACGAGCGCCTCGAACGGGCCCTCACCGCCATCTCCGGCGGTGACCTGATGCCGGTGACCGCCGGTCTGCCCGACCCCGTCGTGGAGGACGTGGTCCAGCTGAGGTCCACGGGCGGGCGCATCAAGCGGACGGGCGAGTGGCGGGTCCCCCGGCGGCTGCGGGTCGAGTCGGAGTACGGGGGCGTGGTGCTCGACCTGTCCCAGGCCGTCGTCGACCACCCGCGGATCGAGATCGACCTCCGGCTCGCGTACGGCTCGGCCACGATCGTCCTGCCGCCCGGCGCGACCGCGGACGTGGACGGGGTGGCGACCGAGTGGGGCGGCGTGACGTGCAAGGTGCCGGCGCGTGCGCACCCCGGCAGGCCGCACGTCCAGGTCACCGGCGAGCTGGCCTACGGCAGCGTACGCGTCCGGTACCCGCGCCCGTGGTCCTGACCGGACGCGTCCGTCATCCCCGGTCCCGACCGGACGCGTCCGTCACCCGTGGTCCCGGCCCCGTGCGCGTCCGTCATCCCCGGCCCCGGCCCGTGCGCGTCCGTCACCCGTGGTCCCGGTTCCCCGCCCGGGCGGGGAACCGGGACCCGGCCCGTCCCGGAGCCGGGGAGGGCTCAGCGCCGGCCGCGGAAGGTGCGGCGCAGGTCGTCGACCCAGGCGCCGGGGATCTCCCAGGGGATGAAGTGGCCGCCGTCCTCGTGGGCGGTGAGGTTGACGTGGTGGTACCAGGCGGCGCGGTCACCGGAGAGCCAGCTCTGGATCCGCTGCTCGGCGGTGGTGACGCCCGGCGGGTTCTCGTGGCCGACGAAGGTGATGCCCGTGGGGGCCTCGACGACCGGCCACCGGTCGTGGGAGGGGGTCCAGGGGTAGCGGTTGGCGTTGGCGTAGTAGCGCATCGAGGTGCCGGCGGCGTTGTTCACCCAGAAGATCATGGCGTGGGTGAGCAGGTCGTCCTTGGAGAAGACGTTCTCCACGTCGCCGCGGTTGTCGCTCCAGCGGTCCCAGCGCTCCAGGAGCCAGGCGAGCAGGCCGACCGGTGAGTCGGTGAGCCCGTAGGCGAGGGTGTCGGGGTCGAGGACCTGGGCGGCCAGGTGGACGGCGAAGCGCCGCTCCAGGGAGACGAGCCGGCGACGCGCGGGCTCGGGCAGGTCGTCGGGGATCGGCCGCCCGCCGCTGAGGTCCCAGGCCCGGTCGCCGTTGAACATGGTGAGCTTCTGGCCGGAGCCGATGTGCACGGCGTGCAGCGCGTCGGCGTACCGGTGGCCGAGCTGGCCGGTGACCAGGGCGCCGATGTCGCACCCCGCGGCGGCGTACCTCCGGTGGCCGAGGACGTCGGTCATCAGGGTGTGCCAGAGGTCGGCCACCTTCCAGAAGTTCATGTCGTGGTGGTCCCGCAGCGGGGTGGAGAAGCCGAAGCCGGGCAGCGAGGGGACGATGACGTCGAACGCGTCGGCCGGGTCGCCGCCGAAGGCCGCCGGGTCGGCGAGGGGGTCGACGACCTTCGACCAGTGCCAGAACGTCCACGGCCAGCCGTGCGTGAGGATCAGCGGTACGGGGTCGGGCCCGGCCCCTGGCCTGCGCATGAAGTGGACCGGGACGCCCTGGACGTCCACCCGGTAGTGCTCGTAGGCGTTGATCGCGGCCTCGGCCTGGCGCCAGTCGTAGCGGTAGAGCCAGTGGTCGGCGAGGTCCCGCAGGTAGGCGCGGTCGACGCCGTAGCTCCCGTCGTGATCGCCCGCCCCGCCGTGACCGCCCGCCCCGTCGGGCCACTCGGGCCATCGCGTGAGGCGCAGCCGCGTTCTGAGGTCGTCCAGCACGGCGTCGGGGACGTGAACGGGCGTGGGGTGCAGGGGAGGGCGTGCCGTGGCCGTCATGGGGTTCCTTTCGAGGTCGCGAGGGGACCGGCCCGGGTCAGCGCTCGTCGTCCATGAGCGCGGCCATCCGTGCCAGCGCGGGCAGGGCGGCGCCGATGGCGTGCCGTTCCTCGGGGGTCAGGGTCTCGGCCAGCCGCGCGAGCCGGTCGACGCGGTCCCGGCGCCGGGTGTGGACGATCCGCGCACCGGCCGGGGTGACCTGCACGAGCACCGCGCGGCGGTCGTCGGGGTCGGGACGGCGCTCCACCAGCCCGTCGCGTTCCAGCCGGTCGACGAGCTGGGTGACGGCGGGCTGGGTGATCTGCTCGGTCGTCGTCAGCGCGGTCAGCCGCATCGGGCCCCGGTGGGTCAGCGTGTGCAGGACCGACAGCGTGGTGAAGGTGTGCCTCTCCGCCGAGGGGAGCCGGATGAAGCTCCGGATGAACTCCTCCAGCACGGTGGCGAGGTCGTCGGCGTCGAGCTCCTGCCGTCTCCGCGGTGTCATGGGCCGAATGTATCACCGATTTATATAAGTTGCTTATGTGAGATGGTGATACGCGGACGGGCCGGGAGTGCCGTGCGGCCTCACCCGTACCTGTGGACGTCTTGACCATCGTGAGTTACTTTTCCCGACATGAGGCTTAGATCGTTCATGCGCTCGTTGTCGGTTCTGTCGGCACTCTCGGCGGTGTCGGTGTCCTCGGTGCTCTGCACGGCCGCCGCGACCCTGCCCGCCGTCGCGGAGACCGGCGCGAGGACCGGCACCGGGGCCGGGGCCGGGGCGGAAGCTGGGGCCGGGGCCGGGGCGGAAGCTGGTGCGGGGGTCGGCGCGGGGGTCGGCGGGGAGACCGGCGCCTCGGCGTTTCCGCGGCTCGGCTGGGACGTGAAGCAGACCGGCGTGACCTCCCGCCTGCGCGGCCTGTCCCCCGTCAGCCGTGACGTCGTCTGGGCCTCGGGCAGCGAGGGCACGGTCCTGCGCACCGCCGACGGCGGGCGGAGCTGGTCGGACGTCGGCCCGCCCGGCACCGAGGCCCTGCAGTTCCGCGACGTCGAGGCCCTCGGCCCGCGTGAGGCGGTGGTGCTGTCCATCGGCGAGGGCGCCGACTCCCGCGTCTACCGCACCGACGACGCCGGACGGACCTGGGCGGAGACGTTCCGCAACGACGAGCCCCGCGCCTTCTACGACTGCATGGCCTTCTTCGACCGCGAGCACGGGCTGGCGATGAGCGACCCGGTGGACGGGAGGTTCCGCATCCTGTCCACCGGCGACGGCGGCCGGAGCTGGCGCGTGCTGCCCTCCGACGGGATGCCCGCGGCGCTGCCGGGCGAGGCCGGGTTCGCCGCGAGCGGCCAGTGCCTGACCACCTCCGGGGAACGCGACGTCTGGCTCGCCACCGGCGGCGCCGACCGCTCCCGGGTGTTCCACTCCCGCGACCGCGGCCTGACCTGGACGGTGAGCGACACCCCGATCCCGGCCGCCGACCCCGCCCGCGGCGTCTTCGCCCTCGCCTTCCGCGGTCCCCGCCACGGGATCGCGGTGGGCGGCGACTACCGGCCCGACCAGCAGTCCCCGATGGCCGCGGCGCTGACCCGGGACGGCGGGCGGACCTGGCGGCCGGCCGCCTCGGCGCCCCCCGCCTACCGGTCGGGGGTGACCTGGCTTCCGTTCCCGCCGTTCGCGGCCGTCGCGGTGGGCCCGTCCGGCAGCGACGTGACGCTCACCTCGGGACGGACGTGGACGACCTTCGACACGGGCTCGTTCGACACCGTCTCGTGCACGCTGCGCGCGGGCTGCTGGGCGTCGGGAGAGCAGGGCAGGGTGGCCCGCCTGCGGCTGGGCTGATCCCGCCCCGCTCCCCCGCCGTCCCCACCGGCCCCGCCGTCCCCACCGGCCCGGTCCGCGGTACGGGGCCGGACCGGCGGGGCCCGCCGGACGCCGGGTCAGGCGTGGCCGCTGAACCGGCCGAAGCGGCCCCGGTGGTACAGCAGCGGGCGGTCCGGACCGTTCGCGACCGCCTCGGCGACCAGTCCCACCACCAGGAGGTGGTCGCCCACCTCGACGGTCTGGTGGGGCAGGCAGATCAGGTGCGCCGAGACGTCCCGCAGCAGCGGCGCCCCCAGCGGCCCGGGGCGCCACCGGGTGGGTTCGGCGAAGCGGTCGATGCCCTTGCGGGCGAACCGCGAGGCCAGTTCCGCCTGGTCACCGTTCAGGATGTTGACCGCGAAGTGGTCGGCCGCGCGCAGCAGGGGCCAGGTGGTGGAGTGCCGGTCGACGTAGAAGGAGACCAGCGGCGGGTCCAGGCTCACCGACGAGAACGAGGTCGCGGTCAGCCCGGCGGGCACGCCCTCGGTCTGCGCGGTGATCACGACGACGCCCGCGGCGTGCGCCCCCAGGGCCAGCCGGAAGGTGTCGCCGTCCACGCCCAGAACGGGCGGATCGGACGGGACCGGGTGCGGGGTGGTGACGTTCTCCGCCGGACCGGGCGTGGCCGTCCGCGGGGCTTCGGTGATGGTGTCCGTCATGCTTGCGCTCCCTGTCTGAGCGTCTCCCCGAGCGCCGCCGTCACCTGGGGGGCGACCCGGTCGGCCCAGGGGCCGAGGCGGTCGTCGAGGGCGGGGATCTCGGCCTCGGCCAGTGCCAGGCCCGGGGTGGGCACGAGCGCGCCCAGTTCGACCAGCACGGGCCGCAGATGGATCTCGACGGCCAGGGCGTGCCGGGGATCGCCCATGACCAGCAGCGGCAGTGCCACGGTCCCGGCCAGCGCGCCCCCGGGCAGCCGGTCGAGGAACACCTTGAGCAGCCCGGTGTAGGTGGCCTTGTACGTGGGGCTGGCCACCACGAGCACACCGGCCCCCTTGACCAGCTCCAGCGCCACCTCCACCTGCGGGGAAGGGGCCGGTGCCAGCAGGTGCGGCGCGAGCACCGCCAGGTCCACGACCTCGGGCGGGTCGTCGTACCCGATGCGCCGTCCGAGCGTCTCGGCCGCGGCCACGGCCACGGTCCGCGTCCGGGACCCCTCGCGGGGGTTGCCGACCAGCGTCACGACGGAGCTCATGACGCCACCACCGCCTCGGGCCGCGCGGCGACCGCGGACGGCGCGTAGCGGGAGGCCGGACGCGGCAGGCCGTAGTTCTCGCGCAGCGTACGGCCCTCGTACTCGGTACGGAACAGGCCCCGCAGCTGCAGTTCGGGGACGACGTGGTCGACGAAGTCCTCCAGGCCGCCGGGCAGGATCGGCGGCATGATGTTGAAGCCGTCGGCCGCGCCCGCGGTGAACCACTCCTCGATCTGGTCGGCGATCTGCTCGGGGGTCCCGGCCACGACCCGGTGCCCGCGCCCGCCCGCCAGGCGCCCGAGGAGCTCCCGGACGGTGAGGTTCTCCCTGCGGGCCAGGTCCACGACGAGCTTGCGGCGGCTCTGCGCCCCCTCGGTCTCGACGGAGACGTCGGGCAGCGGCCGGTCCAGCGCGTCGTGCGTCAGCTCGATGCCCGTCAGGACGGAGAGCTGGGCCAGGCCGTAGGCGGGGGTGATGAGATCCTGCAGCTCCCTCTCCAGCCGGTGCGCCTCCGCCTCGGTGGAACCGATGATCGGGGAGATGCCGGGCAGGATGAGCAGCTCGTCGTGACTCCTGCCGTACCGGGCCAGGCGGCTCTTGAGGTCGGTGTAGAACTCCCGGCCCTCGGCCAGGGTCTGCTGTGCGGTGAAGACCGCCTCGGCGTGCCGGGCGGCGAACTCCTTGCCGGCCTCGGAGGAGCCGGCCTGCACCAGCAGCGGGTGTCCCTGCGGCGGGCGGGAGGTGTTGAGCGGGCCGCGGACGGCGAACCGCTCCCCGGCGTGCTCGATCGGGTGGATCCTGGTCGTGTCCGCGTAGACGCCGCCGTCGCGGTCGCGGACGATCGCGTCGTCCTGCCAGCTGTCCCAGAGCTTGGTGACCACGTCGAGGAACTCGTCGGCGCGGGCGTAGCGGTCGGCGTGCGCGGGACGTTCGATGCCGAAGTTGCGCGCCTCGGCCTCACCGGCCGAGGTGACGATGTTCCATCCGGCCCGGCCGCCGCTGATGTGGTCCAGGGAGGCGAACTTGCGGGCGACGTGGAACGGCTCGTTGTACGTGGTGGAGACGGTCGCGATCAGGCCGATGTGGTCGGTGACCGCGGCGAGCGCGGACAGCAGGGTGAGGGGTTCCAGGCCGCCGAGCGCGTTGTGGCGGACGTCGCCGTGCAGGGCCAGGCCGTCGGCCAGGAAGACCGAGTCGAGACGGCCGCGCTCGGCGACGCGGGCCAGCTGCTGGTAGTGCCGGACGTCGTTGAGCCGGGCGGGTTCGGTGCGCGGGTGGCGCCAGGCGGCCTCGTGGTGGCCGACGCCCATCAGGAAGGCGTTCAGGTGCAGCCTGCGGGTGGTCATGAGGTGGTCCTCCACGTCGAGAAGCGGCGCTCCACAGCGAGCAGGAGCAGGTTGAACAGCAGGCCCAGCGCGGAGATCGTGATGATCCCGGCGTACATGTCGGGGATACGGAAACTGAACTGCGAGTCCTGGACGAGGTAGCCCAGGCCGGCCTTGGCGCCGACCATCTCGGCGAACAGCAGCACCAGGATGGAGGTGGCCCCGGCCAGCCGGATGCCGGTGAAGATGGTCGGCACGGACGCCGGGAGGATCACCTTCTGGAACAGCCGCAGCGGGCTGAGCCCCATGGACCGGGCGGACTTGATCAGCAGCGGTTCCACGGTCCTGACCCCGCTGACGGTGTTGAGCAGGATCGGCCAGGAGCAGGCGTAGAACACGAAGATGATCTTCGAGGGCTCGCCCAGGCCGAGGACCAGGATGAAGACCGGGAGCAGGGCCACGGCCGAGGTGTTGCGGAACAGCTCCAGCACCGGGCTGAGGAAGTCGGCGACCGGCCGGTAGCGGCCGATGGCCAGGCCGAGCGGGACGGCGGCCAGGATCGCCAGGCCGAAGCCCGAGACGGAACGGATCAGCGACGCCTGGAAGTGGTCGACGAGCTGCCCGGAGGCGAGCAGGTCGTACCAGGCGACGAGCACCTGCGAGAGCGGCGGCACGAACACCGCGTCCACCACCCCGATCCGGGGCAGCACCTCCCAGATCCCGGCCAGCAGTGCGATGGCCGACGTCCTGCGCAGCAGCAGTCCCAGCCACGAGACCGCGGACGTCCGCGCGGCTCCGGTGACCCTGAAGAAGTTCGTGGCCCGGTCCTCGGCGGTGGGCACGTCCCCCTTGACCTGCTCCCCGTCGTTCTGCGTCGCGGGGAGGACCGGCGGGGCGCTCGCCGGGCCGGTCCCGGCCGGGTCAGCAGTGACGATTCCCTGCCGGTCCGCGGTGACGGCGCCCGGCCGGTCGGCGGTGACGGTCCCCGGCCGGTCCGCGGAGGCCGACCGCGCGGGGGCACCGGTCCCGGTCCCGGCCCCGGTCGTGGTCGCGGTCGCGGTCGCGGTCGCGGTCCCGGTGGGGACCTCGGATGCGGTGGCGGTCCTGGGGACCTCGGATGTGGTGAGCGCGTCAGCCAACGGTCCGCTCCTGTTCCTGAGCCGTGGCGACCTCGTCGCGCAGCAGCGTCCAGACGTGATGGCGGTACTCCCCGAAGACGGGGTCGGCGCGCAGGTCGCCCTCGCGCGAGTCGAAGGCGATGTCGACGATCCGCTTGATCCGGCCGGGCCGGGACGTCATCACCGCGACCCGCTGTCCGAGGTAGACGGCCTCGTCGATGCCGTGGGTGATGAACACCACCGTCTTCATCGTCTTCTCCCAGATGCGCAGCAGCTCCTCCTGGAGGGACTCGCGGGTCTGCGCGTCCAGCGCGGCGAACGGCTCGTCCATCAGCAGCACGTCCGGGTCGAAGGCCAGGCTGCGGGCGATCGCGACGCGCTGGCGCATGCCGCCCGACAGCTCGTGCGGGTAGCGGTGCTCGAACCCGCCCAGCCCGACCAGGTCCAGGTAGTGCAGTGCCCGCTCGCGCCGCTCCTTCCTCGGCACGGCCTTGGCCTCCAGGCCGAACTCGATGTTGCCCAGGGCGGTGCGCCAGGGGAACAGCGCGTACTGCTGGAAGACGACACCGCGGTCCAGGCCGGGGCCGTTCACGACCTTGCCGTCGATGAGGATCTCGCCGCCGGTCGGCGCGGTGAGGCCCGCGATGAGGTCCAGCAGGGTGGACTTGCCGCAGCCGCTCGGGCCGACCAGGGTGAGGAACTCGCCCTCGCGCACGTCCAGGTCGACGCCCTGGACGGCGGTGAACGGCCGGCTGGATCCCCTGATCCGGAAGACCTTGTCCACGTCCCGGATCCCGATCTTCACCGGCCGGGCGGCGGGGTCCCCGCGTCCCGCCTCGGAAGCCTCCCGGCCGGCGACGCCCCGGCCGTCGTTCCCGCCGACGTCCCCGGCGATCCTGCCGGCGGTCCTGTCCTCCGCGACGCGCGGGCTCATGACGCGCTCCCCTTCGCGAAGGGGTTGAACTCGTTGGTGTAGAGGTCGGACACCTTCACCTGGCCGGGCTTGATCTCGCCCTCGCGCTCCAGCCAGTCGACCCAGGTGGTGAACTCCTTGTCGGCGATCACGCCGCCCTTGCCGCTGATCCCGCTGCTCTTCCAGAACTCGACGGTCTTGGCGTCCTCGTTCCGCCCGCGTGCGGCGATGATCTCCTTGTACTTGGCGACCACCTCCTCGCGGGAGTGGGTCTGCGTCCACTCGACGGCCTTGGCGAAGGCGCCGACGAACGTGGCGGTGGTCTTCGGGTTCTGCTCGATGAACTTCTCGGTGAGCACGACGCTGCCCGCCGTGAAGGAGCCGAACAGGTCGATGTCCTTGAACAGGGGCTTGATGCCGCCGCGCTCCAGGGCCTTGTCGCGCAGGATGCCCGAGAGCGCGGCCACGTCGATCTGCCCCTGGCGCAGCGCCTGCTCGGTGTTGACCGGCGGCACGACCACCAGCTCGACCTTCTCGATCTCCTGCGGCGTCAGGCCGCCGCGCTTGAGGTACTCCTTGAGCACGGCCTCCAGGTGGGCACCGAGGGTGTTGACGCCGATCTTCTTGCCGATCAGGTCCCGCGGGCCCTTGATCGGTGATCCGTCGGCGACGAAGTAGCCGATGTAGCTGCCCTCGTCGCTGCCGTAGTAGCCGACCACGGCCTTGATCGGGGCCCCGGCCGCCTTGAGCTTGACGATCGCGCCGTTGAACGCGCCGCCGAAGTCGGTCTGGCCGGTGGCGGCCGACTGGATGTCCTGGGGACCGGAGATGGTGTTGCCGACCCACTTGAGCCTGACGTCGCCGAGGTAGCCCAGCGCCTGGGCGAGCTCGGGGAAGGTGACGGCGCCGACGCTGCCCTGGTAGCGCAGCTCGGTGACCTCGGAGGCCCCCGTACGGGACGATCCGGCGGCGGAGCCGCAGGCGGTCAGGGACAGGGCCAGCAGTACGGGCAGGAGGGCGTGTCTGGTTCTGATCACGGAGGTTGTCCTCGGAGAGGAAGGGCATGCTCGCGCGGCGCCGTGGCGCGGCGGGACATGCCGGTGGGACGGGACGGGACATGGGGGAGGCGTGGGCACCGTCGGCCACGCGAGGGGTGAGGGTCGGGAAGGCGGCGGCAGGCCGCATCCCTCACCGGCAGGGCGATCGTCAGTGATCCGTGATCAACGACACTGCGCGCTGGCGACGTGACAGAAGTCCACGTGCGGGCGGCGGGTCAGGTGAAGCCCATTGCTCATGTCCCGAACCTACGATCCGGAGGGACAGAAGTCAACATTTCCTACTCGCTTTACATGAAATATGTCGGCCACCTTCCCCGGCGAGCCGCGCATGGCACGGCGGGACAGGGCCGCCGTGCCCGTGCCGGAACCGCTTGACCCTCACGTGACGTCAGTCCCTACGGTCGACGCCATGAACGACAGAAGAATCCGATCCCCGCTCACCCCCGAGGAGAAGCGCGAGGTGTGGGGCGAGTTCGCCGGCCGCGAGGAGGAGTACCTCGACGAGGTGCAGCAGCGGTGGGGGGACTCCACCGCGTACGAGCAGTCGGCGAAGCGCGTCGCGGCCTACGGCAGGGAGCAGTGGGAGCGGATCAACCGCGACAACGCGGCGATCGAGGCGCGGATCCGCGAGCTGATGGACGCCGGTGAGGACCCGTCGGGCGAGGCGGCGATGGACGTGGCCGAGGCGCAACGGCGACACATCGCCCGCTGGTTCTACGACATGACGCACGAGTTCCACGTACGCAAGAGCGACCTGTACGTCGACGACCCGCGTTTCCGCGCGGGCGTCGAGACGAACACCCGGCCGGGTGCGGCGGAGTGGCTGCGGACGGCGATCAGGGCGAACGCCGCCCGCGCCGCCCGCGCCTCCGGGACCGCAGGGACCGCAGGGGCGCCGGACCCCTCCGGGTGACCGGCGGGGAGGGTCCGGCGGGCGGGCAGGGCGAGGAGTCCGAGCCCGTCGCGGAACACCGCAGCGAGGATCGCACCCCCGGGCCTGGTCGCGAAGTACGATCGGCCAATGACCGAAATGACCGAAACCACGCCCGGCTGGCTCTCCCCCGAGGAGCTGGAATCGGCCCGCGAGCGGATGCCGATCCTCTACGTCGACGCCGTACCGGTACGCCTCGACGAGGCGGGGGTGGTCACGCACGTCGGCCTGCTCCTGCGCATCGGGGGCGACGGCGCGGTCAGCCGCGCGCTGGTCTCGGGGCGCGTTCTCCTGCACGAACGCGTCCGGGACGCGCTCATGCGCCACCTGGAGAAGGACCTCGGCCCGACCGCGCTGCCGCAGGTCCCCGCCTCCCCGCAGCCGTTCACCATCGCCGAGTACTTCCCCTCCCCCGGGGTCACGCCCTACCACGACCCCCGGCAGCACGCCGTGTCCATGGCCTACGTCGTGCCGGTCACGGGTGACTGCCGTCCCCGTCAGGACGCCCTCGACCTCGTCTGGTTCACGCCGCGGGAGGCCTCCTCGCCGATGGTGCAGCAGGAGATGACCGGCGGCCAGGGCGTCCTGCTGAAGCAGGCCCTCGCCCACGTCGGCTGCCTGTTCTGACCGGCGTCCGGGGACCGGGCCGGGTCGCTCCGGCGCGGCCCCCGTCCTCACCCGGCCGGTCACTCCGGCGCGGCGGTGTCCTGGCCGGTGGCGCCGTCGCGGAGGTTGACCGGACGGTAGGCGCGGAAGTCGTCACCCGGCACCAGCCCGTGCCGGACGACGCGGTGGTCGGTGCCGTACTGGGCGCGCTGCTGGTACGCCCAGTACGAGGTGTGCCCGGAGTCGGCCCACCTGTCGAAGATGACCACCGCGCGGGCGGTGTTGCCGCCCACCGGGTCGATCACCAGGTCCCCGCGCATCAGCTCGGACATCTTGATGCGGCGGCTCAGGCCCGGTGAGGCCAGGCTGATCGTGTTCGGGCCGGGTTTTCGGAGCCCGAGCGCCATGGAGACGTATCCCGAGCCGTCGGTCCGGTATCCGTCGTGCTTCTTGAGCTGGCTGTAGGGCACGCGCTGCGCGGTGCCCGGACGCCAGCTCTCGGCCCGCTCGATCACCGTCTCCCGGTCGATGGCCGCGGCCCTGCCCGCGGTGGTCACCGTGGCCTGGCCGGTGGCCGCGCCCGGCGGCTCGGGGTCCTCGTCCTTCCGGTTCATCAGGACCGACCCTCCGATCGCGACCCCGGCGGCCATGCCCAGGGACAGGCCCACCGCCGTCCCGATCAGGAACCGCCGTCGCGAGCGGCCCGACGGCGGCCGTGACACGGCCATGCCCAGCCCCGGCTCGGTCACGTCGAGATCCCGGACCGTCACCCCGGCGTCCGGCGGGGGCGCGCCGTACCCGGGGACGGGCGTCCCGGGCCCCGGCACGACCGGGCCGCGCTCCACCAGGGTCACGCCGAGGTCCGGCACGCTCCCCCCGTGAACGGGCACGGTCACCCCGGCCCCGGCCCCGGGGTCGGACGCGGATCCGGGCACGGGCCCGGTCCTGGACAGGGGCACCGCCTCGGCCTCCGGTACGGGCGCGCCCCACTCGGGCACGGTCGTCCCGGGCCCCGGCACGGACGCGCCGGGCTCGTCCCCGGCGGTCTCGCGTATCCGTTGCCCCGTGTCGGGGAGGTCGGCAGCCCGCCGGTCCCGTTCGGCCGCCTCCCACAGCCTCCGGAACCTTCTCTCGTCCTCCCGGCAGAGCCGGGCGAGTCCCTCCACGGCGTCCAGGGGGATCCACGTCTCTCCCGAGAGCCACCGCCCCCAGGTCGACCGGCTCGCGTGCGTCGCCTGTTCCAGCGCTCGCAGATCCAGCCCCGCCCGTTCCCTCAGAGCTCTCAGCTCCTGCAGAAGAACACGGGTCGGCTCAGGCAGATCGTCCGACAACGGTCGCTGCCGCCGGTTCCGGCTCGTGTTCCCGGTTCCATTCACCACGGTGATTCGTCCCAACCTTGTCTCAGCGGTCTGAGTCATTGCAGGTCACGTCGGTCCCATTAGTAGCTATTGTCCCGACTTCATCAATTTCACGATGTGTTTCAGGAATTTCCTGCCAACGTGTGTCCTCGTCCGACCGAACGATCAACGGCAGGAACAAGGAGAGCACATGTCCTCGACCCGAAACTCCTGGATCACAGCGGGCTATCTGGCGCTGGCAACCGCGGTGGTCTGCGGAGGCGGTCTGGTGACGGCGACGTCCGCACAGGCGGCGCCCCTCGCCCTCGCCGAGCAGCCGGCCGTCGCGGCGACCACCCCCGCCCCGACCCCCACGCCGACTCCGACCCCGACCCCGACGCCCACGCCCACGACCACGGCGCCGGACCCCGACGACGAGACCGAGAAGCCCCCGCCCGGCACCCCGGCGGACGAGTACGGCGAGCCCGACGTGACGACGGAGGAGGAAGAGGCGACCACGTTCGCCGCCGCCACCATCACCCGCTCGCAGATGATCGCCCGGGCCAAGACCTGGAACCCCGGTACCTCCAAGCGCGTGCCCTACAGCCAGAGCAAGACGCGCGGCGGCTACCGTACCGACTGCTCCGGCTACGTCTCCATGGCGCTCGGCCTCGGCAAGCCCGGCCCGAACACCGTCGGGCTCGCCAAGAGCACCCACACCAAGCGCATCACCATGTCCCAGCTGCGCAGGGGCGACCTGGTCATCGACGCCATCGGCACCAACACCACCCGCCACGTGGTCATCTTCGACAAGTGGGCCAACACCAAGAAGACCTCCTACTGGGCCTACGAGCAGCGCGGCGGCTACGGCACGGACTACCGGACGCGCACCTACGGCCTGTCGTCGGGAAGCCAGTACAAGGCCTACCGGGCGAACAAGATCCGTGAGGACGCGCCCAAGCCCCCCGCCACGGTCACCCGCGCCCAGGTGATCACCCGGGCCAAGAGCTGGAAGCCCGCCACCGCGCAGCGCGTGCCCTACAGCCAGACCAAGCTGCAGGGCGGCTACCGGGCCGACGGCTCCGGCTACGTCTCCATGACGCTCGGCCTGGCCAAGCCCGGCCCCAACACGGTCGCCCTGGCCAAGAGCACCTACACCCGTCCCATCGCGATGACCGCGCTGCTCCAGGGTGACCTGGTCATCGACCCGGTGGGCGGCACCACCGCCCGCGCGGTGGTCATCTTCGACAAGTGGGCCGACGCCAAGAAGACCTCCTACTGGGCCTACCAGCAGCGCACCGGCTACGGCACGGACTACCGCGTGGTCAAGCACGGCCTGACCGCCGGCACCCAGTTCAAGGCCTACCGTTCGCTGAGGATCCGCTAGTGCCCCGGTCACGACCCCACGCCGCCCCGCCCGCACCTGCCGGGATCGCGGGGGCGATCCTGCTGGCGGCGGCCGTGGCGGCCACGGTGGTGACCGCCTCCGGCACACCCGCGGAGGCGGCCGCCTCCGCCACGCCCCTGCCCGCCGTGCTCGGCGCTCCCGCGGAGGCGGCGGTCTCCGCCGCCCCCCTGCCCACCTCGCCGTGCGATCCGGCCGGGGTGACGGCGGACGACACGGCACTGGCCGGGGTGCTCAACACCCGGCTGACCATGAAGATGCGGGGCTACATGGACGGCTACCGCGTCTCCTGCGCCCGGGCGGTGGTCGGGGCGGTCCGCGCCCGCGGGCTTCCCCGGGAGGCAGCGGTGATCGCGATCACCACGGCCGTCATCGAGACGGGCGTGCGGAACATCAACCGGGAGGTCGACCATGACAGCCTGGGCGTGTTCCAGCAGCGGGCCTCGTGGGGAACCGCCGCGCAGCGGCTGGACGTGGTCTGGTCGACCGGCGCCTTCCTCGACAAGATGCTCCGCAAGTACCCCGACGGCTCATGGCGGACGGCCGTGGTGGGTGACGTCTGCCAGCGTGTCCAGGTGTCGAAGTACCCGGAGCGCTACCAGCCGCAGGCGGCGGACGGGCAGATGATCGTCTCGGCGCTCTGGCCGGCGAGCGGTGTGACACGGGCCGAGGTCGTCGCCCGCGCGAAGACCTGGAACCCGGGAACCGCGCAGCGGGTGCCGTACAGCCAGACCGGGCTGCACGGCGGCTACCGGACCGACGGCTCCGGCTACGCCTCCATGGCGCTGCGGCTCGCGGCCCCCGGGCCCGACTCGCGCGGGTTGTCCTCCGCCCGCCACAGCAGGCCGATCCCGGTCGCGGAGCTGCGCTCCGGTGACCTGATCATCAGGGCCACCGGCCCGGCCACCGCCCGACGGGTGATCATCTTCGATCGGTGGGCCGACGCCAGGCGCACCTCCTACTGGGCGTACCAGCAGCGCCGGGACTACGGCACCGACCACCGTCGCCTGACCGACGGCCTGTCGGCGGGGACCGGTTTCACCACCCACCGCCCCCTGACCATCCGCTGATCCCCCGCGAGAGCCCGGTCACCTCCGTGACCGGGCTCTCGTCCGTTGTGCGGAGGCGCCACGCGGTCGCCGGCCCCCGGCCCGCTCGACGCTGGCGCCGGGCCGGGCGGCCGTTCGGGCGTCCCATCCGGCCCGCTCGTCCCGAACGGGTGGGTGATCGAGGCTCCACGTCCGGGTGATCGAGGCTCCGTCACGCCCGGGTGGACGGCGACGTCACGCTCGGGTGGACGGCGACGTCACGCTCGGGTGGACGGCGACGACGATCCGGTGGTCACGGCCGCCCTCGGCGGACTCGTCGTGGTACTTGGCCACGAGGGCCGTGACGGTCCCGGCGAGCTCCCTGGCGAACGCGGCCCGGTCGGCGGCCGAGGCGAAACGCACCTCCCCGTCGATCGCGAAGGTGGCGACGCGTTTGCGCGCCCGGGCGGCACCGCCGATGAGCGCCCCGACGTCGCGGACCAGCCGGGCCGCGACGGCCAGCAGCCAGCTCGCCGAGAGCTGGTCGGGGGAGCGGGCCGGATCGGGCTCGACCGACGCCAGCGCGGCCGGTGAGATCACGTACGAGGCCGCGGTCGCGCGCATGATGCGCTCGTTGACGTTTCCCTTGCGCCGCTCCTCGATCATCTCGACGAGCCCGTGCGCCTCCAGCGTCTTCAGGTGGTAGTTGACCTTCTGGCGGGGCAGGCCGACCCTGGCGGCCAGCATGGTCGCGGAGCCGGGCTCGCTCAGCTCGGCCAGCAGCCGGGCCCGGATGGGATCCAGCGAGACCTCGGCGGCGGCCGGGTCCTCGATCACGGCGATCTCCTGCATGACCGAAGACTATCTTCCGACAAAATTAATTGTCAACGCAGCCTTATTTGCCGGTGCTTCCCGGGCCTGTCCTCCCGGGCCGGGTCTCCCTCGGCCCGGTTCCCCTCGCTCCGGTTCCCGTCGTCCCGCTCTCCGTCCCGGTTCCCGGCGTCCCGGTCTGCGTCCCGGTCCTCGACGACCCCGGGCCGGGTGGCGTCCGGACCGGAGCCGGGGATTCGGCCGTTGAACAATCCCGCGACCTCACCTGTGGCCCCACCCGCGGATACGCTGCCCCCGGGGGTCCGCACAGCCGCCGCTCGAAGGGGACGTCATGGTCTGGCTCGTCACCGGAGCGAACGGCATGCTGGGGCACGAGGTCGCCGCGCGGGCGCGCGAGCGAGGACACGACGTGGCCGCGCTGGGCCACCGTGACCTCGACATCTGCCGTCCGGACCGGATCGACGCCGCCTTCCGCGCGCTGGCCCCGAAGGTCGTGGTCAACTGCGCCGCGTGGACGGCCGTGGACGCGGCCGAGGATCACGAGCCGGAGGCGCACCGGGTCAACGCCGACGGGCCACGGTTCCTCGCCGCGGCCTGTGCCCTGCACGGCGCCCGGCTGGTCCACATCTCCACCGACTACGTCTTCCCGGGCGACGCCACCGTTCCCTACCGCGAGGACCACCCGGCGGGCTCGCGGACCGCCTACGGGCGGACCAAGCTGGCCGGGGAGGAGGCCGTGCTCGGCCTGCTGCCCTCCGCGGCGATCGTCCGGACGGCCTGGCTGTACGGCGCCCACGGATCGAACTTCGTGCGCACCATGCTCCGACTCATGGCCGAGCGGGAGACCGTCGACGTGGTCGACGACCAGCGCGGGCAGCCGACCTGGGCGGCCGACCTCGCCGACCGGCTGGTCACGATCGGCGACCTGGGCTCGGCGACCGGCACGTTCCACGCCACCAACTCCGGCGACACCACCTGGTTCGAGTTCGCCCGGGAGATCTTCCGGCTGGCCGGCGCCGATCCGGACCGGGTCCGCCCGACGACGTCGGCGGCCTTCGGCAGCCCGGTCGAACGGCCCGCCTTCAGCGTCCTGGACGACACGCGGTCCCCGGAACTGGGCCTGGAACCGCTCCGTCCCTGGCGGGACGCGCTCCGCGCGGCCCAGCGGGACCCGTCGAGCCGTCTCGTCCGGCGGTGACCCGCCCGCCGGGCTACGGGTACGACCTCGACGCGTAGAAGGCCAGGCACTCCTCGTACGAGGGGAGCATGCCGCGGTCGCGTGCCTCGGCGAGGGTGGGCGCCGCGGCGTCCTTGGGCGACAGGAGCGGTTCGACACCGGCGGGCCAGGCGATGCCCAGCTCGGGGTCGAGCGGGTGCACGCCGTGTTCCCTGGCCGGGTTGTAGCCCTCCGAGCAGATGTAGATCACGGTCGCGTCGTCGGTCAGCGCCAGCAGGCCGTGCCCCAGCCCCTCGGACAGGAACACCCCGCGGTGGTCCTCGTCGTCCAGCCGCACCAGCTCCCAGCGGCCGAACCCCGGCGAGCCGACGCGGACGTCCACGACCACGTCCAGCACCGCCCCCCGCACGCACTTGACGTACTTCCCCTGGCCCGGCGGGACGTCGGCGAGGTGGATGCCGCGCAGGGTGCCGCGCCGCGAGACGGAACAGTTCGCCTGGGAGAGCCGCAGGTCCCTGCCGGTGGCGGTGCGGAAATCCCCCTCGCGAAACCATTCATGAAGACCACCTCGATCGTCGGCGTGCATTCTCGGAGCGTCGATCCACGCGCCTTCGATCTCCATCGGTTTCATTCGGGCTTCTCCTGCTCCATGTGTACGGCCGCGCCATCAGGAAGGCGCCACGGCTTTTCCCGTCGCGACCCGCCGCCGCTATACGGTAACCCGGACGACGTCCCGGCAGACCGAAGTCGGAGCGACTCCTACTTTGGTCGGAGAATCCGTCCCGGACGGCCACCTTGGTCGGAGCCGATAATTCCAACGACCGATTCCCCGGGCGACGAACGCCCCTAACCTCGGAACGTGCGGAAATCCATCCAGTTCGTCGGCCTGGTCCTCACCCTCCAGGGGGTGAGCGGGACCATCGACCATCTCGTCGGCCAGCCCTTCTTCGGCGTGGTGCTCAACTTCTTCAACCGCTTCGTCGTCGAAAACGTCGCCTTCCTCGAAGGCCGCGAGATCTACGCGAATCTGATCCTGGCCGCGCTCGGCCTCATTATGATGATCGCCGCCGAAAGGGCTCCGTCATCGTAGGGCGAACCTCCTCCGGGCCCGGTGTCCTCCGTACCGGGGCCGCCGGTTCCGTGAACGGACGGCCGTCATTGCCAGGGGCCTTTCCGGAAGGCCGGAAAAGAACGACGTGCCGATGTCTCCGGAAGAAAAGAACGGAAATCACGACCGGAGGGCGGGAAAGAGGGCGATACCGAACGGCGCATACGCCCGGCGGCCTCCCCGGAACGGTCGCCGTGTACCGCGATGTCCTAGGGTGACGGCATGGCCGAAATCTTCGTCCCGAGCGGTTCGTGGACGTTCGACAACGAGACCCTCCGGATCGTGCCGGGAGGGGGCGGTGACACGCACGAGCTGCGCAGGACCCTCGGTGAGATGACGGTCCCCCTGGTGGCGATCGCCGGTGTCTCGTTCGAGCCCTCGCGCAAGGGCGGCGACCTCCAGCTCCGGCTGCGGCCGGGCGCCGATCCGCTGAGCGACGTGGTCGCCGGGCGGCTCTCGGGTTCCGCAGACCCCTACCGGCTGGCCGTTCCCAAGGATCGGGTCTGGGCCGCCGAGTACCTGGTCGACGAGGTGCGTTCGGCACTGGCGCTGGAGGGGGTGCCGGGCGGCCCGTGCGAGGAGTTCCTGCTCCCCGGCCCCGCCGTGCCGGTGTCGGCCTCGGCGGGCGACGGCACGGTGAGCTTCGACGGCGAGCGGATCCGCCTCGACTGGACCCTGTTCGCCACGTCGGTCAAGCAGACGGCGGGTTCGCAGACGTTCCTGGTGAGCGATCTGGAGGGCGTGGAGTGGGCCCCGCAGAGCGGGGTGGGGTACGGACGCCTCCGGTTCCGGCTCCGGCAGGCCGTTCCGGCCAGGTCACCGGAGAACGACGTCCACTGCCTGTCCTGGGGCCTGCAACGGTACGGCGGGGCGAGCGTCCTGGTCGCCGCCGCGGTGCTGGCCAGGCTGCCGCGCCACGCCGGGAACCGGGTCGCGCTCCCCGCGGCGCCGGACGACCGGCGTCCCCCGGACGGGCCCCAGGACGGGCCCCAGGACGAGCGGGTCCCGGCGCGGCCCGCGACCGGACTCGACGAGCACGACGCGGTGGTGCGCCGCCTGGGTGAGCTCGGCGAGCTGCACCGCTCGGGGGTGCTCACCGACGAGGAGTTCACCTCGGCCAAGCGGTCACTGCTGCGCCGTCTCGAAGAGACCTGAGCGGGGAGGGGCCCGTGCCGTCCGCCTCCCGGCGCAGCGTCCGCGACTGGCTCGTGGACATCGGCCTGTTCCTGGCCGCGGCGGCCGTCGGGGCGCTGACGCTCTCCGACCGCCTGGCCGCGCCTCCGCTGGACATACCGCTCTGGGCCTTCCGGCTCGACCAGCTGGTCGGCGTGCTGAGCTGCGTCGCGCTCTGGGCGCGCCGGCGGTGGCCGGTCGGCCTGCTTCTCGTCCTCGTCGTCCTGTCGACCTTCTTCGAGCTGGTCGCGGGCGCGATGCTGGTGGCCCTGTTCACGGTGGCGGTGCACCGGTCGACACGGACCACGGCGCTCGTCTTCGCGCTGAGCATGGTCACCAGCGTGATCTTCGTCATGACCCGGAGCATGCCCGGCACCCCGGGCGTGGTGCTGTTCACCATAGGCTTCGTGGCCCAGAGCGCCGCCACCGGCTGGGGCCTGTTCGTGCAGCACCGGCGCCGGCTGCTCGTCTCCCTGCGGGAGAGCGCCGCCAGGGCCGAGGCCGAGGTGCAGCAGCGCGTCCGCGAGACGATCGCCAGGGAGATCCACGACGTCCTCGGGCACCGGCTCTCCCTGCTGAGCGTGCACGCCGGCGCCCTGGAGTTCAACCCGGACGCCCCGGCCGAGGACATCGCCCGCGCCGCCGGCGTGATCAGGCAGAGCGCCCACCAGGCGCTCCAGGACCTGCGGGAGGTCATCGGCGTCCTGCGGGCCCCGGCCGGTGAGCTGCTGCAGCCGTCCCTGGACGACATCGAGGAGCTCGTCGCCGAGTCCCGTCGGGCCGGGATGCGGGTGCACCTGAGCCGGCAGGTCACCGGGCCCGTCCCCGCGCGGGCGGGCGGGACGGCGTACCGGATCGTCCAGGAGGCCCTGACCAACGCCCGCAAGCACGCCCGGGGGGCCGAGGTGTCGGTGCGCACGGCCGGGAGGCCCGGCGAGTGGCTCACGGTCGAGGTGCGCAACTCCGCCTCCGGGGTGCCGGCGGCCCCGGGCGGCGGGAGCCCGGGACGCGGGCTGGTCGGCCTGGCCGAGCGGGTCGACCTGGCCGGGGGGCGGCTGGAGCACGGCCCCACCGCCGAAGGTGGCTGGAGGCTGTCGGCCTGGTTACCCTGGCCGGCATGACCTCTCCACCACCGCCGCAGGTCACCGTGCTCATCGCCGACGACGACCCCCTGGTACGGGCCGGGCTGGCGATGATGCTGGGCGGCGCCCCGGACCTGCGGGTCGTCGCCCAGGCGGGAGACGGCAGGGAGGCGATCTCCCTCGCGGGCCTGCACGGCCCCGACGTCGTCCTGATGGACATCCGGATGCCCGTGATGGACGGCCTGGCCGCGACCAAGGCGCTCCGGGCGGGTCCCGGCGGGCCGGAGGTCATCGTGATGACCACCTTCGACGCCGACGACCACGTCCTGCGCGCGCTGCGCGCCGGGGCCGCCGGTTACCTGCTCAAGGACACCCCGCCCGCCGAGATCGTGGCCGCGGTGCGCCAGGTCGCCCTGGGCAACCCGGTGCTCTCCCCCTCGGTGACGCGGCGCCTCATCGCCCGGGTCGCCGACGCCGACGGCGACGAGCGCCGCGCCCGTGCCAGGGAGCGGCTGGCCCGGCTGGCGGACCGGGAGCGCGAGGTGGCGCTCGCGGTCGGCCGAGGCATGTCCAACGCGGAGATCGGCGTCCTGCTGCACCTCACCCTGGCCACGGTGAAGACGCACGTGTCCAGCATCCTGACCAAGCTCGACCTCAACAACCGGGTGCAGATCGCATTGCTCGTCCACGACGCGCGCCTGCTCGACCCCTTGTGAGCGGGGCCCGTTTCCACGACCGGGGCCCGACCTGTGACCGGGACTCGACCCTCGTGACCGGGGCCCGTCCCGCGCGTCCGGCCGGGTGGGGTCCCGGCCGCGCGGAGGCCGGGTGGGGTCCCCGGCCGCTCAGCCGGTCTGCCGCTTGCCCTTCCACCAGGAGGGGTTGTCGGCGTACCAGCGGACGGTCTCGGCCAGGCCGTCGGTGAAGGCGGTCCGCGGCCGGTAGCCGAGTGCGCGCAGCCTGGAGTCGTCGAGCGAGTAGCGGCGGTCGTGGCCCTTGCGGTCGGCGACCCGCTCGACCATGTCCCATCCCGCACCCAGCGCCTCCAGCAGCCTCTCGGTGAGCTCCAGGTTGGTCAGCTCGGCCGTCCCGGCGATGTGGTAGACCTCCCCGGGCTCGCCGCGTTCGGCGACCAGGCGGATGCCGCGGCAGTGGTCGTCGACGTGGATCCAGTCGCGGACGTTGCCACCGTCGCCGTACAGCGGGACCCTGCGCCCCTGGAGCAGGTTGGTGACGAAGAGCGGGACGACCTTCTCGGGGAACTGGTACGGCCCGTAGTTGTTGCCGCACCGGGTGATCGACACCGGCAGCCCGTGCGTGACCGCGTAGGCACGGGCGATCAGGTCACCCCCCGCCTTGGAGGCCGCGTACGGCGAGCGCGGGCGGAGCGGGGCGTCCTCGTCCCACGAGCCGGTCTCGATGGACCCGTACACCTCGTCGGTGGAGACCTGCACGATCCTGGGCGTGCCCGCCTCCAGGCAGGCCTGCATCAGCGTCTGGGTGCCCAGCACGTTGGTGCGGACGAATTCCGCCGCCCCCTCGATCGACCGGTCGACGTGCGACTCGGCCGCGAAGTTGACCACGACGTCGTGGCCGGGCACCACCCGGCCGAGCAGCTCGGCGTCGCAGACGTCCCCGTGCACGAAGTCGTGCGGCACACCCTCCAGGTTGGCCCGGTCACCGGCGTAGGTGAGCCGGTCGAGCACCGTGACGCGGGCCTGGCCGAGGGTGCGGACGAAGTGCGAGCCGATGAACCCGGCGCCGCCGGTGACGAGGACTCTCATGGACGGGCTGCGCCTTTCGCTGGGGACCGGCCACGGCCGGGGACCGGACCTGGCACGCGCCGTCCGCTGCCCGCCCACCGGCCTCCCGCCACCGGCCGGTACCGGGCGCGGTACGGTTCCGGCCGGTGGCGGCCGGGAAGGACGACCGGTCGCGGATCGTTCCGACGCGACGTCCTCCCCCTACCCCCGGCCGGGGCAAGCGCCGTACCGCGGGGGCCAGGGCGCCGTAAAACTTGTCCCGGCCTCCCGGCCTCCCGGCCTCCCGGCCTCCCGGCCCCCGGCCCGCCTGCCGGTCCGCACGCCGGGCCGTCACCGTTCGGCGATGCCGGTCGACGACGCCGACAGGCGGCACCGGTCGGCGGCACCGTTCAGCGACGTCCGACGACGGCGAGGATGGCGGGCAGGGTGAGGTCCACCGGGACCTCCTCCTCGTCCTCGTGACGCTCGGGCCGCCACGCCTGCACCGGGACGATCCCCGGCTCCAGCACCTCCAGCCCGTCCATCAGCTCGGCGAGCCGTTCCGGGCCGCGCGAGGTGAGCCCTCCGGCACCGGTCAGCCGGTAGGGCCGCTGGCCGGCCTCGCGCGTCTCGTCGTCGATGTCGCCCTCGAAGGCGTGCGAGACGACCACGTGGCTTCCCGGGACGAGCCGCCCGCGGAGCACGCTCATCAGGCGGGTGACCAGGGCCTCGTCGGGGACGAAGTGCAGCACCGACGCCAGCAGCACGGCGACCGGCCTGGTGAGGTCGAGGACGTCCCCGATCTCCGGGTGCGCCAGGAGCGCCTCGGGTTCCCGCACGTCGGCCCGGACGACCGAGGTGAGGGGGGTCTGCAGCAGCGCGCGGCCGTGCGCCAGGACGATGGGGTCGATGTCGACGTAGACGACCCGGGCCCGCGGCGCGACGCGGTGGGCGACCTCGTGCACGTTCTCCCGCGTCGGCAGCCCCGACCCGATGTCGAGGAACTGGTGCACCCCCTGGTGCGCCAGGAGCGTGACGGCCCGCGACAGGAACGCCCGGTTCGCCCAGGCCATCTCGCGGATGCCGGGCAGCACCCGGATGAACTCCTCCGCGGCCACCCGGTCCGCGGCGAAGTTGTCCTTGCCCCCGAGATAGTGGTTGTACATCCGGGCGACGCTCGGTACGCCCGGGTCGATCCCCTCCGGCATGACGTCGTGATCGGTCATGTCCCTCCTCCCCGTTAACCGGGAATGATAGGGAACACCTACGACCTTCTGGATCTTTATCGAAAAATCCTGACTTCAGCGGACAGAAGCGGCGGCCTTCCCCGCGTCGTCCGTGAGGCCGTCCTCCCGCCCCGCTTCCCCGGCCGTCCGGGACGGGTGAGGGCAGGGGCATCCGGCGGGCCGTCGGCCGCCCCTGTCGCACTGTGGCAAAGTGTCATGATGCGTTTTCATGCCGACCTGCACATCCACTCCAGGTACGCCCGGGCCTGCAGCAAGGACAGCGATCTGGAGCACCTGACCTGGTGGGCGCAGCGCAAGGGCATCGCCCTGATGGGCACCGGCGACTTCACGCACCCGGTGTGGTTCGAGCGGCTGCGCGAGAGCCTCGTACCGGCCGAGCCGGGGCTGTTCCGGCTCCGCGAGGACCTCGCCTCGGGCCCGGCCGCCGACGTCGGCGGTGCGCTGCCGGCCGGCGTGGTCCCCGGCCAGGTGCGGTTCATGCTCTCCAGCGAGGTGTCCACGATCTACCGGCGCGGCGAGCGCACCCGGAAGATCCACCACCTGGTCTACATGCCGGGCTTCGACGAGGCCGCGGCGTTCAACCGCGAGCTCGAACGGGTCGGCGACCTGGCCGCGGACGGCCGTCCCGTCCTCGCGATGGACTCCCGCGACCTGCTGGAACTCACCCTGGGCAGCGGTGACGGCGCCTACCTGGTGCCCGCCCACGTCTGGACGCCCTGGTTCGGGGTGTTCGGGTCCAAGGCCGGTTTCGACACGGTCGAGGAGTGCTACGGCGACCTGTCGGAGGAGATCTTCGCGCTGGAGACCGGCCTGTCCAGCGACCCGGCGATGAACCGGCGGGTCTCCGCCCTGGACCGCTACCGGCTGGTCAGCCACTCCGACGCGCACTCGCCGCCCATGCTCGGTCGCGAGACCACGGTCTTCGACACCGACCTGGACTACTTCGCCGTGCTGCGGGCCCTGCGGACCGGTAAGGGGTACGCGGGCACGACCGAGTTCTTCCCCGAGGAGGGCAAGTACCACCTCGACGGGCACCGCGTCTGCGAGGTCCGGCTCGACCCCGCCGAGACGCGCGAGCTGGGCGGGAGATGTCCGGTGTGCGGCAGGTTGCTCACGGTCGGGGTGCTGAGCCGGGTCGAGGAGCTGGCCGACCGGCCCGAGGGGTTCCGCCCGGACGACGCCGTGGACTTCCGCAGCCTGGTGCCGCTGCCGGAGATCGTGGGGGAGGTCCTGGGGGTGGGGCCGAAGAGCAAGAAGGTCGTCAAGCTGCTCGACGAGCTCACGACGGCGCTGGGCCCCGAGCTGTCCATCCTTCAGGACGTGCCGGTCGACGACATCGCCGTTCACTCGTCGCCGCTCGCCGAGGCCGTCGACCGGCTGCGCCGCGGCGAGGTGATCCGCGATCCCGGGTACGACGGCACGTTCGGCACGATCCACCTCTTCGCGCCGGACGAACCGAAGGGGGCGGGCACGGCCGCCGCCCCGACCCTGTTCTAGGCGTGCCGACGGTCCTCGTTCTCGCCCGGGTCCCGCCCCGCACCGCTTCCGGGCGGGGCGGGGCGGTCAGCGGTCTTCCCTGATCCGCTGTTCGTTGCTCTTGCTGCTCTGGTACGCCTCGTACCCCGGCCTCCACGTCCAGGTCTCGGTGAGGTCGCCGTTCTTGACGGTCAGCGTTCCCGAGGGCGGGTAGCCCTCCTCCGAGGCCGGTCGCGGTGGCATGGGGTCGGCGCAGGCCACCGGAGCGGCGAGCGACACCGCCGCGGCGGTGAGGGTCACGGCAGTGATAAAGCGGGCAACGGACATGTGTCCCCCCATGGTGTGCGAACGGTACGGCGGGGGTATTACCGGGCGCCGGTCACAACGAACCACACCGATGATCAAGACTCTGGCCGAGCCGCGTTCGGCTCCCGGACCGTGCCGTCGGCCGGTCTCCGGGCCGCGCCATCAACCGGCCTCCGGACCCAGGACCCCAGGCCCAGGACCCCGGGCCCAGGACCGGGCGCGCAGGTCAGCCGGTCGTCGCCTCAGGGTCGCCGATCGAGCGCAGGACCGTGTCGGGCACGACGAGGTCGGCGCGCGGGCGGGTGGCCGCGACGAGGTCGGCGTTGCGCTGGTCGGTCCCGAGCGTCCAGGCCAGGGCGGTGTCCGCGTCCTTGCCGAAGCGCTCGTGGCGACGGACCAGGCGACGCACCCGTTCGTCCTGGATGAGGTCGCAGTACCAGGTCTCGTGCAGCAGGGGACGTACCCGAGCCCAGTCGCCCCGGTCGAGCAGCAGGTAGTTGCCCTCGGTGACGACGAGCCGGGCGGCCCGCGGGACCGGGATGCTCCCGGCGACGGGCTGTTCCAGGTCGCGCTCGAACGCGGGAGCGTAGACCACCTCGTCCTCGTCGTCGCGCAGGCGGCGGAGCAGGGCCGCGTAACCGGCCGCGTCGAAGGTGTCCGGAGCCCCCTTGCGGTCGCGCCGGCCGAGCCTGTCGAGCTCGGCGTCGGCGAGGTGGAAGCCGTCCATCGGCACGTACGCCACCCATTCCCCGGCCGGGAGCCCTTCGGGGGGCGCCGGGCGCAGCAGGGCGACCAGCTGCTCGGCGAGGGTGCTCTTACCGGCCCCCGGGCTCCCGGTGATGCCCAGCAGCGCGCGCCGCCCGTCGCGGACGAGGGAGCGGGCCCGGACGGTCAGCTCGTCGAGGGACGTCATCCCCCGAACGTAGCCCAGCCGCCCCCCGTCCTCCAGCACGCCCCGTCCGCACCCCGTCCCGCGGGACGGCGGCCCGGCCGGAGGTCACCCGGAGTCGGCGTTGAAGGACAGCTCCGAGGTCACCCGGTAGCGGTCGCCGCGGTAGATCGAGCGGGTGAACTCGACGATCCGGCCGCCGACGTCGCGGGCGGTGCGCTCGAAGAGCAGGGCGGGGGCGTGCTGGGGCACGTGCAGCAGCTCGGACTCGGTCTCGTCGGTGACGGTGGGCTCTATCGTCTGCACGGCCGTGCGGACATCGACGCCGAAGCGTTCCCGCAGGAACCGGTAGAACGAACCGGACTCCATGTCCGCCGGGACGAGACCGGCGACCAGGGCGTACGGCAGGTGGATGCGTTCGATCGCCATGGGCTCGTCGTCCACGACGCGCAGCCGCACGACCCGCAGGACCGGGTCGGCCGGGGAGAGCTGGAGCCTGGCGGCGAGCCGCGCGCCCGCCGGGGCGGAGCCGAACTCCAGGATGCGGCTGAGCCAGGTGCCCTCGGCAGGCGGCGCGTAGAACGAGTTGTCCGTCGTCGAGGCCAGCGCCTGGGTGACCCGGTGCGGGCCGGTGAACGTGCCGCGCCCGTGCTCGCGCACCAGCAGCCCCGACCTGACCAGGTCGTCGATCGCCGCGCGGACGGTGGGCCGGGAGACGCCGAGTTCCCGGCACAGATCCCGCTCCGAGGGGATCGCCTCGGCCGGTCTCATGTCGGCGATGAGGTCGAGCAGGACGTCGCGCACCCGGTCGCGCTTGAGCCCGGACCTCATGTTCAGTGTCACGTTCCCACCCTACCAACCTCTTACCTATTTCTTACCAGTTGCCCGGGAAAAATCAGGTCTTGACGGGGGAACTGGTAAGAGCCACCCTATGCGGAGCAAGCCAATTAGTTACCAATATCTGACCTGTGGGAGCACCGATGAGGCACCGTCTCCGCGCCACCACGGCAGTGCTGGCGCTCGTCGCCGGCCTCGCCGCGTGCGGCTCCTCCGAACCGTCCTCCTCCGGCCCTCCCGGCTCGGCCGGCGAGGGCGAGGACGGGGCGAACCTGACCGTCTGGGTGATGCGGGACAGCTTCTCCGACGCCCTGCTCGACCGCTTCCGCACCCGCTACCAGGCGGCCCACCCCGGCGTCACGCTCGACATCCAGATCCAGGAGTGGGACGGCATCGGCCAGCGGGTGACCAGCGCGCTGGCCAGCAACGACGCCCCCGACGTCATCGAGGTCGGGAACACCCAGGTCGCCGAGTACGCCGCCAGCGGCGGGGTGAAGGACCTCACCGACAAGGTCGCCGACCTGGGCGGCTCCGACTGGCTGCCCGGCCTGGCCGAACCGGGCAGGATCGAGGGACGCCAGTACGGCATCCCGTGGTACGCCGCCAACCGGGTGGTCATCTACAACAAGGACCTGTTCGCCAAGGCGAGGATCACCGCCCCGCCGAAGACCAGGGACGAGTGGCTGGAGGTCACCGCGAAACTCAACAAGGGCGGTGACCAGGGCATCTACCTGCCCGGCCAGAACTGGTACACCTTCGCCGGGTTCGTCTGGGACGAGGGCGGCGACCTCGCGGTCAACGAGGGCGGCACCTGGAAGGGCGGCCTCGGCACCCCCCAGGCGCTGGCCGCGATCGAGTTCTACCGGAAGCTCCAGGCGCTGGGCAAGGGCCCCAAGGACTCCGACGAGGCCAGGCCACCGCAGGCCGACGTCTTCGCCAAGGGCGATGTCGCCCAGCTCATCTCCGCCCCGGGCGGCGCGGTGGCGATCGAGAAGGCCGACCCCGGGCTCAAGGGGAAGCTCGGCTTCTTCCCGATCCCCGGCAAGACCGCCGACAAGCCGGGTGCGGTGTTCACCGGCGGCTCCGACCTGGTCATCCCCGAGGCCTCGAAGAACCCCGACGCGGCGTACGAGGTGGTCAAGGCGCTGGCGGGCGAGGAGTTCCAGACCGACATGGCCAAGGAGATGAGCTACGTGCCCAACCGCGTCTCCCTGGCGGGCGTGCTGGACGGCAACGAGGCGACGGCCGCGATGGCCGCGGGCGCCGCGAACGGGCACGCCACCCCCAACTCCCCCAACTGGGCCGCGGTCGAGGCCAAGAACCTCATCAAGGAGTACATGACCCGGGTCCTCACCGGCGGCACCCCGGCCACCGAGGCCGCCGCGGTGGACCGGAACATCGCCGAGATCCTCAACACCACGTCCTGAGGAGCTGAGGAGCGTCATGTCCGCCCCCTCCCGGGCCCCCGACCGGCGGCACGCCCCCGACCGGGACGTACCGCCACCGGTACCGTCCGCGGCGCGGTCCGGGGCACGGCCGTCCCGGCTCGCCGGCCTGTGGCCCTACCTGCTGATCGCCCCCACCCTGGCGGGCACCGCCTACCTGCTGCTCTACCCGCTCGTCCGCAGCGTCGTCATCTCCTTCCAGCACTTCAGGACGGGCGAGCTGATCCGCGGCGGGGCGGAGTTCGTCGGCCTGGGCAACTACGCGGAGGTGCTCGGCGGGGCGGAGTTCTGGGCCGTGGTGCGCAGGACCCTGATCTGGACGGCCGTCAACGTCGTCCTGATCATGGTCATCTCCACCGCGGTGGCGCTGATGGTCGCCCGTCTGGGCCGGACGATGCGGCTGGCCGTGCTGGGCGGCCTGGTGCTCACCTGGGCCACCCCCGTCCTCGCCGCCACCACGATCTTCCAGTGGCTGTTCCAGTCGCGGCTGGGGGTGGTCAACTGGCTGCTGGTCACGCTGGGGTTCGAGTCCTTCAGGGACTACACCTGGTTCGCCGACGGCACGTCCACCTTCGCCATCCTGGTCGCCCTGGTCGTCTGGCAGTCCGTGCCGTTCGCCGCCCTCACCCTGTACGCGGGCCTGACCACCATCCCCTCCGAGCTGTACGAGGCCGCGCGGATCGACGGCGCGAACGGGCGGCAGGTCTTCACCGCCGTCACCTTCCCCATCCTGCGGCCGCTCTTCGGCCTGATCACCTCGCTGGAGGTGATCTGGGTGTTCAAGTGCTTCGCCCAGATCTGGGCGATCAGCAAGGGCGGCCCGGGAGAGGCCACCACCACGCTGCCCGTCCACGCGTTCCAGGTCGCGCAGTCGCTCCACAAGTACGACCTCGGCTCGGCGATCTCCACCCTCACCGTGCTGATCCTGATCGCCCTGCTGATCGTCCACCTGCGGCGGATGCTCAAGCACGAAGGGGAGGAACCGTGACCACCCTGACGCCGATCCGGCAGGCCCGTCCGGCACCCGTCCGTCTCCTGCGCCGCGCGCCGCTGAACCTGGCGGCCCTGGCCGTGCTGGCCGTCTCGGTCTTCCCCGTCTACTGGATGGTGCTGACCGCGTTCAAGCCCACCAGGGACATCCAGTCGCAGACCCCGACCTTCTGGCCCGCCCACCCCACCCTGGAGCACTTCGCGACCGCGGTGAGCGCGGACGGTTTCTGGACGTTCTGGCGCAACAGCCTCGTCGTCACCGTGAGCGCGGTACTGCTCGCCCTGGTGGTAGCGCTGCTGTCCGCGTTCGCGGTGGCCCGGATGCGCTGGCGCGGGCGCAGGGCGTTCATCCTGATGGTCTTCATCGCCCAGATGGCACCCTGGGAGGCGCTGCTGGTGTCGATGTTCATCATCGCCCGCGACACCGGGATGCTCGACAAACTGTCGATGCTCAGCCTGATCTACTTCATGACGACGCTGCCGTTCGCCATCGTCACCCTGCGCGGGTTCCTCGCCGCGATCCCTCCCGAGCTGGAGGAGGCCGCGATGATGGACGGGTGCGACCGGCCGGCCGCCTTCCGCCGGGTGGTCCTGCCGCTGCTCGCCCCCGGCCTGATGTCCACCTCGCTGTTCGGCTTCATCACGGCGTGGAACGAGTTCGCCTTCGCCAACGCGCTGATCATCAAGAACCAGGACGACCGGACGCTGCCCGTCTGGCTCTCCTCGTTCGGCAACGTCTTCGGCACCGACTGGGGGGCCACCATGGCCGCCTCGGCCCTGTTCATGCTCCCGGTGCTGCTGGTCTTCCTCGTCCTGCAGCGCAGGGTCACCTCGGGGATGATCGCCGGTTCCGTCAAGGGGTGAGATCCCGCCCCGCACCGCCTGCAGGCGTGCCCGTCCGGGAGCGCCGTGAAGGGAAGACAACGTGATCATTCCGAGACCGCGGGACGTCGTGGCGACCGGCGGGGACCCCGTCCCGTTCCGGCGCGATCTCCTGCGGCCGATGCCCGACGACCCGTCCCTCGGCGAGGAGGGGTACCGCATCGCGGTCTCCCCCTCGGGCGTCGAGCTCACCGCGGGCGGCCCGGCCGGCCGCTTCTACGGCTCGCGGACCCTCGCCCAGCTCGGACCGTCGATCCCGGCCGGGGTCATCGAGGACCGGCCCGGGTTCGCCTGGCGCGGGGTGATGCTGGACGTCGCCCGCCACTTCATGCCCAAGGCGTTCGTGCTGCGCCTCGTCGACCTGCTCGCCGAGCACAAGCTCAACGTGCTGCACCTGCACCTGACCGACGACCAGGGGTGGCGGCTGGAGATCGAGCGCTACCCCCTGCTCACCGAGGTCGGCGCGCGGCGCGGCGGGTTCTACACGCGCGAGGACGTCCGGGAGATCGTCGCGTACGCGGCGGAGCGCTTCGTCACCGTGGTGCCGGAGATCGAGATGCCCGGCCACGCCCAGGCCGCCATCGCCGCCTATCCCGGTCTGGGCAACGACCCGGACCGGAGGGTGGAGGTCTGGACCGAGTGGGGGATCAGCGAGCACGTCCTCAACCTGGAGGAGTCCACCGTCCGCTTCTGCCAGGACGTGCTCGACGAGGTCTGCGAGCTCTTCCCCGGCCCGTACGTGCACGTCGGCGGGGACGAGTGCCCCACCGCCGAGTGGGAGGCGTCCCCGGCGGCGCGGCGCCGGCTGGCGGAGCTGGGACTGGCCGGGCCGCAGGACGCGTGCGCCTGGTTCATCGGCCGGATGGCCGCCCACCTGGAGAAGCACTCGCGCAGGCTGGTCTGCTGGGACGAGCCCGACCGCGAGCCCACCCCCGGCACCACCGTCATGATCTGGCGGGACGAGCAGGCCGACCGCGGCGACAACGAGATCATCCTGGCGCCGCACACCCGGACCTACTTCGACTACCGCCCCTCCGTGGGCCCCTTCGAGACACCGGACGACGGTCCCGGCGACCCCGGCGGCCCCGGCGGCCCCGGCGGCCCCGGCGGCCCCGGCGGCTCCGGCGGCCCCGGCGACTCTGTCGGCTCCGGCGGTTCTGTCGGTTCTGCCGGCTCTGCCGGCTCCGGCGGCTCCGGCGGCTCCGGCGGTTCCGGTGACGGGCCCGCCGGTGACGAGCGGCAGACCGTGCAGGAGCACGTCCTCACCCTGGCCGACACCTACGCGTTCGCACCCGACCCGGCCGCGCGGGGCGTGCAGTGCCAGCTGTGGACCGAGTACATGCCCACCCCCGAGCGGGTCGAGTTCATGGCCCTGCCCAGGATGTGCGCGTTCGCCGAGGTCGCCTGGGGCACGGCCGGCGACTACCCCGGCTTCCTGGCCCGCCTCGGCCCGCACCTCGACCGGCTCGGCGCCCTGGGCGTCCGGGGCGGCCCGCTCATCCCCTGACCCCCGCGCCGGCCCACGGCCCCGCCCCCGCGGGCACCGGGGCCGCCCGGACCACCGAGCCTCCGAGACCACCAAGACCCCGAGACCCCGGCACCCTGGAGACCATCGAGACCCCGGAGAACCCCCAGACCACCTGACCCCCACGCACGGGACCGCAGGCCACCCGGCCCTTCCGTCCGGTACCCGCCAGACCTCGGAAAGCACCGACGAAAGGAAAGAACGTGCGCGGAAAGCTGTTACTCGGCGGGCTGCTGCCCGTCCTGCTGCTCGCGCTGGTGGGCGTCACGGCCGGCCCGGCCGCCGCCCAGCAGTCCCTGCGGCTCCAGTACAAGACGAGCGCCACCGGAGCCACCGCCGACCAGGTCGAGCCCTGGTTCAACCTGGCCAACGACGGCACCTCGGCCGTACCGCTGAACGGCGTGAAGATCCGCTACTACTTCAAGGCGGACGCCGGATCGCCGCAGTACCGCTTCGCCTGCTCGTGGGCGACGATCTCCTGCTCCACGATCACCGGCGCCTTCGGCACCCTGTCCCCCGGTACGGCCACCGCCGACCGCTACCTGGAGGTGGGCTTCACCTCCGGCACCCTGGCCCCCGGTGCGCGCACCGGTGACCTGCAGCTGCGCTTCCACCGTGCCGACTGGCAGCGGATCACCCAGAGCGACGACCACTCCTTCGGCCCGGCCCACACCACGTACGGCGACTGGACCAAGGTCACCGTCCATCACAACGGCGCCCTGGTCTGGGGCACCCCGCCCGCGGGCGGCGGCGGCCCGACCCCCACTCCCACCCCCACGCCCAGCAACCCCGGGGGTGCCGGGGTGGTGTTCGACGACTTCGCCTACACCGGCGCCGACGACCCGGCCATCACCGCGCACAACTGGACCGTGCGCACCAACAGCGGCGGTCCCGGCGTGCCCGGGGCGAGCTGGCCCAAGCAGAACGTGAGCTTCCCCACGCTCTCCGGCGGCAACAGGGCACTGCAGCTCAAGGCCGGTACCGACGGCACGGCGGCGGGGACCCGGCAGTCGGAGGTGCTGCACCAGCGCAAGTTCCTGGAGGGCACCTACGCGGCCCGGGTGAAGTTCTCCGACGCCCCGATCAGCGGGCCCGACGGCGACCACATCGTGCAGACCTTCTTCACGATCACGCCCCTGGCCTTCGACATGGACCCCGCCTACAGCGAGCAGGACTTCGAGTACCTGCCCAACGGCGGCTGGGGAGAGCCCGCCAACATCATGTACACCACCTCGTGGGAGACGTACCGTAACGAGCCCTGGGAGGCGGTGAACGTCCACACCGAGGTCAGGCAGAGCTACGCGGGCTGGCACGACCTGGTCCTCCAGGTCTCCGGCGGCCAGATCAGGTACTACATCGACGGCGCCCTCTTCGCCGAGCACGGAGGCATCTACTACCCGGAGACGGCGCAGTCGGTCAACTTCAACCTCTGGTTCATCAACGGCGGCCTGGTGGGCTCGGCGACCCCGCGCGAGTACATCCAGCAGGTCGACTGGTTCTACCACTCCAAGAACGAGGTCGTCGCACCGGCCGACGTGCTGAACCGCGTCAACGGCTACCGCTCGGCCTCGACCACCTGGGTCGACACCGTTCCCGGCTCCTGAGATCCCGTCCGCACGGCCCGCGTCTCCCGGCGCGGGCCGTGCCCGTTCCCACGGCCCTCGACCGGCCGTTATCCGTCGGGGTCGTTCACATCGTGCGTGAACGATCCCGACAGATCATGACCGTTCCGGCGTGCGAGGACGCGGCGGGTCAGGGGGCCGCGGTCTCGGGGTGCGGGATGCGCGCGCGCAGGCCGGCCAGGGCGAACTCCACGGCCTGGCGGCCGGCCCGCAGCGTCTCCTCGGGCGAGGCCCCCTGGTTCATGGCCACGAAGGTGGCGAGCTTGGCCCCGCCGACCACCGCGCCGACGGCGGCCGACGCCTCGACCAGGGTCAGCTCGTCGGGACAGGCCCGGTGCAGGGCCTCGGCCAGCTCCCGCTGGCCGTCGAAGAGAAGCAGCAGACCGCGGGCCCGCAGCGAGGGGACGGTCATCGTGAGGCGGTTGGTCGGGACGATCCCCCGCCTGACCTGGTCGTCCACGTCGAGGGCGGCGTAACCGTCGGCGATCACACGACCCAGCACGTCGGCGGCCCGTTCCCCGGGCGCGGCCTCGGCCATCGTCCTCAGGGCACGGTCGAGGCCCTCGCGCGAGTCGTGGAAGACCACGTCCTCCTTGCTCGCGAAGTAGCTGAAGAAGGTGCGGGTCGAGACGTCGGCGGCCGCGGCGATCTCCGAGACGGTCGTCTGCTCGTAACCCTTCTCCATGAACAGGTCGAGCGCCGCCGTGATGAGCGCCTGCCGGGTTCGTAGCTTCTTGCGCTCACGAAGCCCCAGATCCTCACCCATAGCGTGCATCGTACTGCATCGCAGTAGTTTTTACATCTGTTGCAAATTTACACTTGATGTAGTTTTCTGGGTGGAGACGAACCGCGCCGACGCGACAGGAGCACGAAGATGACGGAGTCCACGGCAGAACCCTCGGTGCCCCCGGTGCCCCGGGTGGAGCCCTCCACGGGGTCCCCGGCAGAGTCCACGGCAGGGTCCTCGACGGAGGCGATCACCTTCCCGGTCGGGCGTCCGGGGCCCTTCGACCCGCCCGAGCGGCTGGCCTCGCTGCGCGAGGAGCGGCCCGTCGCCCGGCTGGCCTATCCCGACGGCCGGATCGGATGGCTGGTGACCGGCCACTCGGCCGTACGGGCGATCCTGGCCGACCCCCGGTTCAGCTCCCGCCGCGAGCTGCTGAACGTCCCGGTCCCCTTCCCGCTGATGCAGGAGATGCGCGGACCGGCCGAGCCGGGGATGTTCATCCGGATGGACCCGCCCGGCCACACCCGCTACCGCAAGCCGCTCACCGCGCAGTTCACGGTGCGGCGGATGAAGGGGCTGGAGCCCCGGATCCGGGAGATCACCCGGGAGCGGCTGGACGCGATGGAGAAGGCCGGGCCGCCCCTGGACCTGGTGAGCGAGTTCGCGCTCCCCATCCCCTCGCTGGTGATCTGCGAGCTGCTCGGCGTCCCGTACGCCGACCGGGACGAATTCCAGCACGCCACCTCGGCGCTGCTGAACCTGGAGTCCTCGCCCGAGGAGATCCACGCGGCGCTCGCCGGCATCGCCTCCTTCTTCGCACGGCTCATCGCCCTCAAGCGCGCCGACCCCACCGACGACCTGCTCGGCGGCCTGATCGAGGACGGTGAGCTGACCGACGAGGAACTGCGCAACGTGGGGTTCCTGCTGCTCGCCGCGGGACACGAGACCACGGCCAACATGCTCGGGCTCGGCACGTTCGCCCTGCTGGAGCACCCCGACCAGCTCGCCACGCTGCGCGCCGACCCCTCGCTGATCGACAACGCGGTCGAGGAACTGCTCCGCTTCCTCAGCGTCATCCACATCGGCCCGACGCGGGCCGCACTGGAGGGCGTCGAGGTGGAGGGCGAGCTCATCAGGGCCGGCGAGGTGGTGACGCTCTCGGTGCCGGGCGCGAACCGTGACCCCTCGCGCTTTCCCGACCCCGACCGCCTGGACGTCACCCGCTCCGCGAGCGGGCACCTGACGTTCGGGCACGGGCTGCACCAGTGCCTGGGGCAGCAGCTCGCCCGCGTGGAGATGCGCATCGCCTTCCCGATGCTGTTCGACCGCTTCCCCGGGCTCCGTCTCGCCGTACCGGCCGACCAGGTGGCCGTGCGCGACACCATGACCATCTACGGCGTACGAGCGCTGCCGGTCGCGTGGTAGGCCGCGACATGAGGGTCACCGCGGACGTGGCGTCGTGCGTCGGGGCGGGCATGTGCGCGCTCACCGCGCCCGCGGTCTTCGACCAGAGCGAGGAGAGCGGCACCGTCGTGCTCCTGGACGAGACGCCCCCGCCCGAGTTGCACGCCGCCGTCCGCCGGGCCCGGTACCTGTGCCCCTCGGGCGCCGTCTCGGTGAGAGACGGCCATGACGACCCCGCACGTCCGGGCTCCGAGGACGTCGACGGCGGAGGCCCGGAGGACCTCCGGGCCGGGAACGGTTCGTCCCGGGGCGAAGCCCGTTCATCGCCCCTGCCGGTGGCGCCACCGGGACATGGCGATGCGATACGGAGCTCCGCCGGGACCGAGCGGGGAGATCGGCGAGGCTGAGGTTCCCTCAGGTGGGGACGGGTGTCGTCATCGGCGCGGTTCCCAGCGGAAGATCCGGGAGGCCAGCACGACGGCGACGACCACCCAGCCCAGCGTGGGCGCCAGGAGCATCAGGGACTCGGTGACGGGGACGCCGCCGTTCCAGGCGGTGACGGCCAGTTCGGTGGCCGAGCCACCGGGAAGCAGCCGCTTGAGCAGGGTGAGTTCCCCGGTGCCGGTGATGCCCACCCAGCTGGCCACGGCGATGGCGCCGAGACTGACGGGCAGCGTGGTCACCTGCGCGTGCTCGGGGGAGTTCGTCAGTCCCGCCGTGGCCAGCCCCAGGCCGAGCATCATGATCATCATCGAGAGGACGGCCGCCGCCAGCAGGAGGACGTTGCCCGGCCCGCCCGCGACCGCGGCCAGCACGGTCATGATCACGGCCACCTGGACCAGCGAGATGACGGTGATCGGGAGGAGCAGCCCGGCCAGGATGCCGGCGTCGCCCTCCGCGGTGGAGCGCAACCGCTTGAGGAAGAGGTTCTGCCGACGGGAGGCCAGGGTGGTCACCGCGGTGGTGTAGAGCCCGAACGCCCCCACGGTGAACATCGTGATCGCCGCGATGTACCCGAGGCTGCCCAGGGCCGCGAAGGCCTCGTGCCGGTGGATGAAGAACCCGCTGACCACCGCGGGCATGACGAGACCGGTGACCAGGACCAGCCGGTTCCGGAAGATCTGGATCAGCTCGCCGAGAGCGATCGAGAGCATGACGAAGGTCCTTTCCTTGGAGGGTCCGGCCGGTCTCAGCCGTTGCCGATGGCGCGGAAGACGTCGTCGAGCCGGGTCGGTCCGGCCTGGAGTCCCCGCAGCTCCACCGAGTGCTCCTGTGCCCAGCCCAGCAGGACGTGCAGGTCCTTCTGCAGGCCGAAGGTCTCGACGAGGAACGTCCCGTCGCCGTCGCGTACGGCCGGCAGCGGCAGCGGCACCGCCGGGGCGGGGACCGGCAGGGAGAAGCGGATGGTGGCGGGCATGGCCTGTGTCAGCTCCGAGACGGTCCCCTCCCGGTGAAGGGTGCCCCCGTGCATGAGACCGATGCGGTCGGCGTGCTGCTGCGCCTCCTCCAGGTAGTGCGTGGTCAGGACGACGGTGGAGCCGGCTTCGCGCAGCCTGCCCACGGTGTCCCACAGATCGTCCCGGGACCGGATGTCCAGGCCGGTGGTGGGCTCGTCCAGGAAGATCAGCTCGGGTGTTCCGTACACGGCGGTGGCGAAGTCCAGGCGTCGCTTCTCGCCGCCGGAGAGCTGGGCCACCGTGGTGCCGGCCTTGCGGGTGAGGTTCACGACGCCGAGCACGCGCTCGACCGTGTCCGTGCGCCGGGTGAGCGCTCCGATCAGCCGGACCGACTCCCTCACCGTCAGGTCCGGGGAGAACCCGCTCTCCTGCAGCATGATGCCCGTCCTGGGCCGCACGGCGCGCCGGTCGTGCGGGCTCCGCCCGAAGACCCGCACGGTGCCCGAGGTGGCCCTGCGGTGGCCTTCGACGGTCTCCAGGACCGAGGTCTTCCCCGCCCCGTTCGTGCCGAGCAGCGCATACAGCTCCCCCGGCCGTACCTGGAAGGACAGGTCCTTCACGGCGTGGAAGTCGCCGTAGGTGAGATTCAGACGTTCGACGTCGATGACCGGTGTGGAGGACATGCCGTCGATCCCATCAGCCACCGCGCCCACCGGGCAGTGCGGCCACGTCACGACCCGCACGTGACGTTCCCGGAGCGAACGCATGACGTGGTGTCACGACGGCGCCACCGTCGTCGCGGCGGCCCAGCCGCGAACGCCTTCGCCTCGTGCCGTTCCGGCCCGTGAACGGCGACGACGGACCGGTCCGGTCAGGATGGCGGTGCCGGCCCTCACCTCGCGTTCCGAGGCGAGGGCCGGCACCCGCTCCCCTGCTCACCGTCTACGGCCCGGTCACCTGTTCACCCGGCCGACGGCCCGCCCACGGTCGTCGCACCCGGCCGGGTGCGACGACCGGCTACCGATCCGTCTGCCCGGACAACGCCCGGCTGTGACGGAGAGCGTGTTTCCCCGGCTCGTCCGGAAGCGGGAACCTTCGCGGGAACAAGGGGTCCCCTACTCCAGGATCTGAAGCTCGTAGTGGGGCTGTCCCTGGTGCGGAGGGTAGCTGTCGGGATAGTACACACACCGCCAGGCGCCCCCGAAGCTCTTACCGTCGATCTTGCATTTGGTGTGATTCGCCGCACTGGCCGGGTGATACCAGATCACCGTGTGCCAGAACGCCGCCGATGTCGCCGATGTGGCCGACGTGGCCGACGTGGCCGATGCCGCCGACGCGGTCGTCGGCCCGCTCACGGCGCACAGAAGCGCCGTGGCGGCGAGTACGCCCAGCCCCCGTTTGAACATGCTTCGAACCTTCCGATCAACAGACTGTAAAAATACCTGACAAAGAAATGTTAGATCATTCTTTAACAGGCCGCAGTGGCGGAGACCGGCAGGCGCCTGAAGCCTGAACACCACGGGTTCAGGGGTGAGTTCGTCGGACCACGCGGGGCGGAGCGGATCGACTCAGGCCCGCGGACCCGGGGCGCGGCGGAAGGCGAAGGGCTGGCTCTCCCGGCCGGGGATCACGAACCAGCACTCGCCGGTGCCCTCGCTGTCGAGCAGCCGCATGAACGTCTCCACCACGTCCGAGACCTCCAGGACGGGGAAGCCGAGCTGCTCCAGCACGGCCTTGCCCTCGCCGAGGATCGCGGTGTCGGCGAAGGAGGGACAGAGCGCCTGCACCCTCACCCCTCGCGACTGGAGGTCCTGGCCGAGCGTGCGGACCAGCCCGACGACCGCGTGCTTGTTGGCGGCGTAGATCGGGTCGGACGGGATGCCGACGATGCCGGCCATGCTGGCGGTGGCCACGATGGTGCCGCCGCCCGCCGCCAGCAGCGCGGGCAGGGCGGCGTGCACCCCGAACACGACGCCGTCGAGGTTGACGCCCATCGCCAGGCGGTAGCGCCGGAGGTCGAAGTCCTCGCCCACCCCGCAGCCCGAGGAGATGCCCGCGTTGAGGAAGGCGAGGTCGAGCCTGCCGTACCGCTCGACCGCGGTCGCCACCGCCGCCTCGTTGTCCTCCAGGCGCGAGACGTCACAGTGGACGTACGTCGCGTCCAGCTCGCCGGCGAGCTTCTCGCCCGCGGCGTCGTCGACGTCGGCGAGGACGAGGCGGGCCCCGCCGGAGGCCAGGCGCCGGGCCACGCCCGCGCCGATGCCGTTGCTCCCGCCGGTGACGAGGGCCACCTTTCCCTCCAGGTCGTCGCCGCGGACCATGTTGGACGCCTGGATCGCGGGCTGCGGGACCAGGCCGCTGAGCAGCCCGCCCCCCGTGCCGTCGTTCCGGGCGGTTCCCGTGCTCGTCTCCTGCGTGCTCACAGCGGCAGTCCTCCGGTGGCGGCGTTGGTCGATCCCGTGCTCCGGTACGCCGCGATCGTACGCTCGGCGATCCGCATCTGGTGGATCTCGTCGGCGCCGTCCGCGAAGCGGGCCCAGCGGGCGTGCTGGAGCATGTTCGCCAGCGGGGTGTCGGTCGAGTAGCCGAGCGCGCCGTGCACCTGGACCGCGCGGTCCACGATCCGGTTGAGGCTGTTGGCCACGAAGTGCTTCGCCATCGAGACCTCGGTACGGAAGTCCTCACCCTTGTCGATCTTCGAGGCGGCGTGCAGGACCATGAGCTTGCACTGGTAGAGCTCCATGGCCGAGTCGGCGATGAGCCACTGGATGCCCTGCTTCTCGGCCAGCAGCGACCCGTGGCTGTAGCGGTTGAGCGCGCGGTCGACCATCATGTCGAGCGCGGTCTCGGCCTGGGAGATCCAGCGCATGCAGTGCGCCAGCCGCGCCGGGCCGAGCCGGTACTGGCCGAGCCGGTGGCCGTTCCCGCGTCCGCCGAGGATCTGGTCGTCGTGCACCCGCAGGTCGGTGATGACGATCTCGCTGTGCCCGGTGGAGCCGTGCATCGTCTCGACCTCGCGGACGTCGTTCCACCCCTGCTGCGGGAGGTCGACGAGGAAGGCGGTGTTGCCGCCGCGCGAGCCCTCGGGCACGTCGAGCTCGGTCTTGGCGATGAGGATGGCGAAGCTCGCCCGGCGGGCGTTGGAGATGAACCACTTGTGGCCGTTGATCACCCACTCGTCGCCGTCCTTGACGGCGTGGGTACGGATGAGCGTGGGGTCCGATCCGGCCACCTCGGGCTCGGTCATCGCGAAGCACGACATGGCGTGGCCCTTGAGCAGCGGCCTGAGGTACCTCTCCTTCTGCTCGTCGGTGCCCCAGTGCAGCAGCGTGTGCATGTTGCCCTCGTCGGGCGCCGAGCAGTTGAGGACCCACGGCCCGAGCCGGGTCTTGGCCGCCTCCGACTGCACCATGGCGAGCTCGACGTGGCCGAGCCCCATCCCTCCCCACTCGACGGGCATGTGCGGCAGCCACAGTCCCTCGGCCTTCGCCTTGGCGCGCAGGTCGAAGATGACGCGGAGGTACTCGTCGCGTCCGGTCTCCCTGTCCACGTCGAGGCCCTCGACGGCCGGGACGACGGTCTCCTGGATGAAGACCCGCACGCGGCGCCGGATCTCCTCGTGCTCGGGCGCGAGGGTGAAGTCGATGGCCATGCTCTCCCCTTGACCGGTTACCGGTTCCGTGACGTGCCGGCAGGTCGCGGGAGGTCACCGGGAGTCCCGGGAGTCGCGGACGTCACGCCGATCGCCTCTATCCTGTGCCGTGGGCCGCGACCTTTGATGCGGCTGATCGACGTTTTCAGACACGTGCATTATTACCATAGTCATCGGCACATCCACCGGCAAGGCAGGAGTTCCCATGCCCCCTAACCCGGAGGCCACCGGCAGGCGTCTGGTGGCGGCGGCCGAGCTGCTCTTCGCCGAACGGGGCATCGACGGCGTGTCGCTCCGCGAGATCAACGCCGCCGCCGGGCAGCGGAACTCGACCGCGCTGCAGTACCACTTCGGGGACCGCGCCGGTCTGCTGGCCGCGGTGCTGGCCAAGCACCATCCCGAGATCGAGGCCCGCCGTCACCAGCTCCTCGACGAGTACGAGTCCAGGGACGAGCCACCCGGTGCCGGGACCCGCCGCACCCTCGCGGGCGCGCTGGTGCGGCCGATGGCCGCGAAGCTGGCCGACCCCGACGGCGGCCGCGCCTACCTGAGGATCATGGAGCAGCTCGTGCACCGCGCCGGCGTGCCCGCCCTGCAGAGCAGGCAGGCCGACCCCGCGCAGAGCATCAACCGGTGGCGGGAACTGGTGGCCCCGCTCCTGCCCGAGGTCGCCGTCACCCGGCTGCACCAGCGCTTCATGGCCATCCGGGTGACGTACGTGGAGCTCGCCCGGCGCGCCGCCGGGCCGGAGGGGAAGGACGACCGGCTCTTCACCAGCCACCTGGTCGACGTCGTGTCCGCCGTGCTGGCCACCGAGGTCTCCCCGGAGACCGCGCGGCTCCTCGGTGAGCGCGACAGTCGCCAGGCCACCGGCCGGACGTCCCGCTGAGCCTTCGGCGAGTGCGGTCAGACCCCGGCGTGGGCCTCCTGGAAGGCGCCCCCGGCCGAGTAGGTGACCAGCGTGGTCAGCACCTCCTTGACCGACTCGCGCCGGCGCACGTCGCACAGCACGATCGGGGCCACGCCGTCCAGGCCCAGGGCCCGCCGGATCTTGGCCGGGTCGTGCCGCCGCGCGCCGTCGAAGCAGTTGACCGCCACCACGAACGGCAGGCCGCGCTGCTCGAAGTAGTCCACCGCGGGGAAGCAGTCCTGCAGGCGGCGGGTGTCGGCGAGCACGACCGCGCCGAGCGCGCCCACGGAGAGCTCGTCCCACATGAACCAGAACCTGTCCTGGCCCGGGGTGCCGAACAGGTAGAGCCAGAGCCCCTCGCGGATGGTGATCCGGCCGAAGTCCAGCGCCACGGTGGTGGTGATCTTCGATTCCACGCCAGAGAGGTCGTCCACGCCGACCCCGCGCTCGCTCAGCAGCTCCTCGGTGTGCAGCGGCCTGATCTCGCTGATCGTGCCCACCATGGTCGTCTTCCCGACTCCGAAGCCACCGGCCACAAGGATCTTGATGGCCATCGCCGGAGTGTCGGCCGGGCTCGTCCCCGGCTCAGAGGCCGCGTATTCCATGGAGCACTTCCCTGTATATACGTTCGTCGATCGTCTTCCCCACCGGGCGGGGCCGGTCGATGGTGACCAGGCCCTCTCGCCTCAGCTCGCTGAGGAGGACGCGGGTGATGTTGAGCGGCAGCCGGAGGTGCGCGGCCACGTCGGCCACCGGGGTGGGACGGCGGCACGAGGAGAGCACGTCGAGATGCTCGGGCATCAGCCCGACCGGTTCGGCCGGCACGTCGACGGTCGTGACGATGGCCACCAGGTCGAAGCTCTCCCCGACCGGGCGGGCCCTGCCGCCGGTCACCCCGAACAGCCTGATCAAGGGCCCGGGATCCTCCCCGGTCATGACCTCACACCGTTCCAGGCGGGCGCCGGGGCGGCCCCCCTCGGCTGCGCGGACAGGTGCTCGCCGACGCGCTTGACCAGCAGGGCCATCTCGTACGTCACCATGCCCAGCTCGGCGTCGCCCGCGGCGAGCACGGCCAGCCTGGCCCCCTGCCCCGCCGCGGTGACGAACAGGAAACCGCCCTCCAGCTCGATGATGGTCTGCCGTACACCGCCGAGGCCGAAGTGCCGGCCCGCGCCCAGCGCGAGGCTGTGACTTCCCGCGGAGATCGCGGACAGGTGCTCGGCGTCCTCCCGGGTCAGCTGCCGGGAGCCGCCCATCGCCAGCCCGTCGGAGGACAGCACGATGGCGTGCCGGATGCCCGGGACCCGCTGGGTCAGGTCGTCGAGCAGCCAGCTCAGTTCAGATCTGGGGTCGGGCATCGGGGCGACTCTCCTTTCGGGTCCACACGTCCTGGTCCTGCTCACACCGGCTACGGCCCTGCTGCCAGCCCTGCTGCATGGACGACATGAGGTTCGAGAGTTCCTCCGGCGTCCGCGTGGAGACCTCACCACGCCGCACCGGGGAACGCGTCTGGCGAAGCTGGGGCGCCAGATTGGCCTGCCGTACCCGGACGGGGAGCCCGTCCAGGTCGTCGTCGGCCTCCGGTGCGGCGGCCGGTTGCCGGACGGGAACGGTGGGGGGGCTGCTCCTGCCGCTCCTGGGCCGGGAACCATCCGGTCACCGGCTCGGGCACCGGTGCGGCCGGCTGCCGCTCCGGAACGCCGGGCAGCGTCCTGGGCCACGACTCGGGCTGCATGTCCAGCGCCCGGGGCGGCCCGGCCGCGTGGGCACCGCCCTGGCGGGCGCGCTGCGAGACCTCGAAGACCGGCACCTCCTCCACCGCGAGCAGGGTGGACGGCAGCAGCACGATCGCGGTGGTCCCGTCGTAGGGCGAGGGCCGCAGCACGACCTTGATGCCGTGCCGGGACGCGAGCCTGGCGACGACGAACAGGCCGAGCCGGTCGCTGTCGGCCAGGTCGAACTCCGGTGGTTCGGCCAGCTTGGCGTTGAGCTCGTCCAGGGTCGTCCGGTTGAGTCCCAGGCCCCGGTCCTCGATCTCCAGCGCGAAGCCGTTGGCCGCCGACATGCTCCGGATGTGGACCACGGTGTTCGGCGGCGAGAAGGCGGTGGCGTTCTCCACCAGCTCGGCGATGAGGTGGATCAGGTCGGTGACCGCGCCGCCCACCAGCATCGGGGCCTGCGGCATGGGCAGAACCGTGACGCGGGTGTAGTCCTCGACCTCCAGCACGGCGCTGCGCACCACGTCGAAGATCGGCACCGGGTCGCGCCACCTGCGGGCGGGCGCCGCGTCGGACAGGATGATCAGGTTCTCCGCGTGCCGCCGCATGCGGGTGGTCAGGTGGTCGAGCTTGAAGAGGTCCTCCAGGATCTCCGGCTCCTCGATGCGGCGCTCCATCGCGTCCAGGAGGCTGAGCTGACGGTGCAGCAGCGCCTGGTTGCGCCAGGCGAGGTTGAGGAAGACCTGGCCGACGCCCTTGCGGAGCGTCGCCTGCCCGACCGCGGCCTCCACGGCGGTGCGCCGCACACTGGAGAACGCCTGCACGACCCGGTCCACCTCGGCGGTCTCCGCCGGTTCCAGCTCGGGGGCCTCGGTCGCCGGGTCGACGTCGTCGCCCTTGCGCAGCCGCTCGACCAGCCGCGGCAACCGCTCCTCGGCCAGTTCCACGGCCGAGGCCTGCAGCCGCCTCAGCTCGGCGATCATGGATCGGCCGAACCGGTAGGAGACCAGCACCGAGGCGACGATGGCGAGCAGGCCCAGGCCGAGCACCAGGCCGATGCGCAGCAGGGCGTCGCGCTTGAGCGTCTCGCCCTTGGCGGTGGCCCTGGCCAGCTCCTCCTGGGTCTGCCGGGTGATGGTGTCCAGGACCGTCTGGGAGTCGCGCTTCCAGGCGGCCGCGTCCAGCGGCGGCCTGCCCTTCAGGTCCCACGCGAAGATCGTGTTCTCCGCCGCCTGGAGCCGCTGGTGGGGCGCGTCCCCGACGACCTGCTGGTAGCGCGCCTTCAGCTCGGGCCCCATGTCCCGGTCCGCGTAGGCCTGGTAGTTCCTGCGGCTGGTCATCGCCGCGACGAAGGCGGCGTGCTCGGCCTGCGTCATCTCGCCGCGCTTCAGCACGGGGATGAGGATGGCCTGCTCCCTGCCCAGGTACTCGGCGGTGCTGCTGTAGGCGCCCAGGCCGCGGACGACCCGGAAGGAGGAGACCTCGGGGAGCGCCGCCGGGTCGCCGAACTGCCGGTTGGCCGCGCCGATGAACGCGTTGTAGGCCTCGGTCACCTGGATCGCGCTCATCGAGCCGCTGTCCGCGGAGACGCGCAGCGCGTCCAGCCCGTCCATGGCCGACTCCAGGACCCGCACGTCGACGGGGGCGTTACCGGGTTCGTGGGCCGCGGTGGACGCGATCACCTCGCGGACCACCTCCACCTTGCCGTCGGTGATCCTGCGCTGGTCGGCCAGCGCCCCGTCCTGCCCGGTACGGTCGGCCGCGCTCGCGGTGAGCCTGCGCTCGTTCTGGAACTCGACGATCAGCTGCCGGATCGGCGCCCCGATCGACTCCCAGCGGTTCAGGGTCGTGGAGAGGCCGCTGACCTCCACGACGGTCGAGTAGGCCATGAACGACCACAGCGCGACCAGCGCGAGGATCGGGATGACGAGGATCTTGAGGATCTTGGATCGGATCGGCGGGGGGGGAACTCATTCGACCTGTCCAATCCGCGGTTCCTGCAGGAGGCCGACGGCCGGGGAACGGTGTCCCACGGTCGCACGCCGTAACCGTTGCGTATGTGATTCGACACACTATGCCCATGGGACAGATCCAGCTTCAAGCCACAGGAGCGAAGTTTAAGTATCAATGTTCACACCGGTTCGGGTGAGCAATTCCCGATAAAATACCGCTTCTGGCGCATTATGCCTGTTCATCCGGGTTGGATCTTCGCCCGGACGCTCCACCGCCGCCACCGCGGCCCAGGACCCCGCCGCCCTGGCCCGCGCGTCCCCTCCCCCTCCACGTCGTCACCGTCCGCCCGGACCCCGGACGGCACCGGGGATCCGGACGTCCCCCGCATCCGGGGACGCCCGGATCCGGACGTTCCGGACGGCGCCGGGACCTGGGGGCCGGGCATTCCGGACGGCGCCGGGACCCGGGGGACGGGCGTTCCGGACGGCGTGGGAGTCCGGGCGGGCCGGTCAGCGGCGGGCTGCCTCCAGCACCCGTCGCGCGTCACGCTCGAAGAAGCCGCGCGCGGACAGGGTGATCAGGCCGCCCACGACCATCGGCACGATCAGGGCGTACATGGCCGAGACCAGCGAACCGGTGCCGTCGGAGACGATGCCGACGATCAGCGGGCCGAACGCCACGCCCCCGGTGAGGAACAGCTGCAGGATGGCGAACCCGATCCCCCGGGAGGCGGCGGGGACCACGTCGGCGAGGGAGGCGGTCAGGTTGGGGATGGCCATCGACATCAGCACGCTGGAGAGGGTCAGCACCACGCAGAACAGGGCGAGGGAGTTCATCGTGAGCGCGGCGGCCAGGGTGGCCGAGCCCACCGTGATGCCCCCGCCGCCCGCCAGGAGCCTGCCTCCCTTGCGGGTGCCGTGCCAGACCCGGCCCAGCCAGGAGCCGATCAGCGTCCCGCCGACCACCCCGACGATGGTCATCAGGCCGCTCAGCGACCCCGCGGCCCCGATGCCGATGCCGAAGTTGCGTACCAGCAGCGAGGGGAGCCAGTAGAAGACCCCGCCCAGGCCCAGGCTGACCAGCATCAGGCCGAAGGAGACCGCGAGCAGGGTGGGGATGGTGATGACCTCGCGGAACTGGCGGCCGAACGGCTGCCTGGCGGACGCCGGACGGGCGGGGCCGTCCTCGGAGCCGCCGACGGCCCCCAGGTCGGAGGTTCCGGCACCGATGCCGGAGCCGCCCGCGACGTCGAGGGCCGGCTTGGAACCGAGACCGCCGGAGGCCTCGGCTCCGCCCGCGGGACCGGTCGCGGGACCGGAACCGGCGCCGGTCCGCTCGGCGAACAGCCGGTCGAGATGCCCGCGCTCGGGCTCGCGGAGCCGCCAGACGAGCAGGGCGGTGAGCACGCCGGGCACGACCATGATCAGGAAGGCGCTGCGCCAGTCGCCGAACGCCTCCGCGAGCACGCCGCCGAGCAGTGTGCCGATGCCGCCCAGGTAGGCGGTGATACGGGTCCAGCCGTAGGCCTGGGCGCGGGAGGCCGGCGGGTAGTAGTCGGCCAGCAGGCTGCCGGCCGCCGGGTTGTCGATGCTCTCGGCGGCGGCGAGGAAGACCCGCATCATGTAGAAGAGCGCGAAGCTGGTGGCCAGGCCCGAACCGAGCGTGGCCAGCGCCCAGCAGAAGACGACGACGGTGATGATCCGGGTACGGCTGCGCCGGTCGGCGATGTACCCGGCGGGAAGCGCCACCAGGGCGGCGGCCAGGGCCGAGGCGGTCGGGATGGAACCCGCCACGGTGTCGCTGAAGCCCCATTCGGCCTGCAGGAGCGGCAGCACACCCGCGAGCAGGTTGTGCTCGATGCGGTCGACGAGCCCGACGACGAAGAGCACGGCCAGCGGAGCCCAGCCGTAGGGGGCCCGGGAGGTCGCGTCGATCTCCCCGTTGCGGGGTGCTCCGAGTTTCAGGCGGGGGGTGGTGGGCGTGTCGACCATGCGCCGGCCTTCCTGTAACCAAAATCTAGAATCTGCTTCTAGAGCTTTGTTAGGGAGGGTGGCACACATCACAGCGGTCGTAAATGGGCCGGACAGCATCTGTCACGGCCGGGCGCGGATCGACAGGGGCCGGATCCCGCGGCTCGCCCCTTTCCCGAGGTGATCGAGGGCCGATCCCCATGACCGGCCCGTGACCGAACCCGTGACAGAACCCGGACAGGGCCCTGTGAATCGTCCCCATCCCCGGCGCGACGAACGGTCAAACCCAGCGAAACACGTCCTTGCCGAGGTGACTGGATGCGGCCGTACGGCGGCGGGAGACCGGTCCGTCCCCTCAGCCGCCGAAGGCCCTGCGGGCGAGAACGGAGTGGATGTCGAACGAGGGGGCGCTGAATCCCGGGGCCGACATCACCTCGCGGACCTCGCGGAGCCGATCGGGGGTCATCCCGGCCTCCACCAGCCGGTCCTGCAGGTGACGACTGTTGCTGATCATGAGGTCCAGGCCGGCGGAGCCCGGTCTCCACACCTCGGTCCAGCGCACCGGATCGACGTCCACCAGGCCCGCCCGGGCCATCTCCCCGGCGACCCGCGCACCCCAGGTCGGGTCGCTCCCCGCGGTTCCCAGGACACGGGCCATGGCCCGGACGTAGGCACCGTAGACCTCGTGGCCGTCCGGGACGGACGGCTCCGCCCACCGGGTGATGTCGATCTCGTCGAGCTGCAGCAGGCCACCGGGGCGCAGCGCGGCGCACAGGCGACGCAGCACCCGGTCGCGCCGCGGCAGGTGGCTGAGCACGAGGCGGGCGTGGATCAGGTCGAACGCACCCTCCGGCAGCGGGTCGGCGACGATGTCGTGGCGGACGACGGTCAGCCCCTCCCGCGAGGGGATCAGGCCGGGCTTGATGTCGGTCGCCAGCACGTGCCCGTGCGGCGCCACCCGCTCGGCCAGCCAGAGCGCCACGCTGCCGCCTCCGGCGCCCACCTCCAGGCAGTTCCAGCCGGGCCCGACCCCGGCCGACTCCAGGCGTCCGAAGGTCAGCGGGTCGAGCAACCGGGCGAGGTGGCGATGCTGGTCGCCGGAGTGGTCGCCGTCGTTGTCGAACACGTAGGTGGACGCGTCGGCGGACACGTTCACGACGTTCTGGCCGGTCATCGGACCCTCCCCGGGTGTTGAGCTCGACCGCATGGTAAACGCGGTGACACGGAAGGTGACAGCACATGGCCGGACCCGGACGCGTTCCCCCGGCGCGCCCATCGTCTACGCTCCGGTGTGTCCGGATAAGGAACTCATGTTCGGTAGGTGAACATGCTGCATCACGAGATCGCGGGTCCCGCCGACGCCCCGCCGGTCGTGCTGGCCGGTTCGCTGGGCACCACGCTGCGGATGTGGGACCCCCAGATGGAGGCGCTGACCCCTCACCTCCGGGTCGTCCGCCTCGACCATCCCGGCCACGGGGGTTCCCCCGAGGGCGGCGCGGGCTCCATCGCCGAGCTGGGCCGCGGCGTGCTGGACCTGCTCGACCGGCTGGAGATGCCCCGGGTCTCCTTCGCCGGACTCTCGCTCGGCGGCATGATCGGCATGTGGCTGGCCGCGCACGCGCCGGAACGGATCGACCGGCTCGCGTTGCTGTGCACGTCCGCGAGGCTGGGCACCCCCGCCTACTGGGCGGAGCGGGCCGCCACGGTCCGCGAGGCGGGCACCGCCTCGCTGGCGCAGGCGGCCGCGGCCCGCTGGTTCACCCCCGGCCACACCGGGACGGAGCCGTACCTCAGGATGCTCGGCGAGGTCTCCGCCGCCGGGTACGCCGCCTGCTGCGAGGCGATCGGGGCCATGGACCTGCGGCCCGACCTTCCGCTGATCACCACGCCCACGCTGGTGCTCGCCGGGGCCGAGGACCCGGCCACGCCCCCCGAGCACGCGGAACTGATCGCCGCGGGCGTCCCGGGCTCCCGGCTGGTCGTCGTGGCCGGGGCGGCGCACCTGGCCAGCGCCGAGCGGCCCGAAACGGTCTCCCGGCACCTGCTGGACCACCTCCTGGGGGAGTGACCCGGAAGCGATCTCGGAGCGAACGGAGTGATCCGCCGAAATACGGTGACGTACCCCGGTGACGCCGTACACGAGGGGGCACCATGGCGACCGTCGCGGAACAGTTCATCGAGGTCCTGCGCCAGACCGGGGTGGAGCGGATCTACGGGGTGGTGGGCGACAGCCTGAACCCGGTGGTCGACGCCATCAGGAAGGCCGGGGGCATCGAGTGGGTCCACGTGCGCAACGAGGAGGCCGGGGCGTTCGCCGCGGCGGCCGAGGCGCAGGTCACCGGCCGCCTGGCGGTCTGTGCGGGAAGCTGCGGGCCCGGTAACACGCACCTGCTGCAGGGACTCTACGACGCCCACCGCAGCGGCGCCCCGGTGCTCGCGCTGGCCGCCCAGATCCCCTCCACGCAGATCGGCACCGGGTTCTTCCAGGAGACCCACCCCGAGCGGTCGTTCGTGGAGTGCAGCCACTTCTGCGAGACGATCGCCTCACCGGGCCAGATGCCCAGGGTGCTGCGGACCGCCGTCCAGCGGGCGATCGGTCTCGGCGGCGTCTCGGTGGTGGTCCTGTCCGGCGACGTGGCCGACCTGGACGTCCCGCAGTCGCTGGGCGAGCACGACCTGCTGACCCGGACGGGCACCGTGATGCCACCCGCCGACCAGGTGGCCGAGCTGGCCGCCGCGCTGAACCGGGCCGAGAAGGTGATGCTGTTCTGCGGCGCCGGGGCCCGCCACGCCCGCGACGAGGTCATGGCGCTGGCCGGCCGCACGCTCGCGCCGGTCGGGCACGCGCTGCGCGGCAAGGAGTGGATCCAGTACGACAACCCTTACGACGTGGGGATGAGCGGGCTGCTCGGGTACGGCTCCTGCTACGAGGCGATGCACCAGGCCGACCTGGTGGTGCTGGCCGGGACCGACTTCCCGTACGACGACTTCCTGCCCGGCGCGCGCACGATCCAGATCGACCACGACGCGGCGCGGCTGGGCCGCAGGACCCCGCTGGAGCTGGCCGTGCACGGCGACGTCGGCGCGACGGTCCGCGCGGTGCTGCCCCACGTCACGCAGAAGACGGACCGCCGGTTCCTGGACAGGATGCTGTCGCGTCACGTCAAGGCGCTGGAGGATGTGGTGGAGGCGTACACCCACGACATCGAAAAGCACCGGCCGATCCACCCCGAGTACGTGGCGAACCTGGTGGACGAGCTGGCCGCGGACGACGCGGTGTTCACCGCGGACACCGGGATGTGCACGGTCTGGGCCGCCCGCTACCTCACCCCCAACGCCCGCCGCCGGGTCATCGGCTCGTTCTGGCACGGGAGCATGGCCAACGCGCTCCCGCACGCCATCGGCGCGCAGTTCGCCGACCGGGGGCGGCAGGTCGTGTCCCTGTCCGGGGACGGCGGGCTGGCCATGCTCCTGGGGGAGCTGCTCACCGTCCGGCAGCACGACCTTTCGGTGAAGACCGTGGTGTTCAACAACTCCTCGCTCGGCATGGTGAAGCTGGAGATGCTGGTGGACGGGCTGCCCGACCACGGCACCGACAACGCCCCCGTCGACTACGCGGCCATCGCCGCCGCGGCCGGCATCGCGTCACTGCGCGTGGAGGACCCCGCGGACGTGCGCGAGGCCCTCCGGACGGCGTTCGCCACGCCCGGCCCCTTCCTGCTGGACGTGGTCACCGATCCGGACGTGCTGGCGATGCCGCCGCACGTGAGCGCGGGGCAGGTGAAGGGGTTCGCGGTGGCCGCCGGGAAGATCGTCCTCACCGGCGGGGTCGGACGCATGATCGACATGGCGAAGGCGAACCTGCGCAGCATCCCGCGTCCCTGACGCGCGGTGTCCCGCGTTCCTGGTACGCGGTGTCCCGTGTCCCTGACGCGCGGCGTTCCGCGTTCCCACGCGCGGTGTCCGGCGTCGCAGGCGCGCGACGTCCCGGCGTCCCCGGGCGGGGCGCCGGAACTGTCGGTGGCGGGGCCCACAATGACGCCATGGACGGTTGGCGTGAGGTCCGCGAGACGCTGCGCGAGTTCGCGCTGCGGTTGCCGGAGTGCTACGAGGATCACCCCTGGGGCGACACGGTCGTCAAGGTGAACAAGAAGATCTTCCTCTTCCTCGGCGTCGAGGAGCCGACGGAGAAGTGGCGTCCGAGCGTCGGCGTGAAGCTGCCGGAGTCGAACGGGCACGCCCTGGCGCTCCCGGGCGCCCGGCCGTCCGGGTACGGGCTGGGCAGGACGGGATGGGTGACGATCCCGCTGACCGGCCCGCTGCCGGAGACCGAGGTGCTCCTGGACTGGGTCGAGGAGAGCTACCGTGCCGTCGCCCCCAAGAGGCTCGTCGCCCGCCTCGACACCTCCTGACCCGGCGCCTCCTGACCCGATGCCTTCCGGCCCGGCGCCTTCCGGCCCGGCGCGCGTGCCGGAGGTCAGGGGACGTCCTGCGGGCGGGCGGCGAGGATCCGGCCGAGCAGGCCGGTGAGCTCGTCGCGCTCGCCGGGCGCCAGCGGGGAGAACCACTCCTGCTCCCGGCGCGTCTGCTCGGTGAAGATCTCCCGGACCGCGCTCTGGCCCGCGGGAGTGAGCTCGACCACCACGGCCCGCCCGTCGCCCGGGTCCGGGCGACGCCGGACCAGGCCGTCACGCTCCAGCGTGTTGACGGCGTTGGTCACCGCCGAGCGGGACATCGCGGAGATCTCGGCGAGCCTGACGGGCCGGGTGGGGCCGAGCAGCCAGAGCTTGAACATCAGGCGGAAACCGGAGAGGGTCCAGCCGCGCGGGCGGTGGATCCGGGTCTCCAGGTCGGTGACGAGCAGGTAGGCCAGCTGGAGCAGGTTGTACGCCAGCGCGAAGGCCTCCGCGTCGGCCGGGGGCGGCATGGCCGCCAGGCGTTCCCTGGCGTAGGCGGCGTACCGCAGATCTGCTCTGTCCACCGGGCAAGTCTTGCGCAGGTGAGGTCCGGCGTGAATATTGTTATGGCCATAACAACATTCACCGGAGGCGCCCGTGCGGGTGGTCATCGCCGGAGGCGGCATCGGCGGGCTGGCGACGGCCCTCAGCCTGCACGCGGCCGGCTTCGAGGACGTGGTCGTGCACGAGGCGGCCGAACGGATCCGCCCGCTGGGCGTGGGCATCAACCTGCTGCCGCACGCCGTGCGCGAGCTCACCGAGCTCGGTCTCGCCGACCGGCTGGCCGGGGCCGGGGTGGCCACCGCCGAGCTGGCCTACTTCAACCGGTACGGCACGCCGATCTGGTCCGAGCCCCGGGGGATCGACGCCGGTTACGCCTGGCCCCAGTACTCCGTCCACCGCGGACGCCTGCAGATGCTCCTGCTGGAGGCCGTGACCGAGCGCCTGGGCCCGCGGGCCGTGCGCACCGGCAGCCGCGTCACCTTCACCGGCACCGGTGCCCCGCGCGCCGGGACGGACGAGGTGCCGATCGGCCCGGACGACCTGCTGGTCGGCGCGGACGGCATCCGCTCGGCGGTCCGGGCCCACCTGTTCCCCGGCGAGGGCCCGCCACCGTGGAACGGCCTTCTCCTGTGGCGGGGCACGACGTACGGGGAGCCGTTCCTGACCGGGCGATCCATGATCATGGCCGGTGACGGCACCCAGAAGTTCGTGGCCTACCCGATCGCGACGGGCGAGCGGACGCTGATCAACTGGATCGCCGAACGGCCGGTGGACGGCGCGGCCTCGGGACCGGCCGACTGGAACCGTCCCGCGGACCCGGCGCGGATCGCCGCGCACTTCGCGGACTGGCGCTTCGACTGGCTGGACGTGCCCGGGATCATCACCGGTGCCGAGGCGGCCTACGAGTACCCGATGGTCGACCGCGACCCGCTGCCGTACTGGACGGCGGGCAACGTCACCCTGCTGGGCGACGCCGCCCACGCCATGTACCCGATCGGCTCGAACGGCGCCTCCCAGGCGATCATCGACGCGCGGGTGCTCGCCCACTTCCTCGCCCGCGGCGACCTGGCGGCGTACGAGGCGACCAGGCGCCCGGTGACGACCGCCCTGCAGCTCTCCAACCGGAGGATGGGGCCCGAGGTCGTCATGAAGCTCGCCCACGACCGGGCGCCGGACGGTTTCGACGACGTGGAGAGCGTCGTCCCGTTCGCCGAGCGGGCCGAGATCGCCGCGTCGTACAAGCGCACGGCGGGCTTCGACCCGGTCTCGCTGAACGAGCGCCCGTCATGGAGCGTGGACCGTTGACCGCCCGCGACCCCGTCCGGACACCGATCACCGCGTGTCCGCGGAGCGCGGACCGCCGAGCACCCATGGAGCGTGGACCGTTGAACCTCGAACCGCTCGCCACGTTTCACGTGGAACTCGACCCGATCCTCGACCTGGGCGACACCCCGTGGGGCAGGCGCCGGGTGATCAACATCGTGGGCGGCTCGTTCGAGGGGGCGCGGCTGGCCGGGACCGTGCTGCCCGGCGGGGCCGACTGGCAGGTCCTGCACGCCGACGGCATGGCCAGCATCGACACCCGCTACACCCTGCGCACCCACGACGGCGCGCACCTGTACATCTCCACCAGCGGGGTACGGCACGGCCCGGCGCCGGTCATGGAACGCCTGTCCAGGGGCGAGCCCGTCGATCCCGACGAGTACTACTTCCGGCTCTTCTGCCGCTTCGAGACCGGTGACGCGCGGTACCTGTGGCTCAACCGCACCCTGGCCGTGGCCTCGGGGAGCCGCACCGCGAACGCCGTCCGCTACGACGCCTGCACCCTGACCTGAACCACCCCGAGCCACCCTCACCCGAACCACCCTCACCCGAGCCACCCGAGCCACCCGAGCCGCCCGAATCGCCCGAATCGCCCGAGCCACCCGAGGAGCCCCGATGCCGAACCTCGACCGCGCGCCCCTGCCGCTCGCCTCCGAGCACGACACCCCGTTCCGAATGCGCGACGGCACGATCCTGCGCGGCGACGTGCACCGCCCGGCCTCGGGCGGCCCGTTCCCGACCCTGCTCGTCCGCTCCCCGTACGGCGAGGGGTCGTTCCGCGCGGTGCCGAAGATCCCCGCGCTGGAGGCCGGGTTCGCGGTGGTGTTCCAGCACTGCCGGGGGCGCGGGAGCAGCGACGGTGTCTTCCGGCCCTGGCTGGACGAGGGCACCGACGGCTACGACACCATCGAGTGGATCACCGCCCAGCCGTGGTCGAACGGCGAGGTCATGGCGTACGGGATGTCGTACCTCGCGGGGTGCGCGCTGCAGGCGGCGGCGCTGCGCCCGCCGGGGTTGAAGGCCGTGGTCGCGACCATGACCCCGCACGACTTCCACGACGGCCTGAAGTACCACGGCGGCGCCTTCGCGCTGGGCTCGGCGCTGTACTGGGGGTCGATGCAGGCGATGCTCACCCTGACGCACGCGGCCCAGGCGGGCGAGGACGTGAGGGCCGGGTTCGCCGAGCTGCGGCCCGTCATCGGCGCCCCCGCGCGGGCCGCGCGGACGCTCCCGCTGCGCGACATCCCGGGCATCCCGTGGTGGGAGGAGTGGATCTCGCACCCCGAGCGGGACGACTACTGGCGGGAGCTGGCCGGGACCATGCGGCACGAGGACATCGAGGTGCCGGTCATGCACACGGCCGGCTGGTTCGACGTGTTCCTCGCCGGGACCCTGGAGAACCACCGCCGCCTGGGCGGGCCGCTGGTCGTCGGGCCGTGGTCGCACGGCGCGAGCACGGGCGCCCTCGACTTCGGATTCGCCGCCTCCGCCCCCGCGGCCCGGGTGGAGGCGCGGCAGCTCGACTTCCTGCGGGGTGCCGACCGCGGGCCCGCGGTGAGGATCTTCGTGATGGGCGACGACGTGTGGCGGGACGAGGAGGCGTGGCCCCTGGCCCGCGCGGTCGGGACCCGCTATCACCTGCACCCCGACGGCGGGCTGTCGACCGACGTCCCGGCCGGGGACACCCCCATGACGTTCGTCTTCGACCCGCGCGACCCGGTCCCCACGGTCGGCGGCCCGGTGCTGTTCGCCGACGCCGGAAACGTCGGCCCGCAGGACCAGCGCGAGGTGGAGCTCCGCCCCGACGTGCTCTGCTTCACCACCGACGTCCTGGACGCCGACATCGAGGTGACGGGACCGCTGAGCGTCACGCTGCGCGCCGCGACCTCCGCGGTCTCCACCGACTGGACGGCCAAGCTGGTCGACGTCCACCCCGACGGCCGGGCGATGAGCGTGATCGACGGCATCCTCAGGGCCCGTACCGAGCCGGGCCGTCCCGCCGAGTTCGTGATCGACCTGGTGGCCACCAGCCAGGTCTTCAAGGCCGGGCACCGCATCCGGGTGGAGATCTCCAGCTCCAACTTCCCGCGCTTCGACCGCAACCCGGGCACCGGCCGCACCGGTGCCGAGACGACCGAGGACGAGCTGGTCGTCCAGCACCAGACCGTCTTCCCCGGCTCCTTCATCACCCTGCCGGTCGTCCCCCGCTAGAAAAAGGGGGGCCGGGGTAGGCGGGCAATCGGTGTAAACGTCTTTTCACCTGCCCTTTCCCTATTTCATGGAGTGGGGCACGGCGTGGCACCACATAGGCATCAATCGTCACTGTAAGCATCATCAGTGTCACGCTGAGCCGCTCGGCGCGTCGGCAGAGAGCAGCCGCCCCGCGGCCCGCGAACCGGTCGCGGCCACGGACCGCGCTTCGAAAGGAACGGTGTCTCCATGTCCACACCCGGCCTCCAGACGAACACCGCGGTTCCCCGCGTCCGGTGCGGGGGGCACCGGACGGTGACGCTCCCGGTGGCGGGACTCCTTTCCCTCGCGCTGGCCGTCACCCTGTCCGCGCCCGCAGGCGCCTCGGTGCTGAACACCCCGCGCGACCCGGACCCGTCCGTCAGCGGCGGTCTGGCCCCGGCCGGCACGGTCCGGGGAGAGGCGCAGCGCGTCTGCCGTCCGAAGTCCTACTTCAGCTTCCACCACCTGCGGCCGAGGAACTTCTTCGTACCGCGTACCCGGTTCATCGACGGTCCGGGCGGCACGATGACGGCCTCGGTCAACCGCCAGCACCGGGTGTACGCCGAGATGGAGGTCGAGCGGGAGAGGGTCAACTCGGTCGACAGGGAGGAACTGGTCCGCCAGTTCCGCAACCTGGTGAACCCGCTGGTCGCCGAGGAGTACGTCGTGGAGACCGGGCACGAGTACACGCAGGAGGTCAGCGAGGGCAAGTACGGCAACCTGTGGTACCGCGTCTTCGGCTACCGGGTGGGCTTCACGGCTTGGCGCAGGGTCTACAACTGCCGGGTGCACCGGGTCGCCGCGGGCATCGCCAACATCCCCGCGCGGGTGGAGGGCTGGAGGTACTGGGAGACCAGCCACCCGATGTACAGGGGACGCAAGCTGAGCGAGTACTGAGCCCCGCGGCGCCGCGTCCTCAGGTGACGGCGAGGCGCCGGCCGTACCGGTCGTCGCGCCAGTGTTCCTTCTTCAGCACCTCGGCCAGCAGCACGGCCGCGTCGTGGACGTCGGCGAAGCGGATGTAGAGCGGCGCGAAGCCGAACCTGAGGACGTCGGGTGCGCGGAAGTCGCCGTGGACGCCCCGGTCGATCAGGGCGCGCATGACGGGGTAGCCGTCGGGGTGGCCGAAGCTCACCTGGCTGCCCCGGCGCTCCGGGTCCCGGGGCGAGACGAGCCAGAGCCCGTACGGCGCGCAGAACTCCTCGACCAGCTCGATGAAGAGCGAGGTCAGCGCCACGCTCTTGGCGCGAACGGCGGCCAGGTCGACGTGCTCCCAGATGTCGAGCGAGGCGTTGAGCGGGGCGAAGGACATCACCGGCGGGGTGCTGACCGTGAAGCGCCGGATGCCGTCGGCGGGGCGGAAGCCGGGCTCGAAGGCGAACGGCGCCGCGTGCCCGTGCCAGCCGGTCAGCAGGTGACGGGCCTCGTCCTGGTGACGCGGGTTGACGTAGACGAAGGCCGGGGCCCCCGGGCCGCCGTTCAGGTACTTGTAGGTGCAGCCCACCGCGAAGTCGGCCGCCGAGACGTCCACCTGGTACGCGCCGACGCTGTGGCACAGGTCCCAGATCATCAGCGCGCCCGACTCCTGGACCAGCGCGGTGATCGCCTCCGTGTCGTGGCGGGCCCCGGTCCGGTAGTCCACCTCCGACAGCAGCACGCACGCGACCTCGCCGGAGAGCGCGTCCGGGAGCGCATCGGGGCCGCTGACGTCGCGGATCTCGTAGCCGCCCAGGGCCCCCGCCAGCCCCTCGACCACGTAGCGGTCGGTGGGGAAGTCGGCCGGGTTGGAGACGATCACCCGGCGTCCGGGGCGCAGGCCCAGGGCCGCGGAGACGGTCTTGACGATGGCGATCGAGGTGCTGTCGCCCACCGCCACCTGACCGGGTCCCGCCCCGATCAGCGGGGCGATCCGGTCACCGGTGGTCAGCGGCAGGTCGAACCAGCCCGAGGCGTTCCAGGCCCCGACCAGCCTGCCTCCCCACTCCTGCTCCACGGCCCTCGCCACCGCGGCGGCCGCCGCCCTGGGCGGGGCGCCCAGCGAGTTGCCGACGAGGTAGATCGTCCCGTCGGGCAGGACGAACTCGTCCCTGAACCGGCTGAGGGGATCGGCGGCGTCGAGGGCGACGCACTCCGCACGACTGAGGGCCACGGGTCATCTCCGGGGTAGGCGCCTGGCGACCGGTCCATCATGCCGTGACCGCCGGGACTCCCCGCATGCGGGCCCGCGACGGGCCCGCGACGGGCGCGGTAGGCCAGGCAGGCGGGCTCGGTGGGCCAGACGGGCGGGCTTGGTGGCGGGCCCGCGACGGGCTCGGTGGGCTCGGCAGGCGGGTTCAGCGGCCCAGGAAGCGGACGGCGTTGCCGCCGAGCAGCTTGGCGCGGGCGGCCTCCGACAGGAACCCCGCGCCGCGGACCAGCGCGCCCACCGGGGACTCGCCCAGCGGGTAGGGGAAGTCCGAGCCGAGCATGACCCGGTCCTCCCCCATGGTGTCCACCAGCAGCCGCAGCGCCCGCTCGTCGAACACCACCGAGTCCACGCTGAACCGGTCGAGGTAGTGCGACGGCGGGAACTCCGAGACCCCGACCAGGTCACCGCGGCGGTGCCAGGCGTTCTCGAAACGGCCGAGCCAGAAGGCGAACGAGCCGCCGCCGTGCGCGAAGCACAGGCGCAGCGTCTCCGGCACCCGGTCCAGGACGCCGCCCAGGATCAGGGCGAGGATCGACAGGTGCGTCTCGGCGGGCATGCCGACCAGCCACCGCGCCATCCACCGGTCCAGCCGGGGCCCGCCCGTCATGTCCCACGGATGGACGAAGACGGGCGCGCCCACGTCGGCGCAGTGCCGCAGGAACTGGACGACGCCCTCGTCGTCCAGGTCGCGGTCCCCGACGTGGTTGCCGATCTCGACGCCCGCGTGACCCGCGGCCAGGCACCGGTCCAGTTCGGCGCAGGCCAGGTCGGGATCCTGGAGCGGAACCTGGCAGAACGGCACCAGCCGCTCGGAGGCGCAGATCTCCAGCGCCAGGTCGTTGAAGATCCTCGCCACCCGTACGGCCTCGGCCGCCGGGCGGTCGTAGCAGAAGAAGACCGGGGTCGGCGAGACGACCTGCACGTCCACCCCGTCGGCGTCCATCCGCTCCAGCCGGACCGAGGGGTTCCAGCAGTCGTCGGCGATCCGGCGGAACTCCCGGTCGCCGAGCAGGATGACGGCCTCCCGCTCGGAGTCGATCCGCAGCCGGGGCGCCCCCGGCCAGCCGAGGTCCGGCCAGCCCGCGGGGACGTGGTGGGTGTGGACGTCGACGATCACCGGCTATCCCTTGCCCGGGTGCAGGGCTCCGCAGGCGCCGCAGGTGCGCGCCTTCTCGTCGTCGTAGAACGCCTGGAAGATCGGCGGCAGGTCGGTCACGATGTTCCGGACCTGCAGTTCCACCTCGTGGACCACGGCGCTGCACGCGGGGCAGTACCAGAGGAACCTCTCCAGCACCCCCTCAGGGCGGATCCGCTCCACCACCAGGCCGACCGACCCCTCCTCGGGACGCTGCGGCGAGTGCGGGGTGTTCGCCGGGAGCAGCCACATCTGGCCCTCGCGGACGTGCACGGTCCGGGGTCCCTCCGGCGTCATGACGTTGACGTGCATGTTGCCGCGGATCTGGTAGAAGAGCTCCTCGTACGGGTCGATGTGGAAGTCGGTCCGCGCGTTCGGGCCGCCGACGACCATGACGATGAAGTCGTCGCTGCGCTCGAAGACCATCTTGTTCCCCACCGGGGGCTTGAGCAGGTGGGCGTGCTCGTCGATCCATGCGGTGAAGTCGATGGGGCTGATCACGGGCGATCCTCCGGTCGGTGGGCGACGGCCTGAATCTCGATGAGCAGGTGCGGGTGCGGCAGCTCGCGCACGGCGACGGTCGTGCGGGCCGGGCCGCTCTCGTCGAAGTACTCCGCGTAGACGGCGTTGTAGCCGCCGAAGTCGTCGATGTTCACGAGGTACGTGGTGATCTGCACGAGGTTGCTCAGGTCGGCCCCGGCCGCCTTGAGGATGTCGCCGATGTTCTCTATCACGGCCCGGGTCTGCTCGGCGATGTCGAGCGTGATCTTGCCGGACGCGTCGGTCCGGACCCCGGCGATCGTGTCGTCCGGCCTGCGCGCGCTGGTGCCCGACACGTACAGGAAGTCACCCGCCCGCTTGACGTGCGGGAACCGGCCCCGGGGGACGGCCTTCCCGGCGACGACGAGTCCTTCGTTCATGGTGTGTCCCTTTCCTTCGCGGTGAACGAGACCGAGCCCAGGTGCTGGATCTCGGCCCGTACCCGCGCGCCCGGCAGGAGCGGCTCGGCGGGCGTGGCGGCCCCGGCGAGCAGGATCCACCCCTCCTCCAGGACCATTCCCACCTGCGCGGCCAGGCGCGCGGCCTCGGCCAGGGCGCGGCGCGGGTCCCCCAGGATCGCACCGGTCGACCCGGCGTGCACCACCCGGTCGTCGATCTCCAGGACGACGCCCAGGTTCCACCGGGACGGGTCGTGGGGCTGCCAGGGGCCGACGGCGTACCCGGCGGCCGAGGTGTTGTCGGCGATCACGTCCGGCAGCGAGAAGCGGAAGTCCTCGTAGCGCGAGTCGATGACCTCGACGCCGACCGCGACGGCCGCGACGGCGTCCGGCGCGAGCGCGTCGGCGGGCGAGGCGATGCGCCGGCCCAGCAGGTAGACGACCTCCGGTTCCACCCTCGGATGGACGAGGCCGGACACGTCCACGTACGAGCCGTCGGCGATGGCGGACGACGCGGGGAGGCGGCCGAAGATGACGTCGTGCACGCCCATCTGGCGGCGCTTGCCCTCGCTGGTGAAGCCCAGCTTCACCCCGGCGAGCCGGTCGCCCCGCTCCAGGCGGAGCCGGATCAGCTCCTCCTGGACGCGGTAGGCGTCGGCCACGTCGTAGTCCTGTTCGGGCCTGGGCACGGCGCGGCCGGTGCGGGCCGCCTCGTCCAGGACGGCCGCGAGCCGGTGCAGGTCGGTCATGCCCTCTCCTCCGAACGGGTGCCCGGCCCGGAGAGCACCGGGTCCGCCGGACGCGCCGGTTCCCGCGGACCGGCCGCCCCGTCCGAACCCGCCGGGCTCCCCGGAGTCACCGGATCCGCCGAAAACGCCGAGGACGCCGGGTTCCCCGGGGCCGCCGAGCGGGCCAGGTCCAGCGCGATGTCCACGATCATGTCCTCCTGGCCGCCCACCATCCGGCGGCGGCCCGCCTCGGTCAGGATGGCCCTGGTGTCGACCCCGTGGCGCGCCGAGGCGGCCTCGGCGTGCCGCAGGAAGCTGGAGTACACCCCGGCGTAGCCGAGCGTCAGCGTCTCCCTGTCCACCCGGACCGGCCGGTCCTGCAGCGGCCTGACCAGGTCGTCGGCCGCGTCCATCAGCGCGTACAGGTCGCAGCCGTGCTCCCAGCCGGTCAGGTCGGCCACCGCGACGAACGCCTCGATCGGGCAGTTGCCCGCGCCCGCGCCCATCCCGGCCAGGGAGGCGTCCACCCGGCAGGCGCCGTTCTCCACCGCGACGACCGAGTTGGCCACGCCCAGCCCCAGGTTGTGGTGCGCGTGGATGCCGATCTCGGTCTCCGGGCGCAGCACCGAGCGGTACGCCCGGATCCGCTCGCGCACCCCGTCCATGGTCAGCCTGCCGCCGGAGTCGGTCACGTAGACGCAGTGCGCGCCGTAGGACTCCATGAGCGCGGCCTGCCGGGCCAGCTCGTCGGCGGGGGCCAGGTGGGACATCATCAGGAACCCGGCCACGTCCATGCCGAGCTCGCGCGCGACCGAGATGTGCTGGGCCGAGACGTCGGCCTCGGTGCAGTGGGTGGCGATCCTCACCGAGGTGACGCCGAGGGCGTGGGCGCGCCTCAGGTCCCGGACGGTGCCGATGCCCGGCAGCAGCAGGGTGGTCAGCCTCGCCCGCCGCACGACCCCGGCGACCGCCTCGATCCACTCGTCGTCGGTGTGCGCGCCCACACCGTAGCTGAAGCCGCCCCCGGCGAGGCCGTCGCCGTGCGCGATCTCGATGGCCGCCACCCCGGCGGCGTCGAGGGCCGCGGCGATGGCGGCGGCCTGGCCGACGGTGTAGCGGTGCCGGACGGCGTGCATGCCGTCCCGCAGCGTCACGTCCTGCACGTACAGCCTCATGCCCCCACCTCCGCGCTCCGCGGCGAGGCGGTGACGGCCGGAGCGGCAGCTGCGGTGGCCGAGGCGGTGGCGGCGGTGGCCGGGGCGGCGAGGCGTTCGGCCGTGCGCAGCGCGGCCGAGGTCATGATGTCGAGGTTGCCGGCGTAGGCGGGCAGGTAGTGGGCGGCGCCCTCCACCTCCAGGAAGACGGTCACCTTCACGCCGCCGTCGCGGGTGCCGTCGGGCAGCGGCTCCCCGGCCCCGATCTCCTCGAACTGCACCTCCTGCTTGAGCCGGTAGCCCGGCACGTACGTCCTGACCTGTTCCACCATGTCCAGCACCGCCCCGGTCACGGCGGCCTCGTCGCAGTCGCCGACCAGGCAGTAGACCGTGTCACGCATGATCAGCGGCGGCTCGGCCGGGTTGAGCACGATGATCGCCTTGCCCCTGGCGGCCCCGCCGACCCGCTCGATCGCCCGGGCGGTCGTCTCGGTGAACTCGTCGATGTTGGCCCGGGTGCCCGGCCCCGCCGACCGGGACGCGATCGAGGCGACGATCTCGGCGTACCGGACGGGCGTCCGCGAGGCGACCGCCGCCACGATCGGGATCGTGGCCTGCCCCCCGCAGGTGACCATGTTGAGGTTCGGCTCGGCCAGGTGGGCCTCCAGGTTGACCGAGGGCACCACGTAGGGGCCGATCGCGGCCGGGGTCAGGTCGACGACCCGCTTGCCGTGCGCGCGCAGCACCCGGTCGTTGTGCCGGTGCGCCCCGGCCGAGGTCGCGTCGAGGACCACGTCCACCTCGTCGAACCCGGGCAAAGCCACCAGCCCCTCGACGCCCTCGCTGGTCGTGGCGAGGCCGCGGCGGCGGGCACGGGCCAGGCCGTCGGAGTCCGGGTCGATGCCGGCCATCGCGACCACCTCGACCCTCTCCGAGAGCAGGGCCTTGAACATCAGGTCGGTGCCGATGTTCCCGGAACCGATGATCGCGACTTTCACGAGAAGACCGTCCTTACCGACCCCAGGCCGTCGATGTGCACCTCGAAGGCGTCGCCGGGTTCGACGTCCACCACCGGGCCGAGCGCTCCGGTGAGCACGACGTCCCCCGCGCTCAGCGGGAAGTCCGTGCGGCCCAGCGCGTCGGCCAGCCAGACCGCGGCGTTCAGCGGATGCCCCATGCAGGCGGCGCCCGCGCCGGTGGAGACCTCCTGGCCGCGCCGGCTCATGGTCATCCCGGCCAGGCGCAGGTCCAGGCCGCGCAGGCCGGCCGGGGTGTTGCCGAGGACGAACGCGCCGCTGGAGGCGTTGTCGGCGACCGTGTCGACGAGCGTGATGTCCCAGCCCGCGATGCGGCTGTCGACGATCTCGATGGCGGGCAGCGCGAAGTCGACCGCGCGGATGACGTCCGCGACGGTGAACGGGCCGCCCTTCAGGTCCCTGCCCAGGACCAGCGCGATCTCCGCCTCCACCCGGGGCTGCAGGAAGCGGCCGACCGGGACGGTCAGGCCGTCCAGGTAGGCCATGTCGGCGAAGAGCATCCCGTAGTCCGGGCTGTCCACGCCGAGCTGACGCCGCACCGCCTGCGAGGTCAGGCCGATCTTCCTGCCCACCGGGCGGCGCCCCTGCTCCAGCGCCCGCCTGGTGTTCACCTCCTGTACGGCGTACCCGACGGCCTCGGCGTTCCCGGCCGGGAGCATGTCGCGCACCGGGGGGCACGGCTTGCCGCTCCGGGCCGCCTCCAGCAGCCGGTCGGCCGCCTCGGCGTACACGTCGGTGGCCTCGCTCCACTCAGTCATGTTCGGGCTCCAGCTTGATGGTGATCGTGGTGGGCTCGGAGTAGAAGTCCAGGGAGCGCGTGCCGCCCTCGCGGCCGATGCCCGACAGCTTCACCCCGCCGAACGGGGTGCGCAGGTCACGCAGGTACCAGGTGTTGACCCAGACCAGGCCGGCCTCCAGCGACTGCGCGACCCGGTGGGCCCGGCTCAGGCCGGAGGTCCACACGGTCGCCGCCAGGCCGTACTCGCTGTCGTTGGCCAGCGCCACGGCCTCGGCCTCGGTGTCGAACGGGGCGATGTGGCAGACCGGGCCGAAGATCTCCTCCCGGTTCACCCGGGAGTCGTGCGGCAGGCCGGTCAGCACGGTCGGCTCGACGTAGTAGCCGCCGTCGCGGTCGTCGCCGAACGTCGGCACGCCGCCCCCGGTGCGGATCTCGGCGCCCTCGCGCGCGGCCAGCTCGTAGTAGGAGAGCACCTTGTCACGGTGCTCGGCGGAGATCATCGGCATCATGGTGGCGTCGGGGTCGGAAGGACGGCCGAACCGCAGCTGTCCGGCCCGACGGGACAGCCGCTCGGTGAACTCCTCGAAGACGGGCCGCTGCACGTAGAGCCGCTCGGTGCACAGGCAGACCTGGCCGCCGTTGGTGAAGACCGACCGCACGCTCCCCTCGACCGCCGCGTCCAGGTCGGCGTCGGCGAAGACCAGCCCGGCGTTCTTGCCGCCCAGCTCGAACGAGACGGGCTTGACCCGGTCCGCCACCGCCTTCATGATCGCCGATCCGGTCCGGCTCTCCCCGGTGAAGGTGACCGCGTCCACGCCCGGGTGCTCCACCAGGAACTCCCCGGTGGAGCCCGCTCCGAAGCCGTGCACGACGTTGAGGACGCCCGGCGGCAGCCCGATCGAGGCGGCGATCTCGGCGAGCACCGCCATCGAGCCGGGGGTGTGCTCCGACGGCTTGACCACGACGGTGTTGCCCGCCACGAGCGCCGGTCCGAGCTTCCAGGTCGCCAGCAGGAACGGCAGGTTCCACGGCACGATCACCGCGACCACCCCCAGGGGCCTGCGCACGGTGTAGCTCAGCACGTCCGTCAGGTGGAACGCGTTCTCCGGATGCTGGGCGGCGATCTCGGCGAACGACCGGAAGTTGGCGGCGCCGCGCGGGATGTCCAGGGTGCGGGCCTGGACGACCGACTTGCCGGTGTCGGCGATCTCCGCGGCCACCAGGTCCTCGAACCGCTCCTCGATCGCGTCGGCGAGGCGGCGCATCCAGGCGGCGCGCGCGGCCACCGGCAGCGCCGCCCACCCGGGCAGGGCGGTGCGGGCCGCGGTCACCGCGCGGTCGACGACCGCCCGATCCGCCTCCCGGACCTCCCGGACGGCCGACCCGGTCACCGGGTCGTACACGGTGAACGTCGCTCCCTCGGCGACCGGCACCCCACCGATGAAGTGGTCGACCTGGTCGGACACGGCTGCTCCCTGGGGATCACGTTTTCATGAGGTCACTACGTATGGGTATAGAGCGGAAGGCCGCACATAGGCAACAATGCGTTCCGTGAGACGGAACCCCGACCGGCTCTCCATGCTGGAGAAGTCATGGCTCGTCCTCGACGCGTTCCGCCCCACGGGAGGGCCCCTGCGGCTGAGCGACGTCACCGAGCGCTGCCACCTGCCCAAGACCACCGCCTTCCGGCTCCTCACCGAGCTGACCGAGATCGGTGCGATCACCCGCCGCCCGGACGGCTACTACCTCGGCCGCCGGCTCTTCGAGCTCGGAAGCATCGTGCCCGGGGAACGCGACCTGAGACACGCGGCCCTGCCCTTCATGCACGATCTGTACGAGGCCACCCACGAGACCGTCCACCTGGGGGTGCGCGACGGCCTGGACGTGGTCTACGTCGAGAAGATCCAGGGCCAGGAGGCGTTCGCGCTGCCGTCCCGCGTCGGCGGTCGCCTCCCGCTGACCTGCACCGGCATCGGCAAGGCCCTGCTGGCCTACTCCGGCCCCGACCTGATCGAGGAGGTCCTGGGCCGCCCGCTGCGCCGGCTCACCCCGCACTCGATCGTCGACCCGCGACGGCTGGAGGAGGCCCTCGGCCAGGTCCAGGCCTCGGGGCTGGCGTACGAGCGCGAGGAGGCCCAGGCGGGCGGCGCCTGCATCGCGGCCCCGGTGTTCGGCGACGGCGTGGCCGTGGCCGCGCTCTCGGTCTCGGTCCCGCTGGCCCGCTTCCACCCGGCCCGGCTGGCCCCCGCGGTCAAGGCCGCCGCCCTGGGCATCTCCCGCGCCCTGGCCAGGACCATCTGACGGTGCGGGGGCTCGCGTGGCGGGGCCCCACATCTGTCCACGCCCGGCGGGTATGCGATTCACTGCTCGTTGACGATTCCGGACCCGCCAGGAGGATTCTCGTGGAAGCTCGCACCGAGACGGTCACCATCACCGACGGCTCGTTCGATCTGCATCTCTGGCTGCCCCCGAGCGGCCGGGGACCGGTCGTCCTGCTGGTCCAGGAGATCTTCGGGGTCGGGCCGTACATCAGGAAGGTCGCCGAGGACCTGGCGGCGCTCGGGTACGTCGTCGGCGCCCCCGACATGTTCTGGCGGATGCGGCCCAACTGGGTCGCCGAGCACGACGAGGCCGGGACGGCCAGGTCGATGGAGATGGGCGGCGCGTTCGACATGCCCCAGGGGGTGGCCGACGCGGCGATGGCCCTGGCGCACCTGCGGAAGCTGCCCGAGGCCGCAGAGGGGTCGGCGGTGGTCGGGTTCTGCCTGGGCGGTTCGATCGGCTACCTCCTCGCGGCCACGATGGAGGTGGGCACGGTCGTGTCGTTCTACGGCTCCGCCGTGCCGGAGGCCACGGGCATGATGGAGAAGATCACCGGCCCGCTCCTGCTCGTCTTCGGCGGTTCGGACCCCTTCATCCCGCGCGAGCAGGTCGCCGCGGTGGAGGAGGCCGCGGCCGGGCGGCCGAACGTCGAGATGTACGTCGCCGAGCAGGCCGGTCACGCCTTCCACAACCACGAGGCCCCGCGGTTCCACGACCCCGTGGCGGCGGAGGCCGCCTGGGCCCGGACCGTGGCCTTCCTCGGCCGCCACCTGAGCCCGGACTCCCCGTGGACGTCCGCCCCGGAGCCGGACGCCCGGCCCTGAGGCACCCGCCCCGCCCTGAGGCACCTGCCCGGCCCAGACACCCCGCCCGACCCTGAGTCGGCCCGGCCCTGAGGCGCCCGCCCGGCCCTGAACCGGCCGGGGGAAAGCGGCCCTGGGAAAAAGCGGCCCCGGGGAAAGGCGGCCGTCGGCTCCGGGAGTCCTGAACGACCTTCGAGGACTCCCGGAGCCGACCGGAGGTCCTCCCGAGGTCCTCGCACGTCCCCGGGAGGCCACCGCGGGCCCTTGCCGGAAGGTCACCTTCCCGTACCCCCGCGAGCCTCCCAGCCCGTCCCGCGGACCGGCATCATTGCCTCATGGACCAGGCGTGGCAGATGTGGGGAGACGTCGTCGTGGCGGCCCTCCTCGCGGTCCCGGTGGCCGTCGTGGCCGTCCGTCTTCTCGCGCTCCGCCGCGCCCGCGCGGGTCACCCCCACCCCCTCCGCACCGCCCTGGCCGACGTGGTGGCGACGGCCGGGACCGCCCCCTGGATCTGGATGATCCTCACCCCCGCCGCGGGCCCCGGCGGTGTCAGCCCGATCCCTCTCGCGGACCTGCGGACGGTCCTCGGCGGACCACCGCAGACGGCGTTGGTGCAGGTCGGAGGCAACCTTCTGGTCCTCGCCGCGCTCGGCGCCATGCTCCCGGTCCGCTCGGCGCGGTTCGCCTCGCCCGCCGGGGTCGCGGCCGTGGCGGCGGTGGCGGCGACCGCGTCGCTCACCGTGGAGACGCTCCAGTACGCCCTGAGCCTGGGGAGGGTCAGCTCCGTCGACGACGTGATCGTCAACACGGCGGGGGCCGTCGTGGGCGCCCTCGTCACGCGGCGGTGGTGGGCGGCGCGGATACCGGCCGGGACCGTTCCACGGTAACGGTCCGGGAAAACCCCTGGAGATCGCCACAGGGGCACGATTCTCCCAAAAGAAGCACGTTACCAACCTCTGTATCTGTGCGATCGTGGACAAGGCGGGGCAAGTTCTCTGGAGACGCCAAACCCGGTTGGTGACAGAGGGTGATCGAACGTGCAGCAGTCCCCGGTACCTCCCGAGCCCCCGATCTATCGGCGCATCGCCGACGGGCTTCGCCAAGCGATCCTGTCCGGTGATCTCCGAGACGGGGATCGGCTTCCGGGCGAGAACGCCCTGATGGCCACGCACGGCATAGCCCGTGCGACCGCCAGACAGGCTCTTTCCGTACTGATCAACGAAGGACTGGCCGTCCCCAAACGCGGGTCGGGGGTGTACGTCAGGCAGTTCCGCCCCATCAGGCGGCACGGCTCCCGGCGGCTCTCCCGGGACGGCTGGGGGCGCGGTGAGGCCATCTGGGACTCCGACACCAGAGGCCGCCCCTACACGGTGGACGAGGTGGAGATCGACAGGGAGACGGCCGAGGAGGCCGTGGCCCGGGTCCTGGGCGGTCCCGAGGTGTGGGTCCGCAGGCGCCGCTACTCGGTGGACGGGCGGCCGGTGCAGATCTCGGTCTCCCACTTTCCCGCCGGACTGGTCGAGGGGAGCGCCATCACCCGGCCGGACACCGGAGCGGGGGGCGTCTACGCGCGCCTGGGCGAGCTCGGACACCTTCCGGCGCACTTCACCGAGGAGATCCGTGCACGGATGCCCCATCCGCACGAGACCGTCCTGCTCGACCTGCCCGCGGGCACCCCGGTCATCGCCATCGCCCGGGTCGCCTACACGGCCGAGGGCACGGCGGTCGAGGTGAACGAGATGGTGCTGGACGCCGCTTCTTACGTACTTCAGTACGACTTCGACGCATAGATCAAGACCATCCGTCAACCGATAGGTTGACCTGTCCCCCGCGATCATTGATTTCTCTAGAGAACTGCCTCACCGTCGAAGGTGGAACGTCGAACGGGCGGACCTGGGCGCGGGGAAGGTGCACGGATGTCTTTCGACCGACATCTCGCGGAGATCGCCCGGGAGTTTCCCGACTGGACGATCTGGCGGAGCGACGCGGGCAGGTGGTGGGCGACCCGCCACCACCCGCTGACCTCCGCCCAGCGTGACATCGGCTGCGCGATGACCATCGACGCGGACGACCCCGAAGGGCTGCGCGAGCAGCTCCTCGAACAACGGGAACGTTCCGGCGGAACAGGGCCGGTGACGGACACCTGAAGACCGCCCGGTGCCGGGATGAGCGGATCCGATGCGGTCCCGGCGCCGGGCCCCCAATCGCGGAAGCCCCCGACCCGATCGGGGGCGGGGGCTTCCGCTCGGTTGATCCGGTCACCTGACGCCTCGACGACCTGGCGCCTCGACACCCGGCGTCCCGAAGACCCGTGCCTCGACACCCGGCATCCCGGAGACCCGGAAACCTGGAGACCCCGGTGCCCGGAGGCGGCCCGATGTCTCGGCGACACCGAGGGCCCGGGCGACCCGGGGGACCCGGCGGTCACCCGGATCGCCTCCTTCCGGACGAGCCGCTACTTGCGCGGGTTCGCGTACCGCTGGTTCCTGCGGCCGGGGGCGATCACCGTGTCGGTGTCGGCGTCGGGACCCGCACCGCCGCCGGTCTCCGTCCCGCTCCCGGCCTGCGTGCCGGCGTCCGTCCCGGACTTTGTCTCGGCCTCTGTCCCGTTCTCCGCCCCGGCCTCCGTCCCGGTCCGCGTTCCGGCTTCGGGGCCGGTGGCGGCGTCGGCCCCCTTGTCGGCGTACGGGTCGGCGTGGCGCTCACCGGAACGCTCGCTCCCGGTGGGGGCCGCGTCCCTGGCGGGGAGGTCGTCGTCCACGATCACGCGGACGGACTCGTAGTCGGGCGAGGCGTCGACCGGGTCGCCGTCCCGGCCGTCCCCGGCCGCGTTCCCGGAGCCGTTCCCGGCCGTCCGGGCGGAGCCGTCCCCTCCCTCGTGATCGGAGCCGGTCCGTCCGGCGACGCGTCCCGGCCCGGTCTTCCCGGAATCCTCGTCACCCGGCCCGTCACCGCCGGACCCGGCGTCCCCGGCCGTCGTCCTCGCACCGTCGGACCCGGTCGCCGCCTCGCCGTCGGCCCCGGCCTCACCCGAGGTCCCCGCGGAGGCTCCGGCGACCTGACCGGAGGAGATCCCGGCGGAGGCTCCGGCGCCGGAGGAGGTCCCGGCCGCCACGTCCGCGGAGGACTCTTCAGGGGCCTCGTCAAGGGCCCGGCCGGAGCCGTCGAAGGTGCCGTCGCCCGCGTCACCGGAGGCGGCGGGAGCGGCCAGCGCGGGCTGGACCCGGGCCGGGGGCAGCACGGCGTCCTCGTCGATCAGCGGCCCGGCGCCGCCCTCGCGGTGCAGCAGGTCGCCCAGGACGGCCCCCATCTCGTGCAGGCGGCGCATGACCTCGTGGTGGGTGTCGGTGAGGTACACCACCCGGCGGCCGGTGGTCTCGTCCAGCACGGCGGCGCGCCGCTGGGCCGCCGACAGCGTGGACTGCGCCTCGGTGTCGGCGGCCAGCACGGCCGCCCGCGCCTCGGCGTGCGCGGCGGCCAGCGTGGACTCGGCCTCGGCGCGGGCGCCCTCCACCGTCCGCTCGGCCTCGTTCCTGGCCGAGGTGACCATCCGCTCGGCCTCGTCGCGGGCGCCGCGCAGCGTCTCCTCGGCCTCGGCACGGGCCGCGTTCAGCGTCTCCTCGGCGTCGCTTCCCGCCTGGGAGAGCATCTGCTCGGCCGAGGCGGTGGCCTCGGCCACCCGGCGCTCGGCCTCCTGCTGGGCGGCGTTCAGGATGCCCTCGGCCCGCTCCTGCGCGGAGGTGACCAGCCGCTCGGACTCGGTGGCGGCCTCCTCCGTGACCCGGGCGGCCTCCGCCTCGGCGACCTGTTTCTTGGAGGCGGCCTCCTCCTCGCCCAGCTTCAGGATCTGGCTGAGCCGCTCGCCGAGCTCGTCATAGCCCTGCGGGGCGTCCGAGACCCTCCGGCGGGCCTCGGCCAGCTCCATCCGGCTCTGCTCGACCTGCTCGGCGGCGTGCGCGAGCCGCTGCTCGAGCTCGCGGATCTGGTGGCGGTGCCGGTCCATGTAGTCGTGGACCTGGCGACGGCTGTAACCGCGCATGACGACCTCGAACGAGTCCTCATGCATCAGGTCGGGAAAGCTCTCGTGCTGATTTGTCATGGCACTGCCCGTGGAGATCGTGTGGCGGAAAAGGAGACGTCAGGACACGACTTTCCTGCTTAACGCCCTCGTCCGCAACCTGAACGCTCCGCCGCCCGCCGAAACACCGGACAAATCCCTCCCCCCGTACCATCGCTCCCATGACCTCCGCGCCCTACGTCGCCGCGCTCGGCGACGACGCCCCGCTGATCCATCCGGACGCCTACGTCGCCCCGGGGGCGGTGGTCGTCGGCAGGGTCCGGCTGGGCCGGGCCGCCAGCGTCTGGTACGGCTCGGTGCTCCGCGGCGAGGACGAGGACGTCGAGGTCGGCGAGGAGTGCAACATTCAGGACCTGTGCTGCCTGCACTCCGACCCGGGCGAGCCCGCGGTGCTGGAGCCCCGGGTGAGCCTGGGGCACAGGGCCATGGTGCACGGGGCGTACGTGGAGACCGGCGCCCTCGTGGGCATCGGCGCGATCGTGCTGGGCGGCGCCAGGATCGGCGCGGGGACGCTGGTCGCGGCGGGCACCGTGGTCCCGCCCGGCAAGCGGATCGCGGCCGGGGTGCTGGTCGCGGGCGTACCGGCGAGGGTCGTCCGCGACCTCACCGACGACGACCGTGCCCTGTTCGCCGAGACGGCGGCCCGCTACGTCGACAAGGCCGCCCGCCACCGGGCCGCCGTCCCCGTGCCCCCGGCGCCGGCCTGACCCCTCCCGGCCCTCGCCGGCCTGCCCCCTCCCGTCCTCTCGGGCGGTTCCGTCCGGCGGCCGGGCCGGGTCGTACGATCGGTGCAGGCCCGCTCGGGGGAGCGCGGGACCGCAGACCACCTGACCGAAGGGAGGCAGGGGCGTCCCGCCCGCGGCCGAGGCCGGGGCCCGCCCTGGAACGCCCATGACCGGCATGTGGCAGTGGGACGGGTTCGACGCCGTGGAGAACGACGTGCGGATCATGGTGACCGATCCCCGGTGGGCCGGTCTGCCGCCGTTCGCGCGCGTCCAGGCCCTGGCGGAGCGCACGCTGTCCGCCCCCGACGGCGGACGCTGGCTGTTCGGCGCGCACGCCCGCTGGTACCGCCAGGACCCCGCCGACGGCCGCTGGTACCTGACCGCACCCCCGGCCGACCGGGGCTTCCGCGCGGCGGCACACCGGTCGCGGTCCTCCTCGGCGATCCTGCCGCACCTGATCCCCACCGGCCTCGACTTCACCGTGGACCGCGGGTCGGTCCAGGGCTTCGTCGGCCCCGACGTGCCGTACGAGATCACCGAGCGGGTCCGCGAGCTGGTGATCGCCCAGCGCGGCAGGCGCCGGGAGGACTTCCCGCTCACCGTGCCGTTCACCGGGTTGTTCGCGCCGGAGGTGGCCAGTCCCGTCGCGGCGATCTGGGGCACGCTCATGTGGTGCGCCTACGCCCCGGCCTTCGACGGCAACGAGGTGCTGCTGTCGATGTTCGGGGAGTTCCTGGCCCGCCCGCTCCCGGGTGACGAGTGGGTCCGCTGGCTGCCGCCCACCCCGCTGGACGATCTGGTCGCGCTCTACGGCGAGCGGGTCAGGGCCGCCCATCCCGAGGCGGGCCTGCGGCTGGTCGCGCTGATGGCCGACACCGCGACCTGCATCCGCGGCGACCGGCGGTTCGGCCCGCGGGCGGACGCCCTGCTGTGCATGCTCCAGCCGCTGCTCCGGCGGGCCTGCCAGGACCCCGTGCTGGCCCACCACGGCGACGAGGCGGTGCGGGACGCGTGGCTGGCGCGCTGCCCGTCCCATGTGACGCTTCCCGACGCCCTCCCCGGTGAGCACCTCCAGCACATGATCTACGACCTGGTCGGGGCGCTGGGCTTCGTCGCCCCGATGGGGGCCGATCCCCGGGCGGTGGCCGCGTCGCTGCTCGCCGCGGACCTGGCGGCCTGCGCCCCGCGGGCGGCCGACGGGCTCTACCCGTGGCTGGACCCGGAGCTGCGGCACATCCTGCACGTGGTGCTCACCGACGCCTCGCATCCGCTGCGGGGGTGCTGGCCGCGTTCGGGGGAGCTGCCGTCGGCGCTGCACCCGCCGGACCGGGCCACCGCCGCGGCCCTGCTCGGCGCCGCCTACGCCACCGGGCTCGCCTGGTGCCGTCTCACCGGCACCGAGGTGCCGGAGCGCGGGTTCGCGACGGCCTCGGCCGTGGTGCACCGGCTGACGCACGAGCGGGACGACCCCGTCCCGGGAGCCTCGGGAACCTATCCCCGTCACTTCTGACACACGCCCGTAGGCTTAAACCACAAATATAGTTATTTTATCCTTACTGCCCCTATATCCTTCTCGCCCCGTATGCATCAGACAATTGGCTGAATTGTGATCTCGTAATCGGGAAATGATCCTCCTTGAGGACGCATCGGGCGGGGCGAGGAATGGTCCCGATGGGCCATGGGCACCGATGACCGCCCGCCGTAACCTCGAAGTGGGTGTGGGCTGCGGAAGGAAGGACGACGCGGTGGGGCACGACGACCTGGACTCTAGGGTCCACGACCGTGTCGCGTTGGACGAGATCGCGCTCTATGCCGAGGTGCTGTCCGCCGTCGCGATCAGCGAACGGCCCCTCACCTTGGTGGAGCTCGACAACGCGCTCGGGTTGAGCGCCTCGGCTGTCTGCTGAGGCCACGGCAGGAACGGTTTCCAAGACCTGGTCCCGGACCCTCCAACGGGGTCCGGGACGCGGTCGGAAAAGATAGTCCTGTGACTAGTCACGAACGGACGAGCCGGGCGATCGCGGCCGAGGCCTCCTTCACCTTCTCCTGGGCCTCCGGCCCTCCCGCCTCGATGGCCCCGGTGACGCAGTGCCCGATGTGGTCCTCCAGGAGTCCGAGCGCCACCGCCTGGAGCGCCCGGGTGGCGGCCGAGACCTGGGTCAGCACGTCGATGCAGTAGGCGTCCTCCTCGACCATCCGCTGAAGGCCCCTGATCTGCCCCTCGATACGCCGCAGGCGGGTCAGGTACGCCTGCTTGTCACCGCTGTACCCATGCATGTCCCAACGGTACCCGCGTCAGGCGGGACGGGAAGTGGCCGCGAACAGTTTCTCCCACTGCTCCGCCACCGAGGGCGCCCCGTACGTCCTCGCGGCCTCCAGGGCGCCCGCGGAGAGCGTCCTGCGCCGCCGCTCGTCGTCGATGAGGGTCAGCAGCGCCGAGGCGTACGCCTCGATCTCACCCTCCCCCTCGGCGACCAGCACGCCGCTGCGGCCGTCGGTCACGAACTCCCCCGGCCCGCGCGGGCTGTCGAACGCGATGACCGGCACCCCGCTGGCCATCGCCTCGATCACGGTCATGCCGAGCACCTCGGTCCTGGAGGTGGTCGCCACGATCGAGGCCTTGGCGAACTCGCCGGTCAGGTCCGAGGTCGTGCCCATGAAGTACACGTGGTTGTGCAGGTCCAGGTCGCCGACCAGGGCGCGCAGCCGCTTCTCCTCGGGCCCTCCGCCGTACAGCCGCAGCCGCCAGTCGGGGCGCTTGCCCGCGACGACGGCGAACGCCCGGATCAGCCGGTCGTGGGCCTTGACCGGGACCAGGCGCCCGCCCGCGGCGACGATGCGGTTGTCCATCCGCGAGCGCGGCCACGGCCCGGCGGGCAGCGCGTCCGGGATCGCGGTGACCGGGACGGTCCCGGCCAGCAGCCCGTCCCACTCCTGCCTGGCCGTCTCCGTGGAGGTCACCACCGCGTCCAGCCGCGGGTAGAACCTCTTGATCGGAGCGGGTACGGGCGGGCGGCCCCACTCCCGGGCGACGCGGAGCAGCGCGCGCGGCGCGTGCCGGGCGACCTGGACGCTCAGCCCGGGACGGGTGCTGACGATCACGTCGGCCCTCAGGCCCCGCAGCCGCCGCCACAGGGCGACCTCGGCGCGCATCCGGCCCCCCGGGAGCAGATGCCTCACCCCGGGCCTGCCGTCGACCACCCAGGACAGCTCGACGCCGGACGCCACCGGGAAGAAGGGCCTCTCCCGGTGACGGCGGACGCTGATGATCTCCACGTCGTGGCGTTCTGCCAGCTCCCCCGCGAGGTTGACGATCGAGCGGACGTCACCGCGCATCCCGTACGCGGAGGGGACGAGCAGGCAGATCCTCACCCGCCGACCTCGATCCGCAGTTCGTCGTCGGCGGTGTAGCAGGGCCGGATCGGCACCCCGTCGATCTGCGCCGCCGGGTAGTGCAGCCGCCGGCGTTTGCCGTCGACGTCGTCCAGCCGGGAGCCCAGCCGAAGCGGGGTGGAGACGCCGCGCACCCGCAGGGAGGGCTCCCAGGTGCCGGTCTGGCCGGGGGCCGCGGCGATCACGTCGCAGAGCGAGAGCGCGGCGTGGAAGCGGACCCCCTGGACCGTTGCAACCGACGTCAGCTCGGCGTCCGGACGGCTGCGGTGCAGGGTGAGCCGGGCGTCGTGCCGTGCCTCGTCGTCCTCCAGCCCGGTGAAGGCCAGCAGGCCGGTCACCTCGAAGCGGCCCTCCCGGAACCAGACCGACCTGACCTCGGCCGTCGGCCGCGCATCGTCGATCTTCAGCGCCAGGAAACCGTTACGGGTCCGGTACGCGCGGTAGGCCAGCGTGCGCCGGCTCAGCGCGTACGCCTCCAGGTGGTCGAGGGAGAAACCGGGGTCGACGCTGCGCAGGCGGGTGCGCGAGGAGCCCTGCTGCAGGTAGGTGTCCCAGCGGCCGGGGCCGAGGTCCAGCGGCGCGAGCGAGACCGCGAGCGCGGCGTCGCGCACCCCGGCCCCCGGTCTGCCCAGCGGCACCCGGCTCTCGGCCAGGGTGGCCCGGTTGCGCAGGACCAGTTCGGCGCCTTCGGCCAGCGGTTCGTCGACGGCCAGCCGAAGTGAGAGAACGTCGGCCAGGGTAACCTCGGCATCGCTGACGACGACGGGCATCGTCGAGCCCCCTCCCCGTTGAATGAGCCACGCGACGTTGAGGCTACCGTGATTTTCCCGTTATGTGGAGAAAGGTTTTTGGACCTTCCCCTCTTTTCCAGGACACTTGACCAAATGTCAGATACGAACCGTTGAAATAGCCCGTATCTGACATCGGGGACGGTCAGGACGCCTCGACGGGCTGGCCCTTGATCGATTTGATCAGCAGCTGGGAGACGTCGACGACCTCCAGCGTCTCCTTGGCCTCGCCGGTGTTCTTCTTCTCGTTGATCGAGTCGCCGAGCATCACCAGGCAGAACGGGCACGCCGTGGAGATCGTGTCGGGCTCGGTGGTCAGCGCCTCGTCCACCCGCTCGGTGTTGATGCGCTTGCCCAGCCGCTCCTCCATCCACATCCGCGCGCCGCCCGCGCCGCAGCAGAAGCCCCGGTCCTTGTGGCGGTGCATCTCCTGGGTCTTCACCCCGGGCACCTTGGCCATGATGTCGCGCGGCTGGGAGTAGACCTTGTTGTGGCGGCCCAGGAAGCACGGGTCGTGGTAGGTGATCTTCTCCTCGATCGGGGTGACCGGCACCAGCCTGCCCTCGTCCACCAGCTTCGCCAGCAGCTGGGTGTGGTGCACGACCTCGTAGGTCCCGCCGAGCTGCGGGTACTCGTTGGCCAGGGTGTTGAAGCAGTGCGGGCAGGTCGCGACGATCTTCTTCGCCCCCACCTCGTTCAGCGTCTCGATGTTCTGCTTGGCCAGCATGTCGAACAGGTACTCCATGCCCAGGCGCCGGGCCGGGTCCCCGCTGCACGCCTCCATCGGGCCGAGCACCGCGAACTTCACCCCCGCGACGTGCAGCAGCTCCGCGACCGCCTTGGTGGTCTTCTTGGCCCGGTCCTCCAGGGCACCGGCGCAGCCGACCCAGAACAGGTACTCGACGTCCTCGTCCAGCTTCTCGTCGACCAGGGTGACCTCGATGGGGTCGACCTCGCGGCCGGCCAGCTCCTCGATCCAGTCGGCCCGCTTGGTCTCGGCCATCCCCCAGGGGTTGCCCTTGTTCTCCAGGTTCCTGACCATGACGCCGGCCTCGGAGGGGAAGTTCGACTCCACCATGGCCTGGTAGCGGCGCATGTCCAGGATGTGGTCGATGTGCTCGATGTCGACCGGGCACTGCTCGACGCAGGCGCCGCAGTTGGTGCAGGACCACAGCACGTCGGGATGGATGACGCCGTCCTCGCCGACCAGCGGCTTGTCCAGCAGGGCCAGCACGTCCTCGTGCAGGTCTGCGCGCTGCTCCTGGGTGGCCGACAGGTACGGCGCGACCTTGAAGGCGTGGTCGCGCTGCTGGAGGATGAGCATCTTCGGCGAGAGCGGCTTGTCGGTGTTCCAGGCCGGGCACTGGTCCTGGCAGCGGCCGCACTCGGTGCAGGTGTAGAAGTCGAGGAAGCCCTTCCACGGGGTGTCCTCGATCTTGCCCCGGCCGAGCCGGTCACCGTCGAGCTCCTCGTCCTCGAAGTCCACGACCTTGCCGTCGATGCGCAGCGGCTGGGCCGGGCCGTTGCCGTTCGGGCGCCGGGAGAAGGCCACGTTCAGCGGCGCGGTGAAGATGTGCAGGTGCTTGGAGTTCACCACGATGACCGAGAAGACCAGCATCACGCCGATGTGCAGCAGCAGCCCGACGTGCTCCAGCGTCTCGTTGGCCGAGGCGCCCAGCGGCCGCAGCAGGGCGGCCGTCGCGTCGGAGGCGAACGCCCCCGAGGCGTAGGGGAGGTTGCCGGTGTTGGCCGCGGCGCCGCGGAAGAGGAACATCGTCCAGATCACGTTGAAGATCATGAACAGGACGAGCCAGGCGCCGCCGAGGTGCGAGCCGGAGAAGCGCGACCTGCGGCCCAGCCTCTTGGGCGAGTTCCTGATCCTGATGACCGCGAAGGCGATCAGGCCGCACAGGGCCGCCACCGCGATGAAGTCCTGCAGGAAGCCCAGCACCGGCCACGTCCCCACCAGCGGGATGTGGAAGTCGGGGGTGCCGGTGATCGCACCCTGGATCAGCGCGCCGTAGGCCTCCAGGTAGACGGTCACCAGGATGAAGAACGCCCACATCACGAAGAAGTGCGCGGTGCCGGGCGCCGTCCACTTCAGCAGCTTGCGCTGGCCGAAGACCTCGACGAGCTGGGCCTTGATCTCCTCCCCGAGGTGGTTCCTGGCGTACTCGATGCGTTCGGGCGCGGGTGGCCCGACGGTGGCGAGCCGGTACAGGAACAACACGCGGCGCGCGGCAAGCGCGACCGCGACGGCTGTCATGACCAGCCCGATGATCGCTACCCAGAGCACGGGTCCTCCCACAGACGGCGTTGGCTGCCAGCGTACGACCGCCGGTCACCCATGATGACGACGGGTCCCCACGAATCCTACCCACGGGTAACTTACCCGCGCACAGCACCCGGGCCGACCGTGGTCACCCTATGGCCGACCCAATGCCCAGAACAATGCTCTGTACGCCTCCGGACGGTACCGAAGTGATCACTACGGCCGCACCGGGTCGAGGTAGCGCTGGATCGTGGGAGCGAGCAGCTCCACCAGCTCCTCCACGTCGGTGGAGGCCAGCGGCTCCAGCTTGAGGACGTAGCGCACCAGCACCACGCCGAACAGCTGGGCGAAGGCCGCCTCCATCCGCAGCGGCGGGATCTGGAGCAGCTCCGCGACCCGGTGCAGCAGCGCCCGCGTCATGAACTCGCGGATCATGACGACCATCTGGTCGTTGGTCATCGCGGTGCGCACCAGCGCCAGCAGCGGCTGGCGGGCCGCGGCGTCCGAGGTGATCGTCAGGATGAGCCTGGTCAGCCGCTCGCCGACCTCGTCGCGCGGGCCCGCCAGGATCGCCGCGACGACGTTCTCCGGGTTGATCGGCAGCTCCATCGCCGCGACGAAGATGCCCTCCTTGCCGGCGAAGTAGTGGTGGACCAGCGCCGGGTCCACCCCGGCCTGGCGGGCGATGCCCCGGACGGTCGCCTTGTCGAACCCCTTATCGGCGAAGATCTCGCGCGCCGCCGCCAGGATCTGCCCCCGCGTGTCGGCCGACCCCGGCCTGCGCCCCGGCCTCCTCCTCGCCGCCGCGCTCCCGCCGTTCCCGCCGGACCCGCCGTTCCCGCCGAGCGAGCCCGACCCGCCGGGCGCGTCCGGCGCGGCGGGCTCGCTCACGACGGGCTCGCTCATGCGCTGGTGGAGGCGGCCAGGTGCAGCCGGGCGAACGCCAGCGCCTCGGCCAGGTCGTCGATCCGCTCGCTGCGGCTGACCGCCTTGCGCGTGTTGATCTCCAGCACCACCAGCCCGGAGTAGCCGTTGCCCGCCATCCGCTCCAGGATCGGCGCGCATGGCTGGGTGCCCCGTCCCGGAACCAGGTGCTCGTCCTTGTTCGGCACGCCCACGCCGTCGGCCAGGTGCAGGTGGGCGAGCCGGTCGCCGAGCTTGGTGAACATCTCCAGGGCGTCGGACCCGGACACCGCCGTGTGCGAGAGGTCCAGCGTGACCTGGGGGAAGTCGTGGTCGACCGGGTTCCAGTCGGGGGAGTAGGGGACGACCTCGTTGCCCCTGGCCTTGAGGGGGAACATGTTCTCCACCGCGAACGCCACGTCGGTCTCGTCGCGCATCCTGGCCAGGCCGATCTCGAAGTCCCTGGCGTAGTCCCGCTGCCAGCGGAACGGCGGATGCACCACGACCGTGCGGGCGCCGACCCGCTCGGCCGCACGCTGGGCACGCTGCAGCTTGGCCCAGGGGTCCTTGCCCCAGACCCGCTGCGTCACCAGCAGGCACGGCGCGTGGATGGCCAAGATCGGCATCTGGTAGTGGTCCGACAGCCGCTCCAGGACGTCGACGTCCTGGCTCACGGGGTCGGCGCCCACCATGATCTCCACACCGTCGTACCCCAGGCGCGCGGCCAGCTCGAAGGCGTCGGGGGTACGTTCGGGGTACACCGACGCGGTGGACAGCGCGATCTTCGCACTGGATACACGGACGCTCATACCGCTTCCTCGTCTCCGGCTCGGAGCACACGCTCGCGAACACCGCTGGGCCGACCGGCCCGCTCGCTCATGTCGCTCACCTTTGCCAGCCTAAGCGGGTCCGGAGAGCGGTGCTGTACGCCGCCGTCCGACGCGTCCGGGATCACACCGTTACGGTGAGGGCATGCCGAGGTACGCCAAGGGTGCCATCCCCAGCCCCAACATCTGGAACACGCCCCGGACCTACGAGCTGGAGAACCGGGCGGTGGACCCCGAGGGACGCGCCGAGGCCGCCATGGCGGCCATCCGGCCCTGGAGCGGGGCGACGGTCCTGGACATCGGCTGCGGCACCGGCTACCACCTGCCCTCCCTGGCCGCCACCGCCGCCCGGGTCGTCGGCGTCGAACCGCACGAGGACCTGGTGGGCCTGGCCGTCCGCCGGTGCCGCTCGCTGCCGAACGTGGAGGTCCGCGCGGGCACCGCCCAGGCGCTCCCGCTGCCGGACGCGAGCGTGGACGTGGCCGTCGCCCGCTGGGCCTACTTCTTCGGGCCCGGCTGCGAGCCCGGCCTTGCCGAGCTCTCCCGGGTGCTGCGGCGCGGCGGCGCGGCCTTCGTGATCGACGTCGACGCCGGTCGCGGCGCCTTCGGCCGCTGGTTCTCCCGGTCGATCCCCTCCTACTCGGCCAGGTCCGTCGAGGAGTTCTGGAGCCGCCAGGGCTGGCAGGCCGCCGAGCTGGACCTGAACATGCGCTTCGAGCGCCGCGCCGACCTGGAGGCGGTGCTCCGCATCGAGTTCACCCCCGCGGTCGCCGAGCAGGCCATCGCGGAGACCGCCGGCCTGGAGATCGCCTACCCCAACGTGCTGCGCTGGAAGCTGTTCTGAGCCGTTCCCCGCGGATCCCGTCGCCCTTCCCGGGCGATCCGGGAACCTCCCCGCGGGGCGTGTGCGAACCGTGCGGGAACCGTCGGGAACAACGCGTGGCGGCTTGACCTTGACGTTGGTGTCACGGTTTATCGTCGTCCCATCGGGAGGGGCGGATGCGGATCGGCGAGCTGGCACGGCGCGCGGGGGTCAGTCCCCGGGCGCTGCGGTACTACGAGCAGCAGGGCCTGATCTCGGCCCGCCGCTCGGCCAACGGCTACCGCGAGTACGGGGAGGCGGACCTGCGGCTCGTCTCGGAGATCCGGTCGCTGCTCGCGGTCGGCTTCACCCTGGACGACGCCCGCCCGTTCGTGGCCTGCCTGCGGGCCGGGCACGACTCCGGGGGGTCGTGCCCGGAGTCGGTGGCCGTCTACCGGCGCAAGCTCGCCGAGATCGACGACGAGATCCGCACGCTGCTCGCCCGCAGGGCCGAGGTGGCGGCACAGTTCACCACGGCCTGTCCGGGCTGCGTACTGAGGAAAGCAGGAGAATCATGATCACGTTGACCGCCGAGAACTTCGACGAGCAGGTGCTGCGGAGCGACAAGCCCGTCCTGGTCGACTTCTGGGCCGAGTGGTGCGGGCCGTGCAAGATGATCGCCCCGGTTCTCACCGAGATCGAGGCCGAGTACGGCGACCGCCTCACGATCGCCAAGCTCAACGCCGACGACTACCCCGAGATCTCCGCCAGGTACGGCGTCCTCGGGCTGCCCACGCTCAACCTCTACAAGGACGGCGAGGTCGTGCAGCAGATCAAGGGCGCCAAGCCCAAGCGCCTGCTGCTGGCCGACCTGGAGGGCCACATCTGACACACCCGCGAACCGGGCCCCTGCGGGCCCGGCGCGCGGCGGCTCTCCCCCGGCACGGCACGGCCCGGCCGTGCCGGGTGAAAGTTGTCGGTGCGGACGGGTAACGTGCGGCCATGGTGAAAAAGGCTGGCGGCTACCGCTGTGCCGAATGCGGGTGGCAGGCGGCCAAATGGGTGGGGCGCTGCGGCGAGTGCCAGGCCTGGGGCACGGTCGAGGAGGAGACGGCCCGCGCGGGCGTGCGGGTGGCCTCCGCCGGGGCGGTGTCGGCTCCTGCCGTGCCGATCGGCCAGGTCAAGGCCGAGGTGGCGCACGCGCGTCCCACCGGTGTGCCCGAGCTCGACCGGGTCCTGGGCGGCGGCCTGGTCCCCGGGGCGGTGGTGCTGCTGGCCGGGGAGCCCGGCATCGGCAAGTCCACCCTGCTGCTGGAGGCGGCGGCCAAGATCGCCCGCCAGCAGACCGTCCTCTACATCACCGGTGAGGAGTCGGCCGCCCAGGTGCGGATCAGGGCCGACCGGATCGGCGCGATCCAGGACCGCCTCTACCTGGCGGCCGAGACCGACCTGAGCGCGCTGGTCTCGCACGTCGAGAAGGTCCAGCCCGACCTGCTCATCGTCGACTCGGTGCAGACGATCGGCTCGGTCATGACGACCGGCGTGCCCGGCGGGGTGACCCAGGTCAGGGAGGTCGCGGGAAACCTGGTGCGGCTGGCCAAGGAGCGCGGCATGTCCACCGTGCTGGTCGGCCACGTCACCAAGGAGGGCTCGATCGCCGGCCCCCGCACCCTGGAGCACCTCGTCGACGTCGTGCTCCACTTCGAGGGCGACCGGCACTCCCGGCTCCGCCTGGTCCGCGCGATCAAGAACCGGTACGGCCCGGTCGACGAGGTCGGCTGCTTCGATCTGCACGAGAACGGCATCGAGGGCATCGCCGACGCCAGCGGCCTGTTCGTCTCGCACCGCACCGACCCGGTGCCCGGCACCTGCGTCACCGTCACCCTGGAGGGCACCCGGCCGCTGCCCGCCGAGGTCCAGGCGCTGGTCGCCAGGACCGAGGCCCAGCAGCCCCGGCGCTCCTCCTCCGGGCTCGACACCTACCGGGTGACGATGGTGCTCGCCGTGCTGGAGCGGCGGCTCAACGCCAAGCTGGGCGGGTGCGACGTCTTCACCGCGACCGTCGGGGGGATCAAGCTCAGCGACCCCGCGGTCGACCTGTCGGTGATGCTCGCGGTGGCCAGCGCGGCCGGTGACAAGGCGCTGCCCTCGGGGCTGGTGGTGCTCGGCGAGGTGGGCCTGGCCGGGGAGCTCCGCCCGGTCCGCGACGTGCGGCGCCGCCTGTCGGAGGCCGCGCGGCTGGGCTTCACCCGAGCCCTGGTCCCCTCGGGCTCCCTGGAGGGGGGCAAGCGGCGGGGCGGCGACAACTCGCTGGTCCCGGTGGCCGGGCGCGGCTCGGCCTTCGCCCCCGGCTTCGACGTCGTCGAGGCGGAGAACGTCTGGGACGCCCTCACCCACGTCACCTGACCCCGCACATCCCGTGATCCACCGGCCCGCAGGCCCTGCGGTGCACCGGCATCCGGCGATTCCGGCCCCTACGGGGCCTTCGCCGGTAAGCTGGGTGGTATAGGCAGACCACGGGGGTCAGGTGGCAGCAACCTACAAAGGGCTCGACGAGCGCCGCAGGAGCATCCTGGCCGCGGTCGCCCCGGGCACCGCTCTACGCGACGGCCTGGAGCGCATTCTCCGCGGGCACACCGGCGGCCTGATCGTCCTGGGCTACGACCGGACGGTCGAGGAGATCTGCAGCGGCGGGTTCGAGCTGGACGTCGAGTTCTCCGCGACGCGACTGCGCGAGCTGGCCAAGATGGACGGCGCCATCGTCCTCAACTCCGGTGACCTGCGGATCGTGCGCGCCGCCGTGCACCTGATGCCCGATCCCTCCATCCCCACCGACGAGTCCGGGACCCGGCACCGCACCGCCCAGCGGGTGGCCCTGCAGACCTCCCTGCCGGTCATCTCCCTCAGCAAGTCCATGCGGATCATCGCCCTCTACCTGGAGGGCATCCGCTACGTGGTGGAGGAGTCGGCGGTCATCCTGTCCAAGTCCAACCAGGCCCTGGCCACCCTGGAGCGCTACAAGCTCCGCCTGGACGAGGTCTCCGGCACGCTGTCGGCGCTGGAGATCGAGGACCTGGTCACGGTACGTGACATCGCGGTGGTCGCCCAGCGGCTGGAGATGGTCCGGCGCATCTCCGAGGAGATCGCCGGTTACGTGGTCGAGCTCGGCACCGACGGCCGGTTGCTCTCCCTGCAACTGGACGAGCTCGTGGCCGGCACGGAGAGCGACCGCGAGCTCATCGTCCGGGACTACCTGCCCGCGGCCGGGCGCAGGCCGCGCAAGTTCGCCGAGGCGCTGCAGGAGCTCGACCGGCTCTCCTCCACCGACCTGCTCGACCTCTCGATCGTCGCCCAGGTCCTCGGCCACTCGGGCAACGACGCGCTGGAGCAGCCGGTGAGCCCCCGGGGGTACCGGCTGCTGGCCAAGGTCCCCCGGCTGCCGAGCACCGTGGTCGACCGCCTCGTCGACCAGTTCGCCAGCCTGCAGAAGCTGCTGGCCGCCAGCATCGGCGAGCTCCAGGAGGTCGGCGGGGTCGGCGAGGCCAGGGCCCGCCACATCCGCGAGGGCCTCTCCCGGCTGGCCGAGTCGTCCATCCTGGAGCGCTACGTCTGAGGACACCCGGCCGGAGCCGCGCCGGGCGCGGGAGCACGCGGGTCACGTCGAGCACGAGGTCACTCCGAGTCACGCCGGACACAAGGTCATGCCGGGCGCAGGGTCATGTCTGGCTCGGGGTCATGCCGGCACAAGGCCGCGCCGGGCGCGGGGTCAGCGCAGGTGGAAGACGGCCTTGCGGCTCCTCAGGCCGGGAGCGTGGGCCACGGCCACGTAGGTGCCGGGGCGGGCCGCGACCCGGTCGGCGGCGCAGTCGTTCCCGGAGCGGCGGCGGTCCCACACCAGCTCCCGCACGTAGGGAACGCCGCGTTCCAGCCGGTCGACGTGGTCGGTCTCGCCGCTGATGCAGTCGGAGGACGACCACACCCGGTCTGGGCCGGAGGTGATGCGGACCTCCAGGGAGCGCGGTCCCACCTCGGCGGTGCACATGACCTTGCCGACGTTGACCAGCGTCAGGATGAACCGGGGCCGGATGCCCGCCGGGTAGACCGTCCCCTGGCCCTCCATGCTCAGCACGAGCTGCCGGGGGGTGCAGACCTGCCCCGGCCTCCTGTGCCGGACGGCCGTCCCGGCCGCCCCGGTCGCCCTGGAGGTCCCCGGGGACGGTGTGCGGCTCCAGGACGCCGAGGGGGTGACCTCGGGGGGCGGCAGCACACCCGGCACCGCGTCCGGCGTCTCCTGCGCGGTGGTCCCGCCGCGCTTGCGGACGTCGTCCGGGCCTCCCGTGGCCGAGCACGCCCACGCCACCACGGCGACCACCATGAGCACGCCGATCAACGCGGTCATCCGGCGCCGCCAGTAGACATCGGCTCCGAGGTCGTCACGGAACGTGTCGGGGTCCATGCTCACAGTATGGTCGGCCCGCACGGCCCCGAGGAGGCGACCCGCCGCTTCCCCGGGGCTTCGGCGCCGTTCCGGCCGCGGTCGGGCGGGTGAAAGGCGGACGAAGGAGAAGGAGCCGGATCGGGGACACCGCAGGCGGCACTATCGTCGAAAGGTGCCCGAGTCGAACCGCCTGCTCGAACCCATCCTCGACTGGTACGCCGGCAACGCCCGCGACCTTCCCTGGCGGACGCCCGGCGCCTCACCGTGGTCGATCCTGGTCAGCGAGATCATGCTCCAGCAGACCCCGGTCGTACGGGTGCTGCCGGTGTGGACCGAGTGGATGGAGCGCTGGCCCACCCCGGCCGACCTCGCCCGGGAGACGCCCGGTGAGGCCGTACGCCACTGGGGCCGGCTCGGTTACCCGCGCCGGGCGCTGAACCTGCACGCGTGCGCCCGCGCGATCACCGACCGGCACGGCGGCGAGGTCCCCTCCGACCACGACACCCTGCTGACGCTTCCCGGCGTCGGCGAGTACACCGCCGCCGCGGTCGCCAGCTTCGCCTTCCGGGGCCGGCACCCGGTCCTCGACACCAACGTGCGACGGGTCCTGGCGCGGGCCGTCGGCGGCGAGGAGTACCCGCCGAAGGCCACCACACCGGCCGAGCGCAGGCTCGCCGCCTCGTTGCTCCCCGACGCCGACCGGGCCCCGGTCTGGGCGGTCGCCGTGATGGAGCTGGGCGCCCTGGTCTGCACGGCCCGCGCGGCCCGCTGCGCCGACTGCCCGATCAGCGACCTGTGCGCGTGGCGGCTGGCGGGCAAGCCCGCCTACGACGGCCCCGCGCGCAGGGGCCAGACGTACGCTGGCACGGACCGCCAGTGCCGCGGCCGTCTCCTGGCGGTGCTGCGCCAGGCCCACGGCGCCGTCCCCAAGGACGCCCTCGACGTCGTCTGGCAGGACGTCCCGCAGCGCGAGCGTGCCCTCGACGGCCTGGTCGCGGACGGCCTGGCCGAGGTGCTCGACGACGGCACCTACCGCCTGCCCGGCTGAGACGGCCCGCCGAGACGACCGTCCGGGCCCCGGGACCGCCTCCCGGCCGAACCGGCCGGTCCCGGCCGCGTCGAGCCCCCTCCGGGGTCGCGGAGGGCTCCCGGGCCGCTCCCGGATCGTCCCCTGAGAGGCTCCGGAAGGGCTCCGGACAGGCTCCCGGGGCCGTTCCTCAGGCGGCCAGGCGCAGGCCCAGGGCGGTGAGGTTGCTCCGGGCCCAGTCGAGCTCCTCGGCGATCATGTTGACCAGCGCGCCGGGCCCCCGGGCCCGCAGCGGCACGGCCGGGTCGTGGGCCTCCACCTCGATGTGCGCGGTTCCGTTCACCGCGCCGGAGAGCATCGCGGTGAGGGTGTCCTCCAGGATCGGGCGGGTGCTGGGCAGCTCCTGGCAGGCGGCGGTCAGGTGGTTGTGCACGTGACCGAGCTTGACCACCGGGGCCCCGGCCGCCGCCAGCCCGCGCAGGGCCGCTCCGGGCTCCTCGGCGCCTCCCGACAGGTGGCAGGCGTCCAGGCAGACGCCCAGGTGCTCGGAGTCGATGCCGCCGACCCGGTCCAGGGCCTGCTCGGTGGTCTCCAGCACGCAGCCGGGCCACGGCTCGAAGCCCACCCTGACCGTCTTGCCGGTGACGCTGTAGAGCCCGCGCAGCTCCCGGGCCAGCCGCTCCAGGCGGCGCGAGGCGATCGCGTGCAGGTCGGCGGGCCAGTCCCGGCGCCAGCCGATCGGGATGGTGGAGATGCTTCCGAAGCGGACGTCGTCCGGGAGCAGGAAGGCCAGGATCCTGGCCAGCGCCATCGTGTAGCGGTAACGCTCGGGCTTGGCCCAGTCGGGGCCGGGCGACTCCTGGTTCCTACCGCCGGTGCCGTTGAGGCTGACGACCTCCAGGCCGCGCTCCTCCAGGGAGCGGCGCAGGCGCACCAGCTCGATCCGGTCGGCGCTGAGGTGGTCGGCGACGCTCGGGGAGAGCCAGAGGCCGACGCCCATGCGCTCCACACCCAGGCGCTTGCGCACCGGCACCGCGTACCTGGTCAGGTGGGCGATCAGGTTCTCCAGGTCCTCGGCGGGGTGGACGCCCGCGTTGTAGGCCAGGTGAACGAGCGTCCCGTCCTCGTGCCGTAAACGCATGCGGTGCCTCCCAGGCGTACTTCTCGTGGGTCCCCGATCGCCCCGCGCCGGCCGTTCGCGGCGCCGCGAGCCGGAGGCTCTCTCCAGCCGGGAGCTCGGCCCGGCTCGTGCAGCATCCCGTGCGGGCAGCGACCTCCGCGTCATTCCCGGAGTTGATACGTCGCTACGTCGCGAGGCTGACATCGTCGGCGATCCACGGTGGCCGATGTGGTTCGAGGATCGCGCGGTGAGGCCCCGCCGAGCTCACTCTACACAGTGTAGTACTACCTGTCGTGGCGTAGACACCCTCTTTGGTAACAAATAGACAGGCCCCGCCGTGAGTCTCCTCACGGCGGGGCCTGCCGGGTGGCCCCGGAGGGCCTTGCGTCCTAGTTCTGGATGGGCTCCGCGATGGCGGCGGCCGAGTCGGGGACCCGGTCGACCGGCGCGTTCTCACCGACGAAGGTGAACTTCGCGTTCTCGCCCTCGCCCTCGACCGCGATCTTCACGATCTGGCCGGGACGGAGCTCGCCGTACAGAATCTTCTCGGACAGGGTGTCCTCCAGCTCGCGCTGGATCGTGCGCCGGAGCGGGCGGGCGCCCATCACCGGGTCGTAGCCACGGTCGGCCAGCAGCTGCTTGGCCTCCTGGGTGAGCTCCATCCCCATGTCGCGGTCCTTCAGACGCAGGCCCACCTGGGCCAGCATCAGGTCCACGATGTGGATGATCTCGTTCGGAGTCAGCTGGTGGAAGACCACGATGTCGTCGACACGGTTGAGGAACTCGGGCCGGAAGTGCTGCTTGAGCTCCTCCTGGACCTTGGACTTCATCCGGTCATAGTTGGACTCGGCGTCGTTGTTCTTGGCGAAGCCGACCCCCTGGCCCTTGGAGATGTCCCGGGTGCCGAGGTTCGTGGTCATGATGATGACGGTGTTCTTGAAGTCGACCACCCGGCCCTGGGCGTCGGTCAGGCGACCGTCCTCCAGGATCTGCAGCAGCGAGTTGAAGATGTCGGGGTGGGCCTTCTCGATCTCGTCGAACAGGACGACCGAGAACGGCTTGCGCCGCACCTTCTCCGTCAGCTGACCGCCCTCCTCGTATCCGACATAGCCCGGAGGCGAGCCGAACAGACGGGAGACGGTGTGCTTCTCCATGAACTCCGACATGTCCAGCATGATCAGCGCGTCCTCGTCCCCGAACAGGAACTCGGCCAGCGCCTTGGACAGCTCGGTCTTACCGACACCGGACGGGCCGGCGAAGATGAACGAACCACCCGGGCGGCGCGGGTCCTTCAGGCCGGCGCGGGTACGGCGGATCGAGCGGGACAGACCCTTGATGGCGTCGTCCTGGCCGATGATCCGCTTGTGCAGCTCGTCCTCCATGCGGAGCAGCCGCTGGGACTCCTCCTCGGTGAGCTTGAAGACCGGGATGCCGGTGGCGGTGGCGAGGACCTCGGCGATGAGCTCCTCGGTGACCTCGGCCACGACGTCCATGTCGCCGGCCTTCCACTCCTTCTCCCGGCGCTCGCGCTTGAGCTGGAGCTGCTTCTCCTGGTCACGCAGGGCCGCGGCCTTCTCGAAGTCCTGCGCGTCGATCGCGGACTCCTTGTCGCGCCGGACGCCCGCGATCTTCTCGTCGTACTCGCGCAGGTCCGGCGGAGCGGTCATGCGGCGGATGCGCATGCGCGAACCGGCCTCGTCGATGAGGTCGATCGCCTTGTCCGGCAGGAACCGGTCGCTGATGTAGCGGTCGGCCAGCTGCGCGGCGGCCACCAGGGCGCCGTCCGTGATGGAGACGCGGTGGTGGGCCTCGTAACGGTCGCGCAGGCCCTTGAGGATCTCGATCGTGTGGCTGAGGCTGGGCTCGGCCACCTGGATCGGCTGGAAACGACGCTCCAGCGCCGCGTCCTTCTCCAGGTGCTTGCGGTACTCGTCGAGGGTGGTGGCCCCGATGGTCTGCAGCTCACCCCGGGCCAGCATCGGCTTCAGGATGCTGGCGGCGTCGATCGCGCCCTCGGCGGCGCCCGCCCCGACGAGCGTGTGCAGCTCGTCGATGAACAGGATGATGTCGCCTCGGGTGCGGATCTCCTTGAGGACCTTCTTCAGGCGCTCCTCGAAGTCACCGCGGTAACGCGAACCCGCCACCAGGGCGCCCAGGTCCAGCGTGTAGAGCTGCTTGTCCTTGAGCGTCTCGGGCACCTCGCCCTTGACGATCTTCTGGGACAGGCCCTCGACGACGGCGGTCTTGCCGACGCCGGGCTCGCCCACCAGGACCGGGTTGTTCTTGGTCCTGCGGGACAGGACCTGCATGACCCGCTCGATCTCCTTCTCCCGGCCGATGACCGGGTCGAGCTTGCCCTCACGGGCGGCCTGGGTCAGGTTACGGCCGAACTGGTCCAGCACGAGGGAGGTCGACGGGGCGGCCTCGGTCGGGCCTCCCGCGGCGGCCGGCTCCTTGCCCTGGTAGCCGTGGAGCAGCTGGATGACCTGCTGCCGGACCCGGTTGAGGTCGGCACCCAGCTTCACCAGCACCTGGGCGGCGACGCCCTCGCCCTCACGGATGAGGCCGAGCAGGATGTGCTCGGTGCCGATGTAGTTGTGTCCCAGTTGCAGGGCCTCGCGGAGCGACAGCTCAAGGACCTTCTTGGCACGCGGGGTGAACGGAATGTGCCCCGACGGCGCAGACTGACCCTGGCCGATGATCTCCTCGACCTGCTGACGCACACCTTCAAGACTGATGCCGAGGCTCTCCAGAGCCTTGGCGGCAACGCCTTCACCTTCATGGATCAAGCCAAGAAGAATGTGCTCCGTACCGATGTAGTTGTGGTTGAGCATCCGGGCCTCTTCTTGGGCCAGGACGACAACCCGCCGTGCGCGGTCGGTGAACCTCTCGAACATCTCGTCGCTCCTCACAGAGCGGTCAGGCAGGTCCGGGATATCCGGGCCCTGTCATCCCGCATGGTAGCCCCGACCCGGCGACCGCTCTATGCAGAAGACGTTCCCCGAGAGCAGGGCGTTCACCCTCATCCAACTACTTACGGGGGGCGGGATGTTCCCGCTACGCCGCAAGCGAACGACGTTTGTCGGCTCCCCGAACGCATCATGCGGTCATGGCCGCCACCGGACCCCACCGTGACCGCCATAACCGCATGATTCACTCGACCGGCCGAGCCGGTCTAGTGAGCCCGCTCGTAGTCTTCGACGATCTTGGACGCGATACGGCCGCGCTCGCTGACGTTCTTCCCGTTGGCCTTCGCCCACGCCCGGATGTCGGCGCTCTTCTCGCGGGTGAGTGCCCGCGCCCCGCCCGCACGGCGGCGGCGGGCCGGCAGTGCGCCGGAACGACGGGCGCTCTGCACGAAAGGAGACAGGGAGTCCCTGAGCTTCTTGGCGTTAACGTCGCTCAGGTCAATCTCATAGCTGGTGCCGTCAATCGCGAAGGTGACGGTCTCGTCGGCCTCACCCCCATCGAGGTCGTCGATGAGAATCTCCTGGATCTGCTTGGCCATCTACACAATCCTTTCGCGGAGTATTGTTTCATTCGCAAGCCAAACATATACCCGCGACCCAAGAGCGGCAATTCCAGAAGCCTGGCGATTCTCACAGGGAACCGGGGCTCCCGGTGCGGCTCCGTGGTGGATCAGCTGTTCTGCGTCTCGGCCGGATCGGCCTGTTTTGCCTGGCGCCGACCGGCGGCTTCACTCCGAACCAACTTGACGACTCCGAAGATGAAGGCCCCGCCGACGACCGCCGGGGGTATCAACGCGGACAATACTGCGTACATTCGTCCTCGCTCCGCACCGTGGATGGGCTTTCTGGACCGGGAAAAGTGGCGGCGACCCCGGGGCACGGGTGCGTGCCCGATCGGTCCGGAACCGCTCACGGATGACCATAGCGCCACCGACCGGCGACATGCGTCTCAGGGGCGCCATGCCCGTCGGTCTCCAGCCTAATGCTTCTCTCCAGCCGCCTTACCGGTTGCGACCGTAAAGCCGTCAAGAAAAACAGCCGGGGAGATCAGGTGATCATCGTCGTCTCCGGAATACCCGGCCGCGCGGGCGTTCCGGCCGGTGCACCACCCCCTCCCCCGCGGTGAAGCCCCTGCTCAGAAGGCATCCCGGCAGGAACGGCGCCCCGCCGGTATCCCGGGATCCGCAACGGACGGGTTCATCACGGGAATGCCCGCCGCCGGTGGAACACCCGGGCGGAGAGCCTCCCGCCTCATGGTCCGGCCGGAGCCGATGCGACGCGAGCGCTTGTAACAAGACGGATCTTCAGTGCTTTCTTGCCTGGAGTATGACTCACTTCGGTGGGCGGCACATAGTCGTAGACCGTATAACCACCAAAGGCGAGCCCCCCTCGCGCAAGCCCGGCAAGACCGTGCCCACCCGATCCGGATCCCCAAGAAGGTCTTCATCGGTCGCCTCGAACACACCGTGAAGACGAACGGGAGAAAGCCGTGAGCGCCGCGCGGGACACTCCGGGCGGGCGGAAGCGGCCATTCGGAGAGTGGTGGGCTAACTCCCGACGGCGGACGATCCGGCCATTGAGGGGCCATAGCGGTACGAGGACATCGGTGGCACCGAGGGCGACTATTTTCCTGGACCGGGCCAAGGGACGGTCATAAGTCGTCCCGCGCCCGGGAGTAAATGGGGGCGCGCGGCCACGGCGTCCCGTCCGCCCGGCCGTTACGGCTCCGCGGGATCCTCGTTTTCCGGCCCGGATGAAGCCGAGCGCGTCAAGCCGCGCCCGTGAAGGCGAGTACGTCAAGGCGTGTACGTGAAATCCCGCGTGTGAGGACGGGGGTTGGAAGGCCGCGCGTCAGGGTCCGTGGACGACGCCGTGGGGACGAGAAGGCCCGCGGAAAGGCCCCCGTGACGGGAGAAGGTCCGGGTGCGGGGTCGTGCGAGGGCTCATGGACGACACCGCGCGTGCGGAAGGCGGCGTGCGACGCCGTAACGCGCGAGAGGGCCGCGAAAGGCGCGTGTGCGGGAGCCGGGGGCGAGGACGGGCCGGGAGGGCCGGTGCGCGGCCGGCGTCCCGAGGCCCGCGCCTTGAGGGCCGGGCTCGAAGGGCCGCTTCCGGGGGGCCGGGCCGGGAAGGCCGGGCTCGAAGGGCCGCTTCCGGGGGGCCGGGCCGGGAAGGCCGGGCTCGGAGGGCCGGGCAGGGAGGGGCTCGCGTCAGGGACCTCGCGTCAGGGATCGCGGGGCCGGGATCGCGGGGCCGGGATCGTGTCGCGTCGCGTCGCGTCGGCGACCGTGGTGTCGCGGGACGCGTACGAAGGCCCGCGCATGAAGAACGGGACCGGCGGTCGAACCGCCGGTCCCGTCTCTTCGGGGAAACTACTTGATCTTCACGACGACCGTGTCGGCCACCTTGTCGTGCAGAGCCTGGTGCAGGGGCTGGTCCCAGAGCAGCCACAGGACGTTCAGGAGGGAGAAGATGCGCACGATCCAGTTCAGGAACGGCACCCAGGACAGGAACTGCGGACCGAAGAACACGCCGGCACGCTTGAGCGCGACGGCGCTGCTGAGCCCGCCCGGCGGCACGACGTTGCCCACGGGCACGATCTTGATGCCCATGACCATCTTGCCGACGGTCTGCCCGCTCCTGGTCGTCATGAAGAACTCGTAGGCGAAGTACAACGCCGCTGCGAGCAGGGACGTGAGCAGGGTGGCGAGGAAGACGCCGCCTCCCGCGTCCAGGGTCCCGGTCGCGCTGTCGAAGCTGGGGGACGTGATGATGACGGCGGCCAGCACGGCGCTGATGATGAACGTCGGGATCCCCAGGATGATCCCGTCGATGAGCCGTGCCACCAGACGCTGCCACCACTCGGCGAGCGGCGCCGGAGCGCCGGGGACGCCGCCGTAGGGCTGTCCGTAGCCCTGCTGGCCGTACGCCGGTTGACCGTAGCCCTGCTGGCCGTAGTCCGGCTGCTGACCGTACCCGCCCTGCTGGCCGTAGCCCTGCTGCTGGCCGTAGTCGGGCTGCTGGCCGTACCCGGGCTGGGACGGCTGCTGCCCGTAGCCCTGCTGGCCGTAGCCGGGCTGCTGGCCGTAGTCCGGCTGCTGCCCGTAGCCACCGCTCGTGCCCTGCTGGCCGTACCCCGGCTGGCCGTAGCCACCCGTGCCGCCCTGCTGGCCGTAGCCCGGCTGCTCGGCGGAGGACTGGCCGTAGCCGGGCTGCTGGCCGTAGTCCGGCTGCTGCCCGTAGCCACCGCTCGTACCCTGCTGGCCGTAACCCGGCTGGCCGTAGCCACCCGTGCCGCCCTGCTGGCCGTAGCCCGGCTGCTCGGCGGAGGACTGGCCGTAGCCGGGCTGCTGGCCGTACCCGCCGGTCGCCCCCTGCTGGCCGTAACCCTGCTGCTGGCCGTACCCGCCGGTCGCGCCCTGCTGGCCGTAACCGGGCTGCTGCCCGTAGCCCTGCTGGCCGTAGCCCTGGGCCTGTCCAGGACCGGTGTTCGGCTGTGAGGCCTCCGACCGATATCCCACGACCGTTATGTCGGGGTCGAGTTCACCAGCGGCTCGACCCGCGTTGTGCTGTCCGTATTCCGGCTGCCCCGACGGTGTGCGATCGCGGTCGGGATCATCCTGTGGATACGGCGGCTGTCCGGTGCTCACCGCGTCACCTCACTTAGACTGCGCATGTGGCAGATGTCAGACTCACATGCTTGCTGCAGCACAAGGTATCGACATAGGCAACAACAGTCACCTTTCCGTTGTGTCAGCTCTAAAGTCACTCACGTCGGGCTCACGTGTCAGATGCAGCAGCATCCGCGTATTGCCCAGGGTGTTGGGCTTGACGTGCTCCAGATCCAGGAACTCCGCGACGCCCTCGTCGTAGGAGGCCAGAAGCTCGGCGTACACCTCCGGGGCGACGGGGGTGCCCTGGATCTCCCGGAACCCGTGCCGGGCGAAGAAGTCCACCTCGAAGGTCAGGCAGAAGACGCGGCGCAGGCCGAGCTCGACGGCGGTGCGCAGCAGCGCGGAGACGATGCGGTGGCCGATCCCCGCCCCCCGGCGGGCGGGGTCGACGGCGACGGTGCGGATCTCGGCCAGGTCCTCCCACAGGACGTGCAGCGCCCCGCAGCCGACCACCTCCCCGTGCTCGTCGGTGGCGACCCAGAACTCCTGGACGTCCTCGTACAGGGTGACGGTGGCCTTCTCCAGCAGGCGCGGTCCCGCGCCGCCGTAGGTGTCGACCAGGCGCCGGATGGCGCGGACGTCCGGGGTGCGGGCACGCCGGACGGTGACGCCGGCCGCCCCCGGCGGTCCGTCCCGCTCCGTGCCGGTACGGGGTTCACCACCGCTTCCGGCCTCGGCGGGGGCGCGCATCACCGGCGCCGGAGACTGTTCCGCAACCTGCTCCATGACCGATCAGCGTACGTCCTCGCCGTCCCCCAATTACGGCTCACCCCTAACTCGCGCACCACCCTCCTCTCGTGACCCTTGGTAGTCCCATTGCCACGCTGGGCATCGGACGCCGAAGTGTGGCGCATTTCATCTTCGGTACGCTCCCGGAGCTGGGAGGACCCCCTCGGGGCCCGACGACCCCCTGGGCAAAGGCCCCGTAAAGGCCTCAGTGATCATTTTGAGATGTGATCCGTCCGTGACATTTCAGTTGCGAAACCTCTACTGAATTCGAAGTTCTGGTTGAGCAGGAACCAGGGGTGGACTAATCTCCGTCCTCGATGTCAGAGATGTGAAAAGCCTGACCCGCCGAATCTCCCGCAGGGAGAACCGGGGACCCACCCGAGTCCCCCGGGGTGAATCCGAGTGCCACCGGCGCACCCGGTAGGGCTGCCCTCCGGCCCGAACCCGTCAGCTAACCCGGTAGGCGGCCGAGGAGAAGGAGTCCATTGGTGAAGCGCACGCGCGACCGCGGAGGAGACCAGGCGGGTGGCGACGCCCACCGTCCACGACGCGCGCCGCGAGGGCTCCGCCGCCGCATGGCGGTGATCGGCCTGGCGTTCGCCACCCTCACCCTGGGCACCCCGCTGGTCGCGGCCTCCGCCGACCCCGAGCCCAGCCTCAAGCAACTGGCCGCGCAGGCCGAGAAGCTGCACAACGAGATCGAGACGCTCGCCGAGCAGTACAACGGCGAGCGGGTCAAGCTCAAGCAGGCGCAGCGGGCCGCGGACAGCGCCAAGAAGACCCTGGCCACCAGCGAGTCCGAGCTGGCGGCGCGGCGGACCAAGGCCGCCCTGCTGGCACAGAGCAGCTACATGGCGGGCGGACTGAACGCAGGGCTCACCCTCACCCAGACGTCCGACCCCGACGACTTCCTCGACCAGGCCACCACCAGCTACGCCCTGCAGCAGCAGCAGAGCGAGGAGGTCGCCCAGGTGGGCCGGGCGATCGAGGCCGCCGAGCGGGCGCAGGCCGGCGCCAAGGCCAGGACCTCCGAGGTCAAGAAGCTGCTGACGGAGATCGGCGCCAAGCGCGCCAAGATCGAGCGACTGGTCGCGCGGGTGGAGAGCGACCTGTTCAGGGAGGTACGCGCCCAGGCCGTCGGCAACCGTGGCGCCCGGGTGAAGGTCGACGCGCCCATCGTGGGCAGCGGCAAGGGGGCCGAGGCCGCCCGCTGGGCGCTGACCCAGCAGCTCAAGCCGTACGTCTGGGGCGCCGAGGGTCCCAACTCCTTCGACTGCTCCGGGCTGGTCATGTGGGCCTACCAGAAGGTCGGGATCAGCCTGCCGCACTACACCGGCGACCAGTGGACCGCGGGCACGCGCGTCTCCCGGAGCGAGCTGCGCCCGGGTGACCTCGTCTTCTTCTACAGCGACCTGCACCACGTCGGGATCTACATCGGCGCGGGCCTGATGGTCCACGCCCCCCGGACCGGGGACGTCATCCACATCACCACGATCGACGACCGGCCCTTCGTGGGAGGCGTGCGCATCGCCGGCTGACCCCGGCACCCGCTCGACGCCGTCCCGCGCCCGCCCGGCGCGGGATCTGGCGTCGGCCGAGGACGGGCGGACGGAGCGGGCGGCTGAATTCGGGCGGCGGCAGGCTAGATCAGGCGGCGGCGGGCCGCCCAGGCCACGGCCTCGATCGCCGTGGCGACGCCGATGCGGTCGCAGATGCCCCTGAGCCTGCGCCTGACGGTCCGGCCGCTGATGTCGAGCCTGCGGCCCACCCTGTCGACGGTGACGCCCTTGGCGAGCTCAGCCAGCAGCACGAGGTCGTCGGCGCTGAGACCGATATCGCCCATGCCCAGGGGGCTGTCGCCATGGCGCGAATCCACTTCCGGATATGCCATCAAGAGTCACTCCCCCCACTCTGGAAACCGGGCCTAAGGCACCATGAATGAATACCGCCCGCCAGGAACGGTAAACGCCTTGTTCAAAGGTCGTCAAGTTCCGCCCTTCATGGCGTCGCCGCACTATTGACATAGCAGGCCATACGTGAAGTACTCATGATATGTCAGCGCCTTTGCGGTTAAGTCATGATCCGCCTCGGGCGTGGACCCGTAACCGTCCCCTGGCTGCGAGGACCCGCATCTTCGTAGAACAAGATTTTGCCGGATCGGCAGGCCCTGCGGCCCTCCGGACGCCGGGTCCGCGACGCGCGCGCCTCCCGTATTTTTCGGGAAATCGACCCCTGTTCCGCCGGTGCGGCGGTGGTCACGTCCCTCGGCACCTTGACGGCGTGACGTAAAAACCCGGAAATCGTGGGCCACTTCGGTTCTTTGCGGCATTTGCGGAGTTTCGCGCGGGGCCACTCGCACGCCGTAATATCGGGCGTGCGGAAAGGGAGTTTCTACACCATGCGGAAACTCCTCCGCACGGCACGAAGGGACGCGAGCACCGCCGTTTCCGGCGGCCGGGATCCCGCCCTTCCGCTCCCGGTCCCCGCGCACCGTACGGGCACGTCTCCGGCCCCGGGAAGGTGACCGCCGCCGCCGACGCGCGACGCCTGACCGGTGGGTACGCCGTCCGGGCCGTGTCGCCCCGTTCTGTGGGTCCGCGGGTGTCGTGGGTGCCGCGGGTGCCGTCCGGGAGGCCCGGGGCACGCTTTTGCCCGGACGCGGCACAGCGCCCGGGCGGGGGAATGATCGTGCTCCGTACGGCGGTACCGGACCCGGGCGTGGTCGGCCCGGTACACGCCGTACGGCGGGAACGTCGTTTCGCGTGGCCCGGGGGCCGCGCGTCGGTCAGGCCCGGCCCGCCGGCTTGACCAGGGGGAACAGGATGGTCTCGCGGATGTTCCTGCCGGTGAAGGCCATGATGAGACGGTCGATGCCCAGCCCCATGCCGCCGGTGGGCGGCATTCCGTATTCCAGGGCGGTGAGGAAGTCCTCGTCAAGCTGCATCGCCTCGACGTCGCCGCCCGCGGCGAGCAGGGACTGCTCGGTGAGGCGGCGGCGCTGCTCGATCGGGTCGTTCAGCTCCGAGTAGCCGGTGCCGAGCTCGGTGCCGAACCCGATCAGGTCCCACTTCTCGGTGAGGAGCGGGTTGTCGCGGTGGTTGCGGGCCAGCGGGGAGGTCTCCAGCGGGTAGTCCATGACGAACGTGGGCTGGATGAGCGTGTGCTCGACGAGAGCCTCGAAGATCTCCTGGACGAGCTTGCCCTGACCCCACGCGGCGTCCCAGTGGATCTCCCGCGCGTCCGCGAGGGCACGGACGCGCTCCAGCGGCGTCGCGGTCGTGACCTCCTCGCCCAGCGCCTCGGAGACCGACCCGTAGAGGGTGATCCGCGGCCACTTGGCCAGGCCCAGATCGATCTCCTGACCCTCGTGGACGACCACGGAGTGACCCAGCGCGGCCACCACCGCCTGCTGGATCATCCGCTGGGTCAGGTCCGCGATGTCGTTGTAGTCGAGATAGGTTCCGTACGCCTCGAGCATGGTGAACTCGGGGTTGTGGGTGGAGTCCGCGCCCTCGTTGCGGAAGTTGCGGTTGATCTCGAAGACCTTCTCGATCCCGCCGACCACGAGCCGCTTGAGGTAGAGCTCGATCGCGATGCGGAGGTAGAGCTCCATGTCGTAGGCGTTGATGTGGGTCTTGAAGGGCCGGGCCGTGGCTCCGCCGTGGATCGGCTGGAGCATCGGCGTCTCGACCTCCAGGTAGCCCTCCTCGTGCCAGAAGTCGCGGACCGACCGCACCACGGCGCTGCGGGTGTACGCCAGCTTCCTGGCCTCGTCGTTGACGATGAGGTCGACATAGCGCTGGCGGACCCGCGCCTCCGGGTCGGTCAGGCCCGCGTGCTTCTCCGGCAGCGGCCGCAGGCACTTGGAGGTGATCACCCAGCGGTCGGCGAGGATGGACAGCTCGCCCCTGCGCGAGGTGATGACCTCGCCCTCGACGCCCACGTGGTCGCCGAGGTCGACGTCGCGCTTCCACGCGGCCAGCGACTCCTCGCCCACCCGGTCCAGGGAGATCATGACCTGGAGGTCGCCGGAGCCGTCCCGCAGGGTGGCGAAGCAGAGCTTGCCGCCGGTCCGGGACAGCATCACCCGCCCGGTGACGCCCACCCTGTCGCCGGTCGCGGTGTCAGCGGAGAGATCGGCGTATTTCCCGCGGATCTCGGCGTTGGTCGCGGTACGCGGGAAGTTCACCGGATAGGGATCGACGCCCTCGGAGCGGAGGCGGTCGAACTTCTCCCGGCGCACGCGCATCTGCTCGGGCAGGTCCTCGGCGGGATTGGTCACGTCATCGGTCACAGTTCCAAAGGGTACCGATGCGGCGAACCCCGCGAGGTCACCCACCGTGCCCGCCGCCCGCCCGGGTCATGCCCTCCGGACGGGCCCGCGGGGCGGCTCAGGCGGTGTTGCGGTGATAGATCAGACGCAGGCCGATCAGCGTGAGCCACGGCTCGTGCATGTCGATCGAGCGCGCCTCGCTCACCACGAGCGGCGCCGCGCTGCCGGTGGCCACCACCGTGACCTCGTCGGGGTCGTCGGCCAGCTCGGCCGCCATCCGCTCGACGATCCCGTCCACCTGCCCGGCGAAGCCGTAGATGATGCCCGCCTGGAGCGCCTCCACGGTGTTCTTGGCGATCACCGACCTGGGCCGGATCAGCTCCACCTTGTGCAGCTGCGCGCCGGCCGCGGCCAGCGCGTCCACCGAGATCTCGATGCCGGGGGCGGTCACCGCGCCGACGTACTCGCCCTTGGCCGAGACCGCGTCGAAGGAGGTGGCGGTCCCGAAGTCGACGATCACGCACGGCCCGCCGTAGAGCTGGATGGCCGCCAGCGCGTTGACGATGCGGTCGCTGCCGACCTCCTTGGGGTTGTCCATCCGGACCGGGACCCCGGTGCGGACGCCGGGCTCCACGATGACCGCGTTCACGTCCCCGTAGTAGCGGCGGCACATCTCGCGCATCTCGTTCAGGACCGAGGGGACGGTCGAGCAGATCGCGATGCCGTTGACGTCGGCGCCCTTGAGCAGCGGCGACTGCCCGAGCAGTCCCTGCAGCACGACGGCGATCTCGTCCGCCGTGCGCCGGGGGTCGGTGGAGATCCGCCAGTGCTCGATGACGTCCTCGCCCTCGAAGAGGCCGAGAACGGTGTGCGTGTTGCCGACGTCGATGGCGAGCAGCATCAATTCCCCCGAAGGTCCAAGGCGATGTCCAGTGCCGGCGCCGAGTGCGTGAGCGCGCCCACGGCAAGGTAGTCAACACCCGTCTCGGCCACATCACGAGCCGTTTGCAGGGTCAGCCCGCCGCTGGACTCCAGCCGCGCCCTGCCGTCCACCAGCCGCACGGCCCGCGCCAGCTCCTCGACGGTGAAGTTGTCCAACAGGATCTCCTCGGCTCCCTCGGCCAGCACCGGCTCGATCTGGTCGATCCGGTCGACCTCGACCTCGATCGGCAGGCCGGGGCAGGCGTCACGGACCGCCCGGAACGCCTCGGCGACCCCGCCCGCGGCCACCACGTGATTGTCCTTGATCAGCGCCGCGTCCGAAAGGGACATGCGGTGGTTGACCCCTCCGCCGCACCGCACCGCGTACTTCTCCAGGGCACGCAGTCCGGGCAGCGTCTTGCGGCTGTCCCTGATCGCGGCCCCGGTCCCCTCGACGGCGCGGACCCAGCGCCCGGTCAGGGTCGCGACGCCGGACAGGTGGGTGAGCAGGTTGAGCGCGGTGCGCTCGGCGGTCAGCAGGTCCCGGGTGGGGCCGGTGACGGTCATCAGCACGTCGCCCGCGGCGACGCTCTCGCCGTCCTTGACCCTGCGCTCGGCCGTCAGGCGGCCCCGGCTGAGGTGACAGAAGGCCGCCTCGGCCACGGCCAGCCCGGCCACCACGCCGTCCGCGCGGGCCACCACGTCGGCGGTGTCGGTACGGCCGGCGGGGATGGTGGCCAGGCTGGTGACGTCACCGCCCTGCCGCACGTCCTCGGCCTCGGCGGTCTCCAGGAGGGCGGTCACCGCCGACGGGTCCAGCCCCGCCTCGGCGAGGTCGGCCTCCACCCTGGCCGGCAGCGTCGTCTCGCGCCGCCCGTGGGGTACGTACGTCATGGTCGGTCCCTCCGCTGTCAGGGTCACGTCGAGGTGGCCCAGCCATTCGGCATCGTCACGTTCGGGAAAGTCCTCGCGCCAGTGCGACCCCCGGGTCTCCTGGCGGTGCCGGGCCGCCTCCACCAGTACGGAGGCGACCGTCAGCAGGTTGGTGGTCTCCCACGACTCGGTGCACGGCTCGACCGCCACCGGGGTCCACCGGACGTTCAGCAGGGCCCGGGCGACCTCTCCCAGGGACTCCCGGCTGCGCAGCACGCTCGCCCCCCTGCTCATGTGCCCCTGGATCCTGGTACGGGCCCTGGGGTCGATCAGGCCGAAGGGGCGGCCGTCGGGGACCGGCACGCCCGCCACGGCGTCCACGGCGTTCCTGGAGCCCTCGGCGGGGGCGGCGTCCACGGGGTCCGCGGCCCTGGCGTCCGTGGCGTCCACGGTGGCCGCGGCCTTTCCGGCGGGCGTGGTGTTCACGGGATCCGTGGCGTCCATGGCGTCCGTGGCCTTCACGGTGGCCGCGGCGGACGGGCCGTGGCCGGTGGCCGCGGCGTGGACGTCGGCGGCGATCCGCGCGGCGAAGACCAGCCCCTCCAGCAGGGAGTTGGAGGCCAGCCGGTTGGCGCCGTGCACGCCGGTGCACGCGACCTCGCCGCACGCGTACAGGCCGGGGACGCTGGTGCGGCCGTGCAGGTCGGTACGGACGCCGCCGCTGGCGTAGTGGGCGGCGGGGGCGACCGGGACGAGGTCGGCGACCGGGTCGATGCCGTGCTCCCGGCAGACCGCGTGGATCGTCGGGAAGCGGGTGCGCCACTTCTCCTCGCCGAAGTGGCGGGCGTCGAGGTACACGTGGTCGGCGCCGGTGGCGCGCATCCGCCGCATGATCGCCTTGGCCACCACGTCGCGGGGGGCGAGATCGGCCAGCTCGTGCACGTCCCGCATGAACCGGACGCCGTCGGCGTCGACCAGCACCGCGCCCTCGCCCCTGACCGCCTCGGAGATCAGCGGCTGCTGGCCGGTGGAGTCCTCGCCGAGCCAGAGCACGGTGGGGTGGAACTGGACGAACTCCAGGTCCCTGACCACGGCACCGGCGCGCAGCGCGAGCGCCACCCCGTCCCCGGTGGAGACGACCGGGTTGGTGGTGGCGGCGTAGACCTGCCCCATGCCGCCGGTGGCCAGCACCACGGCCCCGGCCGTGACCGCTCCCACCCCGTCGCGCTCGCCCTCGCCCATGACGTGCAGGGTCACCCCCGCGGCGTGGCCGCGCGCGTCCTTGAGGAGGTCGAGGACGAGCGCGTGCTCGATCACCTCGATGCCCGACTCGCCGACGGCCTGCACCAGCGCCCTCTGCACCTCCGCGCCGGTGGCGTCGCCGCCCGCGTGCACGATGCGGTCGCGCCGGTGGCCGCCCTCCCGGGTGAGCTGGAGCGCACCGGAGGCGTCGGTGTCGAACCGGGCGCCCGTCGCGATCAGGTCGCGCAGCGCGTCCGGCCCCTCGGTCACCAGGACCCGTACGGCCTCCTCGTCGCAGAGGCCCACCCCGGCGACGAGCGTGTCGGACAGGTGCTCGGCGGGGGTGTCGGCCGGGTCGAGCACCGCGGCGATGCCGCCCTGAGCCCAGCGGGTGGAACCGGACGACAGGACGTCCTTGGTGACGACCAGGACCTTCGCCCCGGGAGCCAGGCCGGCGTAGCGCAGCGCCAGGGTGAGACCCGCGATGCCGGAGCCCACCACGACCACGTCCGCCTGGACCGTCCAGCCCGGAGCGGGCGCGGTCAACCTCTGGGGGATGGCCGGGATGCTCATTGCCGCCTCCTCGCGGGGGTTCATAGAGGCCGTTCATTTCGTCACTCTGACGATAACGGGGCGTCCGAGGCGGCCTCACCCCGGGGTGGGCATCGGGCGGCCGTCCCCGATCCCGGGGCCCCGGGGCCGGTCCCGGCCACGGGCACCGCCCGTCCGGTCCTGGCTCCGGGATCATGCTCCCCGGATCATGCTCCCCGGACCACGGGACCCGCCCCGGATCGTGGGCGCCCTGATCAGCCGAGGGTGAGCGTGACGTTGTCGATCAGCCTGGTGGACCCCACCCGTGCCGCCACCGCCAGGATCGCCTCGCCCGCGTGGTCGTCGCCGACCTCCGTGAACGTCGCCGGATCGACCAGGACCAGGTAGTCCAGGGCCAGCGACGGCTCGGCGTCCAGCACCGCGCGGGCGGCACGGCGGACCCGCGTCGCCGCATGCTCCGCCGACCCCTCGGTCAGCGCCCTGGACAGGGCCAGCGCCACCTGCCGGTCCCGCGGCGACAGGTAGCGGTTGCGGCTGGACAGCGCCAGCCCGTCCGGCTCGCGGACCGTGGGCGCCCCTACGACGGTGACCGGCACGTTCAGGTCGGCGACCATCCGGCGGATCATCGCGAGCTGCTGGGCGTCCTTCTGCCCGAACACCGCCACGTCCGGCCGGACCAGGTTGAACAGCTTCAGCACCACGGTCAGCACCCCGTCGAGGTGGCCGGGCCGGAACTCCCCCTCGACGATCGATCCCATCGCCCCCGCGGAGACGCCGACCTGCCTGCCGGGCGGGTACATCTCCTCGGCGGAGGGGGCGAAGACGATCCCCACCCCCTCGGCCCTGCAGATCTCCAGGTCGGCCTCGAACGTACGGGGATAGCGGGAGAAGTCCTCGGCGGGGCCGAACTGGAGCGGGTTCACGAAGATGCTCACCGCCACCTGGTCCGCCCGCTCACGCGCCAGCCGGACGAGGGAGCGGTGCCCCTCGTGCAGCGCGCCCATGGTGGGCACGAGCGCCAGCGTGCCCGCGCCGGAGAGGGCGCCCGCGCCGATCCCCAGGGTCTCGCGCGCCTTGACCAGTCCTGCGTGGTCGTCCGCCACGATCACTGCGACCTCCGGGGGGTGATGCTCCGGCTCCCTGGCCGGAGGGGGGTGACGCTCCGGCCAGGGAGCCGGAGCGGGGGGACGTCCGCGAAGCGGCCGCTCGGGGGCCTCAGGTCCATGTCAGGTCCACGTGTTGCCGCCCAGCGCGTCCAGCAGGCGCTCGGCGGCCTCGGGCTTGAGCAGCCCGGCCGCCAGGGCCCGGTCGGCGGTGAGCCTGGCCAGCGCCACGTAGGCGTCCGCGGCCTCGGGGGCGGCGAGGATCAGCGCGTCCACGTGCCTGCGGACGGTCCCGGCGTCGCCGCGCACCACCGGCCCGGTCAGTCCGGCGATGCCGAGCCTCAGCACGTTCTCCAGGGCCGCGCCGAGCAGCGGGCCGAGCATCCGGCCCGGCTGCTCCACGCCGATCCGCCCCAGCAGCTCCGAGGACTCCGCGATGAGCGTGACCATGTGGTTGGCCGCCCCCGCCAGGGCCGCGTGGTACAGCGGCCGGTCCTCGTCGGCGATCCAGACCGGCTCACCCTCCATCTCGATGACCAGGGCCTCGGCCACCGCGCGGAGCGGGTCGGGCGCGGTCACCCCGTAGGAGATGCCGGTCAGGCGGCGCAGGTCGTCGTCGCGGCCGGTGAAGGTCATCACCGGGTGCAGCGCCAGCGGCAGCGCCCCGGCCTTGATCGCCGGGTTCAGCACCGCCAGCCCGTACGCGCCACTGGTGTGGGCCACCAGCTTGCCCCGCAGGTCGGCGCCGGTGCCCACCAGGCCCGAGACCAGGTCGGGCAGTACGTCGTCGGGGACCGTCAGCAGGACCAGGTCCGCGCCGGCCACCACGTCCTCGGGCCGGACCGGGACGAGCCCGAGCCGCTCGACCGCCCGCTCCCTGGAGGCGTCCGAGACGCCGCTCGCGGCGACGACCCGGTGCCCCGCCCTGACCAGCGCGGCACCGAGCGCCGAACCGACCCTGCCCGCTCCGACCACTCCGACGGCCAGGCGTGCCGGGCGATCGACTGCGTCCATGACGTCCCGTCCTTCGACCATGTGGGGGCTCCGTGCCCGATTGACCAGCGTAATGGGCCGTGCCGTGGTGACCGCCTCAAGGCGCTCGTTCGGTCCCGGCGGCGAGGTTCCCCCACAAGAGTGCCAAACCGGATCTCCGGAGGGGCGCAGGGACCCGCGGAAGGTCTGGCGGTGACGGGAACCGGACGTCCGGGGACGCGCCGACGCGGCCTCGTCCGACGCCACGCGGGCCGGTGACAGAATGCGGTCATGTGCTCACTCCAATCGTCGGCACGAGTTGATCTCGTTCCCCCGCCCCGCCGGGTAGCGTCTGAGGACGTGTGGCTCACCTGGCGCGCCGCGATGGAGCATGCGCTCTACGGCGAGAGCGGTTTCTACCTCCGGGAGCGTCCCTCGGGTCACTTCCGTACCTCGGTCGGCGTCTCCCCGGTGTTCGCCGAGGCCGTGCTGCGCGAGCTAGTCGCGGTCGACGAGGAGCTCGGCGGCCCCGGGACGCTCGACCTGGTCGACATCGGCGCGGGCGAGGGCGTTCTGGCGAGCGGCGTGCTCGCCGCGGCCCCGGCCTCGCTGCGGCGGAGGCTGAGGGTGACCGCGGTCGAGCTGGCGCCCCGCCCCGCGGCATTGCCCGAGGAGATCGTCTGGGCCAGGGCCGCGCCGGACGGGATCTGCGGCCTGGTGATCGCCAACGAGTGGCTGGACAACATCCCGGTCGACATCGTCGAGCAGACGGCCACCGGGCCCCGGCTGGTGCTGGTCAACGTCATCGACGGCGAGGAGCGGCTCGGCGGCAGGCCGGGTGACGCCGACCTCGCCTGGCTGAACCGCTGGTGGCCGATGCGGCTCACCGGCGAGCGGGCCGAGATCGGCCGGCCGCGCGACCGGGCCTGGGCGTCGGTGATCGTGCGCCTGGCCCGTGGGCGGGCGATCGCGATCGACTACGCCCACTCGGCGGACGACCGGCCGCCCTACGGCACGCTGGCCGGGTACCGCGACGGGTCGACGGTGGCGCCGGTGCCCGACGGGTCCTGCGACATCACCGCCCACGTGGCGCTGGACGCCTGCGCGGCCGCCGGTGAGAGCGCCGGAGCCGTCACCACGGCGCTGACCACGCAGCGCGAGGCGCTGCGCGCCCTCGGCGTCACCGGACGGCGCCCACCGGCCGAGCTGGCCGGCCGCGACCCGCGCGGCTACCTGAGGGCCCTCGCCCGGTCCTCGGAGGAGGCCGAGCTCATCGCGCCCGGCGGGCTCGGCGGGTTCGGCTGGCTCTCCCAGACCCGCCAGGGCCTGCGACGGTGAACGCCGGGGCCCGCGAACCCGCCCGGCCCTCGCCCGGCCTCGCGGACCTCGCCCGATCCCGGACCTCCCGGCCCTCGCGGACATCCCGGACCGAGGCTCGTCCCGGACCTCCCGGGCCTCCCGGACCGAGGCTCTTCCCGGATCCCCGGACCGGGGCGAACCGTCGGCGCGTGACCGCGAAGCCGGTTCAGATCCGTACGTCGAGTGAGGTCAGGCCCCGGATGACGTAGCCCGGCCCCCAGGTGGGTTCGGCGACCGGCTCCATCCTCGGCGCCTTACGCAGCAGGGCGCCGAACGACTCGATCAGCTCGATCCTGGCCAGCGGCGCGCCCAGGCAGAAGTGGATGCCCGCGCCGAAGGAGATGTGCGGGTTGTCGGCCCGGCCCACGTCGAGGCGGCCGGGGTCGGCGAAGACCTCGGGATCGCGGTTGGCCGAGCCGAACAGCAGGGCCACCTCGGCGCCCCTGGGGATGTCGACCCCGCCCACCGAGACGTCCTCCAGCACCCATCGCTCGAACATCTGCAGCGGCGTGTCCCAGCGCATCAGTTCCTCGATCGCGGTGGGCAGCAGTCCCGGATCGGCGCGGAGCCGCTCCAGCTCGGCCGGGTTGCGGAAGAGCGCCCACCAGCCGTTGCCGGTGACGTTGACGGTCGCCTCGTGCCCGGCGTTGAGCAGCAGCACGCAGGTGCCGACGAGCTCCTCCTCGGTGAGCCTGTCGCCCTCGTCGGCCACCAGGGCGAGCGCGCTGATCAGGTCGTCACCGGGGTCGGCCCGCCGGACGCGGGCCAGGTCGACGAGGTAGGCGGAGAATTCCTCGGCCGCCCGTACGGCCGCGTGCTGGGCCTCGACGGACGGCCGCAGCTCGTACATGCCGCAGATCCGGGCCGACCAGGGCCGGAGCAGGTGCCGGTCCGCCTCGGGCACGCCGAGCATCTCGGCGATCACGGCGACCGGGAGCGGCTCGGCCACCTCGGCGATCAGGTCCCCGCCACCGCGCTCGACGAAGTCGTCAACCAGTCGTCCGGCCATCCGGGCGACCTTGGGCCGGAGCGCCTCGACCATGCGCGGCGTGAACGCCTTCGACACCAGCCGCCTGAGCCGGGTGTGCACGGGCGGCTCGACGTCGAGCATGCCCGCCCTGATCACCCGCCAGAACGGGTCCTGGAACCCGGGGTCGTCCGGCCTGCCGAACTCGGCGTGGGTGGCCACGTGCAGGTAGGAGCGACCGAGCCTGCGGTCGCGCAGCAGCGCGTTGACGTCGGCGTGCCGGGCGACGAGCCACTGGCCGGTCGGCTCGAAGAAGTCGACCGGCCGCTCCCGTCGCAGTTCGTCGTAGGCGTCGTACGGGTGGGCGACGAATTCCGGATTCCAGGGATCAAAGCGCACGTGAGCATCGTAATCCCCCACCTGGGGCCGGGCCGGTCCCCCTACCCCGCTCACCCGGCGCCGCTCACCCGGCCGTCCAGCTCCGTTCACCCGGCCGGACACCCACCGGCCGCCCGCCCGGCTTCACGCGGGACGATCCGTCCCGTCCGGTCGCACATCGGTCCCGGTCTCGGCTCCGGTCACGGACCCGCTCCCGGCCCCGGTTCCCGTCCCGGCTCCGGCGCCGGACCGCGCCCCGGCCTCCGCCGCGGACTCCGAGTGGCCCCGCGTCCCCGGCACGGCCGGCTCGCCCTCCCCCGAGGAGGCGTCCGGCTCGGCCTGGTAGCGGGAGTGCAGCTCGACCGGCTTCTGCGCCGTCTTGCGGCGCATCCGGATGTTCAGCAGCTCCACCAGCAACGAGAAGGCCATCGCGAAGTAGATGTAGCCCTTGGGGATGTGCTGCTCGAAGCCCTCGGCGATCAGCACGACGCCGATCAGCACCAGGAAGGACAGCGCGAGCATCTTGATGCTCGGGTGCTGGTCCACGAAGCGGCTGATCGGACCGGAGGCGAACAGCATCACCAGGACCGCGACGACGACGGCCGCGATCATGACGCCCAGCTCGTCCACCATGCCGACCGCGGTGATCACCGAGTCGAGCGAGAAGACGATGTCGAGGATCATGATCTGGACGATCACGGAGGCGTAGGAGGAGGCCATCCTGCCCCCGCCGTGGCCGGAGTCGCCCTCCAGGCTGCCGTGCATCTCGTGGACGCTCTTGGCCAGCAGGAACAGGCCGCCGAGTATCAGGATCAGATCTCGCCCGGATATCCCCTGCCCGAACACCTCGAAGAACGGCTCGGTGAGCCTCACCACCCAGGCGAGGGCCACCAGCAGGGCGAGGCGGCTGAGCAGGGCCACGAGGAGGCCCAGCCTGCGCGCCCGGTCCCGCTGCTCGGGAGGGAGCCTGCTCACCAGGATCGAGATGAAGATGATGTTGTCGATCCCCAGCACGATCTCCAGAGCGACAAGGGTGAAGAACCCTATCCATATCTCCGGGTTGGTCACCCAGTCCATTGCTTCCTCCTTTGTCGGCCCGTGGGGGAACAGAGCCGGCCGGCGGCCAGAACGGTTCTTCGGTTGACTCCCTGGACGACCGGGAGCCTCCAGGAGTTCCTCGCGCGCCCTTCCGTGTCGAAAGTCACCCCCGGTACCGGCCTGCGGCGCGTGTCCGGACTTGCGGAAGGGCGGCGGCCGTCGGTTATAGTTCCCCCGTAGGTCATGAGTGCCAGTGACAAGCCCCGGCTCGCTGGCCGGCAACCCTCGCGTCCGCGGCGGGGTGCCCCGGGTGAGGACCTGGTCCGGCACGAGGTGTGCCGGGCAAGCGCGGGCTTCGGGTGCCTATGTCTCATGGGTCGAGGTCCGATGACCTCGAAGGAGCACCGGCATGTCCACCCTGACGATCTTCGCCTCCACCACCGCTTTCACCGCTTCCACCGACGACGCCCGCACGGCCCACGCGACCGTCACCCCCGCGGCGCCGGCCACCGCGACCGGCGGACGGCCGATCCCCGCCGTGCTCGGCTCGGACCTGGAGGTCCCGGTGAAGGGCGGCAGGCTCGTCCGCTACGCCAACCTCGACTACGCCGCCAGCGCCCCCTGTCTGGAGCCGGTCAGCGCCGCCGTCGCCGCCGCGCTCCCGGCCTACTCCAGCGTCCACCGCGGCGCCGGGTACGCGTCCCAGCTGACCACGGCCCGCTACGAGCAGGCCCGGCACACGGTGCGCGCCTTCGTCGGAGCCCGCCCGCACGACTCGGTGATCTTCACCCGCAACACCACCGACGCGACCAACCTGCTGGCCCGGAGCCTGCCCGAGGGGACCACCGCGGTGGTCTTCGACACCGAGCACCACGCCTCGCTGCTGCCCTGGGACCGCGCGGTGCGGCTGCCGGTGCCGGCGTTCCCCGGCGAGGCCGTCCGCGCCGCCGACGAGGCGCTGTCCTCGATCGAGGGCCCGGCGCTGCTGGTGGTGACCGCGGCCTCCAACGTCACCGGCGAACTCTGGCCGATCGCCGCGCTGGCCCACATCGCGCACCGGTACGGCGCGCGCATCCTGGTCGACGCCGCGCAGCTCGTCCCGCACCGCCGCCTCAACCTGACCGCGCTCGACCTGGACTACGTGGTCTTCTCCGGTCACAAGCTCTACGCCCCCTTCGGCACGGGCGCGCTGGTCGGCCGCTCGGACTGGCTGGCCGACGCCGAGCCGTACCTGCGGGGCGGTGGCGCGGTGAGGGCCGTCACCGACGACGGGGCCGAGTGGCACGACGACCCCGAGGCCCGGCACGAGGCCGGCACCCCGAACGTGCTGGGCGCCGTCGCCCTGGCCGCGGCCTGCGACGCCCTGTCCGCCACCGGCTGGACCCCCCTGGTCCGCGAGGAGGAGCGCCTGCTCACCCGGCTGCGCGCGGGCCTGGCCTCGATCCCCGGCGTGCACGAGCTCTCCCTGTGGGGCCCGGACCACCCGCGCGTCGGCATCGTCTCCTTCGTGGTGGACGGCCTCACCGCCCGCGAGGTCGCCGAGACCCTCTCCGGGGACCACGGCATCGGCGTCCGCGACGGCAAGTTCTGCGCCCACCCCTTCGTCCGCCACCTGCTGGGCGCCAAGGACGGCGGCTGCGACGACGTCACCGCCTCGGCGGTACGCGCCTCCATCGGCATCGGCACGACCGAGGAGCACGTGGACCGGCTGATCGGCGCCCTGCGGGATCTTGCCTCGCGCGCGTGACGTGACAGCATGGACCCATGACCGAACCTCGTGCCGAAGGCGCTCCCCGTGAGCTGAGCGTGGGGATGGGGGCGGGGGCCGCCGCCGTGGGCGGCGCGCACGGCAAGGAACTCGCGACCGAGGACATGATCCTCAACATCGGGCCGCAGCACCCCTCCACGCACGGCGTGCTGCGGTTGCGGCTCACCCTGGACGGGGAGCGGATCGGCTCGGCCGAACCGATCGTGGGCTACATGCACCGGGGCGCGGAGAAGCTGTTCGAGGTGCGCGACTACCGGCAGATCATCGTGCTGGCCAACCGGCACGACTGGCTGTCGGCGTTCGCCAACGAGCTGGGCGTCGTGCTCGCGGTGGAGCGGATGCTCGGCATGGAGGTGCCGGTCAGGGCGGTCTGGACGCGCACGCTGCTGGCCGAGCTCAACCGGGTGCTCAGCCACCTGATGTTCCTCGGCTCCTACCCGCTGGAACTCGGCGCGATCACGCCGGTCTTCTACGCGTTCCGGGAGCGCGAGACCCTGCAGGCCGTGATGGAGGAGATCTCCGGCGGGCGCATGCACTACATGTTCAACCGGGTCGGGGGCCTCAAGGAGGAACTGCCCGAGGGGTGGACGGGCCGGGTCTCGGCGGCCGTGGCCGACGTGCGGCGGCGGCTGCCCGACATCGAGGACCTGGTCTCCGGGAACGAGATCTTCCTCGCCCGTACCCGCGGGGTGGGCGTCCTGGACCGAGAGACGATCATGCAGTACGGCGTGAGCGGCCCGATCGCCCGCGCCTCCGGCGTCGACATGGACCTGCGCAGGGACGAGCCCTACCTCGCCTACGGCGAGCTGCCGGTGAAGGTCGTCACCCGCTCGGCCGGGGACTGCCACGCCCGGTTCGAGGTGCTGCTGGAGCAGGTGAAGGTGTCCCTGGACCTGGCCGACGCCTGCGTCGAGCGGCTCCGCGACCTGCCCCCGGGGCCGATCAACCAGCGCCTGCCCAAGGTGCTCAAGGTCCCCGAGGGCCACACCTACGCGTGGACGGAGAACCCGCTCGGCGTCAACGGCTACTACCTGGTCTCGCGCGGGGAGAAGACGCCGTGGCGGATGAAGCTCCGCTCGGCCTCCTTCAACAACGTCCAGGTGCTCCGCGAGCTGCTCCCGGGCCATCTGGTGCCCGACATGGTCGCCATCCTGGGCTCGATGTTCTTCGTCGTCGGCGACATCGACAAGTGAGGGACGGCCCGGAACACATGACCGAACCCGCCCGGGACGGGGAGCGGACGAGCTCCCCCTCGGACACCCCCGCCTCTCCCGGCCCTCCCGCGGACGCCCCGGACGCCCCCGGCTCCCCCGCGGACGCCCTCGGCTCCCCCGCGGACACGCCCGCCGTCACCGCGGGCGTCTCCGGCACCTGTGGCCCCGCCGCCCCGCAGGGCCGGACACCCCTGCGGCGGGACCGGTACGTCGACTGGCTGCGCGCGGTCAGCCTGGTCGTCGTGGTGGTCTGGCACTGGGCGTTCACCATCCTGGAGTGGGGGCCGGACGGCCCCTCGCCGACGAGCCCGCTGGGCTTCACCTCGGGCCTGTGGATCCTGACCTGGCTGCTGCAGGTGCTGCCGCTCTTCTTCTACGTGGGCGGGCACGTCCACCTGCTGTCGTGGAACCGCGCCCGCGAGCGCGGGGTCGGCATCGGCGCCTTCGTGTGGCGGCGCATCCGCAGCCTCGCGATCCCGGCACTGGCGCTGGCCGGGACCTGGATCGTGCTGGGCGTGTTCGTGACGTGGGCGTTCGGCATCGGCTGGATGGACCGCGTGGTGCTGCTCGTCATCAGCCCGCTCTGGTTCATCGGCGTCTACCTCGTGCTGATCGCCCTGCTCCCGGTGGCGCTCTGGCTGCACCGGCGCTACGACGTGCTGGCGCTGATCTGGCTGGCGGGGGCGGCGCTGGTCGTCGACGTGCTGCGGCTGCGCTACGGGTACGAGGCCGCGGGCTGGCTCAACATGATCATCGTCTGGGGGCTGGCCCACCAGGCCGGGTTCTTCTACGACCGGGTGGTGGCGCTGCCCCGCCGCTTCGACGTGGCGATCCTGTGGACCGGGTTGTTCGCCCTGTTCGGCCTGGTCTACTCGGGGATCTACCCGGGCTCGATGGTGGGCGTGCCCGGCGACAAGCTCTCCAACATGGCGCCGCCCACGTTCGTCATCGTGGCACTGCTGATCTTCCAGATCGGCCTGGTGGAGGTGGTGAGGCCGTCCATGGAGCGCCTCCTCGGCCGCCCCCAGTGGCAGGGCGTGAACGAGACCGTCAACCGGTTCGCGCTCCCGCTGTTCCTCTTCCACACCACGGGCATGGCGATCTGGGTGGCGCTGACCTGGTGGCTGGCGGGCGGCAGGCCGGCCGCCCTGGTCCGCCCCGACCTGTCCTGGTGGCTGGAGCGGCCCCTGGCCGTCGCCGGGGCGCTGGTGTGCACGCTCCCGGTCATCATGCTCTTCGGGCGCAGATGGGCCGCGAGGCAGAACTAGCGGCCCCGTCCGGCGGCCCCGTCCGGCGGCCCCGTCTGGCGGCCCGGTCAGCGCTCGTCGTCGGAGGGGTCCTTGGGCACCTTGCAGCAGTGCTCCAGGTACAGGGCCGCGCAGACCAGCAGCACGCAGGCCAGCGTCGACCCGCCGGTGATGAAGAAGTCGCGGCGGGGCACCTCCTGGTCCAGCAGCGCGGCCGTGTAGAAGGCGAACCCGGCGAAGATCCCCCCGAAGACCGCCCCGCCGTACGCGGACGCCTTGGCCAGCGCCGCCAGGCGGGCCACGGCCAGGGGCTCGACGGGCTCGGTGCCGGGCCTGCGCCCGATCCTGGCCTTGGTCATCCACCCGCTGTAGAACTCCCCGACCGCCAGCAGCAGCACCGTCGGGATGGCCGTCCACGGCACGGTCGGCAGCTCAGAGTAGAACCGCCTGACGAGCGCCCAGGTGAGGATCGCGAACACGGCGGCGAGCCCGGCGAGGACGCCGGGACGGGTGGGCCTCACACGGGCCTGCTCAGGACGAGGTCGGTGCGCGGCCGTACGTACGCCTGGTCCAGGCCGGCCAGCAGGTCGGCCACCCGCCGCCCGGACAGGACCGCGCCGGGGTCGGCCCGCACCCACGGGACCAGCACGAAGGCGCGCTCGTGCGCCCGGGGATGCGGCAGGGTGAGGTCGGGGTCGTCCGTCACGACGTCCCCCACGGTGATCAGATCGACGTCCAGGGTGCGCGCTCCCCAGCGCTCCACCCGGACCCGGCCGAAGGCGTTCTCCACACCCTGAGCACGATCGAGCAGGCTCCGGGGTTCCAGCCCGCTGTCGGCGATCACCACCGCGTTGAGGTAGGCGCCCTGTTCGGGGCCACCGACCGGGTCGGTCTCGTAGACCGGTGAGACCGCGACGAAGGTGAGGTCCGGGCCGGCGAAGAGCGCGTCGACCGCGCCTTGCAGGGTGGCGAACCGGTCGCCCAGGTTGCTGCCGAGCGCCAGGACCACCCTCATGCCCGGCTCCGGGTGATCGTCACGACCACGTCGTCGAACGGCAGCGGGATCGGCGCGGACGGCTTGTGCACGCTCACCTCGGCCGACAGGACGGGCTCGCGGGCCAGGCAGACGTCGGCCAGCCGCTGCGCCAGGGTCTCGATCAGGTCGACCGGCTCGCCCTCCACGACCCGTACCAGCTCCTCGGCGAGCTCACCGTAGTGGACGGTTTTCGAGAGGTCGTCGGTGGCCGCGGCGGGCGCCGTGTCGAGGAAGAGCGTCACGTCGACGACGAACTCCTGGCCGAGCTCCCGTTCCGCCGCCAGCACGCCGTGCCGCCCGCGGGCCCGCAGTCCCCTGACGCTGACCCGGTCGGCCACCGGCCCGGCTCCGGCCGTCCCGTACGGCCCCCGCCGTGCCGGGTCGCGGACGGGGCCGCCGAACGCGTCGCGGCCCGGGTCCCGCAGGGGGTCGCCGAACCGGTCGGCGGGCGGGTCCGGGAACAGGCCGTCGACCGGATCTCCGATCAGCTCGCTGACCCCGTCGTGGATCCGCAGCGGCTCCCGAGCGTGGGCTCCGGCCCTCTCGTCGGGCCCGTCACCAGCCCCCTCACCGGGCCGTCCGCCGGCGCGCTCGCTCACGCGTCCTCCTCGTCCTCGTCCTCGTCGTCACCCTGCAGCACGGGGGAACCGTGGTGCAGCCAGAGCCGCCACCCCGCCGACGTCCGCACGAAGGTGTTGCTCGCCACCACCTTGCCCGCGGCGAAGCTGGAATCACCTTCGTCGCCCGCGGTGAGGATGTTCTCCTCACAGGTGAGGACGGCGACGTCGCCGAGGACCATGACGCGGACGTCGGTCAGCACGAACTGGATGTAGGGCGTGTTGGCCATGATGAGCGCCCAGGAGCGCAGCACCTCCTGGCGGCCGTTCACGATCGGCCAGCCCGGGTGCACGCAGCTGATCTGCTCGCCCTCGATGTCCTCGGCCCAGATCTCGGTCATCCGGTCCAGGTCGGCGTTCTCGATGGCGGTGTAGAACTCCTGGTTGACCGTCTCGACGGCGGTGGTGTCGACGCTCATGATCTCGCTCCCTGAACTGCGGCAGCCACACGGACGGCGTCCGCGTTCGGGCGGACGTCGTGCACGCGCACGCACCACGCCCCCGCCTGCGCGGCGAGCGCGGTCACGGCGAGGGTGGCGTCGTCACTACGGTCGAAAGGGCGGGGCGTGCCGTCCGGGGCCGCCAGCAGGCGTCCCAGAAAGCGTTTGCGCGACGCCCCGACGATGAGCGGGTACCCCAGCCCGGCGAGACGGTCGACACCCGCGATCAGCGCCCAGTTGTGCTCGGGGTTCTTGGAGAAGCCCAATCCGGGATCGAGCACGATCTGCTCCTCGCCCACCCCCTCGGCCAGCACCGAGGCGACCCGCTTGGCCAGTTCCTCGCGTACCTCGGTCACCACGTCGCCGTACACGGCCCGGCGGTCCATCGCGTGGCTGTGCCCCCGCCAGTGCATCACCACGTACGGCACGCCCGAGGCCGCGACCACCCGGGGCATCTCCGGGTCGGCCAGCCCGCCGCTGACGTCGTTGACCAGCCTCGCCCCGGCCTCCACGGCCATCTGGGCGACCTCGGCCCGCATCGTGTCGACGCTGACGACGACACCCTGACGGCTCAGCTCGCGGATGACGGGCCCGACCCTGGCCAGCTCCTCCTCCAGGGGCACCCGGGCGGCACCGGGCCTGGTGGACTCGCCGCCCACGTCGACGATGTCGGCGCCCTGCTCGACCAGATCCAGGCCGTGGCGTACGGCCTCCTCGGGGTCGAACCACCGGCCGCCGTCGGAGAAGGAGTCGGGAGTCACGTTGACCACGCCCATCACGAGGCACCGGCCCGCGTCCGGCAGCCCGGGCACACTCCACGTAGTCATGCGGACAAGCCTAGGCGTTGTCCGCCGCCCGCCTGTGTCGTGGGTCCGGCTTGCGCCATAACGAATCCGCACACCCGCCGCGGAACATGCCACCCCCGGGCGTTCCCGGACGCGGGGGGCGACGGGACGGCGCCACTCCCGGACGAGCGCGCAGGGTGACGACAGGTGCCTCTCCCGGACGGCCGCGCAGGGTGACGGCAGGCGTCTTTCCCGGACGATAGCGCGGGGTGACGACACGCCGCCGCTCCCGGACGATCGCGCGGGGCGAGGTCCGGGAGCGGCGGTGAGGATGATCGGAGAGGTGGGACGGTCAGCGGATGATCAGGGCCATCGCCTCGGCGCGGGTCTTGTCGCTGCTGCGGAAGTCCCCGCGGACGGCCGAGGTGATCGTCTTGGCACCGGGCTTGCGGACGCCCCGCATGGTCATGCAGAGGTGCTCGCACTCGATCACGACGATCACCCCGCGCGGCTCCAGCACGTTCATCAGCGCGTCGGCGATCTGCGAGGTCATCCGCTCCTGCACCTGGGGGCGCCGGGCGTAGACGTCGACCAGGCGGGCCAGCTTGGACAGGCCGGTGACCTGTCCCTTGGCGTTCGGGATGTAGCCGACGTGGGCGACGCCGTGGAACGGCACGAGGTGGTGCTCGCAGGTCGAGTAGACCTCGATGTCCCGCACGAGCACCATCTCGTCGTGATCCACGTCGAAGACCGTGGTCAGCACGTCCTCGGGCGTCTGTCCCAGCCCGGCGAACTGCTCGGCGTACGCGCGGGCCACCCGGGCCGGGGTCTGCTGGAGGCCGTCCCGGTCGGGATCCTCACCGATGGCGATGAGGATCTCCCGCACGGCGTTCTCCAGCCGGACCGCGTCGACCTGGAGCGGCTTGACGCCTCCCACGGTCAGTTCCCGTCCCTGGGCACCGAGTCGGAGTGACCCGTTCCCGCGGGCAGGGCGCCGTTGCCGCCCGCCACCTGCTCGCCCGCGGGGAGCGAGCCGTTGCCGGACTGCTCCTTGCGGGTCAGGATCGGCGGGCGGTTGGAGGGCAGCCGCTTGCCGTAGCCGGAGTAGGAGGGGCGCTTCTCCTTGATCACGACCGGGGCGAAGATCTCCAGGACCTGGCTGCGGGAGAGGGTCTCCTTCTCCATCAGCTCCAGGACCAGGTTGTCGAGCACGTCGCGGTACTCCACGAGGATGTCCCAGGCCTGGTCGTGCCCGGCCTCGATGAGGCGGCGGACCTCCTCGTCGATCGTGGAGGCGATCTTCTCGGAGTAGTCGCGCTCGTGGCCCATCTCGCGGCCCAGGAAGACCTCGCTGTTGCCGCTGCCGAACTTGCGGGCGCCGAGCTGCTCGCTCATGCCGTACTCGGTGACCATGCGGCGGGCGACGGAGGTGGCCTTCTCGATGTCGTTGGAGGCACCGGTGGTGGGCTCGTGGAAGACGAGCTCCTCGGCCGCGCGGCCGCCGAGCAGCATCGCGAGCTGGTCCAGCATCTCCGAGCGGGTCGCGAGGAACTTGTCCTCCATCGGCAGCGTCATCGTGTAACCGAGGGCGCGTCCGCGGGACAGGATCGTGATCTTGTGGACCGGGTCGGAGTTGGGCAGCGCGTGCGCGACCAGGGCGTGACCGCCCTCGTGGTACGCGATGATCTTCTTTTCCTGGTCCGACATGACCCGCGACTTGCGCTCGGGACCGGCCATCACGCGGTCGATGGACTCCTCCAGGAGCTCCATCGTGATCAGCTTCTGGTCGGCCCGCGCGGTGAGCAGCGCGGCCTCGTTGATCACGTTGGCCAGGTCGGCACCGGTGAACCCGGGCGTCCGGCGGGCGATGATGTCGAGGTCGACGCCCTCGGCGAACGGCTTGCCGCGCCCGTGCACCTTGAGGATGCCCTTGCGGCCCTCCAGGTCGGGACGGTCGACGGTGACCTGCCGGTCGAAACGGCCCGGACGCAGCAGCGCGGGGTCGAGGATGTCGGGCCGGTTGGTCGCGGCGATCAGGATCACGCCGCCCTTGACGTCGAAGCCGTCCATCTCGACCAAGAGCTGGTTCAGCGTCTGCTCGCGCTCGTCGTGCCCGCCGCCGAGACCGGCGCCACGGTGGCGGCCCACCGCGTCGATCTCGTCGATGAAGATGATGGCCGGCGCGTTCGCCTTGGCCTGCTCGAACAGGTCCCGGACACGCGAGGCGCCGACACCGACGAACATCTCCACGAAGTCGGAACCGGAGATGGAGTAGAACGGCACCCCGGCCTCACCGGCGACGGCCCTGGCGAGCAGGGTCTTGCCGGTTCCGGGCGGGCCGTAGAGCAGCACGCCCTTGGGGATCTTGGCGCCGATCGCCTGGAACTTGGCCGGGGCCTGCAGGAACTCCTTGATCTCCTGGAGTTCCTCGATGGCCTCGTCGGCACCCGCGACGTCGGCGAAGGTGGTCTTGGGGGTGTCCTTGGTGATGAGCTTCGCCTTCGACTTGCCGAAGTTCATGACCCGCGAGCCGCCACCCTGCATCTGGTTCATGACGAACAGGAAGATCAGCACGATGACGACGATCGGCAGGAAGCTCACCAGCAACCCGACGAGGAAGTTCTGCTGGGGCACCTCGACGTTGTACCCGCCGGGCAGCTTGTTGGCGGCCCTGGCCGCCTGCAGCCTGTCGGTGAGCTGGACGCCCTGACCGGTCACCCAGGAGGAGTAGTAGCGCTTCTTGTCGGTGAGGGTGACCTCGACGCGCTGGTCCTTGTCGATGACCTTGGCGTTGGAGACCTTGCCCTCGTCGATCCAGCTGATGATCTGGGAGGTGTCTCGCTTCTCGTAGTTGCCCTCCCCACCCAGCATGGTGGAGACGAGAAGGAGCAGTACGACGATGCCCAGGATCCACAGCAGTGGCCCACGTGTAAATCGCTTGAGATCCATCCGATGCGGAACCCCGGCGGGCCCGTCCCTTCCTGACCAGAGCCTGGCAACCCCGGGCGAACCCGGGGTTCGCGGTATCCCTAACCGCTCCAACTGACTACCCCGGAGGGGACCACAGGCCACCTCTTCGGTCGTCCGAAGGTACACCGGCGCGACGCGCGGAGTTACCGCGCGGTCCGCACCGGCTTTGCCTTACCAACGTACGTCAGGTAGGTCCGTGTTCCCCGCCGCTATGGGCAATGTCGCGTTTGTGAATCACACTCTTCGCGCAGGGCGTACTTTTCCGCCCGCTCCGCCTCAGCCGGCCCCGTACACGTGCGGTGCGAGGGTCCCGATGAAGGGCAGGTTGCGGTAGCGCTCGGCGTAGTCGAGGCCGTAGCCGATCACGAACTCGCCGGGGATGTCGAAGCCGATGTACTTCACGTCGATCGGCACCTTCACCGCCTCGGGCTTGCGCAGCGCCGCGCAGATCTCCACCGAGGCGGGATTGCGCGACCGCAGGTTCTGCACCAGCCACGACAGGGTCAGGCCGGAGTCGATGATGTCCTCCACGACCAGCACGTGGCGTCCCGCGATGTCGGTGTCGAGGTCCTTCAGGACCCGCACCACCCCCGACGACCTTGTGCCCGCCCCGTAGGACGACACGGCCATCCAGTCCATCTGCACGGGCAGGTGCAGGGCCCTGGCCAGGTCCGCCATGACCATGACCGCACCCTTGAGCACCCCCACCAGCAGCAGGTCCTTGCCCGCGTAGTCCTCGTCGATCCGGCCGGCGATCTCCTTGATCTTGGCTTGGAGCTCTTCCTCGGGAATCAGGACCTTCGCGAGATCCCTGCCCATGTCGGCTGCGTCCACCTGGGATTTCCTTACGAAAAGGGGCTGTCCGTCTGTCTGGCGAATATCAGGGTGTCATACCGCCGGACGACGGCCACCCCCCCGGGCACCTCTATGCGCCGCTGTCCCCGCCAGGCCGTCACCAGAGTGTCGATCTGCAGGACGTGCGAGGCCGCGAGCGTGCCGGGCGGGGCGCCCGCGTCGATCACCGCCCGCCGCAGCACACGGCGGCGCACCGCCACCGGCACACCCTCCAGCTCCGGTACGGCCACCACCACCGCGTCGATATCGCTAAGAGCGCAATCCGGGACGGCCGAGCGGGCGTAGACCTCGTCCGCCCACGCGTCGAGCGCGTCGGCGTCGTCCCGGCACAGGTCCGCGGTCCTGGCGAGCGCCTCGGCCATCCCCGGGCCGAGCTCGTCCTCCAGGGCGGGCAGCAGCCGCCTCCTGACCCGGACCCGGCTGTAGCGGGCGTCGAGGTTGTGCGGGTCCTGCCACGGGGTCAGGCCGAGCGCCGCGCAGGCGGCCACGGTCGTGGCGCGGCCGAGGCCCAGCAGCGGCCTGCGGTAGATCCCGGTCAGCGCGGGCATGCCGGCCAGCGAGCGGGTGCCGCTCCCCCTGGCCAGGCCGAGCAGCACGGTCTCGGCCTGGTCGTCCCTGGTGTGCGCCAGCAGCACGGCCGCGGCGCCGAGCCGCTCCGCCGCCCGCGACAGGGCCGCGTACCGTGCCTGCCGGGCCGCCGCCTCCGGCCCTCCCGAGGTGCCCACCGAGACGGTCAGCGCCTCGGCGGGATCCAGTCCCAGGCCGGGCGCGAGCCCGACCACGTCGGCCGCGCGGTCGCCGGAACCCGGCTGCAGGCCGTGATCGACGGTCAGCAGCCCGGCGCGCAGCCCGGCGCGAGGCACGACGAACCCCAGCGCGGCGGCCAGGGCCAGGGAGTCGGCGCCGCCGCTGCACGCGGCCAGCACCAGCCGGCCCGGCTCCAGGTCGCCCAGCGCGAGCCGTACGGCACGGCGGACGTCGGCGACGGCGGGATGCGGACCCATGACGGCCATTGTCCGGCCTGCGGCGGGCGCCACGGCACATCGCGCCGTGGCGGGACGCGGCGTCGCGGTGCGGCACCGTGGTTCGGCATCGTGGGGAACGGGAAGCGGCGGGGCGGACGTGCCGCCCCGCCGGTGGGTCGTGTCGGTGGATCATGCCGGTCGGTCGGACATGCCGGCCGGGATCGACCGGCCGGCCCGGTCAGCCGACGGTGCCGCCCGCGGGGATGGCCGGGGTGCCGATGACCCTGGCGATCCAGCGTTCCGGAGAGGCGATCTCGGCCTGGCTCGGGAGCGTCGCCGGCGAGGTCCAGATCTTGTTGAAGCCGTCGATGCCCACCTGACCCACGACCGTGCGGACGAAGGCCGATCCCTCGGCGTACTGCTTCATCTTGAGGTCGAGGCCGAGCAGCCTGCGGACCGTGCGGTCCAGGCGGGAACCGCCCTCGCGGCGGTGGTGGAACTTGGCGCGGATGTCGGCGACCGTGGGCACCACGGAGGGGCCGACCGCGTCCATCACGTAGTCGCCGTGCCCCTCGACCAGGGTCATCACCGCGGTGAGCCGGTCGAGGATCACCTTCTGCTCGGGCGTCTGGATGGCGTCGATCAGGTTGCCCTCGCCGCCCCTGACCACGTCGGTGAACGTCCCGGCGGCCGAGCGGAGGCGCTCCAGCAGGACGGGCAGGTCGATGTCGGAGGCCAGCAGGAAGTCGGTCGTCTGCGACCTGACGTACTCGCGCAGCCAGGGAACGCCGGTGAACTGCACCCGGTGGGTCTCCTCGTGCAGGCAGACCCAGAGCCGGAAGTCACGCGGGTTGACGTTGAGCTCCTGCTCGGCGTGGACGATGTTCGGCGCGACCAGGGTCAGCCGCCCGGTGGGCGCCTGGCCGGTCGGGTCCGGCGGCAGGAACAGCTCGTACTGCCCCAGCACGCGGGAGGCCAGGAAGGCCAGCACCGCGCCCACCTCGACGCCGGTGACGCGCGAGCCCACCGCGCTCACGATCGCCGGTGTCTGGTCCCTGCGGGCGGCCATCCGCTCGGTGAACGGCTCCAGCACCACCCGGAAACCCTCGACGTTGGCCTTGATCCAGCCGGGCCGGTCGACGATGGTCGCGGTCTGTGGCGCGGTCTCGGTGTCGATTCGGGTGAAGTCGCGGACGTGCCCCTCGGCCTCGCGCGAAAGTCGTCGCAGATCGGCGACGGCCTGGCGGGCCTCCTCTCGGCTCACTTGCGGCCCGGGGCGCACCAGGCGCGTTCCGGTCGCTACGGCAAGATCCCAGTCGATCACCTGCATACCGTCCACCGTACGTGCTGTCCCGTCCGGCCGCGCACCCGGAACCCGCGATCAGCCGGAGGCGACCACCGCGGCGAGCCGGTCCAGGGCCGCCTCCGCCTTTCCCCAGCCCGGCGGTACGTCGTCGGCCATGAACGCGAAGGTCACCAGGCGCCCGCCCCGCGTGGTGGTCATCCCGGCCAGGGTGTTGACCCCGTCCAGGGTGCCGGTCTTGGCGCGGATCAGCCCGTGGGCGGAGCGGAGCCGGTCGAACCGGTGTCCCAGGGTGCCGCTGAAGCCGGAGATGGGCATGCCGGCGACGATCGCGTGCAGGTCCGGACGGTCCGGGGAGGCCGCCACCGCGACCAGGCGGGCCAGCGCCTGGGGGGTGATGCGGTTCCTCGGCGAGAGCCCGCTGCCGTCGAAGACCCGCACGCCCTCGGCCGCGCCGAGCCTGGCCAGCACCGCGCCCACGGCCGCGGCGCCGCCGTCGAAGGAGGCGGGCTTCCCCTCCTTGATCGCGACGTGCCGGGCCAGCGCCTCCGAAAGGTCGTTGTCGCTGAGCGTGAGCGCCCGCTCGACCAGCGTGTAGACCGGGGCGGAGTCGACGCGGGCGATCTCCCGCGCGCCGGCCGGGGCCCTGGAGCGCCTGGCCGAGGACGAGACCTTGATCCCGTTCCTCGACAGCAGCGACACGAACGCGGCGTGCGTCGCGCGCGAGGGGTCCGCGACCCGTCCGCTCTGCCCGGGCGAGGCCCTGCCCTCGTCGAGCATGAGCGCCGTGACCGGGGCGACGCTGCCCTCGGGCACGTACCCGGGCTTCCACGTCGCGGCGGTACGCGGACCGGTGTAGAGGAAGTCGTCGTAGGCCACCGTCACCCTGGTCGTCCCGGCCGCCTTGAGCGCCCTGGCGGTACGCGAGGCGAGCGTGGCGAGCGTGGCGGGCCGGGGGTGGACCTGGCGGGCCGCCGCCCGGGGACTCGCCAGCGTGGGGTCGCCGCCGCCGACGAGGACGATCGTGCCGGGCGAGGCCCCCCGCACCACGCGGGTGCTCAGCCGGGCGTCCGAGCCCAGGGAGGCCAGCGCGGCCACCGAGGTGACCACCTTGGTGGTGGAGGCGGGGGTGATGCCCTCGCCCGCGCCGCTGCCGAACAGCACGGCGCCGCTCTGCGCGTCCAGGACCGCGGCGCCGACGCTTCCGCCCAACGCCGGGTCACCCAACGCCTTGGTCAACCGCTGCGCCAAAGTACCCTTGGCAGGGAGAGGCCCGTTCCCCCCCGCGGCCAGCACCGGACCCGCGGTGATGACCGGGACGGGGGGCGGCTTCGCCGACGCCACCGGCTCCGGCTCCCTGCGGACCAGCGCATCACCGGTGAGCAGGTGCGCGCCGGCCGCGACGACGAAGATCTGCAGCAGGACGAGAGTGACCAAGGCCACCCACCGATCACGCCGCATCACGCCGCCGACCTCTCATCGTCCATAACCATCAGGCATAAAACGCTTACGAGACATTAACGCCCAACCGGGGGTGCCCGGAGGGTTGAGTGGAGGAACCGCGGTGGAGTTCGACGTTCTCGTTGAGATTCCCAAGGGGCAACGGAACAAGTACGAGGTGGACCACGAGTCGGGCCGCATCAGGCTCGACCGCATGCTCTTCACCTCCACGCAGTACCCCGCCGACTACGGCTTCATCGAGGACACCCTCGGCGAGGACGGCGACCCGCTCGACGCCCTGGTGCTCCTGCAGGAACCGACCTTCCCCGGCTGCCTGATCAAGTGCCGCGCGGTCGGCATGTTCCGGATGACCGACGAGAAGGGCGGCGACGACAAGGTCCTGTGCGTCCCCGCCACCGATCCCCGGATGGAGCACATCCGCGACATCCACCACGTGCCGGAGTTCGACCGGCTGGAGATCCAGCACTTCTTCGAGGTCTACAAGGACCTGGAGCCCGGCAAGTCCGTCGAGGGCGCCAACTGGGTCGGCAGGGTGGAGGCCGAGGAGGAGATCGTGCGCTCCATCAAGCGGGCCGCGGACGAGGCGGCCGGCGGGCACGCGCCCGGCCACTGAGCGACGGGCACCGGACGACGGGCACCGGGACCGGGACATCCGGCGGGACGTCCGGCGGACGTCCACCGGCGGATCCCGGGCCGTCAGACGGGACGGGTCGCGCCGACCAGATCGCTGCGCCACATCGGCGCGACCCGGACCACGTCCCCCGTCTGCGGGGCGTGCACCATCAGCCCCTGGCCGATGTAGATCCCGACGTGGTGGATGTCCCCGGGGTTCCGGGTGACCTGGCCGTAGAAGAGCAGGTCACCCCGGCGCAGCTCGCTGAGCGGGACGTGCGGCCCCGAGGTCCACTGGGTGCCGGTCCAGTGGTCGATCCTGATCCCGACCCGCTCCCAGGCCCTCATGGTCAGCCCCGAGCAGTCGTACGCGGCCGGGCCCGCCGCCGCCCAGACGTAGGGCTTGTCGAGCTGGGTGAGCGCCCAGTCCGCGGCGATGTCGCCCCTGGCCGACCCCGCCGCCACGTTCAGCGCCCAGCGCGAGGCGTCGTTCCCCGAGGCCACCCGGGCCCGTGCCGCCTCGCGGCGGAGCGCCTCCTGCTGGAGCCGGGCCCGCTCGGCGTTCTCCCTGGCGATCCTGGCCCGCTCCAGGGCCGCGGCGCGCTCCCTGGCGATCAGGTCGGCGGCGCTGCGCGCCTCGTCGGCCAGCTTCTCCAGCCGCGCCTGCTCCCGCTCGATCCGCCGGGTCTCCTCGACCTGTTCGGCCACGGCCTCCTCGGCGGCCCGCTTGGCCTCCTCGGCCGCGACCGCCGCCTCCCGCTGCCGGGCGTAGGCGTCCTCGGCCTGTTCCCGCAGGATGGCGAAGACCTCCTGGGCCTCGCGCAGCTGTTTCAGCCGCTCGGCCTGGCCGCCGCCCAGGTGGGCCAGGATGCTGGCCCGGCGCAGGTAGCCGTCGTCGGCGGTGCCGCCGCCGGCCATCACGGTCATCATCGGGTCGCTCAGGTCGACACCGCCGTAGTTCTGGGTGGTGATCGCGGCCACCGCCCGGCGGGACTCCTCGACCTCCGAACCGGCGGTCCCGGCGCGTTCGGCGGCCTGCTCGGCCACCTCCCTGGCGCGGGTCGTCCTGACCAGTTGCCCGTTGTAGGACTCGACGAGCCGCTCGGCGTGGATCGTCAGCGCCTCCAGCCTGGCCTGCGCCTCGGCGACCAGGGCCGTGGCGGTGCCGAGCCGCTCACCGCGCTCGCGGGCCCTGGCGCGTGCCTCGGCGACCTCGGCGGCCGACGGGCCCCGCACGCCGGGCGCGACGTCGTCGGGCGGGGCCGAAGGACCGGGCACGGCGACTGCGGGGAGCCCCGGCCCGGTGATCAGGCAGCAGGCCAGGCCCGCCACCGCGGCGACATGACGGCGCCGTCCGATTGAACGCATGCGTCTCCCCCCGGAGTCCCCCGTGAAATACCGCGTGACGCGGTGCCGCCCCCCAGAGCGGCGCACCGGCCGCTCAGGCGGCCTCCCTCAGCATTCCCGCCGATCACTCGAAGCACACATGACGCTCACGCACCGTGACGATCGCCCGCCACGACATCCCCGTCCGCGAGGGTGCGGCCCTCATCCTTCCGGGTCGGCGCCGCCCCCGGTAGGCGTCGTGTCCTGGCCGGTGTTCCCCGGCCGGGCGGTGTCACGGCTGGTGTCCTGGCCGGTGGCGTCCGGACGGGTGGTCTCTGGACCGGTGGTGTCCGGGCGGGCGTCCTGGCCGGTCGTGCCGGTGCCGGTCGTCTCGCGGCGGGTGGTGCCGACGCGGGCCGTCTCCTCGCGGGCCGTCTCCTCGCGGGCCGTCTCCTGGCGGGCCATCTCCTCGCGGGCCGGGCCGGCGGGAGCGGGTCCGGGACCCCCGCCGGGACGGCCGGTACCGGCCTGACCCCGGCCGTGGCCTTCCCGCCGCCCGGAGCCGGTGTCCGGGGAGGCGGCCACTCCCTCTCGGGACCGGTGACCGCCGGACGCGGGCCGGGAGCCGTCGTGCGAGCGTCCCGGCGCCACCGCCGGGCGCCGTCGGTCGGGAGCCCCCGTCCCGCCCGCGGGGAGCCCTGATCCGCCCGGCGGGACTCCGGCCGGCCCGGCGGCCGCTGGGCGAGCTCGCAGAAGCGCGACGACCGGTGCCCGTGGTGGTGACGATGCGGGAGGCGTCCCGGTGGACGGTGCCAGCGGCGCCCGTCGGGCCCGGACTCCGAGGACGGCGGCACGGGCGGGAGCCGTACGGGTGGCGGGGCCGGAGGGCCCACCGGCGGGGGCGGACCTCCCTGCCGGTCGGGCGGGCCGTCAACGGGCGGGCCCTCAGCGGGTGGGCGCGGGGACTCGCGCGGGCCGTCAGCCGGAGGCTCGGCCGCGTTCCTGGGAGAACGCTCGCCGGGGTCCCTCGGAGCACGCTCGGCCGGTGACGCCGGATCCTCGGCCCCTTCCCCGGCCGGGCCCCGTCCCGGGGACCGGCCGGGGAAGGGGCCGTCCTGCGGCCCGGATCCGGTGGTGCCGGACGACCACGCCGACCCCAGCGAGCCGACCAGCTCGACGGCAGACGCCTCGTCGGCGTGACCGGGCGTCAGGTCCGCTCCCCGGCCGGGCTCCCACGGCCGGTGGCCGGACGGAGGTTCCACCACCGCCGGGAGACCGCCCGAGGCGACGCCGGGGCCCGCGGGGTCGGCCAGGGACTGGACGAGGACCAGGACGACCGCGGCCGCCGCCGCGGCGATCGCCACCGCCGTCCCGGCCGCCACGCGGGACCGGCGCGCTCGGGGAGACCGGCCCGCGGGGAACCCGGCGTCGTCCAGGGGGCCCGCGCGGTGGGCGACGTCGCGCCGGTAGGGGACCTGGCCGGGGTCGCTGAAGCAGTCCATCACCCGTTCGCGCAGGGCGGGCGGCAGCGTGTCCACCGGGAGCAGGTCGAAGACCTTGGCCGCCGAGACCTGCCTGACTCGGTGCGGGGCGCAGGTGTCGCACCGGTTCACGTGCCGGATCACCCGCTCCCGTGCCTCCGGGGTGAGTTCGCCCCCGAAGCCGGTCAGCAGGCGGGCCCGGCTCGCGCAGTCGTAGGGCCCCTTGCGGACCAGGACCTCGGCGGTGACGACGTCGCGCAGGCGTTCCCTGGCCGATTCGTACAGCGCTCCGGCGGCCTTGGTGCCCACGCCCAGGACCGCGCCGAGGTCGAGGGGGCCGAAACCGTGGCGGCAACTCAGGTCGAGGACCTCGCGGTCGCCGGGGGACAGGCTCCGGGTGGCGTTCCAGGCCATCACCCGCAGGTCGGCGTCGCCGCCGGTGACCTCCGGGGCGGGGGCCCGCGTCCCGGGCGCCTCGGCGAGGACGCGCCGGACGCACTCCTGCCGGGCGAGCGCGTACAGCCACGCCTCCAGCCGCCGGGGGTCGGAGAGGGCGTGGACGTGGGCCTCGGCGGCGACGAAGGCGCCGAGGAACGCCGCCTGCGCGTCCTCGGGGGTCGCGAGCATCGAGCGGCAGTAGCGGTAGACGCCCTCGGCGTAGGCGTCGTAGAGGGCGACGAGGGCCCCGGGCTCCCTCGCACGCAGGGCTTCGACCAGGACACTGTCAATCATGTGACCGACGGTAAAGGATCCGTCACACCACGTTCCAGTGGTTCACCGACAATGACGAGAACTGTCTCCGGCCGGTCAATCGAATCCGTAAGAATGACCTTAGGATTGCAGTAATAAATATTGATGAATGGTTTTATGACCGAATCGTTCGCCTCGGCCGGAGCCGTGGAGGGGGCCCGGCCGCAGCAGCCGACCGGAGGGGCCGGCCGGAAAGCCCGGTCCCGGGACTCGGTCACGGAACTCGGCCGGGGACCTCGGTCAGGGTCCCATGACCCCCGCCAGCTGCGCCTGCTTGCCGCGGTCCTTGGCGAACGGCGGCATCTTCGGCTTGACCGTGTGCAGCGGCAGCGCGCCGCCCAGGGCGAGCTGCTCGAAGGGACGGCTGCTCGACCCCCAGGTGCGCGCGGTCACCTCGGCCGAGGCGATGTCGCGCGGGTCCTCGACGCTCCTGATCTGCAGCACGAACCGTCGCCGCTCACCCGCCTGGACGTTGTCCACGAAGGTGCTCCCGCCCCCCAGCAGCTTTCCCTGCCGGTCGCGCAGCAGCGCGGTGACCGCCAGGCTGCGGGCGGGCATCACGTACGGGGTGCCGACGTAGCCGGTGACCAGGTAGTCGCCGTCGGTCGTGCGGTCGGTCAGCACGTCGTACACCGGGAAGGGCTGGAAGGCCGAGACGATCCGGCCGGCCCGGTGCCAGCGGGCCGGGCGGTAGGAGACGTTCACCGCGACGGGCCGCTCCTGGGTCACCACCTGGCCGGTGAAGGGGAGGCTGCCGCCCGGGGGCACCGCGTCCAGCGGCTGGTCCAGCCGGACGACCTCCTTGCCCTGGGAGTCGCTGGCGACGACGGTGGCCACCACGTGCTCGCCGAAGTGCCACGGGTTGGCGTTCGCCAGGACCCCGGCCCAGTTCACCACGTACCCGTCGTCGCCCTTCACGATGGACGACGCCTGTTCCCTGACCGCGAGCGGCTGGAGCGGCGCGACCGGATCCTTCTCCTCGCCGGAGCATCCGGGGCCTCCGGCGAGCAGCAACAGGGCCAGGGCCGCGACGATTCGGGTGCTGTGCTTCACCTAGCCGTGATAACCGGCGGGGCCGTCCCTCCCACCCCGACACGCCGACGGCGGCCCGACTCTTTACCTCTGCCGGACCACCCTGGTCTCATCCCATACCGGTTCAGATGATTCGTAGACCTTTCCATCGGAACCGAAGACCAGATACCGGTCGAAGTCATCGGCGAACCAGCGGTCGTGGGTGACCGCGACCACGGTCCCGTCGAAGGCGTCCAGCCCTTCCTGCAGCGCCTCGGCACTGGCCAGGTCGAGGTTGTCGGTGGGCTCGTCCAGCAGCAGCAGCGTGGTGCCCGACAACTCCAGCAGCAGGATCTGCAGCCGCGCCTGCTGACCTCCGGAGAGGGTCTCGAAGCGCTGCTCGGCGATGCTCCCGGCCAGCTCGTAGCGGGAGAGGGCCTTCATCGCCTCGTTCTTGAGCCGGGCGTGCTCGGTCATCACGATCTCGCAGGGCGTACGGCCGAGGAGTTCGGGTCGGGCGTGCGTCTGGGCGAAGTGACCCGGCACGACGCGGGCGCCGAGTCTGGCCACCCCGGCGTGCCGGACCTCCTCACCGGCGATCAGGCGCAGGAAGTGCGACTTGCCCGAGCCGTTGGAGCCCAGGACCGCCACCCGCTCGCCGTACCAGATCTCCAGGTCGAACGGCTTCATCAGGCCGGTGAGTTCGAGGCCCTCGCAGATCACCGCCCGCTTGGCGGTCCGGCCGCCCTTGAGCCGCATGCTGATGAACTGCTCCTTGGGAGCGGCCTCGGGCGGCCCGGCCTCCTCGAAGCGGCGCAGCCGGGTCTGGGCCGAGTGGTAGGCCGCGGCCATGGTGTCCATGTACTTGGCCTTCTGCTTGAGCATCAGGACCAGCCGCTTGATCTTGGCGTGCTCCTCGTCCCAGCGTTTCTTCAGCTCGTCGAGCCGCTCGTTGCGCTCCCGGCGCGCCTGGGCGTACGAGCGGAAGCCCCCGCCGTGCACCCAGATGTTGCCGGACTCGACGGTGATGATCCGGTCGGCCGCGTTGGCCAGGAGCTGCCGGTCGTGGCTGACCAGCAGAACGGTCTTGGGCGTGTCCCGCAGCGCCCCCTCCAGCCAGAGCTTGCCCGGCACGTCCAGGTAGTTGTCGGGCTCGTCGAGCAGCAGCGTCTGGTCGGGGCCGCGCAGCAGCGCCTCCAGCACCAGCCGCTTCTGCTCACCGCCCGACAGGGTGTTGACCTCGCGGTACTTGCAGTCGTCGTAGGCCATGCCGAGCGCGGCCATCGTGCAGGTGTCCCAGAGGACCTCGATGTCGTAGCCGCCCGCGTCGGTGTAGTCGGTGATGGCCTGCGCGTAGCGCATCTGCGCCTTCTCGTCCTCGCGCTCCATCATCACCAGCTCGGCCGCCTCCAGCTTCCCGGCCGCCTCCCGTACGCGCGCCGGGGCCACGCTGACCAGCAGGTCGTGCACGGAGCGGCCGTCACGGATGCTGCCGATGAACTGCCGCATGATCCCCAGGCCGCCGGAGCTCGCGACGTTGCCGTCGACCGGCTGCAGGTCACCGGCGATCAGCCGCATCAGCGTCGTCTTGCCCGCCCCGTTGGGACCGACGAGCGCCGCCTTGACCCCCTCGCCCACCCGGAAGGAGACGTCCTCCAGCAGCGGCCGCCCGTCCGGCAGAACGTACGTCAGATGGCCGACCTCAACGTGTCCCACGGCTATTCCCTTTCAAAAGGTCCTCGCGCAGGGTACATGCCGCTTTCATGGTCCGGCATCCGGGTTTCCGGTCGATACGGTCCGGCGAGCAGGCCGTCATACCCGGGCGGGGCGGGTCTCCTCGAGTGCGCGTGCGCCGGCCGCCCCTCCCCGACGCGCGTCACCGTCGGGCCGGACGGGATCCCGCGCGGGCCGCGTCGTGTTCACGAACGAGCATCGCGTCTCCCGGCGGCGAGAACCTGTTCCGGCTCTCCGGGAGACAGCAGGCATGGAACCACGAGGATCGAGATGACCGCCCAGCCGGTGGACACGGATCAGGCGGACGACGCCGAGCTGATCCGCCGCTCGCGCGACGACCCCGAGCAGTTCGCCGCGCTGTTCGACCGCTACGCCCGCCCGATCCACCACTACGTCGCCCGGCGGCTGAGCACCCAGGCGGCCGACGACATCACGGCGGAGACGTTCCTGACGGCCTTCCGCCGTCGCGACTCCTACGACCTGGCCCGGCCGCTGGCCAGGCCCTGGTTGTACGGCATCGCGACCACCCTGGTCGCCAGGCACCGGCGCGACGAGGAGCGGTTCCTGCGGGCGCTGAGCCGTACCGGGGCGGACCCGCCGCCGGAACCGATGGCCGACACGGTGATCAGCCGTGTCGCCGCCCAGGGGGAGGAGCGACGGATCGCGAAGGCGTTGGCGGGGCTGTCACGCGGTGACCGTGACGTGCTGCTGCTGGTCGCGTGGGGTGACCTGTCCTACGACGAGGTCGCGCAGGCGCTCGGCGTCCCGTTGGGGACCGTGCGTTCTCGATTGCACCGCGCGCGCAAGAAGGCCAGGGCCGTCATCGGCGGCGACCCGACCCGGGAGGAGAGGCAGTGAAGGAGATCCGGTGGTTCCGCGCGTCCGTTCCGACGATCACACGCGAGGCGGAGGAGTCGGCCCGCGCCCGCCTCCTGCGCGAGATACACACCCTGCCCGCGCCCGCGCGGCGGCGCCTGCCCCGGCTGTCCTGGAGGATCGCGCTCGCCGGCGTGTTGTCGGTGGTGATCGGCATCGGTGTGGTCCGATCGCAGGTGCCCCAGGTGACGCCCGTGGCCGGCGTCCAGGAGCTCAGCGAGCGCGCGGCCGAGGCGGTCGAGGCCCGCGGCGGGATGAAGCCCTCGCCGGGCCAGTGGTTGTACATCAGGGAGAGGCAGGCCACGCCCGGCGAGCTCGGCGGCGGGTTCGGTGTGAACATCGGCGAGCGCACCACCAGCGAGATGTGGACCAGCGTGAACGGCGAGCAGGTCGCCTGGTACCCGCCCGGCGGCGAACTGCTCGTCCAGGGCACCCATCCCGGAATCTCCGCGGCCGATCTGGCCGAGCCTCCCGTCACGCCACAGAAGCTGCTCGACCGGATCGACAAGGTCACGGCGGAGTCCATGGCCGAGTGGTTCAGCGGCGATGGCAGCCCTCATGAGGAGTCCAGGGAACAGCGGCTCTTCCAGGCGATCTACCAGCTCATGGGCGAGCAGGCACTCAGCCCCGAGGTGCGTGCCGCCCTGTTCCGCGCACTGCCCTTGATCGAGGGAGTGACCGTACGTCCCGATGCCGTGGACGCCGAGGGCAGGCGCGGGATCGCCTTCAGCCACACCGACGACTGGGCACGCTACGAACTCATCCTGAGCCCGGACGACTTCCGCTACCTGGGGACGTACGGGGTCACCGTCGCGGACCGCACGATGAGGTACGCGAACGTGGACCCGGTCTTCGTGCCGGCGGGCACCCCTCTCGTGCTCAGCGCCCAGCTGGAAACCCACCTGGTCGACAAGGCCGGGCAACGACCTTAGGACACTCTGGCGACCCCCTTCCGAGCAGGAAGGGGGTCGCGGTTCACAGGCAGGCCGACCTTGAGATGTCCCGCGACCATTCCGTTGCCCTTCAAAGGGTCCTCGCGCAGCGTTGCCCACCGACCTCGCCCTGCGGGCACTCGGATTTTCCGCCGGTACGGCACGGTGTCGCGACCGGCGTCACCCTTCGGCAGCTCCCTCGCTTCCACGAACAGGAACGCTTTGAGATGGATCGATGACACAGCGCTATCAGTATGCTATAGATGCATAGTACTATTCATCTATGAGGGAAATTCCACCGTTGCTGCTTCCCCTGTTCCGGTCCAACGCCGTCGGCGAACTACTCGCCTGGCTGTACCTGCACCCGGAGAAGGAGTACTCGACGACCGATCTCGCCAAACGGACAGGTGTGTCCCAGCCGACCGTGAGCCGTGAGATGGACCGGTTCGCCGCCGCCGGGTTGACCAAAGAGAGACGGCACGGCAACCTCCGCCTCATCCGTGCCGACACCGACACGATCGTCGCCAAGCCGCTCACCGACCTGCTGGCGGTGACCTTCGGCCCGGCGGCCGTCCTGCCGCCCCTCCTTCAGCCGATCCCGGGCATCGACGAGGCGTACATCTACGGCTCCTGGGCCGCCCGGCACGCGAACCAGACCGGGCCGTCCCCACGTGACATCGATGTCCTCGTGGTGGGCGCCCCGGACGAGGACGAACTGTACGACGCGGCACGAGCGGCAGAACGCGTTCTCGGCCGCGAGGTGAACATCAACCGGATCTCGCCTGCGTCGTGGCACGCCGACCAGGGCGACCCGTTCGTGACGTCCCTGCGGAACAAGCCCCTCCATCTTTTGATTCAGAACCGGAGAACACCGTGAGATGGATGCAGGGACGCGACCGGATCGACGCGATGCTGACCGCCGGTCAGTTGGAGCGGGTACCGCCGAGCCGGGAACATGCCGACACCATGATCGCCCAGGCCGAGCGGCACATCATTCTCGCCCGCAGCGGTGTCGGGACAGACCCCACAGGGGCCTACCAACTCGTCTACGACGCCTCACGGAAGGCTCTCGCGTCGATTCTGGAAAATCAGGGCTTACGTGCCACAAGCAGGGGCGGGCATCTCGCGGTGCTGGACGTGGTGACGGCTCAGTTGGATCCTCCGCTCGGACAGGCACTCCGCTCCTTCGACCGCATGCGCCGCCGTCGCAACAGCGCTGAATATCCACGCCCCGACACCCCGGAGATCACTCCCGACGACGTGCTGCAGGACCTGGAGAAAGCCGAGCGGTTCATAGCCCTCGCCGCCAAGGTACTAGACCAGATGAGCCCGTACTGAGGTGCCCGCGAGAGTTCCGAGCACTTCCCAGGGGATCACGACACTTACGTCAGATGGCCGACCTCAACGTGTCCCACTGTGCTTCCCTCTTTCCGAGTCCCCGCGCAGGCTACATGCCGGTTTGCAGGTCCGGCATCCCGATTCCAGCCGGTACGGCCTGCGACCCGGTCGTCATGCCCGCGGCGAGCGGATCGCCCCGGTGCTCGTGAGCCGGTGAACTCCTCCCGGGGCACACCGCCGAGCTGGACGGGATCCCGCGTGGGTCCTTGCCGCGTTCGCGGTCGAGCATCCCGTCCCCCTCCGGCGAGAGCCCGTTCCGGCTCTCCGGGAGACGGCAGGCGATGGCCGGGGAGATCGGCGACCGTTCTCGACACTCTCGGTGACCGTGGTCCGGAGCCGTGTCCGCCGGATTTTCGCCGTTCGCCGCGGGATCCCTGCCGGTCCGTCGACTCCGCCATATGACACAAAATGCTTTTTTACGGACTTAATTGATTAAATCCACACAAAGTACCTTGCTGAGGTTTTTATCAGAAAGGGATGGCCAGCCGAAACCGTTATCGGTACTGCACTTTTGGTTACGGCAAACCTAATACCAGGGCAAGATCATACGTTTATTCGTCAGTCCGAAAATACTTAAAATGAGGTATTTGTTTCATCAGTGGCGCTGATTACTCTCCCGATCATGGGTTCTCAATGGGAGGAACACCTTTGTCAGTGAAACTGCGTCGCATCATGTCGGCGATCGCCGCGGGGGGACTCGTCGTCCTGGCGATGGCGAGTCCGGTGGCCGCGTTCGCGCCGCCGTACCTCGACGAACCCACCGGTCCGTACGTACTGCCGGTGGACGCCAACGTTCCCAAGCGTGGCTGCACCACGACGCTGTCCGACCCCAAGAACGCGAGCGGGAGCACCCCGGCCATCCAGGTGATCTACGCCTGGCACGACGGCGGCGGGAACAACTACGAGACCCATGTCGAGCAGATCGCCAAGCTGGTCGACCGGATGGACCTGGAGCTGGACGATTCCACCAACTACGACCAGCACCTGAAGCTGAGCTGCCGTACCGGCTACGACACCGGCACCTACTCCGGTTACGCCCGCGCGCTGGTGGTACCGGAGAAGATCGAGGCCGGTGTGATCGGCGGCGAGACCACGGTGGACAAGATCACCGATGATCTCGGCGCGGCGGGATACGACAACGCCAACCGTAAGTACGTGGTGTTCGAGGACTTCAACGGGACCGCGACCGCCTGGTGCACGACGACGTGCGCGGCGACCGCCGACGAATGGTCCAGCGCCACCCAGCTGCACGAACTGATCCACCTCGGCGCGGACAGTTTCTACGTGGACCATCCCAAGGTCACCGAGGCCGTCGACCACCTCAGTTATCCCGACGTCATGTCCAACCCGAGGTACGACTGGCAGCTGGACCACGACTTCAACAACTACTACGACCCGAGCGAGACCACGGCGACCTTCTACACCGGCAACGAGGCCGCCGACACCCGCAAGGTGAACGTCGCGGCCTGGCCCTACTTCACCGCCCCCACCTGCTGCGACATCGGCTACAGCAACGACCTGCTGACCGCGCAGGAACGCACCGTCGAGGCCGACGCGCCGTACGCCACCCCGACCGGGTTCAGCGTCTCGGGCGGCGGCTGGATCCAGGTGACCCCGCCCGGCCCGACGTCACAGATCTCGGCCAAGCACTACGACGGCCGCCGGTCGCTCACCATGAGCGTGCAGTCGCACGCCGTCGGCGTCGTGTCGGTCACCCGCAGACCCGCGGTGACCGCCGGCCAGACCTACAGGTTCTTCGCCAAGATGACCACCGCCACCTCCGGCAACGTGAAGCTGCGCCTGTCGTGGTACAACTCGTCCAACACCCTGATCTCCTCCAGTGAAGGTCCGGCCATCGCGCTGACCGGCACCTGGACGGAATACCGGCACAGCGCGACCGCCCCGGCCGGAGCGACCGGCGTCCAGATCTCGGTGGTCAGCCCCGCCGGCCAGACCTTCGCCTACCAGCTCGACTCCCTCCAGCTCAACCACTGCAACAACGGCAAGACCGCCGACGGCTGCCGCCTGGACACCTGGCAGTGACCTCCGGGTGACGAACTGACCCAACGCCTCCCAACGCCTCCCAGCGCCTCCCGGCGGTGACCCGGTACACCGGAGCCCGCCGGGAGGCGCTGGGTCGTCCCTTGCCATGTCTCTTGCCATGTCGTCCCTTGTCGCGCGGCGGGGTCCGCGGACGGGGCGAGAACAATCCGATGGGAAAACGTCGGGGGCCGGTGGTAGAAAGCAGGTCCGACCCCCGTCCTCGACCCGTCCGGGAGCCATGCCGTGTCCAGCAGCAGCGCGGAGTTCTCCGTCTCCGGCCGCCCGTACGACAGGCGGAGCCCGGTGCGCTGGATCTGGTCCCACGTCCGCCGCCACCCGCTCCAGCTGACCGGTTTCCTCGGTTCATCCCTGGTCATGGTGGTGCTCAACGGCATGGTCCCCGGGCTCACCGGCAGGGCGTTCGACGTCGTGCTGAACGGTGGCGGCGGCGCCGCGCGGGCGCTGGGCCTGATCTCGCTGGGGCTGCTGGCGATCGTGGTGACCCGCGGCGCCTTCGACGTGGTCGCGCGCCTGTCCGGCGAGGTCCTGGCCAAGCGGCTGGAGCGCGACGCCCGAGACGAGCTGTACGTCAGCCTGCTGGGCAAGAGCCAGACCTTCCACAACCGGCAGCGCGTCGGCGACCTGATGGCGCGGGCGGCCAACGACATCCGGCAGCTCTCCGCGATGATCAATCCGGGCGTCGACCTGATCGTCGACTCCGGCCTGACCGGCCTGGTGCCGCTGTTCTTCATCGCCGCGATCGATCCGCGCCTGCTGCTGGTGCCCTGCCTTTTCGGGGTCGTCTTCGTCATCGCGCTCCGGCACTACATGAGGCGGCTCAATCCCGTGGCGACCCGCATGCGGGAGGAGTTCGGCGACCTCAACGCCGGGCTGAACGAGGCCGTCCGCGGCATCGAGGTCATCAAGGTCACCGCGCAGGAGGACCAGGAGCGGCGGCGGTTCCGGGCCCGCGCCCGGCGCTACCGCGACTCCTTCGCCGCCAACGGCCTGGTCCAGGCCCGCTACCTGCCGACCCTGCTCTTCGCCTTCGCGATGGCCGGGGCGCTCTGGCACGGCCTGTATCTCCAGGCCGCGGGAGCCCTGACGATCGGCGAGCTGGTCGCCTTCATGGGCCTGATGGGCATGCTGGGCTTCCCGACCTCGATCTCGATCTTCACCTTCTCGCTGGTGCAGATCGGCATCGTGTCCTCCCGCCGGATCCTGAGCATCATGAACACCGAGACCGAGCTCGGGCAGCGCGCCGACGGCCACACCGCGCCGATCGGCGGGTCGATCGTCTTCGAGAACGTGACGTTCGGCTACGGGGACGGCGATCCGGTGCTGCGCGACCTGACGTTCGCCGTACGGCCGGGTGAGACCGTCGCCGTCGTCGGCGAGACCGGTTCGGGCAAGAGCACGCTGGCGAAGCTGGTCCCGCGGATCTACGACGTCACCGCGGGCCGGATCCTGGTGGACGGCGTGGACGTGCGCGAGTGGGACCTCGACTCGCTGCGCTCCCAGATCTCCACCATCGAGCAGGACATCGTGCTCTTCTCCCGCTCGGTGGCCGAGAACATCGCCTTCGGGCTGGGCCAGCGGGCGGACCGGGAGGCCGTCGTCCGGGCGGCGGAGGAGGCCCAGGCCGCCGAGTTCGTCGGCGAGCTCGACGAGGGCTACGACACGGTCATCGGGGAGCGCGGCATCACCCTCTCCGGCGGCCAGCGCCAGCGCCTGGCCATCGCGCGGGCACTGCTGACGAATCCCGCGATCCTCGTGCTCGACGACTCGACGAGCGCGATCGACTCCGCCACGGAGGACAGGATCCAGCAGGCCATCGACCGTGTCCTGGACGGGCGCACCACGCTCCTGATCACACACCGGCTCTCCCAGATCCGCTGGGCGGACAAGGTCCTGCTGCTCCGCCGGGGCGAGCTGGTGGACTTCGGCACGCACGACGAGCTGATCGCCCGGAGCCGTCTGTACCGGCGGATCTTCGCCCACTACGACGAGGTCGACCTGCCGGGCACCGGGGCCGCGGACCCGGTCGTGGCCGTGGCGGGCGAGCAGGGAGGGCACGCCTGATGGGCTTCATCATGGACGGTCTCGACGCCGAGGACTACGACCGCACCTACAGCGACCGTGACCTGCTCCGCAGGATCCTGTCGTACTTCCGGCCGAAGCTGGGGTCGATGGTCCTGGTCGCGATCATGATCGTGCTGTTCTCGCTGACCCAGGCGGCCATGCCGTTGCTGATCAGCGAGGGCGTGGACGGCATCGAGAACGGCACCATCGCCGACGTCGGCCTGCGGCTCAGCGCCGGCCTGTTGCTCGCCGGGGTGCTCGGCTGGCTGTTCAACTTCGTCCGCCAGTGGTACAGCGCGAAGGTCACCGGCGACGTCGTCCTGCGCCTGCGCGAGGACGCCTTCGACGCCGTGCTCGAACGCGACCTGTCGTTCTACGACGAGACCCCGTCGGGCAGGATCGTCAGCCGGGTCACCTCCGACACCGACGACTTCGCCACCGTCTCCACCCTCACGATGGACCTGATCAGCCAGGTGCTGATGGTCGGCTTCGTGGCGGTCCTGCTCTTCCAGCGCAGTGTCGGGCTCGCCCTGCTCACCCTTGTCGTGGCGCCGGTCGTGATGGCCGTGGCCCTGCTGTTCCGCAAGGTCGCCCGCACCAGCACCCGCAGTGCGCAGCGCTCGCTGAGCCGCGTGAACGCCACCCTGCAGGAGACCATGGGCGGGATCACCGTCGCCAAGAACTTCCGCCAGGAGCAGCGGATCTACGACGAGTTCCGCCCGATCAACCAGCAGAGCTACCGGGTGACGCTCCGTCAGGGCTTCGTCTTCTCCAGCATCTTCCCCGTGCTCTTCCTGGTCGCCGGGCTGGCCACGGTCGGTCTCGTCCAGGTGGGCGGCACCCGGGCGCTCGGCGGTGAGCTGTCCGCCGGCGACTGGTACCTCTTCCTGCAGAGCGTCGCGCTCTTCTGGATCCCGCTGACCTCCATCGCCGCGTTCTGGTCCCAGTTCCAGCAGGGCCTGTCCGCGTCCGAGCGGGTCTTCGCCCTGATCGACGCGCCGCCCCGGGTCGTGCAGACCGATCCCCGGCCGGTCGGCAGGCTCGCGGGCCGCATCGAGTTCCAGGGCGTCACGTTCGGCTACGAGGCCGGCAGCACCGTCCTGCGGGACTTCGACCTCGTCATCGAGGCGGGCGAGAGCGTCGCGCTGGTCGGCCACACCGGTGCGGGCAAGTCCACGCTCAGCAAACTGATCACCCGGTTCTACGAGTTCCAGGACGGCCTGCTGACGATCGACGGCCGTGACATCCGCACGCTCGACCTGGCCGGGTACCGGCGGCAGATCGGCGCGGTCCCGCAGGCCCCGTTCCTGTTCAGCGGCACCGTCGCCGACAACATCCGCTATCCGAGGCCGGAGGCGACCGACGAGGAGGTGCTGGCCGCCGCCACGGCCGTCGGGGGCGGCGACTGGATCGACGCCCTGCCCGACGGCCTGCGGACCGACGTCGGCGAGTACGGCCGCGCCCTGTCCATGGGCCAGCGCCAGCTCGTCGCGCTGGCCCGCCTGCTCGTCCAGGATCCGGCGATCGTGGTCCTGGACGAGGCCACCGCCAGCGTCGATCCGCTGACCGAGGCCCAGATCCAGGAAGGGCTGGACCGGGTGCTGGCCGACCGCACCTCCATCGTCATCGCCCACCGGTTGTCCACGATCGAGCACGTCGACCGGATCATCGTGCTGGATCACGGCCGGATCGTCGAGGAGGGCGACCACGCCACGCTGCTGGCCCGGGGCGGTCACTACTGCAAGGTCTACAACACCTACTTCCGCCACCAGTCACCCGACTACCGTCCCGGTTCCGGGTTCGTCTCCGTCGCCGGTTCCACATGACCGGAAACGCGGCCCCGGCCGGGCGGGCCCGCGCACCAGGGCGGGATATCCGTAAACAGTGAAACATCGCGCAAATATTATTAAGAAAGTCCTAAACTGGGATAAGGCATTCTTCTGAATACATATTCTTGATTTAATCCATTACCTCCCTTCGCATAGGGTGATGATGGTGAAATGAATGGCGATGAGAGCGGCGGCCGGGTCCGGCGGGGGTCGCGCCCTGTCACTCGCCCGAGGATCCCCCCGGGACCGCTGCGCGAGCTCAAGGATCTGCTGTACGAGCTGTACCTGGAGGCCGGCGCGCCCGCCCCCGGTGCCGTCGCCACCATGATCGTCGCTGACGACGGTCTGACCGCCGCTCCCGGGCCCGACGCCGTGCACCACATGCTGACCTCGGTCCGGCCGCCTCCCGTGCAGGCCGACCTGATCGCCGTCGTCATCGTGCTGGCCCGATCGGCCGGGCAGGATCCCGGGGCGGCGGCCGGGCGGGCCCGTGAGCTGTGGGCACGCAGCCGCCTGGCCGTCGCGGCGGGGGTGCCGATCCGTTCGCTGACCGACCCGTTCGCGCTCGGGGTGCACCCGTCGATCGACCCGGGACCCGAGGCGACCGGTCCGGGAAGCGGGACGAGGACCCCTGGGACCGGCGCGACCGGTCCGGGAGCCGGGACGACGGGCCCGCCGCGGCTGCCCGCCTACGTACCGCGCCGGCACGACGAGGAACTGGCCGCCCTGGTACGGCGGGCGGCGGCCGGGCAGAGCGGCATCGCGATGCTGGTCGGCGACTCCTGCACCGGCAAGACCCGGACCTGCTGGGAGGCCGTGCGGCTGCTGCCCGGTGGGTGGCGGCTGTGGCGGCCGGCCGGCCGGGACCGTCCCGAGGAGACCGCCGACGCCCTGGCCTTCGTCACGCCGAGGACCGTCGTGTGGCTCGACCGCTCCCAGCTCCACCTGCTCACCCCGGACGAGCAGGGTGAGCGGGTCGCCGCCGGGTTACGGGCCCTGGTGCGCGACCCCGAGCGCGGCCCCGTGCTGGTCCTGGGCACCATCTGGCCGGAGTACTGGGCCGCGCTGACCGCCGCTCCCGTCGGTCCGGCGACCGGTACCGGCGCGGACGGCCCCGTCGGTGGTTCCGCCGGTGGTCCCTCTGGTGGTCCCGCCCGCGCCTCCGCCGACCCCCACGCCCGGGCGCGGGCGCTGCTGACCGGCACCGCGGTCCACGTACCCGGCCGTTTCACCGGGCCCGCGCTGGAGGCGGTGCGCGCGGCGACGGCCCGCGACCCCCGGCTGGCGCGCGCGTACGCCCAGGCCCGTGACGGCCGGATCGCCCAGTACCTCGCCGGCGCGCCCGCCCTGGTCAAGCGCTACCGCGACGCGCCCGCGCCGGTCAGGGCCCTGATCGAGGCGGCCATGGACGCCAGGCGCGCCGGCCACGGCCCGGTCCTGCCGGACGCCCTGCTCAGGGCCGCCGCACCCGGCTACCTGACCGGTCCGCAGCGGGAGGACCTGCCCTGGGACTGGTTCGACCGGGCCATGGCCCACGCCTGCGCGCGCCATCGAGGGGTCGGCGGCCCGCTCGCCCCGGTCCGTCCCCTTCCCGGCGTACCGGCCCGTTTCCGGCTGGCGGACCACCTGGAGCAGCTCGGCCGCACCGGTCACCGTACGCGTCCCGTGCCGGCGGCCGTGTGGGACGCGCTGATCCTGCACGCCGCCCCCGGGGAGCAACTGTCCGTCGCGGTGCAGGCCCACGCCCGCGGCCTGCACCGCCACGCCCTCCGGCTGTACGGGACCGCCACCGCCGCGGGCGATCCGGAGGCGGCCGGGCAGGCGATCGCCCTGCTCAGGGAGGCGGGACGGGGCGGTGAGGTATTGGCCTGGCTGCGGGCCCACGACGGGCTGGACGACGCCCGGGTCCTGCGCCGGATCACCCCCCTGCTGCGCGACGTGAGGCACCACGAGGAGGTCATCGCCGCCTATCGGCGCGCCGCGGAGGCCGGGAACACCGACGCGCTGAGGGAGGTGATCGAGCTGCTGGTGGAGACGGGACGGACCGGCGAGGCCGTCGTCCTGACGCGGGACCTCGCCCGGGAGGCCGACACCGGCCTGCTCGGCTGGGCGGCGGCCCTGCTGGACCGGGCGGGACACCCCGAGCGGGCCCTCGCCGTCTACCGGCGTGCCGCCGAGGCCGGGAACCTGGACGCCCCGGCGTGGCTGGGCTCCCTGCTGCTGCGGACGGGCCGCGAGCAGGAGGCGATCACCGCCTACCTGCGCGCCGCGGAGACGGGCGACCGGCACGCCCTCGAACGGGCCGTCGCCCTGCTGGTGGGGGCGGGACGGGCCGGGGAGGCGATCGCCAGGACGCGGGACCTCGCCGAGCGCGGCGACCACCGCGCCCTGCGGCAGGCGGTCCGGCTGCTGGTGGAGGCGGAGCGTACCGGCGAGGCCGTCACCTGGCTGCGCGCCCGCGCCGAGCGCGGCGACCATCGCGCCACCGCCGAGCTGGTCGAGCTGCTCCGGCGGCGGGGCCGGACCGAGGAGGCGGTCGGCTGGCTGACCGGGCGGGCGCGGGACGGCGACACCTACGCCTTCTGGCGGATGGTCGGGCTCCTGCGGCAGACCGGACAGGTGGACCGGGCGATCGCCCGGCTCAGGGCACGGGCGCGGACCGGTGACGACCTCGCGCTCGAACAGGCGGCCCGGCTGCTGCGGCACACCGGCCGGACCGGGGAGGCCGTGACCTGGCTGGCCTCCCGCGCCCGGGACGGTGACCGGCACGCCGTCGAGCTGGTGCCCTCCTTCCTGAGCGAGGCGGGACGCGTCACGGAGGCCATCGCCGCCCACCGGCGCGCCGCCGAGGCGGGCAACGCCGGTGCCCACTGGCCGATGGCCGTCCTGCTGTACGGGCAGGGCCGGTGGGAGGAGGCGCTGGACGCCTACCGCCGCGCCGCCGGGGCCGGTCGTGTCGGCGAGGGCTGGCGGATGGTCGAGCTGCTGGAGCGGACGGGCCGGACCGGCGAGGCCCTGGCCGCCTACCGCCGCGCCGCCGAGGCGGGGAACACCGACGCGGGCTGGCGGATGGTCGAGCTGCTCCAGCGGGCGGGCCGGACCGGGGAGGCGATCGCCTGGCTGCGCGCCCGTGCCGGGAACGGCGACGCCGACGCCCTGTGGAAGGCCGTCGAGCTCCTCCAGGAGTCCGGACGGACCGGGGAGGCCGTCACCTGGCTGCGCGCCCGCGCCGGGGACGGTGACCTCGACGCCCTCGGGCGGCTCACCGCGCTGCTGCACCAGACCGGACGATCCGGCGAGGCCGTCGAATGGCTGAGGGCCCGCGCCGAGCACGGCGACAGAGCCGCCCTGGGGTACGCGGTGGACCTGATGCGCGAGACGGGCCGCGCCGAGGAGGCGATCGCCTGGCTGGACGCGCGTACCGAGGCGGGCGACCTGGAGGCCCTGGTCTGGTCGGCGGCCCTGCTGCGCGAGGCCGGCCGTCCGGACGAGGCGGTCCTCGCCTATCTCAGGGCCGCCGAGCTGGGGGTCCCCGGGGCCCTGCGGCAGGTGACGGACCTGCTGAGACGGCTCGGCCGGACCGGCGAGGCCGACCGGCTCCGCAGGTACGGGATCACCCCTGGAGGGACCTGAGAGCCGGGCGGTCGGGAGAGAACCGGGCGGTCGGGAGAGAACCGGGCGGTCAGGCGAAAGCCGGGCGATCAGGCGAAAGCCGGGCGATCAGGCGAAAGCCGGGCGATCAGGCGAAAGCCGGGCGGTCAGGTCCCTCCGGGACGGACCAGGCCGCTCTCGTACGCGATGACGACCAGCTGGGAGCGGTCGCGGGCGTCGAGCTTGGCCAGCAACCGGCTGACGTAGGTGCGCGCGGTGGCCGGGCTGATGAAGAGCACGGCGCCGATCTCCGCGTTCGACCGGCCTGCCCCGACCTCGGCGAGCACCTCGCGTTCCCGCTCGGTCAACCCCGCGATCAGGCCGGCGTCGAACCGCTCCGACGACGCCGCGACCGCGTTCAGGACCCGCCGGGTCACCGAGGGCGAGAGCAGCGCGTCCCCGGAGGCGACGGTGCGCACGGCCTCCCGGAGCTCACCGGGCCCGGCGTCCTTCAGCAGGAAACCGGACGCGCCCGCCCGGATCGCCGCGAAGAGGTACTCGTCGGTGTCGAAGGTGGTGAGCACGATCACCCTGACCGCGCGCAACCGCTCGTCCGCGACGATCCGCCTGGTCGCCTCGACACCGTCGAGACCGGGCATCCGCACGTCCATCAGGACGAGGTCGGGACGCTCGGCGCGGACCAGCGCCACCCCCGCCTCACCGTCGGCGGCCTCGCCGACGACCACGATGTCCGGCGCCCGTTCCAGCAGCGCCCGGAAACCCGCCCGGACGAGCTGCTGGTCGTCGACGAGCACGACCCGGATCGGCGTCCCGGCGCTCACGGGGTTCCCTGGGCGGTGTTCGCGGAGGTGTTCAGGGTGGGGGGATCGGCGGGAGCGGGGACGATGTCCGCGGCGAGACGGTCCGTCACCGCGAGCGGGAGCGTGACGTCCACCCGGAACCCGCCGTCCCCGCCGCCCGCCCGGACCGTGCCGCCGAGCAGTTCCACCCGTTCCGCCATGCCGCGAAGACCGTACCCGCCGCTCGTGACACCCCGCGCGGCGTCCTTCCCGGCGGCGACGTCCGCGGCGAAGGGGACGGTGGTGACGGGGACGGCGGCGGGGGACGCGACGGGCTCGCCGCCGCGGCCGTCGTCGGTCACGCTGACCCGCAGCTCGTCCCCGTAGCGGACCACCACCTCGGCGGCGGTGGCGCCCGCGTGGCGCAGCGCGTTGGTCAGCGACTCCTGGACGACCCGGTAGGCCGTCGCCTCGACGACGTGCGGCACCGCCACCGGCTCGCCCAGGACCCGCACGGTCACCGGCAGCCCGCTCTCGCTCGTGGTGCGGGCCAGCCGTTCCAGCTGGGCCAGTCCGCCGACCGGCGCGAGCGGGGTCGTCACCCCGCCTCCCTCGCGGATCAGCCCGAGGGTCGCGCGCAGTTCCTTCATCGCGTTCCCGCTCGCCTGCCGGATGACCTCCAGCGCGGACCCGGCCGCGGGCGGATCGTCGTCCAGCGCCTCGGCGGCGACCGCGGCCTGCACCGAGATGACCGTGACGGTGTGGGCGAGGACGTCGTGCAGCTCGCGGGCGATGCGCAACCGCTCCTCCTCGGTCCTGCGCGCCGCCACCCGTTCCCGCTCCTCGGCCGCGGCCGCCTCCCGGTGACGCATCTCGGCCCTGAGCAGGCGGCGGGTACGGATGCCGTCGCCCACCGTGATCATCGCGATCATCAGCGCCGCGGCCGAGGTCAGCTCCTGCCCGAAGAGGTAACCGGGGTCGTCGCCCTCACGGAGCCTGAAGAAGCCGGACGCCGCGATCGTCGCCACGGTCACCCCGGCCGCCCACCGCCACCTGCCGGCCTCGGCCGCGGAGTACAGCGCGCCGGTCAGCGGGAGCGCCAGGCCGATCGGCGGGAAGTCCACGGCGTAGTACCCGATCAGTCCCGCGGTCGTGGCCAGGAGCACGAGGACCGGGAAGCGCCGCCGCAGGAGCATCAGCGCGCCGAACGCGGGCGCGAACAGGTAGGCGGCCACCGGCGGTGCCGGGCCGCCACCGAGGCCGGCGTCGAGGTCGGCGGCGATCGCGACGGTGACCACGGCCGTGACGGCCGCTCCGACACCCGCGTCGGCGATGCGGGCGGGGATCCGCACTGTCTGCACCCGGGCAGTGTACGAAAGGCGCACCGTCCGGCACCGCCGCCTACGGGCGTATTCACGGGGCGTCCCGGTACGTCGGGAGGCGACCCCGGGCCGGGATCCCGGCCGGACGACCGGGCACCCCGCGGTTGCCTAGCCTCGTCCCGTCCCCGGACGACCGACCGCTCGTCCCGTCCCCGGACGACCGACCACCCGAACGGACGGAACGGAGTTCTCTGATGATCCGCGCGCCGCGTGTGACGACCGCAGTCCTGATCGTGCTCGTATGGACGTCGATGATCTCGATGGGAGGTGTCATCGCCGAGACCGTGATGCTCTACCCGAACATCTTCCGGGACCCGCCCGCCTCGCTCGTCCTGACCCGCGAGTTCATCGTCGCCGCCGGTCCGTCCGACTTCTTCCCGCCGCTCGGGCTGAGCACCGTGATCGGCGCCGTGCTGGCGTCCCTGCTCACCTGGCGTACGCCGTCGGTGCGCCGGTGGATCGTCCCGGCCACGGTCGTGTTCGTCTGCGCGGAGTTCCTGTTCTCCGCGCTCTTCTTCTGGCCGCGCAACACGATCATGTTCGTGGACCCGGTCGGCACCCACTCCGCCGCCTACCTGCGTACCGTCGCCGCCGAGTTCGAGACCGGCCACTGGGTACGGGTCGTCGGGGGGGTGGTGACCTCCGGGCTGGCCTTCACCGGCCTGCTCCGCTGGCACCGTGACCGGGTGGCCTCCGCCGGCGGCGTCGTCCGGCCGGGCGTGACGGCCTCCCCGTGAGACGGGTCGTCCTCGTGAGACGGGCCTTCCCGTGAGAGCGGCCTTCCCGTGAGACGGGCCTTTCCATGACAGCGGCCTTCCCGGTGTCGCGGCCGGATCGCGATGGTCACCCCGCAGCGGCGGCATCTAGGATCATCGTCATGCCCGACGTGACCCTCCGACCGTCCGCGCGCATCCTGCTGGTCGACGGCGAAGATCGGATCCTGCTCTATCGCGGGCTGAGGATGACGGATGCCGCCGAACACTCATGGTTCACCCCGGGTGGCGGCATCGACGACGGTGAGCCGCTGGACCACGCCGCGGCACGAGAGCTCCGCGAGGAGACGGGGTACTCGGTCCCGCCCGAGGAGCTCGGGCACGTCGTGGCCGCCGCCGAGGGGCACTGGCGCCGGGCCGACGGCCGGTTGTTCCTCTCCCGCGAGTCCTTCTTCTTCCTCCGCAGCCGGCAGATGGAGGTCGACGTCTCCGGCATGGAGGATCACGAACGGTCGCTGATCGACGGCTTCCGCTGGTGGTCCCTGCCCGAGCTCCGGAGCACCGGCGAACAGGTGATCCCGTTCGGCCTGGCGGATCTGCTGGAACGCCTGCTCGCCGGTGACGTCCCCGACGAGCCCGTCATCCTGCCCTGGCACCATCCGGACCTCTTCGACCAGGTACACCGCCCCGGGCCCGACCTGCCGCCGTGACCGGCAGGGGCCCGGTGCCCGAGCCAAGGAGGTGAACCGATGACGTCCCCGACCTCTGTACGCCTGATCGACGTCGCCGACGCCCCGGTCATCACACGCCATCTCGTGTCCGACCTCGATGCGAACGTCCGCTGGCTTCCCGTCCGGCCGGACGGCTTCTACACGGAGGACGGCCAGGCCCGCTGGATCGAGCACCTTCTCGACACGCACGCCAAGGGCGGTGGGTGGCCCGGCGTCATCGTGGCCGACGGCACCGTCGTCGGCCAGATCGCGGTGAGCACGATCTTGAGGGGATCCTTCCAGAAGGGCTTTCTCGGCTACTGGGTCGCGTCCGCGTTCCAGGGCCGGGGGCACGCGAGCCGCGCGGTGGAGCAGGTCGTGCGGATCTCGGCGGAGGAGCTGGGCCTGCACCGGCTGGAGGCGCACACCCAGCTCGAGAACCTGGCCTCCCACCGGGTGCTGACGAGGAACGGCTTCAGGTCGTGGGGCATCGCGCACGAGCACTTCTACAGTGACGGCGCCTGGCACGACGAGGTGTTCTGGGAGCGGATGCTGGTCCCCGGCGAGCGCGCCCGATGAACTCCCCCGCTCGTTCCCGTCGCGACGAACGGCGACTTGCCGTCCCGACGAGCCGTGACTTCCCGTCCCGACGAACCGTGACGGGTGATCACAAGCGGACCCGCTGATCACGAGCGGACCCGCGCGGGGCGAGCATGTCCGTGCGCGGCGGACGACGCCGGGTCCCGGCTCGCCGTCTCCAGCCGACGCCGGTAGGGGACGAGCCTGCCGGTACGGCCGACGGTCAGGGCTCCGACGAGCCCTCCGTCCCGGTGGTAGGAGACCTCCAGGTGCCGGCCCGGGAGGTCGTGCTCGTGGACGCGCACCTCGTCCGCCAGAGCGGGCAGGCCCACCGACCGGATCCGGGCGCCGTGCAGGTCGGACCAGAAGCCGGGAACGCCGGTGAACGGGCGGGGCTCGTCCGGTCTCAGCAGGGTGTGCGCGGCCACGGCGCCCTGCTCGGCGGCGTTGGTCCAGTGGCCGAGGACGATCGAGGTCCCGCCGGCGAGGCGGTGCGGGACGCGGGCGACGTCGCCGGCCGCGACCACGCCCGGCACGACGGTCCCGTCCGGGGCCAGGGCGCGCAGGTGGACGTCACAGCGCACGCCGTCGCCGATGTCGATGCCGGATCCGGCCAGCCAGGCGGTGGCGGGTGCGGCGCCGAGTGCCTGCACGGCCACGTCCGCGGGCGTCTCGGTGCCGTCGGACAGGCGGACACCGGACAGGCGGCGGCCATGGGCGAACAGGAAGTCCGTCACCGTGGTACCGGTCCGCAGGTCGATGCCCGCCCGGCGGTGCAGCTCGGCCACGAACGCGCCGGGGACCGACCCGATCGCCCGCTCCAGGGGCAGGCTCGCGGCCTCGACCAGGGTGACGGCCAGGCCGCGCGCGCGGGCGGCGGCCGCGATCTCCCCGCCCAGGAAGCCCGCGCCGACGACGACGAGCCTGCGCCCCGGACGGAGTTCGGCCCGCAGCCTCAGCGCGTCGTCCCGGGTCCGGAGGGTGAGGACCCCGCGGTCCGGGTCGGGCCTGCCGCGGGCCGTCGCGCCGGTCGCGACGAGAACGCCGTCGTAGGCCAGCCGGGTGCCGTCCGCGAGGGTGACCGTCCTTCCCCGCGGGTCGAGGCGGACGGCCGGACGGCCGAGTTCCCATCGCGCGTCCAAGCCGTCCGGGAGCGGCAGGTCGTTGTCCCACGTCAGGCCGGGTGCCGGGTCGTGCGCCGGGTCCGCCGTCAGGATCCGCTTCGACAGCGGTGGCCGGTCGTAGGGCAGGTGGGGTTCGTCCCCGACGATGGTGAGGCCGCCGGTGAAGCCGCCGGCGCGCAGGGCCTCCGCCGCCCTCAGGCCGGCGAGCGAGGCTCCGACGATCACCAGCCGGCCGGTGGTCGCGTTCACCGGGGGGTGACGCCGATGGCACGGACGGGGCAGCTCGCCGCGGCCGCCTCCACCGTGGCCCGCAGGGCGTCGGCGGGGGTGGCGTCGTACAGCAGGTGGTCGTCGTCGTCGAACGAGAAGACGCCGGGCGCCGCGAAGACGCACTGTCCATGGCTCTCGCAGAGGTTCATGTCCACGGTGATCCGCACGGGTGGCTCCATTACGAGGTCGGGTGCGCCGAGCGCCGAGCGGGGACGCTCAGCGCACCGGCGGGTTGAATCGGGAGTAGGCCGGGGCGCTCCACCGCAGGGGGCTCGCGGCGGAGATCTCCCGTACGGCCTCGATCGAGAACTCCACCAGGCGCCGGGCTCCGGGGATCCGGACGGTCTCCGCCGGATCCCACAGGGTGCGGGCCGTCCCGGTGAGGTGCAGCGCGGAACCCGTCTCCCAGCCGGGCAGGACGATGCCGGCCGCGGGGTTGAGGGCCAGGTTCCCCAGCGTCAGGAACATGGCGTTCCCGACGTAGTCGGGCCAGCGGAGCAGGGTGGGCGAGAGCACCTGGACGAAGCCGGGGTTGCCTCCGCGGTGCGAGGCGTCGGCGTCCCCGCGGTCGGAGACGGTGGCGACGAAGAAGGTGTCGGCCTCGCGGACGGCCCGCCGCTGGGCCGCGTCGAGCGCCGTGCCGTCGGTGACGGTACGGGCCACAGCCGCCTCGGCGTCGTGTTCGAGGACGCGGTGGTCCCGCTTCTGCAGGTACTTGGGGCAGTTCGCGATGACCTGGTCGATGTCGACGCGCAGGCCGTCGCGTTCGACGACAGCGCGGCCGTTGATCCGCATCCGCCGCCGGGTGGCGGGCTCGATGGCGATCATGCCGACCGGGACGGATCCGTGGTGCCCGGTGGCCCCGGCCAGGACGTCCTCCAGGGGGTCGCCGGGCGACGGGAGCGCGCCGACGGTGAGGACCCGGGGCGTGGGCGTGCGCAGGAACCCGGGCGGGCCGGTCAGCTGGCTCGCCCAGACCCGTCCCGAGGCGTCCGCGCCGCCGACGACGATCATCGGCTGCTCGGCGAGGAACGCCGCGGCCACCTCCGGCACGGCCTCGCCGATGCCGCCGAGGGAGAGGCGGGCCTGTTCGCCGAGTCCGGCACGGTCCTGCACCGCGATCTCGCCGCTGTGGTAGGTGGCCACAGTGATCCTTTCTCCGTGAGTCGTACGGCCGCGAGGCTGTCCTTCGGAAGGGTGCTCCGCGAGCTGCTCCTTTAGAAGAAGCCGCAGGTCGGAGCGCCGGGGACGGGGGCGGCCGCGGGGTCGGCCCCGGTGGGCGCGTAGATCTCCAGACGGGTGCCGTCGGGGTCGGTGAAGTAGACGCCCCCGGAGACGCCCTGCTCGCCGTGCGGGACCACGCCCTCGTAGGCGAACTCGGCGCCCAGGCCGCGCAGCACCTCCGCCGTCGCGTTGACCTCGTCGATGGTGTCGACCTGGAACGACAGGTGGTGCAGGCCCGGGGTGCTCACGCTGAACGTGCCCTCGCTCTGCTGCCACAGGGTGACCAGGAGCCGGCCGTCCCGTCCGAGGAAGGCCCAGCGGCGGTCGGTCTCGTCGCCCGCGGCCATGACCTCGAAGTCGAAGACCGTGCGGTAGAAGGCGAGCGAGCGCTCCAGGTCGGTGACGTTCAGCCCGACGTGCCCGGTCACCAGATTCGTGATTGTGCTCAAAGTCGTCACATGCCCTAGGTCGAGGTCGCGAGACGCCCTCGCAACCACTGAAAAGGACTTTAAAGGTTAGGTGCGGGGGCGTCAACCTGTCATTCGCTCGTAAGGGGTTAGGATGGGGACGTCAGCCCAGACCAGCCCCGTTCCCAAGGACCAGTTCAGTGCCGCGAAACCTCCCGGCGGACCCCCGGCCCCTGACCGGCGAGCCCCTGTCGATCGATCTGCTCAACACCCGCTGGATCGACGCCGCCGGTTACCACGACCTGCTGGACGGTGTCGGCGGGCTCGCGATCTGGCTCGGCTCCACGCCCGTGCGCGACGCCCTGGGCGAGATGAACGCGCCCGCCGACGAGGACACGCTCGACAAGCTGCTCCAGGCCAGGACGGCCCTGGACGGTCTCGTCCGCACCGTCCCCGCCTTCGGCGACGACGCGCTCCGGGCGGCGAACGCCGTGCTGGATCGCGGCCGGATCCACCGCTCGCTGCGGCCGGACGGACCGGCCACCGAGATCCGGGTCGACCTGCCGTCGTGGGGACCGGCGTGGACGGCGGTCGAGGACTTCCTCCGGTTGCTGGCCGACCGGCCCGAGCGCGTCAGGCCCTGTGCGAACCCCGAGTGCATCCTGCACTTCTACGACGTGTCGAAGAACGGCACGCGTCGCTGGTGCTCCATGGCCGGTTGCGGCAACCGCGCCAAGGCCATGCGTCACTACCGGCGTACCGGCCGCGGCTGAACCACGGACGGGCCGCGCACCGGGCGTCGCGCGGCCCGTCGATCCCTCCGGTGACGCCTAGCGGATCCCCGCGTACTCCACCGGCGGTGTGATGGCCTGGGCGTCCACTCCCTCGCCCACCCACAGGCCGATCAGGAACACGGCCGTCGCCTCCAGCAGGTCCGCCCGGGCGAGCCCTCCCCCGTCGAACGGCTCGCAGCCGAGGTCGCGGACGAGCCGCCGTACCGCGTCGAGGGCCCGTGCGTCGTCACCGCAGAGCGGGACCGCCAGCGGACGGCCGTCGAAGACGGGCGGGGTCATGCGCCAGACGCTCTCGTGACAGAGGTTGAACGCCTTGACGACGTGCGCTCCGGGCGCCGCGGCCGCGATGCGCTCGGCCGCGGACGGGCCGCCACGGGTCTCCAGGACGAAGCCCGGCCCCACCGGGTTCGTGCAGTCGATCAGCGTTCGTCCCTCCAGGTCACCGGAGAGGCCGGACACCACGTCCGCCGCGGCCGCGTAGGGCACCGCGAGCAGCACGGCGCCGGTACCGTGCGCGGCCGCCTCCCGCAGGGTGCCCGCCCGTCCGCCGATCGCGGCGGCCGTCGCGGCGGCACGGCCGGCGTCCCGCCCGCCCACGAGTACGGTGTGGCCGGCGCGCGCCCACTGCTCGCCCAGCGCGGTCGCCATGCCGCCCGTCCCGAGAATTCCGATCTCCATCCCGCTCACACTCCTTAGGTGTCCTTGATGTCGGGTTCGGGACGACATTAGGGAAGCGCTCGGGCACCATTCGGTATGTGACCGCTCAGCAGATGTTCCTCGCCGACTGCCGTGCCCGGCTCGCCTTCGACCTGCTCGCCAACACCTGGAACGCCGTGGTGGTGTGGGCCCTGCGCGACGGCCCCTCGCGGCCCGGCCGGTTGCGGGAGCGGATCGGTGGCATCAGTCCAAAGGTCCTCACCGAGACGCTGCGCCGGCTGGAGTTCAACGGCCTCGTACGGCGCAGCGTGTACCCCGGCTCGCCACCGCACGTCGAGTACGGGCTCACCGCGCTGGGCCGGACGCTGCTGGAGCCGATCGAGGCGTTCGGCGGCTGGGCCTTCGAGCACGGGGACGAGGTCATGGCGGCCCAGGAGCGCGCGGAGTCGGCCGGGGACACGGGCAGCTGACCGCGCACGAGACCACCCCCTCCGCCGACGCGCGAAGGAGAGGGAGCGGTGGCGCGACGGTTCGACGCCGCGTCCCCACCGGTCACCGCTCTTCCCGGCCGGATTGTCGCACCCCCCGCGTAGCATCCCCGCACGAATGGTCGGACGATGCTCCACGGTCGGAAAGGACGTGCAGATGACGGAAGAGGCCTACGAGCCCGTAGCGGTGTCCCGGCGCATCGAGGCTCCGGCGGGTGAGATCTTCCGGATCCTGAAGGATCCCACGCGGCACCTCGACCTGGACGGTTCCGGGATGTTGCGGGGGCCCGCCTCGGACGCGGTGATCTCCGGCGCCGGGGACGTCTTCGTCATGAGGATGTACTACGAGCTGCACGGCGACTACGAGATGAACAACCACGTCGTGGAGTACGAACCGGACCGTCGCATCGGCTGGGAGCCGGAGTCCGGGCTCGGCCACCCGGACGCGTCCTCGCCCGAGGCGCGGTGGGGGCATCGGTGGGTGTTCGACCTCGTCCCCGACGGCGCCGGGGCGACGATCGTGACCGAGATCTTCGACGCTTCCCGCCTGACCGAGAACAAGCGCGCCGAGCTGGACGACGACCCTTCCTGGTGGATCGAGAGCATGTCGACGACGCTGGAGCGGCTCGACGCGCTGTGCACCGGAGGGTCGTCACGCCGAGAGAAGCGGTGACGCCGCCTTCGCGACCCTGACGGCACGGCCGGCTCCCTCGCGGACACGTCCCCGAGGGGGCCTCCCGCGTTCATGGAACGTTCCAGAGACATCACCCGCACCGTGCGGACTTGCCGAGAGGAGGGATAACCGTTAGACATAGGGGCTAACGGTTATAGGAGGGTGCGATGCAGCAGGAAGTGGTCCTGGCCATGCTGGCCAAGGAGCCGTCGCACGGCTACCAGCTGCGCGCCCGGCTGCGCGACGCGCTCGGCCCTCTCGGGGAAGCGATGAACGCCGGCCAGATCTACGTCACGCTGACCCGGCTGGAGAAGGCCGGCCTGCTGGCGGTCGAGAGGTCCGCCGACGGCGCCGACCGGTCGGACCGCAAGGTGTACGCGCTCACCCCCGACGGCCGGGAGCGGGTCGCCGAGTGGATCGCCGACGTGAGCTGGCCGAAACCCGGCCTCGCGGAGTTCCACCTCAAGCTGATCGCGGCGGCGTCGGCCCGGCTGGCCGACCCGCTCACCCTCCTCGACGCCCAGCGCCGCGAGCTGCTGCGGCGACTGCGTGACGCCCAGCGCGCCGCCATGGCCGAGCCCGAGCACTCGGACGCGGCGCTGTTGCTGGAGGGCGTCGTGCTCCGGCTCCAGGCGGACCTGCACTGGCTCGAGGCGTGCGAGAAGAACTGGACCCACCGAAGGAGTGGATCGTGAGCAACGCCACCGGCACGCCCCTGCTTCGCGCCCGCGGGCTGCGGAAGGAGTACGGCGAGGGGGAGGGACTGGTACGCGCCGTCGACGAGGTCGATCTCGACGTCGCCGCGGGAGAGACGGTGGCGATCATGGGTCCGAGCGGCTGCGGGAAGTCCACGCTGCTGCATCTGCTCGGAGGGCTGGACCGCCCCTCGGGCGGAGAGGTGTCGCTGAACGGCCGTCGTATCGACGACATCGGCGAGAAGGCCCTGGCCCGGATGCGGCGGACCGCCGTCGGCTTCGTCTTCCAGTCCTTCCACCTGATGGAGGAGCTCACGGCCGTGGAGAACGTCGAGCTGTCGGCGCTGCTGGCCGGACGCTCGCCGCGGGCCGCCAGACGGCGCGCGGAGGAGCTGCTGGAACGGGTCGGGCTCGCCGGCCGGGCACGTTTCCTGCCCTCCGCGCTGTCCGGTGGCCAGCGGCAGCGGGTCGCGGTCGCCCGGGCGCTGAGCAACGAACCGCTGGTCGTCCTCGCCGACGAGCCGACCGGGAATCTGGACAGCGCCGCCACCATGGACGTCCTGCGGCTCTTCGAGGGCCTGCACCGGGCCGGCCAGACACTGGTCATCGTCACCCACGACGCGCGGATCGCGGCCACCGCGGACCGGCTGATCTCGATGCGCGACGGCGCGTTCGTGGACGAGACCAGGCTGACCGGTGGCACCGCCGACCGGCTCGGCGCCCTCGCCGGGCTGGAGGACTGACGGCGATGGGCCGCATCCTGCTCGTGTGCCGCCTCGCCGTGCGCGACCTCCGGCGGCGCCGCGCCGAGACCGCGCTCCTGCTGCTCGCCATCATGGCGGCCACCACGACGCTGACGCTCGGGCTCGTCCTGCGGGACGCGGCCGCCGACCCGTACCGGAGCACCCGGGAGGCGACCGGCGGGCCCGACGTGGTCGTCGTCGGCGGCGACCGGACCGGGAGGCTTCCCGGTCTCGCGGAGCTGGAGAAGCTGGCCGGTGCCCCCGGCGTCGTCGGCCACAGCGGACCGTACCCGGTCGTCCCCGCGAAGCTCCGTGCGGCCGATCGGACCTCGGACGTGCAGGTCGTGGGACGCGACACCGCGCCCGCGCCGGTCGACCAGCCCGAGATCGTACGGGGAGGCTGGGTCGGCGACGGTGGCGTGGTGGTCGAGGCCGCCTTCGCGGCCGCGCTCGGCGTGCGCGTCGGTGATCCGGTCACCCTGGACGGCCGGTCGTTCACGGTCGTCGGCACCGCGGTCACCGCCGCCCTGTCGCCCTACCCGGGGGCGTCCTGCATCGTCCCCGCCGGTTGCATGAGCGACGTCGTTCCCGGTGACCCGGCCGGTGCCGGGCCGCCCGCGGGGTTGCTGCGCGAGCCCGGACTGGTCTGGCTCACCCGGGCGGACGTGCGGAGCCTCGACCCGGGCTCCCCGGCCCACGTGATGAACCTGAGGCTGGCCGACCCGGACGAGGCCCGGGCGTTCGTCGACGCGCACCGGGGCGGACAGGGCGGCGCCGCTCTCATGCAGACCTGGGAGGACATCCGCGACGACGCCACCGAGCTGGCCGCGGACTCCCAGATCCTTCTGCTGATCGGGGCCTGGCTGCTCGGTCTGCTGGCCGTGGCCGGTCTTTCGGTGCTGGTCGGCGGCCGGATGGCCGACCAGACCAGGCGCGTCGGGCTCCTCAAGGGGGTCGGCGGCACACCGGGCCTGATCACCGCCGTGCTGCTCGCGCAGTACGTCCTGGTGGCCGTCGTCGCGGCCGTGGCCGGGCTGGCGGCCGGGTCGCTGGCCGCCCCGCTGCTCACCGGGCCCGGCGCGGGTCTCGTCGGCGGCGCGGGGACGCCGTCGATGACCGTGTCCACGGCCGTTTCGGTGACCGCGGTGGCACTCGGGGTCGCGGTGGCCGCGACCGTCGTCCCGGTCGTGCGCGCCGCCCGCTCCAGCACCGTCGCCGCGCTGGCCGACGCGCCGCGCCCGCCCCGCCGCGTCGGCCCGCTGATCGCGGTCTCGGCGCGACTGCCCGTCCCGCTGCTTCTCGCCCTGCGGGTCGCCGCCCGCCGGCCGCGACGGACCGTGCTGGGCGCGGTCAGCATCGCGATCACGGTCGGCGGGATGTACGTCCTGCTGGTGCTCGACGCCTTCCTCGCCGCCCAGCCGCTCGCGGGCGCGTACGACGGTGCCCAGGTGGAGGTGCTGCGCCGGGTGCTCCTGGTCTGGACGGTCGTACTGCTCTGCCTGGCGGCGGTCAACGCCGTCGCCGTCACCTGGGCGACGGTGCTCGACAACCGGCATGCGTCAGCGCTGGCACGGGCCCTCGGCGCGACCCCCGGCGAGGTGAGCGCGGCACTGGCGGCCGCGCAGGTGCTGCCCGCGCTCGCCGGTGCCGTCGCAGGCGTCTTCCCGGGGGGTCCCGCGCTGTTCGCCGCGATCAACGCGATCACCGGCGGCGACGGCGACAGGGCCGTGTCTCCCTCGCCCTGGCAGCTGATCGCCCTGGTGTCGGCGACCGTGCTCGCGGTGGCGGCGCTCACCTGCGTTCCCGCCCGCCTCGGCGGCCGTCGTCCCGTGGCCGAGGCCCTCTAGGCCGGGCCCGCGCGACGCGGGACGGAAGCTACTTGACGTTCAGCGTCAAGTAGGTGATGCTCGGCCATGTACTTGACGACGAACGTCAAGTAGGGGAGGAACCATGGCCATGTGGACGCAGGCACGTGACGCGCTCGCGGACGACCTGGAGAGGGTCGTCGGCAGTCGGCTGCTCGACCCGCTCGACATCCTCTTCGGCACGGCGGACCCGATGCGGGACCGGCTGGCGCCGCAGGCCCGCGAATGGGCCGAGACGCTGCTGGGCGGTGACGACCAGGCCGCGATGTACACCGCGATCCGCCTGGTGAGCGCCCTGTACCCCGGGGACGCCCCATTCGACCCACCGGCCGGGTGGTGGGGCACCCCCTTCGGCCAGGCCGTGCTCCTGCGGGCGGGACACCCCAGCGCCACCGCCGTCTCCGTGTCCGTGGCCGCGAGCATGCTCGGCATCACCCGCCAGGGCGTTCACGACCTGGCCAACCGCGGCAAGCTCGAACGGCATCCTCCCGGCATCACCGTCGACTCCGTCCGCGCCCGGCTCTCCGCCCGCGCGTCGGCCCTCACCAGGGGAGATCACCCATGACCGACGAACACACCGCTCCCGGGGGTCTCCTCCCGCTCGGGGACGGACCGGCCGTCAGCCGTCTCGGCTACGGGGCCATGCAGCTGCCCGGCCCCGGCGCCTGGGGGCCGCCCGAGGACCCGGCGGCGGCCCGCGCCGTCCTGCGCCGGGCGGTCGAGCTCGGCGTCACCCACATCGACACCAGCGACTTCTACGGCCCGCACGTGGCCAACGACCTCATCCGCGAGGCCCTCCACCCGTACCCCGAAGAGCTGGTGATCGCCACCAAGGTGGGGGTGGTCCGGGACGAGTGGCGTGGCTGGAGTCCGGCCGCCACACCGGCCGAACTGCGCGACCAGGTCGAGGAGAACCTCTCCCGGCTCGGCAGGGCTCATCTCGACCTGGTCTACCTGCGTGTCGGCGGTGACGGCCTGCTCTTCCCCGACGACACCCCCTTCGCGGAGTCCTTCGCCACGCTCGCCGAGCTGCAGAAGCGCGGTCTCATCCGGCACCTCGGGCTCAGCGGGGTCACCGTCGCCCAGCTCGCCGAGGCTCGCGAGCTGGGCGCCGTGGCCGCGGTGCAGAACCGCTTCCACCTCCTCGACCGGGGCGACCCCGGCGTCCTCGCCGCCTGCGAGGAGCACCGGATCGCCTTCGTCCCGTACTTCCCCCTCGCCGCGGGCCTGCTCAGGCCCGGCCTGGACACGTCACAGGCTCCGCCCGGCATGGCACCCACCCCGGAGCAGGAACGGACCCTGGACGACGTCGCCGGTCGTCATGGCGCGAGCCGCGCCCAGGTGATGCTCGCCTGGCTGCTGGCCCGCTCCCCGGTGACCCTCGCCATCCCCGGGACCTCCTCCGTCGCCCACCTGGAGGAGAACGTCGCCGCGGCCGGTCTGCGGCTGGACGAGGACGACGTCGCCCGGCTGGACGGGCTCGCCTGACCTCGGGGCGAGCCGGTGGGGCGTCACCGTCATCCGGGAGAGGGGCCGTCCTTCACGCCGGGACCGTCCACCAGACCGGCCTCGTGCGCGAGGAACACCGCGTTGGCCCGGTTGGCCAGCCCGAGCTTGGCCAGCAGCCTGGAGACGTAGCTCTTGACCGTCGTCTCGGACAGGAAGCGGTCCGCGGCGATCTCCCGGTTCGTCAGGCCCTGCCCGACCAGGCCCAGCAGGTGGCGTTCCCGGTCGTTCAGCACGGCGATCCTGCCGAGCGCGGCCTCCCGGCCGCCCGCGGCGCGGGCCGACCGCTCCAGCAGGTGCCGCGCGGCCACGGGTGACAGCACGCTGTGCCCGCCCGCGACCACCTTGATCAGGCCGAGCAGGTCCTCGGGGGGTGTCGTCTTCACCAGGAAGCCGACCGCGCCCGCCTCCAGCGCCTCCAGCACGTGGACGTCCGAGTCGAAGGTGGTCAGCGCCACGACGGCGGGCGGGCCCGGCAGCCTGTTGATCTCCCTGGTGGCGGTGACACCGTCGACCCCGGGCATCCTGATGTCCATCAGCACCACGTCGGGGCGGGCACGCAGCACCTCTTCGACGGCCTCGGCCCCGTCGTACGCCACGCCGACGACGTCGATCTCGGCGGCCGATCCCAGGATGGCCCGCAGGTGACCGAGGACCATCGGGTCGTCGTCGACGAGCAGGACCCTGATCGCCGGCGGCGCGCCGGTGTCGTCGGCCGGGCCGATGTCGTCCGGTGGCCCGGCCCGCCGGGGGGTGGTCATGTCCCCAAGCGTATATATCCGCGCCGGACGCGGCCGGGAGACCGGCAGGGGCTCCGCCGTCCGTACCGGGCTCACGGCGAGGGCGGGTCAGGGGAGGCCGGTCCCTCGGGCTCGCGATGGTCCTCGGCGGGGACGAGCGCGGGGAGGCTCGCCGTGACCAGGTACCCTCCCTGCTCGGTGGGCCCGCTCCGCAGGGTGCCGCCGAGAAGGGAGACCCGGCGCCGCAGGCCCGCCAGCCCCGTACGCGACCCGCTGGCGACCAGCGACGGATCGGCGGGCTCGGTGGGCGCGGTGTTGAGGATCTCGACGTGCACCGCGTCGTCACCGTGACGCAGGTCGACGCTCACCCGGGCTCCCGGGGCGTGTTTGCGGACGTTGGTCAGCGCCTCCTGCACCACCCGGTACGCGGCACGGGAGATCGCGGGAGACGCCGTGCCGGGATCGCCGCCGACGCGCAGCGACGCCCCGGCGGAGCCGGTCAGCTCGGCCAGGTCCCCGCCCCGGTCGTCCGTGCTCCGTGCCGCCCTTCGCGGGCAGTCCCGGCCACAGGTCCCCGGTGCCGCCGTCCGCGCACAGTCCCGGTCGCAGGTCACCCCTGCCGGCGCGGCCCGCTCGCCGCTGCGCATGACACCGATGAGGTCCCGCAGTTCGACCATCGTCCGGGAGCCGAGGTCCCCGATCCGCCGTGCCGCCGCCTTGACGGCCTCGTCGTCGGTCGACGTCCGCAGGGCTCCGGCGTGCAGGACGATCTCGGTGACGTGATGGGTGACGACGTCGTGCATCTCGGCGGCCAGGTGCTGGCGTTCGGCCACGATGGCCCTCTCGTTGAGCAGGTGCCGTTCGCGTTCGGCGATCTCGACCCGCTCGCGCAGCGAGCTCAGCAGGCTCGCCCGCGCCCGCACGTACATCGCGATCACGGCGGGCAGCACGGCGTAGACCACACCGACGTAGAGGCCGGTCCAGGTCGGCGCCCACGGCTGGGCGTTCAGCAGCGCCAGCGCGCCGACGCAGGCGAAGGCCGTGGGTGCGGGCGTGGGCGTGGGCCACAGGTAGACCAGGATCCACACCGCGACGGGCGTCGCGAGCGGCACCGGGCCCGCGTAGAGCGCGTCGGTGGAGGTCAGCAGCCCGGGTGCGGCCAGATCGGCGACCCGTGCGATCGCGGCGGCGAGGACGACGAGGACACCGACCGCCCGCGGGCGGGCCGGCGCGAACAGCAGGAGAGCGTCGACGACGAGGTTGAACACCAGCTCGGCCGCCGGTCCCAGCGCTCCGGACGTCCGCTGTCCCGCGGCGTGGAGCAGGACCTGCAGGCACGCGTGGGCAACGACGACGGTGAACACCACGGCATGTCCCGCCCACCCGGGACTCCGGTCGCCGGCGAACGTCGATCCCGCTGTCATACCGCGCACCTTCCCCACCGGGAGACGCCGTCACCCCGTCGCGGAGGCCGGGAACCGAGCCTGCGAACACGCAACGTCGGCGACGTAGGACGCAACCCGGTTGCCGGATCCGCGGGGGTGCCGAGGAATAGATTGTTCATTGTCCGTACGGCGATCCGGCAGGTCAACGGCGCCGATGTCAGTGGCGTCCATGCGCGATCGCGCGACCCGGCCTGCCGCCGTAGACCGTCTTTCTTAAGGACAACGGATGTCGAAGAACACGTCCCCCTCCGATCCCGTCCCCCGAACCCGGCCGCCCGACGACGGCCCTGAGCCGGGACGACGGCGGTGGGCGCCGGTCGTCTCCCTGCTGCTGCTCGCCCCGTTCGTCGCGGAGTTGCTGCTCGGCGACATCGCGCTGACCTCCGTGGGCTTCGTGGTGGTCCTCGTCCCGCTCTACGGTTGCGGGGCCCTGCTCATCCGCGAGCTGGCGCGGCGCACCGGCCGGGGCTGGCCCACGATCGCGTTGCTGGCGGGGGCCTTCGGCGTGCTGGAGGAGGGCTTCGCCACGATGTCCCTGTTCAACCCGGACTTCGCCGGCTACCGCCTGCTCGACGAGGCGCCCCTGCCCTTCCTCGGCATGGGGGCGGAGTGGACGGTCTACGTGCTGTCGCTGCACGTCGTCTGGAGCATCTGCACGCCGATCGCGCTCGCCGAGACCCTGTTCCCGGACCGGGCGCGGGTGCCGTGGCTGCGCACCCGCGGCCTGGTGGTGACCGCGACGGTGTTCCTGCTCACCGTCGCGCTCTACGGGGCCGGGACGCTCTACTCGACGTGGACGGGTACCGGGGTGCCGGTGTTCCGTCCCTCCGCGTCCCAGATGATCGCGACCGCGGTGGCCGCCGTGCTGCTCGTCCTGGCCGCGTTCGCCGTCCGGCCGGGCGTCGAGACGTCCCGCCTGCCCGGTTCCGTCCCCTCACCCGTGCTCGTCCTCGCGGGTTCGCTGGTGCTGGCGAGCGTCGTCCGGCAGAGCGCCGACCAGCTGCCCGGCTGGGTGAGCGTCGTCGTCTGCCTGTCGGCCGAGGTCGCGGCGGTGGCCGCGCTGTGGTGGTACGGCCGCCGCCGGGGGTGGGGACCGGCGCACGTCCTGGCCGCCGCGTCGGGGGCCGTCGCCGCCTACGCGTGGTCGGGCTTCCTGCTGACGCCCATCGTCGGCACGACCGATCCGGTCGTCGCCCGCGCCGGCAACGTGCTGTTCACGCTGGTCGCCGTCGCGATCCTCGCCCTCGCCGCGCGGCGCCTTCGCGACACCACGACGGCCCGGCCCTGACCCCGCGCTCCACGGCGAGGGTGACCGGCCGGTGGGCACCGCGGGTCAGGGCTCACCCGCGACGGCCGGGGCCGGGTAGGAGTTGGAGGGCAGGCGGACCTTGCGCAGGAAGGCCGACAGCAGCCAGGGGCGACGCCCGGTGACGACGACCTTCCCGGTCAGCGCCGCCCTGACCTGGCTCACCCGCCCGAACAGCATCAGGTTCAGGGTGACCGGATCGAAGCGCAGGCGCACGTCGGCCCTGGCACCGGGCTCCTCCACCGTCACCTTCCCGTCCCGCAGCACGAGCGTCACGGGGCGGGTGTGCGGGGACCGGAACTCCACGGCGACGCGGCGCGGGTCCGGCGGTTCACCGGTGTCCAGCAGGGAGCCGAAGCCGTTGCGGAGCAGGCCCGTCACGAACAGGTCGAGGAAGAGACCGGCGTCCCCGGGGGACATCGGCCAGGGAGCGCCGACGGCCCGGGCGATGTCCCAGCCGTGGATCATCAACTCGTTGACCAGGTGCGCCAGCAGCCCGGCCACGGTCACGCGGGAGGAGCCGAGCCAGGTCACCGTCCGGTCGGGATCGAGATCCTCGCTCATCCGCAGGATCTCCCCGACATGGCGCCGCAGGCGCTCGGCCAGCACCCGCGGGTCCCGCTCGGTGATCTCCCTCATGAGGTGGTGGTTGAGCTCGGCGACCCTGTCCACGTCGACGGAGCGCATGCGGTCGGCGAGGTCCGGGAACGGGGTGGGGACATCGCCGGGCCTCAGCAGGGACGGGTAGTACGCGGCGATGCCGGCCACGTGGGCCGCGGTGTCGGCGACCGACCAGTCCCCGGTCACCATGACCTGGGCGTCGGGTGCGGAGACCACGAGCTCGGCGAACCTGTCACCGTTCCTCTCGAGGGCGGTACGGACCTTGTGCCACAGGTCCTCCGTGGTTCCTGCCGTCATTCCGGCCTCCAGAGATTCGCCGCACCGCCACGACGACGACCATCTGAGCCGTCTCGCTCGTTCCAGGACGTGAGCTCCCGTGCCTCGTGGGAACTCGCGGGGTGGATCGACGGCCCGGTGGCCGCCCGGCACTTCCGCACGATCAACGATCAAGCTCCGGCGTCCGTTCCCGGGGACCCGGGGAGGAACGCCCGGGCGGGCCGGGCCCCCGGGAGGGAACCGCCGCCCGAGGCCGGCCCCTCGACGTCGCGCCGGGGCCGTACGAACCCCCGCACCACGGCCGGCACCAGGGCGACCACACCTCACGCCCGCACGGGGACACCGACGATCCTCATGATCGCGATCCTGCGAGCACGGTGCGGTAGACCGCGAGCGTCTCGTCGGCCGCCCTGCTCCAGCTCAGGCTCTCCCGGACGAACCTCTCCCCCCGGTCGCCGAGCGTACGGCGCAGCTCCGGGTCCGTCATGACCTCGACCACGACGCGGGCGATGTCACCGGGGTCGGCGCTCCGGACGAAACGGACAGCAGGCCGGTCGGGGTCGCCGAGGAAGATGCGGGAGAACCCGTCGCCGAGGATCGTGGGCCTGGCCAGTGCCATCGCCTCGGTGGCCACCAGGCCGAACGGCTCGAACAGCGAGGGGAAGACGCAGGCGTCGGCCATCTCGTAGAACTCCAGGAGCGCCCGGCCGTCGACGAACCCGCCGGACGTCAGGACACGTCCCTCCAGGCCCGTCTCGGCGACGATCCGCGCCACCCCCGCGTCGTCGCCCTCCCCCACGATCACCAGGCGCAGGCCGGGGACGGCGGGCGCGATCGTCCGCATGGCCTCCAGCAGCGGGTAGACGCCCTTCTGCCGTTCGATGCGGCCGACGAACAGCAGCACCGGGTCCCCGGCGGCGATGCCGAGCCGGGCCCGCAGGGCGGTGGCCCCCGCGCGAAGCCCGTCGCGGTCGAACGCGGGGTCGGCGAGCACCCGCTCGTACGTGCCGCCCAGGCACACGACGTCGATCGGCGTCCGGTCCCAGCCCGCGGCGATCAGCTCCGCGCGCACCTCCGGGGTGGCGACGACGACCCGCCGGGAGATCCGCGCCAGCCACCGCTCGACGGCGGCGAACACGTTCAGCGGGTCGTTGACGGTGCGCTGCGCCGCGACGCCGTACTCGGTGGTGTGCACGTGGAAGACGACCGGCAGCCGCAGCACGTAGTGGCAGAGCAGTCCGCACAGGAAGTTCGTCGAGTCGTGCACGGCGACCAGGTCGGGCCGCTCGTCCCGGCCCGCACGGCGCAGCCGCAGGAAGTAGCGCCAGTTGCTGACCACGACGTTCAGCGCGAGCAGGGCGAACTCGGCGCCCCGGGTGCGGTTGAGCCGGCGGCGGCGGCCGATCGCGCCGAGGACGCGGCCGCGCGGGCGGTGGACGGTGACGCCGTCGCCCCGCTCGTGCACGGGCAGGTGGCCGTCGTTGAGCGTGAAGACGGCCAGCCGGTGGTCGCGGGCCAGGTACGGCGTGATCAGCTCGACGTAGCGGCCCAGCCCGGCGGTGATGTTCGGCGGGTACTGGTTGACGACGCAGGCGATCCTCATCGGTCGGCCTCCCGGGTAGATGGGGTGACCGCCACCGGGCCGTCCGGCCGGTACACCCGGCCGACGGCGACCACCACGACGGCCACCAGGATGAGATTGCTGACGGCGAACGCCACCAGCCCGCCGACCAGCCCCCACCAGGCGATGAACGCCGCCTGGCAGGCGAGCGCGACGGGCGTCCCGGCGGCGAGGCAGGCGATGAACACCTTGGCACCCCGCACCCCGTCCATCGACAGGGCGACGAAGTACAGGTTGAAGACGGTGTGCAGGCCGATGCCCACGGCCGCCAGCGCCATCAGCCCCACCGAGTACGGGTACTCCTCGCCCATCACGAGGAAGAACACCAGGCTGGCCGCGAAGGAGAAGACCGCGGTGGCCCCCGCGACGGCCGGCGCGAGCCGCGCGATCCTGCGCATCAGGGCGGGCTTGGCCATCGTGGCCATCATGGGCAGCAGCACCAGGCCGATCCCGTCGATGAACACCACGCCGAGCAGCCGTTTGGGGAAGCCGTTGTACAGGGAGTACACGCCGACGTCGGCCCGACCGGCCCAGTGGTTGAGGAAGATCACGTCCACGCCGAAGAGCACGGCGGTGAACGTGGCGATGACGGTCACGTACGCGCCGTGCCGGTAGAGCGACCTCGCGAGGACCGGCGACCAGGAGCGCGGCGCCACCCCGGACCCGGCCACGGCCACGACGGCGAAGACGAGGTTGGTCACGATGAGCGCGCCCAGGTACACCTCGGCGTCCTCGATCCCCAGCGCGAGCAGGCAGTACGCCGAACCGGCCAGGTAGACGACGGCGACGGCCAGCTTGAGCGCGGCCACGAGCGCGAACCTCTTCAGCCCGCGCAGGAAGCTCTCGGTGAGCTGGTTCAGGGTCATCGACAGCGCCAGCGCCAGGCCGAAGGCGAGCGTACGGGTGTCGACGCCGAGCGCCGCGGTCAGCAGCGGCGCGGCCAGCATCCCGGCGGCGAACAGGACCGTCCCGAGCACCAGCGTCGACAGGAGCGCCGTCGTCACCAGGGCCGGCCGGTCCGCCGGTTCGGCGCGCGGCAGCTCCTGGAACATGACGTAGTTGAGGCTGGTGAGCATGGCGACGGTGGCGATCAGCGCGATCGACAGGACGACGGTGAAGTGGCCGAACGCGGCGGCGCCGATCCCCCTGGCGATGACCAGCGTGGTGGCCGCCGCGGTGCCGCTGGCCAGGGTGCTCACGAGCGTGGGCCCGGCCGCCCAGCGGTGGACGTCGACGAGCCGCGCGACGCGGGCGCGCACGTCCCCGCGGGCCATCACGCCTCCCGTCCGGTGCGGGGCGCGCGGACGACCCGCACGACCCGCGCGACCCGCGCGACCCGCGCGACGCGGGCGCGCACGTCCCGGGCCGGTCGCCGGCGCGTCACCGGGCCGGCTCGGCGTACGCGGCCAGGGTGAGTTCGGCCGTGCGTGCCCACGTGTACCGCTCGCGGACGTGGGCGGCGCCGCGCTCACCGAGCCGGGACGCGGCCCGCGGGTCGTCCAGGCACCGCAGCAGGGCCTCGGCCAGCTCCTTCGGCGAGTCGTTCCCGCACCGGACCGCGCCGTCCCCCACAACCTCCGGGGAGTAGCCGGGGCCGACGACCACGGGCCGGGCCAGCGCCATCGCCTCGATCGCGACCAGGCCGAACGGCTCGTACGTGGACGGGAACACGCACACGTCGGCGGCCAGGAAGTGGGCGAACACCTCGGCGGAGCCGAGGAAACGGTACCCGGCGACCACGTGGCGGCCGACGCCCGTCTCGTCGATCAGCCGTGCCACCTCCGCGTTCTCGCCGGTACGCGGGGACTGCGCGCCGATGAGCACGATCCGCACGTCGTCGCGCTCCCCGACGACCAGCGGGGCCGCGCGGATCAGGGTACGGACGCCCTTGTGCGGCGACAGCCGGCCGGCGAACACCACGAGCCGTCCCTCGCCGCCGGGCAGGTGACGGCGCCGGACCTGCGCGCGGAGCCGGTCGCGCTCGTCGCCGGTGAGCGCGGCCAGCCGCAGCAGCTCGGGGTCCTCGAAGCCGTGCGGGATGACCCGCAGCCGGTCGGAGGGCCATCCGCACGCCACGAGCTCGTCGCGCATCCCGACGCTCGGCACCACGATCAGGCGCGCCATCCGCGCCTGGGCGGTCTCCAGCGCGGCGACGCCGGCCGCCACCGCGGACCGGCGCCGGGCGGGGGCGGCGTTGAGCTCACGGCTGTGCACGTGGAACACCACCGGGGTGCGGGCGAGCACCCGGCAGAGGATCCCGGCGACGCAGCCCATCCAGTCGTGCACGACGACGACCGATCCCGACGACCGGGCTCCGGCCCTGATGATGCGGGCCGCGACCCGCACGTTGAACGCGAGGATCCCGATCATCCGGGCGATCTGCAGGACGGCCGCCGGTGCCCGGGTGAGTCCTCCGCCCCCGCCGGGTACGCGCACCCGGTGCAGGGTGACGTCGCCGATCCGCTCCGTCCGCGGCACCGTGTCCCGGGTGGTGGCCCCGAACACCTCGACGGGCGTGCCGAGATGCCGCATGGCGGCCATCATCCGCTCGGCGTACCGCCCGAGCCCGCCGACGACGTCCGGCGGCGTCTCGGCGCAGACGACGTAGACGGGGCGCGGCCGGGCCGCGGGCGTGCTCATCGTCCGCCGGCCTCGGCGTCGCGCAGGTACGTCCGCCGGGCGAAGTCGAGGTCGTCCTGGGTGTTGATGCCGCGCGCCTCGTCGGGGTCGTCCACCGGCACCACGGTCAGCGGCCGGCCGGTCCGCGACAGGTGGGGCAGGAACGGCAGGAAGTTGACCTCGCCGGTGACGGCTCCCGGGGCGGCGTCGCGCAGGTAGCGCGTCCACTCCTCGCGGAGCCCGTCCGTGCCGAGGCAGAACACGCCGACGTCGCTGAGCCCGCCGGGACGGCACTCGTCGCCCTCGCGCGACTGCCGCACCCGCACCAGCGAGGAGCCGTCGACCTCGTACTCGACGTACGGGTCCGCCATCGGCACCAGCGGGATGGTGAGCCCGGCCTCCCGGTGGGCGTCCACGACGCGGCCCACGGTCGCCGGGGACAGGTTCGCCTGATCCCCCCAGACCACGAGGATCGCGTCGTACGCCTCCCAGTGCGGGGCGGCGCCGAAGATGGCGCCTCCCATGCCGGTCGGCTCGTCCTGGACGCTCACCGAGACGGCGCCGCTCCCGATCTCCTCGGCCGCGAGGTCCCGGAACGGGGCCTCGCCCTCGGGGGAGACGACGACGTGGACGTGCTCGGCCCGGGGCCGCAGCCGCCGGTGGAGCAGGTGCCAGACGGTGACGCCGCCGGCGACCTCGACCATGATCTTCGGGATGCCGAAACCGAGCCGGGTGCCACGCCCGGCCGCCGGGATCACCGCGCAGACGCGCTCACTCACCGCTGCTCCTGGTGCAAGAGGGACACGATCTCGTCGAGGCCCGGCACGGAGATCGCCCCGGCCGCGGGTTCGGCCGCGTGGACCTGGAACGTCGCCAGCCCGGCGCCGACCGCGGACGCCACCCCGTGCGCGGAGTCCTCCACGACCACGGCGTCGGCCACGTCGACGGCCCAGCGACGGCACGCGTAGGCGTAGAACTCCGGGTCGGGCTTGCTCACCGGGACGTCGTCGCTGGTGAGCACGGCCCGGAAGCAGCCGTCCAGGGAGCGGGCCGCCAGGACCCGCTCGACCGACCCGCGGCTGCCGCTGGTGACCAGGTAGAGGGTGCGGCCGTCCCGCGTGAGGCGGTCGAGGAGGCGGCGGGCGCCGGGCAGCACGTCGACCCTTCCCGCCTCGGCGTACTCGCGGTAGAGCCCCTGCTTGCGCCGGGCCAGCCGCCCGGCCGCGACGGCGTCGCCGGGCACCAGGCGGGAGGCCACCTCGGCGGTGCTCGCGCCGACGTGGTCGGCGTACCGGAACGAGGCGAGCGCGCCGGGCGCGATCTCCGCGATCGCCTGGCGGAACGCGGCCTCGTGCGCCGGGCACGAGTCCACGAGCGTGCCGTCGAGGTCGAACAGCCACGTCCGGCGACCGGCGGCCACGCTCGCCCGCGACGGGGTCACTCGGCCCCCGCCAGTGCCGCCTCGCCGCAGATGGCCGTCAGGGCGTCGACCGTGCTGCGTCCGCCGTGCACGCCCGGGCGGCCGGGGTCCTCCAGGTCGGCCGTGACCCACCGCGCCCCGGCCCACTCGCCGCAGTCGATCACGGATCGCGGCACCGGGGGCACGGACGGCAGGCCGTCCGGCGCCGTGGCCGGGCGGGGGCACAGGACATGGGTGACGGTGCGCCGCTCGTTACGCGGGTCGCCGAGGTAGGACAGGGTGAGGTCGACCAGGTCGGTCGCGGTCAGCCCCTGGATGTCGTGGTCGTCCCGGGCGTTGACGACGAACACCTTGGCCACGGCCCGGCTCGCCGCGATCGCGTCCGCGACGCCCGGCGTCAGGTAGCTCGGCAGCAGCGACGAGTGCGGGGTGCCCGGCCCGTACACGAGGAGGTCGGTGTCCCTGATCGCGTCCAGCGCCTCCGGGTTCGGCGTGAGGTCGGCGCGGTGGCGGGCCAGGACCTCCCGCACCCGCGCGGCGGGCAGCGCCTCCAGGTCGACCCGGTAGTGGGGGCCGATCGGCCAGCGGAGCAGGAACAGGTCGGTGATCGGCTCGTCGTCCTGCGGCGCGACGATGTCGGCCTCGTCGGCCAGGAGGCGGCCGTTCCGCTTGAGCGCGGCCAGGAAGGCGTTCTCGCCGCCGGTCACGTTCAGCAGCCGGACCGGGGAGCCGAACGTGCGGGCGCAGGAGCGGACGGCGGCGTTGAAGTCCTCCCCCGTGCGGAGGTACGCGCCGGCGAACACGAGGTTGCCGAGCGCGCAGTCGCCCAGGTCGATCCCGTACGGCTCCGCGCCGAGCCGGCGCGCGAACAGGCGCAGGTCCCGCGTGATCTCCTCCCGCGCCTGTGGCCGCAGCGCGTCGAACGCCGTGCCGGGGACCGGGCCGGACGGCATTCCGGGGACCGGGCCGGACGGCGGGCGGCCCGCGTGCCGCCCGGGCGAGGCGATCTCGTCGATGAGGCCCTCGAGGCGCTCCGGCGTGGTCCCGGCCGGCAGGCGATGTTCGAGGACGGACATCAGCGCGGCCTGCCGCGGATCGCCGCGGTCGAGGTGGAGCAGGCAGTTCTTGCGGAAGTCGGACGGGCCGAGCATCCCCGGCAGGTACCGTCGCAGCGCGCCGGTGGACATCCCGTTGTCGTACCCGTTGATCACCAGCGACAGGTCGAGCCCGGGGATGTCCAGCAACCGGCGCGCGATGCTGGCCCCGCCACGCCCGCCGCTGAACATGGTGACCGAGCTCAGGGGGCGTGGACGAGTGCTCATCGGATCTCCTCCGTCACACGGGACGTCACCGGCCGTGGCGGCGGCGCCGCGGACGGGTCCGGCGCGCGCAGGACCCCCCGGCGCAGCAGCCAGTTGCGGTATCCCACGTAGCCCACGAACAGCGCCCGGTCCCGCGCTCCCTTCCAGAACCGCCACCCGCGGCTGCCGCCGCCGCGTTCCCGGTGCTCGATGGGGAGCTCCGTCCAGGTGTGGCCCAGCTCTGTGACCTTCGCCGTGATCTCCGTCGAGCAGTTCATCCCGCCGGACTCCAGCGGCAGGGCGCGGAACAGCGGGCCGCTGACCACCTTGAAGATCGAGTTGAAGTCGCGGTAGCGGGTGCCGAGCAGGGTGTTGCTGACCGCGCCGCTGGCCGCCGATCCCCACCGGTACGCCAGGCCGTCGGCCTTCCTGATCCGGGCGCCGGAGAAGGCGAGCGCCTCACCGGCCTGGATGCGCGGGATGAACGTGTCGAGGTTGGCTATCGGGAACTGGCCGTCGGAGTCCAGCAGCACGACCCAGTCCAGCCGGGTGTGGGCGATCGCGGCGGCGATCGCGGCGCCCGCCCCCTGGTTGCGGTCGAACGAGACGACGACGAGCTCGGGGCAGTCGGCCTGCAGGTCCGCCAGGATGGCTCCGGTCGCGTCGGCGCTCCCGTCGTCGCACACGACGATCTCCCACGTGCCGACCGCCGGGTGCCGCTCCAGGTAGTCGCGCCACTCCGTCACCGCCGCCGCGATGTTGTCCGCCTCGTTGTACGCGGGCGCCGCCACCGAGATGTCGACGGTGCGGGCCCCGACATGCGTGTTCGGCAAATCTCATCTCCCGGAAGGGCTTCAGATGCGGGCGTGACGGCCATGACGAGACGGGCCGCCGGAGCCGGTTACCGGACTACCGGACCGGCGTGGGCTCCCCGGCCCCCAGCAGGCGGGTGATCCAGCGGTCCACGGGGAGCAGGTTGATCACGACGGCGATCGGGACGTGCGCGAGGGCGAACAGGATGGTCGCGCCGTACGAGATCGGACCGCCGGTGAACAGGTTGATGTGAGGCGCGTCGATGACCGGGGGGATCGCCACCGGGTTGACGGCGAACCACATGAGGTCGAGGAACCCCGAGAACAGGATGACGACACCGGTCGCCATGATCTTCAGGCAGCGCCCCGGGCTGCCGCCCCCGATCCGGTAGGCGGCGGCGACCGTCAGGACGATCGCCGGATAGAACAGCATGTAGAGGTGCGTGTAGAAGACGTCGCCCTGCGCGCGCGAGACGTCGCCGTAGTAGAACCAGCTGATCCGGGGGATCAGGTAGCCGGTGAAGAAGACGAACGGGATGTAGACCAGCCACTGCAGACGCTGCGACACCCACGGGAAGAACGCGATGGCCACGCACAGGCAGGCGAACGCGAGCAGCTTGGCCGCGAGCTCCCCCGCCGTCTGGGTCTCCCGCCCGTGGGGGGTGGCCAGCCAGACGATGGCCGCACCGGCCGCACCGGCGACCAGGGCCATCCACCACAGGTGCCGGGCCCATCGGCGCTGCCCGCGGAGAACGACGTCGGAGACGTTCCCGGGTAGGCTCGCGGTGACGTTCCCGTCCAGAAGCGACGGGGACGGCGGGCTTTCGTCACGTGCCGTCATGGAGAATCGGTACCTTTCTTCCAGACGACGGGTGATCCGAGATGGTTCATGAGCCCCGGCCACAGGCAACGGGAGCGCTCCCACTCAGTATGGCAGCAACCTCCCCAATGGTGCCTAAGTATATAAAAATGGGATCTTTCTAAGCATCGTCCACCCTGAGCGGGAATCAGAGATACGCACGAATCCCCAGGTGAGCGGTCATAGAAAATTCAACTGCCGAACATATCCCTGGACGGAGCGTCCAACATGCGGTTCCCCGTCGAATGGTGATTCCGCAACTCGACTTTCGGACAATTCGTCGCGCGTTCCGTAAGGAGCGTGCTTCCCGGCCGGGAGCGCCACCCCGTCGTCTACCGTGCGTGACCGCCGAGCCCCCTCGCGTACGGATACGACACGGGCACGTCCCGCGCCGGAAGCGAGGTGCCCGCCCGTCACCGTCGACGCGGTCCCCCGGCCGCGGGGTGGTCGCCCCGGTCTCCTCGAACCGTCCCCCCGAACGATCTCCCCGAGCGGTCTCCTCGAAGGGGCGGGAAGGGGCACGGTGGGCACCCGACAAAGGCGGTGCGGGAAATGTCGGGCGGCCGGGACCGGTGCCGCCGCACGATGGGGGCATGGACGACACGACCTTGGTATCCCGCTTCCTCCGCGACGGCTTCGTGAAGGTGGACGGCGCCGTCGCACCGCGCGTGGCCGCGGACTGCGCGCGGCTGCTGTGGCGGGAGACGGGCTGTGACCCGGACGATCCGGCGACGTGGACGCAGCCCGTGCACTGGGTGCCCGGCCTCGCGCAGGGGCCGTTCGCCGCGGCGCCCAACTCCCCGTTCCTGCATCACGCGTACGACCTGCTCGTCGGCGCGGGGCGCTGGGAGCCGCGCTACTCGCTGGGCACGTTCCCGCTGCGCTTCCCGCACGAGGAGGAGCCGGACGACGCGGGCTGGCACATCGAGGGGAGCTACCTGCCCGAGGGCGAGAGCTGGTACTTCACGAACCTGCGCTCCCGGGGCCGGGCCCTGCTGATGCTGTTCCTGTTCAGCGAGGTCGGCGAGCAGGACGCCCCGACCCGCATCCGGGTCGGCTCCCACCTCGACGTGCCGAAGGTGCTGGAGAAGTACGGGGAGGACGGTGCGAGCGGGCTGACCCTCGCGCCCGATCTGGTCGCGGCCTCCGACCACCGGCCGCTCGCCCTCGCCACCGGCTCCCCGGGCGACGTCTTCCTGTGCCATCCGTTCCTGGTGCACGCGGCGCAACCCCACCACGGGGTACGGCCGCGCTTCATGGCCCAGCCCCCGCTGATGCCGGCCGCGCCGTACGAACTGGAGCGGGCCGACGGCGCGTACTCACCCGTGGAGATCGCGATCCTCCGGGGCCTGGGACGGGACGTCCCCGGCCCGGACGGCGACGGCACCTCCGGGTAGGGGACGTCGCTCGATCGCTCACCCCGGCGAACGCCTCCGATCACGGCACTAGCGTGGTGCCCGTCGAACGGAAGGAGCCCGGGAATGCTGGAGCGGCTGAACCAGGCCATGGAGCACATCGAGCTCCACCTCGACCGGACCGTCGAGGTGGAGGAGGTGGCACGCATCGCCGCCACCTCGGAGTACCACCTGCGCCGGATGTTCTCCGCGCTCGCGGGCATACCGCTGTCGGAGTACATCCGGCGCCGTCGCCTCACCCTCGCGGGCGCCGAAGTGCTCGCGGGGCGGGAGACGCTGCTGGAGATCGCGGTGCGCTACGGCTACGGCTCCGGCGAGGCGTTCGCGCGGGCGTTCCGTGCCATGCACGGCATCGGACCGGGCGAGGCCCGGCGTACCGGCGCCGCACTCAACTCCCAGTCCCGGATGTCCTTCCGCCTCACCGTCGAAGGACGGAGCAGCATGCGGTACCGCGTGGTGGACAAGACGGGCTTCACCGTCGTCGGCCTCAGGACCCGGGTACCGCTGGTGCACGCGGGACCGAACCAGGCGATCATCGACTTCGTCCGCGGGATCGACCCGCGCACCCTGGAACGCCTGGAGGAACTGTCGGACCAGGAGCCGCACGGCATCGTCGCGATCTGCGACGACCTGGACCCCAGTCGTGCCGAGGGCACCGACCTCGACTACTACCAGGGCGTGATCACCTCCATGGCCGCCCCGGAGGGCATGACCACGCTGGCCGTCCCGGCCGGCACCTGGGCGGTCTTCACCACCTCCGGACCGGTCCCGCAGGCCATCCAGGAATTGTGGCGGGACGTGTTCACCGAGTGGTTCCCGTCGAACCCGTACCGCACCCGCACCGGCCCCGAGATCCTGAGCGTCCGCCTGTCACCGGAGAGGACCGAGGCCGACGCCGAACTGTGGCTCCCGGTGGAACCCGAGCACGGCTGAACGAACCGGCACGGACGAACCGCCCTACGCCGCGTACGTCCTCTTCTCGCGGCGGGGCATGATGCCCGGACCGGCCGGGATCATCCGTCAAGCTTCCGCTGTCGTTCCGATCCGGTGTCGAACAGGGCCGTCAGGTAGGCGTCGGGATCGAGGTCACTGTCCCGCAGGAGGGAGAACACCTCCGTGCCCTGCCCGATCGCGGCATCGAAGATCTTGAAGGACTGCGCGAGGTGCAGGTACTCGAAGCCCTGCCCGTCGGCGTACTCGGCCGCCTCCCGCTCGGCCAGCAGGATCGCCGCCTCGGCCGAGTCGGCCCGCCACAGGGTGATGCGTTCCTCGTACGTGTTCCGGGCGCCCCACCGGAACAGACATCGGACCCCGTACCACTCGCCCACGAGCCCTCCTTCATGACCGGCACCGTTGCCGTCCCTCACTGTCGCACGCCACGCCAAAGACCCTCCCGGAGAACTTTCGTTCCAGCGTGGTCTCCACCGAACCCGGGGCGACTCAAATGGTAGGCAGGACGAACAGGTGCCGCCGCATGTGGCCGTGTGGCGCTCCGTGCGGACCGGTGGGGACACGAAGACCCGGAAGTCCCGGCGTACGCTGGCGCTGCCCGATCACTGCGTGAAGGCGCTCATGACCCATCGGGAGCAGCAGGACAAGGACCGCGCCTCGGCGGGTGACCGATGGCAGGAACACGACCTCGTGTTCGCGTCGGCGGTGGGCACTCCGCTGGACGCGGCCAACGTGCGGCGAGCCTTCCGATCGATCATCAAGGATGCTGGCCTCGACCCGGCGCAGTGGTCGCCCCGAGAGCTGCGGCACAGCTTCGTGTCCGTGCTCTCCGACAGCGGCATCCCCCTGGAGGAGATCTCCCGCCTGGTCGGCCACAGCAGCACGGCCGTCACGGAGCTGGTCTACCGCAAGCAGATCCGGCCCGTGCTCCAGGGCGGCGCGGTCATCATGGATCGGATCTTCAAGTCATGATTGGAGCCACGTACAGCGTGTGTACGACAAGAGCCTCTCCACACCGATGTGAGGTCTCGCCATGGGACTATCAGAAAAGTTGCGCCTTCGCATGATCTGCCTGCCGCTTCCTCCATTCGATACGTACGGCGCGGACGATCAGGTAAGTCAGTAGCAGTACACCTATGACGAAGGTGCTCACGCGGATGGCGTGGGTCTCAAGTTCTCCTGACGCCCCTTTGAGCACGCCGAAGACACCCAGGTAGAGCAGGAAGCCTTGTCCTCCGAACCATAGGTAGACACGGGGAATGCCGTTGAGGACCATCAAGCTGAGAAGCGCGTAAGCAAGGATCAGGAAGAACGGCGCGGGCTCCATTACCGGCCCAAACACGATGTAGGCCGCTCCACCTACGGAGCCGATCAGCGACATTACGATCGCGATCACCTGTTGCGGCTTGGACAGCACGTTGAACCACGACGAACGCTGATCCGGGAAATTCACGAGATCAATCTCGCATAGGACGACAATCCATCGCCAGATGTGGCCCAGGTACATTTGGGGCCGACATGGCCACGAGACGGTCCCGCCCGCGCTTAGTCACGCAGTTAGTCACGCAGAAGGCCCCCACGATCTTCGTGAGGGCCTCTGACCTGGAGCCGCCTTGGGGAATCGAACCCCAGACCCCTTCATTACGAGTGAAGTGCTCTGGCCGACTGAGCTAAGGCGGCGTGTCGTGTCCTTCGACACGACCTATGGCAGTCTACAGGCTCCCGAGGGCTCTCCGCGCCCTGGAATCAGCGGAATCAGCCGATCTTGGGGCAGCGGGTTCCGTCCCGGGGAACGACCAGGTCGATCAGGTAGTCGTCCACCAGACGGTCCACGCACGCCGAGCCGGTGAGGTAGGCGGTGTGCCCGTCGCCGTCGAAACCGACCAGGACGCCCGAGGCCAGCTGGGAGGCCATGGCCTCGGACCACTCGTACGGCGTGGCCGGGTCCCGCTGGGTGCCGACGACCATGATGGGCGGGGCGCCGGGCGCGTCGATCCTGTCCCGGACGTCCCCCTTGACCGGCCAGTACGCGCAGGGCAGCGAGCTCCACACGACGTACGCCCCGAACAGGGGTGCCCTCGCCGAGGACTCGCGGGCCGCGGCCGCATAGACGGCCGGGTCGGCGGGGTAGGGGGAGTCGACGCAGTTGACGGCCAGGTTCGACTCGGTCTGGTTGGCGTACTCCCCGTCCTGGCGCCGGTCGATCAGCAGGTCGGCCAGGCGCAGCAGGGGGGTCCCGTCACCGCGGAGTGCCCGGCCGAACGCCTGGCGCAGGATCGGCCACGCCTGCCGATCGTAGAGGGGAGTGATCATGCCGAGCGTGGTCCAGGCCTCGGTCACCGTACGGCCGTCGCCGGTCGAGTTGGCCAGGGGGCGGGTGTCCGCGCGGCGGAGCAGGCCGGCGATCTCCGCGCGGGCGGAGGTGACCGACCCCGTGAAGGGACAGTCCGCGGCCCGCAGGCAGTCCCGCAGGAAGGCGTCCAGGGCGGTCTCGAAACCGCGCGCCTGGGCCGCGTTCACCTCCAGCGGGTCCAGCGAGGGGTCCACGGCGCCGTCCAGGACCAGGGCGCGGACGCGACCGGGGAAGAGGTCGGCGTAGACCGCGCCCAGATGCGTGCCGTACGACTTGCCCAGGTAGGTGAGGCGGAGGTCGCCGACGGCTGCGCGCAGCAGGTCCATGTCGCGTGCCGCGTCGGCCGTGCCGACGTGCGGCAGGAGCCCGGCCGAGCGGGCCTGGCACCCGGAGGCGAACCGCCGCGAGCCCTCCTGCAGCGCGGTGACCTCCCCGGGTGAGTCGGGCGAGGCGTCGAGGCCGACGTAGGCGTCCAGTTCGGCCGAGGACAGGCACCGGACCGGGGAGGACTCGCCGACGCCGCGCGGGTCGAAGCCCACGATGTCGAAGCGTTCCCGCAGGGCCCGGCTCACCACCGTGCGGGCGCCGCGCGCGTACTGGACCCCGGACGCGCCGGGGCCGCCGGGGTTGAGCAGGAGCGAGCCGATCCGGCGTCCCGAGGCGGGGAGCCGGATCACGCTGAGCTCGATCCGCTCGCCGTCCGGCCGGGAGTGGTCGAGCGGCACGGCGAGCCGGGCGCACTCGAAGCCGTCCCCGCACCCGTCCCAGCCGAGCGCGTCCCGCACACCGGCGCCACCGGGACCGGCCGGGGCGCCGTCGCCGTCACGGCCGTCGCCGCCGGGACCGCCGCACGCCCCGGCGACCAGGGCCAGCGCCGCCAGGACTGCGGCCACACGCGATCTCACGCCTTGTCGCTCCGTAGGTCAGGTCGCGTACCGATCCGGCGTGAGGGGCCCGCCGTGCGACGCCGGGAATGGCGCGTCCCGTTCTCCGGGACGCGCGTACGGTCCATTGTCCCCGACGGCGACGTCCGGCGCCGGGCGGATCAGCCCTCGGGCCCGCTTTCGGCCACCTTCACCGCGCCGCCGTACGCCGCGTCGTGCTGCTTGCGCGGGGAGCAGACCGACGCCGACGGGCACGCGCAGCGCCGGCCGCTCTCCTCCAGGCGGACGACGACGGAGTCGGAGGGCACGTTGCGGGCCACGACCGTGCCCGCACCCTCCGGGGTGTCGACCTTGAGGCCGATGCGGGGCATCCTGCTGTGCGCGTCGAGGTAGAGGGGGTGCTCGTACTTCAGGCAGCACATCAGCCGGCCGCACGCCCCGGCGATGCGCAGCGGGTTGACCGGCAGGTCCTGGTCCTTGGCCATCCGGACGGAGACCGGCTCGAAGTCCTTGAGGAAGGTGGCGCAGCACAGGTCGCGCCCGCAGGGGCCGATGCCGCCCTGGAGGCGGGCCTCGTCGCGGGGGCCGATCTGGCGCAGCTCCACCCTGGCGCGCAGGTTGCGGGCCAGGTCCCGGACCAGGGCGCGGAAGTCCACCCGGTGGGGGGCGGAGAAGTAGACCGTGTAGACGTTGTCGTCGTCCACGTAGTCGACGCCGACGACCTTCATGGGCAGGGCGTGCCTCTTGATCAGGCGTTTGGAGACGCTGCGCGCCTCGGCGCGCCGCCGTTTGTTGGTCTCGTCGCGGGTCAGGTGCTCCTCGCCCGCGATGCCCGCGCACACCGGCAGCCCTTCGACGTCCTCGCTCGTCCACTGGGGCGCCCAGACGCACTCGGCCACCTCGGGCCCGGAATCGGTGGGAACCAGTACCTTGTCCCCGACCTTCGGGCTGTGCTCGCCGGGATCGAGGTAGTACAGCCTGCCGTAGCGGGTGAAGCTCACCGCCATGATCATGCTCATGAGGCTCCAAAGCTGGGGGGACGGCTCCCGTTCACCCTACGCTCCACACCCGGCGAAGCGCTGGGCCCGTACGAAAGGGGCCCGTACGGGAGAGGTCCGGCCGCCGCCGTGCTCAGCGGCCGAGTTCGGCGAAGGACTTCTCCCAGCGGCCGGCGATCGTGGAGATGTCGTAGTTCCTGGCCGCCTGCAGGGCGTTCTCCGCCATCCGGCGACGGCCCTCCTCGTCGTCGATCATCCGGATCAGCCCCTCCGCCAGGGCGTCCACGTCGTCGGCCGGGACCAGCAGCCCGTTGACGCCCGAGGTGATGATCTCGCGGGGACCGCGGGGGCAGTCGAAGCTGATCACGGGCACCCCGGAGGCGAAGGCCTCGATGATCGTCATGCCGAACCCCTCGAAGCGGGAGCTGACCGCGTGGATGGACGCCTTGGCGAGTTCGCCCTGGATGTCGCCGGTGGAGCCCATGAACGTGACGTTGTTGTGCAGGCGGAGCTTGACCGACAGCCTCACCAGCTTCTCGCCGACCCGGCCCTCACCGTAGATCCGCAGCTTCCAGTCGGGACGCTCCTCGGCCACCCGGACGAACGCCTTCAGCAGCCGGTCGTACCCCTTGACCGGCACCAGCCTGCCCGCCGCCAGCACGATCCGGTTCTCCTGCCGGGAGCGGGGCCGCGGCCCGCCCGGCAGCCCGTTGCCGATGGTGAACACCCGGGTGGGCGCCCCGTCGAGCATGTTCCGGTAGTCGTGCTCGTCGGCCTCGGTCAGGGTGACGACCGCGTCCAGCTTCGGGTACCACGTCCGGATCTCCTCGAAGATCCCGGGCTGGTGCGCCTCGAAGTGCAGGTGCTCCTGGGCGATGGTGACGACCCTCTTGTGGGCGAACCTCGCGGCCATCAGGTTCAGCCCGGCGCGGGTGGTGATCAGCACGTCACTGCGGAGCCTGCGGAGCTCGCGGACCAGGACCGCGTCGCTCCAGGCGTTGAAGGAGGCGTAGGCGCGCTCCTCGGGATGGATCAGCGCGCTCTCCTGCGCGCTCAGGCGCGCGGCCTTCCTCGCGAACGGCCAGCGGACCTTGGCGCCCTCGCGCAGGTCCACCAGCGAGCGCAGTCTCACCCGGGGGGCCAGTGGCAGGAAGGGCCGGTCGGCGTGCTGGAAGACGCTGACGATCTCGACCTCGTGCCGTTCCGACATCGCGCCGGCCAGGTCGAAGGTGGCGCGGATGGTGCCGCCCATGCCGTAGGCGTTCAGGATGAGAAAGGAGATCTTCACGAGGTCGCCTCCTCGACGCTGACCGCGACGGCGAGGCTGTCGGTCTCGGTGTAGTACGGCCGGACGCGGATCTGCGCCACCCGCTGTGCGGGGAAACGGACCTTGGTCTTCTTGTCGACGATGTCGTCGAGGCGGGTCGCCAGCGGGAGCCGGGTCCCGGCGATCTCCGCGTACAGGTCCCAGAAGACCCGGGGCCGTACCTGGTTCACGGTCATGGGCTCGATCTCCAGCGCCCCCTCGAACCACCGGCCCTGGAAGCTCGCCGGACCGCTCACCGGTTCCGGTCCTTTCCGGGCCACGGCCACCAGCCTGGCCTCCCCCCGGATCGGGTCGCCGTACGCGACGGCGCCCTCGGCCTGGATCACGCCGTCGTCCGCGGTCACGCGGATCACCTCGACGTACGGCTCGACCTCGCGCACCCGCAGGCCGAGCAGCCCGGCGGGGGTGCGGAAGGCCCTGATCTCCCGGCTGCGGCGGGTCTCGGCGTAGGACCAGAGCCCGTCGAGGCAGAACCCCGGATCGTCGGTGAGGACGGGTTCCCCGCGGCTGAAGGCCATCCAGTCCCCGGCGGGCAGGACCCTCAGATCCGCCGCCGGGCATTCCTGGCCGGTCTCCACGTGCCTGAGGACGATCTCCGCGTCGACCGGCTCGGGCCACTCGATTCTCAGCGTGTCGTCGTCCGCCACGCGGCTCGTCACGGCCCGCCCGCCCATGGGCGAGATCATCCCGTGGCGTGCCTCGATGCTCACCAAGAGTCCCCCGGTCTTCGCTGCTCATCCTCATGAGGCAGGACACTGTTGCAATGATTCATAACAAAAGCGCTAATTTTCGTCCGTGAATCTTAACGACTCACATCTCCACTTTGAGTCGGCTTGGCGGAGAATGGTTCTATCTAATCGGAAAAATGCGGATAGTGACCACTCGGCCGCAGGCCCGCACCCCTTACCGACCGATATCGCGCCCCACGAGCCCGCGTATGCCGGGCTTCGGCACGCCGGAAAATTTTTCTCCCGGACATCCCGAACCCCGGCCCCGCCGGACCCGTACGGGCAGGGGCCGGTCGTGCCGGAGAACGGGCCCGGACCGTCCCGGCAGCACCGGAGGACCCCTCAGGGCCGCGGAACACCGCGCGACGCCGAGGACGGCCGGGGACGGCCGGGGACGGTCGGGGGCGGTCGGGGGCGGTCGGGGGCGGTCGGGGACGGCCGGGGACGCCGGGGAACACCGCAGAGCGCGGGGACGCCCTGGAGAACAGCGGAGGCACCGCGGAGCACCGGGGAACGCCCGGAAGCGCCGGCAGGCACGAACCGGGACGGGAGCCGCCCGGTCGCGGAGCGTCCCGTCCCGCGGATCAGGACGGGGTACGGGTCAGAGCCGAGGCCGGTGCAGCGAGATGGTCATCGACTCGACCGCCATCTGCGGGCTGACGTTGGCCGACAGCCGCCTGCGGCAGCGCATGATCGCGTCGATCCTGAGCAGGGTCTCCTCCGGTGTGGAGACGCGGGCCAGGTCCTCCAGGTCGGCGCGCCGGTCCTCGCTCGCCAGCTCCACCCCGGCGCCGAACTGCACCGCCAGCACGTCCCGGTAGAACGCCACCAGGTCGAGCAGGGCCGCGTCGATGACGTCGCGCTTGGTCCGGGTCGCCCGGGACTTCTGCCGGTCCTCCAGGTCCTTGAGCGCGCCGGCCCCGCCGCGGATCAGTCCCCTGTTGAGCCCCTTGCCGGTGGAGCCCTCGCCGTAGGCCTGGCGCAGCTCGGTGATCTCCGACTCGTTCAGCGTCGAGGTGACCGCCGCGGCCTCGTCCTCGGCGGTCTTCACCAGCCGCTCGGCGGCCGTCACGCACTCCCCGACCCCGGTGAGCGACCGGGGGATCGAGAGCACCGCCTCGCGGCGTTCCCGCGCGGGCTCGTCCAGGGCGAGGCGGCGGGCGCGGTCGAGGTGCCCCTGGGCGGCCCTGGCGGCGAACTCCGCCATCGCCACGGGCACGTTCTCGCGCGTGGCCAGCACGTGGGCGACCGCGGCGCTGGGCGGGGTGACCAGCGTGACGAGCCGGCACCGCGACCTGATGGTGATCATCATGTCGTCCGGGGAGGGCGCGCAGAGCAGCCACACCGTCTTCGGCGGCGGCTCCTCGATGGCCTTGAGCAGCGCGTTGGAGGCCCCCTCGGTCGCCCGGTCGGCGTCCTCGAAGAGCACCACGCGCCAGCGGCCCAGCGTGGGTGCCCCGGCCGCGCGCAGGATGAGCCGGCGGGTGTCCTTGATGCCGTACGACAGGCCCTGCGGGCGGACGATCTCCAGGTCCGGGTGGGAGCCGACGGCCACCTGATGGCACATGTCGCAGTGGCCGCACCCCTGGTCGGGGCAGAACAGCGCCGCGGCGAACGCCCGCGCGGCCTCCTCCCGGCCGGATCCGGGCGGGCCGGTGAAGAGCCACGCGTGGGTCATGCCGGCGCCGCGCCCACCGGCCAGCAGGTCGGCCGCCGCCGCCGCGGCCCGGCTCAGCGTCGCCGCGGCCCGCTCCTGCCCCACAAGATCATCGAAGACTCCCACGCCCACCAACCTACCGCCGGTGCCGGCCCGCGGGCCCTGCGTCGCACGTGACGTCCGACGGCCGCCGACCGGTGAGCGGTGACCGTCGATCGGTGACCGTCGACCGGTGAGGGCCGTCAGTCGCGGATCGCGGGCATGGTGCCGGTGACGTCCTCGGTCTCCCGCGGCACCGGGTCGGGCAGGATCTCGCGGACCCGGTCGTGAATGATCATGGAGACCTGGTTCTGCGGCAGGGTCCCGTCGACCACCAGGTAGCGGTCGGGCTCGGCGGCGGCCAGCGACCGGAACTCACGGCGTACGCGTTCGTGGAACTCCTGCGGCTCGGACTCGATGCGGTCGGCGGCACCGCCCAGCCGGGTCAGCCCCACCGACGGCGGGACGTCGATGAGCACGGTGAGGTCGGGGACGAGCCCGCCGGTCGCCCAGCGGTTGATCGTCACGACGTCCTCGGGCTCCAGCTCCCGGCCGGCGCCCTGGTAGGCCAGCGACGAGTCGACGTACCGGTCGCAGACCACCATCGAGCCGCGCTGCAGGGCCGGAAGGATGATCTTCTCCACGTGCTCGGCCCGGTCGGCCGCGTACATCAGCGCCTCCGACCTGGCCGACAGGCCCTGGTGCACGGCGTCGAGCAGGATCGCGCGCAGCCGCATGCCCACCTTGGTCGAGCCGGGCTCGCGGGTCTGCACGACGTCGAAGCCCTGGTCCCGCAGCCAGATCGCCAGCAGCCTGGACTGGGTGGTCTTGCCCGACCCCTCGCCGCCCTCGAACGCGATGAACATGCCGTGCGCCTGCTCGGCCGTCTCGGGGGCGTACCCCCTGCCGCGCACCGCGGCGATCAGGTCCGCGACGATCGAGACGCCCCTGCGGTCGTCCATCTGCCGCAGCGCGACGATCCCGACGACCGCGGCGAGCAGGCCGCCGACCAGCAGCACCAGGTTGGAGCCGTCGAAGGTGTAGACCGGGTCCGAACCGACCACGATCTCGCTCCTGCCGAACAGGCCCGCCAGGGTCGGCGCGACCGCGACCACCAGCAGCAGGGTCACCCGGGCCAGCGACTGCAGGAAGGAGAACGTCCTGCCCCGCAGGTTGTCGTCCACCTCCAGCCCGATCATGGTGTACCCGATGATCCAGGCGATCCCCGCGCACGCGCCGAGCAGCACGGTCAGCAGGACGACGATCACCAGGTTGTGCACGAGCGCGATCGCCACGAGGAGCAGCCCCGCCACGATGATCGACAGGCCGAACAGGCGCCGCCGCGACAGCTCCCTCAGCAGCCGCAGCCCGAAGAACATCCCGGACGCCATGCCGACGAAGACCGAACCGAAGACCACGCCGTACGCCGCGTCGCCACCGCCCAGCTCTCCCACGTAGAGCTTGGCCACCCCGACCACGGCGCCGCCGCCCGCGAAGGCGCCTAGCATGCCGATGATCAGGCCGCGGATCAGCCGGTCGCCGCCGACGAACCGCCAGCCCTCGACGATCTGCCGCAGCACCGACGGGGTCCCGGCCCCGTCCGGCGTGACGGTCCTCGGGATGTCCTTGAGCGAGAAGATGATGACGGCCGAGATCAGGTACGCGAGCGCGTTGACGAACAGCGCGAGGTACGTCTCACGCTGGGCCAGGAAGGGCACCAGCCGGCCCAGCACGTCGTCGGCGAGCGAGAGCACCGCGAACAGCAGCGCGGCGACCGGGGCCGTCCCGTAGGTGACCAGCAGGTTGAGCTGGTTGGCCTCCTCCAGCCGCTCCCTGGGCACCAGGTTCGGCACCGTGGCGTCCTTGGCCGGGACCCAGAAGAGGTTGACGCACTCGACCAGGAAGGTGGCGACGATGATCCACTGGTAGTTGCCGACCAGCGGGATGGACAGCACCAGCGCGAAACGCAGCAGGTCGCAGAAGAACATCGTCAGCCGCCGGTCGAACCGGTCGGCGAAGACCCCCGCGAGCGGGCCCAGCACGACGGCCGGAAGCATCTTCGCCACGAAGACGCCCCCGATGGCCATGCTCTGGGCCTGGTAGCCCCATCCCGCCGTGAGGTTGCCGGCCAGGGCGGTCAGCGCCAGCAGGTTGAGCCAGTCCCCCAGGCTGCACACCGACATCGCCGTCCACAACTTGCGGAACGGGGCGTTGGCCAGCACGTGGGGGGGCTTGCGGCGGGCGGTGCTCCGGCCGGGGATGGTCATGGTCTCAGCGTATCCAGGTGCTCGCCGGGCGGGGGAGGACAGGTCTCAGGCGGAAACGCGCGGCCGTCCGTTGGATGAGGGTAATACGTCCACCGCGCGCGTCGCAGGCGGCGCAGGCGAAAAGAGGCGCCGGGTGCCGGTGTTTCTAGAGTTTCTCGTTCCGGACCTCCAGAAGGGTTATCTCGGGCGGGGCCCCCACCCGGACCGGCGGCCCCCAGAAACCCGCGCCCCGCGTCACGTAGACCCGGGTGCCGCCCACCTCGCCGAGACCGGAGACGACCGGCTGCTGGAACGGGATGATCAAGTTGAAGGGGACCATCTGCCCGCCGTGCGTGTGACCGGACAGCTGGAGGTCCACGCCGTACCCGGACGCCTGGACGGCCTGGACCGGCTGGTGGGCGAGCAGGACGGTGGTCCGGGAACGGTCGCGCCCGCCCAGGGCCCGCTCGAAGTCCGGGCCGTCCCCCGAGGCCGTGCCGCCGATGTCGTTGACCCCGGCGAGGTCGAGCACGGCTCCCCCGTGGGCGATCTCGACGCGCTCGTTGCCGAGCGGGCGGACGCCGAGCCCGCGCAGCTCCTCGACCCATTCGGCCGGGCCGTTCGCCGTGTAGTACTCGTGGTTGCCGGTGACGAAGTAGGCGCCGTAGCGGGATTCGAGGTCCCTCAGCGGCCTGGCCAGCGGGCCGAGCTCGGCCACCGTGCCGTCGACCAGGTCGCCGACGACCGCGACCACGTCCGCCTCCAGCGTGTTGATCATGCGGACGATCCGCCGGGTGTGCGCGACGCCGGTGAGCGGGCCCAGGTGGATGTCGCTGACCACCGCGAACCGCAGGCCGTTCAGGCGCGGGTCCAGCCTGGGCAGCACGACCCCGACCCGCTCGATCACCGGGTCGCCGAGGGCCGTCCGGACCCCGTACCCGACCGCGCCCAGCGCCCCCGCACCGGCGGCCACCGCCGCCGTACGGGCGATGAACAGCCTTCTGGTGATCCCGGTCTCCGTGGGGGCGTCCGCGGCGGGAGGCGTGTTCCCCTCACCGGGGACGACGATCACCCCGCCGACCTCGGTCCCGCTCCCGGCCGCGTCCCCGTCCCCGCCCTCGGCCGGGGTCTCGGCTCGTGTCTCGGTCCGGGTCGCGCTCTCGGCGCGGGACCCGCTCCCGGTCCGCGTCCCGTTCCGGGCCTCGGCCCCTGTCCCGGTACGGATCTCGGTGCGGGCCTCGGTACGGGCCTCGGTACGGGCCTCGGTGTCGGTGCGGGTCGTGCTCTCGGTCCGGGACTCGCTCCCGGTGCGGGTCGCGGTCTCCAGGGGCTCGGGCGAACGCCTCGCCCGGTGCTCCAGCCCGCGCACGGTCAGCAGGGCCACGGCCCTGGGGATCTCCAGGACCACCAGGAACACGAACAGGTAGAACATCAACGCGATCCAGAAGAACCCCGGCCACGCCAGGAAGTGCCCCCACTCGCTGCGCGAGGCGACCAGCGTCACCGGGGCGAGCACGGCCAGCCCCACCAGGATCCGGGTCAGCACCCGGCGGGCCCGTCCGGGCCGCGTGGTCGGGCGGACCAGGCGCCGCCACAGGTAGTAGTGGACCGCCGTGATCGCGCAGATGACCAGCGACACGAAGCCCACGATCGTCACTCGCCCTCTGCCCGGCACCCGCCGGCGGTCTCCGGCGCGTTCCGAAGAACGTCCGGGAACGTGAATGCGTTCCCCGCCCGCCCCGGGCCCCGAAGCCGGGGCCCGGTCCCACCGGTGGCGTCAGGCCGTCAGGCCTTCGCCTTGGCCTTGGTGGCGCGGGGCCGCTTGGGCGCCGGACCGCGGGCACGGCGGTCGGCGAGGAGCTCGGCGGCACGTTCGGTGGTGATCTGCTCGACCTCGTCGCCCTTGCGCAGGGAGGCGTTGGTCTCCCCGTCGGTGACGTACGGCCCGAACCGCCCCTCCTTCACCACGATCGGCTTCTTGGAGACGGGGTCCTCGCCCAGCTCGCGCAGCGGCGGCGCGGACGCGGCCTGCCTGCCCCTCGCCTTGGGCTGGGCGAACAGCTCCTTGGCCCGCTCCAGGGTGACCGTGAACATCTCCTCCTCGGAGGCCAGCGAGCGCGAGTCCGTGCCCTTCTTCACGTACGGGCCGAACCTGCCGTTCTGGGCGGTGACCTCCTGGCCGTCGATCTCCCCCAGCACGCGGGGGAGCGACAGCAGCTTCAGGGCGTCGTCCAGGGTGACGGTGTCCAGGGACATCGACTTGAGCAGCGATCCGGTACGCGGCTTGGGGGCGTCGGTCTTCTTGGTCCGCTTCTTGGTGCCCGTGCTCTCGGCCGGTGGCGGCTCCTCGGGCAGGATCTCGGTCACGTACGGGCCGTAGCGGCCGTCCTTGGCCACGATCAGGTGCCCGGTCACCGGGTCCTTGCCCAGCTCGCGGTCGCCCGTCGGGCGGGAGAACAGCTCCTCGGCCATCTCCGCGGTGAGCTCGTCGGGGGCCAGGTCCTCCGGCACGTTCACCCGGGCGCCGTCGCGGTCCAGGTACGGGCCGTAGCGGCCCACCCGGATCATGATGTCGGTGCCCCGGATCGGGAAGGAGCTGATCTCCTTGGCGTCGATCTCGCCGAGGTCGGTGACCATCTCCTTGAGACCCTCGTCACCGTCCTCGCCGAAGTAGAACCGGCGCAGCTCGGGCACCCGCTCGGCCCGGTCGTTGGCGATGTCGTCGAGGACCTTCTCCATGTCGGCGGTGAAGTCGTAGTCGACGAGGTTGCCGAAGTGCTGCTCCAGCAGGTTGACCACCGCGAACGCCAGGAAGGACGGCACCAGGGCCGTGCCCTTCTTGAACACGTACCCGCGGTCCAGGATGGTGCCGATGATCGACGCGTACGTCGACGGCCGGCCGATCTCCCGGTCCTCCAGCTCCTTGATCAGCGACGCCTCGGTGTAGCGCGCCGGGGGCTTGGTGGCGTGCGACAGCACGTTCAGCGCGGAGGCCGTGAGCGGGTCGTTCTCGGCCAGGTTGGGCAGGCGCTTCTCGGAGTCGTCCCGGTCGGTGGAGGGGTCGTCGGCGCCCTCGACGTAGGCCTTGAGGAAGCCGTGGAAGGTGATGGTCCGCCCGGAGGCGCTGAACTCGACCCGCTCGCCCGCGCTGGAGGTGCCCTCGGCCTTGACGGTGACCGACTCGCCCACCGCGTCCTTCATCTGGGAGGCCACGGTCCGCTGCCAGATGAGCTCGTACAGGCGGAACATGTCGCCGCTCAGCCCGGTCTCGCCCGGCGTGCGGAACTCCTCGCCCGAGGGACGGATCGCCTCGTGCGCCTCCTGGGCGTTCTTGACCTTGCTGGCGTACACGCGCGGCTTGTCGGGCACGTAGGCCGCGCCGTAGAGCTTGATCGCCTGGCTGCGGGCGGCGGCCACGGCGGTCTCCGACAGCGTGATGCTGTCGGTCCGCATGTAGGTGATGAAGCCGTTCTCGTACAGGCGCTGGGCGACCTGCATGGTCGACTTCGCGGAGAAGCCCAGCTTGCGGCTGGCCTCCTGCTGCAGCGTGGTCGTCCTGAACGGCGCGTACGGCTTGCGGGTGTACGGCTTGCGCTCGACCGATTTGACCTTGTACGACACCCCGGCCAGCCGCCCGGCCAGGGCGGTGGCGGCCTGCTCGTCCAGGTGGAGCACGCCGGCGCTCTTGAGCGTGCCGTTGCTCGCGAAGTCGCGTCCCTGGGCGACGCGCCTGCCGTCCACGCCGGTGAGCATGGCGGTGAACTCGTGCGGGACCTCGTCGCGGCCGGTGTCGAGCATGGCCTGCAGGTCCCAGTAGCTCGCGCTGGTGAACGCCAGGCGCTCGCGCTCGCGCTCCACCACCAGCCGGGTCGCCACCGACTGCACGCGCCCGGCGGACAGCTTGGGCTTGACCTTCTTCCACAGGACCGGGCTGACCTCGTAGCCGTAGAGGCGGTCGAGGATGCGCCGGGTCTCCTGGGCGTCGACCAGCCGCAGGTTCAGGGTGCGGGGATTGGCCACCGCGTCCTGGATCGCCCTCTTCGTGATCTCGTGGAACACCATGCGGTGGACCGGGACCTTGGGGTTGAGGACCTCGCGCAGGTGCCAGGCGATCGCCTCGCCCTCACGGTCCTCGTCGGTGGCGAGATAGAGCTCGTCGGCGTCCTTGAGCAGCTGCTTGAGCTTGTTGACCTGAGCCTTCTTGTCGTGGTTGACGACGTAGAGCGGCTCGAACTCATGATCCACGTTGACGCCGAGGCGCGCCCAGGACTCTCCCTTGTACTTCTCCGGGATGTCGTCGGCCTTCTCGGGGAGGTCGCGAATATGCCCGATGCTGGACTCCACGATGTAGCCGCGGCCGAGGTACCCGGCGATGGTCTTCGCCTTGGAAGGCGACTCGACGATCACCAGGCGGGTTCCGCCGGCGTTGCCGTTCTTGGCTGGCACGCTGCTTCCTACCTCGCTGTTCGCATTCGTTCCCCGTTTTCTTCCCCTCGGGTTACCCGATCTCGGTCGGGGGCACTCCCAAGGGAAGCCGTAAGGACGCAGAATAAAGCCCTATGAGTGTCGACGTCCCTCGGCTCACCCTCGGAGACTAATCGCTGTGCTCGACTACTCCTACTTGGTTCTCCACCTTCCGCGCGGTACCTCCCGGGACATGGCCCGGCGCATACTCACCGAACATGCAGAATACGGTGACTGGGAACTCGACCGCCTGAGACTGTATCCCGACGGCCGTCGGGACGTCCGGTTGCGCCGGAAGATCATACGGGTGAGCAGGACGATGTGACCGCTGACATGGCTTTGCCCGCTCCGGGCCGCGCCCCCGGAACGGGCAAAGCTTCCCTGCCTCACCGGGCGGGGGGACACCGCGCCGGGATGGCGCGGTGTCTCGTCTCACCGCCGTCGAGGCGTCTGTGCGTCGCCCTCAGTGGCTTTGAGGAAAACAGTCCAACGAGGTAGTGATCTCTTACTTCTGGCCGAAACGGATGCGGCGGGTGGTACTGAAGACCGCCGCGGCCGCCGCGGCCAGGCCGCCGACCAGCAGGGTGACCAGGGAACCGATGTTCATCCCGGTCACGCCGACGGGCTGGGCGGCGCTCATCAGACCCAGGTCACGGACGGGCAGCGCACCGGCCGGGGACGAGGAGACCAGCCCCTCGACCGGGGTGGCGGCCAGCGGCGAACCGCTCGCGGCGCCCTCGGACCTCTCGGACCTCTCGGCGCTCCCGGCGTCCTCGGTCTCGGCGGGGGTGACGGGCATCAGGGGAAGCCCGGCGGGGACGGCCGCCGGAGCGGCCTGGGTCCGGTCCGCCGCACCCGGGGCACCGGCCGTCCGGGCCGCGCCGTCCAGGGCCGGAACGGCGGGAAGGGAGGGCAGCAGGCCGCTGGTCCTGTGCTTGGCGGGCTTGGCGTCCCAGCCACCGTGACCACCGTGGCCACCGCTACCGCCGTGACCGCCGTTGCCACCGTGGCCGCCGGGGTGACCCGGGTAGCCGGGGTGACCGGGGTGGCCCGGGTGACCGGGGTGGCCCGGGTAGCCGGGGTGACCGGACGGGCCGCCCACGCGGGAGTCGCCCAGGCAGCCCGCGGCGGCGTCGCCGAGCACGGCCACGGCGTTGCCGCAGACGTTGATCGGAGCGGTGATCGGCGCCACGACCTGGTTGCCGCCCAGGACGCTGCCCCGGCCGGAGGTCGTGTTCCCACCGGCCCCGGCGCCCGCGCCCCCGGAGACGGAGGCTCCGCCCCTGCATCCGGCCGCGGCCCGGCCGAGCACGCCCACGGCGTTGCCACAGGCGTTGATCGGAGCGGTGATCGGGGCGACCACCTGGTTGCCGCCCAGCACGCTGTTCCGGCCCGAGGTGGTGTTCCCGCCCGCGCCGCCCGCGCCGGGCCCGCCGCTGCCGACGGACGCACCGCCCTGGCAGCCCGCGAAGGCGCCACCGAGCACGGCCACGGCGTTGCCGCAGACGTTGATCGGAGCGGTGATCGGGGCGACCACCTGGTTGCCGCCCAGGACACTGTTCCGGCCCGAGGTGGTGTTCCCGCCTGCGCCACCGGCGCCGGACCCACCGGCCCCGGCGGTCACGCCACCCGGGCACCCGGCCCGGCCGTTGCCGACGGCGTTTCCGCAGGCCTCGACGGGAGCGGTGATCGGCGCCACCACCTGGTTGCCGCTGCCGGCCCCGAAGCGGCCGTCGGTGTCGTTCCCGGGACGGCCGGGGCCCCAGCCGGGACCACCGGGGCGGGGCCCCTGCTCGTACCCGCCGGGACCGCCCGGACGCGGGCCGCGCTTGCCGTGGTCGCCGTGGTCACGGTGGTCCCCGTGGCCGCCCTGGTTCCAGTGGCCGCCCTGGTCCCCGCGGCCGCCGTGGTCTCCACGACCGCCGTGGTCCCCGTGACCGCCGTACCCCGGCTTGCCCGGCCGGTCCGGCGTGCCGGGGCCCCCGGGCCGCCCCGGACCGTCGGGTCCACCCGGACGACCCGGGCCGTCGGGCTCCCCGGGACGGCCCGGCCCACCCGGGCGTCCCGGCCCACCGGGCCTGCCCGGCCGCTCGCCGACGACCTCGGCGCCGCCCCGGCAGCCGGAGAACGCCTCGCCGACGACGGCGACCGAGTTCCCGCAGATGTTGATCGGGGCGGTGATCGGCGCCACGATCTGGTTGCCGCCCAGGACGCTGCCCCGGCCCGACGTCCGGTTGCCACCGGCCCCGCCGCCGCCCTGGCCGTTGACTGCGGCGCCGCCCCGGCAGCCGGCGGTGGCCCCGCCGAAGATCGCAAAAGAGTTGCCGCAGGCGTTGACCGGGGCGGTGATCGGGGCGACCACCTGGTTGCCGCCGCCGATGCTGTGGTCGCCGTTCGTCCGGTTGCCACCCGCGCCGCCCCCGCCACCGGGGCCACCGCCCTGGCCGCGGACCGAGGCACCGCCACGGCAGCCCGCCTCGGAGCGGCCGAACACCGACACGGCGTTGCCGCAGGCGTTGACCGGGGCGGTGATGGGAGCGGTGATCTGGTTGCCGCCCAGGACGCTGCCCCGGCCGGAGGTCTCGCCGGAGAGGTCGTCCCCGCCGGGGGTCTCGGCCGAGGCGCCGCCCCGCGAGGAGGCGGCCGACTCGCCGAGCACGCCGACGGCGTTGCCGCTGATGTCGATCGGCAGGGTGATCGGTGCCTTGATCTGGTTGCCGCCGCCGATCGAGTGCTCGCCGTCGGTGTCGGCGAGGGCCGTGCCACCGCCCATGGTCATGACGCCCAGCGCGAGCAGTGCCGCGGGGGCCGTACCGGTAACCCACGTACGCATGATTGAGACTCCTAGCATTTCGGGGGGAACTGACCCTCGTGAGGGCGTGCGAGGCCATGCGAGGGCCGGACGGGTCCGCACAGCGGAGGCCTCGACGGGCCGTCACGAGGAAGGGGGTTGCTGTCACGTCGGCCTGCTCGCCGCTCACCGATGGAGCGGTTCTCCCGGGGACGGGGATGACGAGGGCAGGCTTCGCGACCGGCGGTTCACCCCCGGGGGAGTGACGGGCCGGTCCGCGAGACGAGGTCAGTCAGGAGAGAAAGAAGGGTCGTCCGCCGCTGTGCGGACGACAGGGGGGAGCACGAACGCGGGCGGTACACGCTGCGTCGTCAGCCGCGGGTCATAGGCGAACCACGCGACATCCCCCGGACCCGGCCCGAAGAAGCCGGATCCACCACCGCTCTGGGGCACGAATCCGTTGGCGCCAGAGCCATGGTCGACGGTGGCGGGTGCCGGAGATTCCGGGGTGGACTGGCTGGTCAGCCCGTCCACACCTCGCCCCGCCATGGCCTCGGCGTTGTCCGTCGCCGACGGCCCGCCGCTGCCCGTGGGGAAGTCATCGGCCGTCGTGGCCGATCCGGAAGCGGCCGTGTGAGGGGTCCGGGAGAGGGCCTCTTCCGCCGCCGCGGTGGAGTCCGCGACCGCGGGAGCGGCGCCGAGGAGGCCGAAGACGACGGAGAGCAGCCATGCGGCGGTCAGGAGACCGCCGATGGCGAGGGCTCGCGCGACGCCCCGCCGAGTGCCGGCCGCGAACCGCGCCATCCGGTCAGCCCGGCCGGGGATCGTGTCGTCGACGGGAAGGGTCACGAGCGCGCGTCGGGCAGCGGGCGAGAACGCCCTCCACTGCACGTGCGGCACGCGTGCCACATGACCTCCCGAGAACTCCTGGACGGGCCCGCTTCGACACGGGCCTTCCCTCAACGGAGAGTCACGTTAGCAGCACGCGCCGTCAACGCAACGGTTTTCCCTCGAACGCCTCAGCAACCGTCCAGGAAGCGGTCAAGGACCCTGACCCCGAACCGGAGCGAATCCACCGGAACCCTCTCGTCGATCCCATGGAACATCCCGGAGAAGTCCAGGTCCGCCGGGAGCCTCAGGGGCGCGAACCCGAATCCCCGCATGCCCAGGCGGCTGAACGCCTTCAGGTCCGTACCGCCGGAGAGCGTGTACGGCACGGCCAGCGCGCCCGGGTCCTCGGCGAGGAGGGCGTCGGCCATCGCGCGCACCAGCGGCCCCTCGAACCCGGTCTCGACCGCGATGTCGTGGTAGACGAACTCCCTGGTCACATTGGGCCCGAGCAGCTCGTCGAGGGTCGCGAAGAACTCCTCCTCGTACCCCGGCAGGAAGCGGCCGTCCACGTGCGCGGTGGCGGTCTGGGGGATCACGTTGGCCTTGTAGCCGGCCTCCAGCATCGTGGGGTTGGCGGTGTTGCGCAGGGTGGCGCCGATCATCCGCGCCAGCGGCCCCAGCTCGGCGACGGTCCTCTCGGGGTCGTCCAGGTCGAGCTCCAGCCCCAGCGCCCCGGCGGTCTCGCGCAGGAACACCTCGACCGTCCGCGTCATCCGCAACGGCCACTCGTGGCGCCCGATGCGCCCCACCGCCTCGGCCAGCTCGGTGACGGCGTTCTCGGCGTTGAGCATGGACCCGTGACCGGCCCGGCCGGTGGCGGTCAGCCGCATCCAGGCGATGCCCTTCTCCGCGGCCTCGATCAGGTAGAGCCTGCGCCGCTCGTCGATGGTGACGCTGAACCCGCCGACCTCGCCGATCGCCTCCGAGCACCCGTCGAACAGGTCCCTGTGCTTGTCGGCCAGCCACTGCGCCCCGTAGGTGCCGCCGGCCTCCTCGTCGGCGGTGAACGCCAGCACCACGTCCCGGGGCGGGCGGCGCCCCTCGCTGAGCCGCTGCCGCACGACCGCGAGGATCATGGCGTCCATGTCCTTCATGTCGACCGCGCCGCGTCCCCAGACGCAGCCGTCGGCGATCTCGCCGCTGAGCGGGTGCAGGGTCCAGTCGCCGGCGTCGAACGGGACGACGTCCAGGTGGCCGTGGAGCAGCAGCGCGTCCCGCGAGGAGTCCTCGCCGGCGATGCGGGCGACCACGTTGGCCCGGCGGTCGTCCGACTCCAGGATCTGCGGCTCCAGTCCCACCTCGGCGAGTTTCTCGGCCACGTACTCGGCGGCGGCCCGCTCGCCCGGCCCCGCGTTGTCACCCGCGTTGGTCGAGTCGATCCTGATCAGGTCACGGCACAGCCCGGCGACCTCGTCCTCGGCGTTGATCGCGGTCATGTGGGGCTCCTCGGGGTTCGGTACGGCGTCACCTCCCATCCTGCCGTCGCTCCCCTTCCCGCGGCACCCCGGGCCGGACCTGGACTCTTACCGATATGACGCGCGCTCAAGAGTTTGCTAACCTAAGTCCGCCGACGCGGGATGACGGTCCCTCGTGCAGGCACCACGTCCGGGTGGCGGAATAGGCAGACGCGCTAGCTTGAGGTGCTAGTGCCCTTTGCGGGGCATGGGGGTTCAAGTCCCCCCTCGGACACACACCGTGGTACGCGCTGGGCCTGACCTTGGTCATCACGACAACCCTCGTTGAGGGGTCGTGAACCGGGTGCAGGCCCATTCGCATGCAGAGGCCGTTTCCTCCGGTGTTCTTCGTCGAATACGGCATCCGGGCCGCGTTCCGGTGGCCGCAGCCGTCCTCTTCCCTTCCGCCGGGCCTCCTCGGCGATCCTCGCCCTCCGATCCCGCCGGGAGAGAAAACGTTCGGTCCTTCATCGGGAGGGCAGGAGGATTGCGAACACGCAAAGGCGTGTTTTCTCCCCGGACCTCGGGATGCCGGGGTTACGAGGCACGAAAAGAAACGTGAAGGCGACCGGCGTCGGCACGACCCGACTATGATCGCGGCATCGGGGTACGGGGTGGTCGCACCGCTTCCGGTAGCTCCTCTTACCTGAGAGGAGTCCGCAGCTCATCACGCCGATCCCGTCGGGTTGAAGAACCACCGTGAATCGCTGAGGCATGCCTCACCACAACATATCTGGAGAATGACATGGCTAAGAAGGTCGTGGAGACTTTCGTCGACGACCTCGACGGCGGCGAGGCGTCGGGCACCGTTTCCTTCGCTCTCGAGGGGTCCGCCTACGAGATCGACCTGAGCGACGAGAACGCGGACAGGCTGCGTGAGGTCCTGGCCCCCTTCATCAACGCCGCCCGTCCGATCCGCCAGGAACGGCAGGCACGCGGCCGCAAGGGAGGCACGACCGGCAGCCGCGCCATGGACCGCGAGAAGAGCGCCAGGGTTCGCGAATGGGCGAAGACGCAGGGGATGAACGTCAGTGAGCGCGGCAGGATCGCCTCGTCGATCGTGGAAAAGTACGAGGCCGCCCATTGACGGTGTTCACCCGGCTTTCTCGGGGAGACCTCGCCCGGCCCGGCCGGAATTGCGGGGGAGCGTACTCGATGGAAGCGCGGACGCACGGGGCGGTATGGTTCGCGCCGGTTCGGCGTGAACCATACCGACGATCGGTGCGAACGGTCCCGTGGAAGAGAGAACGTCCGTCGGGCGGCCACGGAGAGGATCTGCTGAGGTCTTGTTCCGGGAGCGGGTGGAAACGGTCGAGGGCCCCTTCGAGGCGCGGTCGCCGGGGAACGCGGGACGGCGCGCGCCCCGGGGTGGGGCGCGCGCCGTCGCGCGTCGGAGGAAGACGCCGGGAGGAGGACGTCAGGGGGCAGGCGTCATGAGGAGATGGTGAGCGTGCCGTCCCCGTTGCGCGCGCACGTGACGACCGTACGACTCGCGGCGTTGAGGGCGCCGGTCAGGCACTGGCCGAGGACGGCGTGGCCCGCGGCGTTGGGGTGCCATGCCTCCTGGCAGGTCTGGAAGTAGCTGACGCAGGTGTTCGCCACCCGCTGGACGTCGAGCTTGTCCCAGCCGGACAGGCTGGTGACGAACGTGCCGGACGGCCCGTCCTGCACCCGGACCGGCGTGGCGAGCGTGTTCGCCGGACTGCCCGGGTTCTCGCAGAGCCGGGCCCCGTCGAAGGCCTTCTGGACGTCCAGCACCCGCAGGTCGGCCGCCGGACGCTCGGCCGCCAGGGTGGTGTACGCGTTCCTGACCAGGGAGCCGAGGTTCTGGGAGAACACGTGCCCGGGGGCGAGGCTCGCGCGGTGGATCGGGCAGCCGGCGGCGTACCGCTCGGCGCCGAGGGCACGGAACTTGTCGCGGGTGTCGCTACGGTTGTCCTCCTCGCGGTACTGCGAGGCGACGTCGAGCGGCAGCGGGTTGGTGTAGTTCTGCAGGACCACCTGGTGGACGCCGTCGGCGTCGATCTGGGCGAGGGTGTCGAGGACCTGGCGCAGGGCGGCGGTGGTCTCGGTGGTGGCGGCCGCGACCTCGGCGTCGGAGGCCAGGTCCGAGACGGTGCAGGGCTCCTGCGGCACGTCGCCGCCCAGGTAGGCCCAGAACTCCCACCAGCCCGTCCAGGCATCGGCGATGAAGCGGTTGGCGCAGACCGAGGCCACGTCGCCGAAGGTGAACTGGGAGTTGTTGGAGCCGAGGCCGATGAGGACGACGTCGATGTCGTGGGTCTGGGCGACGGCGCGCAGCTGGTCGAGTTGCGAGGCGACGGAGCGGCCCTTGGGACGGGCACCGGAGGGGTTGGCGATGTCGGCGGGCTGGCCGCCGGAGCACGCGAGGTTGAAGCGGTCCTGGATGCCCGGGAACGACGCCTTGAACAACGAGGCGTTCGCCGAGCGGTGACAGAAGAAGGCGTTGCTGTTGGCCGCCGACCAGCCGGGGAATCCCTGTGGCGTGCCGGAGGCGTCGACGACGGGCTGGTAGTCGCCCGCACCCTCCCCGCTGACGAAGCTGTCGCCGAGCGCGACGGCGGCGGTGGGCAGGGCAGCCTGCGCCGCTCCGCCCTGAACGATCTGGATGCCGACCGCACCCATCAGGAGCGCGACCATCGCAGCCGCACGCCGGAGAACCCTCACAACCGCCCCATTTCCTACAAAACATACATGAAATAACGGATAAGAGATCACAGCATGTCGTACCGATGACGTCAAGATCTCCATTCGGCCCGACCGCTCCACCTAAGAGATCTCGTATCGCGCTGATCGTCAAGCATGCATTTGCTCGCCCGGGTAGGGCTTCCGGTGATCGGGCAGGTCGGGCCGGGTAGGGGATTTTCCGGCACCGCACATCCCTCGCCGAGCGGCCTCCGCACCCGGCGCGCGAGGCCCGGCATCCGGTGTGCGAGGGCCCGGTATCCGGTGCACGACGGCCCGGCGTCCCGGTGCGCGAGGGCCCGGCGTCCCGGTGCACGACGGCCCGGTGTCCCGGGGTAAGACGGCCCGGGTGTCCCGGTGCGCGGGGGTGCCGTGTCCGTTCCGGTCCCGTCGCTGAAATTTTCAGACCTCCGCTGAATTCCGGCGCGTTCAGGAGCAGGTCAGCGGCGGGCCTGGGGAAACGCGCTGTACACGTGCGTGAAACGGGCCAAACATGGGAGCGCTCCCTTACGGGTGCTCCTTCCACCGGAGGCTTGAAGATGAAGACATTACGGTTGTGGGCCCTGTCCACGGCGGTCGCGCTCCTGGCGGTGATCGGGGTGACCCTCACCTCACCCGCGGCCAACGCGGCGGTCGCCTGCTCGGTGACGTACGCCAAGACCTGGGACGGCGGCAGCGGGTTCGGCGCCAACATCACGATCAAGAACCTCGGCGACGCGGTGAGCCCGTGGACGCTGACCTACACCTGGCCCGGCGCCCAGCAGGTCACCCAGGGCTGGAACGGCACCTGGACCCAGTCGGGCAGGAACGTGACGGTGACCGCACCGTCGTACGCCCCGGGCCTGGCGTCGGGGGCGAGCGTCACCGTCGGTTTCAACGGCAGCTCCAGCGGCGCCAACGTCGCCCCCACGACGTTCGCCGTCAACGGCGTGAGCTGCGGCGGCACCCCGACGCCCACGCCCACCCCGACCCCCACGCCGACTCCCACCCCCACCTCGACGCCGACGCCGTCACCCGGCAACGCGCAGGCCGTCGTGGCCGCCATGCAGCCGGGCTGGAACCTGGGCAACTCCCTCGACGCCACCGGCGCGGACGAGACCTCGTGGGGCAACCCGCGGATCACCGCGGCGCTGCTCGACAACATCAGGGCACAGGGCTTCAACAGCATCCGGATCCCGGTGACCTGGGGCCAGCACCAGGGCGGGGCGCCCGGCTACACCATCGACGCGGCGTACATGAACCGGGTGAAGGAGGTCGTCGACTGGGCCCTCGCCGACGGGTTCTACGTGATGATCAACATCCATCACGACTCGTGGCAGTGGATCAACACCATGCCGACCGACCGGGCGAACGTCCTGGCCCGGTACAACGCGACCTGGACGCAGATCGCGAACACGTTCCGCGACTCCTCGGCCAAGCTGGTGTTCGAGAGCGTCAACGAGCCGCAGTTCACCGGCAGCTCCGGGGACGCCCAGAACGCGACCCTGCTGAACGAGCTCAACACGTCCTTCCGGGACATCGTGCGCCGGTCGGGCGGCAACAACGCGAGCCGGTTCCTCGTCCTGCCGACCCTGCACACCTCGGCCGACCAGGCCAGGATCGACGAGCTGGCCGCCACGTTCACCGCGATGAACGACCCCAACCTCATCGCGACGGTCCACTTCTACGGGTACTGGCCGTTCAGCGTGAACGTCGCGGGCGGCACGCGCTTCGACGCCACCGTCCAGCAGGACCTGACCGGCGCGTTCGACCGGGTCCACGCCTCCTTCGTGGCCCGTGGAATCCCCGTGATCATCGGTGAGTACGGCCTGCTGGGCTTCGACCGGCACACCGGCACGATCCAGCAGGGCGAGAAACTGAAGTTCTTCGAGTTCCTCGGCCACTACGCACGGAGCAGGCAGATCACCACCATGCTCTGGGACAACGGCCAGCACTTCGGCCGGACCACGTTCCAGTGGTCCGACCCCGAGCTGTTCGCGCAGATCAGGTCCAGCTGGACGACGCGTTCGGGGACAGCCTCCTCCGACCAGGTGTTCGTCGCGAAGGCGTCCGCCGTCACGAGCAAGACGCTCACGCTGAACCTGAACGGCACCTCGTTCACGGGGCTCCGCCACGGGAACACGGAGCTGGTGCGCGGCACCGACTACACCGTCTCGGGCGACCAGCTCACGCTCACGGCGTCCGCGCTCACCCGCCTGGTGGGCTCGCGGGCCTACGGCGTCAACGCGACGCTGTCGGCCCGGTTCTCCCAGGGTGTCCCGTGGCGGATCGACATCGTCACCTATGACAGGCCGACCGTGCAGAACGCGAGCGGGACGACGAGCGCCTTCGCCGTCCCCACCGCGTTCAAGGGCGACCGCCTCGCCACCATGGAGGCCAAGTACGCCGACGGCAGCAACGCCGGCCCGCACAACTGGACGTCGTTCAAGGAGTTCGACGTCGCGTTCGCGCCCGACTACGCCGCAGGCACGATCACGCTGAAGCCGGCCTTCTTCGCCGAGGTCGACGACGGCGCACGGGTCACGCTCACCCTGCACTTCTGGAGCGGCGCGACCGTGACCTACCACGTCACCAGGTCCGGCAGCTCGGTCACCGGCACCACGAGCTGACCGAGCGGGACCCGCCCGGCACCGTCACGGCGGGCCGCGATCCGGCGGAACCGGATCGCGGCCCGCCCGAGCGGAACGCGCTCACCGCCCGGGGCCGCGTACGCGACGGCCCCCCGGGTCCAGGGACCGTCGCGTACGCGGCCTCTGCCCTCAGTCCGGGCGCGGGGCCGGGTCGGTGGTGACCGAGCGGAGCAGGGGGCGTGACAGCGCCGAGGCGCCCATGACCCCGGCGAAGCCCACGGTCACCGCGGAGAGCAGGGTGACCGCCCCGCTCACGCTGATGCCCGCGTACATGAACGGCAGCGCGCAGAACATGCCGATCAGGATGGAGCCGCCGCCCATCACCGCGAGCGGGATGAGGGTCTCGGCGCGCCGCGCCCCGTCCAGCACCTCCAGCGGGGTTCCGGCCAGGCGGAGCAGGGCGTACGCCTGGCGCCGGTCGAGCACCGAGGAGGCCGCGGTGATCCCCGCGCTCGCGATCGCCACCAGGAAGGAGACACCGAGCACGATCAGCGTTCCGGTACGGACATCGCCGAGCAGCTCGTCGACCCGCCACCGGTCGTCCTCCGGCGAGGTGGCGACGTGCCCCGGCACCAGACCGGCGAGGGCGGTGCGGGCGGTGTCGGTCCGCGCGGCGTGGCCGTCGCCCGGGGGCAGGTCCACGACGAGCGTCCGCTCCCCGGTCCTTGATCCGGTGCCGGTCCTGGAGTCGGTGCCGGTCCTGGAATCGGTCGTGGTGCCGGTCCCGGACCCGGAGTCGGTCGTGGTGTCGGACCCGGGCTCGGCGCCGGTCCTGGAGTCGGTCCTGGACCCGGACCGGGTGCCGATCCTGGACTCCGTCCCGGACCCGGTGCCGGAGACCTGGACGCGGGCCTCGACACCGGCCTCGGACAGCCGCTTCTTCGCCTCCCCGGCGAGAGCGGTCGCCTGGTCGGCGGGGATCGTGATGCGCAGGCCGGTCGGGCCGGAGGGATCGCCCAGCAGGTCGGCCGAGGGGCTCAGCAGCCCGATGAACCCGGCGACGAAACCGGTCAGCGCCACCCCGCTGACGGTCCGCCAGGCCGACCTGGGGTCGTCGACCAGGCGGCGGCCGGCCAGCAGCCGGACGGGCCCGCGTGCCGTACGGGCGGTGATCCGGCCGATGACGCCCACCACCCAGGGGCCGACGAGGTTGACGGCGAGGAAGGCCATGGCGAGGACGACGGCGACGACCGCCACCGAGGTGCTCCGGAACGTCATCGGGACCACGGCCAGGATCACGAGCAGGACGATCACGCGGACGAACCGCATCGCGGGCGGCGTCTCGCGCTTGGCCACCCCGAGCGGGCTGACCACCACCCGCCGCAGCCCGACCACCGCCGACAGGCCGACCAGCAGGGGTACGGCCAGCAGCACGCCCAGCACCGGGAGGATCCCGGGCCACAGGTCGCCCGCGAACCACGCCCCGCCCGCCATCTCGATCCGGCTCAGCAGCGGGACGGCCGCGCCGTACAGCGCCAGGCCGAGCACGGCCCCGCCGAACGCCGTGATCACCGCTTCGGCGACCGTCATCGCGGCGACCTGCCAGGGCGTGGCCCCCACCAGCCGCAGCGTGGCCAGCCGCTGGTCGCGCCGGGCCACCGTCAGCCGGGCCGCCGCGCCGCCGAACACGAGCAGCGGTACGACCATCAGCACGCTCGCGATGATCGCCATGCCCTGGTAGGCCATGCTGTCCTCGCCGGTCCTGCCGGTGAGGTCGCCGATCCTCACCGGCGTCCCGGCCACCCGGGAGTCCTCCCAGGAGGCCGGCGGGGAGCCCGGCGGGGGGAGCGTCATCCCGGGGTCGGTGGGCGCGCGTCCCACCACGGCGACGAGTTCCCCCGGGTACAGCAGCCCGTCGTCGCCCAGCGTGCCCGTCACCGTGCCGGGGAAGCGCGCGGCGAGCTGCTTCGCCGGAAGCTCCCGCATCAGCTCCGCGAGCGCCGGTGACACCCATGTCTCACCCGGCCTCGGCATCCGGGGCATCCCGGGCGGACGCGCCCCGTGGGCGTCGCGCAGCGGGGCGAGGTTCACGACCGTGACGGGCCGGTCCCGGACGTGGTCCTCGGTCGTGGACTGGACCGCGACGGGCGTCCCCGAGGCCGGGACCGGGTTGCGCCACGCCTCCCGGTCGGCGCGTGCCGCGAAGGCGAGGTTGGCGGCCAGCGCGAAGAACAGCAGTGCCGACGAGACGGCCACGGCCGTGACCGTGAGCCCCGTTCCCAGGGCGGACCGGCGACCGCCACCGCGCAGCAGCCGCCAGCTCAGCTCCAGCAGGGTCCTCACGAGTTCCCTCCGGGCAGCACCCGGGTGCTCGTACGGTCCCATGCCCCACCGTGGTCCCATGCCTCGCCGTGGCCCCGTCCCCCAGCGGGGGCGACGATCACCCCGTCGCGGACCTCGACGGTCCGGTCGCAACAACCGGCCACCTCGGGGTCGTGCGTGACCACGACCAGGGACGCGCCGTTGTGCTTGGTGGCCTGGACCAGGATGCGCATGATCTCCTGGCCGGTGGTCCGGTCGAGGGCGCCGGTGGGCTCGTCCGCGAAGATCACGGCGGGGCGGGTGACGAGCGCGCGGGCGATCGCGACCCGCTGCGCCTGCCCGCCGGAGAGCTCGCCCGGCCGCCTTCCCTCCAGCCCATCCAGCCCGAGCGGCCCGAACCAGGTCCGCGCCTCCCGTACGGCCTGCCCCCGCGCCGTCCCGCCGAGCATCAGCGGCAGCGCGACGTTCTCGTCCGCGGGCAGCTCGGACAGCAGCTGCCCGAACTGGAACACGAACCCGAAGCGGGTACGGCGCAGCGCGCTGCGCTCCCGCTCTCCCATCGCGTCGATCCGCTGTCCCAGGAGGTGCACCTCGCCGGTGTCGGGCTTCATGATGCCCGCGAGGCAATGTAAGAGGGTCGACTTCCCCGACCCGCTCGGTCCCATGATCGCCAGGGCCTCGGCCCGGCCGATCCCGATGTCCACCCCGGCGAGGGCGACGGCCGGCCCGAACCGCTTGGTCAGGCGGTGGCCGGAAAGCACGAACTCACTCATGCCGTCGACTCTGGCCCGCGGGCCCCCCTCGCCCGGATCGGCCGACCGGCCGATCGCTCCCGCGGCCCATCGGCCGAAAGTCCTGACGGTCGGGACCGGTCAGGGCAGGCCAGGACCGGCCGGGGCAGGCCAGGACGGGCCGGGGTAGGCCAGGACCGGGCCGGGGTGGGGTGGAGGCCGTCAGGGCAGGAACGGGCCGTCAGGGCAGGGACGCGGGCAGGCCCAGGGCGTCGAAGTGGTCCAGGCCGATGAACGAGGTGATCTCGGCGATGCGACCCTCGCGCAGGGTCATCACGTCGATCCCCCAGGCGCGGTGCGCGCCGGCCTCGTCGTCCCACAGGTAGGAGCCCACCGCGGGCTGGCCGTTGGCGCCGACCGGCAGGTGCCGCCAGTGCCCGCACGAGTTCAGCGGGACCCGTACGGCGAAGTCGGTGACGATGTCGATGCCGCGGTACCAGTGCGGCATCGGTGGCATCGACCAGGTGACGTCCTCGGTGAGGAGCGCGACCAGGGCACCGGCGTCGCCGTCCTCCAGGGCGGCGGAGTAGCCCGCGACGATCTCGCGGACCCGGGCGTCGTCGATCCGGCGGAGCGTCCGCTGCTGGGTGACGGAGGGCACCCTCTCCGCGACGATCCTGCGGGCGCGGGCCAGGGCGGAGTTCACCGACGTGACCGAGGTGTCCATCATCCCGGCGATCTCGGCGGCGGAGAAGCCGAGGACCTCGAAGAGCAGCAGCGCCGCCCGCTGGTTGCCGGGCAGGTGCTGGCACGCGGCGACGAAGGCGAGCTCGACCGCCTCGCGCTGCTCGTAGCGCGCGCCCGGACCGGCCGGGCCGTCGGCGAGCCCCGCGTCGTTGTACGGGCCGAGCCAGGCGACGTCGGTCAGCGGGGCGTTGTCGACCACGACGCGGTCGCTGGACGGCCCGAGGTCGATGGGCAGGGCCCGCCTGCCACGGTTCGTGATGATGTCCAGGCAGGTGCGGGTGGCCACGGTGTAGAGCCAGGAGCGCAGCGAACCACGCCCCTCGAAGCGGGCGAATCCCCGCCAGGCCCGGATCAGGGCGTCCTGCAGGGCGTCGTCGGCGTCATGGGACGACCCGAGCATGCGGTAGCAGTGGGCGTGCAGTTCCCGGCGCAGCGGCCGGACCAGGCGGGTGAACGCGGCGTCGTCCCCGCCGCGCGCCCGGGCCAGATCGGCGTCCTCTGGGTCCTCTGGGTCTTCTGGGTCCTCGGCGTCCTTCGCGGGGCCCGCGGAAAAAATTTCGCTCACATGCGACGATTCTGCCCCATGGCCGCGGTCTCCCCCGTAAGGAAACACCGCGGCACCGTTTCAGGAGATGTCATGGACAGCACGACCACCGTTACCACCGGGTCACTCAGGGTCCCCGACGCCACGCTGTACTACGAGGTACGGGGGCAGGGGCCGCTGGTGGTCCTGGTCGGCGCCCCGATGCACGCCGTGCATTTCACGGCGCTGGCCGACCTGCTCGCCACCGACCACACGGTCCTCACCACCGACCCGCGCGGCATCAACCGCAGCACGCTCGACGACCCCGAGCAGGACTCGACCGCGCGGATGCGCGCCGACGACCTCTCCCGGCTGCTGGCCCACCTCGACGCGGGCCCGGCCGCGGTCTTCGGCTCCAGCGGCGGCGCCGTCAGCGCGCTGGCGCTCGCCGTCGCCCACCCCGAGCGGGTGCACACCGTGATCGCGCACGAGGCCCCGCTGAACGAGGTGCTCGACGACCGCGAGGAGCGCCACGCCGCCGTCGAGGACATCGTCGCCACCTACGCCTCCGGTGACGTCGGGGGTGCCTGGGCCAAGTTCCTGGCGAACGCGAACATCCAGATGCCCGAGCCCGGCGAGTCCGACGATTCGGGCGACGCGTACTCGCCCGAGGAGGCGGCCCAGGCCGACCCCCAGCAGGCTCTGGACGAGCGCTTCTGGTTCCTGCACGAGATGCGCGGGAGCACCGGCTGGAAGCCCGACATCGCCGCCCTGCGCGACGGGCCGGTCCGCATCGTGGTCGGCGTCGGCGAGGAGTCGGCCGGCCAGTTCTGCGACCTGACGTCCAGCGCGCTCGCCACGGCGCTCGGCACGAAGCCGACGCTCTTCCCCGGCGGTCACATCGCCTTCGCCGAGACCCCCGACGTCTTCGCCCCCCGGCTGCGCGAGGTCCTGCGCGGGGACTGAGCGACGGCGCGCGGGCTCCCGCACAGGGGAGCCTCGCCCTCGGTTCCTCGGTCCCTTGGGCACGAGAAGTCCCTCGGGCACGAGAAGGGTCCCGGCCGCTTCGTGAAGCGGCCGGGACCCTTCTGCGTACACGCCCACAGGTGCCCCGGAAGGGGAGAAAGGCGTCGGTCACCGGACCGTTTCCGTTCCGGGACTTTTCCTCCGGCACTTTCCGTGCGGGCCTTTCCGGGGCCTCCACCGGACGGGCCGGGGCGCATGCGGGTACGCACGGGACGACTCCCCGTTGCCTTTCGTAAGCACCGTCATGAAATGTCGGCATATGCGGGATGAGGCCGGAGACCTCGTTCATCTCCTCCGTCACAAACGCATCTCCGGTACGGTTTCCGTACGGAACCTCACCGCAGGGATATTGACGGATTCGTCGCCGGAGTGGACCGTCGGAAGGGCGGGAAGGTGACGCCGTGGCCGCGGGACAGGGCCGTTCACCTCGCCGGACGCCGGGTTCGCCAAGCCTACGGAGAACCGATTCATGACGGTGTACATGCCGATCCTGAGGGGCCGGGCCGGTGATTTCCTGGCCCTGGGGAAGGTCGCCGAGGAGCTTCGCCCGTTCGTGCGGGCACTGATCGAGGTGATGCCCGCGGAACGGACCCGGGACGACGAGAACCGGACGGTACTGCAGAGCGTCGCCGTTTTCGAGGAACGCGTGGAAGAACACCTGCCCGCCGAACGCGTTTTCGCGGTGGACTGCCGCCCGGTGCTCGACAGGTACGGCCACCCGCACGGGTGCGGCGCCGTGACGATGGTGTCGAACGTCATGGAGAGGCTCGGCCGTCGCATCATCCCGGTCCTGAGGCCGACGGACGAGGACTGCGAGTTCCGGGACGCCGGACTCGCCGCGAGGCGGCACGGGCGGGGTGCCTGTCTGCGCGTGCCCTGGGCCGGGCCGCGGACCGCCGCGGAGGACGCCCGGCTGTCACGCCGGATGGACCGTCTCGCGAACCTGAGGTTCACCGACGTCGATCTCGTGATCGACCTGTGGGCGGTCGACTCCGACGCGCGGCTCAGGAACCGCACCAACGACGCCCTCAGGTCGCTCCGGTGGGCGAGCCGGTTCCCGATGCGCTCGATCACCGTGGCCTCCGGGGCGTTCCCCAGGGATCTGGACGCCATGCCGTTCGGCGCCCCGGTGCCCGTCCCCCGGCGGGACGCCGCCCTGTACAGGACCGTCGCGGCCTCCCATCCCGGTGTGTTCTACGGGGACTACGGGGTGTCCAGCCCGCGGGCGGAGCCGCGGACCCCGCACCCCGAGCTGCGGTACACGTTCGACGACTACTGGTACGTCTACCGGTGCGAGCGGGGCGACGGGGCCGGAGCCCCGGGGGGTTTCGACGACCTGTGCAAGGCGGTGGTCGCCGATCTCCGGTCGGCGCGGGGGGTGGCGTCCTCGTGGGGCGACCAGGAGATCGAACGCTTCGCCGCAGGGCAGCCGCTGCTGCCCAGAAGGCCGGGATCGTGGTACGCCTGCGGCATGTCGCATCACGTCGCCACGGTGGTCGACCGGCTGAACCGCCTCGGACGTCCCTGACCCCGGCCGGAGCTCCGGCCGGGACACTGGCCGCGCTGGACCGGCCGTGCTGGAACCGGCCGTGCCGGAACCGGCCGTCCTAGGAGTCGCGGGCGTCGTAGGGATCACCGGTGTGACGGGACCGGGGGACGTCACGGGCCTGGATGCCCTCCATCCACGCCACCGCGGTGGCTGCCACCTGGGTCAGCCGCTCGTACAGGTGCTTGTCGAGCTCCTCGCGGCCGGTGTGGAACCTGTCGCGGTTGAGCTCGCGGCCGACCTCGCCGATCCGCTCGACCAGGGCCGCCAGCTTCACCACCTCGACCAGGTGCGGGTTGGCGGGGTCCAGCACGTCGTCCTCGGCCTGCCGCCGCAGGCGCTCCCGCTCGACCTCGGCCAAAGCGCCCTCCATGCGTGACCGGCGCGTGTGGCCGGCCATCGTCGCGACGATGAGCTCGGCGACCTCCCGGGGCCGTTCGGCGTCGCGGACCTCCAGGTAGAGGGCGTGCTCGTCGCCGTCGGCCCCGGTGATCGCCCAGGTGCCGTCCTGCCTGGCGTCGTCGTTGCCTTCGCCCGGGACGACCCGCCAGGTGGCGGGGTCGACGGACCCCGGCTGCTCGCGCGTGGGCATCACGATGACCTCCTGCTCGTGTTCGCGGATGGGGCGGTCGTGCGTGAGGTGGTCTCCCATCGTGCCGGTCCGGGTGATCGAAGGCACCGGAATCGCCGGATCGGTCCGGACGCGCGCCCGTACGGGCCGGGCCGGATCACCGAAAACTTTTCCGCCCTGTGCGGCACGCCGTGAGCGGCCCCCACCTGCGGGGACGGCATGGGCACGGGAAGGGCGGTCATCTCCGCAGGGACATCGGATCGGACCGGACGCTTGACCCGAACCTTTCTCCAGGCGTAAAAGTGCGAAAAGAGTTGGATAGCGCTTTCCCACCCTTCGTCCCGGAGCGGCGGTGGATCCACCTTCGGGTGCTCCACCGCAGGTCCGGCCATGTCCGACGCCCTCCGCCAGGGGGCCGCGGGCACGACCGGGCACCGCCTGACGGACATCGCTCGCCGGGAACCACCGGCGGCGCCGGCACGTGACCGCGGAAGGCGGCCGCGACACCGGCGCCGATCGGCCTCCCGGCGCGAGGCCATGGTCCGGCCGGACCGCAGCAGGCCCGGCCGGCGCCGACATAACCGGAGGTTCCACAGTGCGAAGAAGGAAAGAGCCCCGCACCGGCTCGCTGCTCGTCGCGATCATGATGACCGTCATGGCCGCGGTGCTCGGCGCGCTGGCGCTGCCCGCGCTGCCCAGCGCGTTCGCCGCGACGTTGTTCGTCGACGACTTCGAGGACGGTGACTCCTCGGGCTGGTCGAAGTCCGGGGGGAGCTGGTCGGTGACCACCGACGGTTCCCGGGTGTACCGGCAGTCCGGCACCGGCGCGGACGCCAGGGCGATCGCCGGCTCGGGATGGGCGAACCAGGCGGTGCAGGCCCGGGTGAAGCCGATCGCGTTCAACGGCAGCGGGCGGTACGCCGCGGTGCTGGCCAGGGCGCAGAGCACCGGCAACTACTACTATCTCGGGTTGAGCAACGCGGGTTCGGTCGTCCTGGGCAAGCGGGCCGGGGGCGGCACGACCACCCTGGACTCGGCTCCGGCGACGGTGACCGCGGGCACCTGGTACACCCTCCGGCTGGAGGTGTTCGGCTCGACGCTGCGCGGCTTCGTGAACAACGTGGAGGTCGTCTCGGCGACCGACTCCACCTTCGCCTCCGGCAAGGCGGGCCTGTCGGGCTACTACACGAGCGCCTCGTTCGACGACCTGCAGGTCACCGACGTCGCCGGGCCGGTCGACCCGACGCCCACGGTCACCCCGACGGTCACCCCCACGATCACGCCGCCCCCGGGCTCCTGCGAGACGTCGGGCTCGCCCATCGGCTTCGCCTCGGTGAACGCCTGGGGCCAGAACGGCACCACGGGAGGCGCGGGCGGGCCGACCGTCGAGGTCGACACGGCGAGTGAGCTGATCTCCGCGATCGGCCAGAGCGGCCCCCTGAACGTCTGCGTACGCGGGATGATCACGGTTCCGGCGGGGATGCACAACGTCGCCTCGGACAAGTCGATCGTGGGCATCGGCGCCGACGCCGGCATCAGCGGCGGCGGGCTCAACGTCGGTCTCCCCCTCGACAACTCCGCCACCTCACCGCCCGCGAACGCGGTGAACAACGTCATCATCCGCAACCTGTCGTTCCGGAACGCGAGCGACGACTCGATCAACGTGCAGATGTTCTCCCACCACGTCTGGATCGACCACAACGACCTGGCCGACGGGTACGACGGGCTGCTCGACATCAAGCGCGGCTCGTCCTACATCACCGTGTCGTGGAACCACGCGCACGACCACAGCAAGAACATGCTGCTCGGCCACGACGACGGCAACGCCGCGCAGGACGTCGGCCAGCTCAAGGTGACCTACCACCACAACTGGTTCAACCAGACGCCGCAGCGCAACCCGCGGGTGCGCTTCGGCGAGCCGGTGCACATCTTCAACAACTACTACTACTACAACACCGACGTCGGGGTCGCCTGCCAGGCGAACGCCGGCTGCCTGGTCGAGGGCAACTACTTCGAGCGGGTCGAGTACCCAGTGTCGAACAGCTACGCCGGCCCTTCCGGCCGGTGCGTGGCGCGCAACAACGTGCTCGTCGACTCGGGAGCCCCCGAGTGCAGCGGCAGCGTGCAGGAGGCCAGCTCCTACTACGGCTACACGCTGGAGAACCCGAACTCGGTGAAGGCGAGCGTCACCGCCGGAGCCGGGGTCGGGAAGATCGGCGGCTGACCCTCCGCGTCGGGGTCCCGGCGGGCGGCCCGTTCCGGCGCCCGCCGGGAGACCCGGGAGACCATGGGAACGGGATCATCGGCGTGGTCGGCCGGTGGTCCCGTCACCGGGTACGGACCGCCCGCCGGGGCGCGTCAGGCCCGGTCGCCGCCACCGCCGCGCAGGTAGCCGACGATCATCTCCCCGACCATCCGGCGCTGCCGGGCCCGGTGCTCGGGCGCGGTCATGTCACGGCCGAACAGGGCGCCGAAGGTGTGCTGGTTGGCCACGCGGAAGAAACAGAAGGCACTGATCATCATGTGCACGTCGGTGGCGTCGGCCCCGGTGACGAAGTCCCCCCTGGCCGTACCGGCGTCGAGGATGCGCTCGATGATGCCGAGCACCGGCGTGCCGAGGTTGACCAGCGCCTCGGACTTGCGGATGTGCTCGCCCTGGTGGATGTTCTCGATGGAGACGAGCTTGATGAAGTCGCGGTGCGCGTCGTGGTGGTCGAAGGTGAGCTCGGCCAGGGTGCGGATCGCCTCGATCGGGGCCAGGTGCTCCACGTCGACCGTGCGCTCCACCTCGCGGACCTCGGCGTAGGCCTTCTCCAGGACCGTGATGTAGAGCCGTTCCTTGCTGCCGAAGTAGTAGTAGATCATGCGCTTGGTGGTACGCGTCAGGGCGGCGATCTCGTCGACCCTCGCCCCCGCGTACCCGTGCTGCGCGAACTCCCGCTGGGCGACCTCGAGGATCTCCGCCTTGGTGCGGTCGGCGTCGCGCCGGCGTTCCCCGGTGGCGGGTTGCGAGGTCATCCGCCCATCTTAGTGACCGTCCGCGTGCTGTACGGCGAGGCGGATGGGGGCGTTGACGGCGCCGTATCCCCGGTATCCGCCGATCCGCTGGACGATCTCGAAGAAGACGCGTCCCAGGGTGACGGTGTAGAGGTGCAGGAACTCGCCGTCCGCGTCGCGGTCGTAGAGCACCCCCAGTTCCCTCAGGCAGGGGTCCACGTCGTGGCGGGCCTCCAGGTCGTCGTAGTAGTTGCCGGGGATGGGCAGCAGCAGCTCAGGATGCTCGGCGCGCAGCCTGCGGGCGGTGGCGAGCAGGTCGTCGCAGGCCAGCGCGATGTGCTGCCAGGGAACGTCCCCGGCGCCGACCCGGGCGAGGTTGAGCACCAGCCGCAGCACCCGGCCGCCGGATCCGCCCGCCGCACCGGGCCCGGACGCGGCGGGCGTGCCTGGCGCGGTGGGCACACCCGGTGTGCCGAGCGCGGTGGACGCGGCGGGCATGCCGGGTGCGGTGGACGTGCCGGGCACGGTGGACGCGCCGGGCGCGGTCGACATCGCCATGCTGCGGAGCAGGCCGTAGGGGTCGGGCAGCTCCAGGCTCTCCTGCGGGCGCAGGCCGAGCACGCTGCGGTAGAACAGCGCCGCCTCGTCGAAGTGGTGCCAGGGCTGGGTGAGCGCCACGTGGTCGATGTGGGTGATCGGCCCGGCGACCGTCCCGCCGGGGGCGAAGTCACCGCGCCACTCCGTGCCGCAGAAGAAGATCTCGGTGCCGTCCGGGGCGGCGATCGCGTCCAGCGGCGCCTCCTCGGGGGCGCGCTCGCGCGGCAGCACCGGCGAGAGCAGTGACCCGGCATGCTCGGCCGCGCGGGCCGGGTCGGGGCTGTCCAGCCCGAGGCTGATCAGGGCGGGATCGTCGCCGGTGGCGTTGAGCAGGAGCCGGGCGTCGCCCTGCTGCCACAGCTGCACCGGCTTGCTGGGGTGCGCGCCGGTGGGGGCGAAGCCGAGCGCGGTGAGCACGCCGCGCAGGGCATCGGTGTCGGCGATCTCGGCGAAGGCGTAACCGGTGGGCACGGCGGGGTGGGCGGTACGGCCGAGGGCCTGTTGCAGGGCGATGAGCGAGCGCATGCCGTCCCGGGCGGTCCGGGCGGCGTCGGCCTGCCGGAAGTGGTCGTTGAACACCTCCAGCGAGAGCGGGCCGGTGTACCCGGCGTTCAGCACGTTGCCGACCAGGCCGGTGAGGTCGAAGCCGCCCTGGCCGGGAAAGCAGCGGTAGTGGCGGCTCCACTGGAGCACGTCCATCGCCAGCAGCGGCGCGTCCGCGAGCTGGAGGAAGAAGATCTTCTCGCCGGGGATCGCCTCGATGCCGATCGGGTCGGAGCCGCGCGACAGGATGTGGAAGCTGTCCAGGCAGGTGCCCAGGTTCGGGTGGTCGGCCATGCGCACGATCCGCCAGGCGTGCAGGTAGTCGTCGACGTGCCGTCCCCAGGCCAGCGCCTCGTAGGCGATGCGGACGCCGTGCTCGGCGGCCAGCTCGGCCAGCGACCTCAGCTGCGCGGCGGCGAGTTCGTCGTCGTCGATCGCGGCGGGGGAGACGTTGGAGCAGACCAGCAGCGTGTCCGCGCCGAGCCGTTCCATGACCTGGAACTTGTGCGCGGCCCTGCGCAGGTCCGGGACGGGCATCGCCTCGAAGTCGCGGAACGGCTGGTAGAGGTCGATCGAGAGTCCCAGGTCGGCGGCGCGCAGCCGTACCTCCTCGGGGGAGAGCGGGCAGGCCAGCAGGTCGTTCTCGAAGATCTCGACCCCGTCGAACCCGGCGGCGGCGATCGCGGCCAGCTTCTCCGGCAGCGTGCCGCTCACCGACACGGTGGCGATGGACGTGCGCATGGCTCCCCCTCAGGTGGCAATCAGTTCGGTCAGGTGGGTGAGCATCCGTCCCGTGTCGGGGGTGCGCCCGGTGAACAGGTGGAAGGCGTGCGCCGCCTGGAAGACGACCATGCCGGAGCCGTCGAGCGTCCTGCAGCCCAGCGCCCGTGCCCGCCGCAGCAGCTCGGTCTCCAGCGGCCGGTAGACGATGTCGGCCACCCACAGGTCCGGGCGGAGCAGCGACGCGGGCAGCGGCAGCCCGGGGTGGCCCGCCATCCCGGTGGGGGTGGAGTGCGCCAGGCCGTCCGCGGCGGCGAGCAGCCGGGGCAGGTCGTCCGCACGCGCCGCGTCCGCACGCCCGTCCCCGAAGCGGCCGGTCAGCTCGGCGGCCAGCGACGTCGCCCGCGCGGGGTCGGCGTCGACCAGGGTCACCCGGCCCGCGCCCATGGTCAGCAGCGCGTGCGCGACCGCGGCGCCCGCGCCCCCGGCGCCGAGCTGGACGATCCGCTCGATCGGCGCGTCCGGCAGGCCACGGGTGAAGGACTCCCGGAAGCCGGTCCAGTCGGTGTTGTGGCCGATCGCGCGGTCCTTCTCGAAGACCACGGTGTTGACCGCGCCCAGCGTCCGGGCGTCCGCCGACAGCCCGTCCAGGTGGGGGATGACGGCCTGCTTGCACGGGTGCGTGATGTTGAGCCCGTCGTAGCCGAAGCGGCGGGCCGTGCGGACCAGGTCTCCGACGTCGGTACCGAGGACGTCGGTGTCGAGCAGCCGGTAGACGTAGCGCAGCCCGTGGTGGGCGGCCTCCCGCTCGTGCAACGGCGGGCTGAACGACGGGCCGATGCCGGAGCCGATCAGCCCGGTCAGGAACGAGGTCATCGATCCCTCCTTCCCGGTACGCGCGGCGGTACGGCCCGCCCGGTGGCACGGGGGGTGTCCTTCCGGTTCATGACGCACTTCCCAACAATGTACGAACTAGTGAGTTAGGTATAACGCACCGGCGAGCCGAAGTGAAGAGGACCTTGACATGTGACGCCCGCCACCAGCAGCATTGCGGCAACGTTAATTAACTATCTAGTTCGTAAACAGCAGGCAACGGCATCCGGGGGGACGGCCGGACCACGCGTACCGAAGGAGTCATCGTGACCGAGAACCCACCCGCCGTCCCACAGGGCACGCCGCGCAAGGCGGCCGTCGCCGCCTGGATCGGCAGCGCCCTGGAGTACTACGACTTCTTCATCTACGGCAGCGCCGCGGCCCTGATCTTCTCCAAGGTCTTCTTCGACGACTCCGACCCGGCGACCGCCACCCTGCAGTCGCTGGCCAGCTTCGGCGTGGCGTACGCGGCCAGGCCGGTGGGGGCCGTCATCCTCGGGCACGTCGGCGACCGGTTCGGCCGCAAGAAGATCATGGTGTTCACGCTCATCCTGATGGGCGTCTCGACCTTCCTCATCGGCTGCCTGCCGACCCGCGACCAGATCGGCGGCCTGGCGCCCGTCCTCCTGGTCCTGCTGCGGATCATGCAGGGACTCTCGGCCGCGGGCGAGCAGGCCAGCGCCAACTCCATGACGCTGGAACACGCCCCCGCCGACCGCCGCGGCTACTTCACCAGCTTCACCCTCAACGGCACGCAGTTCGGCCAGATCCTGGCGACCCTCGTGTTCATCCCGGTGGCGGCCCTGCCGGAGGAGCAGCTGCTCAGCTGGGGCTGGCGGATCCCGTTCCTGCTCAGCGTGGTCGTCGCGGTGGTCGGCTGGATCATCCGCAGAAGGCTGGAGGAGACCCCCGCCTTCGAGCGGGAGGTCGCCCAGGGAACGGTGCCCAAGATGCCGCTGGCCGTGCTGTTCCGCGACCACTGGAGCAGCGTGCTGCGCGTCATGTGCGCCGCCCTCATCGCCACCGTCAGCACGATCTTCACCGTCTGGGCGCTGAACTACGCGACCAGCGACGAGATCGGGCTGGACCGGGCCACCATGCTCTGGGTGAGCATCGCCGCCAACACGGTCGCCCTGGTCGCCATCCCGCTCTGGGCCATGCTGTCGGACCGCATCGGCCGCAAGCCCGTCTTCCTCATCGGCGCCGTGGGCAGCCCGATCATGATCTTCGCCTACCTGGCCGCGATCAACTCCAGGAGCTACCCGCTGGTGTTCGCCACCGGGATCCTCACCCTCGGAGTCGTCTACAGCGCCTCCAACGGCATCTGGCCCTCCCTGTACGGGGAGATGTTCAGCACCCGGGTCCGGCTCTCCGGCATGGCGATCGGCACCCAGATCGGTTTCGCGATCGCCGGCTTCGCCGTCGCCTCCGCCGCCGGGATCGTCTCCCCGGAGGGCTGGCTGGGCCTGCGCGGGTGGATCGGCGTCGGCGTCTTCACCGCGATCCTCTGCGCGATCAGCGCGATCGCCGTGGCCACCGCCCGGGAGACCCACCGCGTCCCCACCGAGGAGCTCGGCCTCACCGGGAGGGAGCCGGTCACCGGGGCGCGCGCCTGACCGCACCCCGAAGGCACCACCCGTCCCGCACCCGGCCCGGTCTCGTGATCCCCTCACGAGGCCGGGCCGTCGTCGTGTGCCTCGTGCCCGAGGGAGGCCGGGCACGGAGGAGGCCGAGCAGGGGACGGAGGCCAGGTACGGGGTGGAGGCCGGGTGCGGGGCGGAGGCCGGGTGCGCGGCAGAAAGCGGCACGGGCCGGAGCCGGGGGCGGGAGCCGGTCACGCGGCGGGACGGAAAAGAGGGAGCTCCAATTCCTGGGACGAGGCCCGCCGGACGGCCGATCTCCCGGGCGAGGGAAAGCATTCATATCAAATGGTTATGAGTGCTCGCGCCAATCGGAGCGTGAAACCGTTTGGCCCCCGGGCTCACGCGGACCCTCCTACCAGGTGCCGGAAAGCCCGACGGAGAGTGAACATCCGGCTCCCGCCAGGTAAATGACGCTCCTGCGGTAAACGTGAAGGTTCATCCGAAACCTGCGGAAGGGGGCTGATCTCTAGAGATCCGATGGTACGGTCCACCGCGAGAGACCAGCAGGTCGAGGGGTCACAGGTTTCGGACAACCCTTATGGCGCTTTAGGTGTTAATTAAAACCGGATAACCATAAGTGCCGATTACTCGGCCCTTTACCTTCCCAATAGATCACGGTCAGTCTAATATTTGGACCTATGTCATGGCGTGCATCGGATTTCCCAGATGGACAGGCTGGGTCCTTCGGCCGTGGCAACGCTTCCCCCGGACGCGATTCCGAACAGGCATCCGACTGGCACCCCGAACGACTGCTGTCATTCGATTGGCGGAAGGTCATTCTGTTCACGGTGGTCTTGACGATCATCGCCACTTCGGCGCTCTGGCTCGCGACCAGATCGCCCTCGGGCCCGTCCCTGGCGGCGAACCCCACCCCCGACCGTTCGGGTGGCGACTGGGGCGGGGCGGTCTCCTCGCCCTCCCCGACGTCGTCCCCGTCCCGCTCCGCCCGGAAGTCCACCCCGAGACCCGGCGACGGCACCGACGGCGCCGACGGCACGGACAGGTCGTCTCCCCGCCCGAGGACCTCCTCCCGGCCGGAGACGTCCCTCCGGCCCGAGGCCTCTTCCCGGCCCAGGGCCACGACGTCGATGAGGCCCCGTGCCGGGACACCGACCTCTCCAGCGTCGGCCGAGGCACCGGCCGGATCCGGCCGTCCCCAGCTCACCTCCAAGGAGGCGTACGCCGTCCACGGCCGCTACCAGCGGGGCCTGTCGGCGGCGCAGGCCAGGAAGGACCGTGAGGCCATGGCCAGGCTGGAGCACGGCCTGGCGCTGGAGATGACGAGGGCCGCCTTCACGACGGCGAAGATGGAGGGGACGTCGCTCGCCACGGGCGTCTGGCCCAACCCGAAGATATGGATTCCGCGCCACGTGGAGGGTGTCGCGGACTGGTTCGTGGCGGTATCGCACGAACCGGGCGTCGCCCGGATCGTCGACGTGATGAGCTCGGCCCCCGGGGGCTGGCGGCTCGTCGCCTCGGCGGCCGACACCCGCGCCACCCCCGCGCGCTTCCCCGCGATCGCGACGGACGCCGAGGGGTACGCGACGGGTCTTTCGGAGAACGCCACCGGACTGATCGCGACCCCTCGCCAGATCGCCCGCGCGCACCTGGCGAGCCTGGAGAGGGCCGAGATCGACCCGGCGTTCGACGAGGGGCCTTGGACCAGCGAGACCGTGCTGTTCTGGCAGCAGGAACGGGCTCGGCTGCGAGAGGCCGACTGGAAGCTCACGCTCTCGTACCGGCTTGAGGGACCGGTACGAGCGCTCAGGACCGGTGACGGGGGCGCCCTGGTCTGGTACGGAGCCCGATCCACCGAGCTTCGCGAGGCGGAGCGGGAAGGCGCGACGGTCAAGCTGAAGGGCTCGGCCGCCGTCCGTACCCGCGGCAAGGCCTTCGCCCGCTCGGTGAGCGCCACGTACGGCCGCATGTACGTGACACATGTCCCCCCCGCCGGTTCGAACGAGCCCGCTCGCGTACTCGGCGAGTGGAGCGACGTCCTGGAAAGCCACGGCGACTGACGTTTCACCGGAAGAAAAGGAACCTTCAGATGACGCCCTCACGTAAGCCATCACGTGCGACGGTGATCACTGCGAGTGTCGCGATCGGCGTCTTCGGCGCCGGCGCAGGACTGGGAACCGTCGTCGCCCTCCGCCCCGACACCGGTGAGGGGCAGGTGATGCGGCTGGCGGCGGGGACGTACCTTCTGGACGACCAGGCGGGAGCCTGGACGTCGAGCGCGTCGCCCGGGGGTGATCAGCCGCTCCCGCTCTCCGGCGCGGACGCGGGCAGCACGATCTCGAAGGGCTCGGCCGCGGGCGACGCCGCGGCCCAGCGGGTCTGCCTGACGACCACCGTCGACGGGCACGCGGTCGGGACCGCCGCGGAGGGCTGCGTCGCCCTGCCGGTCCTGGCGGCGGCCGCGGCCGCGCCGCTCGCGCAGCGGCCGGGCAACCCCAAGAGCACCCCGGCACCGCCCGCCAAGTCATCGGCCCCGGAGAAGGAGAAACCGAAGGAGAAGCCGAAGGCGTCCGCGGCCCCCAGGTCGAACGCCCAGGCGGCCAGGCGCACCTCGGCACCGCTGCAGCCCGCTCCCGACCCGGCTCCCGTGGCACGGCCCCCGGTCGCGCCCCCGGTGGTGAACGAGCGGCCCGCCAAGCCGGCCCCGACGCCGACCAAGAAGGTCAGCGGCGACATCACGCAGAACGAGAAGCAGAGCGAGAAGGAGAGCGGCAGCGTCATCGAGCGCCCGGCGGAGACCGTGGTCGCACCGCCCAAGCCCGCTCCCGAGACCGGCGGGACGAGATCGTCGGATCCCTCCCGGCCGTCCCAGCCCCGGCCCACCGCCGACCGTCCTTCGCAGCCCCAGCCCGGCCCCACCGCCGACCGGCCTTCCCGGCCTCAACCCGGCCCCACCGGCGACCGGCCCTCGCGGCCTCAGCCCGGCCCGACCGCCGACCGGCCCTCGCAGCCGACCGGCGACCCGCAGCCTCAGCCCCGCCCCACCGGCGACGGCCGTCCGTCCCAGCCCCGGCCCACCACCGGTGACCGGCCCTCGCAGCCGGGTGAGGGTCCCCGGCACTCCCGGCCGACCGGCACGCTGAAGCCCGCGATCCGATCCGGCCCCGGCGGGCCGGCCGTGCCCTCGGGCGAGGTCGCCCCTCCCGAGACCAGGCCGACGGACGACGCGCGCCCGCCCTCGAGGAAGGCCCAGCCCGGGGAGACGGCGGCTCCGGCCCCGGTACCCGCCCCGCCGACCGCGGAGCCCGCGGAGCCCGCGGAGCCCGGCGAGCGCTCGCAGGAGCGCGACCCGTCCGGCACGCAGCCCTCGGCCGGCCCCGGCCGGAACGCGTCGCAGGGCCCCGACGGGACCGTGCTCACACCGGCCACCCCGCGGCTCCCCGGTGGCGGCCCGGACGGCGGCGTCTCGCTGCCGATCTTCGAGGACCCCGAGCTGCTGCGCCGGGCCCACGAGGCCCTGGGCCTGGACCGGGGGATGCGCTACACCGACGAGAACGGCGTGTGGGACCTCAACATCGCCCCTCCGGGCACCCCGCCGTGCCGTGACTACACCGCCGAGGAGATCGACGCGCTGAGCTCCTCCCGGGGAGACGGCGCGGCCACGGGACGCCGGGCGATCCCCCGCGACTCGTGCGTGTGGCCCGCCTTCGTCCGCTGGCTCTACGCCGCGCCCGCCCCGGGCGAGGTGAGCAACTGGACGAAGTTCACTGGGCTGCCGCAGCGCAACCTGGAGCTCGTGGTGACCGACCCGCCGCCGGTGCCGCTCCCCCGTCCGATCCCCGGCGGGGAGGAGCCCCTGCCCGCCGAGCCGGGGCAGGACGTCCCCGGTGACTCCGGGAACGACCGGGAAGGTGCCGGGCGGTCCGGCCAGGACGAGGCGAATCCCGCTCCGCCCGCCCCCGACCGGCAGGGCCAGGATCGGTCCGACCCCGCGCAGCCGGGTCCGGTCCAGCCGGACTCCGGCCGTCCCGGTCCCGCCGAGGGCCAGGAGGCCCGGCAGGACTCCGGCTGGAACACCGGCGAGCGGGGCGCCCCCCTCCCGCCCGACCAAGGCCAGGTCGAGCCGGACCCGGACGAGTACGACGGCCGATGAGCACACCCACCGGATCCGGGCGCCCCGCGCCCGGCCCCGGCCAGGAGGCGGCCTGGGTGCGCGAGCACGGCGCGCACCTGGTGGACTACGCCGCCTCCCACCTCGAACCCGGCCGGGTGCACGCGGCGGTCGTCTCCGCGCTGGCGACCGGCCGGGCCGGGGCCGTCCCCGGGAACGTCACCGTCCGGGGGCGGGCGCTGGCCGTACTGCGCCGTGACTGCCGTACCTCCCCGGGACACCGGGAGCGGTACGTGCCGGGTTCCGGGCCCGGCATGCCCGACGCCCCCCTGATCGAGCGGGTGTGGACGATCGTCGACCCGCTGGGCACGGAGACGCTCAGGCTGATGTACCGCCACGCGCTGGGCATGGACGACCTCTCCCACGTGCTGGCGATGCCCGCCGAGGAGATCGGCAGGCTCGCCACCCGTACCCAGGACCTGATCGAGACGCTGGTGAGCGGGCTGGACGCGCTCACCCACGGGCGGCGTACCTGCCCGGAGCTGCCCCCGCTGGTGGAGGCCGTCTTCCCGGGCGCCTTCCCGGCCGGCCTGCCCGGGGGGCCTCCCGGTGGCCATGAGCCGCCCTCGGGCATCGGCTCGGAGGACGACCGGGCGGCGCTGCTCTCCCACATGATCAGGTGTTCGGTGTGCACCCGGCCGATCAACATCCGCTACACGGTCCCGCAGATGATCTCGCACCCGCCGGTCGCGCCGCTCTCTGCCGAGGAACGCCGGCGACTCACGGACGCCCTGTCCACCGGCGCGTCCCCGGGCACATTGCTTCCTGGCGTTCCGTCCCCCGGCATCCCTTCCACCGGGGTCGCGTCCCCGGGCGCCTCGTCCTCCGGCGTCGCGTCCCCGGGGCGCTCCCCGGAGCGCTCCTCGGGGGGCGTCCCGTACCCGCCCCTTCCTCCGGGCGGCGGCCCGTCCACCGAGGCGCCGCCACCGGCGTCGCGACCGCCGCGCGGCAGGTCTCCCGTGCTGTCCGCCCCTCCCGCGGGCGGGCGGCCTCCGGCGTCCACACTTCCCCCGCAGGAACGGTCCCTGACCCCGGCGGTCCCGCCGGGACGGGACGACGTACCGGCACCCTCGGCGACGCCGCCCGCGCCCAGGCCGGGCGCGTCCCCCTACCCGCCGGTGGCGTCCGGGCCGCAGGACGGCGGACGGCAGGAGCGGAGACGGCCGGGCACCGGCTCCCCGGGGACGGCGCCGTCCGGGACCGCCTCGCCCGATGCCGACTCGTCCGGGACGACCTCTCCGGGTGCGGTGTCACCGGCCGCGTCCTCCCCGTCGCCGGCATCGTCGGCTTCACCGGCGGCGCCGTCGTCACCGGCGAGCGGGCCGGCGACGGGCTCCCCCGTCTCCTCGGGGTTGCCGCCGTTGCCCACCCTGCCGCCCCACCGGACCCGGCCGTCCCGCCCGCCGGTCGCGCCCCCGGTCACCGGGCACGACACCCCCCTCTACGACGCCCTGCTGACCCAGGCCTGGGCACGTGAGGTCCTCGCGCAGAGCGAGGAGATCACCGGGACCATCCCCCGGCAGGCCCCCGTCCCCGAGCCTGTGGTCAGGAACGAGCCCGTCGTCATCGCCGGGCAGCGCTCCGTCGAGATGCGCACCCCCTCCCGGACGCGCGACGACGACCAGATCCCGGCCCTGCCCTTCCACACCGAACCCGACGACCGTCCCGAGGAGGAGCGGATCGGGGCGTCCGTCCAGGTGCTGGAGGCGCTCAGCTGGGCGGGGACGCGGATCAGGAACACGACCGTCAAGGTGGTCATCATCGTCGTGGCCGGCGCGGCGGGCACCCTGACCGGGATGAACTTCCTCGGCCCGGCGATCGGATCCGAGGAGCCCGCCAGGTCGCTGCAGTCCTCCACCAGCCAGGCCACCCCGGAGCCACCGGCCGCCGGGACGCCTGGACGCGGGGACGGGCTCGCCTCCCGCCTGCGGGTCCCGCCCGTCGTGGCGCTGGACGAGTTCGGCCAGGGGAGCCTGGTCCTCACCCTGTCGGGGGAACCGCTCGAATGGCGGATATCGGCTCCCGGCCTGGTCGTGAGCCCCTCCGACGGCACCCTGCGGGAGGGGGTCACCCAGGTGATCAACCTACGTGCCCACAGAACCCGCAGCTGGTGCGGCAACCCGGCCTCGGTCACCGCCCCGCTGACGGTCCACGGCCCCGACGACTCGATCAGTACCACCGTGCGCTGGCGGACCTGCTGACAGCCTCCCACCCGCGCTCGCTCCCTGCGAAAGGAACCTTCGCAATGACGGATACCTCCCCCCACATTCGTAAATCGCCGTCCACTCCTCCCGACCAGTTCCACGAGAGCGTCCCGCTCACCGCGGAACACCTGCTCACCAACCGCCGCCCGGAACCCGCCGGAGGGTGGCGCCGGCTCGTCTGGCAGCTCTCCGGCAAGCGGATCATCCCGGCGGAGTCGGCCGCGGAGCTGGAGCGCCGCACGCTGATCGCGCAGGCCCAGACGCCCGTGGCGAGCGGGCACCACCGGATCGCGGTCATGAGCCTCAAGGGCGGGGTCGGCAAGACCACCACGACCGTGGCCCTGGGCAACACCCTGGCCTCGCTCCGCGGCGACCGGGTCATCGCGATCGACGCCAACCCCGACCGGGGGACCCTCGGCATCAAGGTCAAGTCCGAGACGGCCGCGACCATCCGCACCATGCTGGCCGAGGCCCCGCACATCCTGCGCTACGCCGACGCCCGCGCCTTCACCTCCCAGTCGCCCGCCCGCCTGGAGGTCCTGGCCTCCGACACCGACCCCGCGGTGAGCGAGGCGTTCAACGCCGAGGACTACCGCACGGTCGCCGGTCTCATCGAGCGCTACTACTCCATCTGCATCACCGACTGCGGGACCGGCCTGCTGCACGGGGCCATGGGGGCGACGCTGGAGCTGGCCGACCAGATCGTGCTGGTCAGCCTGGTCGCGGTGGACGGGGCGAGCTCGGCCGCCGCGACGCTGGACTGGCTGACCGCCCACGGCCACGCCGACCTCGTCAAGAACGCCATCGTCGTGCTGAACGCGGTGGAGCCCAAGTCCGACGTGGACCTGGACCTGCTGGAGCGCCACTTCAACTCCCGCTGCCGCGCGGTGATCCGCATCCCCTACGACCCGCACCTCAAGGAGGGCGCCGAGGTGGACCTGGTCCGCCTGCGCCCGACGACCCGGGGCGCGTACCTGCGTCTGGCCGCCGCAGCCGGGCTGGCGTTCGGCCAGCGTCCCGACCGGGGTCACTAGTGCGGCCGGTCGCCGAGGATCCCACGCTGGACTGGGATCTGGGCCCTCCGCCGAGCGCCCGGCGAAGGATGCTCATCGTGGTCGTCTCGATCGTGGGGGCGATCCTGCTGGCGGCCGGCGCATGGCAGCTGCTGCGGCCCGTCTTCGATCCCGTGGACGTCGCGGCCTCGCGCAGCACCGAGAACGCCGGGTCCGCCGGGGCCGCCGGGGACACCGTGCGCCTGGCCGCGCCGTCCGGTTACGAGGGCGCGGCCGGCTACCCCGTCGGCTTCCCGCGTACCGAGCTGGGCGCGGCCTCGGCCGCCGCCGCCGCGCTGGAGGCGGCCTGGACCCTGGACGCCGAACAGGCCGAGCAGGCGGCGGTGCTGTACGCCCCGCCGGACCAGCACGACGCGGCACGGGCCGGTGCCCGCGAGGCCGCCGCCGGATGGAGGGAGATCCTCGGCCTTCCCAAGGAGGGAGCGCTGCCCGACGGGGCCGCCATGCGGACGCGGACGATCGGCGTCCAGTGGCGGGCCCGCGCACGCGACCAGATACACGTCTCCGTGCTGGTCCAGGTGACCGCCACCAAGGGCGTCGGGGACACCGACCCCACCTACTCCAGCCCGTACGCCATGAGCCTGCTCATGGCGTGGCATCCCGGCCTGCGCGGCACGAACCGGGGTGACTGGGTCAACGTCCCCGACCCGCTCTCCGCCTCGGTGCCGCCCGTCGCCCTGCCGGGCACCCCCGAATTCACGGCCGCGGGCTGGAAACCCGTCTCCGGTCCAGAGCCCACCCCATAGATCCAGGAAGAGCCCCCCAATGCCCCCACGCAGCTCATCCCGGCGTGTCACCCTGGTCTCCGGCCTTCTGCTGGCCGCGGTCTCCGCGACGACGAGCGCGGTCATCGCCCAGCCGTGGGCCGCCGTGGCCGACCCGGGCGTGAACACCGGCGCACCGTCGCAGGAGTACGCCGCGCCTCCCCCCGACGAACCTCCTGCCGGGCGCGAGGAGGTCGCCCCGGAGGAGGAGAGCGCCCCCGAGGCCGAGGCCCCCTCCAGACCGGACGAGGCCCCGCCCGCCGACGCCGAACCACCGACGAGATCGGCCCAGAGGGCCCCTGCGGAGGAGGCCGAGCCACCGGCGCGGTCAAGCCGCAGGGCCCCTGCGGAAGAGGCCGAACCACCCGCGCGGTCGAACCGCAGGGCCCCTGCGGAGGAGGCCGAGCCACCCGCGCGGTCGAACCGCAAGGCCCCACCTGAGGAGGCAGAACCACCCGCCAGATCCCAGCGGAACGCCCCGCCGGAGGAGGTCCCGGACGAGCCGTCCCGGACGCCGCACCGGAAGGAGGCGGCGCGGGAGCCGGTACAGCCGAAGCGTGGCGAGAGGACGGCCCCGCGTTCCGAAAGGACGCCCCCCGCCGAGGAACCGTCGCGGAACAGGACGACGAAGGCCCCGGAGAACGGCGGACGTGAGACGCGGCCGTCGGCCGCGCCGAAGTCGTCCCAGGCGGCTCCCAGGAGCGCCCCGCCCGCGAACCCCGGTGACAGAAAACCGGGGCCGTCGTCCAGTGCCTCCACCGTCCCCACGCCGAGCACGGCCCCCACCGCCTCCACCACACCGGGGCAGCCGGGCGCCACACCGCGTCCCGACCCCTCCGGGACGGCCACGAAACCGGCGCCCGAACCGAGTGCCACCGGTTCGGCCAAGCCGACCACCTCGGCCAAACCGACCGCGTCCACGCCGCCCAAGCCCAGCCCCACCGCCACGGCCACCGCCAAGCCGACCACCTCGGTCAAGCCGACCACGTCCACCCCACCCAAGCCCAGCCCCACCGCCTCGGCCAAACCGAGCGCGACCGCCTCGGTCAAGCCGAGCACCTCGGCCAAGCCGAGTGCCACTCCCACTCCGACCAGGACGGCCACCTCCAAGCCGGCCTCGCCGAAACCCTCGGCGAGCTCGTCCCGTAAGCCCGCCTCGCCGTCCGCCGGCCCGGCGCGGCGGCCGTCGCACGTACAGCGGCCCGTCACCGAGCCCACCCTTCGGGCCGAGTGGGCGAAGCCCGTCCGGTCCCCGATGACGGCGCCGTCCCCGACGCCCTCGCCCCGGATCGTCGTGCCGCTTCCCCCGCTCAGGCGGTCCCTGGACCCCTGCGGTCCCGGGGATCTCGCCTCGTGCTGGGGCCTGGCGCCCTGGCTGAGCCGTGGCCCGGAATCCGGTGTCCTGCTGATCGCCAACCATGAGGCGCCCACGTCGGGGACATCGGCGGCACCGGCCGCGCCGGCGGCACCGCGCTGGGTGTTCGCGCCGCCCGCCTCTCCCGCCAGGCCGTCGCCGAGCGCGGCGGCGACCCCGGCCCCGAGCCCGACGAGCGTCGGCTGCTGGAGCTTCAGTCCCTCCACGCTCTGCGCCAGATCCTGGGAGGAGTAGCCATGATCACCCGATCCCACGTGCGGGTCGCCGTACTCAGCATGGTGGCCGCGCTGGCGGTGAGCACGCTGAGCTCGGCCCAGGGAGAGGTGGCCTCGGCGGCGCCCTGTGCCCCGGCCGCGACCGGCGAGGCGAGCGCCGCGCAGGCCCTCGGCTGGGGCGCGCCGTCCTGGTGCGCGGAGTTCGACGACTACCTCGACGAGTCCGACTGGGTCTTCTACGACTCCGCCGGGCACGCCGGCAACGGCCGCCGTTCTCCGGGGCAGCTCTACCTGGGCAACGGGGCGCTCTACCTGCACGGCCGCGAGGACGGGACGACGACCGGGCTGGCCGCCCGTCACGCCCAGACCTACGGGCGCTGGGAGACCCGCGTCCGGCTGTACCCGGGCGCCGGTTCCTACCACCCGGTCGCGCTGCTCTGGCCCGAGAACGGCGGCGGCAACGTGCAGAGCGCCACCGGGGAGGAGGTGGACTTCCTGGAGGTCATCGACGACCCGCAACGGCAGCGGCCGAACTTCTTCCTGCACACTCCCCAGGGGCAGGAACAGGCCCACGCCGACATCGACATGACCACCTGGCACACCTACGCGGTGGAGCTCACCCCGTCCGCCGTCGTCGGGTACATCGACGGCAAGGAGTGGTTCCGCTCCGGCAACGCCACCCGCAGCTCCATGTCGGTCTGCCTGCAGCTGGACTGGTTCCCGGGCCAGGGCAGCGCGGGAGAGGCGTGGATGGAGGTGGACTGGCTCCGCATCTACCCGGCGTCGGGCGGCGCGGGCTGACCCCGTACCGGCGGTGCGGTCACATCGGTGACCGCACCGTACGGAGGAAGTCGCCGAGGATCTCGCCGAAGGCCTCCGGGCGTTCCATGTTGGGGTAGTGCGCGGCCTTGTCGATCGAGACCGCGCGGCCGTCGGCGACGACGCCGGCGAGGCGTTCGGCCATGCCGATGTGGTCGGGTGAGTCCACGGCGCCGTTGATCGCCAGCACGGGGACGCCGATCGAGGCGGCGCGCTCCCAGGTGTCGCGTACCGGGACGAGCCGGTCGGGCTCGCCGGCGGTGTGCTTGGACATGGTGGCCCTGGCCATCCGGCGCAGCCGGTCCACGACCTCGGGATCGAGCTCGTCGAGGGTGCGGTGCGGGCCCGTGGCGAGGAGCACGAACGCCTCGACCGAGGCGTCCAGGTCACCGGCGGCCATCGCCGAGTGCCACGTGGCCAGTGCCCGGGTGGTCCAGGGGTCGGTGAAGTACGGCTCGCTGGTGCCGGCCCCGCTGACGACCACGGCGGCCACCAGCTCGGGGTGTTCCAGGGCGGTGTCGACCGCGATGCCCGCCCCCATGGAGACGCCCACCAGGATCGCGGGCCCGGTGTCCAGGTGACGCAGCAGCGCGGCGAGGTCGTCGGTGAACCGGTACGGCCCGGTGGCGTTGGCGGACCGGCCGTGACCGCGGGCGTCGGGCGCGATGACGCGGTGCCGCGAGGACAGGACCGGGATCTGGTCGTCCCACATGTGGTGGTCCAGGAAGCCCCCGTGCAGCAGGACGACGGGGCGTCCGGTGCCGGAGTCGAGCCAGAAGAGATCTTTCATGACACCTAAGGTGTCATCTTTGCTCGACGATGACAACTCAGGTGTCATCATGGTCTCGTGGACGAGACAGGCCGCGGCCCGGCGAACGGAGCATCGACCGACCGCCTCACCGAGGTCTTCGACCTGGTGGGGCCGCTGTACCGGCGCGCCTGGCGCAGGGTGGAGCAGGACGTGGCCCTCGAGGGGCTTTCCGTGGGGACGCGGGCCGTGCTCGTCATGCTCCGCGAGCACGGCCCGATGACCGTCCCCCGGATGGGCCGTGCCCAGGCGCTGAGCCGTCAGTTCGTGCAGCGCATGGTCAACGACGCGGCCGCGCGCCACCTGGTCGAGATCGTCCCCAACCCGGCGCACAGGAGGTCCTCGCTCGTCCGGCTGACCACCGAGGGCGAGGCCGCCGCCACCGGCGTGGTGGACCGGGAGCGCGCGATGCTGCGCGAGGTCGGCGGCGACCTGACCGACGCCGAGATCACCGCCTGCCTGAAGGTGCTCTCGCGTCTCCTGCGGCTCCTCGACGACGTCGACATGGACTGACGTCGACGTCGTCGACACGGACCGACGGCCCCTCGGCGACGTCGACACGGACCGGCCGGGCCGGACGCGTGGCCCGTTTCCATCGCGTGCCAGAATCGGGTCATGCACAGGGTCGTCATGTTCGCGATGGACGGTGTGATCCCCTTCGAGCTGGGCATCCCGCCACGGATCTTCGGCGGTGCCCGCGGGCCGTCCGGTGAGCGGCTCTACGAGGTGATCACCTGTAGCGTCGACGGCGGCCCTGTGCGTTCCGACGCCGACTTCTCGATCACGGTCCGGCACGGCCCCGAGGCCCTGTCGGCCGCGGACACCGTGGTGATCCCGGCCACCTACGGGCTCGGCCCCATCTCCGCAGAGGGGCGGCTGCCCGAGCCCCTGAGCGACGCGCTCGCGCGCATCCGGCCGGGCACCCGCCTGGTCTCGATCTGCACGGCCGCCTACGTGCTCGCGGCGGCCGGCCTGCTCGACGGCCGTCCCGCGACCACGCACTGGAGCAGCGCCGAGCACTTCCAGCGGCTCTTCCCCCGGGTCAAGGTCGATCCCGACGTGCTCTTCATCGACGACGGGGACGTGCTCACCTCGGCCGGGGTCGCGGCCGGCATCGACCTGTGCCTGCACATCGTCCGGCGCGACCACGGCACCGAGGTGGCCAACCGGGTGGCCAGGCGGTGCGTCGTCCCGCCGTGGCGCGACGGCGGTCAGGCCCAGTTCATCGAGCACCCGCTCCCCGCCCCGGCCGCCAGCACGACCGCCGCGACCAGGGCGTGGGCGCTGGAGCGGCTGCACCGGCCGCTCCCGCTCAGCGAGCTGGCGGCGCACGCCCGGATGAGCCGGCGCACCTTCACCAGGCGGTTCCGCGACGAGGTCGGACTCAGCCCGGGGCAGTGGCTCGTCCTGCAGCGGGTGGAGCTGGCCAGGCGGATGCTGGAGACCAGCGACCTGCCGATCGACGGCGTCGCCCTGCGGGCCGGGTTCGGCACCGCCGCCTCGCTCCGCCAGCACCTGCAGTCGGCCATCGGGGTCTCCCCGATGGCCTACCGCCGTACCTTCAGGACCGTGGACGCCTGAGCCGTCCTGGCGTCACTGGCCGCGCGCCCACTCCTTCTGCAGGCGGTCGGCGGCCTTGCGGGCGGTGAGGCGGCCGTGGGCGACGTCGAGGATGATCGCGCCCTCGGCCCGCTTCAGGAACACCTCGTCGGGGACGTTGGCCGAACCGCCGTCGCGGACGAGCTCCTCGATCGCGGCGTGGCCCTTCTTGCCCTCCGGGGTGGCGAAGACGGACGACTCCGGCCGGAAGTCCTCGCGCGCGGGGATCATCGTCAGGCCCTTCGCCCAGACCGGGACGCCGTCGCCCACGGTCAGGAACTCGACCAGCGCGGCCGCCTCGGCCACGTGCTTGGAACTCTTGGTGACGGCCAGCCCCACCTCGGGCGTGCTGCGGACGGCCGGCTCGGCCTCGGGCAGGATGGTGGGGAACGGGCCGGCGCCGACGTTCTTGACGGAGATCTTGGCGGTCTTGCGGTGGGACGCGGACAGCATCGGGCTCTGGCCCGAGTCGTCCACCAGGAACAGCGCCTTGCCCGAGCGGAACAGCTCGGCAGGGCGGTCGCCCTTGAGCTTCAGCGCCGACCTGGCCAGCACGCCCCGCTCGAAGAGCGACCCGTAGGCGGTCAGCGCGGAGACCACGTCGGGGCCGTTCCACGGCTTCCGGCCGGCGAGCAGTTCGTCGGAGAGCGTGGGGTGGCTCTGACCGGCGATGGTGAACAGCAGTTCCTCCTGCCCGCGCGGCTCCCCGGAGAAGACGACCGGCCGCACGTCGGGCAGTTCCTTCTTGACCCGCCTGACGATGGTCTCCAGGTCGGCGGCCCGCTCCGGGAAGGACATCCCCAGCTCGGAGAGCAGCCCGGCGTTGTAGTACATGACCGCGCCGCCGCTGGAGCCCATCGGGACGGCGTAGAGCTTCCCGTTCCCGGCGGCCTTCTCGGTACGGTCGATCGCGGTCTTGTCGAGCTCGTCGACCCAGCCCGCGGAGACCTTGTCCTTCCAGTCGGCGACCGGGCGGAGCAGGTCCCTGATCTCGCCGGTCATCGCCGGGATCCGCAGGCCGACGACGTCGGCCGCCTTGTCCGCGGCGAGGTCCTTGGGCAGCCGCCCGTGGTAGCCGGGCTCGTCGAAGGAACGCAGCTCGACCTCGACGCCGGGGTGCCCCGTCTCGAAGGCGGTGATCGCCTCGCGCAGCGTCGCGTCCGGCAGGAACGAGGTCCAGTACCTGAGGGTGACCGGCTTGGCGGACTTCTGGCCGCCCGCCGGAACGGCCTGCTGGACCGGCCGGCCACCGTCGGCCGTCCCGCCGGGGCTGCAGGCCGCCAGCCCGAGGGCGAGTGCGGCGGTGGTGGTCACGGCGAACACGCGAGTCGTACCGCGCATGCATACCTCCAGCGGAATCGTGGTGCGGACGGCGACATCAAGCCCGGGGAGGCCTACCGCGAAAAACGATCTTATGGATCCTCTGCCACCACACAGGGGGATCAAACACCACGATCACCTCGGAAGCCACATCCGTCCCACCCGCATCCCCTCGCCCGGGCCGTCGGCAGCGACGCGTGGACCCTGCCCGGCCGATTCCGCTATCGGCCCGATCGGACCCGCCGCCGGCTCGCCGTCAGCCCGCGACGATCTCGTGGCGCAGATGCTCGCGGCTGAGGTCGAGGAGCATCCGGACGTGGGAGTCGGCCAGGCGGTAGTAGATCATCCGGCCGGAGCGGCGACCGGCCACGATGCCCGCGGTGCGCAGCAGCCTCAGGGCGTGCGACACGGCGGTGTCGCTGACCTCGACCGTCTCGGTGAGGTCGCAGACGCACATCTCCCCGGCCTCCAGCAGCGCGTACAGCAGCTGGGCCCGGGTCTGGTCGCCCAGCAGCCGGAACAGGTCGGCGAGCCGGGCGGCCTCCTCGGGGGTGACGAGCCGGTCCCGCGTCGCCGCCACCCTGCCCTCGTCCGGCTCCATGGTCACGCAGGCGTCCAGGGGGGTGACGGCTTCCATGACGACTCCTGAACAGATGCTCAATGATAACGACTATCGTACCAAGGTCATCGGGTGCCGGGACGGCGCCGCGTTCAGCTCGACGTCGTGCCGGGCGCGGTGCTCAGCGGCGCGGCGATGTCCTCCAGGCCCTTGCCCTCGGCCTTGACGCCCAGGAAGACCTCCACCAGACCGGCGGCGATCATGAGGCAGGCGCCGATGGTGAAGGCCAGCGCGGTGTCGGAGGGCCTGCCGCTCTCCACGAGGTTGGCGAAGATCAGCGGACCGGCCACGCCGCCGACGAAGGTGCCGATCGCGTAGAAGAACGCGATGGCCATGGCGCGGGTCTCCATCGGGAAGATCTCGCTCACGGTCAGGTAGGCGGAACTCGCACCGGCGGAGGCGAAGAAGAGCACCACGCACCAGCACGCGGTCAGCGTGACCGCGGTCAGCATCCCCTGGTTGAAGAGCCAGGCCGTGCCCAGCAGGAGCACCCCGGACCCGATGTAGGTACCGGAGATCATCGGGATGCGGCCGACCGTGTCGAACAGCCGTCCCAGCAGCAGCGGGCCCAGGAAGTTGCCGACCGCGATGACCGCGAAGTAGTAGCCGGTCTCGGTCTCGATGCCGAAGAAGGTCGACAGGATCTGCGCGTACCCGAAGGTGATGGCGTTGTAGAGGAACGCCTGGCCGATGAAGAGCGACAGGCCCAGAACCGTGCGCTTGGGGTAGCGGGCGACCATGGTGTGCGCGATCTGGCCGAACCCGATCGACTTGCGCTGGTGGATGGTCATCGACTGCGACGGCTCGTCGAGCCGGACGCCCTTCTCCTGCTCGATCCGCTTCTCGACCTCGTCGACCAGGCCCTCGGCCTCCCGGTCGCGGCCGTGGATGAACAGCCAGCGCGGGCTCTCGGGCACGTGCCTGCGGACCAGCAGGATGGCCAGGCCGAGCACCACGCCCAGGCCGAACGCCACGCGCCAGCCGATGTTCAGCGGCAGGTTGTTGAGCAGCGGCACGGTCAGCAGCGCGCCGCCCGCGGCGCCGAGCCAGTAGCTGCCGTTGATGATGATGTCGATCCTGCCCCGGTGACGGCTCGGGATGAGCTCGTCGATGGCCGAGTTGATCGCGGCGTACTCGCCGCCGATGCCGAAGCCCGTCAGGAACCGGAACAGGAAGAACCACCAGGCGGAGAACGAGAACGCCGTCGCGGCGGTGGCCACCAGGTAGACGACCATGGTGATGATGAACATCTTCTTGCGGCCGTACCTGTCGGTGAGCCAGCCGAAGAACAACGCCCCCAGGCACGCCCCGGCCACGTAGAGGGCCGCGGCCGTGCCCGCCACCTGGGTCTGCGTGATCGCCAGCCCGCTGCCCTCCTTGGCAAGGGTGGCGGAGAGGTTTCCGATGATCGTCACTTCGAGACCGTCGAGGATCCAGACGGTGCCGAGACCGATCACGATCATCCAGTGCCAGCGTGACCACGGAAGCCGGTCCAGGCGCGCGGGGACCTTGGTGGTCACCGCCTTCGGCTGAGCGTCGTTCATGACGAACCGGATTACCCACATGAGCCCGGCTCATGCAGCGCGCGGGAACTCCTTTCCGCGCGGTCTTCCCCTGCTCGGCGGCCCCATGACGACACCCCAGATCAGGACAAATCCCAGGCTTTTAGATACATTGCGCGAACAGATGGATACGTGACCCGTTCGGGGGGATCAATGAAGGCCCGGATCACGGGCGTGGCGGCGTACCTGCCGGAACGGACCGTGTCCAGCGCGGACGTGGAACGGCGGATCGAGGGCTACGCGCCCCACCGGGGCATCGTCGAGCGCCTGACCGGCGTCAGGCGACGCCACGTGGCCGGTGACGACGAGCAGGCCTCCGACCTGGCCGTCCACGCGGTACGGAAGCTCGACCACTCCGACGCCGACCTGCTGATCTTCGCGTCGGCCTCGCAGGACATGATCGAACCCGCCACCGCGCACATCGTGGCGGCCAAGCTGGGCCTGTCCTGCCCGGTGTTCGACGTCAAGAACGCCTGCAACAGCATGCTGAACGGGATCCAGATCGCCGAGGCGCTGATCCTGTCCGGGGCCCACCGCAAGGTGGTGGTCTGCGCCGGGGAGATCCCGTCACGGGCGATCCGGTGGCGGGTCAGGGACCGCGCGCAGTTCGCCGACTCGTTCGCCGGCTACACGCTGTCGGACACCGGCGCCGCCGTGACGGTCGCCGCGGATGTGGAACGTGGCATTTTCTACCGCGACTTCGCGGCCGACTCCACGGCCTGGCCGATCGGCACCCTGCCCGGAGGCGGCTCGGCCCACCCCCGCGACCTGGAGTACTCCTACTTCCGCGGCGACGGGCGCGCCCTCAGACGCGCCTTCGAGGCGGTGGGCCCGGACATCTTCCTCAACGCCCTCAAGCGCACCGGCCTGACCTGGGACGACTTCGCCGTCGTGGCGGTGCACCAGGTGGCCCTGCCCTACCTGCGCTTCCTGGCGCGGGTGCTGGACCTCCCGGAGGACAGGCTGGTGGTCAGCCTGACCGAGCACGGCAACTGCGCCTCGACCACGCTGCCGCTCCAGCTCGCGCTGGGCGGCGCCCGTCCGGGCGACCGGGTGGCGATGCTCGGGCTCGGCGGCGGGATCAGCACCGGCGTGATGCTGGCGGAGATGTGATGGACCTGTGGGTGATCGTCCCCGCGTACAACGAGGCCGCGGGCATCGAGGGGACGCTGCGGGCGCTGGCCGCGCAGGACGACGGGGACTTCACCCTGCTCGTGGTGGACAACGCGAGCACCGACGGCACCGCCGAGATCGTCCGGCGGCACGGCGTCCAGGTGATCACCGAGACCCGCAAGGGCACCGGCGCCGCCTCCGACACCGGGATGCGGCACGCCATCGCGCACGGCGCGACCCACCTGGCCAGGACCGACGCCGACTGCCTGCCCCGCCCGGACTGGGTCCGCAACATCCGGCGGGCGTTCGGCGACGGGCTGGAGATGGTCGGCGGGCAGCTGCGGCCCCGGACCGACGAGTTCCGGCTGAAGCTCTGGGAGCGGTACCTCATCCCGTTCGTGATCGGGGTGGCCGCGACCTTCGGGCGGTTCCGGCCCGGCAACAGGGACCCGCGCTACCGGGGGCCGTACGTGATGATGCCCGGTGCGACGCTGGCCGTCACCGCCGACCTGTACGTGCGGGCGGGCGGTTTCCCCAGGACCGCGATCGAGGAGGTCCACGAGGACCGCGCCCTGGTCAACCGGGTGCGCGCGCTCACCCCGGCGTACGCCTCGCGCCGCGACGTGGTGGTCTTCGGGTCGGTGCGCAGGCTGCGCGCGTACGGCCTGGCGGGCACCCTCGCCTGGTACGCCGACCACCACTACCGGCCCGACGTGGTCGACGTCCGGTGAACCACGAGAGCAGACTCCAGCTCGCCGCCCACCCTGTCGCCTACCCGCTGATGCGGACGCTGGCCCGCCTCGGGCCGGTGGTCCGCGTCCCCGGCCTGGGCGTCGTGGTCAACGACGCGGCCGTGGCGCGTGCCGTGCTGACCGACGAGCGGTTCCGCAAGGACGGCCCCGGATCGCCCGGTGACCTGTGGACCCCCGTGCTCGGTCCCTCCGTGCTGCTCAACATGGAGGGGCCCGGCCACCTCGCGCTGCGCAGGAAACTGGCGCCGCTCTTCGCCCCCGCCCATGTCTCCGCGCTGGTGGACGATGTGCTCCGCGGTCCGCTGGCGGACCTGGGGGCCCGGCTGGAACGGGGTGAGACGGTCGACGTGGTGGACGCCATGCGGCTGATGGCCGGGGCGGTGATCTGCCGGGTGATCGGCCTGGGCGAGGTCTCCGAGGCGCGCGCCAGGGAGCTGTTCGCCGACGGCGAGCGGGTCGTCTCGATGGTCTCACTGCGCTCGCGGCGGCTGTCGGACCGGCAGGTGACGGCCGCCCGACGGGTGCTGGACCGGATCGGGGACATCGCGCAGGCCGCCTACGAGGCCGGGGACGAGTCCACGGTGATGGGCCGGATGCGGGCGCAGGGGCTGTCGGCGGCCGAGGCCAGGGGCGCGGCCGGGGCGTTCTTCCTGACCGGCACCGAGACGGTCGCCACGTTCGTCCCCCGGCTCGTCGCCCTCGTGCACGACCACCGGTCCCTGGCCAGCGGCTCCGGTGGCCCGGGTGACACCGGGCACCTCGGCTATCTCGGCGGCCTTGGCGACCTCGGTGCCCCGGGTGACCTCGGTGGCATCGGTGATCTGGACGCGCTCGTCGAGGAGGCGATGCGGGTCACCACGCCGACCCCGGTGATGCTGCGCTCGGTCTCCGCCCCCGCCCGCGTCGGCGGGATCGGGGTGCGGCCCGGTGACCGGGTACTGATCGTCACCCACAACTGCGCCAGGGCGTACGGCCCGTTCGACCCCTCCAGGCCCCACCCTCCCGAACTGCGCAGGCTCTGGTTCGGCGCGGGACCGCACTTCTGCATCGGCTACCCCCTCGCCCTGGCGGAGATCCGGGCGGTGGCCTCCGTCCTGCTCTCCCACCGGGTGCGCGTGGTACGACGGCGCGCGGCCAGGCGGGTCCTCATTCCCACCTACGAGCGGTTGTGGGTGAGCGCCTCGTGAACGACATCAACGACACCAACGACATCGTCGCCGGGATCATGGCCGTCGCCGCCCGGGAGCCCGCACGGGTCGCCATCGTCGACGGCGGGGGCCGCGAGATCACCTACGGCGAGCTCGGCCGACGGGTGGCCGCGGTCCGCGACGCCATGACGGCCCCTCCGCCACGACGGGAACGGCCCGGCAGCCGGTCCCGGACCCGGGCGGGGACCCGAGCCGAGACGGGGACGGAGACACGGTCCGAGGCGAGGACCCGGCCCGGGGACGGGCCGGTGGCAGGGGACGGGCCGGGGGCAGGGGCGGTGCGGCCGGGTGACGGGGTGCTGTTCGCGGTGCGTCCGGGGGTGGACGCGGTGGCGCTGGCCCTGGGGGCGGTGGCGGCGGGCGGGACGCTCGTCCTGGCCGATCCCGGGCTGGCGCCCGACGTGCTCGCCGCCCGCATGACCGCGGCCCGGCCCGCCTGGGTGGTCGCCGAGTCCCTGCTGTACACCCTGAGCGGCCCGCTCAGGGGTCTGGCCCGCCGACGCGGGCTTCTCCTGCCGAACCTCGCGGACCCGCTCCCCGGCCGGCCGGTCCGTCACCTGTACGCGGGCCCCTGGCTGCCCGGGGTCCCCCGCGGAGCGCTGCGGCTCTCACGGATCCTGCGGCCGTCCGCCCGTTCCCGGCCCGGGGAGCGGGCACCCGCCCCGGCCGCCGGAGGGACGTCCGCCGACCCGGGCCGGTCACAGGCGTACGGCCCGGACCCGGCCGTCGAAACGGAGCGGGCCGACGGAGCGGCGTACGGCTCGGACCCGGACCGGCCGGCGGCTGTGATCTTCACTTCGGGGACGACGGCGCGCCCGCGCGGGGTCGTGCACACCCGCGGGTCGCTCGCCGCCGGGCTGGAGATGTTCAGGACCGCGTTCCCGCTGGGACCCGGGGACGTCGTGCACACCGACCAGCTGATGCTCGGGCTGCCCGCGCTGCTGGCCGGGGCGACCTGGTCGCTGCCCGGCGGCGGGGACCTCGCCACCGAGCTGGCCGAGCGGCGGGCCACCCACACCTTCGCGGTCCCGGTACGGCTGGACCGGCTGCTGCGCGAGACCCCCCGGCTCCCGGCGACGCTCCGCTACCTGCTGCTGGGCTCGGCCCCGGCCCCGCCGGGCGTGCTGCGCCGGGCGATCGAGGCCGGGCCCGAGGTGCTGTCGGTCTACGCCATGACCGAGGCGCTTCCCGTCGCGATCGCGTCCGCGGGCGAGAAGCTCGCCCACGACGGAGGGGACCTGCTCGGGACGCCCCTGCCCGGCGTCGGCGTCCGGATCGCCGAGGACGGCGAGCTTTTCGTCTCCGGACCCCACCTGGCACGGTGCTACCTCGGCGAGGAGCCGCTGAGCGAGGTCGCCACCGGTGACCTGGTCCGCCTCGACGGGGACCGGCTGGTACTGCTCGGCCGGAAGAAGGACATGATCCTCCGCGACGGGTTCAACATCTACCCGGGCCTGTACGAGCCCGGCATCGCGGCACTGCCCGGGGTGGCCGAGGCGGCGATCGTCGGGCTCGCCGACCCGGGGACCGGGGACGAGGAGGTCGTGCTGGCCGTCGTCCCGGACGGCGGCGATGGTGGCTACGACGAGGCCCGGCTGCGCCGGGCGCTCCTCGGGATCGTCGACGCCGCGGCCCTGCCCGATCGGATCGAGCCGCTCGACGCCTTCCCGCGCTCGGGACGGTCCGACAAGCTCGACCGGGCCGCCCTGCGGGACCTGGTCACCCGCCGTGCCTGACCTCGCCAAGTCCTCCGAGCCCTCCGAGCCCTGGCCCTCTGTGCCCTCCGCGTCCTCCATGCCCTCTGTCCCCGGGTTCATCGTGCCCTCCGTACCTGACCCCGCCGAGCCCTCTCGCTCCTGCCCCGCCGTGCCCTGGACCGAGGGCCGTCCCCTCCCTCCCGCACGCGGCGGGCCAGGGACAGGACGAAGGATGGCGGTGACCGGGGCCTCGGGGTTCGTGGGAGGCGCGGTCTGCCGGGCGGCCGTGGCCGAGGGCTGGACGGTGTCGGCCTTCGGCAGGCGGCCGGCCGTGGCCGGGGAGCACGTCGGCGGTGCCCCGTACACCTCCTGGGACCTTCTCGATGCCGCCCCGCGGCCGTACGAGGTGGACGTGGTGGTCCACTGCGCCGGGAGCGTCACGGACTGGGGCCCGCCGCGCGCCATCTGGGCCGTCAACGTGGAGGGCACCCGCAACGCCGCCGCGGCCTTCCCCGGCGCCAGGTTCGTGCACGTCAGCACGGCCAGCGTCTACGACCCGTTCCGGCCGACCGTGATGGCCGCCGAGGACGCCGCCCCGGTCCGGCGGTACGCCAACGCGTACGGCGCCTCGAAGGCCGCGGCGGAGAGATGCCTGGACGGGGCGGTCGTCCTGCGGCCCCACGCGGTCTACGGCAGGGGGGACACCACGCTGCTCCCCCGGATCCTGGGCGCGGTCAGGGGCGGCCGGGTGTTCGCGGTGGGCGACGGGCGCCAGCGGGTCAGCCTGACCTCGGTGGACAACCTGGTCCGCGCCTGCCTGCTCGCCGCGGCGGGCCCGGTGGGCCACGGTGTCTTCAACGTCACCGACGCCGAGCCCGTGGTGCTCGACGAGGCCCTGCGCGCGCTCCTGCGGGAACGCGGCCTGGACGCCGAACCGTACTACCTGCCGCCCGGACCGGCCGGTCTGCTCGCCGTCGTGGCCGAGACCGCCCACCGGTCGCTCCGTCGCCGGTACCCGCCCCGGCTGACCCGGTACGCCGTGGGGCACCTGGCCGTCGAGCGGACCCTCGACATCACCGCCGCCCGGCTCCGGCTCGGCTACCGGCCGTCGGCGACGTCCTTCGCGGGCGCCGCCGGCTGGTGAGGAAGGACCGCAAGGGACGCGGCGGCGGGGGACCCGGGGGACGCCGGGGACGCCGAAGACGCGGGGGTCCCCGAGCCCTCCGGTGCCTCGGGGGCGGGACGGTTGAAGCCGCTCCCGGTGAGGAAGGTCGCCGCCGCCACCGAAAGGCCCAGCCCGAAGATCACCCTCAGGCCGTTCCTCAGCGACGTCGTCAGCGTGTCGAACATCGTGACCACGGCACCGACCCGCAGGCCGTTCCGCGGCATGGACTCGGGCAGGTACACGTTGCGCAGCGCGGACAGGGCGACCGCCAGGGCCAGCATGCCGACGGCGGCCCCGATGCCCGCGCCGATCAGCCCGACGCGCCGGTCACGGACCAGGAACACCCCGGCGGCGATCAGGAGCGGCGAGGCGCCCGCCAGGACCCACCGCAGCGAGATCAGCCCGTTGCAGGCGTGGTGAGCGCCGGCCGCCGCGGAGGCCGGGATCAGCCGGGCGGTGGGAGGGGTGTCGGGCAGGCGGGTGGCGGCCTCCACGCCGGAGCGTTGCAGCCTCTTCTTGACCAGCTCGTACATGGGGGTGAAGTCGTACTCGACCCCGCCGCGTACGGCGGGATCCGTGCCACCGGTGCCACCGGTGCCACCGGTGCCGCCCTTGCCGCTCAGCACGGTGGTGAACCGGTGGTGGGCCGCCCGGTTGATCTCCACCCAGACGGCGGCGAAGTCGTCCCCGGTACCGGTCTCGGCGGTCCGGCGGACCACCTCCGCGCGCGCCGGGACGCCCAGCCCGTGCAACCGCAGGGTGACCTCGTCGGCGACGTGGTCGGTGACGGCGTCCCGGACGACGGGATGACCGGCGAGCGGGGCCATGGTCCGCAGGTACCCCGCGGGATCGGCGACCTCGCTCGCCGCCCACCCGGCGAGAAGGGCCAGGGGGGCGAGGAGACAGCCGAGCGCGATCACCAATGAGCCGATCACGGTGCGCACGGAAACCCCCTCTCCGCTTTACCTGCAAATCCCCCGTTTTGCCTGGTAAAACCCCACAAACAGGGTTTTTGACGATAATTTGGGACTCGTTGTCAACTCGATGGTGAGATCGGGTCTACAAACCTTGACCGACCCCCCTCAGCGCGTCGAACGACCACATAGCTCATTGACCCGAAAACCGTTATTAACCTGCGACGTAGTGGGGTGACGGACGGCAGAAGCAGGGATTATGACGCGCGATGCGGGGCGGACGGACGTGGGATCGAGCCTGGCCCTCGCACTGGGATCCGCGGTCCTGTGGGGTCTGGCCCACCTGTGGGTCGGCCGCAGGCTGACCGGTGCCCTGCTGATGGGGATCGAGCTGATCCTCGCCCTCGCGGCCACGACCGCGATGCTGACCGCCGGGCCCGCACTGCTCGCCCTCGCGGTCCAGCCGGTCTGGCTGTGGGCCTTCGCGCTGACCGCGTTGCTGGTCGCCGGGGTGACGGTGAGCGTGACGATCCGCTCCTACCTGCTGGTCCGCCCCAAGGAGGCGTCCCCGGCGGCACAGTACCTCTCGGCCGCCGCCATCGGCCTGCTCTGCGCGCTCATCGTCGCCCCGCTGGTGTACACGGCCCGGCTGGCGTACGTCTCGCAGACCGTGGTGACCTCGGTGTTCGCCGAGAGTGTCACGCCGATCCCGGTCGACGACCCGTGGAAGGACATGGAGCGGATCAACATCCTGCTCATCGGCGCCGACGCCGCGGCCAACCGCGTCGGCGTGCGTACCGACAGCATGACCGTGGCCAGCGTCGACACCCGTACCGGTGACACCGTGCTGTTCGGCCTGCCGAGGAACCTGGAGAACGTCCCGATGCCGCCGGGCCCGGCCCGCGACCGCTTCCCCTACGGCTTCGAGGGCCAGCCGCCGTACACGCCGGGCATGCTCAACGAGGTCTACCAGTACGCCGAGGACTACCCCGAGATGGCCCCCCGGCTGAACAAGCGGCAGCGCGGTCCCGCCCTGCTGAAGAGGACGGTCGGCGGCATCCTCGGCCTCGACGTCCCCTACTACGCGATGGTCGACATGCGGGGGTTCACCGAGATCGTCGACGCGATGGGCGGCGTGCGGGTCCGCGTCAAGGACCCGATCGTCTACGGCCTGCGCAACGAGGGCCGGATCGAGCCGGGCAGGCGCCGCCTCTCGGGCGAGGAGGCCCTCTGGTACGGCAGGTCGCGCACCTACAGCGACGACTACGTGCGGATGAGCCGCCAAAAATGCCTGCTGAACGCGGTCGCCAAGCAGGCCGACCCGGTGACGGTGTTCAAGAGCTTCGAGAGGCTGGCCCGCGCCGCGGTCGACGCGATCTCCACCGACATCCCGCGCGAGCTCCTGCCCGATCTGGTGGAGCTCTCCGAGAAGGTGAAGCACTCCAGGATCAGGAGCCTGCAGTTCGTGCCCCCGCTGATCTACTCGGGCGCACCCGACTACAACCTGATCAAGCGCGAGGTCGCCGCGACCCTGGCCGCGCCGCCCCCCGCTCCCCGGGCTGCCCTGCCGGCCGTGCCGACCGGGAACCGCGGCAAGAACGCGGCCGGCCGCGCCGGGACGAGGGCCGTCGTGCTCGACTCCGCCTGCGACTGACGCCCGGCACACCCGGACCCTCCCGGACGTCCAGGGCGTCCGGAAGGGTCCGGGGTACCGGGCGGACCCGGCCGGGGATACGGCGTCCGGGTCGGATCAGGGGGTCTCGCGCCGGGCACGCGACCGCAGGGCCAGGCCCAGGAGGACCAGCAGCGCCCCGGCCAGGAGCGGGTCGAGCCGCGACCCGGTGAAGGGAAGGACCGGAACGACCGGCCGGGCACAGGGCCCGCCGACGCGGCAGGCGTCCGGGAAGAGCTCTCCCGTGCCCGGCTCCCGGAACCCTTCGACCGCCTCGCCGGGATGCTCGCCCGCCTCCTGCGACGGGGCGGGAACGGCCGTCGTCCCCTCCTCGGCCGTCCCCTCCTCGGCGGCCGGGCCCTGCCCGAGCGCCGAATCCCGTCCCAGCACCGAGGCCTCGTCGAGCACGGCGTTCTCCCCTGGCGCTGCGGGCCGGTCCGGTGCCGGGGCACGGTCCGGCGCCAGGGCCAGGTCAGATGCCGAGGTCTCCTCCGGTACCGAGGGCAGGTCCGATGCCGCGCGTCCGGGGACCGGCTCCTGCTCCGGGGCGGGGGCCGGTGCGGGTGCAGGGGCCGGTGCCTCCGCCGAGTCGGGACCGAGCGTCCGGACCGGGGCGAGGGTGACGGCGGGAGCGGGAGCGAGGGCGGTTGCAGGGGCGTGGGCATGGGCGGGAGCGGGGGCGATCCTCACCGGGGACCTCCCGCAGGCGGGATCGGACGACTCGGCCGGGCAGTTGGACTCCGGCCGCACCCCCACCACACCACCGCGAAGCGTCGAGTCGCCCGCGGGCGGATCGCCCACCGTGACGGCGTAGGTGATCGTCACGGTGGACTCGGCGGGGACGTCCCCCCGCCAGTCGAGCACCGCTCCTGCGTGGGCGACGGTTCCCGAGGAGGCCACGACGTCGCCGAGGGCCGCGTCGTCGAGGATCCCCGACAGGTCGTCCCTCAGGTGCGCCCCGGTGTAGGCGTCCCGGCGCGGATTGGTGACGGTGATCGTGTAGTTCACCACGTCGCCCGGCCTGGGAACCTCGGGCACCTGCTTCCTGGTGATCGTCACACCCTCCACGGTGACCCGCTGGCCGCAGCCGAGGTTCGTCCCGGGTACGGGCCCGGCGAGCCTGGCGGCCCCCTCCGCGAACCCTTCCGTGAACCCCGGCGCGGACCCTGCCCCGGATCCCGGCGTCGCCCCGGACCCGGACATGGGTACAGATCCGGATCCGGGCACGGCACCCGGGGCGGTCGCGCGTACCGGAGCGGGGGCCGGGCAGTTCGTCCCTCCTCCGAGGGTCTGGACGGCGCTGTCCAGCACGCGGTCCCCGGTGTCGGGAGCGTCGACGGTCACGCTGTAGGTGATCGTGACCGTCTCGCCCGCGGGCACGTCGCCGGTCCACGCCAGCCTGGGCACGGTGTAGGTGACGGTTCCGCGGGTGGCCCGCGCGTCGCCGTTGTAGGTGGCGTCGTCGAGCACCCGGGAGAGTTGTCCGGTGAGCGAGGCGTCCGGGTAGGCGGCGGTTCCGACGTTCCCGACGGTGACGGTGTAGGTGACCACCTCACCCGGGGCGACCCTGTCGTGGTCGGCGGTCATCAGGACGTACAGGAGCGGCAGGCCGGGCGCGCCGGGATCGTCGCAGGCGGGATCCCCGGAGCCGGCCTCGCAGCCGGACCCCCTGGAACCGGCCGGTTCCAGGGACAGGCGCAGGTCTCCGGCCGGAGGGTCGTTCACCGTGACGTCGTAGGTGACCGTCACCGCCTGGCCCGCGGCCAGGTCACCGGTCCAGGTCACCTCGGGCGCGTCGAAGGAGACGGTGCCCGAGGTGGCCGACAGGCCGGGGCCGAAGGTCGCGTCGTCCAGCAGGCCCGACAGGTCGCGGGTGAAGGTGAGACCGGAGCGGGGGGCGTCGCCGGTGTTGCGCAGCCGGACGGTGTGGGTGACCTTCTGTCCGGGCTTGGCGTGGACGGGCGAGACCGACGCGACGACCTCGATCTCCGGCCCGAGCTTCGCCCGGGACTCGTCACCGGCCCGGGATCCACCGGCGATCCGAGGCTCGTCGGCCGCCCGGGCCCCGTCACCGGCCTGGGGCTCGTCGTCCGTCCGGGACGTGCCGGGAGCGTCCCTCACCCCCGCGGGTGCCGTTCCCGGCACGGTACCCGGTCCCGAGCTCGCTTCCGGACCCGCTTCGGGGCCGGCCTCCGGATCCGCTTCGGGGCCGATCTCCGGATCCGCCTCCGAGGGCAGCACGGCTTCCCGGGACGGTGCCGTCCGCGCGGATGACACCGCCCGCGCGGACGGAACCGCCGTCATGGACGGGGTCTCCCGCCGGAACGACACGCCCCCCGCGGACGGTACGACCCCTTCTCCCGTCTTCACCGAGAGCGCGGACCCGCCGTCCTTACCGGCCGTCGCCGGCCGGGACGCGGCGGGTGCGACCGACGGTGTCGCGAGGACCGCGAGTGTCGCGAGCACCGCCCCCCACGCGGCGACCCCGCCGGATCTCCCCCTTCGAACAGGACGCGACCAGGTACCGGTACGCAACACCGCAAGCCCCTTGCTGACCCTTGTCCACGATCTCGCCGGGGGGCTCAAGATCCATTGATTCGGAGGGGGATACCCGTACCGGCGGCACCTGATCGTCGGCCAGGGCAAACTTCTGCCCCGCCGACCCCCAAGCCGGTCGCCGAGCCCGTACAGGAGACCGCGAAGCGGGAACGGCGGATCTTCCGGACCGGTCATGACAGGGCACGCGTTCCTCCTACCGGTTTCGTCGCCGATGTCAGTGAAGATCACCTTTGTCCGCGTATCCGGCCTGGTCAGGGACGCGCCACCCGGGGCCGTAATCGCCACGCGTCCCCCGCGGCCGTGGCATGATGTTCCTCGAACCGACCGTAATGATTTTCATAATCAGATGGGAACGTCCGTGAGGGTGGCATTCGTCGGCAAGGGCGGCAGCGGCAAGACCACACTGTCGGCGCTGTTCGCGAGGTACGCGGCGAGCCGGGGCGGCTCCGTCGTCGCCGTCGACGCCGACATCAACCAGCACCTGGGTATGGCACTGGGGATGGAGGACGGGGCGTTACCGAGGCCGATGGGCTCGCACCTGACCGAGATCAAGGAGTACCTGCGGGGTGACAACCCCCGCATCTCGTCGGCCTCGGCGATGGTGAAGACCACCCCGCCGGGACGCGGCTCGCGGCTGCTCCACCTGGACGAGGGGGACGACCCGATCCACTCCCGGTTCGCCGTCACCACGCCCGAGGGGCCCCGGCTGATGGTCACCGGGCCGTTCGACGAGGACGACCTCGGGGTGGCGTGCTACCACTCCAAGGTCGGCGCGGTCGAGCTCTACCTCAACCACCTGATCGACGGCGCGGGCGAGTACGTCGTGGTCGACATGACGGCCGGGGCCGACTCCTTCGCCTCGGGGCTGTTCACCCGCTTCGACATGACCTTCCTGGTGGCCGAGCCGACCCGGCAGGGCGTGGGCGTCTACCGCCAGTACCGCGACTACGCCGCCGACTACGGGGTGCCGATCGCGGTGGTGGGCAACAAGGTGCACGGTCCCGGTGACGTGGCGTTCCTGCGCGACGAGGTCGGCGACGACCTGCTGGTCTGCCTGGAGCACTCCGCCGCGATCCGCGCGATGGAGCAGGGCCGTCCCTTCACCCTCCGCGACCTCGAACCGGCCAACGCCCTGGCGCTGGGCAGGCTCCTGGACCGTCTCGACGCGCAGGAGAAGGACTGGGCCCGCTTCGGCGACCAGGCCGCGCTGTTCCATCTGCGCAACGCCAAGGCGTGGGCGAACAGGGCCACCGGCGAGGACCTGGCGGCCCAGATCGACCCCGGCTTCGTCTTCGGGCCCACGCGAGTGTCGCTCTCCGGCTAGGTGGAGCGATCATCACCCCCGAACTACTGTCTGAATGATCCCCTTTTGAGAGGAGAACGCAGCATGTCGCTGACCGTTTCGAACGATCTTCTCGACCAGGCCAAAGCCGGAGAGGTGGACGACGCGGCCTTCGTCACCTGTGTCAGGGACTCCCTGCCCTACGCCTGGACCCTGATCACCGGTCTGGTCGAACAGCGGGAGAACACCGGCGCCGAGTTCGCCGACAACACCGTGCCCCCGCCGGACGAGGCCGCCCGCGGTCAACTCCTGCGCGCTCTCGCCAGCGACGCCATGCGCGGCGCCCTGGAACGCCACTTCGGGGTACGGCTCGCCTTCCAGAACTGTCACCGGGTCGCGGTCTTCGACCCGGCCGCCACCGACGCCCACGCGAGGTTCGTCACCGCGAGGTCGCAGATCCTGAACCAGACGCCCGAGCTCGTCGACTGCTGACGGGCCCTCATCCCGGGGTCGTGCCCGCCCGCGCCTGACGGGCACGGCCCCGGATCCGGGGCAGCACCTCGGCCCCGAGCCGCTCGATGTTCTCCAGGGTGCGCGCGCGGTCGCCCGCCCCCTCCACCAGCAGGATCAGGTGCCGCAGCCCGGTGGCCGCGGCGGTCCGCTCGATCATCTCGACGCAGCGGCCGGGCGAGCCGACCGGGTGCGTCCGGCACAGGAAGTCCACGTATCCCGGCACGTCCCGCGCGGGCCGCGACCGCCCGTCCACCGGTACGTAGCCCGCCAGGCCCGGCTCCAGCCAGCGCGGCATGGCCTCCCGCAGCTCCCGCACGGCCTGTTCCGTCGTGTCGGCCACGTGGCCCACCGCAGCCGCGACGTGCCGGGGCGGTGCCGGCCGGAACGACGCGTCCCGGTCCCGGTCCCTGGACGAGATCGGCACCCCCGCGGCCCCGTTCGCCCGCGCGCCCGGCACCGGTGCGGCGGCCACCTCCTCGTACTCGCGCAGCAGGGCGGCCTTGTCCCCGTCGCCGATGTGCATGCCCAGCAGCATCGGCAGCCCCCGTTCGGCCGCGAGCGCCACGGTCCGTGGCGAGGTGCACGCGACGACCGGCCGCAACCTGGCCGCGGGGACCATCGGCACCTTCCTGAACCCGAAGAACTCCCCGTCGGCGGAGATCTCGTCCCGGCACAGCGCCTCGCACAACAGGTCGAGCGACTCGGGGAAGCCGTGCTCGAACCTCTCCAGGCCCGTGCCGAACACCTCCAGGTCCACCCACGGCCCGCCCCGGCCCACCCCCAGGGTGAACCGCCCCCCGGACACCCGGTCCAGGATGGCCGCCTGTTCCGCCAGGTCCACGGGGTGCCGGGTGGACAGGACGCTCACCGCGGTGCCGAGCCCGATCCTGGTCGTGCGGCCCAGCGCCACCCCGGCCAGCGTCGCCGCCGACGGGCAGACGCCGTACGACATGAAGTGGTGTTCGGCGATCCAGGCGTCGTCGAACCCGGCCCGCTCCGCCGCGACGACCGCGTCCACGGTGTCCCGCAGCACCTGTCCCGGCTCACGGCCGGGGAATCCGGCGGCGACCAGGAAGACTCCGATCCGCATGCTCCGATGATGTCCCCGGCGCGCGGCCTCCGGTACCCGGCCCGCCGCACGAGTCCGTACGGCGAGGAGAACGACGAGGGCGGAAAAGACGTGGGGGACCGGGTGCCCGGTATGGCAGGGTCGGGCCTCATGCGCCTTCACGACGCCATCGCGGCCGCGGACGGGACCATCCGCACCGACCCCCGTTACTCCGCCACCGAGCATCTCGTCGTGGCCCACCGCGGGGACGTCCTGGCCGGGCACGCCTATCGCGACCGGCGGCTGGACGAGCCCGGCGACGTCTTCTCCGTCACCAAGAGCGTGTTGTCCACGCTGGTGGGCCGTGCCGTCGCCGACGGCGTGATCGAGCCGGGCAGCACCCTGGGCGATCTGCTCGGCGCCCGGGTGCCACCGGCCCGGCGCGAGGTGACCGTACGGCACCTGCTGACGATGTCGGGCGGGGCCGAGCACACCGGCCGCTTCGACATCGACGAGGTCATGGCGCTGCCCGGTGGCTGGCTCGACGTCCTGCTGTCGGCACCGCTGGCGCACGCGCCGGGCACGCGTTTCGTCTACGACAACGGCGCGGTCCACGTCCTGGCCGCGGCGCTGCGGGAGGCCCTGGGCCGGGACCTCCAGGAGTACGCGACCGAGCGCCTCTTCGGGCCGCTGGGCATCACCGGCTGGACGTGGCCCCGCGACCCGGACGGCCTGTCCTACGGGTTCGGCCACCTGCGTCTTTCCGCCCTGGACCTGCTGCGGTTCGGCGAGCTCTGGCTCGACCCCGTCCCCGGCGTCCTGGACCCCGCCTACGCCGCCGAGGCGACCACCGCGCACGGTCCCGGCGGCCCGCCGGAGAACCTTCCCTACGGGTACCTGTGGTGGACGACCGCCATCGCGGGACACCGCGCCTTCGTCGCCGGAGGGTACGCGGGCCAGCACGTCGTGGTCGTCCCGGACCTGCGGCTGGTGACGGTGACCACCGGTTCCGAGACCGCCCTGGTCCCCGGGTGGCGCCCGGCGTTCGCCCTCGTCCCGGCGATCGTGGCCGCCGCCTCCGGGTAGGCGCCCGTCAGAACAGGTCGAGCTGGCCCTCTCCGGCCAGCGGGTTGCGGTGCCTCTTCAGGTGGCGCCACCGGGGCAGGTCGTCGAGGTAGGACCAGGACAGGCGGTGGTGCTCGGTCGGGCCGAGCTCGGCCAGGGCCGCCTGGTGGACCGGCGAGGGGTACCCGGCGTTGGCCGCGAACCCGTACGCGTCCGGTCCCAGCGAGGCCATGTGGGCGTCCCTGCGGACCTTGGCGATCACGGACGCGGCGGCCACGGAGACACAGGACAGGTCGGCCTTGACCTCGCAGCGCACCGCCCAGGGGGCGCCCAGGTAGTCGTGCCTGCCGTCGAGGACGACCACGTCGGGCCTGACGGGCAGCTCGGCCAGTGCCCTGCCCGCCGCCCTGCGCAGCGCCTCGGTCATGCCCAGCTCGTCGATCTCCCGGTGGGACGCCTCGCCGTAGCCGATCCCGGCCGCCCAGGCGGTGATCTCCTCGGCCATGGCGGCACGGCGGGCGGGGGTGAGCAGCTTGGAGTCGGTGAGCCCGGCGGGTGGCTCCGACAGGTCGGTGACCACGGCGCAGACCGCCACCGGACCGGCCCAGGCCCCGCGCCCGACCTCGTCCACCCCGGCGACCAGCTTGGATCCGCCGTCGTTCAGCAACCGTTCGAGCGCGTAGGAGGGAGGCACGTGCCGACGTTACCGGGTGAGGGGCCGCACGGGCGCGGTGAACCCCGGCGGCCCGTCGCGCGGGAATTCCGGAGGACCGGGCCACGACAAAAAGGATGAATATCTTTAATCATGCACATAAAGGAAAAACAACTGCTCGGGTGACTTCAGGGAGTGAAACACCCTGCCGATATCCGGGTACGGATCCGACGCGCGCCCGTGCCGTTCCCTGACACGTGACCTCCGGGTCGCGCGCCGTTCCCGGATACGCGCCGGTCCCGGGCCACGTGCCGTTCCCGGATACGCGCCGGTCCCCGGTCACGCCCCTTCCCGGATACGCGCCGTCCTCGGCCACGCGCCGTTCCGGACACGTCCCGCCCCCGGGTACCCGCCGTTTCGGGATACGCATCGTCCGCGTCGCCGGTTTCACGCGCCCGCCTCGACAACCGTCACGGCATGCCGGGCATGGCCGCCCCCGTAGGGGCCATGCCCGACACGCTCAGCATGACGAGTGCGACTTGACAACGGATCAACGTGTAATCAACGGGAGGGAGAACAAGCAAGCCTCTACCCGCGGGGTAAGCAAGAAAGGACCTATCATTTGGCCATAAAACTTCCGGGTGGGGCGGAGATTCAGGAAATGGCTGTTCAGGACGGCGAAGACGGACTGCGGTTCGCCGTACTGGGTCCCGTCCGGGCCTGGCGTGGGGGAACCGAGCTCGATCTGGGCACCCCCCTGCAACGTTCCATTCTGGCGATGCTGCTGCTGCGGGAGAGCCGGGCGGTGACCCCGGCCGAGATGATCGACGCGATCTGGGGGGAGGACGCCCCGCCCCGCGCGCTCGGCGCGCTGCGCACCTACGTCTCCCGGCTGCGCTCGGTGCTGGAGCCGGGCAGGTCCCCGCGCACCCGTCCCGAGCTGCTGACCTCCGTCGGCAGGGGGTACGCGCTGCGCGCGGACGGGAGCACCCTGGACCTGCTGCTGTTCGAGCGGGGCGTCTCCGAGGCCGAGGCCGCGCGCCGCGCGGGGGACCTGGCCGGGGCCGCCGAGAGCCTGCGCGCGTGCCTGGCGCTGCACACCGGCGAACCGCTGGCGGGAGCGGTCGGCCCCTACGCCGAGCACCAGCGCGGCCGGCTCACCGAGCGCCGGATGAACGTGCTGGAGGTCCTGATGGACCTCGACCTGGAGCTGGGCAGGCACGCCGACGTCCTGTCCGACCTGATCGCGCTGGTCGGCGACCACCCGCTGCGCGAGCGGCTCCGCGCCCAGCTGATGCTGGCCTACTACCGCTGCGGGCGCAGGGCGGAGGCGCTGGCGGCCTTCGCCGACACCCGCGCCACCCTGATCGAGGAGCTGGGCATCGAGCCCGGCCCCGACCTGACGAGCATGCACCGGAGCATCCTCAACGACGACCCGTCCCTCATGCCCGCCCGCGCCGGCCGTTCCGCGTCCGCCCCGGCGGGCCGTACGGACGAGGCCCGTGGGGCCCGCGACGGCGGCGCGTCCCGCCGTCCCGAACCGGAAGGAACGTCGGGGACGCCGGGGACGGCGGCACGACGCGCCTCCGGGGACCGCGAGGACGGTCCTCGGGCGACGTCGGCGGACCGGGCGGCAGCGGAGGCGAGACGCGCGTCGCCGATCGCGGAGCTGCCACGTCCGGCGCAGCTCCCCGCCGCCGCGAGCGACTTCACCGGGCGCCGCCAGATCATCGCCCGGCTGCGCACCCTGCTGTCGGCCCGGGACGGCTCCGAGGGCGTGCCGGTGGCGGCCATCTCCGGTATCGGCGGCGTGGGCAAGACGGCCCTGGCCGTGCACGTCGCCCACACCGTGCACGACCTGTTCCCCGACGGGCAGCTGTACGCCGACCTGCGCGGGTACGGCGAGGAGCCCGCCGCGCCCGACTCGGTGCTGGCGGCCTTCCTGCGCGCGCTCGGCCTGCCGGGCGACGCCCTCCCCGACGGCCTGGCCGAGCGGTCGGCGCTGTTCCGCTCGCTGCTGGCCGACCGGCGGATGCTGGTGCTGCTGGACAACGCCCGCGACGCGGCCCAGGTGAGCCAGCTCCTGCCCGGTTCGACCGGGTGCGCGGCGATCGTCACCAGCCGCGGCAAGCTCGCCGACCTGGCCTCGGCCCGGCTGGTCGACCTGGACGTCATGGAGCCGGAGGAGGCCCTCGCGCTGTTCGGCACGGTCGCCGGCGCGGACCGGGTGGGGGCCGAGCGCGGCTCCGCCATGGACGTGGTGGCCGCCTGCGGTTTCCTGCCCCTCGCGGTACGGATCGTCGCCGCCCGGCTGGCCTCCCGGCCGTCCTGGACCGTCGCCTCGCTGGTGGCCCGGCTGGCCGACGAGCGCCGCCGCCTGGACGAGATGCGGGTGGGCGACCTGGCGGTGGAGGCGACCTTCGCCCTCGGGTACGGCCAGCTCGCCCCCGCCCAGGCCCGCGCGTTCCGGCTGCTCTCCCTGCCCGGCGGGACGGACATCTCGGTGCAGGCCGCGTCCGCGCTGCTCGACCTGGACCCGATGGACACCGAGGACCTGCTGGAGTCCCTGGTGGACGCCAGCCTGCTGGAGGCCCCCACCCCCGGCCGCTACCGCTTCCACGACCTGCTCAAGCTCTTCGCCCGCCGTACCGCGGAACGGGTCGCCGACGCGACCGAGGAGAGCTGCGCCGGGGGCGAGGTGGAGCACGGCGGGCGGCGCGGCTCCGAGGTGAGCGTGACCATCGGCGGCGAGGGCGAGAAGGCCCTGCGCCGGTTGCTGGAGTTCTACCTGGCCTCCGCGCGCTCGGCGCACCGCCTGGCCTACGAGGGCAGCACGGTCGCCGACCGGATCGAGGTCGGCGAGACCGGCCGCGTCTTCTCCTCGGCCGACGAGGCGGTGGCCTGGCTGGCCGTGGAGGCGGAGTCGCTGTTCGCCGCGATCGCCCAGGTGATCTGCACGGACGATCCCGGCGAGCTGCTGCCCGGCGCCGACCTGCTGCTGGCCATGGAACCGCTGCTGGAGTCGGGAAGCCACGTCCGCGAGTTCGGGAACCGGGCCCGGGAGATGCTGGCCGTCGCGCGCAAGCTCGACGCCGTCCCCTGCGAGCTGCGCTGCCGGTACGTGCTGGGACGCGTGCTGTTCGGGGCCAACCGGCTCACCGAGGCCGAGAGGGAGTTCCGGCTCTCGCTGGAGCTGTCGGACGGGGGCGACCGCATCGTGGCCGGCGAGGCGCTCAACGCGCTGGCCGTCGTGTCCGGGCGCATGCGGCGGCACGGGGAGGCCCTCGCCTGGTTCGAGGCGGCGCGCGAGGAGTTCCGCAGGGCCGGAGCGCGGGGCGGGGAGGCCCTGACGCTCAGCTACTCCGCCCGCGACCACCTCTTCCTGGGCCAGCCGGAGGAGGCGATCGCCGCCGCCGAGCGGGGACTGGCGCTGTTCATCGAGATGGGCTCCAGCGCGGGCACCGCCAGGGCCCGCTACCACCTGGGGATGATCCTGTCGCGGGTCGGCCGGCTCAACGAGGCGGTGCACCATCACGCCGAGTGCCTGGCCTTCTTCCGCGCCAGCGACCAGCGGGTCTGGGAGCAACGGGTCTGCTCCCGGCTGGCCGAGACGTTCATCCACGCGGGCCGCTTCTCCGACGCGGTCCGCTACGCCGAGCAGGCGCTGGCCGTGAGCCGGGAGATCGGCCACCCCTACGGCGAGGCACAGGCCCTATGGGTGCTCGGCAAGGCCATCGGCGGTGCCGTCGGCGCCGACGCCGCCGACGCCGGGCGGGGCCGCGACTGCCTGGAGCGGGCCCACCACCTGTTCACCAGGCTCGGCGCGCCCGAGGCCGAGGACCTGCGCCTCCTGCTGGAGCGCGACCGCGTCGAGCACGGCCGGATCGAGCACGACGGGGTCGAGCACGATCGGGTCGAGCGCTGACTGCAGGTCGTCGTACAGGTCGTCGTCGAGACGTGTCATCCAGACGTGATTGATCAACGGCTCTTCCCTTGACGTCAGGCCGTACGGCCCCCGATGGGCGTGGGCGTCCGGCCGGCCGTCTGGACCTCGGGCGACGCGTAGGGGGCCCGGTTGTCCGGTACGTCGCCCGCGGATCGGCCGCCTCACTGGGACGGCCGGCCGAACGTGGCACGGACCCCTCACCCCCCGGGTCCGTGCCCCACGACGAACAGACTGCCCGGTGGCGGTCAACGTTCGATTGCCAGGCGTTAGCCGCGATATCCACAGCCTGTGGACGGTCACCCTGTGGATATGTGGAAAAACCCTTCCGCGATCAGCGGGCGGAGCGCCGCCGGAGCCTTGGCCCCCAGGTCGGAGGGGTCCTCGCCGGTGAGTTCCGCGATCGCGGCGAGCAGCGGGCCCAGTGGATAGTCGCCGTCGCAGACGCCCGCGAGGGCGGCCTCGACGGTCCCGACCCGCACGCTGCGGCACAGCCCCGCGGTCTGCCTCAGCACGATCCGCGCCGGGTCCTCGGCGCCGGGCGGGCCGATCCGCTCCTCCACCACCCCGTCGGCGAGCGCGAGCCGGGCGTCCAGCAGCTCGGCGTCGGTCAGCCGGTGCGCCGTGGTGACCGCCTCCAGCACCCGGTCCACGTATCCGCCGACCGGAAGCTCCACCGGCAGGGCGTACTCCTCCACCCGGACGACCGGGTCGAGGCTCCCGGAGTCGTTCAGCGTGATCCAGCCGAAGCCGACCCCGGTGACGTTCTCGGCCTCGAACCACGCCAGCCAGTCGTCGTAGAGCTCGCGGTGGCGCGGGGTACCCTGCTCGGCGGCGTCGCGCAGCCACAGTTCCACGTACTCGGCGGGGTCCTGGACGTCACGCTGGACCGCCCAGCCGTCGCAGCCGGTCCCGGTGAGCCATCCGCCCACCCGGTCGCGCCAGTCCTCGCCGGCGACGTGCAGCCAGTTGGCCAGCAGGTGACAGGTCCCGCCGGGGGCCAGGTGGCGCGGTGCCCGGCGGACCAGCTCGCGGCAGAAGTCGTCGGCGCGCAGGCCCGACTCGCGGTAGGTGAACCGTCCCGCGGGGGAGATCACGAACGGCGGGTTGGAGACCACCAGGTCGAAGCGGTCGCCCTGCACGGGCTCGAACAGGGAGCCCTGCCGCGCGTCGACCCCGTCGATCCCGGAGATCGCCCAGCTGAGGCGGGCCAGCTCCAGGGCGCGCGGGTTGACGTCGGTGGCCGTGATCTCCTCCGCCCTGCCGTCCAGGTGCAGGACCTGCACCCCGCATCCGGTGCCGAGGTCCAGGGCCCGCCCGGCCGGGCGGCGGGAGGCGAGCTGGGCCAGGTTGGCCGACGCGCCGCCCGCGCCCACGACGTGGTCCGGGCGCAGGGCCGGGTCACCCGGCCTGACCTTGCGGTCGGAGACGAGGTGGCCGCCGGTCTCCCAGGGCTGCAGGTGCACCGTGGAGGTGACCCGGCCGTCCTCGGCCCGGACCAGGCCCGCCGCGGCCAGCTCCTCCACCGAGGGCCCCGCGGGCCCCGCCGGAACCGCGCGCCCGTCGACGGGGACGCCGAGCCACCACAGCCGGATCAGGGTGCCCAGCGGGTCGCCGTCGGCGGTGGCGCGCAGGGCGGGCACCGTCTCCTCGCGGGCGAGGGCGCCGGCCGCGACGTCGCCGAGGCGCGCCCGGACGCCGTCGATGGTGTAGCCGGTTTCGAGCAGGAGTTCTCTGAGCCGGATCGGCAGATCGTTCACCGGCCAATCCTCGCACCGGGCGCGTCCGCACGACGCGGTGACGAGACCGTTACCCACCCGGACAAGCGGTCTGCAAGCGCGGCTCAAGTGCCAGGGAGTACTCCTGTATGACCGCGTCACCCGTTCCAAAGGATCCATGATGCTGATCCCCTGCTTCGCCTGCGAGTCCCGCTTCCGGCCCGACGAGTACTTCCGCGCCTGCCACGACTACCACCGCGGCAAGGACGTGGTCGCCTGGACCTGCCCGCGGTGCGGGAACCGGGACGAGCTGCGGGTCTTCACCGGGGAGCTGGGGTTCGGCTACGCGCGGCACGGCGGGTTCGACGTCTCCGACCGGGTGCGCGTCCCCGGCCTGCGCCGGCGGCGCGAGGACCTGCGGCTGGACATCTCGCTGGACGAGGCGGTCTGGCGGGTGCCGACGGGGACGCGCCGGCTGGTGGGCGCCCACTGATCCCGGCTCCGGCCGGGAACGTTCCGGCGGGGGTCAGGCCCCCTGCTGCCGCAGGCTCTGCCAGGCCGCCTCGCACAGGCCGGCGATCTCCTCGGACGTGGGCTGGTGCGCCCCGGCGAACCACAGGCGGCACATCTCGGTGGCCGGTCCCAGCCACAGCACGTAGCACATCGTCGGGTGGACGGGCTGGAGCAGCCCGTCCTTCATGTGCGGGCGCCACCAGTCGGCGACCTTCCGGAAGAACGCCCTGCGCGACTCCGACACCTCGGTGCCGCCCGGCTCCTCACGCCGGGGCGGCCGCTCGCTGATCAGCAGGTGCGCCCGCTCCCGGTGCTCGCCGCACCAGGACATGTGCAGCGCGACGATGGCCTCGATGCCGTCCCTGGCACCCTCGTGGCGCTGCAGCTCGGCCAGGAACGCCTCCTGGTACATGTTCAGGGTCTCGGCGTACAGGACGCCGAAGACGTGTTCCTTGCTGGCGAAGTGGTGGTAGAAGCTGCCGACGCTGACGCCGCTCTCCTCGCGGAGGCTGGCCAGCGTGGTGGCCGAGACCCCGTCCTGGCTGAACCGGCGGAGGGCACCCTCGACGATCCGGGCGGCTCGTCATACGGCGTTCTGGCGGTCTTCACGTCCAATGAGTGGGGTAAACAGAAACCTTGTCCGCAAACTCCCGGGAAACGGCGTGGACCCACGTCGATCGTACCGTCGTGATCGTGGCTACCGCGCCCTCGCCCCGGATCCTCCCGGTCGCGGCCGACTGAATCGCCACATCCCCGACCCGACCCGTCGCCGGCCCCGGCACGCTCAGCCATTGGACGCGGGGGACCTCCACCGTGCCCGAGGAGTGATCGCGCATGGGCGCGTGCCGGCCAGATGCCGCGGATCATCGCCAGCACCGTGCGGTTGTCCGAGCACGTCATCCCCACCGTCGTGGCGCCCCTGGCCGCGGCCCGCGCATCAGCGTGCTCGGACGGAGGCGGGAGCCGAGCCCCATGCCCCCTGCCACTCTGTCGCCTTCACCACCACGGCCCCCCCCCCCCCCCCCCCCCCCCGATCTCGAGTCGGTCCCTCCTGTCCCCGGTGAGCTCATGGCTTGGCGACGAGCAGTCCCCGTGCACGGGCGAAAGCAGCGCGTCGCGATCGCCCGTCCACCGCCAGGAAGCGCCACGACGAACCCGGCGCTCAGGGGTGGGGGCCCCTGCACTCTCGGCGCAGAACGGCGCATCGGGTGCGGGGACGACAGGCCGGCCAGGAAGCGGCGGACCCGTCCTCGTCCTCGGGGGCGCGCGGCCGGATCTCCACGGCCGCCCTGGGCACGGTCGTCACGTCCCCGGACGCGATCGTCATGTCTGGGCACGGTCGTCACCTCCCCCGGCGCGGTCGTCCGGGCCTGCGACGCGGGCGTCACGCTCCCACCGGTGCCGTCGCCTGTTACGGTCCGGCCACCTCGCCGTCGTCCCATGGCCGGCCGGTGCACGACGGCCGTCTATCGGCACCTTCGGGGGCCGCCCGGTCGGCGGGGGTAACGCGGGACACCGCCTGAGTTCGCACATGACTCAGAGTTCCGCGACGAGTCCTGAGTATGTCAAGTAGACTTAGCGACAATTGGAGGTGGCTGTGATGGCGACCTACGATGCGCACATGAACGAGGTGACACCCGGCGGCTTTCCCCTGCGGCTGGAGAACTGTTCGATCGAACGCACCCTGGGTGTCGTCGGGGAGAAGTGGACGTTCCTGGTCCTGCGCGAGGCGTTCGCCGGTGTGCGGCGCTTCGCCGACATGCAGCTCGCCACCGGAGCGCCCCGGCAGGTGCTCAGCGCCCGGCTCACCCGGCTCGTGGAGGCGGGACTGCTGCGCAAGGTCCCCTACCGCGAACCCGGCCAGCGGCAGCGCGACGAGTACCGGCTGACCCAGATGGGCCTGGACCTCTATCCGATCCTGGTGAGCCTGATGCAGTGGGGCGACCGGTACCTCAGCGACGGCGAGGGCCCGCCGGTGCTCCTCACCCACCGCGACTGCGGCGCGCCGATCGGGCAGTACTTCCGCTGCGCCGAGGGACACGAGGTCGCCGGCCCCAGGCAGGTCACCGCGCTTCCCGGCCCCGGGCTGCGCGCCGCCCCGGCCCTGCCCCCGGCGGGCGCGTCCGCCGAGGTCACGTCGTGAGGGATCACGCTCCGAGGGGCCCGTCGGCGGCGGCCACGCCGCGAGGGGGCACGCTCCGAAGGGTCATGCCCTGAGTGGTCACGCTCTGAGTGGTCACGCTCTGAGTGGTCACGCTCTGAGTGGTCACGCTCTGAGTGGTCACGCTCTGAGTGGTCACGCTCTGAAGGGTCATGCTCTGAGTGGTCACGCCCTGAGGGGTCACACCGGGAAGGGCCCGTCGGCGGGGGTCACGCCGCGAGGGGCTCCGCGCCCGCCGGACGCGGTGCGAGGTCGTCCAGCCTGCGCAGGCAGTGCCGGAAGCTGAGCACCGAGACGAGCGCCGCTCCGCCGAGAAGCACCGCGACCACCGAGGTGCGCACCACCAGGTAGGTCTGCAGGCTCTGGCTCAGCAGCAGCCACAGGCTCAGCACCGCGTTGAGCAGCTGCGCGCACCCCCACAGCACCGACTGCCGTACGAAGAAGCGCCGCATCCGCGGGTGCTCGGTCACGTGGTCGGGCAGCGGCACCAGGTCGGCCACCACCCGCCGGATCAGCGGCCGCCGCAACGGCGCGGTGAGCAGGAAGCCCAGGCTCACGCAGAACACGCCGAGACAGGGCTGCAGGAAGAACACGATGGGGTTGCCGGTCGCCACGGCCAGCGCCACCCTCACCGTGATCGTGCCGGCCGCCAGCAGCAGCGTGCCGGGCGCCTCGCCGCCCTTGACCAGCCGCCAGGCGACCCCTCCGTACACCCAGGCCGCCGCCACGCCCAGCGCGACACCGGCGTCGGCGAAGAGCAGCGCGACGTAGAAGACCAGGACGGGAAGGATCATGCTCTCGAACACCCTGGGGGCGGCGTGCCGCAGCAGGGGGCCGATACGGGGAAGGACGAGCGGAGTCACGGGGGCGGACATGAGCACGGTCATCAGGGGCGGACTCCGGAGGTGATGGAACGTCCCGGGGGAGATCTCACCCGACCGTATGTGATGTCCGGAGTGTCCGGCGAACCTTTCCATGACATCCAACGATCCAGCGATTCCGGGCACCCTACTACGCCCTACGGCACACCCGGTCGCCCCAAAGGCCCACGCGAAGGACGGGGCGGTGCCCGCGGTGCCTACCCTTGGGTGCGTGTACCGGTTCCTGCTGACTCCCCGATGGCTGGCTCTCCACGTGGTGGTGCTGCTGGTCATCCCCGCTTTCCTGTTCCTGGGCCAGTGGCAGTTCGGGCGCTTCGAGGAACGGTCCGCCAGCAGCGACCGGACCACCGCCAACCTCACGGCCCCCGCGGTCCCCGTGCGGGAGCTCACCTCTCCCGGCGGTACCGTCGCGGCCCGGGACCGCCACCGCGCCGTCACGGCCCGGGGGACGTACGACACGGGCGCGTCGCTCCTGGTCAGGCGCCGTACCCAGGACAGGATGGTCGGTTTCTACGTGCTGACCCCCCTGGTCGCCGGGGACGGCACCGGCGTGCTGGTGAACCGGGGCTGGATCAAGGCGGGCGCCACGGCAGACTCCGTCCCCCCGGTGCCCCCGCCGCCCCCGGGTGAGGTGACTGTCACCGGCAGGCTACGTCCCGCCGAGTCCGAGGAGAGCTCGGGCATCCGCGACCGGGCGGGGCTGCCCGAGGGCCAGGTGCTGCTGATCGACACCGCGGCGATCGGCCGCCGTCTGCCGTACCGGCTCCTGGGCGGGTACGTCGAGCTGGTGGAGCAGACGCCCAGGGCGGCCTCGGCGCCCGCGCCCGTCCCGCCGCCGGACGTCGGCGGGGGAGGCGGGCTCAACCTCGCCTACAGCGTGCAGTGGTGGCTGTTCATCGGGGTCGCGGTCGGCGGCTGGGCACTGCTGATCCGCAGGGAGGCCGCCGACCTCAAGGCCGCGGCCGCCACACCGACCGGCCCTGGTTCCGGCCCCGGCCCCGGCTCCACCTCAGGCTCCGGTCCGGCCTCCGACTCCGGCCCTGCCTCCGGTCCCGCTCCCGGTCCCGGTCCCGCTCCCGGTTCCGGTTCCGGTTCTGACGGGCCTGGGCCCGGCCGGGACGCCGGGACGGGGCAGGGTCCCGCGTCCGGGGGAACCGGCCGGGACTCCGTGTCCGAGACGTCTCCGGTGCCGTAGGAGAGTGCCCGTCCGGGGCCTTTCCCGCGCGTCGCCCTCCCTCCCGGGAAAGCCCTTTCCGATGTAACGGTCCAGCCTCTTGCGGGGTAACGGAATCTTCCATTCAATGAATGGATCAACGATGGCCGTACCCCAGGGAGGTCTTCCAGTGAGAACCCGTATGCGTGTGCTGGCGGTGGGAGTGGTCGCGACCGCGGCCCTGGCGCTCACCGGTGGCGTGGCGTCCGCCGCGCCGGCCGGCCAGGCCGCAGCCGGCACGACGGCGAAGGCGATGGACTACTGGCAGTACCACGGCCACTACCGCGTCCACGCCGAGTGCGTGGCCGTGGGCGAGGAGTACCTGTGGCCCCACAACCCCGGCGGGGCCGACGAGTACCGGTGCCAGGCCAAGAACGGCGGCTGGGACCTGTACCTGATCTTCGGGAGCTGATCGCCACGGCACGATCCCGTCCGGGCGGGTCCGGACGGGTCCCGTGACGAGGCCGGTCGATCGCGCGGCCGGGGTGGCTCCGCTGCCGCCACCCCGGCCGCGGTGCCGCCGCTCCTCTCGTCGGGGGCGGCGGCCCATCGACGGCCGCGCCGCCACCGGGACCGAGCCCTCCGGTACACCGCGGTCAGGCGTTGACCATCGCCGTCCCGAACAGGACCGCCACCGCGATCGCGAACCCCCGTGTCCCGTCGAGCCTCTCCGGCGCGGGTGACGGTATCTCCTGCGGTCCCCGCCACAGCGGGTGCGGCTCCAGCAGGACGTACAGGAGCGAGCCGCCGGTGAGGAACATCCAGAACCAGGCCCAGCGGCTGGCGTAGCGCGGGTTCGGCCGGGCGAGCATGAGCAGCCAGGTCAGCGCCTCGGCCGTCACCGCCACCGGCGCGAAGGGCTTCCACCACCGCTCGTAGGCGGGTGAGCCGGCCAGCAGGGCGGCTCCCCGGAACCCCTCGGTGCGCACGATCTCCACCGACGGGTCGGCGGCGGCGCGCACCCGGGCCAGGAACGCCTCCTGGCGGCGTTGCAGGGCCTCGCGGTCCAGCCGGGTGGTCTCCGGGTCCCAGACGTCGTCGGGCTGGTCGAAGCGGGCCTGGGTCCAGGACAGCGGCCCGTGGGACCAGGTCAGCGTGCCGTAGGCGGGCCAGTCGCGGTCGTGGACCACCTTGCTCACCCCGCCGGCCCGCAGGTCGGAGATCAGCTCCTCGGCCGGGCGCAGCACGGGCGCCTGGTTGAGGTGGACGATCACCGTGGAGAGGGCGAGCACGAACAACAACGCCAGGCGGACCCAGAAGGGCACGTCCTGTCGTGCCGGAACCACCACGCGCATCCGCCGCCCCCGTCCCCGATACCCGCCGTTGAATAGGTTAGGGGGCGTGACCCGGCATATCGAGTTCGCGCGGCTGCACAACTTCCGCGACGTGGGCGGCTACCGGACGGACGAGGGGCTGCGGGTGCGCTGGCGGCGGCTGTACCGGTCCGCCTCCCTGCACCTGCTCTCCGGCGAGGACCTCGACCGCTTCCACGCGCTCGGCGTGCGCACCGTGATCGACCTGCGCCACCCCGAGGAGATCGAGCGCCGCGGCCGGGCCCCGCAGGGCCCGCGCTACCACAACCTCTCGGTCGAGCACCGGTTCTGGAACATCCGGGACGACTACAGCCCCGAGGCCGGGATCGCCAGGTTCTTCGCCGACCGCTACCTGGAGGTGTCCCGGGACGGGCGGGCCGAGCTCGCCACCGCGCTCCGGGTCATCGCCGACGCGGACAACGCGCCCGTGGTGGTGCACTGCGCCGCGGGCAAGGACCGCACGGGGGTGCTCGTCGCGCTGGTCCTGCGGCTGCTGGGGGTGCCCGAGGAGGACGTGGTCGACGACTACGCGCTGACCGGGCTGGCCAGATCCCAGATGGTCGCGTACTGGGAGCGCGAGCACCCGGGCGAGCCGCTGCCCTGGGACGGATACGGCCACGCGCCCGCCGAGGCGATGCGCCTGTTCCTGGCCGAGCTGGGTCCGGTGCCGGACTACTGCGCGCGGGCCCTCGGGATGGACGACGGTCTCGTGCCCGCTCTCAGGAGGCATCTTCTGGAGGATCCCGATATCCGGGACATCTCCGGGTAGTGCGCGATCAGGGCCCGCCACGGGCAGCACCCTCCGGCGGGCCCGTCCCCCCGGGGCCGCCGCCTTCTCGTGCGGTGGTCCCGGGGACCTCCGGCGGGCCTGCGGGACGGCTCGCGGGGCCCCGCGGGGTCCTCACGAGAAGGCTCGCGGGGTCCTCGCGAGAAGGACAGAGATACCAAGCGGAGACCTTGCGGCTTGATGAGTGTTATTCCAGCGTCATACGGTTGACCGCGTGACTACGCCGCTGCTCCCCGACCCCGAGCCGAGGCGGCGGGACTATGTGATCATCTCGGCCGACGACCACCTGATCGAGCCGCCCGACATGTTCGACGACCGGCTGCCCGAGAAGTACGCCGAGTTCGCCCCCAAGGTGATCGAGACCGACTCCGGCCACCAGGTCTGGCGCTACGGCGGGGCCACCTACCCGTGCGCCGGGCTCGACGTGGGTGCCGGTCTGCCCCGCGAGCAGTGGACGCTGGACCCGGTCCGGTTCGAGCACATGCGTCCCGGTTGCCATGACGTCGAGGCCCGGATCGAGGACATGGACCGCGCCGGGGTCTGGGCCGCGCTCTGCTTCCCCGGCATGCTGGCCGGGCAGGCCGGCATGGTCTTCGCCAAGACCCGCGACCAGGAGCTGGGCCTGTCGGTCATGCGCGCGTGGAACGACTGGCACGTGGAGGTCTGGGCGGGCACCTACCCGGAGCGGATCATCGCCCTGCAGCTGCCCTGGCTGACCGACCCCGAGGTGGCCGCGAAGGAGATCCGCGACAACGCGGCCCGCGGGTTCAAGGCGGTGCTCTTCCCGGAGTTCCCCACCCGGCTGCGTCTGCCGTCCATCCACGGCGACCACTGGGACCCGTTCTTCCAGGCCTGCGAGGAGACCGGCACCGTGATCTGCCTGCACGCGGGCGCGGGCTCCTGGGCACCGGTCCCGTCACCGGACACCCCGATCGAGGCGATCACCACGCTGATGCCGGCGAGCGCGATGTTCGCCTGCGCCGACTGGCTCTGGTCGGGCATCCCGCTGCGCTTCCCCGCCCTGCGGATCCTCATCGTCGAGGGGGGCGTGGGCTGGCTGCCGATGCTGGCGGAGCGGGCCGACTACGCGCTCGACCACCCGGTCGCGGGCGAGGCCTCGTGGGAGGGCGGGCTCAAGCCCAGCGAGGTCCTGCGCAGGAACTTCTTCTTCGGCACGCTCAACGACCACGCGCTGTCCGGCGTGCGGCTCGCCGTCGGACTGGAGCACGTGCTGCTGGAGAGCGGCTACCCGCACTCCGACTCCACCTGGCCCGACACCCAGCAGGCCGTCGCGACGAACCTGGGCAGCCTGCCGCCCGCCGACATCGCCCGGGTGGCCTACGGCAACGCCGCCCGCCTGTTCGGCCACCCGCTGCCCTCGCGGGCCTGGCTCAGGATGGAGCGACTGTGACGCTCCGGTGCACCTGCTCGCGCTCCCAGTCGACGTAGCGTCCGCCCTCGCCGAGCAGGGAGCCCATCAGCCACAGGAAGACCCCGAAGTCGTCGGCCACCCCCAGGAGCAGGAAGAACTCCGGGATGACGTCCACCGGGGAGACGATGTAGAGCACGCCCATGCCCATCATGGCCAGTTTGCCCTTGCTCATCCCCGGGTACTGCCCGTGCATGACCGCGCCGATCATCCTGGGCAGGGCCTTGAGCCGGTCGCCGAGCCCCGGGGAACCCGGCTGCGACACACTCCGGTACGTCCGCCACACCTGCGCCGCGCGCGCCGCCTTCACCATGGGAAGTCCTCCTTGGAAGCACGTTCGCCTGGCGGCGTACTACCCCGCCGTTTCACGATATAACGCGTGACTTCCCCGGCGGGTTCCCGGAGCGCGCGTCACCTGCGGCGTCCCGGGGAAACGAGCCGTCAGGCCGGCGCCGGGCGCGCGTCGGCCCGGTGCCGGGCAGGTCGCCGTCAGGTGCCGGGCCTGTCCGTCAGGCCGACGCCGGGTGCGCGAAGGGACGCTCCGCCTCGATCTGGGCGGCCACCCGGACGAGCAGGTCCTCCCGCCCCGCGGCGGCGACCAGCTGCACGCCCACCGGCAGGCCGTCCGCGGTGCGGTGCAGCGGCAGCGAGATCGCGGGCTGCCCGGTCGCGTTGACCGGCGAGGTGAACGCCACCGCGCGACGGGTACGGCCCGGCGCGGTGCTGACGTCGCCGGGCGGCAGCCAGCCCAGGCGGAACGGCGCCACCCCCAGGGAGGGCGTGAGCAGCAGGTCGTGGGCCTCCCACCAGGCGGCCATCCGCCGCCGGAAGGCGTCGATCCAGTCGCGGGAGGCCAGATAGCCGACCACCCCGAGCCCCCGGCCCGCCGCGCCCAGGATCCGGTTGCGCTCCTCCAGCTCCTCCAGCTCCACCGGCCTGCCGCGCCAGCGTCCGACCTCGTCCAGGTCGGCGGCCACATGCGCGGCCACGATCGTGCCGAAGTGCCGGGCGAAGTCCTCGTCGGCGAGCGCCGAAGGCCCCCCGGGCTCGACGTGATGGCCCAGCGCCTCCAGCAGCCCGGCGGCCCCGGTGACGGCGGTCACCAGGTCGGCGTCGGGCGGGGCGCTCCCGTCCGGGTGCGCCGTCAGGAAGCCGATCCGCAGCCGCCCGGGGTCGGCGCCGACCTCCTCGGCGAGCGGGCGCCGCCAGGCCGGCGCGCCGTACGGGTCGCCCGGCATCGTCCCGGCGATCACGTCGAGGGTCGCCGCGCCGTCCCTGACCGTACGGCAGAGCATGCCGGAGGCCGAGAACCCGGCCCAGGGCTCGCCCGCCGACGGACCGGAGCTGACACGGCCCCTGCTCGGCTTGAGCCCCACCAGCCCGCACATGCTCGCCGGGATCCGGATCGACCCGCCGCCGTCGCTGGCCGCGGCCACCGCGACCATGCCCGCCGCCACGGCGGCGGCGGACCCGCCGCTGGACCCCCCGCTGCTGTAGCGCGGGTCGTGGGGATTGCGGGTGGGACCGGAGAGCACCGGTTCGGTGGTGATCGCGGTCCCGAACTCCGGGGTGTTGGTGCGTCCCAGCACGACGAAGCCCGCCCGGCGCAGCTTGGCCACCGCGTACCCGTCCCGCCTGGTCGTCATCCCGTCCAGGACGCGCGAGCCCGCGCGGTAGGGCTCCCCCTCCATGGCCCAGCCCAGGTCCTTCAGCAGCGTCGGCACCCCCGCGAAGGGGGCGCCGGGCACGACGTCGTCCGCCTCCTTCAGGGCCCGCTCGAACCTGCGGTGCACCACCGCGTTGACGGTGCCGTCACGGGACTCGATCCGGGCGATCGCCGCCTCGGCGAGCTCCCTCGCCGAGACCTCCCCCTCCCGTACGGCGCGCGCCTGCCCGGTCGCGTCCAGTCTCAGCACCTCGTGCGACAACGCCTCACTCCTTCGCGGGGGCCAGATCTCGTACGGCCTGCGCGATCGAGACCTCGCCGCCGGGGATGGGGGCGAGGACGGGGGTGTTCAGGCCGTTGCGCACATACTCCCGGATCCTGGCCCGGCACGTGGCGGCGTCCCCGTGCACGATGAGCTCGTCCACCACCTCGTCCGGGATGGCCTTGAGCGCCGCCTGGCGGTCACCGGCCGCCCAGGCCTCGTGCATCGGCCGCAGCACCTCGCCGCGTCCCAGCCAGTCGTGGAAGGCCGCGTACACCGGGACGGTGAGATACCCCGCGAGCATCCGGCGGCCGAGCTCGCGCACCTTCGCGGCGTCCTCGCTGACGCACACGAACAGCCGGGCGATCAGCTCGGTCTCCGGGCCGATCTCGGCCCTGACCGTGCGCACGTCCTGCGGGGAGAGCCAGTTGGTGATCGCACCGTCGGCCTCCTCGGCGGCCAGGCGCAGCATCCGGGGGCGCAGCGCGGCCAGCACGATCTTCGGCGGGATCCGGGGCGCCCGCTCCAGCCTGAAGCCCTTGACCTCGAACGTCTCGTACCGCTCGGTGACCTTCTCGCCCGCCAGGGCGCTGCGCAGGAACCGCAGCGTGTCCCGCGTCCTGGCGAAGGGCTTGACGAACTCCCCGGCGTTCCAGCGCTCCACGATGGCCGGGGAGGAGGCCCCGATGCCCAGCACGAAGCGTTCGGGGGCGAGGTCGGCGAGGGTGGCCGCGGACATGGCGAGCAGACCGGGACCGCGGGTGGAGACCGGGACGATCGCGCTGCCGAGCCGCAGGCCGGGGGCCCACTCGGCGGCCATCGCCAGCGGCACGAAGCCGTCGACGCCGTTGACCTCGGCGGACCAGGCGTCGGTGTACCCGAGCCCCGGCAGCTCGCCGACCAGGTCCCTGGAGTCGGCCAGTGAACGGTCGTAGAAGGGGATCGTCATCCCCCAGCGTGGGGCCGTGGTCATCGTGCCGCCTCCCGGTCGGTGGTCGCCGTCCGGGAGCTCCCTCCCTAGAACGACATTCTGGTCCAGCTTGCCGCACCCGCTCCGGGGGACGTCAAGGGGATCACCGTACCAACCGGACGGTATGACGACCGATCCGATACGGAGAACGGACCGCCCGCTTACCGTCCCATCACTCTCCGTATGATGTTAGAAACGTCGGGTGATGAAGCATCGGCGGAGGAACCAACGGCGTGGCCTGCTCAGCGCGGCCGGTCTCGCGACCTGCGTGGCGGTCCCCCTGCTGGCCGGGGCGGCCCCCCTGTTCTCGACCGCGGCCCTCCCCGGCCCGGCGGTCCCGGCCCCGGTCTCCCGGGCCGGGGACGGCACCGGACCGCCCCGCCCGCAGGTCACCCGGTACGTCGGACGGGCCGGGCACGCCGGGCGGCCGGTCGCGGTGCCCCCGTTCCCGGCGCCCGTCCCGGGGAGCACGCCCGGTCCGGACGGCACGGCCGGTCCGGACGCCGGGCACGCGGGGGAGCGGAAGGCGGGCCGGCACGAGCCGGGGCGGGGTACGGCGTCGCGGGCGGAGCGCGGCACGGAGGCGGGTGCGGGGATGAGGCCGGCCCGCCGCGGGACGTCGTCGCGGGTGGCGGGCGACCTCTCGCACCCGGACGCCGGACGGCGGCCGTCCCGGACGGAAGGGGAGCCTGGACGGCCCGCCACCGCCCCCGGGACGCGGCCCGGACCCGGCCACCCTGTCGCGCCCGCAGGGACGGTCGCTTTCTCCACGGGGGAGCAGGGACATCCCCCGTGGAGAAAGCGACCGGCCGGTCCCCTCAAGGATCTGGTCGGCGACCCCGTGAAGGATCTGGTGGACGGCCTGACCGGGAGAAGCGGGACCGGGCGGGACCAGGCCGGGAAGGGCGCCGTCGCGAACCGACCGGCCGTCACCGCACCCGAACCGGATCTCGCCCCGGGAGCCGACCCCAAGCCCGGCCTCGATCTCAAGCCCGACCTCAAGCCCGACCTCGACACCAAGCCCGACCTCAAGCCCGGCCCCGAACCCGGCCCCGGACCCGGCCTCGTCCCCGGGCCGAAGCCCGAGGTGAAGCCCGAGCCGAAGCCGGGGCCTCCCACGGTGGCGCCGCCGGCGCCCTCCCCGTCCCCCTCGTCCTCCGCTTCGCGATCCTCCGCGCCCGCGCCGACCCCGTCCCGGCCCGTACCGGTGCCCCCGGCCGCGCCGGTCTCGGTCGTCCCGGAGGCCTTCGCCACCCCGGCGCCGTCCAGGACCCGTACACCCCGCCCCAGGCCCTCGGCCCGGACGCCCTCGCTGCCCCCTCTGGTACGGCAGCGGCTGGTGCTGGACCGCTACGCCGCGCGGCGCAAGGGAACCGACCGCACGCTGGTCCTGGTGGTCATGTTCACCGGCGTGATCTCGGTGACCGCCGTCGCCGCCCTCAACGGCAGAGCCCACAGGTAGTGCCCGGCCGGGCCCGCGGGAGGAGACGATCCTCCCGCGGGCCCGGAGAGCGCGGGGCGCGTCCGGTCACGGCTGGGCCGGGAAGCGCCCGTCGATGTGGTCGTACTCCCGCTGCGCGGCCTGGAACGCGTCGGGCCCGACGGCGCCGAGACCGCTGAACGGGTGGCTGATCAGGATGATGAAGCACACGCCGATGACCACCACGCTCACCCGGACCACATCGGCGATGATCGACGAGGACGAGGGCCGCACCCCGAGCGTCCAGGGCAGGGCGATCACCAGCAGGCCGGAGACGATCAGGGAGATCACGAAGATGCTCTCCAGACCGGTGCCCGCGTCGTCACCCCTGATGATCCGGGCGTGCGCGATCTCGGAGGCCCTGTCGAGCGCGTCCTGCTGCAGGTTCCTGCCCTCGTCGCCGACCGGCCGGAGCCGGAGCAACGTGGTCCGCGCGTCGGCGAGCGTCTGCCCGGGGATGGGGGACATGGTCTTCCCGGCCATGAGCGGCCAGTCGAGATCGATGCTCTGCGCGGTGTACTGCCGTATCTGCGTCCTGACGGGCGCGGCCTCGGGGATGGGCGCCACCGCCCAGTACATCTCGGTGAGGCTCTCGGCCTCGGCCTGGACGTCGGCCTCCGTGACCGACAGGCCGTCCCTGCACAGGACGGCCGCGTAGGCCAGCACCAGCAGGTAGACGGCGAGGGCGAGGTTGGCCGAGAAGCCGACGGACGACGCCCCGTGCTCCTCGTCCTCCCGTCCCTTTCTCCTGAGAACGCGGAACACGATCAGCGTGAGCGCGACGGACAGAACCACCAGCACGGCTACCCAACCCATGGGACTCCCTTGAACCCGTCATCGAACCGACCACTCAGGGTAATCAGTCGGATACGGTTCTTCCTGGGATTCTCCCCGGATTCACTCGCGAAGTTCGTGGAGCCCCGCGATGAAGTCACGCGCGACCCCGCGCAGGCCGGGCAGGTGCGAGAGCCCGACCAGGCGGTCGACCAGCGGCACGGTGAGCTCTATGAGGCGGTACGTCCTGCGGCATCCCTCGGAGTGGTCGTGCACCCAGAACAGCACGACGCCCATCGACATCAGCCAGAGCAGTTCGGGCAGCTCCGCCCTGAGCTCGGCGTCGATGCGGTCGGAGGAGCCCTCCACGACCCGCCGGTAGATCCCGATCGACGCCTCCCTGGAGGGCGAGGACTCGGCGCTGAACGGGTTGAGCGGATTGTCCGGCTCGGCGGCGTGCTTGAAGAACTTCACCGCGAACTCGTGGTACGGCTCGGAGACCCGTACCCACTCCCGCAGCACCCCTTCCAGCCGCGCGGCGAACCTGCGCTCGGTGGCCAGGAGCTTCTCGCACGCGGCCTCGTGCTCGGTCTGCGCGCGGTCGTAGTACGACTGGACCAGGATCTCCTTGGAGGCGAAGTAGTAGTAGGCGTTGCCCACCGACACTCCGGCCTCGGCGGCGATGGCCCGCATCGTGGTCGCCTCGTACCCTCGCTCGCGAAAGAGCCGCAGGGCCGTCTCCACGATGACCTCACGGGTCCTGTCTGATCCACGGGTTCTCGGGGTCGGCTCGGTCATAGGGCGCTTGTCACCTGTCGGTCAGCACTGGCAGACGGGCTCGGCTGATCTCTCCACGGGACGAACCCTAGGTCATCCGTCCTGTGCCATCCGGGAGCAGCCCTTGTGAACGACCCTAAGCGCGTCACATCGCCCCCGCCACTGATATCGGTGATTGCCACGTCACCCTCTGCCCGCCACGCCCGTCCCATCCCCCGGGCTACCGGCCCTCGGCATCCCCCGTCGTCCCGGGTCCCGTGCGCCTGCGGCCTCACCAGGTCATCAACCCGCACGATGATCGCCATTACCGGGCAAAATTCGCTCTTCGGGAGGGATCATCCGGCTTCGGAAGTGGGATTGATCCATTTGGTGGAAGGGCTCCCGCGACAAGGGATACATAAATGGGGATACGTCCCTGTAGACGGCGGGCTACCCGGTTCATCACGGGAACACTGCTCGCTCTGCAGATAGCCGTCATCGCGTCGACCCCCGACGCGGACGCGAACGCGGAGAGCCGACACGCGCCGGACAGCACCGTGGCCCGGGGCCGCCCGGCCTCGGGCGCGGCGGACGGCCGCGGACCGCTGTCCATCGCGCCGTACGCGACCGGCCCGTGGAAGGCGGCCCGGTACCGGTCATCGGAACTGTACCGCCAGGCGGCCGTCCGGCACGGAGGACAGCGGGGAGAGGCCGCGTCCTCCCTCGCGGCTCCCCGGACATCGGCGGCTTCCCGCACATCGGCGGCTCCCCGCACATCGGCACGGAACCGCCGGGACCGGTCGAACCGGCCGGATCGTCCCGGCCGGACGAGGCGGTCCAAACCCGTGGCCCGGACGGGCGTGCCCGGCAGCGACGGGGCCGTGCCGCGCGCGGGCGGCGGAGCGCCGAAGACCTCCTCGCCGGAACGGAAGGTCCCCCCGGCCGCGAAGCAGGCACCGCGCGGACAGGCGCCCTCCGGCGCGACCGCACCCGACCGGCGGACGGCCACCGGGGGCACACCGCCCGCAGGGAGCGCCCCGTCGCACCGACGACCGGCCGTCGTCCCGGTCACCGCGCAGGCTCGGACGTCCCGGGCGCGGCAGGGCGGGCCGGCCGCGGCCCCCGGGGCCCCCGCGGCCCCGCCCCCCGCGGCCCCGGTGAAGGAGCCGCCCGCCGCCGGGAAGGTCCCCGGCAAGAGCGCCGGTAAGACCACCGGCACGGCCACCACAAAGGCCACCGGAAAGAGCGCCGCGAAGAGTGCCGGGAAGACCGGCACGAAGGTTCCCGCGAAGAGCACCGGCACGGCCGGTACGAAGACCACCGGCAAACCCACCGCGAAGACCACCGGGACCACCGGGACCACCGCCGCCACGGCCACCGCGAAGACCGGCGAAAAGACCACCGCCACGGCCGCCGGGAAGGCCGCCACCGCCGCCGGGAAACCGGCCGAGGCCCCGGCCTCCGAGGCGCAGCAGGTCCAACGGCAGCGTTCCCTGCGGCTCCAGCAGACCGATGCCGAGCAGCTGCTGCGACAGGCGGGCCTGCGCTGGACCTCCTCGGGAGGGTGCTCGAACCGCCAGGGGCGCAACTGCACCTCGTTGCAGGCCGTGCGGAGCGGCACCATCTCCAGCGCCATCGACCTGAAGCGCCGTAGCGGCTGCCGCCTGGTGGTCACCGGCGGCACCGAGGTGGGCCACGCCCCGGGGCCGTACAGCCACTTCGCCGGTTACAAACTGGACATCAAGCCCAACGCATGCATCAACCGGTACATCAAGAAGAACCACCCGAAGCAGGGGGTGCGGGGCGACGGAGCCCGCCTGTACGGCGAGGAGGGAGCGTCAGAACCCCTGTACGCCCGCGAGGCGGATCACTGGGACATCCTGTTCCGCTGACCCGCGCCGACACACGCCGCCCCACCCCGGCCCGCTCGTTCCCGCGAGCCGTGTGCCTCACGTGAGGGCCGTGCGGCGGCGCCGGGTGCCGCCGCACGGCCGGGAGGTCACGCGAACTCGGCCGCGACCAGCTCGGCGATCTCCGCCGCGTTCAGGGCCGCGCCCTTGCGGAGGTTGTCGCCGCAGACGAACAGGTCGAGCGTGTTGGGGAAGTCGAGCGCCTGGCGGATCCGGCCCACGTAGGTGGGGTCGGTCCCGACCACGTCCGCCGGGGTCGGGAAGACGCCGTTGGCCGGGTCGTCCATCACGACCACGGTCGGGGCGGCCTCCAGGATCCGGTGGGCGTCGGCGACCGTGATCTCACGCTCGAAGGTCGCGTGCACGGCCAGCGAGTGGGTGGTGATCACGGGGACGCGGACGCAGGTCGCCGAGACCTTCAGGTCGGCGATCCCGAGGATCTTCCGCGACTCGTTGCGGAGCTTGAGCTCCTCCGACGCCCAGCCGTCCTCCTTGAGCGAGCCCGCCCACGGCACGACGTTGAACGCCACCGGCGCCGGGAAGGGCGACTCGGCGTCCCCCAGCTTGTTCTGCAGGACCTTGCGCACGTCCCCGGCGCTCTGCCCGACCGTCCGGTCGCCCGCCAGCGCCTCGACCTCGTCGTAGAGGCGGGCCGAACCGGCCACGCCCGCGCCCGAGACCGCCTGGTAGGAGGCGACGACCAGCGCGTTCAGACCGTACTCCTCGTGCAGGGCGCCCATCGCGGCCATCATCGACAGGGTCGTGCAGTTGGGGGTGGAGATGATCCCCAGGGGACGCGTCCTGGCCGCCTCCGGGTTGACCTCCGGCACCACCAGGGGGACCTCGGGGTTCATCCGGAAGGTGCCGGACTTGTCGATGACGACGGCGCCGCGCCCGGCGGCGATCGGCACCCACGTCGCGGAGACCTCGTCCGGCACGTCGAAGATCGCGATGTCGACGCCGTCGAAGACCTCGGGGGTCAGCTCCTGGACGACGACGTCCTCGTCGCGGACCCGCAGGACCTTGCCGGCCGAGCGGGCGGACGCGACGAGCCTGATCTCGCCGTACACGTCGTCGCGGCCGGAGATGATGTCGCGCATCACGGTGCCGACGGCACCGGTGGCGCCGATCAGGGCGAGGGTCGGCTTGCGGCTCATCGTCCGGTACCTCCGTAGATCACGGCTTCCACCTGGTCGGCGTCGAGGTCGAACGCGCGGTGCGCGGCGCCGACCGCCGTGTCCACGTCGTCCTGTCCGACGATCACCGAGATGCGGATCTCCGAGGTGGAGATCATCTCGATGTTCACCCCCGCGTCGGCGAGGGCGGCGAAGAACATCGCGGTCACGCCGGGGTGCGAGCGCATGCCCGCGCCGATCAGCGAGACCTTGCCGATCTGGTCGTCGAAGAGCAGCGACTCGAAGCCGATGCGCTCCTGGATCTTCTTCAGTGCGGTGAGCGCCGTCGAGCCGTCGCTGGTGGGCAGCGTGAAGGAGATGTCCGTCCTGCCGGTCGTGGCCGCCGACACGTTCTGCACGATCATGTCGATGTTGACCTCGGCGTCGGCGAGCGTTTTGAAGATCGTCGCAGCCTCACCGACCTTGTCGGGCACCCCGACAACAGTGATCTTGGCCTCGCTCCGGTCGTGCGCGACGCCGGAGATGATCGGCTGCTCCATCTCTTTTCCTTCGCTGTCGGGGTCGGAGACGACCCACGTGCCTTCCTTGCTGCTGAACGAGCTTCTGACGTGGATCGGCAGGCCGAAGCGGCGAGCGTACTCGACGCAGCGCAGGTGCAGGATCTTCGCCCCGCAGGCCGCCATCTCCATCATCTCGTCGTAGGAGATCCTGGGGATCTTACGGGCCGCCGGGACGATGCGGGGATCGGCGGTGAAGACGCCGTCCACGTCGGTGTAGATCTCGCACACGTCGGCGTCCAGGGCGGCGGCCAGGGCGACCGCGGTGGTGTCGGAGCCGCCCCTGCCGAGGGTGGTGATGTCCTTGGTGTCCTGGGAGACGCCCTGGAACCCGGCGACGATCGCGATCTGGCCACCGTCGAGCGCCCCGCGGATCCGGCCGGGCGTCACGTCGATGATGCGCGCGCGGCCGTGCGAGGAGTCGGTGATCACGCCGGCCTGGGACCCGGTGAAGGAGCGCGCCTCCTGGCCGAGGTTGGCGATGGCCATCGCCAGCAGGGCCATCGAGATGCGCTCGCCCGAGGTGAGCAGCATGTCGAGCTCGCGGCCCGGGGGGAGCGGTGAGACCTGCTGGGCGAGGTCGAGCAGTTCGTCCGTGGTGTCGCCCATGGCCGAGACGATCACCACGACGTCGTTGCCGGCTTTTTTCGTCGCGACGATCCGCTGGGCGACCCGCTTGATGCAGGACGCGTCGGCGACGGACGAACCACCGTACTTCTGAACAACGAGCGCCACGAGATGTCTCCGAAGCAATCTAGGGCTGTGGAGCTCACAGTCTACTGGCGCCCTACCGGGGGGCTCGTGATTTAGCCCAGCATGTGGACGATCAGACGGTTGTGCGCTCCTCGGCCACGTCCAGGCGCGTATGGGCGACGAGCGCCTGGAGTGCCCGCATCGCCGCTCCGGCGTGGTTGCCCCAGGTGTTGAAGTAGGAGTACTGCCACCACCACAGCGCCTCCAGCGGCCGGCCGGCCTTGTAGTGCCGCAGGCCGTGTAGCAGGTCGGCGGCCACCGCCGTCAGGTCGTCGGACAGGCGGTAGGGGGTGACCACGGTGTCCTTGTACGGGTCGAAGACCTCGGCGTAGTCGTCGACGGGGCCCAGCCGCTCGGCGAGCGCCGTGCGGACGGCGTCGACGTCCGGGTCCTCGCCCAGGTGCGGTTCCCAGTTGCCCGACAGGATGACGTCCCGGCTCGCTCCGAGCTGCGCCCCGGCCGAGCTGACCTGGCCGACCTCCACCAGCAGCAGCGGCAGGATGGCGTCACCGCCCTCGCCGCCCGCCAGGCGGGTCAGGCCGTCGATGTAGTTCTCCGCGTGCTCGGCGATCCGTTCCGCGAGAGCGCTCCATGGGTCGTCAGACATCGAGGAGCCTCCTTCCTTCGAAAGCGCGGCCCAAGGTGACCTCGTCGGCGTACTCGAGGTCACCGCCTACCGGCAGACCGCTGGCCAGTCGTGTCACTTTCAGTCCCATCGGCTTGACCAGACGGGCGAGGTAGGTCGCCGTCGCCTCCCCCTCGAGGTTGGGGTCGGTGGCGAGGATCAGCTCGGTGACCTGGCCGTCCGCCAGGCGGGTCATGAGGTCCCGGATGTTCAGGTCGTCGGGGCCGATGCCGTCGATCGGGCTGATCGCCCCGCCGAGCACGTGGTAGCGGCCCCGGAACTCGCGGGTCTTCTCGATGGCCACGACGTCCTTGGACTCCTCGACGACGCAGATCACGTGGAGATCGCGCCTGGTGTCGCGGCAGATCCGGCACTCCTCCTCCGCGGCGACGTTGCCGCAGACCCGGCAGAAGCGGACCTTGTCCTTGACCTCCAGCAGCGCGTGCGCGAGCCGTTTCACGTCGGCCGGCTCCGCGGCCAGCAGGTGGAACGCGATGCGCTGCGCGCTCTTGGGACCGACGCCCGGCAGCATGCCCAGCTCGTCGATCAGGTTCTGGACGACCCCCTCGTACATGACCTAGAACCCGGGAAGCTGGCCGAGCCCGCTCCCGCCGCCCAGCCCCTGTGCCAGGGGACCGAGCTTCTCCTGCTGAAGGTCGGCCGCGGCGCGCACGGCGTCACGGATGGCGGCGATGACCAGGTCGGCGATGGTGTCGGCCGTCTCCTGCGGATCGCCGGGGTCGACGGCCTCGGCACTGATCTTGAGTTCGAGCAGCTCGCCCCCGCCGTTGACGGTGGCCACCACCAGGCCGCCGCCCGCGGTCCCCTGGACCTCCGCGTCGTTCAGCTCCTGCTGGGCGCTCACAAGCTGCTGCTGCATGAGCTGTGCCTGCTCCAGCAGCTGCTGCAGGTTGACATCCCCTGGGTTCACCGTGGTGTGCTCCTCGTCCGTGGCATCGGTCGTCACGAGCCTACGGGGTCCGGGCCCGGTGTTGTACTGGAGGCCACACGCCTTCCCGGGGAGGAGGGGATAAACCTCTGTCGGGCCCCGGCCCCCCTCCAGACGTCCGGGACCCGACGGCGCGCCGCCGGAGCGGCCGCACACGGCGACGCGCGATCGGCAAGCTAACGGGCCGCACGTTGCACACACGTTGCGATCGTTCACTCACCCTTCGCACGCCCTGTTCGGCCGAAACGGTTGCGGGCGCGTGCCGGAGCACCGATGCTTCGGCCATCGGCTTGTTCCGGGGGGACCATCGGCTTTTTCCAGGGGGGATGCGTGCGCGACGGCCATCCGGGAGTCGTCCAGACGGCCGGACCCGACTCCTACGCGGCGCGGCTGCGGCGCCTGCACGAGGCCGCGATGGCCGCCCGGACGCGGTCGGACGAGCGGACGGGCACAGGGGCGGGGCAGGGGCCGGAGGGCGGCGCGACCCACGAGCGGCCCAGAGGGGTGATCTCCGCCTCCTGGCGGCGCTGCCTGGCGGCCGGCATCGACCCCGAGACCGGATCGGCCCCGCCCGCCTTCGAGGGCGAGGACATCCGGCAGGTCCGCTCCGCGCATCCGATGAGCAGGCTGCTGCCGGTGATCACCGAGACCCTCCTGGAGGCCGTCACGGCCGACGACCAGATCCTGCTCGTCACCGACGCCGCCGGCAGGGTGCTCTGGCGCGACGGGAGCCACCGGACGATGGAACGTGCCGACGAGGTGGGGCTGTCCGCGGGTTTCGACTGGAGCGAGACCGCGATCGGCACCAACGGACTGGGCACCGCGCTGGCGGCCCGGCGCCCCCTCTACGTCTTCTCGGCCGAGCACCTGGTCAGGGCGCTGCACGTCTGGTCCTGCTCGGCCGCGCCGATCATCGATCCGGACAGCGGCGAACCGCTGGGCTGCGTCGACGTCAGCGGCATGACGCGGGCCATGCCCCCGGCCAGCGTCGCCCTCGTCGAGGCCACCGCCCGGCTGGCCGAGAGCCGGCTCACGCTGCGCATGCTCGAACGCGACCAGCGGCTCAGGCGCCGCCACGACCGGCACCTGAGCGCACTGCGCGGCGAGCCGGGGGCCCTGGTCACCGCGACCGGGCGGATCATCGCCGGCGACGACGCGCTGCAGTGGGCGGGCCACCGCGTCCTGCCGCCGGAGACGGGTGACCGGGTGGTGCTGCCCGACGGGCGGAGCGCCTTTCTGGAGGCGCTCGGCGACGACGGTTTCCTGCTGCGCCTGGCGGGCCGGGGCCGCGCCCCGGTGCTGACCCTGTCCTTCCTGGGCGCCGACCACCCCTCGGCGTACCTGGACGGGACGCGCCTGCCGCTCTCCCTGCGTCACGCCGAGATCCTCGCGATGCTCGTCCTCAACCCCGGGGGGATGACGGCCGACCAGCTCTCCTTCCACCTGTACGGCGACGCCGGGAACCCGGTGACCGCGCGCGCCGAGATCCATCGCCTGCGCGCGCATCTCGGCCGCGCCATCGTGGCCAAGCCCTACCGGCTGGACTGCGCGGTCGAGGCCGACTTCGTGGAGCTCAAGCGGCTTCTCGCGACGGACGAGACCACCGCGGTCGCGCGGGCCTACCGCGGCCCCCTGCTGCCGCGCTCCGAGGCGCCCGCGCTGCGCCGCGAACGCGAGGAGCTGGAGGGTCAGGTACGGGCCCGCCTGCTGCGTCGGGGTGGGCCGGAGGCCCTGTGGGCGTACGCCGAGACCGAGCGCGGCAGGAGCGACGTCCAGATCCTGGAGCGTCTCATCGCCATGCTGCCCCGTCACGATCACCGCGCGGTCGCCGCCGGGATCCGTATCGGCGACGCCGGCCCGCCCTGACGTCCGCGAACGGCACGGACGGCGCGGACGGCGCGAATGGCGCGGACGGGGCGCCCGGTCTTCCGGGAGGGCCCGGTCTTGCGGGGAGGGCAGCGGGACCCTCAGGTGTGGTCGATCTCCTCGATGATCTGACCGCCGAGCTCGCGCTGGATGAGGGCCATGCCGGTCAGCGCGTCGACGTCGGCGTCCGCGTCGTTCAGCGGGTCGACCTCGTCGGCGTCGGGGGCGGCGCGCGAGGCGCGGCCGGGCACGGCGTCCGGCCAGGCCGCGGCCTTGGCGCCGTTCCTGGCCGGTGCCCTGGGGCCGGTCTGGGCCGCGGCCTTGGCGGCCGAGCGGGCGGCGGCCAGCCCGGGACTCGGCGGGGGAGGCGAGCCGGGGTCCTCCGGCATCGGCTCGTCCGGCCAGGACTCGTCCGTGGGGGGGCGAGACCGGCCGGGCGGGTGCCTCCCGTACCGCCGCGGGCGGTGCCTCGGCGGGGGGCCTGCGGCGGCTGCGGTGCCCGCTGCCGGTCCGCGGGCTGCTGGGCGGCGTCGGGCCGGGCCGGAGCGGGCTGGGCCGGGGCGGGCTGAGGGGTGACGGGCGGGGGGGAGGGCCGGCGCGGGGACGGGGACCGTCCCCCGGCCGACGGGGCGGGACCGCCGCCGACGACGGCCTCGACCTTCCACGTGCCGCCGAGGACCTCCTTCAGGACCTCCGCGACGACCGCGTCCTTTCCGCCGCCGGTGAAGTTCCTCATGGCGCCGACCTGGGTGAACCCCAGGGTGACGATGTTGCCCTCGACCCCGGCGATCTGCGCGTTGGTGTTGACGTTGGCCCACACGACGATGCTGCGCCGCTTGAGCGCGGCGAGCACCTGGGGCCACGCCTGCTGCACCGTTCCGGTGGCTCCGGTGGCGGAGTCCGGGGTGGCACCCGCGTCGGGCCCCGACGGCCCCGACGACTCGGACTCGTCGGCGGTGTCCGCCACCGCTCCGGCGGGCTGCTGGACGGGGGGCCGGGCCTGCTGTTCCTGGGCCGCGCCGGGCCGGACCGTCTCGGGCCAGTCGTCGTCCGGGGCGCCCACGCCCTGGCCGGGGGCGGGCGCCGTGGCTGCGGGTGCCTGCGACGGCTGCGGCGGGGGCGCCGCCTGGACCGGGGGGGCGGGTGCCTGGACGGCAGGTGCGGACGCCGGGGTCACGGCCCGCGGAGCCGGTGCCCGCGTGACGGCTGAGGCCGCGGGAGCGGCGGCGGGAGCCCGCGAGATCGCGGGGGGCGGCCGAGACGGCGATCCCGCCCTGTTCCAGCCGTTCCACCCGGGCGAGCAGCGCGGCCTCGCCCTCGGCGGCCCCGGGGAGCAGGATCCTGGCGCACATGAGTTCGAGCAGCAGCCGGGGCGAGGCGGCCCCGCGCATCTCGGTCAGGCCGGTGTTGAGGATCTCCGCGGCGCGGGTCAGCTCGGCCGGGCCCATCGAGCCCGCCTGTTCCTGGAGGCGCTCCAGCTCGTCCGCGGGCCTGTCGAGCAGCCCGCTGGAGGCCGCCTCGGGCACGTTGGCCAGGATCACCAGGTCGCGGAAGCGCTCCAGCAGGTCCATGGCGAACCGGCGCGGGTCGTGTCCGCCCTCGATCACCCGGTTCACCACCTGGAAGGCGCGCGCGCCGTCACGGGCGGCGAAGGCCACGACCACGTCGTCGAGCAGGTCGCCGTCGGTGTAACCGAGCAGGGAGACCGCACCGGCGTAGGTGATGCCTGCCTCGCCTGACCCGGCGTACAGCTGGTCCAGGATCGAGAGCGAGTCGCGGGCCGAACCGGCGCCGGCCCGCACCACCAGCGGGAGCGCGGCGGGCTCGAAGGAGACCTTCTCGGAGGTGAGGATCTCCTCCATGAGCGTGCGCAGCGCGGCCGGCGGGATCAGCCGGAACGGGTAGTGGTGGGTCCGGGACTTGATCGTCCCGATGACCTTCTCGGGCTCGGTGGTGGCGAAGACGAACTTCAGGTGCGGCGGGGGCTCCTCGACGAGCTTGAGCAGCGCGTTGAACCCCTCCCGGGTCACCATGTGCGCCTCGTCGATGATGTAGATCTTGAAGCGTGACGACACCGGCGCGAAGAAGGCCCGCTCGCGCAGGTCGCGCGCGTCGTCCACGCCTCCGTGCGAGGCGGCGTCGATCTCGATGACGTCGAGGTGACCGGGGCCGGTGGGCGCCAGGGCCACGCAGGACTCGCACTGCCCGCACGGGTCGGGGGTCGGGCCCTTCTCGCAGTTCAGCGAACGGGCCAGGATGCGCGCGCTGGACGTCTTGCCGCATCCGCGAGGTCCGCTGAACAGGTAGGCGTGGTTGATCCGTCCGCTGCGCAGAGCCTGGCGCAGCGGCTCGGTGACGTGTTCCTGGCCCTTGACCTCGGCGAAGGTCCCGGGCCGGTACTTGCGGTACAGCGCAAGACTCATGCGGCGATCCCACCTGGAGGGGCCTGAAACGAAGAGACCCCTCGCACACCCGCCAGAGCCCGCTTATCCTTGCTGCCTTCCGGCCCTGGGGAGGTTCACAGGATGACGCCGCGCGAGGGGTCGGCCCCCAGTCTAACCTCAGATTCGAGTGGTCGGTGTCGGAAAATCGATGGTCCGTGCACCCCGAAAGTTGGGTAAGCTTCTCGACGGAGGATTCGCCTAGTTGGCCTAGGGCGCACGCTTGGAAAGCGTGTTGGGGGCAACCCCTCAGGAGTTCGAATCTCCTATCCTCCGCCACGGTCATCAGCCGTAACGCGAAAGCCCGCTCCACCTCGGAGCGGGCTTTCGCGCGTCGGGGTCCCGGTTCGGGTCCCGATCGGCCCGCTCGGAGGGCTTTTCACTCCCGTCCGGCGCCTCTTCCGCAGGGACGGCCGCAGACGGCTCCAGCGCGGTCAGGCCAGGGTGTCCTTGACCTTGATCAGACCGTCGTCGATCACGAACTTCTGGTTGGTGTTGCCCAGGCACTGCCACAGGTAGGTCTTGGTGAGATTGGTCCGGGCGTTGCTGACGTCCAGGCACATCGGGGTGGCGGAGGCGAGAGTGTCCTTGAGGGCGATCTCTCCCCTCCTGACGACCCAGATCTGGTTGGTGTTGTTGTTCTGGCACTGCCACAGGTAGACCTTGGTGAGGTTGGTCCGGGCGTTGCTGGCGTCGAGGCACATCGGGGTGGCGGAGGCCAGGGTGTCCTCGACCTTGATCATGCCGTTGTCGACCACGAACCTCTGGTTGGTGTTGCCCAGGCATTCCCACAGGTAGACGTGGGTGAGGTTGGTCCGGGCGTTGCTGGCGTCCAGGCACACGGCGGGCCCCGCGGCGCTGCGGCCGACGGGTGCGACGGCCGCCGCGGGCAGGACGGGCAGGACGGTGACCGCGCTCGCGGCGACGACGGCGGCCGCGCCGGACAGCAGGCGGCGGGTGAGTGACATGGTTCCTCCCAGGAAAGATCGATCAGATCCCGATCACGTTCCCATGACGGATCGAGATCGATCAATCACCGTCGGTGATCGACATGTCGCGCGAGCCGCCGTCCCGCGCCGATCCCCCGATCCGGGAGTGCGGGGCCGAGGAGCACGCAATCCCGATTTTGGGACTAATCACCATAAAGGGGTACATAAGACGGCAGGCCACTCATCCCCCATCCGGCATGTCAGGCCTTTCTCAGGGCAGGGGAAGCGCTCCAAGCGGATCGAAGGGACGTCGGGCGATGGATTTCAAGGACGATGTCCAGCTGGACAACTCGCAGGTCGAGAGTCGCGGCAGGGGCAGCAGGATCCCCGGTGGCGGCCTGGCCGTCGGCGGTGGCGCGGCCGGGATCATCGCGCTCATCGTGGCGCTGGTGTTCGGGGTCGACATCACCGGCGGCAGCGGTGGTGGCGGCGAACCCGCGGCCGTGGGCCCGAGCTCCGACCTGTCCGCCCAGTGCAAGACCGGGCAGGACGCCGACCAGAACGAGCAGTGCCGGGTGGTCGGCGTGGTCAACAGCATCCAGGAGTACTGGCCCAAGGCCGTCCAGGGGTACGAGCCGGCCAAGACCGTGATGTTCTCCGGACAGGTCAGCACCGCCTGCGGGGACGCCGACTCCGCGGTCGGGCCGTTCTACTGCCCGGCCGACCGCCAGGTCTACCTCGACCTCAGCTTCTTCAAGGAGCTGGAGAGCAAGTTCGGCGCCAAGGGCGGCCCGTTCGCCCAGGCGTACGTCATCGGGCACGAGTACGGCCACCACGTGCAGAACCTGCTCGGCACGAACGCCAAGGCGCAGCAGGGCGACCAGCAGGGGCCCGAGAGCGCCTCGGTCCGGCTGGAGCTGCAGGCGGACTGCTACGCGGGGGCCTGGGCCAAGAACGCCTACGAGACCGGCCTGTTCGAGAAGCCGTTCACGAAGACGGACATCGAGGAGGCGCTCAGCGCCGCGTCGGCCGTGGGTGACGACAGCATCCAGGAGCGTACCCAGGGCCGGGTCAACCCCGAGGGCTTCACCCACGGGACCTCGGCGCAGCGCGTCAAGTGGTTCACCACCGGTTACGAGAGCGGGAAGCCCGACCAGTGCGACACCTTCGCCGGGAGCATCTGAGGGCCCCGCGAGCTGGGATGGGAGGCCGGCAGGGCGAAGGGCGGGATTCTCTCCTAAACTACGTACTGTGATCTTCAAGCTGATCGGCGATGAACGGCCCTATCCCGCGCACGGCCTCTCGCATCGGGAGTGGGCTCAGATACCGCCCCGGCAGGTCCGGCTCGACACGTTGATCACCACGAAAGCGGTGCTCGACCTGCACTCCCTGCTGGCCAAGGACTCCACGTTTTACGGCGACCTGTTCCCGCACGTGGTGCAGTGGCGCGGAGAGCTGTACCTGGAGGACGGCCTGCACCGCGCCCTGCGCTCGGCCCTGCACCAGCGCTCGGTCCTGCACGCCCGCGTCCTGGACCTGCCCGAGCAGGGCTGAGCCCTCACCGGAGGGTACGGAGCCCTCCGCCGGAGGGCGGCCCGGGTCTCCATCGGAGGGCCGGTCTCCACCGGGGGCATGAGCCTTCACCGGAGGCACACGGACGAGAAAGGGCCCCCGCGTTCGCGGGGGCCCTTTCTCGTGTGGCGGTGGAGGTGGGATTTGAACCCACGGATAGGTTGCCCCATCACACGCTTTCGAGGCGTGCGCCCTCGGCCACTAGGCGACTCCACCGCGGAGCAGCTTACCGGATAACCGCTATTGCTCGCGCATCCGGCGAGCGGTGAAGAACCCGGTGAGAACCGATGCGCACTCCTCGGCCAGGACGCCTCCGAGGACCTCGGGGCGGTGGTTGAGGCGACGGTCCCTGAGCACGTCCCAGAGCGAACCGGCCGCACCCGCCTTGGCGTCCTCGGCGCCGTAGACGACGCGGTCGACCCGGGCCAGCACGGCGGCCCCCGCGCACATGGTGCAGGGCTCCAGCGTGACCACCAGCGTGCAGCCGGTCAGCCGCCACTGTCCGCGTGCCCGCGCGGCCTGGCGCAGGGCGAGGATCTCGGCGTGCGCGGTGGGATCGACCGAGGTCTCCCTGTCGTTCCCCGCACCCGCGAGCACCGAGCCGTCCGGGGCGAGGACGACCGCGCCGACGGGCACCTCGCCGCGGGCCCCGGCCTCGGCCGCCCGTGCCAGGGCGACCCGCATCTGCCGCGCGTACCCGGCCGGCTCCTCGCCGGTCATCACGCGTCCGGCGGGACGGCCGAAAGGGCGACCGGCGTCCCGGACGCCGCGCTCGCCGCGGGTGTCGTCACCGCAGCCGGTCGAGCTCGTCCGCGAAGGCCAGCCGCTCGGCGATCACCGAGAGCGTGTCCCCGGGGAGCGCGCCCTCCTCCATGCTGAGCTCGACGAGCTCGTCGGAGCTCAGGCCGAGGTCCTCCAGGAGCTCGAAGTCGCCCGCGGGCCGTACGCCCAGGTCGGGGGTGTCCTTGTCGACCGCCACCCCGGCGAGCTCGGTCAGCAGCTCGCCCAGGCCGTCGGAGAGCCCGGCGTGGGCGTCGGACAGGAACGCGCGCGGCTCCAGGTCACCCTGGTAGCGGACGATCGCGAACCACTCGTCCTCCACCTCCACGCAGAGCAGCGCCAGCTCGTCGCCGGTGAGCCCCAGGTGCTCCTGGACGGCGTCGCCGAGGTCGTCGACGAGTTCCGCCTCGCCGAGGTCGACCTCCGCGCCGTTCCAGCCGTCCGCCGTGCGGACGAAGGCTGCGGAGAACACGCTGTTGCCGGATGGTGTGGAGGGCATGGCCGATCTCCCGGGTTCAACCGAACACAGAGTCGATGGCGCGCTCGAACGGCTCGGAGAACCCCAGCCGCGCGGCGATGCTGGACAGGACGTCCTCGGGCAGGAGGTCGATGTCCCCGGACAGGATGCCCAGCTCCATCTCGTCGAGACCCAGGTCCGCGAAGATCGAAAGATCGCCCGCGGGGAGGGCGGTCTCCTCGTCCTGGAGGATCGCGTCGAGCTCGTCCTCGTCGGGGACCGGCACGTCCAGGTACTCCAGCGCCTGCTGGGCGAGCGGGAAGTCCCAGGACGCGGCGATGTCGGAGAGGAAGACCTCGACCCTCTCGCCGAACACCCGTAGCGCCACGAAGAACTCATCCCCAACGGCGACCAGGCCAATCGTGCCGCTCATGCTCGGCTGCTGGCGAAGGGCGTGGACGAGACCCTCGAGGTCGGACGTGAGCGCGACCGGGAGCATCTCCGCTTCCCAGCGGTCGTCCTCGCGGTAGATCACGATGGCAAAGTCCAGCGAGTCTTCGTCTGACATGGCCATCCCCACCGAATGCTTTCTCTACGGAGGTCAATGCTTTCAGAAGCGGGACACCCCCGTGGGCCTCTCCGACCAAATTGTGATCAAATCCGAGTGAGCGGGGGATGTCGAACGGACGCCCGCCGGACGTGCGCCGGGGCACCCGCCTCGTCGCCGGTCACCGGCCCAGGATACCTTTGGCCACCATGGAAACCCTGGTCGTCGACCACCCCCTGGTGGCCCACAAGCTGACCGCGCTGCGGGACGTCACCACGGACTCGCCCACGTTCCGGCGTCTCGTCGACGAGCTGGTCACCCTGCTGGCCTACGAGGCGACCAGGCAGGTCCGCGTCACCGAACTGTCGGTCCGGACCCCGGTGGCCCCGGCCACGGGAGTGCGGCTGGCGCAGCCGTACCCGCTGGTGGTCCCGATCCTGCGGGCGGGGCTGGGGATGCTGGAGGGCATGACCCGGCTGCTGCCCACGGCCGAGGTCGGCTTCCTCGGGATGATCCGCGACGAGTCCACGCTGCAGGCGCAGACCTACGCCACCCGGCTGCCCGACGACCTGTCGGGACGGCAGGTGTACGTGCTGGACCCGATGCTGGCCACCGGGGGCACCCTGGCCGCCGCGATCCGGTTCCTCTTCGACCGGGGCGCCGACGACGTGACCGCGCTCTGCCTGCTGGCCGCGCCCGAGGGCATCGCCCACCTGGACGAGGCCTTCGCCGGAACCGGCAGGCCGATCCGCCTGGTGACCGCGGCCCTGGACGAGCGGCTCAACGAGCACGGCTACATCGTCCCCGGCCTGGGCGACGCCGGGGACCGCCTGTACGGCGTGGTCTGACCCCCGCGGGACCCGGCTCACGGGTCCCTTTCCACTCCCTTTCCACGGGGTCCTGACGCCTTCGCGGCCGGCCCGGGTTCCACGGCACGGCCCGGCGCGGCCGTCCCCCCTCCTCCCTCCGTCCGGTGACATGTCCCGGTGACGCGTCCCGACGACACGGCCCCGGTGACGCATCCCGGTGACACGCCCCGGTGACGCGTCCCGCCCGCGCCCGGACGGCCAGTCGTTGTGATGTCCTGACGTTTCCCGTGCCGTTCCTTTCCCCTGATGGACGGTTCCTCTACCGCTTCCCGGTTACACCAGGTCGCCGACCGGGTACGAAGCGTGGCGAAGACATCTCTTCTGTGTCCCCGGTCCGCCGAGGCCGCGGGCGCACACCAGGGAGAACCATGAGCGAGCGAATCATCCCGGCCACCGAGCCGGACCCGTACGCGGACTTCAGCGCCGCGCTGAGGGACGAGTTCTCGAAGATCCATCCGGCCTCCACGGTGACCCGCTGCATAGAGGCGGCTCACTACGGAGCGCTGGAGGTGGTCGGCCACGCCCATCCGGCGCTGGTCGAGCGGATCGCCCGCAAGCACCTCGAGGTTCTCGCGCTGGTCGCGAGCGAGCGCGGGTGACGGCGCCGTCGCGGCGCCGATGACGGAGATCGCGGACGCGGGGATCGCGGGAGACCGGGATGAACGCGCGACACGGGGGCGAGGGTCCACGGGCGCCCCACGGGGCCGGTTACGGGATTGTCACGGCCGGTGTGAGACCGGATGAGCCGATGCGCTTTACCGTGGCATGGCCCTGGGTAATGTATACGACGGGTGCAGTGGGTGAGTGGTAGTAGGAGGCCAAGGTGCAGGTCAAGAAGGTTCTATCGTATAGCGCTGTCGGTTTCGTGGCGTTTTTCCTGTTCACACGACCAGATGACGCAGCCAAAGCCGTGAGGGGTGCCATGGACACGGTTTACACAGCGGCCGATTCATTGGCCCAGTTCGTCTCACATCTCTCATGAGGCTCGTGACCCACGGGGACTCCGCTCCCTCGTCGGTCAACCGCTACCTGCTCCCCCACGAACACCAGGTCATCATGGTGCGGCGCCACCCGGCCGTGCTGCTTCGCGCGGTCGCCGAGGTCTTCGGCGGCCTGATCCTCGCCGGACTGCTGAGCAAGTGGTTCGGCGACCAGGGCGGCGGTGGCGTGCTCGTCGTCGTCTGGTGGGCCTGGCTGCTGCTGCTGATCCGCTTCGTGTGGAAGGTCGCCGAGTGGTCGGTCGACTACTTCGTCGTCACCTCCAAGCGGATGCTGCTCACCACCGGCCTGATCACCCGCAAGGTCGACATGATGCCGCTCGGCAAGGTCACCGACATGAGTTTCCAGCGCTCGATCCTCGGCCGAATGCTGGGGTACGGCGAGTTCGTTCTGGAGTCGGCCGGTCAAGACCAGGCGCTGTCGCGGGTGAATTACATCCCCTACCCGGAGACGCTCTACCTGGAGGTCTGCCAGATGCTCTTCCCGGGAGGTAATGACTCGGATGATTAAGGGCTTATGTCCCTGATGGCAGCAATGTCCGTGATGACAGCAATGCTGTTTGATCGCCGACACTTTCTGGTAAGGATTTTTCACGTGGGGTTACCGGCTTCGGCCGCTTCGTGTCATCATGGCCAGAACGTTGACCATCCCCCGCCCTGAGAGATCAGATGCCGAGTCAGGGAACCATAGGTGACCGCGTCCGCGGCCTGAGACTGAGCAGACGCATGTCCCAGGCCCAGCTCGCCGGGCCCGACCTTTCCGACAGTTACGTCTCCCTCATCGAGTCGGGCAAGCGGACACCGACCCCCGTGGTCGCACGCCTGCTGGCCGAACGCCTGGGATGCACCACCGAGTTCCTGCTGCACGGGATCGAGCCGCGCCAGCGCGTCGACACGGAACTGGGCCTTCGCCACGCCGAGCTGGAGCTGCTGCACGGCGAACCGGCCGTCGCGGCCGACCGGTTCGGTGAGATCGTCAAGGTCGCCGGCGAGGAGAACGCCATGCTGGCCGCGCACGCGCGGCTCGGCCAGGCTCGGGCACTGGAGATCCAGGGGCTGCTCGGCCCGGCGGTGGAGGCGTTCGAGTGGCTGCGCCGGGAGGCCGTCGCCCATCCGGAGCGCCTGGCCGACCTGCCGCTCGTCGTGGCGCTGAGCCGCTGCTACCAGCGCGCCGGGGACACCCTGCGCGCCCACGACCTGGCCGCCCACGCGCTCGCCGAGGTCGCGAGGCTGCCGCTGGCACACGGGGAGCTTGCCGTCGAGCTGGCCGCCTGCCTGATGGAGGCCCCGGTGGCCGGCGAGGCCGCCATGTCTTACGTCCGGCACGTTCTCGCGGTCAACGGCGTCCCGGCCGCGGTCAACCGCTCCGCGGAGATCCACGCCCTGTGGCGGGCGAGCACCGTCGCCTCCGACGGTGAGGACTCGGCCCTGGCCGTCCGCTTGGCCGACGACGCGATCGCCACCGGGCGCCCGGCGCGGATGGCCGCCCAGCTCGCCCTCGTCGCGATGCACTGGGTGCGTCAGACCACCCGGGCCGGCGGCCCGCTGGACGAGGCCGACCGGCTGGCGACCTCCGCGAGCACGGTCTTCTCGGCCTTCCCCGAACGCGCACAGGAGCGGGTCGAGAGCCTGGTCGTGCTCGCCCAGGTGCGGCTGGGGACGGGCGACACCGCGGGCGCGGTCTCGCTCGCCGAGAGCGCCCTCGGCATGCTGGACGGCCGCGGGGGCGTCACCGCCGCGACCGCGCAGCTGATCCTGGCCCGCATCACCCTCGGCCGCGACCGGAGCGGCGTACCGGCCGCGCTGGACGCCGCCCGGCGAATGCTGGAGGAGGTCCGGCCCGGGCCTTCCAGCCCCGATCGGGAGGCCGCGCGGGTCTGGCGAGCCCTGGGTGACCTCTACGGCGAGGTCGGTGCGGGTGACGATCAGGCCGCCGCGTATCGTAGGGCTCTCGAGGCCGCCGGAGTGCGCGAGACGATGGTGGGCGTGACGGTCGATCCGGCCCTGGTCCGGTGAGGCGGTCTCGTTTGCGGGGTTCCAGTTTGTTCTTGCGCCTCCGGAATAACTAGGGTCTACCAGTCATTGATTCGTAGGATGACTGGTTTCCCAGGAGGAGGCGGACGGTGAGTCTGCGTACTGCGCAGCGAGCATCCCTCGTCGACCAAGTGATCGACCAACTCAAGGAGCAGATCACTTCTGATTCCTGGCCGATGCACGCAAAGATTCCCACCGAGACCGTCCTCGCCGAGCAGCTCGGGGTCGGCCGCAACACCGTACGCGAGGCGGTGCGCGCGCTGACCCACGCGGGCCTGCTGGAGTGCCGTCAGGGTGACGGCACCTATGTCCGGGCCACCAGCGAGCTGTCGGGGGCCATGCTGCGGCGCCTGCGCACCGCCGAGCAGCTGGAGATCCTGGAGGTACGACGCGCGCTGGAGGTGGAGGCCGCAAGGCTGGCGGCCACCCGGCGCACCGAGGCCGACATCCTGCTGATCGAGGCGGCGCTTGCCGAGCGGGACCGCGCCTGGGAGCGGGGTGAGCCGAACGCGTTCGTCGAGGCCGACCTGGCCTTCCACATCGCGGTCGTCCGCGCCACGCACAACATGGTGCTGATCGACCTGTACGAGGACTTCTCCGCGGCGCTGCGCGCCAGCATCACCGCGGCGGGCACCTCGCTGAGCAGCACCCTGAACAGCACCTACATCCCCCACGACGCGATCGCCCGCGCCATCTCGGCCGGTGACGCCGCCGCGGCCGAGCACGCCGGGCACGCGTGCATGGAGCACATCCTGATCGCCCTGACCGAGGAGCAGGAACTCTCCGCCTGATCCGTCCGCCCCGCCGTCGTGGCGCGGGGGCCTGTCCGGCCCCGCGTCCCGGCGGCGGTCGCGTCTCATCGGGCGTCCCACCCCGGGCCGGGCGCGGGGACGCCGATCACGAGAGGCACGAGGGAGCGCGGGCGGTCGCGTCTCATCGGGCGCCCCCTGGCCGGCACGGGGATGCCGACCACGAGAGGCACGAGGGAACGGGGGTGGTCGCGTCTCGTCGGGCGTCCCGCCCTCGGGTCCGCTCCGGATGGGGCGTCCCTCAGGTCAGGCGCAGGGACATCACGAGGTAGCGGAAGGCGGGCGCGGCGTCGCCGGGGACCTCGGTGATCAGCGCGGGCCGGCTCGGCGACTCCATGTTGAGCCGGACGAACTCGGTCTCGACCCCGCTCAGGCCGTCCAGCAGGAACTGGGACTGGAAGGCGATCTGCAGGTCGTCACCGGACAGCTCGGCCTCGACGACCTCAGTGCCGCGGCCGATGTCCCCGCCGCCCGCCTGGATCAGGACCTGTCCCTGCTCGAAGGAGAGCCGGACCGCGGTGTTGCGCTCGGCGACCAGCGCGACCCGCTTGATCGCGTCGATGAACGGGGCCGTCCGCACGTCGGCCCGGATCGACCAGTCGTCGGTCAGCCGCGAGCGGTAGTCGATGAACTGCTCGTCGAGCAGGCGGACCGTGGTGCTCCGGCCGACGCTCTCGAAACCGGCGATGCCGTCGCCCAGCGCCATCGACACCTCGCCGCCGCGCAGCGACCTGGCAACGTCGACGAGCACCCGCGCGGGCACCATGGCGGCGGCCGTGACGTCCGGCCGCTCGGGCCGCCAGCCGAACTCCCTGGCCGCGATGCGGTAGCGGTCGGTGGCGGCCATGGTCACGCCCTCGCCGAAGATGTCGACACGGATGCCGGTCAGCATGGGAAGGGACTCGTCCCGGCTGGCCGCGGGGGCCACCTGGCCGACCGCGGTGGCGAAGATCCCGCCGCCGACCGCGCCGATCCTCGGCGGCATCTGCGGAAGGGCCGGGAAGTCCTCCACCGGCATGGTCAGCAGGCCGAACTCGGCACTGCCGCAGGTCAGGACCGCCTCGGAGGCGTCGGTGACGACCTCGACCGCCTCACCCGGCAGGCTGCGCGTGATCTCGGCGAGGATCCGGCCCGGGATCAGCGCCCGGCCGGGCTCGGCCACGACCGCCTCGATCGAGACGCGGGCGGAGACGTCGTAGTCGAAGGCCGAGATCACGAGATCCTCCTCGTCGGCCTCCAGCAGCAGGCCCGACAGGACGGGCAGCGTCGGCCGGCTCGGCAGCGCCCTGGCCACCCAGGCCACCGCGTCGGCCAGGACATCACGGTTCACCCGGAACTTCACCTGATCACCCCTCCGTCCCGAACGGCGATCCCACACGGAAGCCGTACATGCAGCACGTTATCCGCTGGCACCGACGAAACGTCAGGGGTCGCGGGGCCCGGACGGGGCGGGGCCGGTCAGCCGCGCGCGGCGTTGAGATACGTCAGGACGGCCAGGACGCGGCGGTTGTCGTCGTCGGAGGGGGCCAGGTCGAGCTTGGTGAAGATACCGGCCGTGTGCTTGCCGACCGCGCTCTCGCTGAGGAACAGCCGCTGGGAGATGGCCGCGTTGGAGCGGCCCTCGGCCATGAGCTCCAGCACCTCGCGCTCGCGCGGCGTCAGCGCGCCGAGCGGCTCGTGGCGGGCCGTGCTGGCCAGCAGTTTGGCGATGACCTCGGGGTCCATCGCGGTGCCTCCGGCGGCGACCCGGCGGACCGCGTCGACGAACTGCTCGGCGTTGAAGACCCGGTCCTTGAGCAGGTAGCCGATCGCGCCCGAGCCGTCGGCCAGCAGCTCGCGCGCGTACAGCTGCTCGACGTGCTGGGACAGCACCAGCACCGGCAGGCCGGGGACGGCGCGGCGGGCCGTCAGCGCGGCCTGGAGCCCCTCGTCGGTGAACGTGGGCGGCAGGCGCACGTCGACCACGGCCACGTCGGGCCGCAGGTCGAGCAGCGCCCGCAGCAGCTCGGGCCCGGACTCGACGGCCGCGACCACCTCGAAGTCGTGTGCCTGGAGCAGGTGCACCAGGCCGTCGCGCAGCAGGTACAGGTCCTCGGCGATGACGACTCGGGGGCTCACCGCCCCAACCATAGGCGAGCCGGCGCGACCTCGGCCAGCCGGATGCGGCGGGCGTGCTGGAGGGGGACGAGCATGGCCGCGGCGTACATGGACAGGCCCAGCATGATGTTGAAGACGATCAGCGGCCACTGCAGCGGACCGGGCAGGTAGAGCGCGAGGAACCAGCTGCGGTGCTCGATGTCGATGATCTTCATGATCGCCGCCACCATGCCCTGCGGGAAGAGCGGGAGCCAGCCGAGCCCCCAGCCGAGCCCGACGATGATCATCTTGCCGCGCGGCAGGGGCGGCTTGACCGCCGGGTACTTCTCGGCGAGCGCGTAGGGCAGGTCGAAGGTGACGGTGGTCGGTCCGCCCTGCGGGCTGTTGACCGCGAGCACCCCGTCGAAGGCCGCGAGCCTGCGCTCGATGCCGCGCAGGCCGCTTCCCCGCGCGGGGTCGGCGCCCCCCGAGCCGTCGTCGGTGACGACGACGCGCAGCGCGTGGCCGTGCCCGCTGATGTCGATCCACACCCGTTCGGCACCGCCGTGCCGGGCCGCGTTGGTGAGGAGCTCGCTGATCGAGAAGTAGGCGGCCGACTCCACGGGCGAGTCCGGGCGGGTGTCCAGCTCCACGGTGACCGCGACCTTGAGCGAGCTGTCCATCGCCAGCGCGCGGACCGCGTCGCCGAGACCGCGCTCGGCCAGCACCGGGGGGTGGATGCCCTTGACCAGGTCGCGCAGCTCGACGAGCGCGGTGGAGGACGCCTCCCTGGACTTGGCCAGCAGCGCCTTGGCCGCCGCCGGGTCCTTGTCCATGAGCTCCTCGACCGCGCCGAGCGTCATGCCGATCGCCACCAGTCTGGCCTGCGCGCCGTCGTGCAGGTCGCGCTCGATCCGCCGCAGCTCGGACGCCTGGGAGTCGACCGTGGCCAGGCGGGCCTGGTCGAGGCGCTGGACCTGCCCGCTGAGCACCGACTCGGCCGTGGGGGAGAGCAGCAGGAGGTTCCACCAGGCGTACCCGCGCAGCAGGTAGGGGGTCGCGGCCAGTGCCACGACGGCGGCGCCCCCCAGGGCCATCGGCCACGCGGACGAGTCCTGGGACCCGGCGGCGAGCACGGCGCATCCGGCCAGCGCGAGGGGGAGCAGCAGGAAGACGCCGGCCAGCGGGCTGAGGAACAGCCACAGGCCGTCACGCCAGGTGGCCGTGTCGCCGACCAGCCACTGCCAGCGGTTGTTCCAGTCGGGCCAGCGGCCCGTCTTGTACAGCTGGCGGTCGTGCCGGTACCAGCCGTCGGGCTGGGGCCGCACCGGCAACGGCTCCGGCAGGTACGGGGCCGGTATCCCGATCCCGAGCCACTCGGCGTTCAGCCTCCGGACCTGGCCCGTACGGCACCTCATCGCCTGGGCCAGCGGCGGGAAGAGGAAGACCAGGCCCAATCCGAACGCCAGCACGACCCCGATCAGCATCAGGGCCACCATCACCACGTCCGCCAGGGCCATCACTCCCAGCGTCAGTGCCCGGCCGACCGCCACCGCGTACGTCTTCATGTCCCAAGTGTCGGTGATGAGGCCCGGTGTTCCCAGTGGGGCCGCGCGCCGCCGGGGGGTGGAGGTAGCCCCACCCCGGGCGGATGCCTGACCCGACCCGGACGGGTGCCCAGCCCGATTCTCCGCGGCCCGCCGCGCTTCTAGCGTCGTCGGCATGAAGGTCATCGAGGTCAAGGACCTCCGCAAGCGGTACCGCGATCACCTGGCGGTGGACGACGTCTCGTTCACCGTGGACGAGGGCGAGATCTTCGGAGTCCTCGGCCCCAACGGCGCCGGCAAGACGACCACCGTGGAGTGCGTCGCCGGCCTGCGCGTCCCCGACTCCGGCACGGTGAGCGTCCTCGGCGGTCTCACCGGCACCGCGCTCAAGGAGCAGCTGGGCATCCAGCTGCAGAGCTCCACCCTGCCGGAGAAGATCAAGGTGCGGGAGGCGCTCGACCTGTACGCCTCCTTCTACCGCACCCCCGCGGACTGGGGGGAGCTGCTGGAGCGGGTCGGGCTCTCCGCCAAGCGCGACACCCCCTACGGCAAGCTCTCCGGCGGCCAGCAGCAGCGGCTCTCGATCGCGCTGGCGCTGATCGGCAGGCCCCGCGTGGCGATCCTGGACGAGCTCACCACCGGCCTGGACCCGCAGGCGCGGCGGGACACCTGGGAGCTCATCGAGCAGGTCCGTGACAGCGGCGTGACGATCCTGCTGGTCACCCACTTCATGGAGGAGGCCGAACGGCTCTGCGACCGGCTCGCGCTGTTCGACGCGGGCCGCGTCGTCGCGGTGGACAGCCCCTCGGGCCTGATCGCCCGGGTCGACGGCCGGCAGATCATCAGGTTCCGGCTCACCGGACCGCTCGACGACACCGTGCTGCGCGACCTGCCCGAGGTCGCCACGGTGAGCCGCAGCGGCGAGCAGGTGACGGTCACCGGGACCGGGAACCTGCTGCTCGCGATCGCGACCGGCCTGTCCGGCGCGGGCGTCACCCCCATCGACCTGCGCGTGGAGCGGACGACGCTCGACGACGCCTTCCTCGGCCTGACCGGAAAGAAGATCTCCTCATGAGGAAAATGCTGCTGATCGAGGCCAGGCTCCTGCTGCGGGAACCGGCCGCCGTGGTCTTCGCGATCCTGCTGCCGCTCGCGCTCCTGCTGGGACTGGGCAGCAGCATCCCCGCCATGCAGGAGATCAACCCCGACCTGGGCGGCCAGCGGGCCATCGACACCCAGCTGCCGGGCATGATGGTGATCCTGGCCGTGGTGACGATGGCGTTCACCGTCCTGCCGGGAGTGCTGGTGAGCTACCGGGAGACCGGCGTGCTGCGCCGGATGTCCACCACCCCGGTCAGCCCGATCCGGCTGCTGGTCGCCCAGGTGGTCAACAACCTCCTGGTGGCGATCGCCGCCACCGTCCTGCTCATCGTCCTCGGCCACCTGGTCCTCGGTTCGGCCCTGCCGCAGAGCCCGCTGGCCTTCGCGGGCGTGTTCGTGCTCGGCACGGCCTCGCTGTTCGGGGTGGGCCTGCTGATCACCGCCCTGGCACCGAACGCCAAGTCCGCCCCCGCCATCGGGTCGCTGCTGATGTTCCCGCTGATGTTCATGGCCGGCATGTGGGTCCCCCGGGAACTGATGCCCGAACTCCTGCGCAGGATCGGGGACTTCCTGCCGATGGCGCCGTTCGCCGACGCGCTCCGCGCCACCTGGGCCGGGCAGACGCCGCAGATGCTGCACCTGGTGGTGATGGCGGTGACCCTGCTGGTCACCGGCGCGCTGGCCGCGCGGTTCTTCCGGTGGGAGTGACGGGCCCACGACGGCCGGGCCGGCGCGACCGCCCACCGGTGTGACCGCCGTGACCTGCACGACCGTCGTGACCTGCCCGACCACCGTGACCGTGTACGCGCGCAGGACCGTCGTGGTCCGTCCTCTGCAGGGGCAAGGGCGGGCCACGGTTCTCCCGATGAAGCCCTCCGGCCGTCTCCGCGTCCGTCCGGTGGGAGGAGACCGCCCCGGCGCGTCCGTACCGTCCGCACGAGCGGGCGGGGTCCCGGGACCGGCGGGAGAGGGCGTGCCGGGGCCGGTCACCCGGCGCGGCCGTGCCCTCCGCGCGGGATGCCGGACGGCGGGGAGATGGTTATGTCACTCTTGGGTGATGCTGATCCTGGCTCACGTGAGTGACGTCCACATCGACGGTTCTCCCCGCAGCATCGACAGGACCCGATCCGTCATGCGGCACCTGGAGAACCTTCCTGGGACACTGGACGCGGTCCTGGTGACCGGCGACATCGCCGGCAACGGCCTGATCGAGGAGTACGAAATCGCGCGCGAGCTGCTGACCACGCGCCATCCGACGCTCATCTGCCCGGGTGACCGCGACGTCCGCCCGGCCTTCCGCAAGGTCATGCTCGAAGAGGACGGCGACGGCCCGATCAACCAGGTCCTGCGGCTCAACGGCCTGACCGTGGCACTGTGCGACTCCAGCATGCCCGGCCGCCCGGAGGGCCTGCTGGACGACGAGACGATCGGCTGGCTGCACCGCGTGCTCGGCGAGGCCCCGGACACCCCGGCCGTCGTGGGCATGCACCACCCGCCGGTCTCCCTGGGCCTTCCGTACGCCGACGCGATCCGGCTGCGCCACCCGGAGCGGCTGGAGAAGGTCGTACGGCAGTATCCGCAGGTGGTGGCCGTTCTCGCGGGGCACGCCCACACCGCGGCCGGGACCGTCTTCGCGGGCCTGCCGCTCGTGGTCGCCCCCGGCGTCACCTCCACGCTCCGGCTCGCCCAGGAGCTGAGCACACCGGTCCCCCTCGACTACGACCTGCCGCCGCAGATCGTCCTGCACGTGTTCGACGGTGGCCGTCTGGTCACGCACTTCCGCCCGATCCTGTGAGGTACCGCGCGGTCCCGTGAGGTTCCGTCACGTCCTGCCGGGTCCCGTGAGGTCTCGTGAGAGGCGGCGGCCCGCACCCCGGGACGGAGCCGTTGGCCCGCCCTTCGCGCTCGTACCGCCCCCTGTCCCCATCCGGCCGGACGGTTGGGGGAAATCGCCTCTGATGACCGTTTGGCCCGGTGAACAGGCGCGAATTCGCGCGATCTTTGAACCCATCCCGGCCCGTCGCCGTAGTGCCTGCCGAGAGCGGAATCGTCCGGTGGCCGGAACGGGAGGGCAGAACGTGATCGCGAACGCCCGGTGGAGGCCCGCCTCGGCGGGTACCGGCACGAGCACGGTCCCCTCCGGCGACCGGCGGAGCCGGCACCGACGCCTGCGGCCGGTCGACCTCCCCGCCGACGAGGTGACGGTCGCGCTCACCTCGCTCTCCCCGGCCCACCGCGAGATCCTCGACCAGACGGTCCTGCGGAACCGGTCGGTGAACGACGCCGCCGCGGCACTGGGCGTCCCGGTCGCGACGGTGAAGTCCAGGGTGTACCACGCCCTGCGCGCGCTGCACGCCGCCCTTGAGGAGAGAGGGGCGACGGCATGACCTCGCGGGTGGAGCACACCGACGTGGGGGCGTACGCCCTCGGCCTGCTGGAGGAGGACGACCGGGCGGCCTTCTCGGCGCACCTGCGTACCTGCGCGGCCTGCGCCGCGGAGCTGCGGGAACTGTCGGGGGTGGCGGACGCGCTGACCGGTGTCGGACGCCTGAGGGACGGCGGCGTGACACCCGGCGGCAGAAGGCGCGCCGAGGTGATCGACCTGCCGCGCCACCGCAAGGCCGCCGACCGGCGTACCCGCCGTGGAACGTTCGTGGTCGGCGCCGCCGCGGCGGTGACCCTGGTGGCCGGCGGGATCGCAGCGGGGACGGCCTTCTCCACCGAGGACACGGGCGTCATGGCCGGCCACTCCGTGCCCGGACCGGCCGAGGACGCCTACCGGGGCGGCGTACCGCTCGCGGGCACCGGGACCTCCGGGGTCGCCGGTGGGCTGGTGATCGAGACCAAGGGATGGGGCACCCACGCCGTCCTCGAGCTCAAGGGAGTCAAGGGCCCGCTGGAGTGCGAGCTGATCGCCGTCTCCACCGCCGGTGAGCGGCGGGTGGTCACCGGCTGGGCGGTGCCGGAGAAGGGGTACGGGGTCCCCGGCTCCCCCGACCCCCTGTACGTCCACGGCGGGGTCGCCTGGGAGCCCGCCGACATCACCCGCTTCGAGGTGCGGACCGGGAACGGGGACACGCTGCTCACCGTCGCCGTCTGACCGGGGCCCCGGCCCTCCCCGGGGCCGGGCTCTTCCCGGGGGCACGGGTTCTTCCCGGCCTCGGACTCTTCCCGGTCTCGGGCTCTTTCCGGTCTCGGGCTCTTTCCGGTCTCGGGACGCCGGATCATGGGCCCGGTCTCCGGGCCGGGGGTCAGCCCTGCCGTACGGGCTCGGGCTCCTCGGCGGCGCGCAGGTCGTAGGCGGTGCGGGACGTCGTGATCTCGGAGACGTTCTCCTCGCACCAGCTCCTGACGCCCATCATGAGCTGTACCAGGCTGTGTCCCAGCGGGCTGAGCTCGTACTCCACCCGGGGCGGGATCGTCGGGTAGACCGTGCGGACCACCATCCCGTCACGTTCCATGGCGCGCAACGTCTGGGTGAGGCTCTTCTGGGTGATCCCGTCGAGCCGGCGGCGCAGCACGCCGAACCGGACGGGGCCGTCCTGAAGGGCGTCCACGATCAGGCAGGTCCACTTGTTGGCGATCGTGTCCAGGACCTGACGGGAGGTGCAGTCGCGGGAGTAGGCGTCGGCGGGGCCGCGACCTCGCTGGCAGAGAGTGGTTTCCACAAGGTACCTATATATCCGAAAGGTGCCTTCTTACGCATGTGCATGTGGCAGATCGATGATTGGCGCAGCAAAACTTCCACAGAGGAGACCAGATGCGCGCCATCACCCAGTCCGCCTTCGGCGAGCCGTCCGTGCTCGTCAGCGTCGAGACCGACCGGCCGGAACCGGCCTTCGGCGAGGTCCTGATCAAGGTCGGGGCCGCCGGCGTCAACCCGATCGACGTCGTCGTCCGCGCCGGTTTCTACCCGATGCTCGGCGACCCGCCCTTCACCCTCGGCTGGGACGTCGCCGGCACGGTCGAGTCCACCGGACCCGGCGTGTCCGCCTTCGCCCCCGGTGACGAGGTGCTGGGCCTGCTCGCCTTCCCCGGGCCCGCCAACGTGTACGCCGACTACGTGCTCGCCTCGCCCAACGAGATCGTCCACCGGCCCGCCGCCCTGTCCGTGCCGGAGGCGGCCGGGCTCCCGCTGGCCGGGCTGACCGCCTGGCAGGCCCTGGTCGGCATCGCCGGCATCGGCGAGGGGGACCGGGTGCTCGTCCACGCCGCCGGCGGTGGTGTCGGCCACCTGGCCGTCCAGATCGCGGCGTCGCGGGGTGCGCACGTCATCGGCACCGCACGGGCCGCCAAGCACGACCTGCTGCGCGAACTCGGCGCGAGCACGCTGATCGACTACACCGCCGCGGACTTCGTCACGGAGGTCGAGCCGGTGGACGTGGTGCTCGACCTGGTCGGCGGGGACTACGCGGAGCGCTCCGCCGCCGCCCTCAAGCCGGGCGGCCTGCTCGTCAGCGCGATCGGCGGCGGCCCGGGCATCACCGGTGAACGTGCGGCCGAGCTCGGCGTACGGTTCGCCGTGGTGAGCGTGCGTCCTTCGGCGCCCGACCTGTCGCGGCTGACCGCCCTGGCGGAGGCGGGCAGGCTCAGGGTCCACGTGGACCAGACGCTGCCGCTGGCCGAGGCGGCCAAGGCGCACGAGCTGCTGTCGGCCAACCGCACCACCGGGAAGATCGTGCTGATCCCCTGAGCCCGGACCGGGACGACGGGCGCAGGATCAGGCGGCATACGGGCGCGCCGCCTTGCCCTCGCGCAACGTCCGTGCCCACCAGGTGAGCTGGTCCAGCAGGACCTTCGCTGCGACCTCGCACTCCTGCGGGCCGATCGGGGCCCCGGCGTCGTCGAACCGGCTCCACACGCCGTGGAAGCTGACGGTGTCGCGGACGGTCACCGCATGCAGCTCGGCGAAGACCAGGCGGAGCTGCTCGACGGCCCGCAGGCCGCCGGAGATGCCGCCGTAGGAGACGAACCCGACCGGCTTGGCGTGCCACTGGGGACCGTGCCAGTCGATGACGTTCTTCAGCGCGGCGGGGAAGCTGTGGTTGTACTCGGGGGTCACGACCACGAAGGCGTCGGCGGCGGCCAGCCGCGGGCTCAGGACCTCAAGGACCCGGGCCGCCTCCGGGGCGGGCTCCGAACCGAAGGCGGGCAACGCCAGCGGCAGCGGGAAGTCGGCCAGATCGACGAGGTCCACCTCCAGCTCCTCCCGCCTGCCGGCCTGACCGGCGAACCAGTTCGCCACGGCCGGGCCCCTCCGCCCCTGGCGGACACTGCCCACGATCACCGCGAGTCTGACGGTCTGCTCGGTCATGACGATCCTCCGTTGGTCCGGGGCGCTCCGCATCCCTTGCGGCGCCCTGCGACCAGGGTCGTACCTGAACCTTGGTTCAGGTCAAGGAGGCGGCGTGATCCGGGGGTGATCTGCTGGTGGTGACGGGCGGGCACGAACGGCGGGCGGTGACAGGCCGTGCGCGAACGGCGTCGCGGGGAAGCCCTCCCGGTGAGGGTCTACCGTGTGAGGTGTGACAGGGAACTGCCTGGCCTGCGGGCGCCCGATCGAGAGCGGCGGCGGACCGGGCCGGGCCGCGGCGTACTGCTCGCAGGCGTGCCGCCAGCGTGCCTACCGGGGACGACGCAGGCCGGCCGGGGTTCCCGTCGGGGAACTGATCGACGAGCTCCGGGACGGACTGCGGCGGTTGCGGCCGGATCCCCCGCTCGCCTTCCACACCGACGTCGAGGCGCTCTCGTCACGGTTCGCCCGGCTACGGTGGCTGGCCCGCCAGGCGCGCCAGGACTCAGCCGGGCCCGCGGTCGTCGTGGCCGGCGCCGACGGCTCTGTCGCCGGTGCCGATACCGATACCGATGCCGGTGCCGGTGCCGGTGCCGGTGACATCGACGGCGCGGGCCGGGCGGACCGTACGGCCGAAGCGGACAACGCAGGTCGGGCGGGTCAGACGGATCAGGTGGAAAGCGTCACGCTCGACGGGGTGACGAAATCCGGTGGGGACGACACCTTCACCGTCCTCATCGAGAAGCACCGGGACGAGCTGCGGGTGCACTGCTACCGGCTGCTGGGCTCGTACGACGAGGCCGAGGACCTCACCCAGGAGGCGTTCCTGCGGGCCTGGCAGGCCAGGGAGGGGCTGGAGGACGTCGTCAACGTCCGGGCGTGGCTCTACAGGATCGCCACCAACGTGTGCCTCGACTTCCTGCGCAGACACGACCGGCGCGCGACCTCGTACGAGCCGGTGCCGGGCGTGGACTCCGGCGGCGGGCCGCCGCCACCCCGGTTGCCCTGGCTCCAGCCCTTCCCCGACGACCGGCTGCCCGAGATCCCCGAGCCCCAGCACGAGCCGGACGGTCAGGTGATGGCGAGCGAGACCCTCGAACTGGTCTTCCTGACCGCCATCCAGACACTTCCGCCGCGCCAGCGGGCGGCGGTGATCCTGCGCGACATCGCCCGGTGGTCCGCCCAGGAGACGGCCGACCTGCTGGGCGGCAGCCTGGCCTCGGCGAACAGCGCCGTCCAGCGGGGCAGGTCGGCCCTGCGAGAGGCGCTGCCGGGGCGGCGCGAGGACTGGTCGGCGAGGAGGCCGAGCGCCGAGGACCAGGCGCTGCTGCGGCGCTACATGGAGGCGGCCGCGCGTGCCGACATCGACGCCATGGTGGACCTGGTACGCGCCGACGCGGTGCTCACCATGCCGCCGAACCCGTTCTGGTTCACCACCCGTGACGCGCTTCTCGCGTTCGTCGGGCCGAACATGGACCCGGCGTCGCCGACGTTCGCCGGGTACTGGCGGCACCTGCCCGTACGCGCCAACGGACAGCCGGCGGTCGCCGGCTACCTCCAGCGGCCCGGCACCAGCGTTTTCCGGGCTCAGACGATCGACGTCCTGCGCATCGAGGAGGGCCGGATCGCCGAGATCACCACGTTCGAGCCGCACCTGTTCGCCGCGTTCGGGCTGCCGATGACCCTCTGAGGCGCACGTGCCCCTCTTCAGGCGCACGGCCCGATGAGTTTCCGCGGCGGGCACGTCCTATGAGGCGAAGAGAGGCGCGTACGGCGCCTCCGGCCGAAGGGAAAGAACCATGCTCAAGGACAAGGTCGCGATCATCTACGGTGGATCGGGCTCGCTGGGTGCGGGCGTCGCCGCGGCGTACACCGAGGCAGGCGCGCGCGTGTTCCTCGTCGGCCGCACGGAGGCGACCCTGCGGAAGGTCGCCGAGCAAACCGGTGCCGAGTACGACGTGCTCGACGCCCGTGACGAACGGGCCGTCGAGACGCACGCGACATCGGTCGTCGAGCGGGCCGGCCGGATCGACGTCTCCCTCAACCTGGTGCCGCGAGGCGACTTCCAGGGGGTGCCGCTCGCCGAGATGTCGGTGGAGGACTACACGCGGCCGGTCGTACAGGGCATCACCTGCCAGTTCATCACCGTACGGGCCGCGGCCCGCCGGATGACCGCGCAGGGATCGGGCGTGATCCTGTCCCTGGACAGCGCCTCCGGCAACGGCAGCCCGATGCTGGGCGGAACCGGTGCGGCCGACGGCGCGATCGACGCGCTCATCCGCCAGGTCGCCCAGGAGGCCGGTCCGTCCGGCGTCCGCGCCTGCGGGATCTGGACCGCCGGTGTCACCGACAGCCTCACGCCGGAGAAGCTGGCCGCCGCCGGTGCCCCGGGCATGGACGAGACCGCCGTTCAGGGGGTACGCGGTCACCTCGACGGCATGCGGATGACGAAGCGCTCCCCGCGGATCGCCGACATCGCCGCACTGGCGACGTTCCTCGCCTCCGACGCGAGCCGCGCCGTCACGGGTACCTGGGTCAACGCGACGGCGGGGATGTTCCCCAGCTGACAGGCCGTTCCCCGTCACCGTTTCGCACCGCTCTCCATCGTCTCGCACCACCGGGCACCACCGGCGACCCGGAGCGGTCCGAGCGGCTTGGGCAGCCGGAGCGGCCCGAGCAGCTTGGGCGGCCCGAGGCCCTCCTAGTGGGGCGCCATGTCGACGAAGCGGCTGTAGTGGCCCTGGAACGCCACGGTGACCGTGGCGGTGGGGCCGTTACGGTGCTTGGCCACGATCAGGTCGGCCTCGCCCGCCCGGGGCGACTCACGCTCGTAGGCGTCCTCGCGGTGCAGCAGGATGACCATGTCGGCGTCCTGCTCGATGCTTCCGGACTCGCGCAGGTCGCTGACCATGGGTCTCTTGTCGGTCCGCTGCTCGGGACCACGGTTGAGCTGGGAGATCGCGATCACCGGCACCTCCAGCTCCTTGGCGAGGAGCTTGATGGCGCGGGAGATCTCGGAGACCTCGTTCTGACGGCTCTCGGTCTTCTTGGGCGAGGACATCAGCTGCAGGTAGTCGATGATGACGAACCGCAGGTCGTTGCGCTGCTTGAGGCGGCGGCACTTGGCCCTGATCTCCATCATCGACATGTTGGGCGAGTCGTCGATGAACAGCGGCGCCTCGGCGACCTCGCCCATCCGACGGGCCAGCTTGGCCCAGTCGTCGTCGGTCATCGTGCCCGAGCGCATGGCGTGCAGCGCCACCCGCGCCTCGGCCGACAGCAGGCGCATGGTGATCTCGTTGCGCGACATCTCCAGGGAGAACACCACGGTCGTCATGCCGTGCTTGATCGCGGCGGACCGGGCGAAGTCCAGCCCGAGCGTGCTGTTGTGGGTGGGGACGCACGTCCGTCCGGCGAGGTACATGTGGTCGGCGGCGTCGACCTCCACGCACCTCACCGGCCGCGAGGGCACCGGCCGGACGTCGACGATCCGGCGGGCCTCGGTCGCCGCACCGGCACCGGTCACCTGCCGGACGGCCTTGTCCGGCAGCCGGAACACCTTGTCGGACGCCATGAAGTCGATCACGTGATGGCCGCGGGGACCGGCGTCGCCGTCCCCGGTGACCGGCGTCGTCATGGTCGCCAGGTGGCCGAGGCTCAGGACCAGCTCGAAGGCGTCCCGGGCGAGCCCGTCACCGGTGATCGAGAGCCGGATCCGGCCGTCGGGGCCGACGTGGCCACGGGTGTCGAGGAGACCCGCCAGCAGGGCACGCCGCTGCTCGTGGGAGGCCCGCAGGTACGTCCCGGGAATGCGCTCCCGGCCGAGGACACCGAGGAGACCGGTCGCCCCGAGGGCCCCGGGAAGGCCGTCGAAGGCGTCGCCGGGCCGGCCGGGAGCCTCGCCGGGCGAGTCGCCCGGGCCCTCGGCGGCGATCCACGGCTCCTCGGCCTCCAGGTTGAGGACGATCTCCGGGTCGAGCGCGACCGGCCACGGGCCGCCCTCGCCGGCGTTCCCGGTGTCCGCGGTATTCCGGGTGTTCCCGACATCCACGGCGTCCACGGCGTCCGCGGTGTTCCTGCCGACGTCTCGGCCGGTGTCCTCGCCGATGTCACTGCCCGCGCCGATATCGCCGCCCGCGTCGGCGTCCCCGGCGTCCCCGGCGTGGTCGGTCTTCCCACCGGCGGTGCCGGCGCCCTCGGCGGCTCCGGGACGGCCGTTCGCGGCGGCACCGAGCCGGACGCCGAGCCCGACCCCGAGCGCGTAGGGAGAGAACGGCAGATCCCGTTCGGGCAGGTCGAACGCGGCGGCGACGGCGACCGCGTGCTCCGGCCGCCCGTCGGCCGGGGTGGCGCGCAGCGTACGGGCGATCTCCTCCGTCGTGACGACGCTCTGGTGCGCGTCGGCGGACCGGAAGGCGACGACGTCATGATGCGCGGTGGCGCTCCGGTGGGCGGCGGTCCCGAAGACGCCGGTCCCGGAAACACCGGTCCCGGAGATACCGGTCCCGGAGACGCCGGACCCGGGGATGCGCAGCGTCCGCCACTGGTGCTGCGCGTCGGCGACGATCACCGTGCCGTCGCCGAACTCCACCTCGTAGCAAGGGCGCCCGTGCATCACGTCGGTCGCCGCGACCACCCGGGTAGGCCTGCCGTCCGCGCCGATCAGCCGGTCCCCCGGCCTCACCTCGCCCATGGTCGTCCAGCCGTCCGGGGTGGGGAGCGGCGTGTCGAGGGCGAGTGCCTTGCCGATGGCGGGACGGGCGGCGACGACGATCATCTGGCCGGGGTGCAGGCCGTTGGTGAGCGCGTCGAGGTCCTGGAAGCCGGTGGGCACGCCGACCATCTGGCCGCCCCGGCCGCCGATGGCCTCCAGCTCGTCCAGGGCGCCCGGCATGATGTCGGCCAGCGGGATGTAGTCCTCGGAGGTGCGGCGTTCGGTGACCTTGTAGATCTCCGCCTGGGCGCGGTCGACCAGGTCGTCGACCTCTTCGTCCTGCCCCCCGTAGCCGTAGGAGACGATGCGGGTGCCGGCCTCGATGAGGCGACGCAGGATGGCCTGTTCGCGGACGATCCGCGCGTAGTAGCCGGCGTTGGCCGCGGTCGGCACGACGGCGGTCAACGTGTGCAGGTAGGCGCCGCCGCCGATCCGGGCGACCTCGCCCCGTTTCTGCAGCTCGTCGAAGATGGTGACGGCGTCGGCGGGGTCACCGCGACCGTAGAGGTCGGTGATGATGTCGTAGATGATCTGGTGGGCGGGCCGGTAGAAGTCGTCGGATCGCAGGATCTCGACGACGTCGGCGATGGCGTCCTTGGAGAGCAGCATGCCGCCCAGGACCGACTGCTCGGCCTCGATGTTGTTCGGCGGGGTGCGCTCGAATCCCGGCTGGAAGACCGGTGGCTCCGCGATGCTCACCGCACACCCCCTCTTTCGAACACAGTTGCGTTATCTCTATTTGTAGCCGACCGGGCTGACAGTTTCGCCGCTCCGCGCCATGCTGGCAACGCGGCCTGTAGACAGGGGTGTGGATAAGCTGTGCAGTTCTCCCCCCAGGGTGTGGGCACCCTGGGGACAGCCCTGTGGATAACTCTTGTCCACATCTGTGGATAACCCTGTGACCAGGGGAAACGTCATCCACTGCCTGTGGAGAAAAGAAAGTTGGGGCGACACGCCGAGAGTGGCCCCAGATGGCATGACCCGACCGCTTCCTCCCGCCGGTGATCCATCCGAGGGTAAGGGGCACAATAAATACGTGCCTCTTACTTCTGGACCCGGGCGCTCCGGTCGCCCAGGTCGTTCCGCCCGCGACGGCCGGCCGGGTCGTGACGGCCGTCCGAGCCGTCCCGGCCCCCCGGACGGCGACGGGAGCCCTGACCGCGACGGCCATGCGGGCCAGGACGGCCCCCCGGATCGTGACACTCGTGCGGGCCGTGACGAACCCGCGGGACAGGACGGCGTCGCGGGTGGCGCCGGGCACGCGGGCCGGGACGGGTCCCCGGGTCGCGAGTACGACCGGCAGATCCTGCGGCTCGCGCTGCCCGCGTTCGGAGCCCTGGTGGCCGAACCGCTCTTCCTGCTGACCGACACCGTCGTCGTCGGCCGCCTGCCCGCCCCCGCCCTCGGCGCCCTGGGGGTGGCGAGCACGGTGCTGAGCTTCCTGGTGGGGCTCTGCGTCTTCCTGGCCTACGGCACGACCGCGGCGGTGGCCCGGCAGATCGGGGCGGGCGAGACCGGCCGCGCCCTGCGGCAGGGGGTGGACGGTCTCTGGCTGGCCGCCGGGGTCGGAGTGGCGATCATCCTGGTGGTCTGGCCGCTGGCCCCATGGCTGGTCCAGCTGATCGGCGCCGAGGGGGAACTCGCCCGTCAGGCGGTGACCTATCTGCGGATCAGTCTGCTGGGCGTCCCGTCCATGCTGCTGGTGCTGGCGGGCACGGGCGTGTTGCGCGGCATGCAGGACACCACCACCCCGCTGCTGGTCTCGGTGGGCGCCTTCCTGCTCAACGCCGGGCTCAACGTCCTGTTCGTGCTGGGACTCGGCTGGGGCATCGCGGGCTCGGCCTGGGGCACGGTACTGGCCCAGTCGCTCGCCGCCGCCGTCTATCTCGGCCTGATCCTCGTCCGGCACCGCGCCCCGCTGCGTCCCGACCTGGCGGGCGTGCGCGCCGCGGGCTCGGCCGGGATCGCCCTGGTCGTCCGTACGGCCTGCCTGCAACTGGTGCTGGCCATCGCGGCCGCCGCGGCCGTCCGCATGGGAGAGGACCAGATCGAGGCGCACACGATCGCCGCCAGGATCTGGACCCTGCTGGCGTTCGCCCTGGACGCCATCGCGATCGCCGGGCAGGCGATCACCGGCCGCGCCCTGGGCGCGGGTGACGTGGCGGGGGTGCGCGGGGCGACCTGGCGGATGGTGCTCTGGGGTGTCGGCTCGGGCGTGGTGCTCGGGCTCGCCGTGGTGGCCGTCCGGCCGTTCGTGCCCGGCCTGTTCGACGCGGGGCCCGCGGTGTCGGCACACCTGCTCGGCCCGCTCTGGGTGGTGGCCGCCCTGCAGCCGATCGCCGGGGTGGTGTTCGTGCTGGACGGGGTGCTCATCGGCGCCGGGGACCGGCGCTACCTCGCCTGGGCCGGGATATGGACGACGCTCGCCTACCTGCCCGCCGCGTACCTGGTGGACCTGGGCGGCGGTGGCCTGGTGGCGCTCTGGCTGGCGCTCGGCCTGTGGATGGCCGCCCGGCTGGTCACCCTGTCGGTCCGGGCGTACGGGACGGCATGGCTGGTGGTGGGCGGCTGACCGGGCACCGCACGGGCCGGCCGGGAGCCGCGCCGGACGCCGTACGGACTTCTGACCGAAAGCCGGACCTGAGCCGGGCCGAAAATCGTGCCGGGGTGGGATCCGGACGGGTGTGACTCCGCCGACCGGAGGGAGGGCCGCTCGGTTTCCCCGTTCCACAAGGGGATGGAGCCCGATTCGCGGTGGCCGGATCGGTGGGTGATGCGCCTGTGACGGCCGGTGCCCACAGGCCGGGTGATCCATGCGTGACACTGTGGTGTCCACCACGTAACCGGATAGCCCTTGTCCAGCGGAACTCTCCTACGGCACTGTGAAACAAGTCCGGCAATATGGGTTATTCACCCACCACGATTGGTCACATCGTGCCCGAAGGTCCTTCCCTGTCGATAGTCCGTCGTATGCCACCGAGCCATGCCACCGGCCGGTGGACCGGCGCGCGCCACGGCCTGCCCACCGCCTACCGCAGGAAGGACCTCATCGTCCTCGGCCTCGGTGTCATGATCGGCGCGGGCATCTTCAGCCTCGCGGGCCGTCAGGCGGCGTCCATGGCCGGGCCGGGCGTGATCCTCTCCTTCATGATCGCCGGAATCACCACCCTGCTCGTGGCCTTCTGCTTCGCGGAACTGTCCTCGGCCATGCCGAGCTCGGGAAGCGCCTACACCTTCACCTACGTCATCTTCGGCGAGGTCTGGGCCTGGGTGGTGGGCTGGTCCCTGGTGATGGAGCTGCTGCTGGCCACCTCGGTGGTGGCCCGCGCGTGGTCGCTCTACGCCGCCCAGATGCTGACCGACTTCGGGGTCACCTTCCCGGACCTGATCTCCGGGGTGGTCGGCCAGCCCGAGGGGTTCGACCTCTTCACGCTGTTCATCCTGGTCGTCCTGACGGCCGTGGTGGCCCTGGGCGCCCGCGTCGGCCTCCGCGCGCTGTGGATCATCGTGGTGGCCAAGCTGCTCGCCATCGGCGCGGTCATCGTGGTCGGCGCCCTGCACTTCGACCAGAACAACCTCGCGGCCATCCCGGTACCGGCGGCACCCGCGGCCAAGGCCGCGGACACCATGGACTCCCCGGTCCTCGGGATCATCTTCGGCCAGACGGGCGCCTTCGGCTGGTTCGGCATCTTCGCCGCCTCGGCGGTCATCACCTTCGCCTACATCGGCTTCGACGTCGTGGCCACCGGCGCCGAGGAGGCCGAGGACGCCCCCCGCTCGATGCCGAAGGGCATCATCCGCAGCCTGGTGATCACCACGGTCCTGTACATCTCGGTCGCCGTGGTGATGGTCGGCATGACCCCGTACGACAAGATCAACAAGGACGCGCCGCTCGCCAACGCCTTCCGCAGCGCCGGCGAGGGCTTCATGGTGCACATCATCAACATCGGGGCGGTGCTCGGCCTCACCACCGTGATCCTGGTACTGCTCGTCGGCCTGACCCGTGTGCTGTTCTCCATGGCGCGCGACGGGCTGATCCCCCGCTCGCTCTCCAAGATCAACCGCAGCTACCACAGCCCGACGCGGGCCACGCTGATCATCGGCTTCCTGGCCATCCTGCTGGCCCAGTTCGTGAACGTGCTCACCCTCGAACCGCTGGTCGTGATCGGCGCCCTGTTCGTGTTCATCGCGGTGGCCGCCGGGGTGCTCAGGATGCGCAGGACGATGCCGGACCTGCCCCGCGGGTTCCGCACGCCGCTCTCCCCGGGCGTGCCGATCGCCTCGATCCTCGCCTGCCTGTGGCTGATGGTGAACCTCCAGCTCATCACCTGGCTGTACTACATCATCTGGATGGCCTTCGGCGTGCTGGTCTACCTGGTGTACGGCAGGCGCAACAGCGTGCTGGCCGAGCTGTCGCAGGCACCGCCCGAGCCGCCCGACGACCGCTCCCGCCGGGGGCCCTTCGACCCTCCCGGCCCGCCCGACCGCTCCGGACCCGGTGGACCCGGCGCCGGCGGACCTTCCGGGCCCTACGGCTCTCCCGGCCCGTACGGGCCGCCCGGACCCTACGGACCGCCCGGGAACTCCGGTCCCTACGGGCCGCCCGGAGGTTCCGGTCCCTACCCTCAGCCCGGTGGTCCCGGACCCTACGGACCTTCGGGACCTTCAGGCCCTCCGACGCCCCCCGGGCCGTACGGATCGCCGGGCCCCTACGGGCCTCCCGGACCCTACGGACCGCCCGGCGGTTCCCGGGGCAGGCACCGCCGCTGACCGTGAGCGCGGAGGGCTCCCTCTCCCCGGGGGAGCCCTCGTGGGCCGTCAGCGGGCTCTCCTCGTGCACCCGCGCAGCCCCCGCAAAGGCACGGACCGCGGAGCACAAGGGGTACGAGGGGACGCGGCGGTACAGGGACGCCGGACGGCTCACATGCGCCCGGCGTCGAGCACCGTCTGCACGAACTCCCTGGTGCGGGCCTGCCGGGGATCGGTGAAGATCTGCTCGGGAGTGCCGCGCTCCAGCAGCACGCCACCGTCGAGGAAGCAGACGGTGTCGGCGATCTCGCGGCAGAAGCCCATCTCGTGGGTGGTCAGGATCATGGTCATCCCGCCCGCCTTGAGCTCCCTGATGATCTCCAGCACCTCCTTGACCAGCGCCGGGTCCAGCGCCGAGGTGACCTCGTCCAGCAGCATCAGCCGGGGTCTGGTGGCCAGGGCCCGGATGATGGCGGCGCGCTGCTGCTGGCCGCCGGAGAGCTGGTCGGGGTAGGCGCCCGCCTTGTCCGCCAGGCCGAACCTGTCCAGCAGTTCCCGGGCCTGCCGCTCGGCCTCCCGCCTGCCCACCCGGTGCACCTTGCGGGGCGACAGGGTGATGTTGTCCAGCACGGTCATGTGCGGGAACAGGTTGAACGCCTGGAAGACGATGCCCATCCGCTTGCGCACCTCGTCCGGGTCGGCCCGGGCGTCGGTGATCTCCTCACCGTCCAGGAGGATCGTGCCGTCGTCGACGGTCTCCAGCAGGTTCACGCAGCGCAGCAGGGTGGACTTGCCCGATCCGGACGCCCCGATCAGGCAGACCACCTCGTGCGGTTCGACCTTCAGGTCGATGCCGCGCAGCACGCTGTGGCCGCGGTAGTTCTTCCACAGGCCCTCGACGCTCAGCAGGCTCATGACCCCTCCTCCGCCGCCGCCGGGCGGCACACCCGGCCCTGACCGCCCTGGACGCCATGACCGCTCTGGCCGCCATGACCGCTCCGGGTGCCCTGAGCGCCGTGGGCGCCGATCCGCCCGCTCACTGGCTCCGCCGCCGCTGCGAACGCGCCGCCAGGTAGTCGGTGAAGCGCGCCATCGGGATCGTGAGCAGGATGAACAGCAGTGCCGCCACCAGGTAGGGCGTGTAGTTGAAGGTGCTCGCCGCATGGATCTGCGCCTGCCTCAGCGCCTCCAGCGGGCCGATGGTGGCGACGAGCGCGGTGTCCTTCTGCAGCGAGACGAAGTCGTTGAGCAGCGGCGGCACCACCCGTCGCGCCGCCTGCGGCACCACCACGTAACGCATGGTCTGGCCGTGGCTCAGCCCCAGGGAGCGGGCGGCGGCCCGCTGGCTGGGGTGCACCGACTCGATGCCGGCCCGGAAGACCTCCGCCACGTACGCCCCGTAGGAGAGGGTGAGCGCGATGACGCCCAGCGTCGCCAGGTCCGTCGGCGTGCCCTGAAGGTCGAGCGCGGGCAGGCCGAACCCCACGAGGTAGATGATCAGGATCGTGGGGATCCCGCGGAAGATGTCGGTGTAGAGCACCGCCAGGGCGCGCAGCGGGAAGAACACCGGGGCCTGCAGGTTGCGGATCAGCGCGACCAGCAGGCCCACGACGAGGATCAGCGGCTCGGCGATCAGGAAGATCTTGATGTTGAGCAGGAAGCCGCTCAGCACGTCCGGCAGCGCCTCCAGGAACTGGCCGGAGTCGAAGAACGTCTCCCGTACCCGCGGCCAGCCCGGAGAGGTGGTGAAGAGCCAGGCGAGCAGGACGATCACCAGGACGGTCGAGACCGTCGCGATGGAGCCGGAGCGCAGCGACGACCGCCTGCGCAGCCGTTCCCGCTCGATCTGACGGTCGCTCTTGGTCCAGCCGTCCGGCACCTGCAGGCGTTCGTCGTTCCTCATCGGACGTCGTCGGTCGTGCGGGGGCGTGACGTCACTTCAGCTCCGGGGCACCCGCGGCGGAACCGAGCCACCGGGTCTCGATCTTCGCCAGCTCACCGGACGTGGTCAGCTCCTCGATCGCCCCGTCCACGCAGCTCACCAGCGGGCTGCCCTTCTCGAAGACCGCGCCGAAGACCTCGGGGACACCGGAGGCGGTGCCGAACTGGCCGACGATCTTGGAGTTGTCGACCTGGGCCGCGGTCACGTAGAAGGCCGTGGGCAGGTCCACCACCACGGCGTCGACCTGCTTGTTCTTCAGCGCGTTCACGGCGTCGATCTGCTCGTTGTAGACGTTGGGGTCGGCCGAGGGGCGGATGACGTCCTTGACCGCCTGCAGCGAGGTGGTGCCGACCTGAACACCGATCTTGGCGTCCTTCAGGCCCGCCAGGTCGGTGGCGGAGGCGACCTTGGAGCCGTCCAGCGCGACCACGGCCTGCTTGACCGTGTAGTAGCCCTTGCTGAAGTCGACCACCTTGGCCCGGTCGGGGGTCACCGAGACCTGGTTGAGGTCGAAGTCGAACTGCTTGGCACCGGGGGCGAACGCGGAGTCGAACTTCACCGTCGCCCAGGTGACGTCACCGGTGGCGAAGCCCAGCCGGTCCGCGATGGCGTAGGCCACCGCGCTCTCGAACCCCTTGCCGTTGGACGGGTCGTCGTCGGAGAACCACGGGTCGTAGGCGGGCTTGTCGGTGCCGATGGTCAGCTTGCCGGGGGTCTTCAGCGGCAGGCTCTCCTTGGCGCACGCTCCGGCTCCGGTCCCGGGTGAGGCCGTCCCGGTGGCACCCGGGGCCGAAGGGCTCGCCTGGGTCGTTTCCGAGGCCGGTGCACAGCCCACCACGGCTGCCGCGAGGGCGCCGAGGGCGAACAGCGTCGAGGGACGGACCATGACATGACCTCCAGAATGAATCAGCGACCCACGAATTGTACGTATCCACGATGACCTGGGACGACAGGGGTCCACCGGAGGTGGTGGAGCGGTCCCGCGAAGGACACGGCGGCCCCGGGACGACACGGACGGCCCTGCAGAGGGCACAACGGGGACGCCCCGGACAGGACACGGCAGTCCTGAAACGGTGTGGGAGTTCCCGGACAGGCCCGGCGATTCCGGGCGGCATGGGCGATTCCCGCGAGAACACGGCCTTTCTGGAACGGCACGGACGGTCCCGGACAGGCACGGCGGTTCCGGAAACGGCACGGGCGGCCCCGGAACGGGCACGGGCCCCCTCCCCGTCAGGGAAGAGGGCCCGTGTCACGAAAGGCAGGTCAGGCCGCGACGACCTCGACATCGACGGAGGCGGAGACCTCCGGGTGCAGCTTGACGCTGACCCGGTGGGTGCCGAGGCTCTTGATCGCGGGAGCGATCTCGATGCGGCGGCGGTCGAGCAGGGGGCCACCGGCGGCCTTGACGGCCTCGGCGACGTCGCCCGTGGTGATGGAGCCGAACAGACGGCCGGACTCGCCGGCCTTCGTCTTCAGCTGCACCTTGAGGGCCTGGAGCTGGCCCGCGACCTCCTTGGCGGTGCCGAGGTCGCGGATCTCGCGGGCGTCACGAGCCTTCTTGATCGAGGCGATCTGCTTCTCGCCGCCGCGCGTCCACAGGATCGCGAAGCCGCGGGGGAGCAGGTAGTTGCGGCCGTAGCCGCTCTTGACCTCGACGATGTCACCGGGCGTGCCGAGGCCGGTGACCTCACTGGTGAGAATGAGCTTCATCTGTCCGACCTCCCTTAACGCGCGGTGCTCATGTACGGCAGGAGCGCCATCTCACGAGCGTTCTTGATAGCGGTCGCCACGTCACGCTGGTGCTGGGTGCAGTTGCCCGTCACCCGGCGGGCACGGATCTTGCCGCGGTCGGAGATGAACTTCCGAAGCAGCCCCGTGTCCTTGTAGTCGACGTAGGAGATCTTGTCGTGGCAGAACAGGCAAACCTTCTTCTTGGGCTTGCGCAATGCCGGCTTGGCCATCGTGGTGCTCCTTTCAGAGCCCCGCCTTCAGGCGGGAATGGTCGCTGCGGATATGGACCGGGGTGCGGGGCGCGGTCGGGGCCGCCCCGCAGGAGTCTGGCTAGAAGGGCGGTTCGTCGCTGAAGTCGCCGCCGCCGAAGCCGCCGCCACCCTGCTGGCCGCCCTGCTGCTGGCCACCGCCCCCGTAGTTGTTGCCACCACCGCCGCCGCCGAAGCCGCCACCTTGCGGTGCGGCGGGCGCCGCGGAGGCCCACGGGTCGTTGGCCGGGCCGCCGCCGAAACCGCCGCCGGCGCCACCGCCACCGCCCTGACGGGCGGTCTTGTTGACCTTGGCGGTCGCGTTCCTCAGGGAGGGGCCGACCTCGTCGACCTCCACCTCGTAGACGGTGCGCTTCTCGCCTTCCTTGGTCTCGTAAGACCTCTGGCGCAGCCGTCCCTGGACGATGACCCGCATGCCGCGCTGCAGGCTCTCGGCGACGTTCTCCGCCGCCTGCCGCCACACGTTGCAGGTCAGGAACAGGCCTTCGCCGTCCTTCCACTCGTTGGTCGTCTTGTCGAGGAACCTCGGAGTGGACGCGATGCGGAACCGGGCCACCGCTTGCCCCGTTGGGGTGAAGCGCAGCTCGGGATCGTCGACGAGGTTGCCGACGATGGTGATCGTGGTGTCGCCTGCTGCCATGGCTAGCGCTGCCCTTCCTGCGGCCTTCGCTGGTTATCGGCTCAGAGTACGGCTGCCGTCCGACAAAAGCCGGGGTTTAGTGCACGTCCGGGCGCAGGACCTTGGTCCGCAGGATTCCCTCGTTGAGGTTCATCTGCCGGTCGAGCTCCTTGACGGTGGCCGGCTCGGCGCTCAGGTCGATGACGGCGTAGATGCCCTCGGGCTTCTTCGCGATGTCGTAGGAGAGCCTGCGGCGGCCCCACACGTCGACCTTCTCCACGGTGCCGCCGTCGTTGCGGACGACCGTGAGGAACTGGTCGAGGGAAGGGGCGACCGTACGCTCATCGAGCGAGGGGTCAAGGATGACCATCACTTCGTAACGGCGCATGCTGACTTCCAACCTCCTCTGGACTGTTGCGGTCACGACACGGTGTCGTGACAGGAGGACGCTGACGTGCCGCACCCCTGGCGCCCATTTCGGCGTCCGGGGTGGAGGGTGGGCGATAACACACCCGTTCGACGTAGCCGTGTCAGCCTACCAGTCCGGCGGGGGTTGGCCCGTCGCCTCGCCGGGCACGTCCCGGGGTGAGAAAGAGGAGGCGATGACCATGCCTCATGTGTTCGGTCCCGCCCGGCAGGGGCGCTTCCGGTTCACGCTGAACAGCGACGGACGGCCGCACACCGTGGAGAACGCGCTCAGCGTCGTCACGGTCGTGTGCGGGCTGGCCGCCTTCGCGGCCGGGTTCCTCCCGGCGATGCACGTCCTCGCCTCCTGGGCGGGGGCGCTGGGGCTCGGCGTGGGGCTGTACTCGCAGTACGTCTCGGCGACCAGGCCGGAGCGCGCGCTGAACATCGTGGGGATCGTCGCCTCGTTCGTCGGTGTGGCCTTCGGCGTCCACCACGGGGGCTTCCTCCCGTGACGCCCCGACGGCGGCCGGGGCCACACCGGCGACCGGGCGGTCAGGTGCCCAGGTGCAGGTCCACGCCCAGCAGCACCAGGAACCACAGGAAGATCGCGAGCAGTGCCTCGGCGATGTCCTTGAGCAGGGCGGGCGTGATGTAGTCGTACACCCAGGCGACGTACAGGCCGATCAGGATGTAGATGAGGAAGACGAGACTGATCCCTCGGCGGCGGTAAGCCATGTGAACTCCTCGTTCTGGCCCGTGGGGGCGGGCGGTGGGGCGCGCCCTGCGACTGCCCCGGTCCTGGACGTTGAAACGGCTACTCTCGGATACATGCCGCTTATCGGAGCTCATGTCGATCAAGACGATCCGCTGGCGCACGCCAGGGCGCGAGGCGCCGAGGTCGTGCAGTTCTTCCTCGGCGACCCGCAGGGCTGGAAGGGCCCGGTCATCGGCGAGGGGGCCAGGCAGATCAAGGACTCGGACGTGGCGGTCTACGTGCACGCCCCGTACGTGATCAACGTCGCGACCGCCAACAACCGGGTCCGCATCCCCAGCCGCAAGCTGCTCGGCGCGCACCTGGCGGCCGCGGCCGAGCTGGGCGCGCGCGGGCTGATCGTGCACGGCGGGCACGTCGGGGCCGGTGACGACCCGCAGACGGGCTTCGACAACTGGCGCAAGGTGTTCGAGCGCCTGGAGGGGCACGACGTCCCGGTGCTCATCGAGAACACCGCAGGCGGCGGCAACGCGATGGCACGCAAACTGGAGCGCATCAGTCGCCTGTGGGACGCGCTGGACGGCTTCGACGTGGGCTTCTGCCTCGACACCTGCCATGCCCACGCGGGCGGTGAGGACCTGGCGGACGTGGTCGAGCGGATCATGGCGATCACCGGCCGCATCGACCTGATCCACTGCAACGACTCGCGGGACGCCTTCGACTCGGGAGCCGACCGGCACGCGAGCCTGGGTGCGGGCACGATCGACCCCGAGCTGATCCTGGGGGTGTGCCGCGCCGCCGGCGCGCCGATCGTGGTGGAGACGCCGGCCGACGGCCAGGCCCAGGACATCGCCTTCCTCAGGTCGAAACTGTAGACGGACGCGTGAACGGCGCGGCGGACGATCCACAGCCTGTGGATAACTTCATGGGATTACTTCTCCCCGTGAATGGGTAAGGGCTCCCGCCGCGCCGCTCCGTCCCAGGTCAGCCCACCCAGGCGCCGTCGACGAAGATCAGGGTGTTGAGGGCCATCAGCGGCCCCACCAGCAGGGCGTAGACGATGATGACCCATTTTCTCCACGGTGCCGGGCCGTTGCTCGCCCTGGCGATCAGGATGAAGAGCGGCCACCACAGCAGCGCCGAGCGCGGGACCGATAGGTAGTAGGCCGAGCAGAGCAGGGCGCCCACCTGGAGCCCCACGTACAGGAGCTCGCTCCACCTGCGCATCAGCAGCAGGACCAGCACGAGCACGATCCCGACGAGCGCCCCGGCGATCTCCAGCCGGAACGCCCAGGCGGTCCTCCCCTCGCCCAGGGCCGCGCTCCACGTCGTCATCAGCGATTCCCAGGGCCAGACCATGTGCCGCCCCCAGCCGGCCTCCTGCGCGGTCTTCCAGGCCAGCCAGTCGCCGGTACGGGAGTGCTGGTAGGCGGAGTACAGGGCCAGCGGCACGAACGGGAGCAGCAGCCACCCGGCCCGCCGTACGGGCTGCCGCCGGGCGAAGAACTCGACGATCAGCGCGCAGGCCAGGAACAGGCCGGTGATGCGCACGCAGGAGGCGCCCGCGGCCAGGGCTGCGGCCAGGGGCCAGCGGCCCTGCCGCGCCGCGAGCCAGGCCGCCAGGGCGAAAGCCAGGAAGAGCGACTCGCTGTAGCCCGCGAACAGGAACACCGCCATCGGCCAGAGCAGCAGCGCCAGCACCGCGCGCCACCCGGTCCCGGGGCGTCCCTCGAACTCGGCCAGTCTGGCCAGCGCCATCATCGCGACCGCCCCGGCCGCGAACGAGATCAGCAGCCCGGCGACCGTCCAGTCGCCCACCAGCAGGTGCACCGCGCGGAGCATCAGGGGCATCCCCGGGAAGAAGGCGGGCAGCCCCCTGTCGGGCTCGGCGCCCGGAACGCCGTCGTAGCCGTGCTCGGCGATGGTGACGAGGAGGTTGGCGTCCCAGTTGCGCCAGCGCTCCAGGAAGGGCCGCGGGACGGCGTCCCCCTCCATCATCGCCTGCGTCCCGACGACGACCAGGGCGACGATCCCCACGCGGGAGGCCAGCCAGAGCAGCAGGCCCTCCGTCGCGGTGTCGCGCGGGGGCTCGACGGGGGCGGTCACCTCGGCAGGAGTGGTCACAAGGTGGAATTGTCGCGGATCACCCGGTCTCGCTGCCAGACCCGGCGGCCACCGGAAGGATCATCCGGTCGCGGAACGGCGGGTGATCGAGCGATCGGGTGATCGGGTGATCAGGTGCACGGCGAGCGGGTCCGGGCGTCCGCCGAGGGGATCACCCGGTCCCGATGCCCGTCGGCAGGGGCCCCGGCCCGTCGCGGGCCGGGGATCGCTTTCCACAACGGGCCGCGGGCGGTGAGCCCCGAGCCGTGAACCGCAGGCCGCGGCCCGTGGCCCGTGAGCCGCACAACCTGTGAGCCGCACGGCCCGTGAGCCAGGGGCCGCGGCCCGCGACCCGCGGCCCGCGGGCCGTCGACGCTAGGAGAGCGCGAGCCTGAAGCGGTCGGGCGCCCCGTCGAAGACGCCGCCCGCCCGGTCGTCGCTCCCGTCCTCGCGGACCACGTCGCCCTCCGGGACGAGGATGTCCCGCACCACGAACCCCATCATGATCAGGATGGTGATCACGCGTCCCCACACCGCGGTGAAGTACGTGTCACCCGCGATGCCCAGGGCCTCGTTGCCGGGCTGGATGCCCACCAGGTAGAGCCAGATCGCGAAGAAGTACCAGCACTCGGCGAGCTGCCACAGCGCGATCGGCTTCCAGCCGGGCCTGGCCAGGACCGCGAAGGGGATCAGCCAGAGCACGTACTGCGGCGACCAGACCTTGTTGGTCAGCATGAACGCCGCCAGCGTGAGGAAGCAGAGCTGCATCAGCCGGGGACGCGTCCTGGCCGACAGCGAGATCACCGCGATGGCCAGGCAGAACGCGGCCAGCGAGACGACGCCCAGCTTGTCCAGGAGCGAACCGTCGCCCAGGACCGGCCACTGCTTCTGCTGGAAGAAGTACCAGATCGAGCCCCAGTCGGCCGGGCGCTCCTGGCTGAAGACGTAGAACCGCTTCCAGCCGTCGAAGGCGAAGACCATGATCGGCACGTTGACCACGAGCCAGGCGCCCACGACGCCGCCGAGCGTCTGCAGGAACGGCTTCCACCTGCCGGTGCGCAGCGTGAGCAGGAAGAGCGGGCCGAGGAACATCAGCGGGTAGAACTTCGTGGCGATCGCCAGGCCCAGCAGGATGCCCGCCAGCCACTGCTTCCGCTTCGACCAGGCCAGCAGCGAGCCCAGGGCGAGGGCGTTGGCCGCCAGGTCCCAGTTGATGTACGCGGTGAGGATCAGCGCGGGCGCCAGGGCGTACCAGAGGGCGTCCCAGCGCCGGGCCGGACCGGCCAGCGTGGCCATCAGCAGCACGCCGACGACCAGGCAGATCGCCATCAGGACCACGGTGAGGTCGTAGAACGCCGTCCCGGGGTCGCCCATGGAGCTCACGATCCGGCGGAAGAACTCCATGATCCCGCCGATGCCGACGGGGTACTCGACCGGATAGTCGAAGTAGGGGACCTTGCCCTCGTTGAGCTTCTCGTTCCACCACAGGGGATAGATGTCGGTGTAGCAGAAGTTCGTGAACTGCAGCGTCCCGTGGTTCCACGCCCCGCCGACGCGGCACGGCCACTTCCAGAACCAGGCCAGCACCGCCCCCAGCCCGGCGAACAGGGCCAGGGGGACGTACGGAAGGGCGCGGACGCCGAACTCGGGCAGCTCGCTCCGGGGCGAGGTGAGGTTCTTCATCAGGGCCGCCGACCGTTCTGAGCGGGTACCGGCGCGGTCGCCGCGGCGGGGGTGCCGTTCTGGCCGAAGACCCCCTCGGGCTGCTGGTTCCCGAGGTCGTCCTCGCCTCCGCCGTCCCCGCCACCGCCGTCTCCACCGCCACCGTCGCCGCCGCCGTCCTGGCCGACGTCACAGGAGCCGTCCCAGGGCAGGCACTCGCCGTCGGGGGTCTGGGTCTCGTCGCCGCCGTCGGGCCAGTTGTTCTCGTCACCGTTCTCCTCGGGGAACGGTTCGTTCTCCTCGGTCGTCGGCGTCGGGCTGGGGGTCGGCGTGGGCGTGGCCAGGTTGTTCTGGATGCCGGAGTCGGCCCTCGGCGGGAACGGCACGACCTCGTGCTTGGCGGTCGCGGCCTGCATGAAGTCGTGCCAGATCTGGGTCGGGGTGCCGCCACCGCCGATGAAGGAGGGCATGGGCTCCTCCTTCCACAGGATCTTCTCGTTGGGGATCTTCTTGCTGGGCAGGCCGTACTTGTTGACCTTGTACCTGCGCGTCCCGGCCCTGTTGTAGGGCACGTCCTTGGCCATGCCGACCGCGGTGACCAGCTGCGGGGTGTACCCGACGAACCAGGCGTCCTTGTAGCCGTTGTTGGTGCCGGTCTTGCCGGCCACCGGGCGGGTGCCGATGTTCGCGGCGGTGCCGGTGCCGCTCTTGACCACGGCCTGGAGCGCGACGGTCGCGTCGGCGGCGGACTCGGGGGTGATCACCGTCTTCTGCACGGCCAGTTCCGGGTACTCGACCGCGCCGCTGGGGGCGACCACCTTGACGACGGTGTGCCAGTCGACGTGCTTGCCCTCGTTGGCGAAGATCGAGTAACCGGCGGCCTGCTCGACCGCGGTGACCGAGGCGCTGCCGATGGTGACCTGGTACTTCTGCTTCTCGATCGCGTAGTCGACCCCGTTCATACCCTCGTAGATGGGGTTCAGCTTGGCCCTCTCGCCCACGCCCGCCTCGGTGGCGATCCGCGCCACCTCCTTGAGGGTGACGGCCTCGCCCATCTGGACGAACACGGTGTTGACCGAGCTGGCCATGGCCTTGACCATGTTGATCGGCCCGAACGCCTGGTTGCCCGAGTTGCTGATCGGCCTGGTGCCCGGCATCTCGATCGTGGGCTTGCCGTCGACGTAGCTGTTGAGCGACTTGCCGCTCTCCAGCCAGGCCGCGAGCACGTAGGGCTTGAAGGCCGACGCCGCCTGCTTGGTGGTGTCGAACGCGCGGTTGACCGAGTACCTGATGAAGTCGTCGCCGCTGTAGAAGGCGAGCACCCGGCCGTTCTTGGGGTTCACCGAGGCCATGGTGGCGTGGATGGTCGGGTCCAGCCCGGCGGTGCGGGCCTTCACCGCCTTCTGCGCCTCGTCCATGAGCTTCTTGTCGAAGGTCGTGTAGACCTTGTAGCCGCCGGTCTCCAGGTCCTCGCGCTTGAGGCCGCGCACGTCGAGCTCCCGCAGGACGATGTCGAGCATGTAGCCCTGGAGTCCCTTGAAGGGCTCGCTGATCTTGTACTTGGCGAACTTCAGGTCCTCGAAGGGCTTGCCGACGTACTTGCCGTACTTCGCCGGGTCCATCTCCGCCATGTTCCGCAGGGCGATCTCGTAGCGCTCCTTGGTGGCGGCGTACTTCCCGGCCTTCTCCTGGATGTCGAAGGCGTCCGGGTTCTGGATGTGGCCGGCGAGGTAGGCGCCCTCCTGCACGGTCAGCTCGTCGACGTCCTTGTCGAAGAACTGCTGGGCCGCGGCCTGGATGCCGTTCGCGCCGCGGCCGAAGTAGATGGTGTTCAGGTAGCGCTCCAGGATCTCGTCCTTCGGCAGCTCTTTGCTGATCTTGACGGCGACGAAGATCTCCTTGATCTTGCGCTGCACCGACACTTCCTGGTTGAGACCCTCGTAGTAGGCGCGGGCCATCTGCTGGGTGATGGTTGAGGCGCCCTGCAGCTGGGTCCCGCTGACGGTGCTCCAGACCGAGCGGGCCATGCCGTACGGGTCGATGCCGCTGTCGGTGCGGAAGCTCTGGTTCTCCAGCGCGATGACCGCGTCCTGGACGTGCCTCGGGATCTTGTCGATCTCCACCGGGGTGCGCCTGACGCCCAGGCGGGCCAGCACGGTCTTGTTGTCGCCGTAGTAGATCACGCTGGCCCGGTCGTTCACGCTGCCCTTGGCGGTGGGGACCGGGGTGCCGGCGTAGGCGACCGCGATCATGCCGAAGACGCCGGCGGTGACGACCACGAAGCTGGCCATCAGGATCTTCCAGTTGGGCAGGAAGCGCGTCCACCTCTTCTTCTTCGGCGCGTCCTCCTCGCCGTCCCCGGGGCCGTGCCCGCCGGGTCCCCCCGGACCCCCCGGACCTGCAGGTCCACCCGGTCCGGACGCGGCCGGGCCGCCGGGAGCGCTCGTCGCCGCGGCGCCCGCGGCGCGACCGCGGCGCCTGCGCCCGCCGCCCTCGCCCGCCCCGGGACGCCCGCCGGCCGCCTGCGCGGCCATCATCGACTGGGTGTCCTCGAACGCGGCCGCGCCACGGCGGCCGGTGGGGTCGGTCTCGCTCCGGCGCGGATCACCGCTCCCGGTCCGCGCCTGCCCGGCCGTCGGCCCCTGCGCCGGCCCCTGCGCGGGGCCCGCACCGTGACCGGCCTGCTCCTGCCGGGGCACGGCGCCACCGGGACGGGGTGCGCCGTGGGGTGCAACGGGTGCGCCGTGGGGGGCGCCGCCGGGGTAGGGCATGCCGCCGGGCTGGGGCATCATCGCGGTCCGGGGATCGGCGCCCACGCCCTGGGGCGATCCGGGATGCCGGGGCGGTGACGCCGGGGACTGCGCGGGACCGGGCTGCGGCTGCCGGGACGGGTCCCACCCACCGCCGCTGGTTTGGGCGTTTTGCGAGGGGGGAACTGCACGGGGAGCGGCTCCTTGGCCTGAGCGACGGCGCCGCCCCTGACGAGCCGAACCCTCGGCGCCCTCCGGGCGCCCGTTCGGCTCCGGGTCATTGCTGTGGCTGTAACTCACGCGTCCTCGTTCGGTCATCGGGGTCTACAACGGCGTGCAGGCGGGCGAGACTACCTCCTGGACCACCCTCCGGTCGCCGGAGACCTCGTCGCCTTGGCTCACTGCTGGCCGGCCTGTTCGGGTGGATCTCCGTTCCCGGGGACGAACGAGATCGTCAACTGGTTCCGGCAACAACCTTGGCAGACCTCTCCCGCACCGACGCGGGATTTCCCGTATTGGAAAGCGGTCCGCGTCCCGCGGAGGCCGGGCCTCATCACCGTCTGCTGTGACCACATAAGCGCCAGACTACGGCTTTTTTTTGTTTGCTCCCAACGACTTGGGAAAGTCGCTGATTGCAGACCTATATTGAATGGACGTATCCTGCGGATGTATCGGTTCGATACATCGACGCGAGAGGTGGTGGTTTCAGTGGCCGGCGGACGAGGCGGCGTGCTGGAGCTGGCCGTGCTCGGGTCGCTGCACGAGACCCCGCTACACGGCTACGAGCTGCGCAAACGGCTCAACGCCCTGCTCGGCATGTTCCGGGCGTTCTCCTACGGCTCGCTCTACCCGTGCCTGCGCCAGCTCCTGAACGACGGGCTGATCATCGAGGACGGCGACGCCCCCGCGGCGGCCGCGTCCGGCGAGGCGCCCACCGTGCTCTCCGGGCGCCGGTCGAAGATCGTCTATCGGCTGACCGCCGAGGGCAAGGAGCGCCTGCAGGAGCTGCTCACCCAGGCGGGCCCGTCGGCCTGGGAGGACGAGAGCTTCGGCGTTCACTTCGCCTTCTTCAGGCACACCGAGGCGGAGGTCCGGCTGCGCATCCTGGAGGGCCGCCGCAGCCGGCTGGAGGAGCGGCTGGACGGCGTGCGCACGGCCCTGGCCCGCACGCGCGAGCGGCTGGACAGCTACACCCTCGAACTTCAGCGTCACGGCCTGGAGTCGGTCGAACGCGAAGTGCGCTGGTTGAATGAGCTGATCGCCACCGAGCGGCGGGCCTCACCGCCGGAGGCCGAACGGCATCCGGCGCCCGAAGAGTCGTTCCGGGCGCCCGCGCCCGGGACGGGCACGACGGGGCGGCATGCCGTCCCCGAAGAGAACTGATCACCACACAGAACAAAGGGGAGCGAGTGCCATGGGTTCGGTGCGCGTAGCCATTGTCGGGGTAGGCAACTGTGCCGCGTCGCTCGTGCAGGGCGTGCACTACTACCGGGACGCCGACCCCGGCGCCAGGGTGCCGGGCCTGATGCACGTGAAGTTCGGCGACTACCACGTCGGCGACGTGGAGTTCGTCGCGGCCTTCGACGTCGACGCCAAGAAGGTCGGGCGTGACCTGTCCGAGGCGATCGTGGCCTCGGAGAACAACACCATCAAGATCTGCGACGTGCCGCCGCTGGGCATCACGGTGCAGCGCGGCCACACCTTCGACGGCCTGGGCGAGTACTACCGGGAGATGGTCGAGGAGTCCGACGACACCCCGGTCGACGTCGTGCAGGTCCTGCGGGACGCCCGGGTGGACGTCCTGGTCTCCTACCTGCCGGTGGGCTCGGAGGATGCCGACCGCTTCTACGCCCAGTGCGCTCTCGACGCCAAGGTCGCCTTCGTCAACGCGCTGCCGGTGTTCATCGCCTCCGACCCCGTCTGGGCCCAGAAGTTCGTCGACGCCGGTGTGCCGATCGTCGGTGACGACATCAAGTCGCAGGTCGGCGCGACCATCACGCACCGCGTGATGGCCAAGCTGTTCGAGGACCGCGGGGTCGAGCTGCTGCGCACGTACCAGCTGAACTTCGGCGGGAACATGGACTTCATGAACATGCTGGAGCGCAAGCGCCTGCAGTCCAAGAAGATCTCCAAGACCCAGTCGGTCACCTCGCAGATCCCCCACGAGATGCGCAAGGCCGACGTGCACATCGGCCCGTCGGACCACGTGCCGTGGCTGGACGACCGCAAGTGGGCCTACGTGCGCCTGGAGGGCCGCTCCTTCGGCGACACCCCGCTCAACCTGGAGTACAAGCTGGAGGTCTGGGACTCCCCCAACTCCGCCGGCATCATCATCGACGCGGTCCGCGCCGCCAAGATCGCCCTCGACCGGGGGATCGCCGGACCGATCCTGTCGGCCTCCTCGTACTTCATGAAGTCCCCGCCGGAGCAGTACTCCGACGACGAGGCCCGCGAGTACGTGGAGAGGTTCATCCGCGGCGAGGTCGAGCGCTGACCTCCGGCGAGACGTCCCGCCCCGGAACGGGGTGACGGGATTCCGGCAGGCCCCCGGTCCGCACGCGGACCGGGGGCCTGCCGCGTCAGCGGGCGGCGGGCGGCAGGTCGGCGGGGTCGGCGGGCCGCCAGGTGAGCGGGTCGGCGCCGAGCTCGGCGAGCTGGGAGACCTGCTCCCGGCACCAGGGGGAGATCACCAGGTGCCCGCCGAGCACCCCGTCGGTGAACTCCTTCCACGGCATCCAGCGCACCTCCCCGACCTCGTCGGGGTTGGGCACCGCCTCGGCGTCGGCGACCACCCGGTAGACCGGGCAGAGCTCCCGCTCGACGATGCCGTTCTCCATGACCGCGCGGTAGGAGAAGCGCGGCAGGAGCAGGTCGAGGCGGCCGCCCTCCAGGCCGAGCTCGTAGGAGAGCCTGCGGGTCACCGCCTGCTGCAGCGGCTCGCCGGGCAGCGGGTGGCCGCAGCAGCTGTTGGTCCACGCCCCGGGCCAGGTGATCTTGTGCGCGGCGCGGCGGGAGAGCAGCACCCGGCCCCGCTCGTCGAACACGTAGCTGGAGAAGGCCAGATGGAGAGGAGTGTCCGGACCGTGCACCGTGGCCTTGGCCGCCGTGCCGATCGCGTTTCCGTCGGTGTCGACGAGCACGACGTGTTCATCAGGCGTCACTCGCACGAGGGTACGTGACCATGTCGGCCTGTCGAGCCCGCACGTGGATACCTGGGGAAAGGTCGCGAATGTTCTCCGTACATTCAGGGATGTTCCCGATACCGGCCCTGAGGGGTCGCACATAGGCTGAGCGCGTGTCCTTCGCATCCGATCTACGCGTGGTCCTGCACGGGCGGGACTTCCGGAAGCTGTACGCGACCCGCCTGGTCTCGCAGTTCTCCGATGGGATCTTCCAGTTCGCGGTGATCGGGTTCGCCTTCTTCAGCCCGGAGAACAGCACGAGCGCGGGGGAGATCGCCGCGGGCCTGGCCGTGCTGCTGCTGCCGTACTCGATCCTGGGTCCCTTCGTCGGCGTGTTCATCGACCGCTGGTCACGGCGGCAGATCCTGGTCGTCGCCCCGCTGGTGCGCGGCGTGCTGCTGCTGGGCTCGGCGATCCTGGTCGCCGCGAACACACCGGACGGGGTCTTCTACGCCGCCGCGCTCGGCGTGCTCGGGGCCAACCGGTTCTTCCTGGCCGCGCTGGGGGCCTCGCTCCCGCACGTGGTGCCCGCCGACCGGCTGATGGTGGCCAACGCGGTCACCCCGACCTCCGGCACCGTGCTCACCTTCGTCGGGGTCGGCGCGGGCTTCCTGCTGCGCGGGCTCTTCGGCGCCGGTGACCGGGGCACGGTGGTGCTGCTGATCGCCTCGGGGATCGTCTCCGCGGTCACCGCGCTCATCGCCCTGACCATGGGCAGGCGGCTGCTCGGCCCCGCCTACGACCCCGACCGGCCGCAGACCCGCGAGGCCGTGCGCCACGTGCTGTCCGGACTGGCCGACGGCGCCCGGCACATCGTGAGCCACCGGGCCGCCGCCGCGGCGATGGGCGCGATGGCCACCCACCGGTTCATGTACGGCATGTGCACGGCGATGCTCGTGCTGCTGTCGCGGTACTACTTCGCCGAGAACGCCGAGGACGCGCTGGCCGCGGCCTCCCTGGTGGTCGCCACCTCGGGGGTCGGCTACTTCATGGCCATCCTGGTCACGCCGTGGGCCACCGAGCGGTTCGGCATCGAGCGGTGGGTCCCGGCCATGCTGGTCACGGCCGGGGTGCTGACGCTGGCGCTCGGCGTGCCGTTCCAGCGGTGGGGGTTCGCGGTGGCGGGCTTCGTGCTGGGCATCGCCGGGCAGAGCGTGAAGATCTGCGCCGACACCGCCGTCCAGCGGGACCTGCGGGACGCCTACCTCGGCCGGGCCTTCTCCATCTACGACATGCTCTTCAACGGCAGCTACGTGCTGGCCGCCGCGCTGGCCGCGGCGCTGCTCCCGCCGGACGGCAGGTCCCTGACGGTGCTGCTGATCATCGCCGCGGGCTACGTCGGCGGCGCGGTGCTCTACCGGATCGTCACGCCGGCCCGATCGCCCGAGCCGCTGCCGTCATCGCCGTCGTGAGCCGCCCGGGACGCCCGGGACGACCGGCCCGGGCACGCCGGTCACCCCGGTCGTCCGGGCACGCCGGTCAGGAGGTCACCCCGTTCTCCCGGGCCCACGCGCGCAGGGCCTCCTCGGCGGCCTGCCTGCCGATGACGCCCCGGTCCAGGCGCATCTCCAGCAGGAACCGGTAGGCGCGTCCCACGGCCGGGCCCGGCGGCAGTCCGAGGACCCGCTGGATCTCGTTGCCGTCGAGCTCGGGACGGATCTTGCCGAGCTCCTCCTCCTCGGCCAGCCGGGCGATCCGCTCCTCCAGCTGGTCGTAGGTGGCCGACAGCGCCTGCGCCTTGCGCCGGTTGCGGGTGGTGCAGTCGGCCCGGGTGAGCTTGTGCAGCCGCTCCAGCAGGTGCCCGGCGTCGCGCACGTAACGGCGCACCGCCGAGTCGGTCCACTCGCCCGAGCCGTACCCGTGGAAGCGCAGGTGCAGCTCCACCAGGCGCGAGACGTCGGCCACCACGTCCTTGGGGAACTTCAGCTCGGTCATCCGCTTCCTGGACAGCTGGGCGCCGACCACCTCGTGGTGGTGGAAGGAGACCCGCCCGCCCGGCTCGTGCCGCCGGGTCTTGGGCTTGCCCACGTCGTGCAGCAGCGCGGCCCAGCGCAGGATCCGGTCGGGACCGTTCTCCTCCAGGTCGATCGCCTGCTCCAGCACGATCAGCGAGTGCTCGTAGACGTCCTTGTGCCGGTGGTGCTCGTCGATCTCCAGGCGCAGACCGGGCAGCTCGGGCAGCACGTGCGCGGCCAGGCCGGTGTCGACCAGGAGCCTGAGCCCCTCGCGCGGGTGGTCGCCGCAGAGCAGCTTGTCCAGCTCGTCGCGGATGCGCTCGGCCGAGACGATGTCGATCCGGTCGGCCATGGTGCCCATCGCGGCCAGCGCCGCGGAGTCCACCGTGAAGCCGAGCTGACTGGCGAACCGGGCGGCGCGCAGCATCCGCAGCGGGTCGTCGCCGAACGAGCGCTCCGGGGGACCGGGGGTGCGCAGCACCCGGGCGTGCAGGTCGTCCAGGCCGCCGTACGGGTCGACGAACTCGCGCGACGGCAGGCGCAGCGCCATCGCGTTGACCGCGAAGTCGCGCCGGGCCAGGTCGCCCTCGAGCGTGTCGCCGTAGGCCACCTCGGGTTTGCGCGACCTGGGGTCGTAGGACTCGCTGCGGTACGTGGTGATCTCCAGCAGCCAGCCGCCCTTGCGGACGCCGACCGTGCCGAAGTCGATGCCGATCGTCCAGACGGAGTCGGCCCAGTCGCGGACGAGCTCCAGGACCGTCTCCGGCCTGGCGTCCGTGGTCAGGTCGAGGTCGTTGCCGATCCTGCCCAGGAAGACGTCGCGTACCGAGCCTCCGACGAGGGCGATCTGGTAGCCCCGGGCGGCGAAGAGCTCGCCGAGCTCATCCGTCACAGGAGCGATCTTCCGGAACAGCTCGCTCATGCCGTGGCGCTGGCTCTGGGTCAGATTTGAAAGGGACAAGCCGGGTAGGTCCTTCGGTTACGGAACATGTTCCCCTGCGGAGATACACCTGGTGCGATCATCAGGTTACGGTCGGTCAGGGGAACCTCGGGGGCCGTGCGTCGAGGCAAGGAGCACACACATGAAGGATGCGCTCACGATCCACCGCTGGCTCCTCGCCCACCAGATCCATCATGAGATCGTACGCCTTCCTCGCGCGATGACATGTTCGGACGAACTGCCGGAGGTGCTGGCGGCCGATCCGGAGCTCTGCGTGGGGGTCACGGTCTTCGAGGTCACCACGCGGACCGACCGGGAGCCCGTGGCGGTCGTCGGCTCGGTCGGAACGCCTCCCCGCCCCGGCGTGATCGGCGGCCTGCTGAACGCCCGGCGGGTCCGCCCGGCCTCGGCCTTCACCGTCAACTCCGCCACCGACTACGCCGCCGGCCTGGTCTGCCCGCTGCTGCTCCCCTCCACCCTGACCGTGCTGGTCGACGAGCGGCTGACCGGTATCGCCACGCCCGTGTACGTACCCACCGGAGAGCGTCGTACGGCACTGTCGATCCGGGCCGATCACCTGCTCAGACTGGTCGCGGGAAGGGTCGTCGACCTGACCCGCACTGCTTCCCGGAGGGAGTCGGCGACCTTTCCCCTCGCCGGTTAGGCCATAGCATTGCGGTCGTGCGCCGTACTCGACCTCTGGCCGGAACGTGATCCACAAGGCCGCGCTGCTCGCCCTGCTCGCCACGCTGCTCATGCCCGCGGCCGTGGTCGTCCCGGGCACGGCGCACGCCCGGACGGCCTCGGTGAACCGCGCGGGCCTGCAGGTCGTGCTGGAGGCGATCGGCCCGGACCTCCCGCGTGACCCGGCCACCGAGATCAGGATCTCCGGATCGCTGGTCAACTCGGGCAGCGAGCCGCTCAGCGGGCTGCGCATCCGGATGCGCTACTCGTCGCAGCCGTTCGTCCGGCGCGACGAGCTGACGGCCTACCAGTCGGGACAGAGTCCCCCGCCGGCCCCGTGGCGCGCCCTGAGCTACTTCCAGGTCCCGATCGAGCCCTCGGGGAAGCTTCCGTGGGAGTTCGTCTTCACCCCGGCGGACCTCAGCCTCTCCCGCTTCGGCGTCCACCCGGTCGTGATCGAGGTCGTCGACGCCCTCGATCAGCCGGTCGCCGCCCTGCGCACCACGGTGACCTACATGCCGCGCGACGTGCGGGTCCCCCGTACCCGGCTCGCCGTGGTGCTGCCCGTCGTCGACCAGCCGCGCCGCAGCGGCGACACCGTCTTCGCCGACGAGAACCTGGCCGCGGCCATGGCCCCCGGCAAGCGCCTGGGCGACCTGCTCACGATCGCCCAGGACACCGCGACGGCCAAGGGGCTGACCTGGGTGGTCGACCCCGCCCTGCTCGACGACGCGCGCGCCCTGGGCAGGCCGCACTCGGTGCGGGCCAAGGACCGCCCCCAGCAGCGCCCGCCGAGCCCGGGGGCCGCCCGGTGGCTGGCCGGTTTCCGCGACGCCGTCGCCGACCACCCGGTGGTGGCCACCCCGTACGGCGACTCCGACGTGCTCGCGCTCGCCCACAACGGCGTCGACGACCTCACCGCGACCGGGATCGAGGCGGCCAGGATCGTCTCCAAGGAGACCCTCGGCCGCGACGTGATCACCAACGTGAACTGGCCGGTCGACGGGATGCTCGACCACGACGGCCTGGACCTGCTGGCCACCGCCGGGGTCGGCACCGTGCTGCTGAACGCGCCGAACCTGCCGCCGGCGTCGCCCACGGGCACCCCGCCCGGCACCGCCCCGGCCGTCACCCCGGACGCCTCGGCCACCCTGAACGCCGTCACCGGCCCGGTCACCGCGCTGGTCGCCGACGAGCCCCTGAGCGAGACCGTCGGCGCGGACATCTCCGCCCCCGGCGCGGCCCTGGCCGGGCGCCGGCGCTTCATCGCGGAGACGGCGATGATCGCCTCGGAGCCGGCGACCACGACCAGGACCGTGATCGCCGTACCGCACCGCCGGTGGGACCCCGACCCCGGGTACGTGACCGGCCTGCTGAAGACCGCCGCCGCCCTGCCCTGGCTGGCGCCGGTCACGCTGGAGGCGGTCAAGCCCGCCAAGGGCGCCCCCGTCCCCCGGGCCGGGCTGACCTACACCGAGCAGGACCGGCGCCAGGAGCTGCCCAGGTCGTACATGACCGCCGTCAAGAAGGTCGGCGCCCGCGCCGACCTGACCGCCGCCGTCACGACCGCGGTGGACCTCGACGCCTTCGACCTCGCGATGCTGCGGCTGGTCTCCTCGGCCTGGCGCGGCAGGACCAACGCCGCGGCGCCGTACGTCGAGCAGGTCGGGGAGGCGGTCGACGGCCGGATCGCCATGGTCACCATCACCGGCAGCGAGCAGTCGCGGCTGCGCACCCTGGCCGGACGCGACGGCGACGTGCCGATCAGCGTGCGCAACCAGCTGGGCCGCGGGGACGCCGGCCGGGTGGTGGTCCGCCTGCGGGTGACCTCCGCCCAGCCCGAACTGCTCAGAATCGAGCCGTACCAGGACCGGATGGTGATCCAGGGCGGCCAGAACCAGACCGTCCGGATCCCGATGACCTCGACCACGGCCAGCGGCCAGACCACCGTGAGGGTCCAGCTCACCACCGACGACGGCCGCGCGTACGGCGAGCCGATCGAGCTGACCGTGCGCACCACCGGCTACACCGCGGTCGCGCTGGTCATCGTCGGGGCGGCCCTGGTGGTGATGCTGGCCGCCGTGGTGCTGCGCGTCCTGCGCCGGCGGGGAGGCCGCCGTCCCCCGGTCGCCGCTCCGGCGGAGCGCGAGCGCGAGCCGGCCGGCACGGAGTCGTGAGCGGTCCTGAGTCCTGAACGGTCCCGGGCGGTCCCGGACGATCCCCCCGACAGCCCCCGAACAGTCCTGAGTCCCCCGGCGGAGGAGAGCGCATGAGCAGGGTCCTGCGCGCGAGCGCGATCATGGCCGCGGGGACGATGGTCTCGCGCGTCACCGGTTTCGTCCGGACGGCGGTGCTCGCCGCGGCCATCGGCACCTTCGCGCTGGGCGACGCCTACAACGTGGCGTACACGATCCCGCTCGTCCTGTTCGACCTGCTCATCGGCGGTGTCCTGAGCAGCGTCGTGATCCCGATGATCGTCCGGCGGCAGCGCAGCGACCCCGACGGCGGCCGGGCCTACGAGCAGCGCCTGATGACGCTGGGCGTCCTCTCGCTGACCGTGCTGGCACTGATCGCGACGGCGCTGGCCGGCCCGCTGATCGGCCTCTACAGCACCGGCTGGAACGCCAGGAAGATCGAGGTCGCGGTCACCCTGGCGCAGTACATCCTGCCGCAGATCGCCTTCTTCGGGATCGGCGCGATCGCGGGCGCGATCCTCAACACCCGCGACAGGTTCGCCGCGCCGATGTGGGCGCCGGTGCTGAACAACATCGTGATGATCGGCGTGGCGATCTTCTACTACGTGAAGCTCGGCGGCGCGGGCACCGACGTGGACACGGTGAGCGACGGCGACCTGCTGCTGCTCGGGCTCGGCACCACCGCCGGCATCGTGGCGCAGTGCCTGGTGCTGGTCGTCTCGCTGCACCGGGTCGGCTTCCGCTTCCGGCCCCGGTTCGACCTGCGCGAGGCCGGGCTCGGCGAGATGGGCCGCACCGCGGTCTGGACGTTCGCCTACGTCGGCATCAGCCAGCTCGGCTTCCTGATCACCACCAGGCTCGCCACGGGCGCGGGCGAGCGGGCGCCCGGCGCGGGCAACTCCGCCTACGCCTACGCCTACCAGTTCTTCCAGCTCCCGTACGGGATCATCGCGGTCTCGGTGATCACCGCCATGCTGCCCAGGATGAGCAGGTCGGTGAGCGAGGGAAGACCGGCGGAGATCGCCGGGGAGTTCGCCTCGGGGGTGCGGCTGGTGGCGGTGCTGCTGGTCCCGGCCGGGCTGCTGCTGATGGTGCTGGGCCCCGCGGTGACCGTGCTGATCTTCTCGTGGGGGAACATGACCGTCGAGTCGGCGGTCCACATCGGCAACGTGCTGCAGATCTTCGGCCTGGCGCTGGTCCCGTTCTCCCTGTTCCAGCTGCTGCTGCGGGTCTTCTACGCCTTCGGCGACACCCGCACCCCGGCCTTCCTGGCCCTGGGGAACGTGGCGGTGAACGCCTCGCTCAGCCTGGTGGCCTACGTCGTGCTGCCCGCCCGCTACGTCGTGATGGGCCTGGCGGCGGCGTTCACCGTCGCCTACGTGGTGGGCACCGCGGTCGCCTGGACGATGGCCGCGCGCCGCGTCGGGGGGCTGGGAGGACGCGAGGTGGCCGCCGGGCTGTCCCGGATGTACCTCGCCGCGCTCCCGGCGGCCGGTCTCGCGCTCGGCGTGCTGTGGCTCACCCGGGAACTCACCGGACTGAACGCGCTCAGCTCCGCCATCATGCTGGCGGTGGGCGGCGGACTCGGTATGGTTCTTTACTTGGCGATCGCCCACCGGATGCGCATCCCCGAAGTGAGTTCGATCGTTGGAATGGTGGCAGGACGGGTAGGCCGGTAAGCCAAAGGCTTGTCTCAAACGTCTGACAAGGCGAACACGGGCGGAACCGGTGCGGGACTACCATGGTGCGACGCGTGTGGTGACATGCGGCTAATGGAAGCAGGAGGGCGTGGGCGGATCCACCCAGCATCGCGTGATGTGTCGTGACGTGCCGACCTGGCGTGGTGCCGTCGTGCTCTCGGATGCGGGGCAGGTATGAGCTCACCCACGGTCGAGCCCGGCACCAAGCTCGCCGACCGTTTCCGCCTTGAGGACCGCGTCCACGAGGCGGGCGGGGCCACGCTGTGGAAGGCCATCGACGAGGTGCTCGCCCGGCCCGTCGCCGTGCACACCTTCGACGCCGACTTCCCCCGCCTGAACGAGGTCGTCACGGCGGCCCGGGTGGCCAGCCGGCTGACCGACCCCCGCCTGACCCAGGTCTTCGACGCGACCGAGGACGACGGCCACTCCTACGTGGTCAGCGAGTGGGTGAGCGGCGAGACCTTCGGCGACATGATCGCCGGTGGCCCGCTCGACCCGGAGCGGGCCGCCGCGATGGTCGCCGAGGCCGCCGAGGCCATGGCCCACGCGCACGAGGCGAACCTCGCCCACCTGTGCCTGACCCCCGAGCAGCTGGTGTGGACGGCGGGCGGCACGGTCAAGCTGCTCGGCCTCGGGGTGGACGCGGTCCTGAACGACGTGACCAGCGACGACCCGGCCCGCTCCGACACCGAGGGCCTGGGCCGGCTGCTGTACGCCGGGCTCACCGGCCACTGGCCCGGGGACGAGCGCGACGGCGGCGGGCTTCCCGTGGCGCCCATGGGCGACGGGCACTTCTGCACGCCCCGCCAGGTCACCGCGGGCGTTCCCGGCTACCTCGACGCCATCGTCTGCCGGGCGATCCTGCCGGAGACCCGGCGCTCGCTGGAACCGCTGACCACACCGGCCGACTTCGCCGAGGCCCTGGCCTCGGTGGCCCGGCCCAGCCCGATGCCGATGCCGGCCCCGATGCCCATGACCCCGCTGCCGGTGGCGGCCTCCCGCTCCGAGGGCGTCGAGACCGAGGCGCCCCACCGCCACGCGCCGCCCCCGCAGCACCAGCACCGGCCGCAGCACCACCAGGGCTCCCGCCCCGCCGCCGGTGGCGGGATGCTCAACAAGGTCGCCATGACCGTGGTCGTGCTGCTGGTGATGGTGGCCGTCGGGCTGGGCGCCTGGACGCTGGGCCGCAGCATCGGCAACGCGGGCACCCCGTCCCCCGGTGAGCGCAGCACCACGCCCACGCCGACCGCGGCCGCCGCCACCCGGGAGGTGGAGCCCTCCTCGGTCATCGGCTTCGACCCGCTGGGCGACCGGGAGGAGGGCAGCAGGTGGGCCTCGGGCGCGACCGACGGCAAGGAGTCCACCGACTGGCACTCCGAGACCTACGACTCCGCCGACTTCGGGCGGCTCAAGAAGGGCGTCGGCCTGCTGCTGGACCTGGGGAGGAGCGTCCCGGTCAAGCAGGTCTCGGTCGACTTCGGCGACACCTCGGGCGGCGCCGCGGAGCTGCGGATCGGCGACTCGGCCGAGCTGGGCTCCATGAGCGTGGTCGAGAAGTTCAGCGGGCTCTCGGGCAAGAAGACGTTCACCGCCCCGGCCCCGAAGAAGGGCCGCTACGTGCTCGTCTGGTTCACCGAGATGCCCTCGTCCGCCGAGGGGTACCGCGGCCAGGTGGTGGAGGCGAAGGTTCTCGCGACCAAGTGACATCAGCTGATTCGATCTGTTTTAACCGTCTTCTTGCAGATCTTCGATGAATCCATGGCACCATCTATCCCGTAGTGGTGTTCTCCCCGGATCGGCAGCAGGACTCTCCTTGTGAATTCCCCACCAGACACCCCGCCGGCGGCGGATGAGCAGACGGCCAAGGCCCCCGTGCCCGACGCCGAGCTGCTCACCCGGCACATCGCCGGGGATCCGCACGCCTTCAGCGAGATCGTCAAGCGACATCGGGACCGCATGTGGGCCGTCGCCCTGCGCACGCTGGGCGACCCCGACGAAGCGGCCGATGCCGTTCAGGACGCCTTCGTCTCGGCCTACCGGAAGGCCGGGACCTTCCGCGGCGAGGCGGCGGTGACCACGTGGCTGCACCGGATCGTGGTCAACGCCTGCCTGGACCGCATGCGCAGGAAATCGGTGCGCCCGGTGGCCGACGACGAGCTCGTCGAGGCCGCGGAGCGCGAGACACCCGTGCTCGACCAGACGTCCGAGCGCGAGGTGTCCATGGAGGTGTCGGCGGCCCTGAAGCTGCTGCCCTCCGACCAGCGCGCCGCGCTGGTGCTCGTGGACATGATGGGTTACTCGGTCGAAGACGCGGCCCAGGTCCTGGAGGTGCCGAGCGGCACGGTGAAGAGCCGATGCGCGCGCGGCCGGGCGAAGCTCGCCCCGATTCTTTCCCATTTGCGGAACCGATCGGACCTGACCCGCGTCTCATCCGCGAAGGGAGCAGAACTTCGTGACGGCTGATACGCACTACGACTTGGAGATCTTGGCCGAACTGGCCGAGGGGCTCCTCGACGACACCACGGCCATGCGGGTACGCGAGCATCTCGCGATCTGCGATCCGTGTGGCGAAAGCCTGGCCGACCTGGCGGCGGTCCGCGAGATGCTCGCGGCGACGCCCACACCGGCGATGCCGATGGGAGTCGCGCTGAGGATCGACCGCGCGCTGGCCGCCGAGGCAGAGAGCTTCCGTGGAGGTGGAGTAGGGCTGGTGGAAGCACCGGCCTGGGACGACATCATGCGCGACGCGCCGTGGGAGACGACGACCTCGTCCGAACCGGCGCCCTGGGAGAGCGTTCCCGCCGCGCAGGAGGCGGCACCCGAGCCCGTGCGGCTGGGAGTCGTCGGCGACGACGGCACCGTGACCCCCGTGGTCCCGGCCAGGCGGCGCGCGAGCCGGCCACGCCGGTGGGCGATGCCCGCGGTGGCGGCGGGCGCCGCGGCCGCGGTGATCGGCGCGACCGCGCTGGCGACCGGGACGCTCACCGCGTCCTACCCCACCGGACCTGCGGTGCCCCCGCCCGTCACGGCGGACAGGGGCGGGTACACGCTGACCGAGAGCAACTACAACTACACCGACGCCGAACTGCGGGGTTCGCTGCTCGACTACATCGGCCCGGCGACCATCCTCGGGACCGGGGGCAAGTCCGGGATCGACAGGTGCGTCAAGCAGGTCTCCGCCAAGGTCGGCACGTCGCCCTTCGCCGTGGACCAGGCCCTCTACAACGGCCAGGAGGCCAACATCCTGCTGTTCTGGAAGGACAAGGCCAGGAACAGGGTGAGCGTCCACGTGGTGGGCCCGCAGTGCGACGTGGTGAGGAAGCCCGGTCTCGCCCGCTGGAAGTGACCGGCGCCACAGCGGCCCGGCTCCGGTCTGACACCGGCCCGCAGGGGCGTACGAGGTGGCGCGAGGTCCCCGGCGGCGGATGATCCGTCGCCCGGGCCGAGGGTTCACGCGGGGCCCGGTACGGATTCGATCCGTACCGGGCCCCGCCGGTTTTCACCGACCGGCCCGTCCGCGCACCGGGCGGGAATCACCGGCTTTTCACCGACCGGCCCGTCCGGCGCACCGGGCGGGAATCACCGGCGCCTAGGATCTGTTGACGCCGGTGGCAACGACACAGGGAGAGGCGCGAGCACTGATGGACGTCCGGAATGTGATCATCATCGGATCGGGTCCCGCCGGCTACACGGCGGCGGTGTACTCCGCGCGTGCCGAGCTGAAGCCCCTGGTCTTCGAGGGGTCGGTCACCGCGGGCGGCGCCCTGATGAACACCACCGAGGTGGAGAACTTCCCCGGCTTCCCCGACGGCATCATGGGGCCCGACCTGATGGACGGGCTGCGCAAGCAGGCCGACCGGTTCGGCGCCGAGCTGATCGCCGACGACGTCGTCGAGGTCGACCTGACCGCCGACCCCAAGGTCGTCAAGACCGCCACCGACACCTACCTCGCCAGGTCCGTCATCCTGGCCACCGGCTCCGGCTACCGGGAGCTGGGGGTGCCGAACGAGAAGCGGCTGTCCGGCCACGGCGTCTCCTGGTGCGCCACCTGTGACGGCTTCTTCTTCCGCGGCCAGGACATCGTGGTCGTGGGCGGCGGCGACACCGCCATGGAGGAGGCCATCTTCCTCACCCGCTTCGCCTCCTCGGTCACCGTCGTGCACCGTCGTGACGAGCTGCGCGCCAGCAAGATCATGCAGGACCGCGCGTTCGCGAACGAGAAGATCCACTTCCTCTGGGACAGCGAGGTGGTGGACGTGCTGGGCGAGAACAAGGTGAGCGGGGTGCGGGTGCGCAACCTCAAGACCGGCGCGGAGACCGACCTGGCCGCCACCGGCCTGTTCATCGCGATCGGCCACGACCCCCGCAACGAGCTCTTCAAGGGCCAGGTGGAGCTGGACGACGAGGGCTACGTCAAGGTCGAGGCCCCCACGACCCGTACCAACCTGGACGGCGTCTTCGCCGCGGGCGACGTCGTCGACCACATCTACCGTCAGGCGATCACCGCCGCGGGCACCGGCTGTGCCGCGTCGCTCGACTCCGAGCGCTGGCTGGCCGAGCACGGTCACGCCTGACACGGGTCCGCGGCACCGGCCGGTCCGCCGGCCCCACGTGGTAACAGGTAGCACAGCAGTACCGGGAGCAAGGGAGAGCAGGAGCCTTGGGCAGCATCAAGAACGTGACCGACGCCAGCTTCGACGCCGACGTCCTCAAGAGCGACAAGCCCGTCATCGTCGACTTCTGGGCCGAGTGGTGCGGCCCGTGCCGGCAGGTCGCACCGATCCTCGAGGAGATCGCCGGGGAGCAGGCCGAGAAGCTGACCGTCGTCAAGTTGAACGTCGACGAGAACCCGACAACGGCCAGCAATTACGGCGTACTCCAGATTCCCACCCTGAACGTCTATAAGAACGGAGAGGTTGTGAAGCAGATCATCGGCGCCAAGCCGAAGGCCATGCTGCTTCGCGAGCTCGAGGGCATCATCTAGGCCCCCTGCGGCAGGCGGCTCCCCACGGCCACCGCCGTATCACCCGCTTCCGAGCGGCACACCCACCCACGGAAAGCCCCCCGTCCCACGCGGGGGGCTTTCCCATGTCCGGGACTCCTCGTGGCCCGTCCCGACGGACACGGCACCCGAGCCCCTCGCAGAAGCCCGGACGCCGTCGCGGATCAAGGCAACGCCCTTCAGTACCCAAGCCGGGGCCCAGAAGGGGCCCAGAGGGCTCTCAGACGGGTCGCAGGGCCCTCTCCGGGCTCATGGACCCGAGCAGCCTCTCCAGTGCCACCTCGACGTCCTCACGCCACGAGATCGCGTTCTTGAGCTCCAGCCGCAGGCGCGGGAAGCGCAGATGCGGCCGTACCGTCTTGAACCCCACGGACAGCAGGTAGTCGGCGGGCATCAGGCACGCGCCCGGCTGCTCCCACTTCAGGTCGCCGAACGCCTCGATCGCCCGTACGCCGCGCCGGGTCAGGTCCTTGGCCACGCCCTGGACCAGCATCCGGCCCAGGCCGCCGCCGGAGAACTCCGGGATGATGTGCGCGGTCATCAGCAGCACCGCGTCCGCGCTGACCGGCGAGGTCGGGAAGGCCACCGCGCGGGGCACGTAGTGCGGCGGCGCGTACAGCACGAAGCCGGCCGCCACCCCGTCCACGTAGACGATCTTCCCGCAGCTTCCCCACTCCAGCAGGGTGGAGGAGATCCAGGCCTCCTTCTCCAGCCCGGGGTCTCCCGCCTTCACGGCGCGTTCGGCGTTGACCGGATCCAGTTCCCAGAAGACGCACCGGCGGCAGCGGCGCGGCAGGTCGTCGAGATTGTCGAGGGTGACGTTTGCCAGCCGACGCGACACCTGTTGGCCCCAATCCTGGCGAGACGAGTGCAAGCCATGGCGAAAAACGCGCGAAAACGGCGTCCTCAGCTGGCATCGTAGCCCAGTGCGGGTCCTGGTTTCAGGAGGTCCAGTCCCCACACGCAGACGACTACAACCCCTGACGTAACCTGGTTTCTCAAGCATGAGCCCTTTTGTGCTCCAACAACCTAGGAGGTGGACCGTGCCCCAGAACAAAGATCACGGTCAGGCCATCGCCCCCGCCCAGGGGTCGCGCATCGACTCCTACGTCGACCGCTACGCGGCCCGCGCAACCGGGATGGTCGCCTCCGAGATCCGAGCTCTCTTCTCCGTCGCGTCCAGGCCCGAGGTGGTCTCGCTCGCCGGCGGAATGCCCTACGTCACCGCCCTCCCCCTGGACGTCGTGGGGGAGCTGGTCGCCGACCTGATCGCCCGGCGCGGCACGGTCGCGCTGCAGTACGGCTCCGGCCAGGGCGACCCGCACCTGCGCGAGCAGATCTGCGACGTCATGCGGATGGAGGGCATCGAGGCCAACTCCGACGACGTCGTGGTGACCGTCGGCTCCCAGCAGGCCCTGGATCTGATCACGCGCATCTTCATCGACCCGGGTGACGTGGTCCTCGCCGAGGGGCCCTCCTACGTCGGGGCGCTCGGCACCTTCGCCGCCTACCAGGCCAAGGTCATCCACATCGCCATGGACAGCGAGGGGATCGTCCCCGAGTCGCTGGCCCAGACCGTCTACGCGCTGAAGAGCGCCGGCAACCGGATCAAGTTCCTCTACACGATCCCCACCTTCCAGAACCCCGCCGGGGTCACCCTCAGCGCCGAGCGCCGGCAGCAGGTCCTGGAGATCTGCCAGCGGGCCGACGTGCTGATCGTCGAGGACAACCCGTACGGCATGCTCGGCTTCGACGGCGAGCCCATGCGGACGCTGCGCGCCGACAACGCCGACGGCGTGGTCTACCTCGGCTCGTTCTCCAAGACGCTGGCCCCGGGCTTCCGGGTCGGCTGGGCGCTCGCCCCGCACGCCATCCGGGAGAAGCTGGTGCTGGCGATGGAGTCCGCGGTGCTGTCGCACTCGTCCTTCACCCAGCTCGCCGTCGGCCAGTACCTGGCCACGCAGCCCTGGCGCGAGCAGATCAAGACGTTCAGGGAGCTGTACCGCGAGCGACGCGACACCATGCTCTCCTCGCTGGAGGCCCAGATGCCCGCGGGCGTCACCTGGACCCGTCCGGCGGGCGGGTTCTTCGTCTGGGCGACCCTGCCGGAGGGGCTGGACTCCAAGGCCCTCCTGCCCCGGGCCGTCGCCGAGCGGGTGGCCTTCGTACCGGGGACCGGGTTCTTCTCCGACGGCAGCGGGGCGCGGCACATGCGGCTCTCCTACTGCTACCCGGAGCCGGACCGCATCCGCGAGGGAGTCCGCCGCCTGGCCGGGGTGATCGAGCAGGAGCTCCGCCTGCGCGACACGTTCGGCACCGGGTCGTCCCCGGAGCGGGCCGGGGTCGACACCCCGGCACCCGACATCGCCTGATCCCGGCCAGTCGCCCCGGGTGATCCGCTCACCCGGGGTCGTGCCCTCCCGTCACCGGCCCTCGTGGCCGTGCCGGCGCGGATGATCCCGTCCGCCGCCATGCGCGGGGCGGCGGACGGCGGCGCCGGACCAGGAAGGCCCGGCTCTCCCGTGCTCTCCCGTCCGTTCCTGTCCGTCTCCCATGCGCTCTCGTGCGCTCTCGGGAGTAGGCGGCGTGTCCTCGCACCGGTGTGCCGGCGGGCCTCGTAGGAGACGCTCCGCCCCTGTGGGGCACCGGCGTCACGGGTCCTGCCCGCCGGTGCCGTACGGTGACCTTCTGCGCCGGTGCGCGGTGGTCCCCCTCGCCGCCGGCCCGGTGACGAGGGGGACCACCGTTCACACCTGACGGTCCGGTCGTCGTCGTCGCCGGAGACGTCACCGATCCGTGCGGCACCGCGCCGCGTTTCTCCCCGGCCCGAGGCCGGGGTCTGGACGCTGGAGGTAACTGATGAGTGATCTGGGCCACGTGCTCGTCCTGGCGGGCGGCCTCTCCTACGAGCGGGAGGTCTCGCTGCGCTCCGGCCGCCGGGTGAGCGAGGTGCTCCGGGGGGCGGGCATCTCCGTGGAGACCCGGGACACGGACGCGTCGCTGGTGCCCGCCGTGCTCGCCGACCCGCCGGACGCGGTCTTCGTGACCCTGCACGGCGGCGCGGGGGAGGACGGCGCCATCCGCTCGGTGCTGGAACTCCTCTCCATCCCGTACGTGGGCGCCGGTCCCGACGCCTGCCGGGTCGCCTACGACAAGCCCACCGCCAAGACGGTCGTACGCTCCGTCGGGCTGCGGACCCCGGCGTCGGTGACGCTGCCCAAGGAGACCTTCCACGACCTCGGCGCCTCCGCCGTGCTGGCCCGCATCGTGGACCGGCTCGGTCTGCCGCTCTTCGTCAAGCCGTCCCGCGGCGGGTCGGCGCTCGGCGCCTCGGTCGTCCGTTCCGCCGAGGAGCTTCCCGCGGCCATGGTCGGGTGCTTCGCCTACGGCGACACCGCGCTGATCGAGCGCTGCATCGAGGGCGTGGAGGTCGCCGTCTCCGTGGTCGACCTCGGGGACGGGCCCGTGGCCCTGCCTCCGGTGGAGATCGTCCCCAACGAGGGGGTGTACGACTACGCGGCCCGCTACACCGCCGGGCACACCGAGTTCTTCGCTCCGGCCCGCCTCTCGCCCGAGGCGTCGGCTGCCTGCGCGGAGATGGCCGTGACCGCGCACACCGCCCTCGGTCTCCGGGACGTCTCCCGCACCGACCTGATCGTCGACGCCGACGGGCTGCCGCACTTCCTGGAGGTCAACGTCGCCCCCGGTATGACCGAGACCTCCCTGCTGCCCATGGCGGCCGAGGCGGCCGGGGACGATCTGGGGACCCTGTGCAGGGTCCTGCTGGAGCAGGCCGCGGCCCGCGGCGCCTGATTCCCTACCCGTTCTCCCCCGGCCGGTCACCGATGACCCTGCCCTGTGGAAGCGGCCGGTCGTGTCACGTGAAACCGGCCGTTCATGTTGCATAGAACCGGCTCGTTCGTGTCGCGTGGAACCGGCTCGTTCGTGTCGCGTGGAACCGGCCCGGGTTCCGGCCGGGCCGGGTCCGATCGGTCCGGGTTCTGGTCGGTCCGGGCCTTGCCGACGCCCTGACGGAGAGGGCGGCGGCCGGGGGCGGAAAGCAGGCCTCTGGTCACGGCGCAGGGGGGTGATATCGGGACGCGCGGGGCATGGCGATCCGGTCTCCCCCTACGCTGGCCGTGTGCAGACCTCCACCTCATTCCCCAAGAGCTTCGCCAGCGACAACCACACGGGCGTGCACCCCGCGGTTCTCTCCGCCATCGTCGACGCGAACGCCGGGGACGCTCCCGCGTACGGCGGGGACCCCTGGACCGCCGCGATGGAAGAGACCTTCCGCGGCGCGTTCGGCCCTCAGGCGACCACCTACCCGATGTTCAACGGCACCGGCGCCAACGTCGTGGGCCTCGGGCTCGCCCTCCGCCCGTACGACGCGGTGCTCTGCCCCGCCACCGCCCACATCAACACCAACGAGGGCGGCGCCCCTGAGCGCGTGCTGGGCTGCAAGCTGATCCCCATCCCCACGGCGGACGGCAAGATCTCCCCCGATGACCTCCGGGGCGAGCTGGCGGCGGTGGGCAACACCCAGCACTCCCAGCCCCGCGTCATCTCCATCTCGCAAGTGACCGAGTGCGGCACCTGCTACACAGCGGCGGAGATCGAGCGGCTCGCCGGGTTCGCGCACGAGCACGGCCTCTTCCTGCACATGGACGGCGCCAGGCTGGCCAATGCCGCGGCCGAGCTCGGCTGCTCGCTCCGCTCCCTCACCACGGACGTGGGCGTGGACCTCCTCAGCTTCGGGGGGACCAAGAACGGCGCCATGGGCGCCGAGGCGCTCGTGATCCTCCGGCCGGAGCTGGACGCCTCGGCGCCGTTCCTCCGCAAGCAGGGCATGCAGCTCGCCTCCAAGATGCGCTTCGTCTCCGTCCAGCTGACCGCGCTCCTCACCGACGAGCTCTGGCGCGACAACGCCGCTCACGCCAACGCCATGGCCCACCGGCTGGCCGAGGGGATCGCGGATCTTCCCGGCGTCTCGCTCCGCTACCCCGTGCAGTCCAACGCCGTCTTCCCGATCCTTCCGGAGAAGGTCATCGCGGAGCTGATGCAGCGCTACCTCTTCCACGTCTGGGACGCCACCGAGAACGTGGTCCGCTGGGTGACCGCCTTCGACACCACCCCCGAGCACATCGACACCTTCGTCGCCGACATCAGGCTCGCCGTCCAGGGAGCCGCTCGTTCGTGAGCCGTCAGGGCTCCCGGGGTTCCGGGTCTTCATGCGATCCCCGGCTCTTCACGGAAGATATGAGGATCTTCACGAGGTCCCGGCTCTTTGCGGAGTACCGGGTCTTCGAGGTCGAAGAACCGGGCCGTGAAAGACTGCGGATCCCCGAGTCGTCGCTGTTTCACGTGAAACATGGTCCGCCACCGTGCGGACCATGTTCGTTTCCGGAGGGGAGACGCACCCAGCCGTCCCACGCCTGAAGGGCTGTTTCCGCTCCAGCGGGCACGCCCTCCGTCCGGCTGATCCTCAGGAAGGCCCGGTTTCTCCGTCCGAGGAGAACGAAGGCGATGTCCCCCACGCCTCCCGCCTCTCCTCCGAGCGGCAGGAGAACGGCACCCTTTCCCCGCTGGGTCCCGAGGCGAGCCCTTCTATGGAGTGGAGCTCAAGGGAGACCGACGAGAGATCCGGGTCGGGACCGAGGAGAGATCCAGGTCGGCCCGACCTACCGGCTTCACGCCTGTCGCCCGTCCCCTTAGGAAGGCACCCTTCCCGTCGATCGATCTCGCATCACGCCTCCATCCGGCCATGTTTCACGTGAAACATGGCCGTCCAACCGCGCGGGCGGACCGGGTCCGGCCTCCCGGACAGAGGAAAGCGTCACTCGTCACATGCGGAGGCATCCACCGGACACGGAGACGGAAGGCTGGCCCCCTTCGGGGTGGAGTGACAGGCCGATCAAAGAGTCGGCGTCTCTGGCCGCTGTGAGCGCGCTACGGATGGCGCTCCAGAAGAAGACCGAATCCCCAGTCGACCTGTCGTTGTTTCACGTGAAACAACGACGGGCAGCCGACGGGAAAGGACAGCCGGGAGATGGTCCACCCCAGGGACGAGAGTCCCAGCCAGAACCCGATGCGACCGTTCCGGCCAGGACTCGCCTCCCGCCGACCGGACAGTCGGCCAAGGCCCCCTCAGGCCGGAGTCCGGCCCGTCGGTCGGGCCGGACCACGAGCGGGGGTCACCCCTCCGTCGGCTGCAGCGACCCCGGGGCCATCGTGCCGATGATGCGCTCCAGATCGTCGATGGTCGCGAACTCCACCACGATGCGTCCCTTGCGTCGGCCGAAGTCGACCTTCACCCGGGTCTCGAAGCGGTCGGAGAGGCGGTCGGCCAGGTGCCGCAGGGCAGGCTCCTCTGCGGGCTTCGCCCGGGGCGCACGCGGGGCCGGTGCCGACGCGGCCTTGGCGTCGCCGACCGCGACGATCTCCTCGACCGCGCGGACCGAGAGCAGCTCCGCCACGATCCGGCGGGCGAGGTGCTCCTGGGCGGCGGGATCCTCCAGCCGGAGCAGGGCCCTCGCGTGCCCGGCGCTGATCGTTCCCGCCGCGACGCTGCGCTGTACCGTGGCCGGCAGGTTCAGCAGGCGGATCGTGTTGGTCACGTGCGAGCGGGAACGGCCGATACGGGTGGCGAGCTGCTCGTGGGTCGCGCCGAAGTCGTCGAGCAGCTGACGGTACGCCGCCGCCTCCTCCAGCGCGTTGAGCTGCTCGCGCTGGAGGTTCTCGATCAGGGCGTCGAGCAGGAGCTTGTCCTCCTGGGTGCTGCGGACGATCGCGGGGATCTCCGACAGCCCGGCGAGCTTGGAGGCGCGCCAGCGGCGCTCGCCCATGACCAGCTCGTACTTTCCGTCCCCGGTCGCGCGCACCACGATCGGCTGCAGCAGGCCGACCTCGCCGATCGAGGTGGCCAGTTCCCTCAGGGCGTCCTCGTCGAAGACGTCCCGGGGCTGGCGGGGGTTGGGGACGATGTCCCCGACCGGGATCTCCATGAAGTAGGCGCCCATCACCGCCCGGGGGCCGGGCTGCTCCGGCACCACCGGCTCGGGGGCGGGCAGCGTCACGGTCATCGACGCCGGCGTCTCCGTGACGACGGCGGGACCCGTCGGGATGAGCGCCCCCAGTCCCCTGCCCAGCCCTCTCGGTTGCTTACTCACGGCCCCTCCCGCGGCTCAAGGTGTCACCCAGACTGACATGTCCGCGGCCACGACCGCGATGCTCCCGGTGCTCATACGGTCACGGCACGGTAAGCGATCTCTCGTGCGGCGTCCATGTAGGCCATCGCACCGCTGGAACCGGGATCGTACGTCATCACGGACTGCCCGTAGCTCGGGGCCTCGGAGACCCGTACGCTCCGGGGGATCAGCGTGCTCAGCACGGTGGCGCCGAAGTGGGAACGGACCTCCTCGGCCACCTGGGAGGCCAGGCGGGTACGCCCGTCGTACATGGTCATCAGGATGGTGGAGAGGTCGAGCGTCGGGTTCAGGTGGGCCCGTACCAGATCGACGTTCCGCAGGAGCTGGCCGAGCCCCTCCAGGGCGTAGTACTCGCACTGGATGGGGATCAGCAACTCGTTCGCGGCCATCAGCGCGTTGACGGTCAGCAGGCCGAGTGACGGCGGGCAGTCGATGAGGATGTAGTCGAATGTGACGGCGTCGTACGCGGCCAGCGCGCGCTGCAGGCGGGCCTCGCGGGCCACCATGGAGACCAGCTCGATCTCGGCACCGGCCAGGTCGATCGTGGCGGGAGCGCAGTACAGGCCCGGCATGTCCGGGACCTCCTTCACCACCTCCGCGAGCGGCAGGTTCTCCACGAGGACCTTGTACATGTCCGGGACGTCACCCCGGTGCTCGACGGCCAGGGCCGTGGAGGCGTTGCCCTGCGGGTCGAGGTCGACCACGAGGACCCGCTGGCCGTGCATGGACAGGGCGGCGGCGAGGTTGACCGAGGTGGTGGTCTTGCCGACCCCGCCCTTCTGGTTGGCCACGGTGAAGATCCGCGTCTTGGCGGGCCGTGGCCAGTCCCCGTCCCGGACGCCCGCGGAGTCTCCGGGTGCGGCGGCGGTCTTCTGGGCCGATGTTTCACGTGAAACCACTGAACTGAGTGCCTCTCGTACCAGCGGCGAGTCGCCGGGGTTAAGGGGGGTCTGGGTCACGGTCGTCGTCCTTTCAACCGGCCTGACTGGGGCACCGGGAGCCGGTGCCGGCCAGCCGAGACCGGAAAGGCGTCCATGTGGAGGAGCCGGGGAGTGCTCCGGCCAGCCGAGACCGCCGGTCGCTCCGGCGATCGCACGTGTACGGTCGTTCACTGGCCTCGTACTCGCTTTGCTCGGTTCATCCACTGGCCTCGCGCTTGCCCCGCGAGGCGCGATCCTTCCGGCCAGAGGCCTTCCGCGCTCCCTGGGGAGCCCGACCGGCGACCACCCGGATGAGAGTTGCGGGCGGCTCGACCTTACCGTGCCCGACCGATGCGAGCTCGGCGGTTTGCACCCCGCTCGCCCGCAATTGCTCCTCGGCGTCCGCGAGTTCCTCGGTGGCACGCTCGCCCTTCATGGCCAGCAACTCGCCTCCCTCGCGCAACAGCGGTAACGACCATTTCAGCAGACGGCCGAGCGGCGCCACCGCGCGGGCCGAGGCGACGTCGAATTCGCGCTTCCCGGCGAACTCCTCGGCGCGGCCGCGCAGCACCTCGACGTTGCCGAGCTTCAGCGACATCATGCACTCCTCCAGGAAGACCGTCCGGCGTAGGAGCGGCTCCAGCAGGGTGACGGTGATGTCGGGCCGGACGATCGCCAGGACCAGGCCCGGCAGGCCGGCGCCCGAACCGATGTCGACCAGGCTCACGCCCGGCCGTACGACCTCGGCGACCACCGCGCAGTTGAGCAGGTGGCGATCCCACAGGCGTGGCACCTCCCGCGGGCCGAGCAGTCCGCGCACCACGCCGGGACCGGCCAGCAGCTTCGCGAACGCCTCCGCCTTGGCCCAGGCGTCACCGGTGAAGACCTCGCGCGCGACCTCGGGCGGCTCGGGGATGTGGTCACTCACTCGACGTTCACTCTTCCCTTGGAAATGTCGGGGTCAGGCCGGTCTCAAGGCTAACGGCCCGCCTCGGCGTCGTCGTACAAGCCGCGCGTACGAGTGCCCGTCCGGAAGCGTCCGGCCGGGACCCGAGCAGGGGGAGGACGACGGTCCGGGGAACGAAAAACCGCCGCCCCCGGAAGAACCGGGAACGGCGGCTCGTGGCTCACCGGCGCGGCCGTCACGGGGACGGTACCGTCACGCCGGGGCGACCGTTACGCAGCCGTCAGGCGGGCAGGACGACCACGAAACGGCGGGGCTCCTCGCCCTCGGACTCGCTCCGCAGGCCCGCCGCCGCGACGGCGTCGTGCACGATCTTCCGCTCGAACGGTGTCATCGGCTGCAGCGACTTGGGCTCGCCGTCCCGCTTGACGTCCGCCGCGATCTTGGTGCCGAGCTCGCTCAGCTCGCTCCGGCGCCGGTCGCGGTAGCCGCCGATGTCGAGCATGAGGCGCGACCGCTCGCCGGTCTGGCGGTGCACGGCCAGCCGGGTCAGCTCCTGGATGGCCTCCAGGATCTCCCCGTTGGGACCGACCAGGTCGCCGCCCTTGATGTCCACGACCGACACCACGGCGCGATCGCCTTCGACATCCATGTCGATATCACCATCTATGTCGGCGATGTCGAGCAGACCCTCGACGTAGTCCGCCGCGATCTCGCCTTCCTGCTCCAGGGCGGCGAGATCGGGAGCCGCCTTCGCGGGCTCCTTCTCGGCCTCGGCCTCGGTCACGTCCGGCCACTCCTTCGTGCTGTCGGGATGGGACGTCAGGACTTCTTGCTGCCGGTCCGCTTGCTGCGGGGCTGGCGGGTGGGCTGCTGGCGGATGACCTTCGCCTCCGGCACGGGCGGCGCCTCGGGCTCGGGGGCCGGCTTCTTGACCTTGCTCAGCAGTCCCGGCTTGGGCTCGGGGATCGTGACGTTGCCCTTGGCGTCGGTCACCGGGGAGGGGTTACGGCTGTAGAACCAGTGCTGCTGACCGAGGGTCCAGACGTTCGTCGTCACCCAGTACAGGATCAGGCCGAGGGGGAAGTTCAGCGAGAAGATCGCGAACAGCGGCGAGATGTACATCAGGATCTTCTGCTGCTGCGCCATCGGGTTGTCCGGCATCTGCGCGATCGAGCGGGTCACGCTCTGCCGGACGGTGAGGAAGGTGGTCAGCGAGCTGACCGCCACGAAGATCGCGAGCACGACCTTCGTGATGATCGGGTCGGCGCTCAGCTTGACGATGTCGGCCGAGCTCGTGAAGAACGTCGCGGGGATGGGGGCACCGAAGATGTGCGCGGCCCGCGCGTCGTTCACCAGTTCCTGCGTCATGCCGAACTTGACCTGCCCTGCGGCCATGGCCTGCAGCACGGTGAACATCGAGATGAAGATCGGGAACTGCGCCAGGATCGGCAGGCAGCCCCCCAGCGGGTTGGCGCCCTGCCCCTGGTAGAGCGCCATGACCTCCTGGTTCATCCGCTGCTTGTCGTTCTTGTAGCGCTTGCGGATCTCCTGGACCTTGGGCGCCAGCTCCTGCATCTTCTTCGAGGAGTTCATCTGCTTGAGGAAGAGCGGGAAGATCAACAGTCGCATCAGCACGGTGAGCGTGATGATGGTCAGCGCCCAGTTGAGCCCGTTGTCCTTCGGGATGAAGGTGCTGTAGCCCTGGTGAATCCAGGTGATTACTTGGGCGACGGCCGTGTACAGCCAGTTCAGCCAGGACAGCTCCACCGAGCTAGCTCCCTTGCGTTTCGTCGGACCGGCCCGGGCGTGGGGGCACCGGGTCAAAGCCTCCGGGATGGAATGGGTGGCAACGCCCGATTCTCCGGATCGTCAACCATGTGCCGCGAAGCGCGCCGTGAACGGCCACGGCCTCCAGGCCGTACGCGCTGCAGGAGGGGTGGAAGCGGCAGCGGGGACCCAGCAGAGGGCTCACGAAGGACCGGTAGAACCGGATCGGAGCCATCAGGATCCTGGCAGCCGGAGAAATTCCAGCGGTCTGCTGCGCCGTCATCATCGCCCATCCGTGCGAGCCCCGCGAGGCTCTAGCCGCCTGAGTAAACGATCCAGCGCGGCATCGAGTTCGGCGGCTAGGCGCTCGCTCCGCGCGGACGCGGCCGGTGGGTTGGCGCGTACAACCAGCAGGCTACCTCGCGGAAGCCGTTCGAGACGGTCTCGCATGAGGTGTCTCAGCCGACGTTTGACCCTGTTTCTGGTGACCGCATCCCCAACGGCACGGCTCACCACGAATCCGACCATGGGAGGGGCGTCGTCGCCGGAGCGCATGCCGAAATGCGCGACCAACGTGGGGCGGCCTGCTCGGCTCCCCTTCTTGATCGCGCCGGCGAACTCGTCGCCCCGGCGCATGCGGGACGCGGACGGCAACACCGAAGACCTGTGGATCCTGGGCGGTAGCGCCCGTCGCCCGCCGGCGGTGATGCCGGCGGGCGACGGGCGTACTGCCTCGCGCCCGGGCGGCCCGGGCGCGACGGACACGTCAGACGGTGATCTCGGCGCGGCCCTTACGGCGACGGGCGGCGAGGATGGCGCGGCCGGCGCGGGTGCGCATGCGGAGCCGGAAGCCGTGGGTCTTCGCACGACGGCGGTTGTTCGGCTGGAAAGTACGCTTGCTCACGAGTGGGCTCCAGGCTCAAGACGCATCCCCAGCACATGGGGACGCTCGACAGTGGCTGGCCTGCCGGGTGCGGGGCATGCGAAATAGCCGCCGCGTGGCAAGCCGACCGTCGTACGTTACGGGTCGGGCGCGTCCCAGGTCAAACCGGAGAGCTTCCGGGAACACGTGGAGAACAGGTTATCCACGTTTCCACAGGCACGTTATCCACCGGCGCCCCGCCGTCCACAGGATGTGCGCATCGTCCCACCCGTACTGCCCTAGGCTGTGGACAACGTCTTGTACACAGCTGTGGACGGGGCTACTGTCGTCCCTTCCAGACCTTCTCTCCACTGCAAGGATGCGTTGGACCGCAGGTACGAGACTGTGCACAACCTGTGGATTCGATGTGGATTTCCAGCGGCGCCCACCGGGGCTCCACGGGGCTCCACGGGGCCGCCGACGTGTGGACGACGCCGAGATCCGGTCCGCCCGGCGGCCATCGATGTGGATAAACGGATCGCGTGGGCCGGCGGGGCCGCGTCGGGAGGAGAGGAGCCGGACCATGGACGGAACGGACCTCAGCGCGGTCTGGGCGCGGGCGCTGGAGAACTCCCTCAACGAGAACGTCCCCTCCCAGCAGCGGGTCTGGCTCAACATGACCCGCCCCTTCGGCCTCATGAACGACACCGTGGTGCTCGCCGCGCCGACCGATTTCGCCAGGGATGTCCTGGAGAACAAGCTTCGTCCCCTGATCAGCCAGGCGCTCTCCCAGGAGTACGGCCGGCCGATGCGGGTGGCCGTCATGGTCGACCCCAGTGCGGCCGGTCCCGAGCCGGGCCTCGCCTCCCGCCAGGACCCTTATCCCCAGGCTCCGCAGCAGGGTTATCCCCAGGCCGGCGGGAACCAGCAGGGTTATGCACAGCCGCCGTCGCCCCAGCACCACGGGGGTTCCGGCCTCCAGCACCCCTATCCGGGGGGTGCCCCCGGTAATCCGTCGTCCACCGACTATCCACAGCACCAGCCGTTCTCCTACCCGTACCAGCAGCAGGGCGACGACTCCTCCGGGCCGTACCTGCCCGCGGACGCCTCCCCGCCCTCGCAGGGGGAGCAGCGGCCGGGCTACGCCCGCGGCGGTTACCCCCCGCAGCCGTCCCAGTCGCGGCCCGAGCCCGACTCCTTCGACCGGGGCGCGCCTGCCGCGGCGCCGCCCGGGGCGGGCGGCGTGGGCGGGGTCGGCGGGTCCGGCGGCGCGGGCACCGTGCAGAACAGGTGGGACGGCCGGGGGAGCCGCACGCAGGGGGAACCGGCCCGGCTGAACCCCAAGTACACCTTCGACACCTTCGTGATCGGCTCCAGCAACCGGTTCGCGCACGCCGCGGCGGTAGCGGTGGCCGAGGCGCCGGCCAAGGCGTACAACCCGTTGTTCATCTACGGCGACTCGGGGCTGGGCAAGACCCACCTGCTGCACGCGATCGGCCACTACGCCCAAAGCCTCTACGACGGCGCGCGGGTGCGGTACGTGAGCTCGGAGGAGTTCACCAACGACTTCATCAACTCCATCCGCGACCACAAGGCCGACAACTTCCGCGGCCGCTACCGGGCGGTGGACATCCTGCTGGTGGACGACATCCAGTTCCTGGAGGGCAAGGAGCAGACGCAGGAGGAGTTCTTCCACACCTTCAACACGCTGCACAACTCCAACAAGCAGATCGTCATCTCCAGCGACCGGGCGCCGAAACAGCTGGTCACCCTGGAGGACCGGCTGCGTAACCGGTTCGAGTGGGGTCTGATCACCGACGTCCAGCCGCCCGAGCTGGAGACCCGGATCGCGATCCTGCGCAAGAAGGCGATCCAGGAGGGCCTGGCCGCGCCGCCGGAGGTGCTGGAGTACATCGCCAGCCGCATCTCCACCAACATCCGCGAGCTGGAGGGCGCCCTGATCAGGGTGACCGCGTTCGCCAGCCTGAACCGCCAATCGGTGGACCTGCAGCTCACCGAGGTGGTGCTGAAGGACCTGATCACCGAGGACGCCGGGTCGGAGATCACGGTCGCCACGATCATGGCGTCCACCGCGGCCTACTTCGGATTGTCCATCGACGACCTGTGCGGCGGGTCGCGCTCGCGGGTGCTGGTGACCGCCCGCCAGATCGCGATGTACCTGTGCCGGGAGCTGACCGACATGTCGCTCCCGAAGATCGGCCAGCAGTTCGGCGGCCGGGACCACACCACGGTCATGCACGCCGACCGGAAGATCCGTTCCCTCATGGCCGAGCGACGCTCGATCTACAACCAGGTCAACGAACTCACCACGAGGATCAAGCAGCAGTCGCGTAATGGGTGAGATCGTCCCGGGCGTGATGCACAGCCTGTGGAAAACCTTGTGGATCAACGATCCGCGGGTGCGGGGGAGTCTCCGGGACCGTCAACCATGATCATCTGCGAAGACGCCAGTCCGAACCGCGTTCGGCACCTGTGGACGACTCTGGGGAGAACCTGGGGACAACCTGGGGACAACTCGTGGATAACCTGGGGACGCCCTGTGAAGAGAGTTGTCCACAGGGACAAAAGGGTCTCTTACCCGGTGGATAACCTGGGGAAACCTCGTGGACAACTTGGGGACGAAGACCCCCGGATCTGGGGACGGCCTGTGTGTACCGCGGGGTTCTCCCCAGGCCCAAGAGTTGTCCACAGTGACCACCCACAGCCCCGGTGGATGAAAAAACAGCACTTGACCTGCGGAAACAACGGCTTTCCACAGTATCCACACCCCCTATTACGATGGCCACTTGTATCTCTAACTAGGAAACCCAAGAGCCATAAGAGGGTTCCGGGAGAGTTCAGGTGCGCGACAGTGAACACTCGAACCCCAGGCACCGAGAACCCAGACGGACCCCGGCACCGGGCGCACGACGCCCGGCACCCGGTCCGACACACAGCTCGACACACAGGAGGCGGATCCACGTGATGTTCCGGGTCGATCGCGACGTGCTCGCCGAGGCGGTGGCGTGGACCGCGCGCAGCCTGCCGGCACGCCCCTCCGTGCCGGTGCTCGCCGGCATGCGTCTCGAGGTCACCGAGACCGGCCAGCTGAAGCTCTCCGGTTTCGACTACGAGGTCTCCGCCGAGGTGACGCTCGAACTGCAGACCGGGGAACCGGGCGTGGTGCTCGTCTCCGGCAGGCTGCTGGCCGAGATCACCAGGGCCCTTCCCGCACAGCCTGTGGACGTCGTGGTGGAGGGCGCCAAGGCGGTGGTCACCTGTGGAAGCTCCAGGTTCACCCTGCTGACCATGCCCGTGGAGGACTACCCCTCGCTGCCGACGATGCCCCCGGCCGCGGGCCGGGTGGGCAGCGACGTCTTCGCCTCGGCCGTCGGCCAGGTGGCGGTGGCCGCGGGCAAGGACGACACCCTGCCGATGCTCACCGGCGTGCGGGTGGAGATCGAGGGCGACACGGTCACGCTCGCCGCGACCGACCGCTACCGCCTGGCGGTGCGGGAGCTGAAGTGGCAGCCGGGCCAGCCCGACTTCTCGGCGATCGCGATGATCCCGGGCAGGACGCTCGCCGACACGGCCAAGGCCCTGGGCGGCACCGGCGCCGAGGTGGAGATCGCGCTGAGCTCGGCCGGCGGCACCGGTGAGGGCATGATCGGCTTCTCCAGCGCGGGACGCCGTACCACCACCCGGTTGCTCGACCCCGAGTTCCCCAAGTACCGCTCGCTGCTGCCCACCGAGTTCTCGGCCCGCGCGCAGCTGCCCACGGCCGCCTTCGTCGAGGCGGTCAAGCGGGTGGCCCTGGTCGCCGAGCGCAACACCCCGGTCCGGCTGGCCTTCCGCGGCGACGAGGTCGTCCTGGAGGCCGGCAGCGGCGACGAGGCCCAGGCGGTCGAGGTGCTGCCGGTGGAGTTCGAGGGCGACGACATCAACATCGCCTTCAACCACCAGTTCCTGCTGGAGGGGCTGGGCGCGATCGACTCGGACGTGGCACGGCTGCAGATGACCACCTCCACCAAGCCCGCCATCCTCACCGGCGGCAAGCCCGCCGACGACGACGGCGTCCCCGACTACCGCTACCTGATCATGCCGATCCGGCTGTCCAGCTGATGACGGAAGCCCCCGCGCCCGGCCCCGGCCGCCCCGCGGGCGGCGACCAGGCGGGCCCGGACGCGTCCCCGGGCCGCGGGGAACGTTCCGCCGCGGCGCCGGCATGGCTCAAGGCGTGCCTGAACGGCTCCAGGAGGCCCGGTGAGCACCCCGCCCTCCCCGTGACCCCCCTGCAGCTCGCTGAGGCGGCCCGTGAGGCGCGTGGGGCGGGTGCGGACGCCGTGCACGTCCACCCCCGCGACGAGGCGGGCAGCGAGTCGCTCAGCGCCTCGCACATCGGCGCCGCGGTCCGCGCGATCCGCGCGGCCTGCCCGGGACTCCCGGTCGGGGTGAGCACCGGCCTGTGGATGACCGGCGGGGACGCCGGCGCCCGCCGGGCGGCGATCCGGGGCTGGGAGGCGCTCGACGCCTCCGGCCTGCCCGACTTCGCCTCGGTCAACCTCGCCGAACCCGGCTTCGCCGACCTGTGGAAGGATCTGCGGCGGCTCGGGGTCGAGGTGGAGGCCGGGGTGTGGACACCGGAGGGCGCCGAGGCGCTCGCCGCCACCGGCCTCGAGTGCGCGCGGGTGCTCGTCGAGATCATCGGCGGACAGGCCGGCACCGCCCTGGCGCGGGCGCACGCCGTCCTGGACCGCCTCGACGGGCTCGGCGTCCCCGGTCCGAGGCTCCTGCACGGAGAGGAGGAGCCGACCTGGATTCTCCTGGACGAGGCGGGGCAGCTTGGACTGGCCACGCGCATCGGCCTGGAGGACGTCCTCCACGGTCCGCAGGGTGACCCGGTGGACGGGAACACCGAGCTGGTGAGGCTCGCGCGGGCGCGTCTGGCAGTAGGTGGATGACCGAAGACCCTGAAGGGGGTGCTCGTATGCAGATCGGCATGGTCGGACTGGGCAAGATGGGCGGCAAGATGGCCGAGCGGTTGCGCCGCGGCGGTCACGACGTCGTCGGGTACGACCGCGATCCCGCGGTAAGCGACGTCTCCAGCCTGGAAGAGCTCGCCGAGCGGCTCCAGGCGCCGCGGGCGGTGTGGGTCATGGTGCCCTCCGGCGAGCCGACCAGGGCGACGATCGAGGCGCTCGCCGGCGTGCTGTCGCCCGGCGACCTGATCGTCGACGGCGGCAACTCGCACTACGTGGACGACCAGAGGCACGGCGCCGAGCTGAGCGCCAAGGGCATCGGTTTCGTCGACTGCGGCGTGAGCGGCGGCGTGTGGGGGCTGGAGAACGGCTACGCGCTCATGGTCGGCGGCGAGCCGGCCGAGGTCGAGCGGGTGATGCCGATCTTCCAGACCCTCAAGCCCGAGGGTGAGGACGGCTTCGTGCACGCCGGCAGCATCGGCGCCGGCCACTTCGCCAAGATGGTCCACAACGGCATCGAGTACGGCATGATGCAGGCCTTCGCCGAGGGCTGGGAGCTGCTGGAGGCCTCCGACATCGTCAAGGACGTGCCCGGCGCGTTCAAGAGCTGGCGCCAGGGCACGGTCATCCGCTCCTGGCTGCTCGACCTGATGGTCCGGGCGCTGGAGGAGGACCCCGACCTGGAGCGCCTGGAGGGCTACGCCCAGGACTCCGGAGAGGGCCGCTGGACGGTCAAGGCGGCCGTCGACCTGGCCGTCCCGCTGCCGGTGATCACCGCGGCCCTGTACGCGAGGTTCGCCTCCCGCCAGGACGACTCGCCCGCCATGAAGGTCGTCGCCGCCCTGCGCAACCAGTTCGGCGGCCACGCCGTCACCTCCCGGGCGGGCTCGGTCGAGAAGGGCGCCGACTCCCCCGGTGCCGACGTCGCCCCGCCCCCCGAGGCCACCGGCTGAGACGTGCCGGTACGGCCCGCGCCACGCCCGCCGAGGGCCGCACGCGGGCCGTACGGGGGACCTGCCGTGCCGGAGGGGGGCCGGAACGCCCCGCCGGACGGTGGGGACGACTAATCTTCCTGGGGTGCATGTCGCCCATCTCTCCCTGACCGACTTCCGGTCCTACGAAACCGTCGATCTCGGCATGGAGCCGGGGATCACGGCCTTCGTCGGGCCCAACGGCATGGGCAAGACCAACCTCGTCGAGGCGCTGGGGTACGTGGCGACGCAGGCGAGCCACCGGGTCGCAAGCGACGGGCCGCTGGTCCGCCAGGGCGCGGCGCGCGCAATCGTCCGCTCGGTCGTGGTGCGCGACGACCGGCGCGCGCTGATCGAGCTGGAGATCAACCCCGGCAGGGCCAACCGCGCCAGGCTGAACCGCTCCCCCGTCCCGCGCCCGCGCGAGGTCGTCGGCCTGCTGCGCACCGTGCTGTTCGCCCCCGAGGACCTCGCCATGGTCAAGGGCGACCCCTCCGAGCGCCGGCGCTTCCTGGACGACCTCCTGGTGGCCAGGACGCCCAGGTTCGCCGGGGTGCGCGCCGACTACGACCGGGTGCTCAGGCAGCGCGGCGCCCTGCTGCGCACCGCCGCGCAGGCCCGCCGGGGGCGCGGCCGGAGCACGCGCCGGGCCGAGAGCGACACGGCGTTCGCCGAGGCCGGCGCCGGGGACCCGCTGAGCACCCTGGAGGTCTGGGACTCCCACCTGGCCGAGCACGGCGCCGAGCTGCTCGCCGCCCGGCTGGAGCTGGTCGAGACGCTGCGCCCGCTGGTCGCCGCCTCCTACGCCCGCCTGGCGCCCGACTCCGCCGCCGCGGACCTGGAGTACCGCGGCACCCTGGCCGCGGGCTCCGGCACCGACCGCGCCAAGCTCGCCGAGCTGCTGCGGTCGGCCCTGCTGGAGGTCCGCGCCTCCGAGCTCGAACGCGGGGTGACCCTCGTCGGGCCGCACCGCGACGACCTGTTCCTGGGCCTGGGAGAGCTGCCCGCGCGCGGCTACGCCAGCCACGGCGAGTCGTGGTCGTTCGCGCTGGCGCTCAGGCTGGCCGCCTACGACCTGCTCAGGGCCGACGGCGGCGACCCGGTCCTGATCCTGGACGACGTCTTCGCCGAGCTGGACAACAGGCGCAGGCGCCGCCTTGCCGAGATGGTCGCCCCCGCCGAGCAGGTGCTGATCACCGCCGCGGTCCCCGACGACGTGCCGGTGGAGCTGGTCGGGGGGCGCTTCGACGTGACGGAGGGGGGCGTGGCCCGTGTCCGGTGACGACCCGGCCGCCCCGGCCGCGGGTCCCGCGTCCGGGCCCTCGGCCTCCGGGACGAAGGGGGGCGGCGCGGGCGTCCCGGCGGCCGCCGGGACGGGCGGGGAGCGTACCGGGGGCGACGGGGTGGCGCCGGGGTCGGCGAAGAGCGCGGCCGCCCGCGGGGCGGCGATGGCCAGGGAGAAGCTGGCCCAGGCCAAGGCGGACGCGGCCAAGCGGGGGCAGCTGCCCCGCCGCGAGCCCCGGCGCAGGGCCTCGGGGGCACGCAGGGACGCCGGCGACCCGCAGCTGTTCGGGCGGGCCATCGCCGACCTGCTGGCCGACCGGGGCTGGGAGCAGCCCGTCGCGGTCGGCGGGGTGTTCGGACGCTGGCAGGAGATCGTCGGCGCGGACATGGCCGCCCACACCAGGCCGGAGACCTTCGCCGAGGGCGAGGTGGTCGTGGTCGCCGACTCCACGGCCTGGGCCACCCAGGTCCGCATGCTGGCGCCGACCCTGGTGAGAAGGCTGAACGAGGAGCTCGGGGACGGCACGGTGCAGCGCGTCAAGGTCCGCGGGCCGCAGAACGGGCCCCGCCGCAACGGGGGCCTGCGCGTCACCGGAAGCCGAGGCCCGGGCGACACCTACGGGTGACCCGCCGGGCGTTCCTGCGGGGCGATCCGCCGCCCTGGAACGGATCAGCGGGCCCTCTGGCGCGACGGACCCCGTCCGCGTAGGGGGATGTTCACGATGATGATCGTCGCGCGACAGGCCATTCCAGAGGCCGTCAATGCCACAGGATGTGCTCTGAGCCGCTAGAATGAAATCGAATTCCGGACACGTCCGTTTGCGTGTCACCCCCGGCGTCCTTGCCGGTTCCCCTGGGTGAGCGCATCGGGGCATTCACGACGGTGACGGGCACGGCGGGGCTACACGTTCTCCCTGCCGCGTGTCCGCGGCAGGAGGATTTCGCACTTGTCCTACGACGCTAGCTCAATCACCGTTCTCGAAGGGCTCGAGGCGGTCCGCAAACGCCCCGGCATGTACATCGGCTCCACCGGAGAACGCGGTCTGCACCACCTCGTCTACGAGGTCGTGGACAACTCCGTGGACGAGGCCCTGGCCGGTCACGCCGACCGGATCGAGGTGACCCTGCTCGCCGACAACGGCGTCCGGGTCGTCGACAACGGCCGTGGCATCCCGGTCGGCAACGTCCCCGGCGAGAACCGTCCCGCGGTCGAGGTCGTGCTGACCGTGCTGCACGCGGGCGGCAAGTTCGACGACAAGTCCTACGCCGTCTCCGGCGGCCTGCACGGCGTGGGCGTCTCCGTGGTCAACGCGCTGTCCAGCAGGCTGGAGGTGGAGGTCCGCACGGAGGGCCACTGCTGGCGGCAGACCTACGTCGACACCCGGCCGACGGCTCCCCTGGTCAAGGGCGAGAAGACCGACGAGACCGGCACCTCGATCACCTTCTGGGCCGACGAGACGATCTTCGAGACCACCACCTGGCACTTCGAGACGCTCTCGCGCCGCTTCCAGGAGATGGCCTTCCTCAACAAGGGCCTGACGATCTCCATCAGGGACGAGCGGCCCGACTTCGTCAACGGCGAGCCCAACGAGGTCGTCTACCAGTACGAGGGCGGCCTGTCCGACTTCGTCCAGCACCTGAACTCCAAGAAGGAACCCGCGCACGTCTCGGTGATCGACTTCGAGGAGCAGGGCGAGGGCATCGCGGTGGAGATCGCGATGCAGTGGAACAACTCCTACAGCGAGTCGGTCTACACCTTCGCCAACACGATCAACACCGCCGAGGGCGGCACCCACGAGGAGGGCTTCCGCGCGGCCCTGACGTCCATCGTCAACCGCTACGCGCGCGAGCAGAAGTTCCTCAAGGAGGGCAAGGACGACAACCTCGCCGGTGAGGACATCCGCGAGGGCCTGACCGCGATCATCTCGGTGAAGCTGGCCGACCCCCAGTTCGAGGGCCAGACCAAGACCAAGCTGGGCAACACCGAGGCCAAGTCGTTCGTCCAGAAGGCGTGCAACGACCACCTGCGCGACTGGTTCGAGCGCAACCCCGGCGAGGCCAAGGACATCATCACCAAGTCCCTGCAGGCCTCCCGCGCCCGTCTGGCGGCCCGCCAGGCCCGCGACCTGACCCGGCGCAAGTCGCTGCTGGAGTCGGGCTCCGGCCTGCCCGGCAAGCTGGCCGACTGCCAGTGGAGCGACCCGGAGAAGTGCGAGCTGTACATCGTCGAGGGTGACTCGGCGGGCGGCTCGGCCAAGGGCGGCCGCGACTCCAAGTTCCAGGCGATCCTCCCGATCCGCGGCAAGATCCTCAACGTCGAGAAGGCCCGGATCGACAGGGTCCTGCAGAACAACGAGGTCCAGGCGCTGATCACCGCCATGGGCACGGGCGTGCACGACGAGTTCGACATCGCCAAGCTCCGCTACCACAAGCTGATCCTGATGGCGGACGCCGACGTCGACGGCCAGCACATCACGACGCTGCTGCTGACCCTGCTGTTCCGGTTCATGCGCCCGCTGATCGAGGCCGGGCACGTGTACCTCTCCCAGCCCCCGCTCTACAAGATCAAGTGGGACCGGAAGGGCGACGACGCCTCCTACGCCTACTCCGACCGGGAGCGCGACGCGGTCATCCAGGCCGGTATCGAGGCGGGCAAGCCCGACCCGAGGCCCCGTGACAACGTGCAGCGCTTCAAGGGTCTGGGCGAGATGAACGCCTCCCAGCTCTGGGAGACGACCATGAACCCCGACACCCGACTGCTCCTCCAGGTCACCCTCGACGACGCGGCCCAGGCCGACGAGCTGTTCAGCGTGCTCATGGGTGAGGACGTCGAAGCCCGTCGCTCCTTCATCATTAGGAATGCCCGGGACGTCCGTTTCCTCGACGTGTAGCGGTAGCCGTACCAGAAAAGGATCTTGACCTGTGACGGAAGTCAACACTCCGCCCGGCCCTCCGGTGGACCGCATCGAGCCGGTCGACATCCAGTCCGAGATGCAGCGCAGCTACATGGACTACGCGATGTCGGTCATCGTCTCGCGAGCGCTGCCGGACGTCCGCGACGGCCTCAAGCCGGTGCACCGCCGCGTGCTGTACGCCATGTACGACGGCGGCTACCGGCCCGACCGCGGCTACTTCAAGTGCTCCCGCGTCGTCGGCGACGTCATGGGCTCCTACCACCCGCACGGCGACTCGCCGATCTACGCGACCGTGGTGCGGATGGCCCAGCCCTGGTCGCTGCGCTACCCGCTGGTCGACGGGCAGGGCAACTTCGGCTCCCCGGGCAACGACCCGCCGGCGGCGATGCGCTACACCGAGTGCAAGCTCGCGCCCATCGCCATGGAGATGCTGCGCGACATCGACAAGGACACCGTCGATCTCGTCCCCAACTACGACGGGCGCTCCCAGGAGCCGACCGTCCTGCCCTCGCGCTTCCCCAACCTGCTGGTCAACGGGGCGACGGGCATCGCGGTCGGCATGGCCACCAACATCCCGTCGCACAACCTGCGGGAGGTGGCCTCCGGCATCACCTGGTGCCTACAGAACCCCGACGTGACCGACGAGGAGCTGCTCGAGGCGCTGATCGCCCGGGTCAAGGGCCCCGACTTCCCGACCGGCGCGCTGATCGTCGGCCGCCGCGGCATCGACGACGCCTACCGCACCGGCCGCGGCTCGATCACCATGCGGGCGATCGTCGAGGTCGAGGAGGACGCCAAGGGCCGTCAGTGCCTGGTCGTCACCGAGCTGCCCTACCAGGTCAACCCGGACAACCTCGCGCTGACCATCGCCGAGGCCGTCAAGGAGGGCCGGATCACCGGCATCGCCGACGTCCGCGACGAGAGCTCCTCGCGCGTCGGCCAGCGCCTGGTGATCGTGCTCAAGCGCGACGCGGTCGCCAAGGTGGTGCTGAACAACCTCTACAAGCACACCCAGCTGCAGACCACCTTCGGCGCCAACATGCTGGCCCTGGTCGACGGCGTGCCGCGCACGCTCAGGCTCGACCAGTTCGTCAAGCACTACGTGGCGCACCAGATCGAGGTCGTGGTCCGCCGGACCCGCTACCTGCTGCGCAAGGCCGAGGAGCGGGCGCACATCCTGCGCGCGCTGCTCAAGGCCCTGGAGCGGATGGACGAGGTCATCGCGCTGATCCGGCGCTCGCCCTCGGCCTCGGCGGCCCAGGGCGGCCTGATGACGCTGCTGGAGATCGACGAGATCCAGGCGCAGGCCATCCTGGACATGCAGCTGCGCAAGCTGGCCGCCCTGGAGCGCCAGCAGATCACCGACGAGTACGACGTGCTGATGGCGCACATCACCGACTACCAGGCCATCCTCGCCTCGCCCGAGCGGCAGCGCACGATCATCCAGGACGAGCTCGCCGAGCTGGTCGGACGCTACGGCGACGAGCGCCGGACGGAGATCATCGCCTACGAGGGCGACATGTCCATCGAGGACCTCCTCGCCGAGGAGGACATGGTCGTCACGATCACCCGCGGCGGCTACGCCAAGCGCACCAACACCGACCTGTACCGGGCGCAGAAGCGCGGCGGCAAGGGCGTGCGGGGTGCGCAGCTGCGCCAGGACGACATCGTCGACCACTTCTTCGTCACCACCACGCACCACTGGCTGCTGTTCTTCACGAACAAGGGCCGCGTCTACCGGGTCAAGGCCTACGAGCTGCCCGACTCCGGACGCGACGCGCGCGGCCAGCACCTGGCGAACCTGCTGGCCATGCAGCCGGACGAGATCGTCATGGAGGTCCTGGACCTGCGCGACTACGAGGTCGCCCCGTACCTCGTGCTCGCCACCCGCAGCGGCCTGGTGAAGAAGACGCGCCTTTCCGAGTACGACTCGCCGCGCACCGGTGGCCTCATCGCGATCAATTTGCGCGAGGATGACGAGGTGATCGCAGCCAGGTTGGTGTCGGAGGAGGACGACCTCCTCCTCGTCTCGCGCGGTGCCCAGTCGATCCGCTTCACGGCCTCGGACGAGGCCCTGCGGCCGATGGGCCGGGCGACCAGCGGTGTGATCGGCATGCGCTTCCTCGACGGCGACGAGCTCCTGTCGATGAACCGCATCGCCGACGGCGACGACGTGCTCGTCGCGACCGAGGGCGGGTACGCCAAGCGCACCCCCGCGGACCAGTACCCCGTCCAGGGACGCGGCGGGAAGGGCGTCCTGACCGCCAAGATCGTCAGTGCCCGTGGCAAGCTTGTGGGTGCGGTCATGGTGAGGCCCGAGGACGAGGTCTTCGCGATCACGTCCGCCGGAGGCGTCATCCGGACCAGTGCCGGAGAGATCAAGCAGTCCGGCCGCCAGACGATGGGGGTTCGGCTGATGAATCTCGCGGAGGGGGACAGCGTCGTGGCGCTGGCCCGTAACGCCGAGGCCATGGAGAACGGCGAGGACGGCATCGGGATCGTCGAGGCGCCACAGGACGGCGCGACCGCGGAGTCCGCTGAGCTCGCGGAGCTCGCGGAACCCGGGGAAGGGGACAACCCGTGAGCGCTCAGGGAAAGCCGGGCTCACGTCCCGCCGCATCACGACGCGACCAGGCGATGGAGAAGATGGACAAGACCGCCGAAGCCGGTGACGTCGAGACGGCCTCCCCGCAGGCCAACGGCGGTTCGCCCGCACCGGGAACCGAGGAGCCGTCAGCCGACGCCAAGGGCAGGAAGAAGGTGTCGGCGGCCGACGACGGCAAGCAGGCCGAGACCACGGTGCGGATCCGTCCCGGATCCTCGCCCTCGTCCCCGCCCGCGTCCGCGCCTTCGTCCTCGTCCGGGCAGCCGGTCCGGCCGTCCGGGCAGCCGCCCAGGCCGTCCGGACCGGGCGGCCCGCCGCCGCGGTCGTCGGCGCAGCCGTCCGCACCCTCCCAGCCCTCTGCCGCACCGCCGTCCTCCTCGCCCCAGCAGGCAGGGCAGCAGAACCAGAACCGGGCGGCCTGGTCGCCGGGGGGCATGTCCTCCTCGCCCTCACCGGACGGGTCCGGCCGCAAGGCCGGTGACGCTCCGGCTCCGAGGGCGCCCCGCAAGGCACACCTGGTGCTGCGCAGGATCGAGCCGTGGTCGGCCATGAAGTTCAGCTTCGTGGTGTCGCTGGTCTGCTTCGTGGTGCTGTTCATCGCCGTCGCGGTGCTCTACATGGTGCTGTCCGGCCTGGGGGTGTTCGAGAACATCATCCAGCTGGTCAACCAGCTCACCGTCGCCGACGGCAAGTCCACCAGCGGCATCGACGTGGCCTCCTGGTTCGAGCCGGTCCGCATCCTGGGCTACACCGCCCTGATCGGCGCGGTCAACGTGGTGCTCATCACCGCCCTCTCCACCCTCGGAGCGGTGATCTACAACGTCGCCTCCGACCTGGTCGGCGGCGTCGAGGTCACCTTCAGCGAGGCCGAGTAGCCGTTCCCCGCCTCTCCCCGGCCCTGACGGCCGGGGAGAGGACGGTGATCCCGCCCCGGGCACGCCGGGAGTCCCGGGCACGCCGGAAGCGCGCCGCCGGCACGGCGGACCTCAGGGCGGACGCCGGAGGCGGTACGGCGAAAAGCATGGCGCAAGCAGGTGCCGAAACAGGGTAAGCTTTTCCCTGTTCGAACGGACGGGTTCGCCTCCACCAGATGGACGCGGGGCCGTTCACGTGTGTGATGCGGGGCTATAGCTCAGACGGTTAGAGCGCTTCCCTGATAAGGAAGAGGTCCCAGGTTCAAGTCCTGGTAGCCCCACCCAGCTCAGAGGCCATTTCCCGGTTCGGGAAGTGGCCTTTTTCGATCTTCCGGATGACCAAGGTCCCTGGTTTCGCCGGGGAAGGTCATGTCCATCGCCTCCGCCGCTCGTGCCCGGCGGCAGCGTGGTCACCGCGGGCACCGTTCCGCCGCCCTCCGTCGAGCGGCCGGCCGCTTCCGTCCCGGGCCCGTCCGGGTTCCGACACCGGTGTCCCTCCGCCCGCTACCGAAAAGATCAACTTTGCCGTCAAGGAGGTGGACACCTCACCTCGGACCGTCGATTCAGCGTGACTGGTTTGCCGGGTGTCCGCTCGGGGAGGGCAGCCCTCGCAGCCATGGTTGGGAGAGGAGCCTCATGACACAGCCACAGCAGCCGGAACTCCGGCGATCCGGCAAGGGCGGCAGCAGTGACGAGGAACTGGACGTCGTGCCGGAGTCGCCGAGCAATCACGCGGGCGGGCAACCGCACGGCACCGACAAAGGCAGCAAGGGCGGCGGGGAAGGGGGAGGAGTTCCTCCCGAGCAGCAATCGCCGTACCCGTCCTGACGACGAGGAGACCTCATGACCAGTCAGCCTGGAAACGACGGCGACCCGATCGAGCGCGGCGGAAGCGAAGAGGCGACCGGCACGCCGCTGACCCCGACGGAGGTGGAGACGTCCAGGCGTCCCGCGGGCGCCACGCCCGGCGTCACACCCGCCGGACCGGAGGCGTCCGAAGGGCAGGCAGAAAGCGACGCGGAGTTCGAGCGGCGCAAGGAGCTCAACCCGGACGACTTCGAGTAACGCGGGCAGCGCGGTCGGTGCGTGATCGCCGTGCTCGGCCGCGGCCCTGACCGCGGACACCTCGGACCGGCACGTGGGGCACCACGGTGCCCGGACCCGGAAGACCACCGGCCTGCCCGTCGGACCCGTGCCGTCGAAGGAGTCACCGCGGTCCTTGCGGTGAACGCCGACGACGCCGGGACGGCGGTCGCGGACCGCCCGAAAGCGCCGTGGCTCGCCGCGGCCGAAGTGGTCACGCCGTCGCGTGGCCGGACCGGAACCACGCCCGGCTGCGTCGCGGGATCACCCGAGCAGCCGGGCGAACGGGTCCGGGAGCCGTGTGGCACCCACCTGAGAACCCGTTCGACCGGCGCGGGGCCGACCGGAACGATCGGGAACGGCCGGGTCTACGTCCTTGGTCCGCTCACTCCGGGGTGCCCTCGGCGACCCACCGGGCGAAGACGTCGACGCGATCGGCAGGCCAGGGGGCGTCGCACGGCATGTCGCCCCGGCGAAGGCGTACCAGGATGGCCTCGGCGTGCCGGGTGACGTCGGTGTGGGACCACAGGTCGAAGGCGGAGCTCATCGACCTGCGGTCGGTCTCGCGGAACAGCGGCCTGATGTGCGCGGCGAAACCGAGGGGTTCGCCGGTGCCGGGCAGGTCGGCCGCGGGTTCCTCCGCCACCGGGGCCAGGGCGGAGACGCGGGAGCCGGGGGTGGCCGAGCACACCCACCACCAGCGGGGTACCGGCATGTGCGGTGGCGGGGCGGCGCCCGGCTGGGAGTTCTCGACCGCGATCCGGGAACCCCACTCCACGTAGGAGACGAAGGCCGCCCGGAACTCCGGGTCGGACGGCAGGCCCGCGTCGTCGGCGGCCCGTACGATGAGCTGGGCCCAGCGCGCGCGCCACTCCTCCGTCAGCGCCTTGCCCGCGTGCTCGGCGATCATGTGCTCGTAGCCGCCGTAGCGTTCCGTGTAGAGCCTCGGACCGCCGAAGGTCTCGCAGAGCCAGGCCGCCACGCGCTCGGGATGGTCGGGTGACATCCGGGAGAACAGCGGCGCGAGCAGCGGATCCTGCGGGACGTACGTGCCGTAGAAGATCTGCGTCATCCGGGTCAGCGCCGGCAGTCCCCCGGCCCATTCGTACAGCGTGGGGTTCTCGGAGAGCGGTGGGTCGGTGAAGCCGACATCGTGGTGCATGCCACTGCAGAACGGCTTGTTCCGGGACCGGCCGCACCGGCAGAGGCTGTAGTGCTCGGTCGAGGCACCGGCGTCACGCGGCTCGGGCCGGCCGTCGTCACCGGTCAGCGGGATGCCGCCGGTGACCCGGTAGGGGCCGTCCCTGGAGATCTCGACGGTCGTCTCGCGGCGCTGGGGGGCGGGTTCCTGCCCGTCGATCGCGTAGCCGAGCGCGCCGGAGGGGCAGGTGCGCACCGCTCGCACGATGTCGTCCATCCGGCCGCCGCTGGGCGCCACGAACGGTTCGCTCCCCTGCCGGAACACCGTCGGCAGCCGGTCGGTGCAGAACCCCGAGTGGGCGCACAGGCCACGGTCGTCCAGGACGGTGATCTGGACCCCCTCGTGGCTCTCCCGGTGACCGGGCACCCGCAGGGGGTCCTTGTCGCCGCTGAACCCGGTGCGCGCGTGGCTGCCGTCGCACAGCGGTTTCATCGCCGAGGCCCCGCACCGGCACAGCGCCATCTGGGGCAGGACCGTGATCGGCTCGCCCAGCCAGTCGGTGATCCGCGAGGGGTTGGTGACCAGGTACGGCCCGTCGGCCGCGACCTGGATCTGCGGTGTCAGGGCGGCCTGGATCTCCCGTAGCTCGGCGACCCGTGCCGCCCTGGTCCCGGTGTCGTCGGTGAACAGCCAGGCCAGATGCTGCAGCGCGGCCGTCGCCTCCTGGACGCCGGTCGGCAGGCCGGGCAAGGTGCGCAGCCGGGTGGCGTCCACGGCCAGCCGCCACAGGCGCTCTCCCGGCGTCCCGGGCTCCGGTTCCGTCTCACGCCCGTCGTCCTCGCCACCCGGTGCCCCGGGCTCATGCCCGTCGTCCTCGCCGCCCAGGTGGGCGAGTGCCTCGGACAGCGGCCGGACGACCGAGTCGCCCAGCGGTTCGGCGCTCTCCTCGGCGGTCATGAGACGGGTCAGGTCCCGGTCGAGCAGGCGGGCGCGCCCCAGTAGCGCCCGTAGTTCCGTGATCGCCGCCTGCGCCGCCTGCGCCGACGGCCGCGTAGGCCGCGTCGGGCCCGCCGGTGATCCGGTCATCGGGCCGTGCCGCTCTGGCGGACGACGTAGTGCTTCATCTCCTGGATCTGCGGGATGAACGGCCGTACGGCGGCGAGGAAGACGCGGAAACCGGGGCTGCCGCGGAAGCCCTGTTCGTGGCCCTCCACCGAGTCCCACTCGATCCGCACCACGTAGTTCTCGGGTTCCTCGACGCCTCGGGCGATCTCGTAGGCCAGGCAGTGCGGGTCGGCGTCCAGGACGGGGGAGGCGGCCCGGTAGGCCCGCTCGAACTCGTCGGCCTGGGAAGACGGAACGGTATAACGGATGTACTCGATGACCACGGCCACCATCCTCGACTCGAATGTGATTAATCAATACAATACAGTATTGGATTGGAGCGTCGATGTGAGTCAGAAGCAGGGCCGGGCTCGTGACAGCGCGATTGACGACCGGGTCCTCGCCGTCGCGGCCAGGCATCTCTCCCGGTACGGGTACGCGGCCATGTCCCTGTCGGCGGTCGCGGAGGAGGCCGGCACCACCCGCCAGGCCCTGTACCGGCGCTGGCCGGGCAAGGCCGACCTGGCCGCCGCGGTGATCGCGACGCTGGAGGACGAGGAGGACCGGGACTCACCGGCCACCGACCCGTTCACCGCGCTGGTGGCCGAACTGGCCGACTTCCAGCGCGGGGTGTCCATGCCCGGGAGGCTGTCGCTGGTGGGCACCATGCTCCAGGACACCACCGACCCCGATGTCCGCGCCCGCTACCGCGCCCGTGTGGTCGCCCCCCGGCGCGCCAGGCTCCTGGCCGTCCTGGAGACCGCGCGGCGGCTCGGGCGCATCGACGCCGAGGCCGACCTGGAGGTCGCCCTCACCATGTGCACCGGCTCCTGGTACGGCCGCGAGCTCGCCGGAGCCCCCCTGCCCCCGCGCTGGCCGGAGCGGACGGCCGCGCTGGTGTGGCGGGCGCTCGGCGGCCGGGTTCCGGCCGACCGGCACGATGCCGCCGGGGACGCCTGAGCCGTCCCCGGCGGCACCTTCCCGGAGCGTTCCCGAGCATCCCCGGAGTGCCCCGGTGCGGAGAGCCCGGGGGCGGGAGCCTGAGGGGCGAGGGGCTCCGGACGAGAGCCTTAGGACGAGAGCCTCCGGACGAGATCCTCAGGGCGTGCCGAAGTCGACGTTCGCGGTCGTGACGGTCCCGGCCGTCCGCCCGGGCGCCGTCTCGTAGGTCCAGTACAGGTTCGTGTGCGCGATGACCTTCTCCGGGGGCGGCGCCCCCCACTCCGTCTGGTCCTCGGTCGTGTGGGCGTCACTGACCAGGGTGGTGTCGTACCCCCGGACGAGCGCGCCGTGCAGCGTCGCGCGGACGCACTGGTCGGTCTGCGCGCCGGTGACGACGAGCCGCCCGACGCCGAGGTCCGACAGCACCGTCTCCAGGGTCGTCTCCTCGAAGGAGTCGCCGTAGTGCTTCTCGACGACCGGCTCGGTCTCGTCCGGAGCCAGCTCGGGGACGATCCCCCACCCCTGGCTCCCCCTTTCGAGGTCCTCGTCGGAGTGCTGGACCCAGACGACCGGGACCTGTTCGCGCCGCGCCTTCTCGACGAGGCCGCCGATGTTCGCCACGACCGTGTCGCGCTCGTGACCGTTCTCGACGACGGCGTTCTGCACGTCGACGACGAGCAGGGCGGTGTTCGGCCGGTTCTTCAGCGTGGTCATACTCTCCCTTTTGTGGCGACGAAGACATGTGTCCAGGGTCACAGTAGGCATAGCCACCGACAGAGCGACACCGGTTATCGCCCCGGGCCCGATGCCGTACCGGGGCGCGTGTACGCCTCCAGCCGGTCGGCCAGTTCGCGGGGGCGGGCGAGGGCGACGGCGTGTCCCCCGTCCATCTCGTCGGGGACGATGCCCAGGCGCTCGCGGACGACGCGGCGGGTGAACTCCGCCGGGAAGAACCGGTCGTCGCGGCAGAGCAGGAACCGCGTCGGTACGGCCGGCCAGGAGGTGAGCGGCCAGGGCTCGGTGAACGGGGTCGCGGACTGGTCGCGGCCCCTGCGCCCGGCCTCAGCCGCCAGGGCGGGCGGGACGTCGTGCAGGAACAGGGCGATGTCGTCGTCCGGGGCCCTGCCGTCGCGCTCGTCCCGTTCGCGCCGCGCCCGCTCCCAGCCGGTCGCGGCCCACCAGTCCCCGGCCGTCTCGCCCGGTGAGGGGATCATCGCCGTCAGCAGCACCAGCAGCTCGACCGGCACCCGCTCGCACACCAGCGGCGCGGTGAACCCGCCGAGGGACTGCGCGACCACGACGAGACCGGTGCGGTCGCCCACGGCCTCGACCACCGCGTCCGCGTACTCGGACAGCCCGGCCGAGTCGTCGTCACACGGCAGGTCGGGCGCGACCACGTCGTGGCCGCGCGCCCGCAGCTCGGCCTCCAGCAGATGCCAGTACCACGAACCGGACGCGGCGCCGTGGATCAGTACGTAGGTGGTCATGCGGGATTCCTCCTCGTCGGCCGCGCTCGTCGCGACCCGCACCGTCGAGACGGCCGGACACCGGAAAAGGGGTCACCGGTACGGTGGGCCGGTGCGTCGCCCAGCCGGACACGGGATCACCGGTGACTCCCCCACGAACGGCGGCCGGACACGAGAACGCCGACCCCGGACGCCCGGACGCCCCGACGCCTGGACGCCTGGACGCCTGGACGCGGGACCGTGGAGCACGGACGGCCCGACGCGGGATCGGCGATCACGGGCGGCGGCCGGACGCGCGACCGTCGAGCACGGGCGTTCGGACGCGGGAATCGCCGACGATCAGAGCGATGTCGCCGGCAGCCCGAACGCGGCGAACAGGTGCGGCTCGAAGACGGTGATCTCCACGATCCTCCCGTCCTCGATCCGCAGCACGTCGATCACCTGGGCCCGGTACTCGCGGGCCCCCGGCGGCCTGACGTACCCCGCCACGGCAGGTTGCCGGTTCGCCCGGGTGGGCACGCTCCGCCACCGCCCCCCGTACAGCGGAGAGCCGGGTCCGAAGGCGTCCGCGGCGAAGGCCGTGACCGCCTCGCGCCCGGCGAACCAGAACGGAAGGGGAGGCATCGTCATCCGCACGTCCTCGTGGAGCAGCCGGGCGAGCGCGGAGGCGTCGGCCCGCTCGTGGGCCTGCATGAAGCGCCGCAGGAGCTCCCGTTCCCCCGCGCTCGGGGTCGTGGACGGCGCCCAGTCCAGGCGGCGTTCCGGCAGGTGCGTCCGCAGCGTCGACCGTGCCCGCCGCAGGGCGCTCTTGACCGAGTCGACGCTCGTTCCCAGCAGCGCGGCGGTCTCCTTGGCGGGCCAGCCGAGCACGTCCCGCAGGATCAGCGCCGCCCGCTGGCCGGGGGGGCAGGTGCTGGAGGGCGGCGAGGAAGGCCAGCTCGATGGTCTCCCTGCCCACCACGGTCGCGTCCGGTTCGGCGCCGGGCGCGAGGGGTTCCAGCAACCGGTCCGGGTAGGGCTGGAGCCAGGGGATCCCGGCCGGCATGGTCGGCGCGTCCGTTTCCCGGGGCACCTCGCGCGGTTGTGGACGGCGCGGATGCCGGTCGAGGAAGTCCAGGCACGCGTTCGTGGCGATCCGGTAGAGCCAGGCACGGACGGTGGAGCGGCCCTCGAAGGTGCCGCGTCCGCGCCAGGCCCGCAGGAACGTCTCCTGCACCAGGTCCTCGGACTCCTCCAGCGAGCCGAGCATCCGGTAGCAGTGCACCCGCAGCTCCCGCCGGTGGCGCCCGACCAGCTCGGCGAAGGCCGTCTCGTCGCCCGCCCGGACGGCGTCGGCGAGCGCTCCGTCCTCGTTCATGATCCCCCCGGTGTCCACGTCACTCGTCCCCGTTGGGACGGGCGAACGGTCGCGAAGGGGTCGGTCGTGCCCGGGTGAGGTCCGTGACGTCGAACCGTTCGGGGCGAGGATACGTGATGAGGGCATGAGACACCGGTTCGTCGCCGTCCCGGCCGCCGTCGTCGCCTTCTCGGTTGTCTCCCGGGCCCTGCCGGGTCCGGCCGTGGTGGCCGCCGTCCTCGTCGGATGGGGGACGCGGCGCCGCGGGCGGTGAGACGTCCCGGCCGGCCTCATCGGGGGTGCCGGCCGGGACTCTCGTGAACCACCGGGACCGTTGTGAACCAGCGAGCGGCGCTCCCCTTCACCGGTGAACCGTCGGAGGCCGGCCGGTCATCGGCGCTCCGGGCCGATCACCGGCACGCCACTCCCGCAGACGTGACCGTGCACCTGCCGTGGGACCGTATCCCCTCGGCCTGGCTCACCGAGAACAGCCAGAGCGACCGCGGCGTGGCGGTGTGGTCCGTGGCTCCGGGCTCGAACGAGAACGCTCCCGAGGCCCCGCTGAGCGGACTTCCCGCACGCAGACCGCGGAGGTTGTAGTGCACGCCCGCCGCGACGTCCAGCGTGCCCCCCGGGTGCCCGGGCTGCTGGCGCAGCAGTTCGTCCAGCGCGTACGTGACGGCCAGGAGCGCGTCGTAGGCGAGGCGTGCGTGGACGCGCGAGGTGACGGAGGCCGCCGCCTCGGGCAGCTCGCCGATCGCCTCGTCGATCGCGGCGTTGCCCGGGACGACCCGGCTGGAGATGTCGGTCAGCGAGACGAAGTTCATCCGAGGCCCCGGCCACCGGCTCAGCTCGGCGACCGCCACCGTCACCTCGTCCCCGGCCAGGATCTGCGTCGACGGGTCGCAGACCTTCTCGCCGTCGTCGAGGAGCGTGCCCAGGAACGTGGTGCGGCCGGTGTACACCAGGATCCGGGCACCGCTCCGGCAGGCGGCGTCCACCTGGGAGGACAGTTCGGTCCGGGTGGAGAAGGGCAGCGTCGCGGGCAGGTCCGGCATCTCCGCGCGCAGTCCCTGGATCAGGTCCGCGCTGTAGATGTCCTTTCCGTCCGGGCTCCGCTGCTCCAGCGTCGCCACCTTCGCGACCGGGACCGGTCCCGTCCCGCCCGGCAACCCGCGTGAGATCCACCACCGTATGGCCTTGGCCTGGGCGGAGTTGGGCGCCGCCATGCGGAAGAAGTAGGGCGAGGAGCGGCCGCCGTTCACCCTCGGGGTGCCGTCCGCGCTGTTGGTGGTGCTCAGTATGGGGAGCTGGGCACGGCCCAGGATCCTGATGGCCTCCTGCGTCTCCCTCCTGCTCCAGGCCAGGCCGATCACGGCAGCGACGCCCCGGTCGTTCTCCGCCCGCTCCTCGACCACCTCGGCGGCGTAGGAGGCACTGCGGAAGTCCTGGCCGACGTTGACGAACTCGACCCGTACCTGCCAGTCACCGCTCTGCCGGTTGTACTGGCGCTGGCGGGCGTGCAACCCGGCCAGTTCACCGAGGACGCCGTTGAGCTGGTCACCGGCCTTCGTCCGGGGGTTCGTGGTCAGCGGCCCCATGAAGAAGACGGTCACGATCCGCTCGTGATCCTCGGGGATGCGGGAGTTCTCCTCCCGGATCTTCTCCAGGGCGGGCCGGACCAGCGGGTCGGGCCTCAACCTGCTGAGATCGTCGCTGAGACCGACACATTGCCCGAACTCCTCCCTCAGCCCGGCGCCGCATCCCAGGGCGGCGGCCCTGACGTAGGCCAGGGGAGCGACCATCAGGGAGAAGACCACCGCCCAGTAGATCCACGCGCGGGCCCTCACCGGCATCAGCCGGGGTCTGTACGACGCGGTCGGGAGGTCGTCCGTCGCCCGCAGCACCATGCCCAGGGACGGGACCCGGAGGTCACGCTGCCGCCGCCACTTCGCGGTGACGTCCTCGGACGACTCCACGGAGCCCTGGACGACCGGCCGCCTCTCCAGGGGGTCGGCCTGATCCGCGCTCACGATGACCATCAGCGGGACGAACCGTCCGGTCTCGTTGATCACGTCTTTCATGACGTCCAGGAACCGGTCGTTGGCGGACCCTGGTCCGCCCGCCTCCAGGACGAGCAGGCAGTACAGCCCCCGTCCCCAGCTGGGCCAGGGGATCGGCCATTTCCTGTACGCCTGCCGCAGGTCCTCGAACATCGCGTGGACCAGCAGCCGCTCGGCGTCCTCCTCCGGCGCCTGAGCCAACCGGAGCCCGTACGCCCACAGCTTCTCGAACGGCCTGCGGGTGATGTAGGGCTGTCTCTTGAACCAGCGGTTGAAGATCGATCCTCTGATCGAGAGCCATGCCTGCCCCACCGTGCCGATGACGGCCACCGCCGCCCCGGCGATCCACTGCACCAGGCCCACGACGTCGGTGATCCAACCGGCGCCCAGCGCGATCACTATTCCGGCGGGCACCCAGGTGGGAGCGGCCCTGGCGAAGAAGTCGGCCGACCGCAACACGGCCTTGCCGGTGCCCTGCGCCTGGTCCCACCGCCATTCCTTGAGCCGGTCCTTGAACATCTTCCGGCCCGCCCCGGAACGCGGATCCGGCGGCCACGGCTCGCCGTTGGTGTCGCCCCAGTCGGAAGGTCTTCTGTCTCGCTGGGCCAGTGCCCAGAGCACGAACTGGACGAGCGGGAACCGCGGTGCCGGGAGAAAGGAGCCGCTGACCGGTTCCCCCAGCCGCCCGCCCTCGTCGGCGAGCATCTCGATCAGCTGGCGGAGGGTCCTGTCGCCCGAGGCGGGGACGCGGGCGAACGGGAGGTGCTCCTCGAAGGGCTCGGTCAACCATCGCGCGGCCTCTGTCCCGGCCCCGTCCGGTCCGGCGACCACGACCACCGGCAGTGGGGGATCCTTCCGCCAGAACGCGGGTCTTCGGAGCAGTCGCTCCAGCGCTTCGCGTGACCGGTGCTGCTTTCTTCCGAAATCGGCCACGGGGCTCCTCGGGACCTGTATCACTCGATCAAGTCATCACTCCATACATACCGCGCACCATTTGGTGAAAAGAAAATCCAAGAAACACGAAACCGTATTGAAATATCGGAAACGAGACGTCGGTCTTTCGGGTCTGCGGCAGCACGTTCCCGAAAAGGGGGAGCGCCGGCCGCGAGGTCCCCGATCGAGGCGAGGAACGCGACCGGCTTTCCCGTCCCGTGAGCGCCGGGGGGGAACGCCGACGACGATCAGCCGATGATCGGCGTCGGGACCCGCCGGATCGCGGGATGACGTGCGAGGGGGGGGCGGGGTGCCCGGAACGGGCAGGCAGGGCGCCGGGAAGTCGAGGGGAGCAGGGGGCGGGGAGGAGGTCGCGAGGGCTGTGGAAGGGCGGGACGGTTCCCGGGAGGGAGCCGGGGGCGGGGGGGAGACGGGGAGGGGGCGCCACCGTGACCTCCCGGTCGGACGGGTGCCACGGTGGCATCCCCTCCCCGCACTCGTCCGGCGCGAGCGTGAAAGCGGCCTGCCCTCGGCGGTCGCTGCGGGGAGACCGCCGAGGGCAGGCCGATCGACCCGGCCCGACCCGACCCGGCCCGACCCGACGCGGCCCGACCCGGCCCGGTCGAGGCCAGGCCAGGCCGGGGTCAGGCAGACCAGGTCGGCCGAGGTCGGGCCAGGCCCGACCACGTCAGGTCAGCTTGTCCTTGAGCTTGCCCAACGGGCCGGCCTCGGTGCCGAAGGCGGGGCCGCTCGGCGCGCCCATGCTGCCGTCGTAGGTGGCGTAGAGCAGCGGGTCGGGCGGCGGCGCGGTGCCGGGACCGCCGAGCGGCTGAGGGTCGAGGAGGTAGGAGAACTCGTGCCGTCCGTCCGGCATCAGGCCGGACGCCCAGCCTCCCTGCGTGCCCTCGGTCCCCTCCGACAGGTCCCAGATCGCCGAGGCGTGCTCGGCGTACTCCTCGTCGAGCAGCGCGTTCGGGACGACGACGTCCTCCAGGCCGTCGGCCTGGAGCTCCTCGATGGCCTTCAGCCACATGTTCTGGTGCAGGGTGTCGCGGGCCAGGTTGAACCTGAGCATGTCGCGGACGCCGGGGTCGTCGGTCATGTTGTAGAGCCGCGCGGTCTGCAGGCGGCCCTGTGCCTCGGCCGCGACGTTGGCGTGGAAGTCGGCCAGCAGGTTGCCGCTCGCCACGATGAAGCGGGCGTTCCACGGGTAACCGTTGCTGTCGGCCAGCAGGGGGCCGCCACCGGCCACGATGACCTGCTGCGGGTCCATCCCGCCCAGCACGGCGCCGACCACCGGATCGGCGGCGGCCATCTTCGTGGTCGCGGTGGCGGGCGCCCCCTCCAGAAGACGAGCGATCATGGTGGCGATCATCTCGACGTGACCGATCTCCTCGGTCGCGACGTCCATGATCAGATCCTTGTACTTACCGGGCATCCGGCAGTTCCAGCCCTGGAACAGGTACTGCATGGTGACGGTCATCTCGCCGTAGGCGCCACCGAGCAGCTCCTGGAGTTTGTGGGCGTAGACCGGGTCGGGCTTCTCGGGCTTGGCTTCGAACTGCAAGGGCTTGGTGTGCAGAAACATCAACCGCTCCTCGTGTCGGACTCTGGACCAGAGCCCGCGGAGCCATATGCCACCTTCCGGCGCAGAGCTGACCCCGCTGATGGATCTGATGGGGGTCGTCCAGAAATTCCAACAGCTCCGTCGCCGGGGAAGGTGGAGTAACACGCCCGTACATCCCACCGACTGCTTAAAGTTCCTCCCATACGGATGATCTCCCTCATATGCGGAGATACGTTCAGCCTTCTCGTACGTGCCGCCTGCTCGCCATGAGGAGGCCGCGGCCCCCGAGCCCCGCGGCCCGCGTTCCACGGCCTGGGCCCGGCCTTCCGGGCCAGGGGCCGGGCCCACCCTGGTCCGGACGCGTCTTGGTCCGGGCCCGCCCCGGTCCGGACGCGGCGGCCCGGCTCAGACGTCCAGGCAGCTCTCGGCGGGCAGGAGCTCGGCGCTCATGTTGCGCTCCATCATCCGCATCGACGCCTCGGCCAGGTCGGAGTGGATGTGGGCCACGCAGTCGCGGGCCACCCGCAGGGAGAACTCGCGGACGTAGGCGTCCAGCGCGCTGTAGAGCACGCACTGCTCGGTCACCTGACCGGCCAGCACGACGGTGTCGATCCCCTCGCTGCGCAACAGGTAGTCCAGCGGCGTGCCGTAGAACGCGCTGTGGCGCACCTTGGGCATGAACGGGGAGTCGGACGGCGCGAGCACCGGCTCGACCAGGTCGGGGCGCCTGCCGTCGAGCGCGCGCCGCTGCAACTCCTCGCGACCGGCGGTGAAGTCCCCGTGATTGTCGTTGACGAATATCAGCCGAGCGTGGGAGCTCCGGTGGGCCCGCCGGATCAGGCCCGAGAGGGGCTCGACGATCTGCTCGACGCTCTTCTCCAGGAGATCTGCATCATCGTGGTCGTAAGGGTTCAGCATGTCGACCACTACCACGGCAATGTTCCTCATCCCGCCTCCCTGCCCCATGATGCCGATTTCATCGCGGGGAGGGAGGTAAAGGTGAGGGGTGACTCTCACTCCGTCGGGCGAGGCGTTCCGGTGCCCTGCTCCGCGCGGGACCGCTGGAGCTCGGTGTTGATGCGCAGCGCCTCGGCGAGCTGGTCTTCCAGGATGATGATGCGGCAGGCGGCCTCCAGGGGAGTGCCCTGGTCGACCAGTTCCCGGGCCCGGGAGGCCAGGCGCAACTGGTAGCGCGAGTAGCGGCGGTGCCCGCCCTCGGAACGCTGCGGTTCGATGAGGCGGGCCGTCCCCAGGCTGCGCAGGAAGGCCGGGGTCACTCCCACCAGCTCCGCGGCCCGGCCCATGCTGTAGGCGGGGTAGTCCTCGTCGTCGAGCTTGTCACCGGCTCCGGGGCCGGATGCCCGATCGGCCGTGTCGGCCGTGTCCTGCGAATCGGCCCTCGATCGGAGGGCCGGAACTATCGGCGCTTGATCCATACAACCTTCTCGAACGCGAACAGGGGCCCCGGTGCCATAGTGCACCGGGGCCCAAACGAGGTTCAACACCATCTACCGGCCGGTTGGCCGATCTACTGCCTCCGCGTGGTCCGCCCCGAAGGGCCGGAGACGCGGAAGTCGCGTGTGCGTGACCGTAGACCACCGTCCAATCCGTGGGACTGCGGCACCCGTGCGGTGAGAAACGACCGGCAACGGGCGATCCTGATGGCGTTCAACGCTCCCTTCTCTATCCCTGTCTCTCTGACCTCAGGTGATGCCTTGACAGCGCGTCCACGGCCAGGACCCTTTCACTGCGTCGGCCCCGGCACGTCCGACCTTCTGTCGTCCGACTGCTTCGTCCACGGCCAGGACCCCTTGACTGCGTCGGCCCTGGCACGTCCGACTTCTTCATCGTGCTTGGTCCACGGCCGGGACCCTTCTCACTGCGCGGCCCCGGCACGTCCGACCTTCTGTCCTGCACCTGCTTCGTCCACATCATCCACTTCGTCCGGGCAGTTCGTCGTGATGCTCGCGTACTGCTCTGCCCTGTGGATCCGTTCCTTGCGATGTCAGGAACTCTACTCCCGGCCGGGGGCAATGTCTACTCCGGCGACTACAGATTTTCGGTTCCCGGGACGGGAGGTCCGCGGAACGGCGACGCGGGACCGCCGACGGGCCGGAACGAAGGGGAAGAGGACCCCGCCCGTCGAGGCGCGGCCGGGGCGTCCCGCGCCGCGGGACGGACGGAACCGGGAGCCCGGCCCAGGGCGGGCTCGGCTCCCGCGGGTCTCCTCGAACCCGGCCCCCGGTGCGCGGCGGTCGCGTTCAGTCCCGGGTGGGGGACAGCTCCGCCATCCGCGACCATCCCTCGCCGGGCACCTCCACATTGATGATCTCCGGTGTCTCCGCGATCACTCCGGGCATCCAGGACATGGCGGTCCTGAAGTGCTCGGAGTTCACGTGCTCCTCGCCCGCGGCGGACGAGGCGAAGGCCTCCAGCAGGACGAAACGGTCGGGTGCGTCGACGCTCCTGGACCAGTCGAAGAAGAGGTTCCCGGGCTCCTGCCGGGTGGCCCGGGTGAAGTCCTCGACGAGCGAGAGCCACTCGTCGGCCCGCTCGGGACGCACGGTGAACCTGACCGCGATGAAGATCATGCTGTGCCCTCTCTCGCTCTGCCGGAGCCGGCGGCTGACACCGCCGCTTTTGTGCTGAAGGTGTACGGAAATCCCCGTGCCGTGTCGTACGAAACCCGTACACCCAGTGGCGTACGGAACCCCGCGGGTCCGGTGGCGTACGGAACCCCGTGGGGCCCGCGTCCGGAACTCCGTGGGCCCGTGCCGTGCCGTGCGGAGCGGGGACGGCCGGCCTCGTGGCCGCGCCGGCCCGGGCGGACACCGGGCCGCAGGGTCTCCGGCACGCCACACCGGCCCCTGCCGTCGTCCGGGCGGCATGTCCGCGCTCCCACGGGGAAGATCGGCACACGACGGACGGTGGCGGTCCGGACGGTACGCCGTGGCCGCCCGGCATCGTCCCCGGACCGGCGGGTCCACGGAGAGGAGCGTCCGGGAACCGTCAGCCGTGAACCGTCGCCCGAACCGCCGTACCGGTGGCACCGCCCTTCCGCAAAGGAGCCGACCATGCAGGCCCCGCCGTCCCCGCACGTGAACCGGCCGGTCATGTACCACCGCTGGTCCGAGATGACCTTCATGCACTGGCGGTACCCGCCCGCCGAGATCCAGCGGCTGCTGCCCGACGGGCTCACCGCCGAGACCTTCGACGGTACGGCCTGGGTGGGCCTGACCACCTTCCTGATGGAGGACGTGCGGCCCCCGGGCCTTCCTCCCCTGCCCTGGCTCTCGCGTTTCCCCGAGACCAACGTGCGCACGTACGTACGGGACGAGCAGGGGCGCGACGGCGTCTGGTTCCTGTCGCTGGACGCCGGTCTCCTGCCGGCGGTGCTCGGCGCGCGGGCCGGCTACCGGCTGCCCTACTTCTGGTCCGACATGGCCGTCCGGGCCTCCGGGGCGCGCCGTGGCTACCGCTGCCGGCGGCGCTGGCCCGGACCGGCCGGGGCGCGATGCGACGCGGAGGTGGAGATGGGAGAGCCGCTGGAGGAGTCCGAGCGGGACGAACTGGCGCACTTCCTCACCGCCCGCTACCGGCTGTTCACCACCGTCGGGGGAAGGCCGGCCAACGCCCGGATCGAGCACGCCGACTGGCCGCTCCGCCACGCCCGGCTGGTCCGCCTGGACCAGGACCTGATCCAGGCGGGCGGGCTCACCGCGCCGGACGGCCCCCCGGTGCTGCACGCCTCACGGGGGGTGACGGTACGGATCGGGATGTGGGGCCGATGACCTTCACGCACGACGCGGGGCCCGACGATCTCGGTGCGGGACGCCGGGGCCGATGACCTCGGCGTCCCGCGACGCCCACCGGTCGTCCGTGTCGTCCGTGTCGTCCGTGTCGTCCATGATGTCTGTGACGTCCGGGACTCAGCGCGAGGCCTGAATCCCCTCCTGGCCGGGATCCTCGCGCATGGAGCCGGCCGGGCCGCGTGATCCACCGTGGGGCGACGGGACGCGCAGGTCCATCCGCAGCCGGACCCGGGACCCCTCGGTGATCTGCTCGATCGTGAACTCGTCGCACAACTGGGTCATCAGCCACAGGCCGAAACCCCGCACGGTACCGGTGGGGCGCTGTGTCGGGACGTGCTCGCGTCCCAGCAGTCCCATGGTGTCGGTGATGTCGACGGTCAGATGGGTCTCGTTCCGCCAGATGTCCAGCGTGCCCTTGCCACCGCCGTGCTCCAGGACGTTGATGACCGCCTCGTTGGTCGCGAGGAGGAGATCGTCCAGGCGCTCGCCCCGCATGCCGGCTTGAACGGCGTGATCGTGCAGGCGCTCCCGTAGCGTGCTGAGATCCTCGTCGATCGGCCAGTGCTGGCCGTGGTCGGCGGTCACGACACCCCCTTGACGTCGCCTTATCTGGCAGTCACCGGGGGGCGAGCCGACTTGCTCCAGAATCAGGGCGTTGCTGACGAGTTACACGATGCTAGACACCTGCCCGCTCGTTGCCAACTTACGACCGCCACGGCCATCGGATGTTCGTTCGGCGGGATCCGTCTCGAATATCCGAAGGCCGGGCCGATCGGCTACGACGGCTGGCTCGGGCGCAGGGAACTGACGGCGTCGGCGACGGTGGGCTGGACGCCGAAGGCCTGCAGGAGACCGGTCAGGTGGAAGAGCCGCTCCAGGCGGGGATGCAGGTTGACGAGGACGATGCTGCCCCCGCGGTCCTGGACGGCCTTGCGGGCGTTCAAAAAGGTCTGGATCCCGGTGGAGTCACAGAAGGTCAGCTCGGTGAGGTCGATCACAAGATCACCACCGGCCTGGCCGATGGCCTGGTGCAGATCATGGTGAAAGCGTTCGGCATTGCTGTAGTCGAGTTCGCCGGCCACGGCCAGCAGGAGCATCTCCTTCACGGCGGGGTCGGACACGTCGGTCACGCGGACGGCAGCGCTCACGGATATACCTCTGCAAACGGTCGGGTGGAGGGGAAGGCGGCCGAGACGCCGCCGGGCCGGGCCGGAGCGGAACGGGAGCGTGACGACCCGATCGGGGTCGTCCCGGGCGGAAGCCCGGTGACGGGGGACGGGGTCGATCCGGCTGCTCTCAGCTGTGGTCCTCCGAATTCCTCTAGAGAACACTTACGGTACAACTGAGGAGCAATTTGTAGTTATCCCACCAGAGGATAGGTTCTCCGGACGGACCAAAAGTATCCCCGTCCAACCGCACAGCTCCACGATCCGGCGCGTGTGCGGTGAGAGCCCCTCGACGACCAGCCTGCGGCCGCCGGACATCCCGAACGCCGTCTCCACCAGCACCCTCAGCCCGCCCACGTCGACGAAACCGACGCCCCGCAGGTCGGCGTGGAGATCACCGGTGCCCCTCTCCAGCGCCATGTTCAGCGCCCGGGACAGGACGTCCCGCGTACACAGGTCGATGTCGCCCTCGCAGCGCACGCCGGGCGGCCGGGCGGTGAAAAGGACGCGCAGTGAGCCGTGGTCGATGTCACCCGTCATCGCGATCACCTTCTAGGTGCGCATGAAGGTCAGCCGACGTCTGCCCGGACAGCACAGGTGTGCCGGCTGATCGCCATGGATACCGGCAGTACCGGACCTGCTCTCATCATCCTTCAATCGGGCTCCCCGCGATACGGCTCGCCACTTCCCAGTTTCCGGTACGTACGAATCGGCGGACCGTTCCTCCGGGGCGGCGGGGACCAGGGGCGTCCTTCGAGAGCGACGGGGGCGTGGGAGCGGTCTCGTGCAGCGCAGGGGATCGCGGGGTGACGGGAATGAACACCGCGCGAGATCGGCTGAGGATGACGACACGGCCGGGCACCCCCGGCGGGGATCCGCCCCGTCCGTCCGGCCCCGGACCCGCGCAGGACCCCGTACGGCCTCTGGTGAAGGAGAAACCCATGCAGGTGGACGTCAGGCTCTCTCCCGGTGGTGACTCCTTCGTGGCGGAGGTGGACGGCAGGCCCGCGGGACGGCTCGACCTCGTCCGGCGCGACGGGGTCATCGTCTACCCGCACACCAAGGTCCAGCCGGAGTACGAGGGCAGGGGGGTGGGGTCCGCGCTCGTCCGCACGGCGCTGGACGCGGCCCGCGCGGAGGAGGCCAGGATCGTCCCGCTCTGCTGGTTCGTGAAGGAGTGGATCGACCGCCACCCCGACTACGCCGACCTCGTCCAGGCCACCTGAGCCCCGCCGGTGGCCGTCCCGTCCTCGGCGTTCCTGCCCGTACTCACGGGCCGTGGATCCACCGGCCCGTGGATCTCCACCGTCGGGATCGATAACGAGCGGGTCTGCCCCGTCCGGTCAGGTTCGTCCCCGGCCGGATCATGCCGGAGCGGCCGGAACCGCCGGTCACGAGGCCGCCCGCCCGGGTACGGCCCACCGCGGTCCGGTGGCCGTGACCCGGGGGCGGCGAGGGCAGGTCCGTGCGGGGGTTATCGTGAGAACGAGGATGGTTTCGCGGCAAGGGTCACGGCGGACCGTGATCATCGGAACGCCGAGCGTACGGCATGATGGTGGCAATCACCCGGTTGGCGTAGATCGGCCCTGGCGGCTCGGTCAGGCGAACCGGATCATGGCCCGGTCCCTTGCTAGGCTGCAGGGAACCGTTCGAACCGGGCGTTGTCTCACCCCGGCAGGTGAGACTTCTCAAGAAGATGGGGTCACACCGTGAAGAAGTTGCTCGTTCTGGCGATCGTCGCCCTCGGGGGGCTGCTGGTCTGGCGCAAGGTGCAGGCCGACCGCGCCGAGCTCGACCTGTGGACCGAGGCCACCGGCAGCGAGAACTGACAAACGCGGCTACCGATTCGGGTGCTTTCATGATCCTTGCTCACGATGGAGTGACACCCATCAGGCTTGTCTGCCTGGATCTGGCAGGCACCACGGTCGGTGACGTCGCCATGGTCGAGCGGGCGTTCGCCGAGGCGATCGCCACGCAGGGCATCGTGCCCGGGACCGGTGCGTACGCCCGTGCCATGGTGCACGTGCACCGGTCCCGGGGATGCTCCACGATCGACGTCTTCCGGGGCATCTTCCCGGACAACGAGGCCCAGGCCCAGGCGGCCAACCTGACGTTCGAGCGTTCCTACGAGGGAGCCCTCGACCGCGCGGGTCTCGTCCCGCTGCCCGGGGTCGTCGAGGCCCTCGACAAGCTCCGCGGCGCCGACGTCAAGGTCTGCCTCGTCACCGGCTTCAGCCGCGCCATGCTCGGCCGGGTGCTGTCCGCCCTGAACTGGGCCGACAAGATCGACCTCGCCCTGTGCCCCGAGGACGCCGGCCGTGGCCGCCCCATGCCCGACCTGGTCCTCACCGCGGTGATGCGCCTGGGTGTCGAGGACGTCCGCCAGGTCGCGGTCGTCGGTGACTCCGAGAGCGACATGCTCTCCGGCCGCCGCGCCGGCGCGTCCCTGGTGGCCGGGATCATGACCGGTGTCCACAGCAGGGAACGTCTCCTCAAGGGCGGCGCCACCCACATCCTCGACTCCGTCGCGGATCTTCCCGAGCTCCTCCTGGCGGACACCCTGATCGAGCCCCCGGTCGCCGTCGCCGCCCGCTGAGGCCCCGCCGAGCCCGTGCCCGGCGCCGCCCGCCGCTTCCAATCAAGTGGCGTAGGGGTCGGTCCTGTTGCTACCGTGTACGACTGAAGCAGGCCGTGTGCGGGGAACATCTCCCCAGGCCACCGGCTTGAATCTCGGGGCCTTAGCTCAGTTGGCAGAGCGCCTGCTTTGCAAGCAGGATGTCAGGAGTTCGAATCTCCTAGGCTCCACCAGCCAGAACACCTGTCCACTGATCCTGGTGTGAGGCATCCGGGCCATTAACGGGCCATTAGCTCACTCAAGCCGGTGTGGCCGCCCCGACGCCATCGTTCTCCCCCGTTCGTCTTCCACCCGTGCACTCAGCGCGTCGGCGATCTTCTGATCCGCGTCCCGTGTCGCGTGCTGGTAGATCAACGCGGCCCGGTCACTGTCGTGTCCCATCCGAGCCTTGAGATCGGCCAGGCTCGCCCCCGACTGCGCCGCCAGCGTGTTGCCGGTGTGTCGCAGGTCATGGAAGTGCAGGCCCTTGACGCCCATCTCCTTGAGCGCGTCCGCCCACCTGGCCTCACGCCGGAAGTTGTTGCCCCGCAGGAATCCCCCGCGCTTGCCGAGGAACACGAAGGCGTCCGGCTCGCCGGCCACCAAGGCGGCGGCGCGGCGCGCCGCCGCACGGCCCGCCGCCCGCCCGCCAGCCGGGCATGCGGCCTGGGGGCCGGTCCCAGCCGACGGCGGGACTCAGAGCCGCACGCCGCACCCAGCACCCGCCGTACCCAGCCAACCCGCCGCACCGAGGCCGCACCACCGCCCCGTCTATCGCCGCTGGACTAGCATCACCAAAACAGCGACGATGGCCAGCACCAAGACCGCAAAAAACAAAAGTTCGAGCCAGCCCAGACCGAACATGCGCGTCCCTTCCATGCGAGATTACTGGCCTCTACGGTGTTCGCCCAGACGAGCTTGGTCAAGGCCGTTTGCACTCCCGGCCGGAGCCTCCATCCGATGAAGTCAGGGCTTTGGAGTACGAGTACAGCCCTCACGATCGCCTGATGGGGGCTGATCTCCGTTCAGGGTCGGGGGCGATCGAAGGTCTGGGACTTCGTTCCTCAGCCCCAGCCCGCCGGGTACCAGTGCGACGAAGGGGCAGATGTTCTCCGTGCCCTCCGCGTGCCCGTTGCGTGCCCGTCAGGAGGGGGATAAAGGGGGACTCACGGGGAACCACGGATACTCGACCCCCTCCCCCGCAGGTCAGCGCTTCCCCAGCTCATTCGCAGACATGCACAGCCCTCACTACGCTAGGTCCGATCCATGAAAGGATCATCCCATGTCGCTATAAGGCTCAGTAAGTGTTGGTCACCTTCAGCGGGTCGAGCATGTACCGCGTACGTGCCGGTCACCCCGGCCCGCACCAGGGAACCACGGAGAGCCAGAAAGCCGCACCGGCCGACCCTGAGGGGCGGACGACCACCGGGCCATTAGCGGGCCATTAAGGGCGGTCAACAGGGGGCAGTCACGGTCACTCGCGGGTAGCCCTCCACCCAGCTCATAGCCTGTACAGCCCGAGATCCGACCGATTTGCAAGCAGGATGTCAGGAGTTCGAATCTCCTGGGCTCCACCACCCTCACGGACACGAAGAAGCCCAGGTCGGGCATGGTCGCCGCGACCTGGGCTTTGATCTTCATTCGGCCTTCTTCCGCTCCCGTGCCCGTTACGTCCCGATCCTTTTGCCAGTGCGCCACGGGCGCGGCCATCGAGCTCCGATGAACTCGACGGTGAACGTTCTCCCGTCTCGGTGGACAGTGACCTCCGCGGAAGGAGCACCGAGAACGAGACTGACCCATATCGCGGGAAAGTGTCGGAGTGGCCCGGGCACCGTCTCCCGCGAAGGTCTGCTCATAGCGTGCTCAAGAGCCTGCCGTACGGGCCCATCGAGCCACCGGCCGTTTCCGGTTGCGATCTACCGCAGCATCGGGTCCAGCACGGCGCCGGAGGCGATGAGCAACGATCCGGCGCTTACGCGTCATGTTCATCGAACGTCGGTACGGTGATGGTTCACCGGAGAACCGAAGGCATGGGATCAACTACCGCCGGCTTCGGGTACACCCGGGTCACGTCGTACTTGACCAGGTGAATTCTCTATGGCTGCGCGCCTGCGGTGTCCGTCACGCCGGCCGCCAGCTGCGCGGCCCAATCGACGATCTTGTCGCCCTTGGCGACACCGTCGCGGCCGGCGTCCTCCACGTAGGTGTGACGGGTACCGAGATAGGCGAAGGTGTGAGGGTCGAGGATGAGGACCATCTCCGAGCCGCCGAGCTCCGACACGGGTTCCCACGCGATCCCCAGCCCTCGGCGATCCGTCACGTCCGGGACGTCCTGAAGCACTCGTGTCCCAGGCACTTCTGCCAGCGCCCGGTAAGCCGCGGGCCGCAGGTCCGAGGGGAGTACGGGGTTGGACAGCAACCCGGCGAGGTACATGGCGACCTCTTTGTCGGAGCCGTTGCCGGTAAGTTTCCGCATGTGGGCGAGTAGTTCGTCAGGGTCGGTCGGGAGCGTCCGTAGCTCGATGTAGCGGATCGGCGCCATGTGGTACTCGCCCGGCTTGGGCGGGGGAATCACAACGCGTTTGCCGTTTTCGATCCTCAGCCCGGCGTGACTGCCGTCGACGGATTCCCACCGTTCGTCGGTACGGGCGTGAGGGGTGGCGCCGGGTGCCCCGGACCACCGCGCCTCCTTGACATAGACGAACTGGTCGTCGCGCGGGGTGGGATCCGGACTGGCCTCTGCCGCCTCGGCTGCTCGATCGAGTACGGCGGCGGCTGCGACGGCGGAAGGCTCACTCGGCGTCTCCCCCGTCACGTTCACAGCGATCAGCCCGGCGGCCATGGTGAGGGCGAGCGCTCCGGTGACCGCGAGCCGCGGCCACCGGCGAGGTGTCCTGGTCGTGCTCGTACGCGTGGCGGCGAGCAGTCTGTTACGGCCCAAGGCCAGCGCCTGCGGTGAGGCGGGCTCCACCTCGGCACACATCCGTTCGAGTTCGGTCAGTTCGTTCATCGGTTGCCTTCCCTCTGTGCAGGATCGGTGGGGTTCACTCCGCCCAGTGCCTCACGCATCTTCTTTCGGGCGCGATGCAGCCGGGAATGAACGGTCCCGACGGCGATGCCGAGTGCCGCGGCCACCTGCTCCTGATCAAGGCCGCCCGCCGCGACCAGCAGCAGTACGTCGCGCTGCCCCGCGTTGAGGCGGGCCAGGGCGTCGGCCAGTTGCCGCCGGATGCTCTGCGCGCCGACCCGCTCGGTCACCTCCTCGGCGATCGACCCGATGGCGGGGTCGACTCCGGTACGCGCGATGGCACGAAAGAACCGCACTTCCGCGCGGCGGTGCTTGCCGATCAGGTTGGTGGCCATGCCGTACAGCCAGGGGCGGGCGTCGTCGCAGGTCAGGTCGTACCGGTCCCGGTGGCGGAACGCCGCGAGGAAGGTCTCGGCCGTGATGTCGTCTGCCGTTTCCCGCCCCAGCCGGCGCGTGACGTATCGATGTATCTCCTCCGCGTGCCTGTCGTACAGGTCGGCGAACCGGTCGGGCTCATGACGGGACCGCTCGATGATGGCCGCGTCGCAGATCCGCTCGGTCTCCACGCTCCATCCCGTCGTCATCTCCGGCCCTGTTCACTCATGCGCAATTCCTTGAGGCTCGGGTAGCAAGGTGTGTCATCACCTGCTTTCACCCGTTCACCCGGATCGGCTTCCCGCCCGGACGGCCGGTGTTTCGCGAGGGGGAAACGGCGGGGAGCAACGAGGAACACGATCAGTGCCGTGGGCTGCGTCTTCGCAGGCCGAGCAAGATCTACATGCGTCCTTGCGGGCAGGATGTCAGGAGTTCGAACCTCCTGGGCTCCACCGGCCAGAACACCCGTCCACTGATCCTGGTGCGAGGCATCCGGATCATTGAGGGATCATTGGCTCACTCAGGCCGGTATGGCCGTCTCTCCGTCACGGTTCTTGCCTGAATGCCGATGATCCGCCGACCGGCCCGGGGCCTGGGCGGCCCGAGCAGTGTCTCTCACCGGCCGCACCGTCACCGACGCTCCCGGACAATCGTGTGGACCGCTCTGTCCCTGCGCGGGCACAATCGCGCGATGCATTTGTGGACGGTGCAACATCGAGCGGTTCTCGAGTCGCTGGAGGATGCCGGCGAGCTGCTCGGGGACTGGGACCGGATCATGGTCCGAAACTATCGGGCCTGCTACCAGGAGATGGTGGCGGAGATGGCACGGCGCGGCCTCGTCAGTGGAGACCGGCCACCGGTGTGGGCGTGGGCGGGGCCGGACACCCGTGACAACCGCGTGGCGCTGGTGGCGGAAGCGCTCCTGTGTCCGCAGACCCCGGAGGAGTACGCCCGCTGTGTGATGCTCGACCTGGACATGCCGGACGAGGTCGTCCTGCTCAGCTCGTACGGGCGCTGGAACGACTTCATGGAGGCGGTCATCCTCGGCGAGGAATCACCGGTCATGGACTGGTCGATCGGACGGGAGGAGCTCAACGGAGTGCAGGCGTGTCTTCCGCGTGTCGCAGCCGGATGGGTGCTCGGTGTCCGTCCGTTGGAACCGTTCAGGCCGGAAGAGGAAGAGGACGAAGAGGGCGGAATCAGCTCCTGACCGTGCGCCGGAGCCGAGTCGGTGGCCGGCACATGTCACAGGCTCATCCATGCCTGGGGAGAGACTGCGGCCCTGTCCGCCTAAGCTCGTGCCTCTGGCGATACGCGACGACATCCCCGAGCAGGCCCGGCCGACATGAGCGGCTGAGCCTGATCAGGGTGCCGACGCACCGCGACATGTCGTTCAGTTCTGATGTGTGACCTCCGGGGTGGGTTCCTCCTCCGGACGGTAGCCAAGGCGGCCGCGGGTCGCGACGATCACCGCGATCGCCGCCACGGTGCCCGCGAGCAGGGTGACCCGGGACGCCTGCTCGACGTTGGCGATCGAGGGGAACATGTCCGAGTAGGCGAGCGACATGAAGTTGTTGACGCCGACGTGCAGCAGTATGACGAGCGGCAGGCTCTGACCGGTCCTGTTGAACACCCAGGTGACGACCACGCTGAAGACGCAGCAGAAGACGATGAACTCACCGACCCTCATCCACGTCACAGCCGGCCACCCTCCCCACTCGCTCAGGAAGAGCGGCAGGTGCCACAGGCCCCACAGCGGGCCGAGGATGAAGGTGCCGCCCAGAGGACCGAACCTGCGCTGCATGCGAGGCAGGGCGAAGTCACGCCAGCCGGGCTCTTCCGCCAGACCGGTGGTGACCATCTGGATCAGCAGGCTCGGCAGGTAGGCCACCAGCACGATGACAGGCGGCAGACGGATGTCTCCGCCGGACACCGCGAGACCGGAGACGATGATGGCGGCGGGAACACCGAGGAGGGTCACGAGGTACCAGATCCAGCTGACCCGCCACTTCGTCATTCGCCTGGCCCATCGACGGACGCCTTCCCTGCCGTCCGCGACCGCGGTCACGATGAACGCGGAGAGGATGGGGCCGAGATAGGCGCCGGGAAGAACCCCGAGGATCTGCGAGCCGCCGAACCGCGTGGGGAACGTGAAATCCCAGACCCCCAGGCCGGTCGACGAAAGAATGTAGGGAATCCAGGCGATCCAGCTCATCAGGTTGGCCAGCACGAAGAAACTGATCAGTGGACTGCGACGGATGAGACCTCGAAGCCCGGTCCGGCTCGGATACTGCTCGACATCCGGTTGGCTGTTGACTGCCATTTCGCCTTCTTTACAGAGGAATCGACCGACAGCCATCAGCACACCAGGCACGAGCCCTCCCGGTCATTCCCACGTACACCCGAACGGAGGTACAGCCAGGGGTACCCGGTGAGAGAACGTCCAGCTCGGACGGCTGCTCAGGAGACGACACCCCCTTCAAAGCGGGAATGCATCCGCGTCATGCTCAGCGACCGGCTGCGAAACGAGTCACGGTCCCGTAGGTGTCAAGGCGCCGGCGCTCCGCGTCACCGCGCGGTCCGTCGTCCACCGGCCTGGCGTGCGGCATGGGCGTCGATCCCGGCCGAAGTCCTGGCCGTACCCGCACCGCGCGCCCGACGTAGCCGGTGCTCTCCCCGCCGCCGCTCCGCTTCTTGGGCACGCGTATGCTCAGCCTGTCGACAGGAGCAGACCGTGATCTACTCCGCGTTCGGGATCTTCCTTCTTCTGGTGTTCGTAGCGGCGATCGTCATCCCCGTGGTGATAGCCGTCGCGCTCATCCGGCTCTTTCGAAGCTGATGTCTCCGGGATGATCGTGGCCTGGCACCGATCGACGATTCGTGCTTCGTTCCTCGGTACGGGTCACCGTTTGCGGGCCAGCAGTTGCACTGCTCGCGCTGGGTGGCCGTTCATCGTGACGACGGAGATCCGGCGTTCTTCCATGAGATCGAACTCAGGCAGCAGGGCGTACAGGCCGGCCATGTCATGGTGTCGCACCACCGCACCGTCGTCGGTGGCGAACACCCCGTACGGGGTTCCGAATCGCCGGGCGTGGGTGGCGTAGCGATCGCGGTTTCGTTCGTCGTCCTGCAGCACCATGTCGCTGATGTAGAGAAGCCCGCCGGGTGCCAGGACGCGGACGAGTTCGGCGATGAGCGCCCGCTGTGCATCGTCGTTGGGAATGCACGTCAGCACCGCGAACAGCAGCACGACATCGAAGCTCGTCGGCGGGTACGGCAGGTGTGGCGGGGACTCCAGTACCGCGAGGCGCAGGTCGGGGTGCAACCGCCGCCCCCGCGCGATCAGAGCGGAGGACAGGTCCACCCCCGACACGTCGGAGAAGCCCTGGCGGCTCAGCTCGGCGATGACACGGCCGTAACCGCAGCCGTAGTCCAGGATTCGAGCCTCCCGTCCCATGGTCGCCGTCCAGCCGGGATCGACGGGGTGGGTGAACGTCTTCTCGGCGCCGACGGCGTCCCAGTAGGTGAGTCGGGGATCACGACCGTTCATGGGACCACGGTACGCGGCGCGTCTCGACCGCCCCTCGGGTGACGATCCGCGTGCCGGAGCGCACCGGCCGTGTCGGTGCCCACCGGTGAGCGTCCGGGCCGGTCGTCGGCCGGGTGCCGACGTCGCCCCGGCCGCGCGGAGGCGGCCGTCTTCTCAGCAGACGGCGGGAGCAGACCTTCGCGTTCCTCAACCGACGACAGGAGCAGACCTTCGCGTTCCTCGGCCGGTGACAGGAACAGGCTTTCGCGTTCGAGCGTGAGCACGGTGGCCATGGCCGCTCAGGTCCCTCCTGCCGGGTCGCCCCAGGTTTCGCGTTCCCGCGCTCCTTCGATCACGCGACCGTGCCCAGGTGACGGTACGTGGGTTCCCATGCTGTGAAACTCCGGGCGTTCCGCGAGGAACGCGGGGCCGTAGAGCTGGAATGCGAGGAGAACGCTGAACCATGGCGCGCCGGGACCCGTGAGGCGGAGCGGGTCGGTGCCGTTGAAGACCAGGGTGAAGGTGAAGTCCTGCGGGGTCGGCCACAACTCCACGATGGCCCGGTGTTCCCAGGTGACCCACCGGTCCGAGGCGAACGCCATGACCCGATGGCTCGTCAGCATGGTGCGGTTGTGACCGTGGAACCGCCATTGCTGAGCCGCCATGGCCTCGGCCTGGCGTCGCCGGTGCGCGTTTCCGGCCGCGCTCGCCAGCAGGCCTGCGGCGAACATCACCGGCCCGCCGAAGGCGAACGTCGAATGCGTGTAGGTGACGTCCATGCCGTACCACACCTCGTGGCGCAGCTGGGTGTCTCCGTGCAGGATCTCACCGGGGAGAAGTCGTACGGTCTGGGGCGGAAGCCGAGGCACCGGGCAGCCGGCCAGCAAGGATCGCCGTAGGTGAGCCGCGCTGTGCCAGCCGTGCGCCAGTTCCTCCTCGGTCCACGAATTCATGATCGATCACCACCAAGGCTGCGAAGGGGCATCCGTCATCTTCCCCGGAGCCTGAGCCCGTGGCGATCGTTGAGGGATTAGGGATCTCCCATATGTGACGTCCATGGAGGGGTGCACTGCTTGATGTCACACAAAGGGGTCCGTAATGCATATGTCCTTTTGAAGTGCCCGTCGCTTCCTCCTGCGCGACGGGCCGGATCCAGAGGTGGCGGACCGTCCCGGTGACCACGGTGCCGGCGTGGCCGATCAGGTTCGACACCACCACGCCTGCCGAGGTGGCCGGCGTTTCCCCGGCGCCGTTTTCTCCCGGGCGGGCCACGACCTCACCACGGGCGTGCCCGCGGACGAGTGCGTCCGCGCCACGCTGCGTACGTTCCTGGCCGAGGCCGTGAGGTGTCCCCGCGTCGACGGCCTCGACCCGCCGGACATGACGGTCGGAGCGTGCCGCCTTAGGCTTGGCGCATGACGGACTTCGAGATCGTCACGCATGTCATGGCGGCGCCGGAAGGGGTCTTCGACGTCTCGGTGGACGTGGACGTTCACGCGGCCTCGATGGCGCGATCCTCGGAGCGGGCGGTCGGAGGTGTGACCTCCGGTGCCCTGAGGCTGGGCGACACCGTCACGTGGCGGGCACGGCACTTCGGCGTCCGCTGGCGGCTGACGTCCGTGATCAGCACCTACGATCGCCCTGACCGTTTCGTGGACGAGCAGGTGTCAGGTCCTTTCGAGCGCTGGCACCACGTCCACCGTTTCCGGCCCGACGGCCACGGCGGCACGGTGATGAGCGACGTCATCGAGTTCACCGCGCCTTTCGGGCCTGTCGGAGATGTCGCCGAGAGGCTGGTTCTCCGCCGCTACATGGCCGGGCTGATCGAGGCCCGGAATCAGTACGTCAAGAAGGTCGCCGAGACCACTCCCACGGCCGGTTGAGGATCCGTCACGCCCGGGCAGGACCACCGTCCCCTGCCGGCCGAGCCCGCGTGCCCGCGCCACTGCTCGCACGTCGGCTCGCGGCACGGGTTCGCCGTGGGCGGGTGTGCGGCTCCGGATCCCGAAACGGCGCCGACTCGCTCTCGCCATCGATCGAACCGGGCGAGGCGGCGGGATTCGTATGATCGCGGGATGCCCCTCGATCTGTTCGCAGGTGTTCCGGTCACCGAGTACGCGGTGGCCCTGGCGTGGTACGAACGGCTGCTGGGTTCTCCGCCGGCGTTCGTCGCGAGCGACACGGAGGCCGTGTGGGAGCTCGCGGAGCACCGGTTCGTGTTCGTCGAGCAGCGGCCGGAGCACGCGGGTCATGCCCTGCACACGATCTTCGTCGACGACCTCGACGACCTCGACGCGATCGTCGCGCAGATCGCCGGGCGGGGGCTCGACCCCGCGGAGCGGGAGACCTACTCCAACGGCGTGCGCAAGGCCACCTACCGGGATCCCGACGGGAACGAGATCGGGTTCGGGGGCGCTCCGCTGTGACCGGGTCGGTACGGCCGGACAAATCTGGTGATTCCTGGCAGCAGCCCCGGTAGCTTCGTCGCATGGACAGCGATCTTCAGGAGGCGTGGGCCCTGGCGGACGCCGGTGACGCCGCCGGTCTCATGCGTCGTCTGCGCTTCACCGCGGACCGGTTCGCGGTCGGCGACATCGCGCCGCTCGCCGGACGGGCGGCGGAGCTCGCGGGATTCGCCGATCTGGCCGAGGCCGCGGCGGACGTGGCCGCCGATCCCGGCAGGCCGCGGGCGCTGTACGCCTACGGGTACGCGTGCGTCGAGCGAGGCGCCTCCTTCCTGGCGGTTCCCGCCCTGCGGGCGGCGCTGAGCCTGGACCCGGGGTCGTCGGAGATCCTGCGGGAGCTGGTCGCCGCCCTGGAGGACGAGCACCGGCACGGTGACGCGGTGTCCGTACTGGCCGAGCACGAGGCGGAGCTGCCCCCGTGGCCCGACCGCTACCTGCTGGCCTACAACGCGCTGATGGCCGGTGACCTCGCCCGTGCCGTCGCGGAGTCGGCGCGGCTGCCCTTTCCCGAGGACGAGTACTGGGTACCGGTCCGGGGACGCCTGTCCGGGATGCTCGCGCGGGCCCGGGCCGTCCGGGACCTCGGCCGTCTCGGCGACCGGGACCTTCGGGGCTGGCACTTCGCCCTGACCGGAGGCGTCCTGGCCACCCTGTCCCCCTACGGCTTCGACGAGGGGATGACCGGCAGGTACGCCTACGTGAGCGACGGCTTCGGCACCTGCCTGTACGGCCTGCAGCGGCTGCGTACCGTGCTGGAGGCGGCCGGGCGGAGCCCGCGGACGGTGTCCCTGCTGCCGGGCCGAGGCGACCGCGCGCTCGGCCTGGCGGCGTCCCAGGTGCTGGGGCTGCCCGCCGGGCCCTTCGTCCCCGGCCGGGCCGACACCGTCGTGATCGCCTACGACCTCGGGGAGGCCGGCCACGACCTGCTGGTGGCCCTGCACGGGCGCGCGGACGGGCAGGTCCTGTACGAGCACGCCACGTGCTGGACCGACCCGCCCGCCGTCAGCGCCGACGTCAACGGGCTGCTCTACCAGACGGTCGTCGCGCCCTGGGACGAGCGGATGCGCCTCACGGCCGACGGTGCCGCGGACAGGACCCCGGCCGACGACCGCACCGCGGAGGAGCTGGCGGACGAGATCCTGCGCGCGGACCCCGCCCCCGACGACGGTGACGGGGGCACGCCTCCCGACACCGACGAGGCGCTGGCCGGGTTCGTGGCCGCCGTCGCTCCGCTGTGGCCGGCCGGCGGCCCGCGCGACCGGGTCCGCTCTCCCGGTCCGGTCCGCAGCTCCCGCTTCCTCTGAAAGCACGGATGAAAGCACGGACGTCGCCCGCGTCCTCAGTGCGTCCCGGCATGGCCGGCCGGCACGTCCCGGAGTCCCGCCAGCACCGTCAGCGCCGCGGCGGTGGTGAGGACCGCGCACATCACGGCGCCGCCCCGCAGGCTCGCGGTGACCGCCTGGTACGCGCTGTCCAGCAGGGGCCCGGCCGTGGAGGCGGGCAGGCCACCGGCGACGGCCAGGGCTCCGCCCACGCTCTCCCGCGCGATCGCGGCCGCACCCTCCGGTACGGCGTCGCCGATGTGGATCGTGGCCCGGTACAGGGCGGTGCCCACGATGCCGATCGTGGCGATGCCCATCGCGATGCCGAACTCACCGGCCGTCTCGGTCAGCGACGCGGCGGAACCGGCCCGCTCCGGTGGCGCGGACCGCATCGCCAGCGTCGCGCACAACCCGCCCATCGGGCCGATGCCGATGTTCACGACGACCAGGGCGGTGACGGTGAGGGGCAGGTCTCCCGACCCGTCGAGCAGGGTCAGCAGCAGGTACCCGGCGGTCGCGAGGACGAGCCCCGCGGAGATCACGTACGCGGGCCGGACCCAGCGGATGAGCACCGTCGAGAGCTGGATGACGACGAGCATGGCGAGGACCGGCGGCAGCATCCACAGCGCGGCCGCCGGCGGTGACAGCTGCTCGACCGACTGCAGGTACGCCGAGACGAACAGCTGGTTCGCCCCGGTCAGACCGGCGCACAACGTCATCAGCAGGGCGGTACGGAAGGTACGGTCGCGGAACAACCTCAGGTCGAGCAGCGGGTCGGCCAGCCGGTTCTGCCGGCGCACGAACAGCGTCCCGCTCACCAGCCCGACCACCAGGGCCGCAAGCGTCAGGACGTCGAGGCCGTCGCGTGCCGTCTGCTTGAGCCCGTACACCAGCGGCAGGACCGTGGACAGTGACAGGGCGACGCTGGCCACGTCGAGACGTCCCGCGTCCGGGACGCGGTGCTCCGGCAGCAGCTTCGGGCCGAGGACCAGGAGCAGCGCCATGACCGGCACGCCGATCAGGAACGCCGAGCCCCACCAGAACGACTCGAGCAGTACGCCGCCGACGACCGGCCCGAGCGCGGTGCCGCCCATGAAGCAGCCCATCCACACCGCGATCGCCGTCGCGTGCCGTCTCGGGTCGGGGAACATCGTGCTCAGCAGCGCGAGCGTGGACGGCATGATGGTGGAGCCGGCCACCCCCAGCAGGGCACGGGCGGCGATCAGCATCTCCGGGCCGGTGGAGCAGGCCGCCAGCACCGAGGCGGCGGCGAAGCACACCGCGCCGATCAGCAGCAGCCGCTTACGGCCGATGCGGTCGCCGACGGTGCCCATCGTCACCAGCAGACCGGCCAGGACGAATCCGTAGATGTCGACGATCCACAGCTGCTGGACGCCGTCGGCGCCGAGGCCGCCCGCCACGTGCGGCATCGCCAGGTACAGCACGCTCATGTCGAGCGCGACCAGGATCGTGGGAAGCGCCAGCACGGCCAGGCCCACGTACGCCCGGCGCCCGGCGCGGGCCGGGGCGGCGCCGGTGACCGGGGCGTTCACCGGACCGTCCGCACGGCCGGCGCGGCCGGGGCGACCGGGGCGACCGGGGTGGCCGGGGGGACCGGGATGCCGGGGGCGGTCGGGATGACCCGGGCGGCCTCGGCGGCCTCGGTGGACGCGGTGGACGCGGTCGCGTCACCTGGTGCGCCGGTCGGCGACGACGGGGCCGGGCCGGTGCCGGCCACCTTCCGGTACGGCTGACAGGGCAGGTGCGGTATCGGCATGACCAATCTCCGTCTTGTTCGGCGTGGTGTCGCCGGTACAACCCGCGGCGACCGCCGAACTCATCGCCCGGCACGGAACCGGCCCCGCTCGTGCGGCCGAACCGGACGGGACGCGGTTCAGGGACGGGGGGCGGGTCCCTGTCCCGGGCACGGCGCGCCGACGCCGATGAGGACCTCCCGGAAGGCGCGTCCGTCCACGCTGACCAGGACCGGAAAGCACCCGGCCTTCCGGGCGAGGTACCCGCCGACGAAGGCGATCCACTCGTTCTCGGCGTCGCAGCGATCCACCACGCGCATGCCGGTCGGGCCCGGCCGGCCCCATGTCAGCCAGAAACGGTCGGTCACCCTCTCCGGCACGGTCAGCTCGACATGCCGTCCGCGCCGCACCATGAGGCCCTGCTTGGCGAACAGGCCCTCGCTCCCGTCGGGCAGCCTCGTCTCGGACACCTGCAAAGCCCGCTCGTACGTCCTGCTCGTCGGCAGGGCCACGGCGCCGCCGACGATCTCCAGATTCGGGGAGGGGGCGCGTTGGGAGGCGATCATGCTGTCGCACTCCACGATCACGGAGCTCGTCGAGCCTCGCGGGGCCGCGGTGGAGGGCGGGGAGGCCGACGGTGGTGGCGGGGAGGACGGGGACGCGCTGCGCGGCCGTGCCGGGGACTCGCCGGACGAGCATCCGGCCGCGCCCTGGAGGGCGGCGAGCAGGACGACCACGGCGACGCGGGTTCGCATGTGCCCAGTCTGCCCGCCGCCCTCCGGTGCCGCACCGGCCACCCATCGCCCTCCTACGACGCACCGGCCCGCCGGCCGTCCTTCCACGACGCATCGGCTCGTCGACCGCTCTCCATGCCGCACCGGCCCGTCGGCCGCCCTCCCGTGCCGCGTCGGCCGCGCCTCGCCCTTCCGCCGCACTTCCGCCGCCTTTTCGCGTACCTCTCCCGGCGTGCCGGTACGGCACCCCCGGAGACGATCGTCGTTCCGGCCTGTCCCGGACCCCGTCCGATCGTTCCGACGGGCCGTCCGCAATGCTTGGGAGCGACACCGGAGTCCGGCCCGGGGTCCGCCGGTGACACGGCCGCAGGACCGGCCGGTCCGGACCACCACACAGGCAAGGAGCGCCTCGTGCGAGACATCACCGTGTTCAGCGGTAGTGCCCACCCCGAGCTGGCGGCGGAGATCTGCGCCCACCTCGGGACCCCGCTGCATCCGGTCCGGGTCAAGCGCTTCGCCAACGACTGCATGGAGGTGCAGCTCCAGGCCAACTGCCGGGAACGGGACGTGTTCCTGATCCAGCCGCTGGTCCCCCCGGTCCAGGAGAACCTGGTCGAGCTGCTGCTCATGCTGGACGCCGCCAGGGGGGCCTCGGCGGCCAGGACGACCGTGGTGATGCCGCACTACGCCTACGCCCGCTCGGACAAGAAGGACGCCCCCCGCATCTCCATCGGCGCCCGCCTGGTGGCCGATCTCCTGGTGGCGGCGGGGGCCGGCCGGGTGCTCACCATGACCCTGCACTCGCCCCAGGTCCACGGTTTCTTCAGCGTCCCGGTCGATCATCTGCACGCCCTGCGCGAACTGGCCGCCCACTTCCGCCGGTACGACCTCTCCCGGACCGTCATCGTCTCCCCCGACCTGGGCAACGCCAAGGAGGCGGCGACGTTCGCGCGGATGCTCGGCGTGGGGGTCGCGATGGGGGCCAAGCAGCGGCTGAGCGACGACCGCGTCGTCATCAGCTCGGTGATCGGCGACGTCGAGGGCAAGGACGTCATCATCCTGGACGACGAGATCGCCCGGGGCACGACGGTGATCGAACTCCTCGACCGCCTGCGCGAGCGGGGGGTCCGTTCGGTACGCGTCGCCTGCACGCACGGCCTCTTCGCCGACGGGGCCGTGGACCGCCTCGCCGACCGGGCCGAGGTCGAGGAGGTCGTCTGCACCAACACGGTGCCCGTCCCCGACGTCAAGCCCGACTCCAGGCTGACGGTGCTGTCGATCGCCCCCGCGCTCGCCGAGGCCATGCGCCGGATCCACGACGGCGAGTCGGTCAGCGCGCTGTTCGACGCCTGATCCTCTTCGGGACGCCTTCCCCGGACGCCCTCAACGGGACGCCCTCAATGAGACGCCCTCGACGGGGACGTCCTCGACAGGACGTCCTCAGCGGGCGAGCCGGAGAGCGGGGCCGGGGTCGCGTGAGGTCCCGCGTCGTCCGCCGGGAGTGCGCAGGTCCGGCTCCCGGCCGGACTCCTGGTGGTGCCCGTCGCGCAGGTGGGGGCGCCGGACGTGGACCGGGTGGCCGGGACGGAGCAGCCGGTAGAGGTCGACGGCGTTGTGCAGCGGGACCCGGACGCAGCCGTGCGAGGCGGGGTAGCGGGGGACGAGGGTGGAGCCGTGGACGGCGATGCCGCCGTTGAAGTACACCGGGTGGAACATCGACCCCAGGATCCCGGTGGACCAGCCCGGTGCCCGCTGCCCGGCCCGGAAGTCCCCGGCCGGGGTCTCGGCGAAGCCGCAGTGCCCCTTCTCGCAGTACGGCCTGCCCGCGCCGGTGGAGATGTGGCTGACCAGCACCGGTCGCCCGCGGCTCCAGACCGTGAGGAGCTGGCGCCGCAGGTCGATCTCGGTCCGCTCGGACTCGCCGTTCCTCACCAGGGGCCTGATGGGCCGGGGGTGCAGCAGGGCATGCCAGGTCGGAGGGTCGATCCTGTTGACCGGTCTCAGCCCGTTGGCCTTCTGAAAGGCCCAGACGGTCATGCGGAGGGCGGGATCGTACGTGAGGGTGAGATTTCCCGGGGGAAAGCCAAGTCGCTTAAGCCTTTTTTTCACGTTATATACTTCGATTCCCCTGCTGCCCTCCCTGATGGCGGTGAACTGGTCGGGCAGGGGAACGCGCCGGAAATTCGGGGACGGATCGACCATGGCGCCCGCGGTCCCGCAGAACAGGGCCGTGACCAGGGCGAAGGTCGGGCCGGTGACCAGACAGCGGTGGATGGTGCTTCGCATATGTGACGTCTATCCGCTGCCAGGTGAGATCAACCCTGTAATGCCGCTTGCCAGTAAGTAAGAGTTATAAGGCCGCGTGCGATCTCATGATCGTCGTAGGGGAATTTTCAATATAAGAGGGATATGTCGGATCGAGAAAGGCGCATGCGCTTTATCGGAGCCGCGTGTAGCGGACCGTCCGGTCGACGACCCGGAAGCCGAGCGTCTCGTACAGCCGGGCGGGCACCGGATGGCCCGCGTCCCCCCGGGGGTGGACGATCGCGCTTCCCGCCCCCGTCCGCCCGAGCCGGTGCAGCGCGTACAGGCAGACCGCGCGGGCCAGTCCCGTCCGCCGGAAGTCCCGGTGCGTGCCGACCGGTTCCAGCTCCCCGACACCGTTGACCTCGTCCGGCCAGATCAGGCAGTACGCGGCCAGGCGGCCGTCCGGTGCCTCGATGACGCAGTCCAGCTCCGGCCGGTACGGCCACGCGCGCATGACGTTCCGGTAGCTCTCCTCGGTGACCGACGAGGGGGCGAACGCCGACCGGTGGACGGCCACCCGCCCGGCCACGTCCTCCTCGCCGCGCACGTGCCGCGCGGTGAAACCGGCCGGCACCTCGGGCTCCGGCAGGTCGCCCAGGTCGCGCGCCATGCGCAGCAGGAAGGGCGCGTCCGCCGGTCCGGGCCGGTATCCGTGCCGGACCAGGGTCGCGGCGAGCTCCTCCTCGCCCGCGAGGATCGTCACGGCCGTCCCGGTCGTCTCAGTCCGGGAGATCGTCCCGGCCCGGGAGGTCACCCCGTGGAACCAGGCGAGCACCTCGCCGGCCAGTTCGGCGTGCCCGGGATGCACGAACAGCTCCAGCTCGCCCGGAGGCGTCGCCCACCCCCAGGCCAGCGTCTCGTCGCCGAGCTCCCAGAGCATGGTCGGCCATTCCGCCTCCCGGCCCACGTGCTGGAACCGGCTCCAGGCGAGAGCACCGACGTGCGGCCGGGCGGCGGGGTGCCAGGCGGCCCGTACGAGATCCTGCATCCTGCGCAGGTCGGCGGGGCCCTCGTAGGGGCGCGCGACGATGTTCCGCACCGTGTCCGGTGTCCTTCCCGTGACGGTCTCCCGGCGAGCGGGATGTCCCGCCCCGCATTCTTCCGCCCTCTTCGTGGGGACGCATCCGGATATCGCCCGGCCCGCCGACCCTCCCGCCCGCGCGGAAGCCCGCCCGCGCGGAAGCCCGCCCGCGCGGAAGCCCGCCCGCGCGAAAGGCCGCCCGCACGAAAGGTCGTCCGCGAGGAAGACGCTCCCGGAAAGACCGCCCCGGGAAAGACCGTCGGCGCGGGGAGGCATAGCGGCGACCCTCCCGGCGCGTCTACAGGGGGACGACACGAAGTGGAGGTGGTCGTGGACGACGCAGAGGAGCGACGTTTCCGCGAGTTCGTCTCGGCGCGCTCTCCCGCGCTGATGCGCCTCGCCTTCCTGCTGACCGGGGGCGACCAGCACGCGGCCGAGGATCTCCTGCAGACCGCGCTGGTCAGGACGGTCGCCCGGTGGAAACGGGTGGAGACGCCCGAGGCGTACGTCCGGAAGGTGATGTACCGCCAGCAGGTGTCGTGGTGGCGGCGACGCGGGGAGACCGTGGTCGCCGACCTGCCGGAGGGAGCCGTGGAGGACGGCACGCGGGGAACGGACCTGCGCATCGTCATGCGCGGGGCCCTGGCCAGGCTCACACCCCGGCAGCGGGCGGTACTGGTGCTGCGCTACTACGAGGACCTGCCGGAGGCGGAGGTGGCCGGGATCCTCGGCTGCTCGGTCGGCACGGTCCGCAGCACGACCCACCGCTCCCTGGCCCGCCTGCGCCACCTCGCACCCGAGTTGAAGGGGCCGCACACGATCTTCGGGGAAGTGACGAGATGACCATCGACGAACTGGTGAGGCAGACCTTCGGGGAGTGGGCGGAGCAGGCCCGGGTGCCGTCCGGCGACCTGGCCGGATCCGCACTCCGGCGGCGGCGATGGGCCCGGACGCGGACGTTCGCGGTGGCCGCGGGGGCGGCCGCGAGCGTCGTCGTGGCGGCGGTCACCGTCCCGGCACTGGTCCGGGGACAGGAACCGCGGGACGACCAGGGGGCGGCCACGGTCGTGGTCGCCGAGCCGGACCCGTCCACCGGGACCGCCGCGGACCCGGACTCCTCGCCACCCGAGACCCTGGTCGCCGCGGGCAGGGCGGCGGCCTACTCCTACTACACCTGGGCCGAGGAGAAGATCTCCGAGGACCGCCAGGTCAGGAAGTTGACCTGGCACCGCTACGACCGGGATCTGGGCCGCTACGAGCCCACCCCGTGGGCCTGGCTCGACGTCGCCAGGGGGGGAAGGGCGGCGGCGTTCCTGGAGACGGTGCCCGCGAGCCGGGTGGGGGTTCTCACCGGACGCGGGACCGAGGTCCGCTGGATCTCCCTGGACCGTCCCGCCGCGTCCGTGTCCTGGTCCCCGGACGCGACCAGGCTGCTGCTCACGAACTACTCCGCCAACCCCGACGAGTCCTACGTCGTCGAGGACGGCACGCAGCGCACGTCGACGGTCAACCGCACCGGCTTCACCGTCGTCGATCTGGCGGAGGGCCGGTCCACCTTCCAGGGCCTGCCGCAGCATCCCGACGAGATGTCGTCCCGTAACGACATCTTCTGGGCGGACGACGGCACGCTCGTCTGGGAGCAAAGTTCCAGCGGGTCCCCGATGAAGAGGTACTACGACCTGCGGGGCAACGCCCAGGCCGCGCCGTCCAAGGAGGCCGACACCTACCAGCAGGCCGGCCTCTCGCCGGACGGCAGGCGTCTGGCCGTCGCCAGTCCCGACCGGAGCGCGGTCGTCGGCGTCCAGGACCTGACCACGGGGGGTACGGTCCCGTTCAACCCGGCCCCCGGGTACTGGATCGAGCAGTCCGTGGCGTGGGCGGACGACGAGCGTCTCATCGTCTGGGCCTGCGAGAGGAAGGGCGAGAACGACTGCGTGGGCGGCGAGTTCCGCAACCGGCTGCTCCTGGTCGGCCTGAACGGCGGCGAGGCCGTGCCCCTGTCCGGCTACCGGGAGAACAGCCAGGTGGCGGACAAGAGCTGGCAACCGGACTTCACCACCCGCTGACCGTCCCCTCGGGGGCGACCGGATCCGTCCTGTGAGCCGTACGAGACTCCTGTCTTGTACGGCTCACAGGCATGTCGCTATAGTGCAGAACGCTATAAAGAATTTCGCACTACAGCGTCGACGGGAGCGGTCATGGCACGGGGAGCGGACCTGGCCGGGCTGACCGTGCTCGCGCTGCTCTCGGTCAGGCCGAGCCATCCCTACGAGATGCACCGGTTCGTGGTGGACACGCACAAGGACTACCTGACCGGCCTGCCGCGCAGCCTGTACCACGCGGTCGACCGGCTGGTCAGGGACGAACTGATCGTGCCTGTCAGCACCGGCAGGGAGGGGCGGCGGCCCGAGCGCACCGTCTACGAGCTGACCGGCGAGGGCAGGGCCGAGCTGGCCACCCGCCTGCGCCGGTCGCTGGAGGAGGTGGGGCCGGACGGTCTCGCCTTCACCGCGGCGCTCTCCATGGCGGGATGCCTGCCCCCGATCGAGGTGGAACGGGCGCTGCGCGGCAGGGCCGCCATCCTGGAGGGCAGGGTGGTCACGGCCGACGAGAGCCTGCGCGGGCTCACCGGGAGCGGGCTGCCGCCCGTGCTGCTGCTGGAGGTCGAGTACGAGCGCACCCTGCGCGCGGCCGAGCTCGGCTGGGTACGCGGCCTCCTGGCCCGGCTGGAGTCGGGCGAGATCACCTGGGACGACCCCGGCAACCGCGAGCTGCTCGGCCGGACCGGCGTGGACGCGGGACCGGCCGGGTCCCACGGCCCCGGCGGGGAGCCCGGCACGCCCGGCGTACCGGAACGGGGACCGGCGACCGGGAGAGGGGAACAGAACGCGCGTACCGACGACCGGAAAGACCGCACGTGAACGAAAGGGCCGCCGACCCGCGGCCATGAGCGCCGGCCGGGTGCGCCAACACCCGACCGGCGGAGAAGACACCGAACCGACCGCGAGGCGGCCGTCCCGGACTCCAGAACTCCAAGGATAGGCCCCTCGCCCATCGCGAGGAGAAGACCCATGCCCACCCCCACATCCGCCGACGCCGGGATCCGCGATCTGCTCGGCCGCCTGACCGCGGCCTGGAACGCGGGCGACGCCGACGCCTACGGCGACCTGTTCACCGAGGACGCCGACTACATCACCTTCTTCGGGCTCCGCCTGACGGGCCGCCAGGCCGTCACCGAGGCGCACCGCGCCCTGTTCGAGGGACCGCTCAAGGGTTCGCGCCTGACGGGCCTCTCCTCGGAAGAGGGCGGAGCCGACATCAGGTGGGTACGGCCCGACGTCGCCGTGGTGATCTTCACCGGCGCCCTGGCGGGAGCGGACGCCCCGCCCGACCCCGCCCGGGACTCGATCGTCACCCTGGTCGCCGTACGCGACGACGACAACTGGAGGTTCACCTCCTTCCAGAACACCCGCCGGACCTCGCCGTGAGGCCCGCCCCGCTGTTCGAGGCGGCCGGGGTGGTCGGGGCCCCGCCCGGCGAGGTGGGACGGCTGCTGCTGACCGTGCGTCCCGGGCCGGTCGGCCCGGACAACCTCTGGTTGCTCACCGCGCACGGCGGCGTCGTCTCGGGCGGGCCGGAGCGGTTCACCCTCAGCACGCCGGCACACGCCATGACCGTCGAGGTGACCGGGAACGGCGGGGACACCATCGCCGTCCAGGGCGGCTGGTGGTACCGCGGTGAGTACACCGTCACCCCGCACCCGGAGGGGACCCTCGTCACCCACCGGGTCCGCAACGTGGCGAACCGCTGGAGATGGGGCGTCCCGCTCGCCAACCGTTTCTTCGTCGGGTTCCGGCGGGACACCCGCGCGGGGTTCGCCGACGGACTCCGGCGGATCGGCGACGAGCTGGGCTGCCCCGCACGCCTGCTCTGACCCCGGGGCGTGATCCCGTACGGGCCGATCTCGTACGGGCCGATCTCGTACGGCCGATCTCGTACGGCCGATCCGTGCGGGATCGTGCGGAGAGCGGGTGTTCCGATCCCGCGCGGGACCGTACGGCGAACCGCACGGTCCCGCACGGGAGAACGTCCTCGCACGGGAGAACGGCCCCGCACGGGAGGACGACCCCGCGGGAGCACGGCCCCGCTCAGCGGGACGGGACCGGTTCCCTCGCCGGGAACCGGGCCTGGAGCCACGCCCCGGGGGATCCGGCGACCACGCGCAGGCCGCCGCCGTGCCGTACCGCGATGTCCCTGGCGATGGCCAGCCCGAGGCCGGAGCCGCCCGCATCCCTGTCCCTGGCCTCGTCCAGGCGGGTGAACCGGTCGAAGACCGCCTCGCGGTGCTCGGCGGGGATGCCGGGACCGTCGTCGCGCACGTCGAGCACCACCTCGTCCTCCTCGACGGCCAGCCGGACGACGACCGCCGAGGCCGCGTGGCGCACCGCGTTGTCCACCAGGTTGGCGGCCAGCCGGCGCAGCTGTCCCGCGGAGCCGAGCACCACCGCGTCGGCCGCGACCTCCAGCGCGACCTCGATCTCCGGCCTGGGCCGCGCCCGCGCCGCCTCCTCGGCGACGACCTGGCCGGCGTCGACCTCCTCGGTGTGGACCGGCTCGCCAGCGTCCAGGCGGGCGAGCAGCAGCAGGTCGGAGGTGAGCGCCTGGATCCGTTCCACGTCGGTCAGCGCCTCGGCCGCCAGCGGTCCCGGCGGGGCCAGCTCCAGGCGGGTCCGCAGGACGGCCAGCGGGCTGCGCAGCTCGTGGGCGGCGTCGGCGACGAAGCGCTTGTGCCGCCCGACGGCCACTTCGAGGCGGTCGAGCGTGCGGTTCATGGTCTCGGCCAGGCGGGCGACCTCGTCGCGCGCCTGCGGCACCGGGACCCTGCGGTGCAGGTCGCTGGCGGTGATGTCGGCCATCTCGGCGCGGATGGCCGAGACCGGCGCCAGTGCCCGGCCGACGGCCAGCCAGGTGAGGGCGGCGACCAGCAGCAGCAGCGCGGGGATGCCGGGGATCAGCAGGCCGCGCAGGGCCCCCAGGGCGTTCTCGGCGGGCTCCAGCGACGCCCGCGCCTTGACGAGCAGCACGCCCTCGGCGGTGTCCACCGGCATCGTGGCCACGGCGAAGGACTCACCGGGCGCCCACCGCGTCATCTCGTCCTTCCCGTCCGGGACGACCCTCTCCACGAGGGTCGTGAAGGTCCCGCCCTTCGTTCCGGGGGGCGGGTCGCCGTCCGCCATCCGGGTGGACAGGACGGGACCCGGCCGTACGGCCTTCGCGAAGACCTTGATGTCGGGGTCGAGGACGGCCGGTTCGGCGGACCCGACGGTGCCGCTCACCACGAGGTCGCCCCGCACGGAACCGGTGGCGAGCACGTCGGCGGTGGCACCGGCGCGGCGGGCGGCCTCACCGGCGGCGCTGCGGGTCAGGCTCCCGGTCAGCACCCCGACGAGCACCGTCGCGGCCACGCCGAGCGCGATCGCGACGATGGCGGTGGCGGCGAGCGTCGCCCGGAGCCGTACCGACAGGTGCGACGCCATCTCAGGCCTCCAGCCGGTAACCGGCGCCGCGGACCGTCACCAGCGACGATCGGCCGAACGGAGAGTCGATCTTGCGGCGGAGCGCGCTCACGTAGACCTCCACGATGTTCGGATCGCCGTCGTAGGAGAAGTCCCACGCCTGGGCCAGCAGTTCCCTCTTGGAGACCACCTCGCCCTGCCTGCGGGCCAGGCCGTGCAGGACCGCGAACTCCTTGGGGGTGAGCGGGATGTCCACCTCTCCCCGGCGGCAGCGCAGCCCCGCCGGGTCCACGGTCAGGTCGCCGACCGTGATGGACACCGGCCTGGCCGTGCCGCCCCGCCGTACCAGCGCGCGCAGCCTGGCCAGCAGCACCACGTACGAGAAGGGCTTGGACAGGAAGTCGTCCGCCCCGGTGTCGAGCGCCTCGGCCTCGTCGTGCACCCCGTCCTTGGCGGTGAGCATCAGGATCGGCGTCCAGTTCCCCGCGTCGCGGAGCCGGGCGCACAGGGTGTAGCCGTTCATCCGGGGCAGCATGACGTCGAGCACGATCACGTCGTACGGGTTCTCGGTCGCCATCCACAGCCCGTCGCGGCCGTCGTGGGCGACGTCGACGGCGAAGCCCTCGCCCGCCAGTCCCTCCTTGAGCAGATGGGCCAGGCGTTTCTCGTCCTCGACCAGCAGCACACGCATGTCGCTCAGCGTGCCGCATGCCACCTAAAGCCAACCTGAAGACGCGTTCCGCGGCCTTCAGCCTGGATTCAGGTGGCGCACGGGAACCTGTGGTCTCCAGACCCGCTCGATGAGGAGAAACCCATGCGTATCCGTATGCTCGCCACCCTGGTGACGACGGGAGCCCTGATGGCCACCCTCACCGGGGCCGCCAGCGCCGACGGCACGCCGGACCCCGGGGACGACGCCGTCCTCGTCACGTGCGAGGGAGGCGGCGCGGTGGCGGTGAAGGTGAAGGCGTTCACCGAGGCCGAGATCAAGGAGATGAAGAAGGCGGGGAAGATGCCCGCCGTCCCCGCTCTTCCGGCCCGGCCCGGGACCAGGACCGGCGGAGTCACCGAGAGCCGCGGGGACGACGGGATCGTCCGGGTCGTCCCGAAGCCGGGGACCGTGAAGTCGGAGGACCTGAAGCCGGGTGACCTGAAGCCGGGAGTCCCGAAGCCGGTGGACCCGGAGGCCGTGCCCGAGGGTGCCGACGTCACGGTCATGGCCCGTCCGGACAAGGTCGACGAGGTGGAGAAGGGCAGGGGGCCGGAGAGGACGCGCGTGGCCACGCCCGAGCCCGGTGAGGCCGGACCCCTCAAGAAGGGGGAGCACTTCGTGCTCGCGGAGGCCGTGCCGGTTCCGGACGAGGACGGCGTCGTGCACGGGAAGGGCAGGACCCACATCGCCCTCTCCGGTGACGGGCCCCTCATCACCTGCGCGACGAAGAAGTGACCTCGCACCGACGTCCGGAGGGCCACGGGGGCTGACTCCGGAAAGACTCCGCGGGCCGGCCGGTGAGATCCGTGCGGGAGTGACCCGGCCGGCCCGCGGTCCGCATCCGTGACCCTGCGGATCCCCACGAAGTACGGCCCGCACCATCGTGATGGTGCGGGCCGTACGTCACGGACGTGCCGTACGCCGCGTTCGGGCTGCGGCGTACGCGACCGTCAGGGCTGTGTCTTGGAGGTGTGCTCCGCCCTGGAGTCGTTCGTACCGCTCGTCTCGCCGGTCTTCGAGGTGACATCGCTCGTCACCTCGGGGACCGCGGCCGCCGCCGCCTCCGTCTTCTGTCCCACCCACTGGGACGCGTCGGAGGCGCTCTCCTTGAGCGTGTCCGCCCACTGGTCGGCGTTCTTGCGATACAGCGCGTAACCCGCCGCTCCGAGCGCGACGCCCGTGACCAGAAGGAGCATCGGCCACTTCCTGGACTTCGCGGGAGCGGGATCGATCCTCGCCGCCGCCTGGGACAGCGCGGCGCTGATCCTCGGCGCGAGCTGCTCCTCGATCGAGTGCGCGGCGGCGTCGAGCCTCGGCGCCGCCCACCCGCGGGCGACAATGATCTTTTCGCTGGCCGCGTCACGGGCATGACTCGCCGCTTCGCGGGCCTGGTCGGCCATCGGGCCGACCCGGTCCGCGGCTCGGACAGCCTGAGCCTTCACGTGGCGCAGCGACCTTTCCGGTGCCACGATCTTCATCTGGCGCTTTCCAAACACTGCTAGAGGCACAATCAACCTCCCCATTCGTTGGGGCCCCGCCGCCACCCCTTCCCGCTCGAAGGCACCTCAATCATGACGACCCATGGGAGGATGGTTGCGGGCCTGCGGTCGCGGCCGAAATCGTCAAAGCGCCACAAAAGCAATACGTTGCATAGGCATTGCCAACGACCTGAAGGGGGCAGTCCGATCATGGCTGAGAAGTTGATCGCGAACCTCAATACCAACCGCGGTAGCGTGAAGGTCCAGCTTTTCCCGGATCACGCGCCCAAGACCGTGCGCAACTTCGTCGAGCTGGCCGAGGGCACCCGCGAGTGGGTGCACCCGGAGACCGGTGAGAAGTCCACCGCCAAGCTGTACGACGGCACGATCTTCCACCGCGTCATCTCCGGCTTCATGATCCAGGGCGGTGACCCGCTGGGCCAGGGTGTCGGCGGCCCGGGCTACAAGTTCGACGACGAGATCCACCCGGACCTCTTCTTCAACCGCCCGTACCTGCTCGCCATGGCCAACGCCGGCGTCCAGTTCGGCCGCGGCACCAACGGATCGCAGTTCTTCATCACCGTGGTGCCCACCCCTCACCTGAACGGCAAGCACACCATCTTCGGTGAGGTCGTCGAGGGCCAGGACGTCGTCGACGCCATCGCCAAGACCGAGACCGACGCCCGTGACCGTCCCAGCGAGCCGGTGGTGCTGGAGTCGGTGACCATCGAGCGCGTACAGGGCTGATCCCTCGTCCGGCGGCCTCCCCGGAGGCCGCCGTTCGCGTTCCCGCGGACGGGCCCGCCCGCCCGGTCCAGGGAACAGCGGCGGCGTTCCCGGCGTTCCCGGGAACACGCGTCCGCCGCCGGACGCACGGATGCCCGCCATCCTGCATAGGCTGGCAGTCTGTGGATGACAGAACGCTCGAAGGGGCCAGCCGCACATCATGACCACCCAGCCGTCCGACGAGCCCGGCACCGTCGTCCCCACCTGCTACCGCCACCCGGGACGTGAGACCTACGTCCGCTGCCAGCGCTGTGACCGTCCCATCTGCCCCGACTGCATGCGCGACGCCGCGGTGGGCTTCCAGTGCCCCGAGTGCGTGGCCGAGGGCGGCAAGGGGATGCGCCAGGCGCAGGCCGTGTTCGGCGGCAGGGCGGTCACCACGCCCAGGGTCACCTGGACACTGCTGATCCTCAACGTGCTGGCGTACGTCGCGGAGGTCGTGGGCGGTAACCCGGTGGTGAACGCCTTCGCGATGAACTCCTACGGGGTCGCCTACGAGGGCGAGTGGTGGAGGCTGGTCACGGGTGCCTTCCTCCACCAGCCGATAGGGGCGGGAGGGCTGGGGCTGACCCACATCCTGTTCAACATGTGGGCCCTGTACGCCATCGGCCCCGAGCTGGAGCGGCGCCTGGGGGCGGCCAGGTTCCTGACCCTCTACCTGCTCTCCGCGCTCGGCGGGTCCGTCGCGATCTACCTGTTCGGGATCGCCGCGGTCGGGGCGTCTGGCGCGATCTACGGCCTGTTCGGCGCGCTGTTCGTGCTCGGCAGGAAGCTCGGCTACGACGTCCGCGGCGTGCTCTGGCTGATCGGCATCAACGTCGTCCTGACCTTCACGATCGCCAACATCAGCTGGCAGGGGCACCTCGGTGGCCTGGTCACCGGTGCCCTGGTGGCCGCCGTCCTCGCCTTCGCCCCGCGCGGGAACCGCGACGCGGTGCAGTGGGGAGGATGCGTGGCGATCCTGGTCATCCTGGTGGCGCTGGTGCTGGTGCTACCGCCGTTCGCGGTGGAGGCCGAACTCGATCTCCTGAGGTAGATCCACACCCTGATGCGTCCCCAGGGTGTGGACGGCGCCTGTGGAAAACGTCAACGCCAGCGGGTCGACAGGATCACACCGAGGATGATGAAGGCGAATCCGACCAGCAGGTTCCAGTTCTGCAGGGTGCCGAACAGCGGCGCGGTGGGGGCCACGTAGTAGACGGCGATCCACAGGATGCCGACGATCCAGCAGGTCACCATGACCGGCGCCAGCCAGCGCGGACTGATCTTGACCTGCTGGGAGGCCTGCGGCGGGGTGTAAACCGGCTTCTTGCGAGTCTTGGGCTTGGGCACTGGGGTTCTTCTCCTGCGTCAACCCTGCGCGATCCGGATCGTGCGCAGGCCGTGTCGGTCAGCGTGGTCGCTGGTGGGTGAAGTTCCGTGTAAGGATAGTCCGCGCGCACGGGCCATGGCGATTCCGCGGGGCACCATCCTGTGGCAAATGTTGCGCCGAGGCGGCGATCAGGCGCGGCCGGGGCGGTATCGCCGTGATTAACCTGCCCCCATGAGAGCCATGCTGAGGGTCGCGGGCGATCTGAGCATCACCGCGGGCCTGGTCGTCCTGCTCTTCTGCGCCTACCTCCTCTGGGGCACCGGCTCCTACACCGCCCGGCAGCAGATCCTGCTGCAACGGGAGTTCGTCCAGAAGGAGAAAACGGCTCTCGGGCCGATCCGGCTGGGCGGGGCGGTGGCGATGCTGAAGATCCCCAGACTCGGTGACGACTACCGGTACGCCGTGGTGGAGGGGGTCGACCCGGACCGGCTGCGGATGGGGCCGGGCCACTACCCCGGAACCGCAATGCCCGGAAAAATCGGTAATTTCGTACTTTCTGGCCATCGAACGACCTATGCCGCGCCGTTCAACCGCATCGACGAGCTCCAGCCGGGAGACCCCCTGGTCGTGGACACCCGCGAGGCCCGCTACACCTACCGGGTCACCGACAAGCGGATCGTCGACCCTGCCGAGGTGGACGTCATCGCGCCGGTTCCCGGGCGGCCGGGACGGAAGCCGGCCAAAGCGATGATCACGCTCTCCACCTGCCACCCCGAGTACTCGGCGGCCCAGCGGCTGATCGTCTTCGGCGAACTGGACGAGCGCAGGGACCGCCTCGAACGCCCCGAGTGACCCGAGTGACCCGGGTGACCTGAGAACCGTGACCACCCGGCGGCCAGGCCGTCCCGAAGCACGACAGGCCGGGCCCACAAGAACCGGACAAGGAGTCGCATGTACGGATGGATCTGGCGAGCGCTTCCCGGAAGCCTCGCGATCAGGGTGTTCACGGCCGTGGTGCTGGCCGGGCTGGCCGCGGTCGTACTCTGGTACCTCGTGTTCCCCTGGATCGAACCTCGCATCTCCCTCGACCCGGCCGTCGTGGGCCGATGAGCCGCGTCCTCGTCGTCGACAACCACGACAGCTTCGTGCACACCATCGTGCAGTACCTCAGGCAGCTCGGCGCGGCCTGTGACGTGCGCCCGCGCGACCGGGTCACGGTCGAGGACGCCTTCGGTTTCGACGGGGTCCTGATCAGCCCCGGCCCCGGCACGCCGGAGGACGCGGGGGTGAGCGTCCCGCTGGTCGGCCACTGCGAGGAGCGCGGCATCCCGCTGCTCGGCGTCTGCCTGGGACATCAGGCCATCGCCGTCGCCCACGGCGCGACCGTGGCGCGGGCCCCCGAGCCCATGCACGGCCGTACCAGCGCGATCACGCACGACGGGCGCGGTGTCTTCGCCGGGCTGCCCTCACCGGCGACGATGACGCGCTACCACTCGCTGACGGTGCTCGCCGGGACGGTCCCGCAGGCGCTGGAGGTCACCGCCGTCACCGAGGACGGCGTGGTCATGGGCCTTCGGCACCGCACCGCGCCCGTCGAGGGCGTGCAGTTCCACCCGGAGTCGGTCATCTCCGAGCACGGTCACCGGCTGCTCGGGAACTGGCTCGAAAGATTGGTGTAACGCGGGGCCTCTACTGGACGATTGACCAGTGAGAGTCCTTCCGCCATCGCCCCCGAGTGGCGGAAGGACTCTTCCCCGTTTCCGGGCCCCCGCTCCGCCCGCCCATGTCCGCGAGACTCCTGCCCCCCGGAACATCCCAGGGCACTTGCCGCGCGCACCTGTCCGGAGCCCGCACCCCGTGAACGAGGAGGACCCCCGCGCGCGGGCGCGGGGGTCCTCCTCGTCGTCGGTGCCGGGACGTCAGTTCCCGTCCTGCGGCGCCTCGTCGAGGATGGTGCCGTCGTCGGTCTCCGTGGGCTCCGGGTTCGGGTCCGTCGGCTCGTCGGGGATGCTCGGATCCTCCGTCGGCTGGCTCGGCTGCTCGGTCGGCTGGGGCGGCTCACCGCTGGAGACCACCAGCGTGATCGTCGTGCCTGGCTGGTACTTGCCGCCGGGCTCGGGAGACTGGCTGATCACGGTGTCCTTGGGCAGGTCGCTCGGCTGCTCGACGACCTTCCACCGGAAGCCCAGCTGCTTGAGCGTCTCCTTGGCGTCCTTGACCGTGAGGTTCGTCACCCCCGGCACCTCCACGGCCTCCTTGGGCACGTAGATCCGGACGCTTCCCCCCTTGTTGTACTTCTTCCCGGCCGCAGGCACGGTCTCGAAGACGATTCCCTGCTTGCGGCTGGAGGCCTTGGACTGCAGGGTGACCTCGAAGCCGGCCTCCTCAAGGATGCTCCGGGCCTCCTCGGCACTCTTGCCGACCACGTCGGGCACCTCGATCTTCTCGACGCCCTTGGAGACCTTGAGCGTCACCTCGTCGCCCTTGTCGACCTCGGTGTCGGCGGCCGGATCGGTCTCGATCACGACACCGGCGGGGACCTCCTCGTCGAACTCCTCGACCGTCTTCACGGTCAGCTGGAGGTCGGTGAGCCTCTTGGCCGCCACCTCCGCGCTCTGCGAGGCCAGCGGGGGGATCTTCACCTTGCCGCCGGTGGTCGGGGTTCCCGACGAGTTGAGGAACATGTACCCCACGCCGATGAAGGCACCGATGACCAGCAGCGGGATGAGGATCCACGCCGCGGTCTTCACCGCGGTGTTGCCACCGGACTGCTGGCGGCGCCGTCCGCGCTCCCCGCCGCCCGCCACGCCCTGACCGCCCCCCTCGGGGCCGTACTGGTACGCCGGGACGGCCGTGGTGCGCTGGGTGGCCGGGCCACCGGGGGGCGGGGCCTGCATGGTCCGGGTGGCCGGGTTGTACCCCGCGCTCCCGGCGGCCATGGTCGTCGTCTGGGCGTCCGTCGGGATGCCGGACATCGCCCGCTGGATGTCGGCCCGCATGTCCCCGGCGCTCTGGTAGCGGTGCGCCGGGTCCTTGGCCATCGCCTTGAGCACGATGGCGTCGGCCCACGGGGGGATGTCGGGGTCGATCTGCGACGGCGGGATCGGGTCCTCGCGCACGTGCTGGTAGGCGATCGCGACCGGCGAGTCACCGGTGAACGGCGGCTGCCCGGTCAGCAGCTCGTACAGCACGCAGCCGGTGGAGTACAGGTCGCTGCGGGCGTCGACCCGCTCGCCCCTGGCCTGCTCCGGCGAGAGGTACTGCGCGGTCCCGATCACCTGGGCGGTCTGCGTCATCGTCGCGGCCGAGTCGGCCATCGCGCGGGCGATGCCGAAGTCCATGACCTTGACGTCGCCGTTGCGCGTGATCATGACGTTCGCCGGCTTGATGTCACGGTGGACGATGCCGCCGCGGTGGCTGTAGTCCAGCGCCCGCAGGATCCCGTCGACCAGCTCGGCGGCGCGCTCGGGCAGCAGCCGCCGGTCGGCCCGGAGCAGGTCACGCAGGGTACGGCCGTCCACGTACTCCATGACGATGTAGGGCACCGGCGCACCCTCGGAGACGTCCTCGCCGGTGTCGTAGACCGCGACGATGGACGGGTGGTTCAGTGACGCGGCGGACTGCGCCTCCCGGCGGAAACGCGCCTGGAAGATGTGGTCCCTGGCCAGGTCCGCGCGGAGGGTCTTGATGGCGACGATCCGATCCAGCCGGATGTCTCGGGCGCGATAGACCTCGGCCATGCCGCCACGCCCGACGACGCCGTCAAGCTCGTAGCGATCGCCGAGGCGTCGGGGCTGAGTCATTTCCTGCACTGTCCCTTACCGTTCATCTTGGGTGCCGGTGAGCTCTTGGGCCACCGGTGTCCATCATCGACCCGTTGCCGCATCACGTCTCCTCATTCGGCGGGTTCGTGTCGCCGGGGTCGGGAGTCGCACTGGGTTCTGCACTCGGTGTCGCCGTCGGGGCGGTGGGCGTGGCGGTGGGAGTCGTCGGGCTCGGGCTGGACGGTGGCGACGTACTCGGCCGTGCGGTGGGCTCGGCCGATGTGCTTACCGTAGCCGACGGCGTGACCGTGGGACGGCGCGACTTCGTCGGCGGGACCGGCGGTCTGCTCGTCGCGGGAGTGCTCCTGTCCGGCCGGGCCGTGGGCGGCTCGGTGGCCGGGCTCGACCGTACGACCGGCCGGCCCGGCTCGCTGTCACCGGGTCTGTCCGCCAGCTCGCGTGCGGCCAGCGTGCCCAGTCCGACCGCGGCGGCGCACCCCGCCACGGCGGCGACGATCACCGTCGTCCTGCGCCTGCCACGGCGCCCGCCCGCAGGTGGCGGGGTGACCGGAGCGGTGGCCGGCCGCCACGCGCCCGGCCGCGCCTCGCCGGAGCCGGTCCGCCCCTCGTCCCAGCCCTGGTCCTGGTACGCGTTCCCGGACGCCGGCCCCTGGACGCCGCCGGGCCCCTGGTACGCGCCGGGGACCACCGGAGGGATCCCGGGGCCGGTGGAGGCGGCGGGCGACGAGGAGGTGACCTCGCGCGGCCACTCGGTGGCGGGTTCGGCGCGCCAGCCCGCCGGGTCGGTGAGCATGGCCAGGCCGGTGGTGCCGGAGGCGGTCAGCGCGTCGAGCAGCACGTCCGCCCGCTCCGACAGCTCCCTGGCACCGGCCGGCCGTCGCAGCGGGTCCTTGGACAGGCACGCCATGACCAGGTCGCGGACCATCGGCGGCACGTCGTCCGGAAGCGGGGGCGGCGGCTCGCCGATGTGCATCAGGGCGATCGCCACCTGCGTGTCGGCGGTGAACGGCGCCCGTCCCGCCAGGCACTCGTAGGCGACCACGCCGAGCGAGTAGATGTCGGTGGCGGGCGTCAGCGGCTCGCCGGACGCCTGCTCGGGGCTGACGTACTGGGCGGTGCCGAGCAGCATGCCGGTCTGGGTGACCGGCGCGGCCTCCATCACCCGGGCGATGCCGAAATCTGTGATCTTTATCACGCCCGCCTCGGTCACCAGCAGGTTGCCCGGCTTGATGTCCCGGTGGATGATCCCGCCGCTGTGCGCCGCGTGCAGTGCCCTGGCCGTCTGGTGCACCACGTCGAGGGTGACCTCGGGGGTCAGCCTGCCGTCGCGGGTCAGGATGCCCGCCAGCGACTGGCCCGGCACCAGCTCCATGACCAGGTAGGCGACGCCCTCGGCCTCGCCGTAGTCGAAGACCTGCGCGATGCCCGGATCGGAGAGCCCGGCCGCGATGCGCGCCTCCGAGCGGAACCGCCTGCGGAACTCCGGATCCTCGGCCACGTGCGCGCGCAGCAGCTTCACCGCGACCTCGCGGCCGAGCAGGTCGTCCCTGGCCCGCCACACCTCACCCATGCCGCCCGACGCGATACGCCCCAGCGGGCGGTATCGGCCCCCGAGCAACGCGGTCATCTACCCAGCACCGCTTCCATCACGCTCTTGGCGATCGGGGCGGCGGTCTGACCACCGGAGGCGTCGCTTCCGGCGCTCCCGGACTCCACGATCAGCGCGACGGCGACCTTGGGCTTCTCGGCCGGGGCGAAGGAGATGAACCAGGCGTGCGGGTCACGGCCCTCGGCGGTCTCGGCGGTGCCGGTCTTGCCGCCGACCTTGATGCCGGGGATCTGCGCGGCGCTCGCGGTGCCCTTGTCGACGACGTTGACCATCATCTCCTGGAGCTTGCGCGCGTTGTCCTCGCTCATCGCGGTGGAGAGCACGTCCTGGTCGGCGGCCTCGATCTCGTTGCCCTCGGCGTCCGCGACCTTCTTCACCAGGTACGGCTTCATGACCACGCCGTTGTTGGCGATCCCGGCGGCGATCATGGCCATCTGCAGCGGGGTCATCTGGTTGCTGCGCTGGCCGATCGAGGCCTGGGCGAGGGCGGCCTTGTCCTCCTCGGGCCCGATGCCGCTGCCCGCGACCGCCAGGGGGATCTCCAGCGGCTCGCCGCCGATGCCGAACTTGAGCGCCTGCTCGCGCAGCGCGTCGTAGCCCAGCTCCATGGCGATCTTGCCGAACGGGGTGTTGCAGGACTTCTCCAGCGAGAACGAGAGCGTCACGCGTCCGGCGCCGCACGCCGCCCCGCCGTAGTTGGGCAGGTCGGCGGTGGTGTTGGGCAGGTCGAGCACCTGCGGGGCGTCGACCTGGCTGTCCGGGCCCAGGGTGTCGTCGCTGTTCAGGTACGCCGCCATGGTGACCACCTTGAAGGTCGAGCCCGGCGGGTAGGTGCGCTCGATGGCCCGGTTCACCAGCGGCTTGTCCTCGTCCTTGTCCAGCTTGTTGTAGGCCTTGTTGACGACCACCTTGTCGGGCTTGGACAGCGGGTTCGGGTCGTAGGTGGGGATCGAGACCATGGCGAGGATCGCCCCGGTCTCCGGCTCGATCGCGACCAGGGCGCCCTTCTTGCCGCTGTCGCCCAGCGCCTTGTAGGCCGCCTCCTGCGCTCTGGGGTCGATCGTCAGGTCGACGTTGGCCCCCTTGGACTGCTTGGCGGTGAACAGGTCGATGCTGCGCCGGATCAGCAGGTCGGCGCTGCTGCCGTCGAGCAGGCTGTTCCTGGCCCCCTCCATGTCGCGCGCGCTCTCCGGCGCGAAGAATCCCGTGATGGGCGCGTAGATCTTGCCCTCGGGGTAGCGCCGCTGGAAGCGGAACTCGGGGTCGCCGGTGTCGAAGGACTCGGCCAGCACCTTGTCGCCCGCGGTGATCCGGCCGCGTTCGACCTCGTACCGCTTGTAGAAGTTGCGCTCGTTGCGCGCGTTCGCGCGCAGGTCGTCCGCCCGCACCGCCTGCAGGTAGTTCACGTTGATCATGAGCAGGCCGAACATGACCATGCAGGCGAAGGCGGCGCGCTTGAGGGGACCGTTCATCGCTGGAACACCTGCGTCATTCCTTCGTCCTGGATGGCCTGGGGCGGGGGCTTCCTCGCCGTGTCGGACATGCGTACCAGCAGCGCGATGAGGATCCAGTTGGCCAGCAACGCGGATCCGCCCTGCGACATGAAGGGGGTGACCAGACCGGTCAGCGGGATCAGGTTGGTCACGCCGCCGACGATGATGAAGACCTGCCAGGCCAGGATGAACGACAGCCCACCGGCCAGCAGCTTGGAGAACGGGTCGCGGGCCGTGAGCGAGGTGCGCAGGCCGCGCTCCACCAGCAGCGCGTAGACCATCAGCAGGGCCATCAGCCCGGTCAGGCCCAGCTCCTCACCGGCGGCGGGGAAGATGAAGTCGGAGAAGGCCAGCGGGATCTCGTACGGGTGACCCTGGCCGAGACCGGTGCCGAGGATGCCGCCCTCGCCCATGGCGAACAGGCCCTCCATGAGCTGCGCGCTGCCGCCGACCTGGTCGAAGAGCGCCGGGTCCTCGGGGTTGAGGTAGACCGTGAAGCGTTGCTGCACATGGTTGAAGAGCATCCCCGCCAGGACCGCGCCGCCCACGAAGAGCAGGATGCCGATGAGCACCCACGAGGTGCGCTGGGTGGCGATGTAGAGCATCGCGATGAACGTGCCGAAGATCAGCAGCGAGGAACCCAGGTCCTTCTGCAGGATCAGCACGCCCAGGCTGAGACCCCAGGTGATGAGGACCGGGCCCAGGTCGCGGGCCCGGGGCAGGTCGATGAAGAGCAGCCGCCGCCCGGCCAGGGCCAGCACGTCGCGCTTGGCGACCAGGTAGCCGGCGAAGAAGATGACCAGGGCGAGCTTGGTGAACTCCGCCGGCTGGAGGGTGAGGCCGCCGACGCCGATCCAGATGCGGGCGCCGTTGATCTCCCTGCCGATGAACGGCAGCAGCGGCGCGACCAGCAGGGCCAGGCCCACCGCGCCCATCGTGTAGGTCAGACGCTGCAGCGCGCGGTGGTCGCGCAGCACGATCAGCGTCAGCGAGAACATGACGACCCCGACGGCCGTCCACAGCAGCTGGTTGGTGGCCGAGGCGCCCTTCATGCCGGACGCCTCCAGCCGATAGATGATCACCAGGCCGACGCCGTTGACCAGCGTCACCAGCGGCAGGATCAGCGGGTCCGCCCAGGGGGCGAACTTCGCCAGCACCAGGTAGGCGGCGAGCATCAGGCCACCCAGCCCCAGGCCGTAGGTGAGCATGCCCGACGGGATCTGGTTGTCGAGCGCCAGCCCCACATTGGCGTACGCCAGCATCACGATGGCGACCGCGAACGCCAGCATCGCCAGCTGGGCCACCCGCCGTTTGGCGGGAAGCGGGACGGGCTCGGCGCTAGGGGTGCTCATGTCTCTACTGTGACCTCGTGGATTCGGGGGTTCTCACGGGTGTGGGCGACGCCGAGGCGCTGGGTGTGGCGCTCGGCTTCTTCGCGCCGCCGGATCCGGCGGCGGTCGTCTTGAGCTCCTCGATCTTCTTCAGGCCCGCCTCGACCCCGGCCACCGGGATGCCGTCGCGCACCTGACCCTGCTGGAACGCGCCAAGGGCCGAGACCGACTCCGTGGTGCTCTTGGCCACGTCGAACAGCTCGAAGGGGCCGACGTTGGTCTTCACGCCCTGAAAAACCACGATCTCGTTACCCCTGGCCCCTACGAAGTACTGGTCCTCCAGCCACTGGCTGCCGAAGTACCAGCCTAAGCCGCTCCCGAGCACGACGACGCCGCCGGCCGCGGCCAGCAGGGGCCACATCCGGCGGCGTCGGACGGGCCGGGCCGCGGCCCTGATGATCGGCTCGTCGGGGTCGTCGTCGGAGATCACCGGCTGCGGCATGGTGACCGCCCCGGCGGCACGGCCGGCAGGGGTGTCCGGCGGTTCGGACGGCGCCCCGCCGGAACCGGCGGCGCCGACCACGGCGGCCTCGGTACGCGGCGTGAAACCCTCGTCGACCTCCAGCACGTCGGCCACGACGCAGGTGATGTTGTCGGGACCGCCGCCCCGGTTGGCCAGGTCGATCAGGGCCCGCACCACCCCCTCGGGATCCTCGATCGTGGAGAGCGTGTGGTGCAGGGTCTCCGCGCTGACCACCCCGGACAGGCCGTCGGAGCACAGCAGGTAGCGGTCGCCGATCTGGGCCTCGCGCAGGGACAGGTCGGGGTCGACCTCGCCGCTGCCGTCGAGCGCCCGCAGCAGGATCGAGCGCTGCGGGTGGGTGGCGGCCTCGTCCTGGGTGATCCGGCCGTCGTCCACCAGCGACTGCACCAGGGTGTGGTCGTGGGTGATCTGGTAGAGCTCACCCGCGCGCAGCAGGTAGGCCCGGGAGTCGCCGACGTGGACCAGGGCGACCCTCGTACCGGACCAGAGCATGGCGGTCAGGGTGGTGCCCATGCCCTTGAGGCTGGGATCCCGGCCCACCATCTCGTGCAGCCTGCGGTTCGCGTCGCGTACCGCCGCCTCGATGGCGCTGAGCAGGTCACCTCCCTGCGCGTCCACGTCGAGCGAGGACATCGCGGCGATGGCGACCGAGCTGGCCACCTCACCGTGTGCGTGGCCGCCCATGCCGTCCGCGACGGCGAGCAGGCGGCCGCTGGCGTAGGCGGAGTCCTCGTTGCCTTCGCGGAGGAGGCCGACGTCTGAGCGGGCGGCGTAACGGAGTGCGATGGTCATTTGCGCAATTCGATGACGGTCTTACCGATGCGGATCGGAACACCGAGCGGCACCGGAGTCGGACGGGTGACTTTGGAGCGGTCGAGATACGTGCCGTTGGTGGAGCCGAGATCTTCCACGATCCACTGACCGTCCTGGGGGAAGAGCCGGGCGTGCCGGCTGGAGGCGTAGTCGTCGCTGACTACCAGCGTCGCGTCGTTCGCCCGGCCGATGGTGATGGGCGTCTCCGTGAGATCGATGGTGGTGCCTTGGAGGGGACCACCGATGACGACCATCTGGCGTGGTTCCCCCTTCTTGGATTTGGCCGCGGGTTTCACCGGCTTGGGGGCCTTGCGCGCGGGGACGGCGACGGCCGTGCGCGAACCGAACAAGTCTGTCCGGATCACACCGACCGCGGCAATCACGAAGAACCACAGCACCGCGAGGAAGGCGAGCCGGATCAGCAGCAGCGTGAGCTCGGACATGGACCGTCTGTTTACCTTTAATCGCGCCGGAAAACCAGAGTCGTGCGCCCCAGCGTGACACGAGTGCCGTTCTGGAGCTCGACCCGGCGAACCGGCTGGCCGTTGACGAAGGTGCCGTTCGTGGAGCCGAGATCGACCAGCGCGACCTGGGGGCCCTCCACTCGCAGCTCGGCGTGGTGCCGGGACACACCCGGATCGACCAGCCGTAGATCACAGTCGGTGCCCCTGCCGAGCAGGGTCACCGGGGTCGTGAGGTCGAAGGACCGCTGGCCCTGCGGGTCGTCCTGGGTGGAGACCAGCAGGCGGGGACGGCCCTGAAAAGCCTGCCGCTTCCCGGGGGGCACGTCGCTCACCGGTGTGCGGATCTCGTCCTGCTCGACCGTCGCGCCGCGGATCACGCCGGAGCGGATGCGGAACAGGCCGACCGCGAGGTCGTCGGCCATCTCGAAACGGACCCTGACCGGCCCCACGAAGGAGTATCCCTGTTCCTTGGCGTACTCCCTGGCGAGGTTGGCCAGCTCGTGACTGATGCTGTCGGCGTAGACCTCCAGGCGCTCACTGTCGGTCGTGGACAGCTCGACCACGAAGTCGTTGGGCACCAGGGTGCGCCCCTGGGCGACGATCGCCGCCCGCTCGTCCATCTCGCGTTGGACCGCACTGGCGACCTCTACCGGCTGAAGGTCAGATTTGAACGCCCGCGCAAAGGCGCCTTCGACCAAGCCTTCGAGCCTCCGCTCGAAACGCTGAAGGACTCCCACCGGGTACCTCCCCTCCTCCGTCTATGTGGTCGCGGTCGCTCGGGGGCTTGTCGACTCGTCCTCGCTCTCTCGCACCCGCTGCTCCGCTCTGGCATCTAGGAGGATCGTATCCGGGTTCATGGGTAACGGCTGATCCGTGCTAATGTTTCGACCGCACCCAACAAGGGCGGGTGGCGGAACGGCAGACGCGCACGGTTCAGGTCCGTGTGTCCGAAAGGACGTGAGGGTTCAAATCCCTCCTCGCCCACCAGGATCCACCGGTGAAACGGGTGGGTCCACAGTGACGAAAGAAGGCCTCGGTTCGCAAGAGCCGGGGCTTCCTTGTTTTCCAGGGTCTTTCAGGGTGTCTGTGCACGAGCAAGATCTATCCGGACCCGCTTGCAGACGGCTTTCGCGTGACTTGCGCCGTTTATTACGCTGACGGCTGAGAGCCGTGACGAACCGCGGGCCCGCCGGGCCTCGTCGACCGGCCGCCCCGTCCCACGACGCCGGCGGTCGCGGCCCGGGATCCGGGCCGCGACCGCCACACGTCACGGCACGCCGGCGCACGCTCGCCCCGGATCTCTCCGGTTCACCCCGGATTCCTCCCGGGACGTACGCCGAGCGGTCAGCGGACGCCGCGCCTGCCGTACATGCCGGCCACGAGGGCGACGCCGGCGGCGGCGAGGGCGACCTGGATGACGATCTCGATCCAGTCGATGCCCCTGGTGTCACCGACTCCCAGGGCGTTGGCGAGGAAGGACCCGAGCAGGGCCGCCACGATACCGATCACGATGGTCAGCCAGATCGGGATGTTCTGCTTACCGGGGACGACCAGCCGTCCCAGAATGCCGATGATGGCACCGATGACGATGGCGGTGATGATGCCGGTAACTGTCATGTCCACACTTCCTCATTGATCGACTGCAAGCCGTATGCCCCTGGCGAGGGGCATGATGCATAACGGAACGACGACACCGGGTGAACATCCCCGCACGACCTCGGCGCGACCCCCGCCCGTCAGGCGACCGAGTGGGTGATGGTGGCGGTGTAGATCCCGGTGACCACCCCCACCGGCAGCGTCACGGTGATCGTGGGGTCCCAGGTGGCCGAGTTGTTCCCGATGCCGTCGGAGGCGGAGAAGGCCACGCGCTCGGAGCCCAGGTCACCGGCGGTCCCGGGGGTGAAGGTCGCGTCGCCGGTGGTCCGCGTGGCCGCGCCCGGCGAGTATCCGACGAGTTCCCCGGGAATCGTCTCGGACTCGGTGCCCTCGCCGGTGGTGAAGTCCGTCGAGCCGACGGTCACCACCCAGGTGGCGGGTGAGGCGCCGCGCTCGTCGGTCACGGTCACCTCGCCCAGATTGTTCGACGGGCCGCTCCGCCCGGCCGTCACGGATCCCAGGTCCGCTGCCGCAGGCACGCTGATGGACAGGGGGCCGGGGGCGGGGGCGGCGGGGGCGGTGACGGTGCCGGTGTCGAGGGTGACGGCTCCGTTGCGGGCCAGCAGGCGGCCGTCGACGGTCACGCCGGTGGTGGCGGTGATCGAGGTCAGCGCGAGGACGGTACCCGCGAGGTCCGAGCCGGTGCCCAGTGTGGCCGAGCTGCCCACCAGCCAGAACACGTTACGTGCCCGGGCGCCGCCGACGAGGGTGACCGTGCCGGCGGAGGCGGTGATGAGGGTGGACGCGGTCTTGAAGATGAAGACCGCGTCCGGGTCGCCCTGGGCGTCCAGGGTGAGCTGCCCGGTGATGCCGAAGGTGCCGGCCGCGGAGGTGTAGGTGCCGGGGGTGACGGTGGTGCCGCCCAGCTCGGTGGGGATGACGGCGTCGGAGGGCTGGGCGGCGGCGTCGTCGTAGGCGACGGTGAGGTCGGCCTGGGCCTGGGCGGCGGCCGTGTCACCGGCGTGGACGGTGCCGCTGACGGTGCCCGGCGGGAAACCGGTGATGGCCGTGCCGGGGCTCACCCCGAGATCACCGGTGAGCACGGTCGCGCCGGTGTTGGTGACCGTGCTGGCCCCCAGGACCGCGAACGCGCCGGCCGTCCCCAGCTCCACCGGCTCCGCGACGCTCAGACCGGGCCGCGCGGCGGCGAACGTGATCAGGAGGGGGACCAGGAGCACGATCATCAACGCCGGGACCACCCCGGTGGGAGGGCGGAGCCCGGTCGGTCTCGAAGCGCCGGTACGTCGCGGCGGCACCGAGACGGAAATCCTCATGCGTCCCTCACCCACGAGTGGCGTCACCGGGAAAGGCTCCGATGACCGCGGAGCCCGGCGGCCGGTTGATCTCGTTGTAGCACCCGATCGCACCGTCACACCGACGACGTGCCGTCCGGTGGGCCGGTCTGTCCGAGCGCTTTACCCGCGAGGGTGATCGCTCTCGGTGCCCTCGTACGCCGGGCCCGTCTGCGGGGTCCTCCCGGGACGGTGAGCCGGCCTGTCGCGGGCGGGCCGGTCTTTCACGGGCGGGCGTTCTGCGGGCGGGCCGGTCTTTCGCGGATGAGCCGGTCTTTCGCGGGTGCGGTGGAGCGGACGGAGCGGTGGAACGGCCCGTGAGCCTGCCGGGCCGTTCCGGCGCTCCGTTCCGTCATGTCGCCGTCATGTCGTCGCGACCGTCTTGCGCGTCCCGAGGAACTCGAAGTCGTAGACGGTGTTGTTCACCTGAAGCCCGTCGATCGCCCCGATGAAGGGGCCGTCCGTGCTGGCGAACCCCAGGCTGAAAGTGATCACCGCGTCCGGCAGCCTGGCCTTGAGCTCGTCGAACGTGCACGGGGTGGCCTGGGTACAGGCGATCAGGGTGCCCGTCGCCCCGGTGGCGTACCAGGCGCTACCGGCGGCACCGGCGTCGTACTGCTGCCAGGTGTTGACCGTCGGCGTCGCCGGAGCCGACGGGGCGGTGGACGCCTCCGGCAGGTAGATCAGCTTGGTGACGTCCGTCGTCCCCACGTTGGGGTCGGCCTCGATGGTCAGGGAGGGCAACGACACGTCCGCCATGGAGTCGGTGCCCGCGAACACCCAGTACCTCAGGGTGGTGATGTCCCCGACCGGCAGCTCCGCGAAGTCGGTCTCGTTCCCGAAGGCGATCTCGTCGGGTTCGTCGTCGACGATGATGCCGATGCTGCCGCTGCCGTAGGGCGGTGGCACGTCGGCGGCGGAAACGGTGGGATCCGTGCGGGCGTACGGGCCGGTGCGGTAGACCGCGCTGGGGTCCCCCAGCGTCTCGCGACCGATGATGCCCCACGTGTCGTCGGCGCACACCGTCTCTCCGACCGGGCCGATGGGTCCCGCGGGTCCCGCCGGTCCGGTGAGGCCGGTCAGGCCCGTGAGGCCGGTGGCGCCCGCGGGTCCGGTCGGCCCTTCGGGTCCCGCCGGTCCGGTCAGGCCGGTCGGTCCTTGAGGGCCGGTGGCTCCTTCGGGTCCCGCCGGTCCGGTGAGGCCGGTGGCGCCCGCGGGTCCTTCGGGTCCGGTCGGCCCTTCGGGTCCCGCAGCTCCGGTCAGGCCGGTCGCTCCCTGGAGACCGGTGGCCCCCTCGGGTCCTGCGGGTCCGGTGAGGCCGGTGGCGCCCGCGGGTCCTTCGGGTCCGGTCGGCCCTTCGGGTCCCGCAGCTCCGGTCAGGCCGGTCGCTCCCTGGAGACCGGTGGCTCCCTCGGGTCCCGCCGGTCCGGTGAGGCCGGTCGCTCCTTCGGGGCCGGTCAGGCCGGTCGCTCCCACGGGTCCCGCAGGCCCTGTGGGTCCGGTGAGGCCGATCGGTCCCTGAAGGCCGATGGCACCCGCCGGTCCTGTCGCTCCCGTCAGGCCTGTGGCTCCTGTCGATCCGGCGGGTCCGGTCAGGCCTCTCGGTCCCTGGAGGCCGGTGGCACCTACCGGTCCTGTCAGACCTGTGGGTCCGGTCAGGCCGGTGGCGCCCGTCGGCCCGGCGGCCCCTGCGGGCCCGGTCGAGCCCGTCGCTCCTGCCAGGCCCGTCGGTCCCGCCGGGCCGGTGGCACCCGTCGTTCCCGCAGGTCCGGTCAGGCCCCTCGGCCCCTGGAGGCCGGTGACGCCCGCCGGGCCCTGTGAGCCGGTCGCACCCGTGGCACCCACCAGGCCTCGCAGGCCGGTGGGTCCTGTCGCACCCACCGGGCCTCGCAGGCCCGCCGGTCCCGCCGGTCCCGTCGCACCCGTCGTGCCCGTGGGGCCGGTCGCGCCCGTGGCACCTTTCGCACCCGTCGCTCCCGCCGGGCCTCGCAGGCCCGTGGCCCCCGTGGCCCCCGTGGCCCCCGTGGCCCCCGTGGCCCCCGTGGCCCCCGTGGTGCCGGTGGCACCGGCCGGTCCTGCCGGGCCTGTGGCACCCGCTGGTCCTGTGGCACCCGCTGGACCTGCCGGACCGATGGTGCCCACCGCGCCCTTCGGGCCTACCGGCCCCATGGGACCGCCATGGCCCCGCTCACCCCGATCGCCGGCGCCCGGCAGCATCCTGCCCGCCGGTCCTGTCCTGCCGACCGGTCCGGACTTGCCCAAAGGGCCGGTGGGACCCATACGGCCGGTGGGCCCCATCGGACCCGGCGGTCCCATCAGGGCAGCCCCCGGCCCTGCCGGACCCACGGGACCGACAGGGCCGACGGGGCCGGTCGGACCTTCCGGCCCTGCGGGCCCCGCGGGGCCCGGCGCACCGTCCGAGCCCGCGGGACCGGCGGGGCCCTCAGGGCCCGTCTCGCCTCGTGGTCCACGTCGTTCCCGCGTCCAGCGCGGATGGCACGAATCACAGACACGCGGGCCGCGTGCGCACGCGCAGCACTTTCTTCCGCATCGACGAGGACCACAGCACCGCTTCCGGCAGTGACCCTTCACATCCGCCTGAGGATGGTACGGGTGGAACCCTCGCCCGCATGCCGCGGTCGTTCTTCCGAAGCCGTCGAACCGGCCGGAACCGATAATGCCCGCTTTTTCGCCGGAGGAGTTCGCCGCCGCCGTTTCCGGTGCGGCGAGAAAGGTCCCGATCGCGGCGACCGCGATACCCAGGAGCCGAGCGCCCCTGCCGGGACGCGAGACCGCGATGAATCTGTCTCGATGAGAATTCATTTCGTTTCCATGTTGCTCGGCGGCTCGCGGAGACGATGTCCGCAATGCCTGATCGGTGGCCACCGTGGAGCCACCCGGAGAGGCTTTGAAATGCGTCGTCCCGGCCGAGGCCGGGGCCGGGGTGCTCGCGTGGGGTGCGGGAGCCGTGGCGGACGTCCGGGCAGGGCCGTGTCGTATTCCGGTCAGGTGTTTCGCCGGGGAACGGACGACCTCGTCTGGAGGCCGCGGCGGACCGCCTGTCCGCCCGCCTGTCCGCACGCCGGTACCAGGCAGAAACCACTGGCGTCCACGTCCTGCGTGAACACCGCCGACGTGCTCGGATCGAGCGCGTCCGTACCCGGGAAGACGGCCGTGATCTGGCGTGCGCCCTCGGCGAGGCCGCTCACGGTCAGGTCGGCGTGACCCGTGGCGTCGAGCTGGGCGGTACCGAGGCTGACCCCGTCGGCGAAGAACTCGACCGGCCCGGAGGGAACAACCGCGCTCGAAGATCTCACCGTCGCGGTGAAGGTGATCGGGCCCTGCTGCGTCATCGCGCACGACGAGTTCACCGTGGTGGTGGTCGTCCTCGGCGGATCGACCGCGCACTGCGACACGGTGACGGTGTCGGAGTCGAGGGTGACGGCTCCGTTGCGGGCCAGCAGGCGGCCGTCGACGGTCACGCCGGCGCCAGCGGTGATCGAGGCCAGGGCGAGGACGGTGCCCGAGAGGTCGGAGCTCGCGCCCAGCGTGGCCGAGCTGCCCACCAGCCAGAACACGTTGCACGCCTGCGCGCCGCCGGTGAGGGTGACCGTGCTGGCGGAGGCGGTGATGAGGGTGGAGGCGGCCTTGAAGATGAAGATCGCGTTCGGGTCGCCCTGGGCGTCCAGGGTGAGCTGCCCGGTGATGCCGAAGGTGCCGGCCGCGGAGGTGTAGGTGCCGGGGGTGACGGTGGTGCCGCCCAGCTCGGTGGGGATGACGGCGTCGGAGGGCTGGGCGGCGGCGTCGTCGTAGGCGACGGTGAGGTCGGCCTGGGCCTGGGCGGCGGCCGTGTCACCGGCGTGGACGGTGCCGCTGACGGTGCCCGGCGGGAAACCGGTGATGGCCGTGCCGGGGCTCACCCCGAGATCACCGGTGAGCACGGTCGCGCCGGTGTTGGTGACCGTGCTGGCCCCCAGGACCGCGAACGCGCCGGCCGTCCCCAGCTCCACCGGCTCCGCGGCGTGCGCGGCGTGCGGTGCCGCCGCCAGGGTTCCCACCGCGACGGCGATCGCGACGATCCCGTTCCACCAGGGGGACGGGATCTTTCGTGGTACGGAGAAGGAAGGTCTTTTGTTTACCATGATTCTGTTCTTTTCTTTTGATTTTTCCCGTCCACGCGCATTGTCGACGATGCGCAATTAATTCGGATCATACTGATGAGTGGCGTCGTTTCCGTCGTACGACATGCGCGGGGAACCCCGATGTGCGTATCCGTCCGCTACATATCCGGTAAGGGAAAATGGAGATCAATCGCAGGATTTCGTATTTTCCGCGCCACACCATGAGGGGACGGAATCATGGTCCCGGGAATCGTTCACCGGGATCCGGGACGGAGGGCTCACTCCGGGGAGCCTCGCCGTGACGCAGACGCAGACGCAGACGTGGCCGTGGACATGGCCGTGGACATGGCGGCCGGCCGCCTCCACCACCATGGCCACGGTCGGGGCAGCGGGAACGGTACGAAAAACAGTGTGGTGACGGGCCGCCGTCTCGGCGGCCCGTCACCACGGTGGAAGGGAAAGCCCGCTATCGGGCCGTGAGCGCCCGTACGTCCAGGATCTCGCCGAGCAGGTCCGTGAGGCTCACCATGCCGATCACCTCACCGCCGCCGTCGGTGACGAGTCCCAGGTGGGCACGGGCGTCCTGGAGGGCCGAGACCGCGTCGGGAATCGTGGTGCCCGCCGCCAGGCGGGGCACCGGGCGGGCGAGCTCGGCGGGAGTCGCCTCGGGACGGACCAGGACGTCCCTGACGTGCACCACGCCCAGCACGTCACCCGGGCGGCCGGAGGTGACGAGCATGCGCAGGTGCCCGTCGCGGGCGGCGACCTCGCGCATGTGCGCCCCGGTCGCGTCGGCGGGCACCGAGGTGGTCTCCGCCAGCGGCAGCATCAGCCGTTCGACGGGCTGCTGGTGGACCCGCAGGGCCCGGGTGAGCAGGTCGTGCTCGTCGCGGTCGAGCAGGCCCATCCGGCCCGACTCCCCGACCAGCATCGCCAGCTGGACCGGGGTCCTGGTGGTGGCCAGCTCGTCCTTGGGATGCACCCCGAACAGCCGCAGGATCTGGTTGGTCAGGCCGTTGAGCGTGGCGAGCACCGGACGGACGACCCAGGTGAACCCCCGGAACGGCAGGGCCAGGCCCATCGCCGCGGTCTCCGGGTGGGTCAGCGCCCACGACTTGGGCGCCATCTCTCCGACGACCATGTGCAGGAAGGTGACGAGGGCCAGCGCGATCACCAGCGAGATGGGCACCTGGAGCGACTCGGGTACGCCGACCGCGGCGAAGACCGGCTCCAGCAGGTGCTCGATGGCGGGCTCGGTCACCATGCCCAGCCCGAGCGAGCAGAGCGTGATGCCGAGCTGAGCCCCCGCCAGCATCAGCGAGAGCTCCCTGCCGCCGCGTACGGCGGCGCGGGCCGTGATCCGGGTCAGCCGGCCCCCCTTGGCCGCCAGCTCCTCCAGGCGGTGCCTGCGGGCGGAGATGACCGCGAACTCGGCGGCCACGAAGAAGGCGTTGCCGATCAGCAGGGCCACGCCCAGCAGCAGTGCCGCCGTGGTGCTCATCGTCGCCTCCCCCCGCTCCGCTCGATCATGGGCGCCTCGGGACCGCGTTCGATCATCCGTGGCCCGGATGTCATCGCCTCGCCGTCTCTGCCGGCGTCCGTCGCCGTTCCCTCCGCCGCGTCCGTCCCGGTGTCGTCGTCCCCGGCGGGCGGGGCCAGCGAGAGCCGTACCCACTCGGGGACCCTGCGGTGCACCGACAGGACCGTCAGCACCGCGTCCTGCTCGTCGGCCCTGTCGTTCTCCAGCGGGTCGTTCTGCACGGTCAGCGTCACGGTCACCCGGTCGCCCGGCTCGGCCATCCGGCCGAGGGTGGCGAGCACCAGGCCCGCGGCGGTGTCGTAGTCGTCGCTCTCGGGCAGCTGCAGGCCGATGGCCCGCTCGATCTCGTCCAGCCGGAGCGTCCCGGGCAGGTCCCAGGTGCCCTCCTCGCCGGCCACGACCCCGGCCGGTTCGGGGTCGTTCTCGTCGATGAGCTCGCCGACGAGCTCCTCGGCGAGGTCCTCGACCGTGACCACTCCGGCCAGGCCGCCGTACTCGTCGATGACGCACGCCAGGTCGTCACGGGCGACGCGCATGCGCTCCAGCACCACGGGCAGCGGCAGGGAGGTGGGCACCAGGAGCGCGGATCGGGTGATCTTCTCCAGCGTGCCCTCGGTCAGCCCGGACCTCAGCAGCTCGCGTACGCCGGTGACCCCCACCACGTCGTCGCCGTTCCGGCTGCACAGCACCGGGTAGCGCGAGTGGCCGTGGGTGCGCACGGCCTCGATCAGGTCGGAGATGGGCCGCTCGTCCCTCAGCAGCACGACGCGCGGGCGGGGCACCATCACGTCCTCCGCGGTGCGGTCGCCGAACTCCAGCGCGCGCTTCAGCAGGTCCGACAGCCGCGGCGGCAGGTCACCGGCCATGGCGGAGTCGGAGATGATCCGGGAGAGCTCCTCGGGGCTGGCGCCGTGCTCGATCTCCTCCACCGGCTCCACGCCGACCAGGCGCAGCAGGCCGGTGGCGGCGGAGTCGAACAGCCGGATGACCGGCCCGGCGATCCGCAGGTAGATCATCGTCGATCGGGCCAGGAACTTCGCCACCGGCTCCGGACGGGCGATGCCGAGGTTCTTGGGGGCCAGCTCGCCCAGGACCATCTGGATGACGGTGGCGACCGCGACAGCCAGCGCAACGGCGATGCCGGGTACGGCCCCCGGCGGCACGCCGGCGCTCTCCAGCCAGGGGCGGATGACGGAGGCGATCGCGGGTTCGGCGATGAAGCCGACCAGCAGGGCGGTGACGGTGATGCCGAGCTGCGCGCCGGACAGCATGAACGACAGGCGCCCGGTCACCACCAGCGCCCGTGCGGCGGCGGCGTCCCCGGCGTCGGCCTGCTCGCGGAGCACGCCGCGGTCCGCCGCGACGAAGGCGAACTCCTGGGCGACGAAGTAACCGGTGGCGAGAGTGAGGAGAAGTACGGCCAGCAGGCCCAGAGCCGTGTTCACCGGAGGATGCTCCCGACCGGTTCAGCGGGTCCCGTGCGCGTGCACGGGCAGGTACTCCACGGGTCCGCAGTGGACACGATCATCCTTTCGAGCAGAGGTAGTCCTCTACCGTAACGATCCGGGTGGGCCTTGATGTTTCCGGATCGGCTGTCGATCGCATTATTGGTGGCTAACCACCCCTATGAGTACTTTTGCATAAGGAAACCTTGGTGACCCGGCGGCATGCGCGTGAGCCACGACGTAGCGTCGATAATGACGTTTTCACCAAAGATCGAGAAGTGGCGGGACACGACGTGGCTGACAGGCCCGAAGACGACGATCGCACTCGTGCGCTGCGATCGCCCACGCCGGGGTCCGTGCCGCAGGGAGCGGCCGGACGGCCCGCCCCTCCCTCGCGAGGCGGGCCGGCGTCGCCCCTCCAGGAGGTGACGGCGCCGCGGCGCGGGGCCTCCGGCCGTGAGGCGTCCACCGGGCAGGAGGCACCCGAACAGGTGCCGCGTCCCCGGGGAAGCTCGCGGGTGTACGGCAAGGCCAGGCCGGGTTCCAGCCCGGTCAGGCCGTTGAAGTCGTCCTCGGCCCCGGCCCCCGGCGTCCCGGCGCCCGCGGGCCCGCGGGCGGGAGGCCCGGGAGGTCCGGAAGGTCCGGCAGGTCAGGGAGGATCGCGCGTGTCAGGCTGGCGGCCCAAGCGTCCCGGACGGCTCGCGGTGCGGATCCTGGCCGGTGTGGTCGTCGTGCTGCTGGTCCTGGCCGTCGGCGGGTACTTCGTGGTCAGCTCGCGGCTGGTCACGATCGACGCGCTCGGCGACTACGAGGGACGTCCCGCCGACACCCCGGGCACCAACTGGCTGCTGGTCGGCTCCGACAGCAGGGCGGGCCTGACCGCGGCCCAGCGCAAGAAGCTCGCCACCGGCAAGGCGGTGGGTCGCCGTACCGACACGATGATGCTGCTGCACATCCCCGACGGGGACGGCCGCCCGACCCTGGTCAGCCTCCCGCGGGACTCCTACGTGCCGATCGACGGCCACGGCAGCAACAAGCTCAACGCGGCCTACGCCTTCCAGGACGGCGGGCCCAAGCTGCTGGCCAGGACCGTGGAGAAGGTCACCGGGCTGCGGCTCGACCACTACATGGAGATCGGGTTCGGCGGCTTCGTCGGCATCGTCGACGCCATCGGCGGCGTGGAGATCGACGTCAAGCAGGCCATCAAGGACCCCAAGGCCGGGATCGACCTGAAGAAGGGCCGGCAGGTCATGGACGGCGGGACGGCCCTCGGCTACGTCCGCACCCGCGCCACCGGTGACCTTCCCGACCTGGACCGGACCCAGCGCCAGCGCCAGTTCTTCTCGGCGGTGGTGAAGAAGGCCGCCAGCCCGGGCGTCCTGATCAACCCCTTCACGTCCGTCCCGCTCGCGCTGAGCGCGGCCGACTCGGTGTCCGTGGGCGAGGAGACCGGGGTGTTCAACCTGCTCTCCCTCGGCCTGGCCATGGGCGACAACCCGGTCACCACGGTCGTCCCGATCGGTTCCCTGCCCACCATCGACGGCCAGGACGTCATCAAGTGGGACCGGGAGAAGGCCCTGCGCATGTTCGAGGCGCTGGCCCAGGACAAGGCGGTCCCCAAGGACGTCCTCCCCAAGTAGGCCTTCCGCGTAGGCCTTCCGCCGGGCGGGTGATCCGCCCGGCGGGTGAGGCCGGGCCGTCGGGGGTCCGGTGGGAGCCGGTGTGGGTCCGGTGGGGAGAGCGGCCGAGGGGCCGGTCTCAGCTGGTCGTGGTGGTGACCACGGCGCTGGCGATCACGGCCGTCATCACGGCGGCGTTGACGGCGGCGATGGTGTCGGAGACCGCCTTGCCGGCCCATCCGCCCTCGACGATCTCCTTGATCCGCTCCTTGCTCGCGTCGGGGAACGCCTTGCGGTCGATCTTGGCCGCGTGCAGGATCGCGATCAGCACCGTGACCCGCTCGTCCGGGACGGCACCCGACAGCACGTCCCGCACCCGCTCGCGGATCTCCAGCTCGACACGCGGATCGCGCTCGGGGTAACGCGTGCTCGGGAAGATCCCCAGCACCTTGTGCCGCTCCTCGTCCAGCACGCCCCGCTCCGCCAGGCGGGACAGCAGGCGCTTGCGGAGCTTGTCGGTCTGGAGCTTCTGCACCCACCACTCGGGCTTGCGCGCCTTGGTCTCCGCCGCCATCCGCGCCAGCGGCCCGTCCAGCTCCTCGTCGCCCAGGGGGGTCGCGTCGCGGACGGTCGCCTTCTTGTCGGCGAGGTCGATCCGCCCGGCGACGGCGAGCTCGCCCAGCAACGCGCCACCGAGCGCGGCGTTCAGCTCCGTGGAGCCGATGAGCTGCTTTCCGTCCTGCTCGCCGTACGCGAGCAGAAGCACTTCCTCTGCGATCGTCGTCATGGCCCAGACACTACGTCGCGGCCCTGGGGCGGGCGTAAGCACTCCGTAAGCGATGGGCGTGCCCGTCGGCGATAGCGTCGCCACGAGGTCGCGGGAACGCCCGTCGGCCTCGTTCCCGGGCCGGGGGCCTCGTTCCCGGGCCGGGGCCCGAGGACTCGACGCTGGAGGTGTCCGATGAGGATCAAGAGGTTGCTCCGGCATCCCGTCACCCGGGTCGTGCTGGTGGTCGGCGCGGTGGCGGCCGGTGTCGCCCTGTACCTGTTCCAGCCCTGGCGGCTGTTCACCGTCGTGGAGGTGAACGAGGCGCTGCCGGTCGCGGACGCGCCCTCCTCCCCGGGAGCCCCGGGGGCCTCGGCATCCGCGGCGCCCCCGGAGTCCGCGGCGTCATCGCGGTCACCGGCGCCCTCGGCGTCTTCGGCGGACGGCGGGACGGACGGGCCCACCCGCCCCGCCGAGACCTCCTCGGCACCGAAGAGCCTGGCCACGGGCACGTTCGTCTCCCACGAGCACGACACCGCCGGTACGGCGAAGGTGCTGGAGCTGCCCGACGGGAGGCGGATCCTGCGGATCGAGGACCTGAACACCTCCGACGGCCCGGACCTGAGGGTCTGGCTGAGCGACCAGCCCGTCAAGCAGGGAAGGGCAGGGTGGTTCAACCTGGACGACGGCAAGCACCTCGAACTGGGTGAGCTGAAGGGGAACAGGGGGAACGCCAACTACGCCATCCCGGCCGGGGCCGACCTCGACGACCTGAAGAGCGTGACCGTCTGGTGCAAACGCTTCAGCGTCTCCTTCGGCGCCGCCGCCCTGAGGTGAGCGCGTCCTGTGGTGAGCGCATCCTGTGGTGACCGCGTCCTGAGGCGACCGCGCGCCTCCGGGAGCGGGGGCCGGGACCGTCTCGGCGCGGGCGGACGCCCGCCTGGCACAATGCCCGGACTATGAGCGTTTCCGAGGAACTGCATGTCATCGGCCGCCCGCTCGTCGAGGCGCAGCTGGCCCACCCGACGGTGGCGGGCATCGCGCGAGGGGACCTGCCCGAGCCGGTGTTCCGGTCCTGGCTGGAGCAGGACTACCTCTTCCTGCTCGACTACGTGCGCGTCTTCTCGCGGCTGGCCTGGCAGGCCCCCGACGGACACCTGGGCGACCTCGTGGACCTGGCACACTCCACCTTCCACGATGAGCTGAACCTGCACCGGTCCCTGTCGGCCGGGTTCGGCGCCGACCTCGACGGGGCGAGGAAGGGACCGGCCTGCGCGGCCTACACCGCATTCCTGCTCGACTCCGCCGCGGTCTACGCCGACGGCCTGGCCGCGCTCTATCCCTGCATGTGGGGATATTCCACCCTCGGCAGGAGGCTGGCCGAGAACCCGCCCGAGGAGCCGCGCTACCGCGCCTGGGTCGACACCTATGCCCACCCGGGCTTCGCCGAGCTGACCGGGCGGATCGCGGTGATGATCGACGAGGCGGCTCCGGACCCGGACCGGGCCCGGAGGCTGTTCACCGAGGGGATGGCTCACGAGACGGCCTTCTGGGACGTGCCCTGACCTCGTTCCTGCCCGTCCTCCGGCTTTGTGGCACCGGATGACCGACCGTGCCGGTTCGTCCTTCGTCCGGGAGGATCGAAGGTCCGGATGAGGGCGTCCGAGTGGCTTTGCGCCCCATCGGGTGGCAGAGTTGGAACAATGAGCGCATGAGTGTTCCTGAGGTCGAGGTGCAGGCCGTGCCGGATGACGCGTTCCTGCTCGACGTACGCGAGAACGACGAGTGGCGTGCCGGGCACGCGCCGGGAGCCGTCCACATCCCGATGGGAGAGTTGCAGGCCCGGGTCGGTGAGGTGCCCAAGGACGCTCCCGTCTACGTGGTCTGCCGGGTCGGCGGCCGTTCGGCGAGCGCCACCGCCTGGCTCAACCACGGCGGCTGGAACGCGATCAACGTGGAGGGCGGAATGCGGTCCTGGGACTTCGCCGGTCGCCCGATGGTCGCCGACGGTGGTCACGACCCGTTCGTCGCCTGAGCCGCACGGACCACGGAGCCACCTGAGCCGTCCGGGCCGTGGAGCCGCTCCGACCGCGAAGCCGTCCGGGCCGTGAAACCGCTCCGACCGCGAAGCCGCCCGGATCGTGAAGCAGTCCGGGTCGGGAAGTCACGCCGACCGCGGAACCGCTCCGGTCGCGGAGCCGTCGGGCAGCCGATCCACCCGGGGCGTGGAGCCGCCGACGGACGTCCGTGCGGACCCGGCACTGGCCGAACACGGGCCTATGGTGCATCATGATGGGCGCGAGCTGGGGCGATCCCGGCTTCGCGTACCACCCGACGCGGGAGCTTGGGGCAACCAGGCTGAGAGGGCAGCTACAGCTGCTGCCGACCGCATGAACCTGTCCGGGTAATGCCGGCGTAGGGAGCATGTGATGGCGTCTGCCGCCGTTGACTCTGCGAGTTCCACGAATCCGGGGGCGGCCGAGGCCCCCCTGACCCTCGACGAGGCCCCTCCCCGGGCGCTCGGCGTGCTCGACCAGGGCGCGCTCTGGGCCAACCTGGGCGTCAGCCTGCTCGGCTTCTCCGGCGCGATCGCGCTGATCGACCCGCTCGGCGACCGGCCGCTGAGCCTCGTGGCCGCGATCGTGGCCGCGGTGGTCGGCAGCCTCGTCGGCACCGCGATGGTCGGCCTGGCCGCCATCCCGGGCCAGCGGACCGGCGCCCCGGCGATGGTGCTGCTGCGCGGGCTGTTCGGGGCGAAGCTGTCCTACCTGCCGACCGTGCTGAACATCGTCCAGATGATCGGCTGGGGCGCCTTCGAGCTGTGGGTCATCGCCCAGGGCGCGCAGGCCATCGCCGGATCCTTCGGGGTCGAGGTGCCGTACCCGGTCTGGGTGGTCATCGGCGGGGTGATCACCACCGCGCTGACCATCCGGCCGCTGGGAGCGGTCCGCCTGCTGCGCAGGTACGTCACTGCCGCCGTGGTGGTCTCGATGATCTGGTTCCTGGTCGCCCTGTTCCAGCGCGGCCCGGCGATCGGTGGCGGGTCGTGGGAGGCGTTCGCCCCCTCGGTGGACTACGTGATCGCGCTGTCGGTCTCCTGGGTGCCGGTCGCGGCGGACTTCGCCCGGTTCTCCCGCTCGGGCAGGGCCTCCTTCGCGGGCGTCGTCGGCGGCTACACGATCGCCCAGGTGGCCTGCCTGGTGCTGGGCATCGCGGCGCTCGCGCTGGTCGGCAACGACCCGGACAGGGTGTGGGAGCCCTTCGTGGCCGCGGCGCTCGGCCCGCTGTTCTTCGGCGTCCTGGTGCTGCGCGAGACCGACCAGTCGTTCGTGAACGTCTACTCCACCGCGACCTCGCTGCAGAACCTGCTGCCCCGGCTGGACCGCCGGGTCATCTCCGTCGTCATCGGCGTGCTGGTCACGCTACTCGCGATCTTCGTCAAGGCGGACACCTACACCGGTTTCCTCGGCGTCATCGGCGCCGTCTTCGTCCCGATGTTCGCGGTGCTCGTGGTCGACTACTTCCTGCTCGGCGGTGCCGCGCACTGGGACACCTCCGCCGGCGCGCCCTCGCGCGGCCTCATGGTCGTCCCCTGGGTGCTGGGCTTCGCGGCCTGGTGGATGCTCACCGCGCTGCCGGTCGCCCCGGAGCTGGCGTGGTGGACCTCGTTCTGGACCGGTGCCCGCGACCTGATCGGGTTCACCCGGCAGCCGTGGATGAGCGCGGCCGTCGGCGCGTTCCTGGTCGCCGGGCTCGTCACCCTGGCCGTCGGCGCGCTCCAGCGCCGCTCCCGGGGCGCCGGACGAGGCGGGAGGCCCTGACCGTACGGGAACGAGGGCGACGGGGGCTTCCGGCCGTGCGGGCAGGAGCCTCCGGCGTGAGCGGGCGGGGGTCTCCGGCCGTGCGCGAGCGGGGTCTCCGACGGCGCGGGCGAGGCTGCGGGAAGCCGGTCGTGCAGGACGGGCGAGGCTGCGGGAAGCCGGTCGTGCAGGACGGGCGAGAGCTACAGGACGCCGGACCCGCGGGCGGCCGCGGTGGACTCGATGTGCAGCAGCCGCTCCTTGGCCGCCGAACCCCCGGCGTACCCGCCGAGGACGCCCTCGCTCTCGACCACCCGGTGGCACGGCACGATGACGCAGACCGGGTTGCTGCCCAGCGCGTTGCCCACCGCGCGCAGCGCCCGGGGCCTGCCGATCCGCTCGGCGATCTCGCGGTAGGTGGTCACGGTCCCGTACGGTACCGAGAGCATCATCTGCAGTACGGTCCTGGAGAACTGGGTGGCCAGGCGCAGGTCGACCGGTGTCGCGAAGGCGCGGAGCCGGGCGGAGAAGTAGGCGTCCAGCTCCCGGCGGACGGGGTCGAGGCGCCGGGCGTCCGGTCCGATGAAGGTGCCGACCTCGCGGCTGACCCGCTCGAAGACGACGTTCTCGTCCTCGTAGCTGCAGGCCACCACACCCCGGGCGGTGACGGCCAGGGTGAGACGCCCCAGCGGCCCGTCGAGCGTGCCGAACGCGATGTCGGGATGACTCGTCCCGACATAGTCGGGCGAGGTCACCCGTAGCAATGCATCGATGTCGCCGGATGACATGGCCCCACCCTTTCGTATCCAGGTGTGTGGTGACCGCAGAGTATCGGACGGATCGCCCGGCCAGTGGCAACACGTGCGGGCCGAAAGTGCCAAGATCAGACCGGTCGAGACGGCACTATGGGTGGGTGGTGGACTACAGGGCCGGGATCGCCGGGGGCATCGGCCGCGAGGTCGTCGCCGCCGCGCCCAACGCGATCGTGGCCATCGACCGCGAGCAGACGGTCCTGGCGTGGAATCCCGCGGCCGAGCGGCTGTTCGGCTGGCCGGCCGGGGAGATGATCGGCCGCCGGGCGCCGGTGGTCCCCGAGGAGCTGACGGCCGAGCACAACGCGGTCCTGGAGAAGGTCCGGATCGACGGCCAGGTGTCGCTGCGGACCAGGAGGTTCCGCCGCGACGGCAGCCTGCTCGACGTGCGGGTCGACACCGGCGCGCTCTGCGGGCACGACGGCACCCTGCTGGGGTACGTCAGCGTCTACCACCTGGCCCAGGACGACGAGAGCGCCAACGACCGCAACGCGCGCCGCGGCCGGCTGGTGCGCCGCCTCACCGACGTGGTCGCCGACATCAACGCCGAGCTGGAGCTGCCCGCGGTGCTCGACCGGATCGCGGCCAGCCTCGCGGAGCTGACCGGGGCCGACGCCGGTGGCTTCGTGCTCATCGAGGGCGACCGGCTCCGCCTGGTGGCCCGGCACAACCTTCCCGACTCGATGCGCGACTCCACCGCCGACCTACGCACCAGCCTGGTCGGCAGGCTGCTGCGCGAGGGCAGGACCCTCATGCTGGAGACCGGCGACCAGGCCCGGCTGGACGAGCTGATCTGGTCGCGGCTGCCCGGCCTGCACACCGTCGCGCTCGGGCTCGCGTCCATGGGCGGGCGGCCGTACGGCGCGCTGTACGCGCTGTTCGCCAAGCGCAAGGCGGGCCACCTGGAGCTGGAGCTGCTGGAACTGCTGGCCGGTCACGCGGGCATCGCCGTGGGCAACGCCATGGCCTACCAGGAGGCCCTGCGGCAGCGCGCCCACGAGCGGGCGGTCTTCGACGCCAGCGCCGACGGCATCGCGGTCCTCGACGACCTGGGGCGGGTCGTCCAGTGGAACCCGGCCGCGAGCGAGCTGACCGGCTTCCACGCGGCCGAGGTGATCGGCGGGCCGCCGCCCTTCCGGCTGCCCGCGCCGGGGGAGAAGCTCACCATCCAGCTCCCCTCGGGGACGTGGCTGGACGTGCTCTGCGCGGAGATCGTGGAGACCGGCGAGATCGTGGTCGACTTCCGCGACGTCACCCGCGCCAAGGAGCTGGAGGAGGCCAAGGACCTCTTCCTGGCCACCACCAGCCACGAGCTGCGCACCCCGATCACGGTGGTCCGGGGGTTCGCCGCCACGCTCGACGCGCGCTGGGACGGCATGACCGACGGCGAGCGCCGCGCCGCCGTGCACACCATCGCCGAGCGGGCCCGTTCCCTCGGCCAGCTCATGGACCACCTGCTGCTGGGCGCGCGGGCCGGCGCGGGCGAGCTCACCCTGCGGATCGAGGGCTTCGACCTGGCCGAGTCGGTGCGCTCGGCCACGCTGGGGCTGCCGGTCCTGTCCGACCTGCACCGGGTGGAGGTGGACGTCCCCTGCGACCTTCCCCTGGTCTCCGGGGACGCGCTGGCCACCGACATCCTGCTGGGCCAGCTTCTGGAGAACGCCTTCAAGTACTCCCCGGACGGCGGCCTGATCAGGGTCCAGGCGTGGGTGGAGGGCGAGCGGGTGGTGCTGGTGGTCGACGACGAGGGCGTGGGCATCGCGCACGCCAGCCGGGAGCGGGTCTTCGAGCGTTTCGTCCAGGCCGACAGCGGTGACCGCCGCAGGTTCGGCGGGGTCGGTCTCGGCCTGTACATCGTGCGCAGCCTGGCGCGGGCCCAGGGGGGAGAGGTCTCCGCCCATCCCCGGCCCTCGGGAGGGACCCGGATGAGGCTCGCCCTGCGGATCGACGACACGCCCGGCGCCCATACCTGATCGACACGCCGAAGCGGTAACGAGACCGTAACGGATGTGCTGATCTATTGTCGAATGTGCACAAGCTGTAGTTGACACTCGGTTTCCATGGCTGCGTAACGGGGCATTTCGGTCGTACTGGGGTGAGTTCCTCAGGGGGGTTCAGGGATACGGGGAGGTGAGTGCGTCGAGCGTCGTGTTGTTGCCGTATGCACCGTCCAGCGTCGCTGTCGCACGCCAACGCCTCTGCTCTGACCTGCAGGAACGGGGCGTGTACAAGGACGCGGTGGAGGACGCGGTGCTCGTGGTCAGCGAACTGCTGAGCAACGCGCTGCGTCACGCACACCCGTTGCCGTCGGGGCAGATCAGGGTGTCTTGGGAATGGAACGAAGAACACGTCGAGGTCGCTGTGAGTGACGGCGGCGCGGCGACCGAACCGAGGGCCGGGCGCCCGGCACTCTCCTCCCTGGGAGGACGGGGCCTCGGAATCGTCGAGTATCTGGCCTCCACATGGGGGGTCAGACACGAAGGGGGCGTGACCACGGTGTGGGCGGTGGTCACGGTGGCCGACACGATGGGTAACGGCCGTGTCTCCACTCCCGAGCCCGCGCTCAGAGAGTGCGGCTGACCCCTTCACCGGATCCGCCCGCGATCTCCGTCCCGTCCCACCTGTCATGGGACGGGACGGGACCCCCACCGGCCCCTCCGGATCACCCGCTCGGACCACCGGCCCCCTGCCGGGCACCCGCTTCCTCGGAGACCACCGGCCCCCTGCCGGATGACCCGGACCCGGGTACCGGTGACCGTTCGGCCAACCGGGTGCCGGTGGCCGTTTCAGCCGGCGGTGAGCGCGGGACGGTGCAGGACCGCCCGCTCCCCGGCCGTCCACGCCGTGCTGATCAGCAGGTAGATCCCGGCCGCGAGCGGCAGCACCATCGCGGCGAGGACGGTTCCGTACGGGAGCAGGGGCATCAGCCGGCGCAGTGCCGCGGGCTGGACGTCCGGGCTCATCGTGCGCCGGATCCTCCGGGAGGTGATCCACGCCACGGCGACGAGCAGCACGAACAGACCGGCGAAGACCAGGGTCGGGCCGCTGAGCAGCCCGAAACCGGCCACCGTACCGGCGAACTGCTGCCCGAGCGGCACCCCGAGAAGCCCGTGGGTGAGCAGCGCGTTGGCCTGCCCGGCGATCGCCGAGGAGATGAAGACCTGGTAGGTGACCAGCAGGAAGGGCGCCTGGGCCAGGGACGGCAGGCAGCCGGCGAGCGGGGAGGTGCCCTCCTTGGCGTAGAGGGCGGACAGTTCCTTGCGGAGCCGCTCGGGATCGCGCTCGTGGCGCTTCCTGAGCCGCTGCACCTGCGGTGCGAGGCGGACCCGGGACCGCTCCCCCCGCGCCTGCATGACGCTCAGCGGCAGCAGCAGGAGGCGGACGAGGAGGGTGAACACGATGATCGCCAGCGGGGTGGAACCCAGCGGCTCGGCGAGCGAGGCGATCAGACCGGCGGTGAACCCGATGACGGGGTCGAACATGACGGAACCCTTCTGAGCGGAATGAAGACGGCACAGAAGGCGCCCGCGCGCCACAGGGGGATCTTTCCGGTACGCGTGCGCGCCGCGCGCCGACGAGGCTCGTGCCATGGGGCACGCCACGGCGCGGTGCTCACGGCGCGGTGCTCATGTGAGAACGACGGTCCCCGTACGAGACGGGCCGGTGTTCACACGAGACCGGCGGTGCCCGTACGAGAGCGACGGCTCACGTGCGAGCGACGGCTCGTACGACAGCGACGGCTCGCGCGGGATCACACGCGTATGCGGAAGGAAGAGGGGTCACGCGGGCGCCGGGCCCGCCGAGGGCGCCCGGGGCCGGGGCCTGCCGGCCGCGTCGGGGTCACGCTGCCGGACGAACATCGTCCGTCTCGCCCGGTCGCGCCGGGACAGCAGCGACTGTGGCCCCGTGTCGGAGAAGACGGGTGCGGGGCGCAGTGCCCAGGCGAGCAGGAGCACGCCCAGCCCGACCACGGCGACCGCCGCCGGCGCACCGCCTCCGTCGAGCATCCAGACGGCCAGCGTCTGGAGGGTGAGCAGCAGGTTCACCTCTTCAACCTGGCCACCACCGTGACCGCGGCGACGACGGCCAGGGCCACCAGCGCCAGCACGAGCGCGAGCTTCAGCAACCCGAACAGAGCGGGCAGCACGAACCCGAACACCACGTAGAGCGCGAGCAGGACGCCCAGAACCGCCATCACGATACGACCCATGCGCTCCACCGTACGTCGGCCGAGCAGGCCGTGAGCGGCTTGATCATAACGATCGGGGCGCGCATGGACCGGCGCCGGGATCGAGGAGTGGTCCCGGCGGGCCTACCGTGGGGGCCATGAGCGCGCGGATTCTGGTGGTCGACGACGATCCGATGGTGGCCGAGGTCGTGGCCCGCTATCTGGAACGTGACGGTCACACGGTCGAGTGCGTCGGCGACGGCGCCGAGGCGCTCAGGCGCGCGCTGGCGGACCCTCCCGACCTGATGGTGCTCGACCTGATGCTTCCCAAGCTGGACGGCCTGCAGGTGTGCAGGAAGCTCAGGGAGCGCTGGCCGGTCCCGGTGATCATGCTGACCGCGCTGGGCGAGGAGATGGACCGTGTCGTCGGCCTGGAGACCGGCGCCGACGACTACGTGACCAAGCCCTTCAGCCCCCGGGAGCTGGCCCTGCGCGTGCAGTCCGTCCTGCGCCGGGCCCGCGGCGCCTCGCTGCCGGCCGGTACCGGGGTGCTCAGGGACGGTGACCTGACCGTCGACGCCGGCGCCCACGAGGTGAGGTTCCGCGGCGAGGAGATCATGCTGACCGCCCGCGAGTTCGACCTGCTGGCCCACCTGATGCGCAACCCCCGGCAGGCCTTCAGCCGTTCCGCCCTGCTCGACCAGGTCTGGGGCTGGTCCTTCGGCGACTCCTCCACGGTGACCGTCCACGTCCGCCGGCTCCGCGAGAAGATCGAACCCGACCCGACCGTGCCGCGGCGGATCGTCACCGTCTGGGGCGTCGGCTACCGCTACGAGCCGCTGGCGGAATCGTGATCAACGAGATGGCGCTGATCGTCGCGGTCACCGCCGGGCTCGGCCTGCTGGTCGCGCTGGCGGGGCTGGGCGCGATGTGGATACTGCGCGAACGGTCGATCGGCGCGATGCTCACGGTGGTCGCGGTGGTGACCGTCGTGGCGACGCTGGGCGGCGTGGTCGCCATCACCCTGAAAATGATCATCGAGGGTACGCCGAGGGACATCGTGCTCAGCGTGGTCGCGATGGGCGGCCTGGTCGGCCTGGGCGTCGCGACGGTGCTGGCCCGGCGGGTGGTGGCGGCCAGCCGCAGGCTCGTCGACGCGGTGCACGCGGTACCGGCCTCGGGGGAGTTCACGCCGCCCACCGGCCTGCCCGCCGAGCTCGGCACCATCGCCGTGAGCCTGGACCACGCCTACCGGCGGCTGCGCCTGGCGGGCGAGCGGGAACGGGCCCTGGAGAGTGCCCGCCGCGAGCTGGTCGCCTGGGTGAGCCACGACCTGCGCACCCCCCTGGCGGGCATGCGCGCCATGGCCGAGGCCCTGGAGGACGGGGTGGTCTCCGACCCCGGGACGACCGGCCGCTACCACCGGCAGATCCGCCTGGAGGTGGACCGGCTGTCGGGCATGGTGGACGACCTGTTCGAGCTGTCCCGGATCCACGCCGGGGCGCTGCGCCTGTCACGCGGCAGGATCGGCCTCGGTGACCTGGTCGCCGACGCCCTGGCCGGGGTGGAGGAGCTGGCCAGGGCCAAGGGGGTACGGCTGACCGGCGAGGTCGACCCGGTGATCCCGGTCCAGGCCGACGCGGCCGAGCTCTCCCGGGCGCTGCGCAACCTGGTGGTCAACGCGATCACGCACACGCCCGGGGACGGCACCGTCGTGGTCCGCGCCTCGGCCGGGGACGGGGTCGCCCGGCTGTCCGTCACCGACTGCTGCGGCGGCATCCCCGCGGACGACCTGCCCCGCGTCTTCGACGTCGCCTTCCGCGGCGAGACGGCCCGTACCCCCACCGCCGACGGCACCGGGGCGGGTCTCGGCCTGGCGATCGCGCGCGGCATCGTCGAGGCCCACGAGGGAGAGATCGGCGTCGTCAACTCCGGCCCGGGCTGCCGTTTCGAGATCAGGCTGCCCCTCTCGGCGTGAACGTCCCGGCCGGTCCCACTGGGCCGGAACGTCCCGGCCGGTCAGGGCGTCGCGGCGTCCGGGACGGGCCGGGCGGCCTGGGCCGCCACGTCGTGCGAACGGCCCCAAGGGCCCGCTCCGGTCGTCCTCACGTCCCGCCGGAACCGAAGCCGGTGTCGCCCGCGTCGCCGGAACCGGACCCGGGACCGTCCACGCCACCGGATCCGCCCCCGGCCTCGAAGCCCGGCCCGGACCCGGCCTCGGTCCCGGATCCGCTCGCGAAGCCGGACCCGGATTCGGACCGGGACACGGTCCCGTTCCCGGAGCCCGACCCGTTCGCAGACCCCGGCCCCGATCCGATACCGAGGTCGAGGGCGCCCCGGTCGCCGCCGGTCCCGGACCCGTTGGCGGCCGGTGCGGACGTGACCTCGCCGTCGGGCCGTACGGAGACCATGAGGGTCATCTGCGCGCACTCGCCGTCGGTGTCCGGCTCGACGTGCTGGAAGGAGGTCAGCCTTCTGGTGGTGCCGAGGGACTCCACCATCGCCCGGAACGTCGGGCACGGCCACCGCCACATGCAGCTGCGGCAGCGCAGGATCGGATGGGCCGCGTCGCTGGTGATGCCGCCCGCGTCGCGCGGCTGGTGCAGGTCGAGCAGCCGGACGCCCAGCGTGGCGAAGTCCAGGAGCTCCTCGCGGGCCCCTTCGAGGAAGTCGAGGTCCTCGATCGACAGACGGGTCCTGATCGGCACGTGTCCCTCGTGGTTCACCAGGCCGCGCAGCGAACTCGCCGCATCGCGCCACGAGGTGGCCTTGCCGGTACGTGTGATCATGGACTCCAGGTGCTCCTGGAGCCGCTGCCGCTGGAGATCCTCGGGTAGGTCGGTGTTCATGGGTGGTTCGAGCCCGTTTCTCGTGACTCAACGGCCACCGCTGCGGTAGCGCAGCGGCGATCGGGAGGTGGCGGGTCCCCTCCCTGTTTCCGGCCAAGCCGGTGTCGCGCAGTGTCAAGCTTCGCGCACTCAGGGTTTCCGTGCGGCGGAAACGGGGGACAAAGGGCGGACGACTCGGGTTGTTCAAGAGAACGTGACCCGTGGCTCTCGCGCCGCTAGTGTGCCCGCTGTGGAGCTAAAAGTCTCAAGTCGATCTCATGCCGGGCACACCGTCGTGACCATCATTGGCGAAATCGACCTATATACCGCGCCTCGCCTGCAGGCCGAGTTCACCCGGCTGCTTGGCCAGAACCAGACCGTGCTCGTGGTCCTCGACATGTCCGCCGTGGAGTTCTGCGACTCCACCGGCATGAACGTGCTCCTCTCGGCGCTCAAGCGGCTGCGTGAACGCGGCGGCACGCTGGAGGTGGCGGCACCCCGCCCGGCCGTGCGTAAGATCCTTCAGGTCACCGGACTGGACTCGGTCTTCGTCGTGCACGAGACCATGCCGGAGAAGCTGCTGAGTTCCGAATCCCAGGGATGACGCCCCGCCCGCGGCCGAGGCCCGGGATCTGCACGCTGGAGGTGCTCGATGACCGGCACGGCGGCGATCATCCCCGCAAAGGACGAGGGCGACCGGATCGGGGCCACCGTGGCCGCGGCCCTGGCGCTGCCCGGCGTCGACCTCGTCGTGGTCGTGGACGACGGCTCGTCCGACCGGACGGGGAGGATCGCCAAGGCGGCCGGAGCCCGTGTCGTACGGCACAGCCGCAACCGGGGCAAGGCCGCCGCCATGGAGAGCGGTGCCGAGGCCGTCCGCCTGCTCGACGGCCCGCGGCCCCGGCACCTGCTCTTCCTCGACGCCGACCTGGGGGAGACCGCCCGTACGGCCGCGCCGCTGATCGAGCCCGTCGCCTCGGGAGAGGCCGACATGACGATCGCCGTGTTCGTCACGCGCGTGAGGCTCGGCGGGCACGGGTTCGTGGTGAAGCTGGCCCGCCAGGGGGTCGAGCGCGCCACCGGCTGGACGCCGGCCCAGCCGCTCAACGGCCAGCGCTGCCTGACCAGGGCGGCCTTCGAGGCGGCCCGGCCGCTGGCCCGCGGTTTCGGCGTGGAGACGGGGCTCACGATCGACCTGCTGCGCAAGGGCTTCCGGGTGCGTGAGGTCGGAGTGGAGATGGCCCACCGGGCCACCGGCACCGACTGGAGGGCCCAGCTGCACCGGGCCAGGCAGTTCCGCGACGTCGCCCGTGCCCTGCTGGCCCGCCGCTGATCCCGCCCCGGCCCCGCGCCGCCTCCCGGCATCCGCGGTCGATCACGCGGCCGTCACGGCGTCCCCTCGCCGCCCGGCGTGCCGTCGCGTGATCGGTGGCGCGGGCGGACCCCGCGGCCCCGGCCGGTGGCGGCACGCCCGGCACCGCTGGGGATGTGGTGGAATTTGCCGGTGACCCGGGACGCGTCGATCGTCGACGAGAGGCGGAGTCTCGCCGGCGACGCGCCGCGCGGGCCGGACGTCGCCGCGTTCGGCGCCCTGGCGCTCTCGGTGGCGATCACGGTCTCGATCGGCCTGCTGGGTCCGTCCGCGATGGTCCCCGGGCTGCCCGGCCCCTCCTGGCAGCCCCCGTACGCGCTGGACGCCCGTCCCGGCCCCCACCTGGTCATCGCCATGGGCCTCGCCGCGATCGTGCTGGGCGGGCTCGGTCTCGCCGGCGCGCTCCGGTCGGCGTGGAGCCCGCCCGCGCGCCTGCTGCTCGTGGCCGGTTGCGCCACGGCGGGCCTGATCGCCTTCCTGCCGCCCTCCGGGTCGGCCGACCACCTCAACTACGCCGCCTACGGCCGCCTGACCGTGCTCGGCCACGACCCCTACGCGGTTCCTCCCTCGGCCGTGCCCGGAGACCCGGTCACCGGAGCGGTCGAGGAGTGGGCCGGGGTGACCAGCGTCTACGGCCCGGTGGCCACCGCCGTGCACGCGCTGGCGAGCCTGGTGGGCGGCGACTCGGTCAGGCTGACGGTCTTCGCCATGGCCGCGGTCAACGCCGCGGCGTTCGTCGGCACGGCACTGCTGCTGCACCGGTTCGCCGCCGGGGACGAGCGCCTGCGGCGACGGGCCGCGCTGCTCTGGGCTGCCAACCCGCTGCTGCTCTACCACCTGGCCGCCGGGATGCACGTCGACACCCTCGCCATCACCTGCATGGTCGCCGCGCTCGTGGTGCGCGGGGCCGCCTCCGGGGTGCTGCTGGGGGTCGGCATCGGGATCAAGCTCAACGCCGGGCTGGTCGCCCTCGGCCCGGCGTGGGAGCTGCGCCGCTCTCCCGGCCGGCTCGCCGTGGTGGCCGGGACCGCGACGGCGACCGTGCTGGCCATCTACGCCGTCGCCGGGCCGCACGTGCTCGACCAGGTGAGCGCCGCGAGCAGAAGGGTCTCCCTGGCCACGCCCTGGCACCTGGTCAAGACCGGCCTTCAGGAGGTGTTCGGGCCGGGCGCGTACTCGGCCTGGATCCAGGCCGGCTCCCTGGCCCTGATGGTCTGCCTGGCCTGGCTGCTGCTGCGGATCATGCCGTCCGACCGCGCGCCCGCGGTCGCCGCCGCGGTGGTGGTCGCCTGGCTGTTCGCCGCCCCGTACGCGCTGCCCTGGTACGACGGGCTGGCCTTCGCGCTGCTGGCGATGGTCTCCTGGCCCGCGCTGGAGGGCTTCATGGTGGCCAGGGTCACGGTACTCTCGCTGGGCTACCTCCCGGCCAGGGAGGCGCTGCGGCCCGAGGACCTGCTCTGGCTGAAGACCCTGGTCAGGGAGCGGGTGGTGCCGTGGACGCTGCTGGCCGTGACGGCCGCCCTGGCGTACTGGGCGGTGCGGAGCGCACGGCGCGCACGGAGGCGGCCAGTGTCAGCGGCACCGCGACCGTGAGCGCCATCGCCGGGATCGCGATGCCCGAGTCGTTCATCAGGAACCCGATCAGCGCGCACGTCAGCGCCCCGATCAGCCCGGCGCGCAGCGCGGGCGCCAGCGCGTAGGCCCGGCCCAGGGCCGAGGCCCCCCACCGTGACGGGCGGTCCAGCACCAGGAACAGGAACGCCAGCGCGACCAGGGTGAGCAGCGAGAGCGACCAGTTGCCGACCGTGACCCCGATCATCGCCGAGAACTTGCGGCCGACCACGGTCCACGCCTGCCCGTCCAGCACCTGCTGGACGAAGGCTCCCAGGTGGGTACGGCTCGCCGGGGGCCTGATCCAGTCGGCCACCGCGATGGCGCCGACCAGCAGGCCGCCCGCCAGACCGGCCAGGCCCAGCCGGACCGGTGAGAGCCGGCCACCGGCCAGCAGGATCACGAAGACCGTGACCCCCACCAGGAAGGCCGGGACCCCGCCGAAGTCGGCCCCCCAGGCCGGCCAGCCGTCGGCGAACACCGCGAGCCCCCCGTACGCCGCGCAGACCGCGAGCGCGAGACCGCGCCGGCCCCGCGAGAGCAGCCACTGGCCGACCCCGGCCAGGGCCAGGATCGTCCCGGCCGAGTAGACGGCGAAGGCGATGTTGCCGAAGCCGTAGAAACGCCCGCCGGTGACCGGCTCGTACCCGGTGACCGCGTTCACCTGGAGCGCCGAGCCGGTCATCACGTCGGCCAGCAGCGTCACCGACGTGACGCCGGCGACCACGGTGAGCGGGCCCAGCGGGTGCGCTCGCCAGGGCCGGGCGAACGCCACCGCGGTGATCGCGCAGGCGAATCCGAGGATCGTCACGATCACCGAGACCATCGGGACGGGCAGGGTCCACCACGGGACGAGCTGCGCCAGGAAGGTGGAGACCGGGACGGCCCCGCTGACCACGGCGACGACCTGGACGGCCCTCAGGGCCCGTACTCCGCCCCGGCCGCGCCGGATCGCCAGGGCGGCCAGCAGGTAGAACAGGATCTGCACCGTCACGAGCACCGCGAAGAACGGCCCCCGCACCGTGACGAGCACCTGGCTCGCCAGGTCGTCGTCGGCCAACTTCCCGGCCGTGGCCGTGACCGGTTCCCCGCCCGGCCCGATGCCCTGCCAGGTCCGGCCCACGACCCCGTCCGGGGCCCGCAGGCCCAGCAGCCCGATCGCGGTGGCGGTCAGGTCGGTGTTGGTGACCAGCCCGTCCTGCCGGGTGGAGGCCGCGCCGAGGTACCCGCGGGGGTAGGGCGTGCCCGCGGGGGACGGGCCGTGGGCGATCGCCACGTGCAGGTGCGGCACGGGTGAGGTGTCGGCCAGACCGGCGACCAGGACCGTGGTGCCCGCGGGTCCGGCGCCCGCCGCGCCCGGCCGTGGCAGGCGGTCGAGGACCTGGCCCACCACGCGGTCGGCCCCGGCCACCGCCTCCCGCCTGACCCGGTCCGTCATCGCGCCGGGGATCGCGCCCCGCGTGGCGTCCGGGGAGGCGCCCGGTGCGGGCCCGCCGCCGGTCCAGGCCCGGGTGAGGTCACCGGCCTCCACCACGACCAGCCCGTACGGGGACAGGTCGCCGAGCCCCGCCACGTCGGCCGCGTACCGTCCGATTCCTCCCGACGCGTCGGCGGCGCCCAGGGCGGCTCCCGGCCCGGCCGCGGCCACCTTCAACCCCGCCTCCGTCACGGCCCGTCCCAGCCGCCCGGGGACGGCGCGGAAGGCGGTGGTGGCGTTGAAGGCGGACAGCTCGGCCCAGCCCGGCACGTTCGCCCCGCCGCCGGGAGCGGCCTGCGGGACGGGCGGGGCGGCGCAGCCCGTACCGGGCGCCCCGGCCCGCTGGCCCGCCGAGACGGTCAGCCAGCCCGCAACCGGGCAGGTGATCGCCCGCTCCGGCGGGGGGACCGCCCGGGTGGACATGGACGCGGACCCGCCCTCACCGGCGAGCCGCCACAGGTTCGGGGTCGCGGCCGGATCGAGGTCGCTCCAGAGCAGGCCCGGCACCCCGACGATCACGACCCGGCCGGCGGGGGCCCGGGACGCCGAGACGGCCTCCGCGGCACCGGCACCGGCGAGCACCGGGACGGCCAGGAGCGCGCAGAGCAGGACGAACAACGGCGCGAGCGGCGCGGGGACGACCCCCGCGGGCCCGCGGCCGTGCTGCGTCGAAACCATCCGGTTCCCCCTGTCCGTACCCGCCGGGCGGCCGTTTTCCCGGCCCCACGGTAACCTGCCTGGTCGTGAGGACTGGCGAGACGACCGCGATCCGGCAAAGCCCGTGGGTGCGGTGGTCGTCGTACCTGCTCGCGCTGCTGCTCGTCGCCGTGGCGGTGGCCCCGCTGGTGCTCCACTGGCTGGGCAACGTGGACGACCAGCGCCTGGTCGACCTGGATGTGTACCGTACCGGCGGAGAGGCCGTGCTGCAGGGGCGGCCCGTCTACGACTTCGTGACGCCCGCGCCGCAACTGCTGCCGTTCACCTACCCGCCGGTGGCCGCGCTGCTGGCCACGCCGCTGGCGGCGATCTCGTGGCCGACGGCGCAGTGGGCGTGGACGGCGCTGATCTTCCTGACCCTCGCGGTCACCGTCGCGCTCTCCTTCCGCGCGGTGCTCGACGGCGGCGCCGCCTCGTCCGCGCGCAAGGCCTCGTCCGCGCGCAAGGCCGGGAGCGCCGGGAGCATCGCGTCCGCCGGAGCCGCCGGAGCCGCCGGAGCCGCCGGAGCCGCCGGAGCCGCCGGAGCCGCCAGAGCCACCGGGAGTGCCGGGAGTGCGGGGTCCGCCGGGAGTGCCGATGCCGTCGGGACGGACGGTCCGGCGCGGGCGGCCGTGCCCGGTGCCGTGGGCGGGTGGCACGCCGTGGGCCGGTTCCGGTGGCCGCTGCTGTTCGCCGCGCTGATGATCGGCTGCACCTACCTGATGCCGATCAGGGACCAGGTGCGCTTCGGCCAGGTGGACATCCTGCTCGTCGCGCTCTGCCTGGCCGACTGCACGGTCCGGCGGCCGGTGTGGCCGCGCGGCATGCTGATCGGCCTGGCCGTCGCGGTCAAGCTCACCCCGGGCGTCTTCCTCGTCTACCTTCTCGTCACCGCCCTGGGGCCGGGAGGCAGGCGTGAGCAGCGCGAGACCTTCCTGACGGCCGCGCTCACCGCCGCGCTGCTGACCCTGCTGCCGTTCCTGGTGATCCCGTCGGACGCCACAGACTTCTGGTTCCGCGCGCTGCTCGACCCCGAGCGGCTCGGCGCCAACGCCGCGACCACCAACCAGTCGATGCGCGGCATGCTCATCCGGCTCTACCTGCCCGACGCCCTGACGACCCTCCTGTGGATCGCGCTGGTGGCCGTGGTCGCCTGGTACGGCTTCCGGTACGCCCGCAGGGCCCTGCTCGACGGTCACCCGGTGACCGGGGCCGCCCTGGTGGGCCTGATGGCCGTGCTGCTCTCGCCGGTCGCCTGGATCCACCACCTGGCCTGGGTGGTCGTGGTGATCGGCGCCCTGGCCGGCGACGGGCGCGACCCGGTCAGGATCAGGGTGGCCGCGGGGGTCTGGCTCTACTACGTGCTGCCGGTCCCCTGGTGGGGAGTGACGATCAAGGCGGCCGAGATCCCGGTGCTCAGCCCGGTGCTGGGGAAGATCGTCCAGAACGGGTTCGGGCTGGGAGCGCTGGCCCTGGTCTGGCTGCTCGGGGTATGGCTGCCCCGGCGGCGAGAGGCGTTCCGGGCCGTCACGCCGGGCGTCCATGAGAACGGGCCCGCCCGGGAAGCGGGTCCGCCCCCGGGAGGGACCACTCCCTGAGACGGGACGGCCACATGGCGGGACGGCCCGCGCGGTGGAGGGAATGATCCGAGTATGTAATCCTGCGCGCATTTTCCGGCGGGTCCCGGCTAACCTGGGGACATGCCGAAACTCGCTTACCTGGGACCGGAGGGGACCTTCACCGAGGAGGCCCTGCGCATCCTGGCGCCCGGGGCCGAGCGCCTGCCCAGCACGAACGTCCCCGCGGCCCTGGAGGCCGTCCGGCGCGGCCAGGCCGATGGAGCCGTCGTTCCCCTGGAGAACTCGCTCGAGGGCGCCATCACCACGACCCTGGACGAGCTCGCCCGGGGCGAGTCGTTGCTGATCAACGCCGAGCTGCTGCTGCCCGTCGAGTTCTCGCTCCTGGCGCGCCCCGGCACCGAGATCGCCCACATCAAGAGGGTCTTCACCCACCCCGCGGCCATCACCCAGTGCCGTAACTTCATCGCCCGCGAGCTGCCCGACGCGGTGGTGGTCGCCGCGTCGTCGACCGCGGCCGCGGCGCAGGAGGTCGCGCTCCCCGGATCGCCGTACGACGCGGCCATCGCCGCGCGGATCGCCGGTGAGCACTACGGGCTGGTCGAGCTGGCCGGGGGGATCGGCGACCGTTCCGACACCGTGACCCGGTTCGTCCAGGTCTCCCGTCCCGGGCCGCTGCCCGAGCCGACCGGCGCGGACCGGACGTCCCTGGTCGCTTTTCTGGCCGACGACCACCCGGGCGCGCTGCTGGAGATGCTGACCGAGTTCTCCGTCCGCGGCGTCAACCTCTCCCGTATCGAGTCGCGGCCGACCGGTGACGGCATCGGACGCTATTTCTTCCACTTCGACTTCGAGGGGCACGTCGCCGACGCCCGCGTCGGCGAGGCCGTCTCCGGCCTGCACCGGATCTGCTCCCGGGTGCGCTTCCTGGGCAGCTATCCGCGTGCCGACGCCCTGTCCCCGCAGATCAAGCGCGGCACCGGGGACGACGACTTCGCCGAGGCCGCGAGCTGGCTGGACAGGATCCGCACCGGCCAGGTCTGACCCGGGCCCGATCCCTGGCCGGCCGGGGCCCGGTCTCGGCCGTCCCGCGTCACTCCGGACAAGAGCGGTACGAGAGGCGGTCAAGGTAGGGTCCTCGCCGTCCCGTGCCGTCTCCGGACGGGTCCGGGACGGCGCACGGATCAATCCGGGCGCGGAGCGCGGCCGTCCATCGGTAGCCTTATGCGTGTGATTGACCTGCGTACCCTTCGTGAGGATCCCGACCGGCTACGGGCGTCGCAGCGTGCCCGCGGTGAGGACGACTCTGTCGTCGAAACGCTGCTCGACCTCGACGAGCGCCGCCGTGGCGCGCTGAGCCGCTTCGAGACGCTCCGCGCCGAGCAGAAGACCGTCGGCAAGTCGGTCTCCCGTGCCTCCGGCGAGGAGAAGGCGGGCCTGCTGGAGCGGGCGAAGGATCTCTCCTCGCAGGTCAAGTCGGCCGAGGCCGAGGCCGAGAAGCTCGGCGCCGAACTCGACGAGCTGCTCTACACGGTGCCCAACCTGGTCGAGGAGGGCGCTCCGGCCGGCGGCGAGGACGACTACGTCGTGCTGGAGGAGGTCGGTGAGAAGCCGTCCTTCGACTTCGAGCCCAGGGACCACCTGGCGCTGGGCGAGCTGCTCGGCGCGATCGACATGGAGCGCGGCGCCAAGGTCTCGGGATCGCGGTTCTTCTTCCTGAGGGGTGTCGGTGCCCGGCTCCAGCTCGGGCTGCTCAACATGGCCATGCAGCAGGCGATCGAGGCGGGCTTCGTCCCGATGATCACGCCGGTGCTGGTCAAGCCGGAGTCGATGAAGGGCACCGGTTTCCTCGGAGCGCACGCCTCGGAGGTCTACCACCTGCCCGGCGACGACCTGTTCCTGGTCGGCACGAGCGAGGTGCCGATGGCGGCCTACCACGCCGACGAGATCCTCGACGACTCCGCGCTGCCGTACCGCTACGCGGGATGGTCCTCGTGCTTCCGCCGCGAGGCCGGGTCGTACGGCAAGGACACCCGGGGCATCATCCGGGTCCACCAGTTCGACAAGGTGGAGATGTTCTCCTACACCCGTCCCGAGGACGCCTACGACGAGCACCGGCGCCTGCTCGCCTGGGAGAAGGAGATGCTGGCCAAGGTCGAGCTGCCCTACCGCGTGATCGACACCGCGGCCGGAGACCTCGGCACGTCGGCCGCGCGGAAGTTCGACTGCGAGGCGTGGGTGCCCAGCCAGAACCGCTACCTCGAACTCACCTCGACCTCCAACTGCACCGACTTCCAGGCCCGCAGGCTCGGGGTCCGGTTCCGTGAGGCGGGGGGCAAGCCCCGGCACGTGGCCACCCTGAACGGCACGCTGGCCACCACCCGGTGGATCGTCGCCATCCTGGAGAACCACCAGCAGGCGGACGGCTCGGTCGTGCTCCCCGAGGCGCTGCGCCCCTACGTCGGCCTCGACGTGCTCGAACCCGTCAGGTAAGCCGGTCCGGGGCACACCCGTTCACCACGTCACCATTTCGCTACGAGGACCCCGCCCGCGGCGGGGTCCTCGCGCGTTCCCCCGCCGTTCCCGCCGTCCGCCTCGCCGCCCGGCCCACCAGGACGGACGCGGCCATGCCCAGACCGGCGACGACCCAGCCGAGGAACCCCGCCACCGGATAACGGTCGATGAGGCCCGACTCCCAGCCGGAGAAGATCATCCAGATCGAGAACGGCGTGACGCAGGCGATGGCGGTCAGCGCGAGCCAGGCCGACACGGGCATCCGTGCCCGGACGGCTGTAGCGATCATGGAGATGACCGCCGGGACGAGGAGCAAGGCGCCGCCGAACAGGAGGAACAGGCTCATGGGGAACAGGTCGTTCGGTGAGTCGCCGCCCGGAAAAGTGATCAGGTAGGTGACCGAGACGAGGACGTACGCGGGCACGCCGGCCGGTCCCTGCCCGTGACGGCGCGCCATGGTCACGCCGACCATGAAGCAGAGCAGGCCGGCGAGGACGCCCGTCTGCCGTTCCGCCCTCAGATCGACGCGCGGTGCGGTGAGCGAGGGTGCCGCCTCCGGGGAGAAGCCTCCGTCCGACAGGCCCAGCCGCCGCCAGTTCCCCCGCGTGTCCCGCAGGGCGATGCCGTCGTGACCGTTGGCCGCGACCACCACGTGGCCGCCGGGCACGGGCTGTACGGCGATGGCCGTGGAACCGCGCCACCCCACCCTGGGGTCCTCCTCCGCCTTCCGCCGGAGCGCGTCCTGGCGTCCCTCGGAGATCGCCCACACCGTGTTCCAGCCGTCCCCGCCGTCCAGGGTCTCGTGCACCGCCAGCCGCGGGGGATCGACGCGGTAGCAGTGCAGGGGGTCGTCCGGCAGGCAGGCCCGGGTCGCCGTGCCGGGACGGGGCGAAGGTGCCGGGACCGTGGAACCCGGATGCGGCGTGGCAGACGGGACGGGTTCCCCGCTGCCGGAGCCCCGGGCAGGAGAGACCGTCCAGCTGTGACCGCCGTCCCGGGAGGAGAGCTCGGTCCCGTTGTCCACGGTCACGGTGATGATCCCGTCCCTCGCGAAGACCCCGTCCACCGCGACCGGCGGCGGGACGGGTGAGGTGGCGGTCACCCCCACGAGGGCGACCGGGACGACGACCAGCGCGCGGAACCGCCGTACCGGGCGATCTTCTCCGCACCGGCGCCAGATCAGCCACGCGGCGCCCAGCGCGGGCAGGGCCAGCAGATCGGTCGGGTCGGCCAGCATCCGCGAGGGGATCGCGACCGTGCTCCACACCCGGGAGGCGAACTCCGCGCCCTCCTGCGTGACCTTGACCGCGGTGAAACCGGCGCCGGTGACGACGGTCGCCACGGGGGCGGCGACCCGGGTGAGGGCGGGCAGGAGGGATCCGGCACGCAGGAGCGCGAGGACCGGCATGGACATCAGGACGAGGGCGAGGGTGAGGACGGGCGGGGCGACCAGGAGCCCCGCGACGTCACTCAGCTTTCCGGTGAGGAGACCGGGCCACAGGGCCTTGAGGACGTGGTCGTTGACCGGCAGCACAACGGTGGCGACCACGGTCGCCGGATGCCCGGACCAGGCGAGGACGGGACCGCTGGGATGCTCCATGGAAGGGTGGACCCGCCGGGCCGCGGCGCGGTTCGGGCACGGCGGCTTTCGTGACCGGGTCGTGCCCGCCGGGAGATCTCGGGCCGCTTCATGATCTTCGGCGTCCGACGGAAGACCCGGGGTGGCCTCGTGCTCTTCGAGGCCCGCCGAAAGGGCGGGGTCACTCCGTGAGGTAGCGCTGCAGGGTGGGGCCGAGCCAGTCGACGATCTCCTCGCGGGACATCCCGGCCACCGGCGGCAGTCGGAGGACGTAGCGGCACAGGGCCATGCCGAGGACCTGCGTGGCGGCCAGCCCGGCCCGTACGGGGGCCTGGGCCGGGTCGGCGATGAGCCGGGCGGCCAGGGAGCCGAGCTGGGTGGCGAAGATGCCGCGCATGCGCTCGGCGACGGCCTCGTCGGTCACACCGGTGCGAAGCAGGATCATCATGCCCTCGTCCTCCTCCCAGCGGTCGAGGAAGTGGGTGATCAGCGCCCTGCCCACGGTGTGGCGGGGGACGGCCGTCAGGTCGGGGAACCTGAGGTCGACGTCGGCGGCGGCGGCGAAGAGCCCGTCCTTGCTGCCGTAGTAGCGCATGACCATGGACGGGTCGATGCCCGCGTCCGCGGCGATGGCCCGGATGGTCGCGCGCTGGTAGCCGTCCGAGGCGAAGCGCTCGCGCGCCGCGGCCAGGATCGCCGCCTTGGTGTCGTCCGAGGTTCTCCGCACGTCACCGACTGTAGGCCAACACGTGTTGACATGGCCAGCCCGAAGGCGCACAGTTATGCCAACGCCTGTTGACCAACAAGCGTTGGCATACGAGAGGGAGAACGACATGCTTCCCGCAACCACCGACGTTCTCGTCATCGGCGCGGGCCCGACCGGCCTGGTCGTCGCCGCCACCCTGGCCGCGCACGGGATCGGCGTCACCGTCGTCGACGACCAGGCGGCCGGTGACAACACCTCCCGCGCCGCCGTCGTCCACGCCAGGACCCTGGAGGTCCTGGAGGGCATCGACGTCTCCGGGCGGCTGACCCCCCTGGGCATCCACGCGCCGCGCTTCACCATCAGGGACCGCGACAGGACGCTCGTGCCGGTCGAGTTCGACAGGCTCCCGACCCGCTACCCGTACACGCTGATGATCTCCCAGGCCGTCACCGAGCGGATCCTGCTGGAACGCCTCGTCGAGCTGGGCGGCCACGTCGCCAGGCCGTACCGGCTGGAGAGCCTCGTCCAGGACGCCGGAGGGGTGACCGCGAGGATGTCCGGCGGCGCGGTCGTCACCGCCAAGTACCTGGTCGGCGCGGACGGCATGCGCAGCACGGTCCGCGAGCAGGCGGGGATCGCCTTCGAGGGCAAGGAGTACCGGGAGTCGTTCAGCCTGGCGGACGTGCGGCTCACCGGCGGCGTCCCCGACGACGAGGTGGTGCTGTTCTTCTCACCCGCCGGGCTGGTCGTGGTCGCGCCGCTGCCCGACGGCAGCCACCGGATCGTCTCCACGGTCGACGAGGCGCCCGAGCACCCCGACGTGGCCTTCGTCCAGGGCCTGCTGGACGGCCGGGGACCGAAGAGGGAACGGGCCGTGGTGAACGAGGTCGTCTGGGGGTCGCGCTTCCGGGTCCACCACCGCGTGGCCCGTACCTTCCGCGCCGGACGGGTCCTGCTCGCCGGTGACGCCGCGCACGTGCACAGCCCGGCAGGAGGGCAGGGGATGAACACCGGCATCCAGGACGCCGTCGCGCTCGCCGAGGCGCTCCTGATCGCTCTCAAGGGCGATCAGGGGGCACTGGACCGCTACGCGGACGCCCGCCGCCCCGTGGCGCTGCAGGTGGCCACCTTCGCCGGGCTGCTCTCCCGGATGGCCAACGTCGACAGGCGCCTGCGGCCGGTCAGGAACGTCGTCCTGGGGACGCTGGCGCGCGTTCCCGCCTTCCGCCGCCGGCTCGCCTGGCGGCTCTCCGGCCTGGTCTACCGGTGAGGGACTTTCGTCCGAGGGGCCGGGAGGTTCCCCCGGGTGAGAACTCCTTCGAGGGCGGCCGTTTCCGGTAAGGGTCCGGTCCGCCGCGCGGAGCCCCGCACGGGGGTCCTTCACCGGTGCGATTCGGCCCGTCGCCGAAGGGCCCGCCGCGCGGTGAGAATCTCACCCGCCGGTAAGGTTTCCGGTCCTTGTCCGCCGGTGGGAATCACCTTCCGGTAAGGGCCGCCGGGCACCCGAACCGGTCATGCGGACATCAAAGGACCGAAGGGACGCGACGGTCGACCGGTGACGGCTCCAACAAAGGCGGCGTCTGGCACGTTCCATATCGCCCCGGGCGTGAAGCGCGGACATGAAGAAGGCGGGGTTCGCGTGATGCGAACCCCGCCTTCCTGGTTCAACCAAGAGGTCTATGCGTCAGACGGCGCGGACCTGCGAGGCCTGCGGGCCCTTCTGGCCCTGGGTGATCTCGAACTCGACCCGCTGGCCGTCTTCGAGGCTACGGTAGCCGTTGCCCTGGATCTCGGAGAAGTGCACGAACACGTCCGGTGCACCGCCGTCCGGTGCGATGAAGCCGAAGCCCTTTTCAGCGTTGAACCACTTGACGGTTCCCTGAGCCATTAAAGCTCTCCCTCAGGATTTGAAACTTCGGGATTCACACCTCATGAACCCCATGTGTCGTACAGCGGGCCCCGGGTGGTTCAGTAAAACTGGTTTTCACAACGGGATTCAGCTAATACAACGCCATCACATCTAACACTATCCGGCCCGGCCGTGTTCCCGCCACGAGGAAGATTCCTTCGACGGGATCCCGGGGCCGACAGACCGCCCATCACAGTGCAGACTGGGACGTGTTATGCAAAGCCCCAGGCTGGTCGCCACCGACCTCGACGGCACCGCGCTGCGCTCGGACGGCACCGTCTCCTCCCGTACGGTCGCCGCTTTTTCGCTTGTGGAGAACGCCGGGGCCACCCTGGTCTTCGTGACCGGCAGGCCGCCCCGCTGGATGCACACGGTCGCCGGGGCCGTACGCCACCGCGGGCTGGCCATCTGCGCCAACGGCGCCCTGGTCTACGACCTGCACACCGAGCGCATCGTCGACTCCCACCTCATCCACCCCGACGTGCTCGAAGAGGTCGTCCGGCGCCTGCGGGAGAAGGTGCCCGACCTCTCCTTCTCCGTGGAGTACGAGGGCGGGTTCGCCCACGAGTCGGACTTCCTCCTCGGAGGATGGGACAGCGGGGAGGTCGCCGGGCTCCAGGTCGGTACGAACACCCTCACCTCGCGGCCCTGCGCCAAGCTGCTGGCCCTGCACCCCACGATGGACCCGGACATCCTCCACGCGGCCGTTCACGGCCTGGTCGGCGACCTCGTCACCACCACCCACTCCAGCGGGCGTGCGCTGGTCGAGATGAGCGCGCACGACGTGACGAAGGCCACCGCGCTGGCCCACCTGGCGATGACCCGCGACATCGGGTCGCACGAGGTGATCGCCTTCGGCGACATGCCCAACGACCTTCCGATGCTCCGCTGGGCCGGTACCGCGTACGCCGTCGCCAACGCCCACCCCGAGGTGCTGGCCTCGGTCGATCACGTGACCGGGACCAACGACGAGGACGGGGTCGCCGAGGTGCTGGAGAAGCTCTACGGCTCCTGAGGCGCGGGCTTTCGAGGAGCCCGAGGGGCACGGGTCCCGAGGGCACGGTCCCGAGGGGCACGGGTCCCGGGTCGCGGGCCCGTGCCGATCGGCCCGGTGCCCGCCACGGGTACCGGGCCGGACCGGCTACAGGTAGGGACCCGAGGTGGCCGGGCCGCCGCCCTCCTGCTGCTGCTGGAGGGACGACATGCCGCCGGGCAGTGCCCTGCGCATGTTCTCCAGCTGGGCACGGGCCGCCATCTGCTGGGCGAAGAGCGTGGTCTGGATGCCGTGGAAAAGCCCCTCCAGCCAGCCGACCAGCTGCGCGTGCGCGACCCGGAGCTCCGCCTCGCTGGGCGGGGCGCCGTTGACGTCCTCGGTGAACGGCAGCGACAGCCGCTCCAGCTCGTCGACCAGCTCCGGCGCGAGCCCGTCCTCGAGCTCCTTGATGGAGCTCTCGTGGATCTCCTTGAGCCGCTTGCGGCTGGCCTCGTCCAGGGGAGCCGCCCGCACCTCCTCCAGGAGCTGACGGATCATGCTTCCGATGCGCATCACCTTCGCGGGCTGCTCGACCAGGTCCGCGATCGACCGGCTCTCGCCGTCCGCCTCGGACTGGGAGCCCTGGGGACCCACGACCACGATGTGCGGGGTGTTCTCCTCAGCGTTCATAGCCTCAACTTACTAGCAGGATTTTCCCGATGTGTTCTCCGGCTTCCAGGATCCGGTGCGCCTCGGCCGCGTCGCTCATCGGCACCCGGGCGTGCACGACCGGCCGGATCGCCCCCGCGTCGACCAGCGGCCAGACGTTCTGCACGACCCCGCGCACGATGACCCCCTTCTCGTCGACCGGGCGGGCACGCAGCGTGGTGGCGTGCACCGAGGCCCGCTTCGCCAGCAGGGCTCCCAGGTTCAGCTCGCCCTTCGCGCCGCCCTGCAGCCCGATCACGACCAGCCGCCCGCCCGTCTCCAGCGCCTTGACGTTGCCCGCGAGGTAGGCGCCGCCCATGATGTCGAGGATCACATCGGCCCGTACCCTCTCGGAGAAGTCCTCGCGCCGGTAGTCGATCCCCTCGTCGGCCCCGAGCTCCAGGCAGCGGGCGATCTTCTCGGGAGATCCGGCGGTGACGACCACGCGGGAGCCGAACGCCTTGGCCAGCTGCACCGCCATGGTGCCGATCCCGCTGGCGCCCCCGTGGACCAGGAGGGTCTCCCCCTTGCGCAGGCGCGCGGTCATGAAGACGTTGGACCACACCGTGCACGCCACCTCGGGCAGGCCGGCCGCCTCGTCCAGCTCGACGCCCTCGGGCACCCGCATGACCTGCTGCCAGGGCACGGCCACCCGCTCGGCGTACCCGCCGCCACTGAGGAGTGCGCACACCCGGTCACCCGGAGCGAACCCCTCGACGTCGCGCCCCACCGCGCCGACCACACCGGAACACTCCAGCCCCGGGTACGGCGACGCGCCGGGCGGCGGATCGTAGGCGCCCTGTCTCTGCAGCGTGTCGGCCCTGTTGACGGCCGAGGCGGTCACCTCGATCAGGACGTCACCGGGCCCGACGGCCGGGTCGGGGACCTGCCGCCAGGCCAGGACTTCCGGTCCGCCGGGTTTATCGATCACGATGGCGCGCATGTGAACAAAGGTATCCGCTGAGCTTCAACTTGGTGGTTGCTCGCGTTGACAAGAACACAGGGCGTTAACCTGCTATGTGTTTGCTGCCCTTTTATGCCCATCCCGAGGGGGAACACGGTGGCAAGACACGATCGTGAGGAATCTCTCGAGGAACAGCTCGCCTGGCTTGACGCCATCAAGGAGCAGGAGGAGGCGCCCGCCCTGGCGGTGACGTCCACCACGGTGGACGACGCCGTCGTCTCGCCGTACCCCAAGGATCCTTGGAGCCTGGTCCCGACCGAGCCCGACACGACCTCCTCGCCGTTGTTCCGCGCGGCCGTCGACTCGGCCCACCCGGCCGCGGGTACGCCCGAGGTCGTGGCCGAACCGCCGGTCGAGGACGCCGACGCGGCCGAGTGGCTGGAGGCCTCCGAGACGGCGAGTTCCTTCACCGTGCCCGCGCCGGCCTCCGGCAGGCAGGACGACGGCTTCCTCGCCCCGCTCAAGCCGCTGCCGCGCCAGGAGCCCGACGAGCCCGACGACCGGGGACCGGGCGACTTCACCGAGCCGCACATCCGCACCCCGTTCGCGGCGCCCGCCCAGGAGCCGTCCCGCGGTCTGTTCGAACAGCCCCAGCGTCCGGCCGATCAGGTCGAACCCTTCACCCCCGCCGCGCCCCCGGGCGGATCCTTCGATCCCGAGCCCGCACGACCCGCCGCCCCCGAGACCGAGCGGTTCGCCTTCGGCGGCAAGGACCCGGCGGACGCGGACACCGGCAGGTTCTCCTTCGGCCGTACCGAGGCGGACCGTACGAGCTCCACCCCGGCGAGCGCGGACCGTCCCGTCGGTGCCGGCCTTCCGGCCGGCGGGTCCGAGTCCGACCGGCCCGGCCGTCTCCCCGACGACGACCGGCCCGCCTCCGGCACGGCCGACGGTGGCCGTACCGTGACGGGGACCCCCAGGGAGGACCGTTTCGTCGCGGGTGCCCCGGCGGCCGAGCGCTTCCCCGCGATCGGCGCCGAGCACGACCGCGACCGGACGATCTTCGAATCCGCGACGGGCACGGCGAAGGAGGCACCCGAGCGTTTCCCGTCCTCCCCGTCCTCCCCGTCCGCCGCCTCCCCGTCCACCCCCGAGCGCGGCTCCGAACGCGGGACGGACCGCGGCGCCGATCGTGGTTCTGATCGTGGCTCCGATCGTGGTGAGTCGTTCCGGGCGCCGGAGTCCTTCGGCACGGACCGGGCCGAGGTCCCGGCCTCGCCGGAGCGTCCCCTCTCCGGCTCGTTCGGCGCGGAGCGTACCGGCGCCGCGCCCGCCTCGTCCCCCTCCACGTTCTCCGCCTTCGCACCCGGCCAGGACGCGCCGGTGACGGAACGGGAGAACGTCCCGCCCACGGAGCCGGAGAACCCGTTCCGCACCGAACGGGAGACCCCCTTCGCGCCGACGAGGGAGACCCCCTTCGCGACCGAGCGCGAGACCCCTTTCGCCCCCGAGCGTGAGACCCCCTTCACGTCCGAGCGCAAGACCCCCTTCGTCCCCGAGCGCAAGACCCCCTTCGCGCCGGGAGGGGAGAACCCCTTCGCGCCGGGCACGGAGGCGGCCGAGCCGGCCCGCGAGCCCTACCAGCCGCGCCGCCGCCAGACGGCTCCGGCTCCGGCCTTCGGCGCTCCCGCCAGGCAGCACACCCCCGGAACCGGTCCCCGGCAGTCGGCCGACAGCCTGGACCCGGAGTCCCTGCTCAGGGGACGCCGCAACGGCCCCTCCGGGGGCTGGCGGAAGCTGATCTTCAAGGCGTCCGCCGGGCTGATCAAGCCCGGTGAGTCCCCCGAGGTCCGCCGGCGCAGGGAACTGGTCGCACGCGCCCGTACCCCGGTGGCCACCGGCCATCATCGCGTCGCCGTGCTCAGCCTCAAGGGCGGTGTCGGCAAGACCACCACCACGGTCGGCCTCGGCGCCACCCTCGCCCAGGTCCGCGGCGACCGGGTCATCGCGGTCGACGCCAACCCCGACCGGGGCACCCTGTCGGACAAGGTGGAACTGGAGACCTCCGCCACGGTCCGCGACCTGCTCAACGAGCGCCAGCAGATCAAGAGGTACGTCGACATCCGGGCCTTCACCTCGCAGGCCCCGTCACGCCTGGAGATCCTCGCCTCCGACCGTGACCCGTCGGTGTCGGAGGCGTTCAGCGCGTCCGACTACCAGTCGGTCTCCCAGGTCCTGGAGAACTTCTACTCGATCTGCATCACCGACTGCGGCACCGGCCTGCTCCACTCGGCCATGTCCGGTGTGCTCGGCCTGGCCGACCAGCTCGTCCTGGTCAGCTCCCCGTCCGTGGACGGCGCCCGTGCCGCATCGGCGACCCTCGACTGGCTGGAGGCCCACCACTACGAGGAGCTCGTACGCTCGGCCACCGTGGTGCTGTGCAGCGTCCGCCCGCGCTCGAAGTCGACCGTCGACCTCGACCGCCTGGAAGCCCACTTCGCGGCCCGCTGCCGGGCGGTCATCCGCGTTCCCTACGACCCGCACCTGGAGGAGGGGGCGGAGATCGACCTGGAGAGGCTCCAGGCCGCCACCCGCGACTCCTACCTCCGCCTGGCCGCCTCGGTCGGCGACGGTTTCGCCGGTCCCCAGCCCTGATCCGCACCCGGCGGCCGCCCCGTGCCTGAAAGGACACGGGCGCCCGCCGGGTCCCGGGCACCCCCGGGCCAATGAGAGACTAGGGTGCAATCTGACACGTTCTCCGGACGTGTCACCAGGAGAGCTCGCCTAGTGGACGATGGCGGCGGTCTTGAAAACCGCTAGGCCGGGTGACCGGTCTCGTGGGTTCGAATCCCACGCTCTCCGCTGAGCACGTAGAACGGCGTCTGACCAGGGGCTTCCCCCGGATCGGGCGCCGTTGATCGTTTCCGGGGTATGCAGCCGTATGCCGCTCTGAGTGGCTCTCGGCCGGTGTTCGCGGGATATATGCGGGATGGATCTTGAGACGTTCCCGCAGGTCGCGCGCGAGAATCCTGCCCCGAGAATCGGGAGGGGAGCCATGGATCATATGGATTGGGACCAGATACCGGGACCGACCTGGTATCTCCCGGATGCCGCCCGAGCGGCGATGGAGGCACTGGCCGGGTCCACAGACGCTCGGCAGGCCGCCCGCGCGCTGGCCGATCTCCGGTACCGCGGTCACGAACGACCATGCCGGAACCCTCTACCCGGCCGCCGTTCCCGCGGCGAGCGTGCTTCTGGAGGCGATCGGGAAACGGCCGGGGCCACCCCGGCAGGAGTCGTTGAACGCGCTGCTGGACTGGTGGGGATGCTTCTGTCCCGAGCCGGGGTTCGAGACCTACGAGGACCCGTCGACCGGGTCTGTCGGCCTCATCGAAGGAATCGTGAGGCGCGTCCGTGATGCCACGGACATGCTCCGCCGCGTTGCCGATGATCCGTCCGGAGGCGGTGGGCATCGTCCCGGTGTGAGGCTGTTGCTGGCCAGGCTCGACGAGGGCCGGAGTGAGGCGGGCGGCTGATACAGGGAAACCGAGGGCAGAAGCAAAACCGGTCAGGTGGGACGGTTGCGCCTTACATCGGCTGAGCTGTCGGGTGTGACCGTTAGGGTCCTCGCCATGGCGATCTCCAACACCCCCCGTTACCCCTGGGGTGACCTTCTCCGTACCGTGAACGACGCGGCCCAGAAGTACTTCGCCGAGTACAGGGCTATTCCGCCGGAACAGCGAGGAGGTCCGGACGACGGATTCGGCCGTGCGACCTGGCTCGGCGCGCCGGGTGCCGGAGAGGCCGAGATCGCGCGACACGAAGAACGCCTCGGCATGCGTCTGCCGCCAAGCTATCGGGAGTTCCTCCAGGTCACCAATGGCTGGGACGAGTACAGCCATGCGTCTCTCCGCCTGATGCCCCTGGCCGAAGTCGGTTGGACCCGTGATGTCGATCCAGAACTCGCCCGGATCTGGGATCACTTGGAGGACGATCACGACCCGCAGGATCAGTGGTATCTCCATCAGGAGTCCATGTCCGGCAGCCTCTACATATCCGAGTACATCGAAGGGCAGGTGTACCTGCTCAATCCGCACGTCGTCGGACCGGACGGCGAGTGGGAGGCATGGGACTTCGCGATCTGGCGCTCGGGCGAGACCCGCTACAAGTCGTTCTGGGACCTCATGGAGCACGAGTTCGGCGGATACTTATCGTGACTTCGGCGCACCTTGATAGAGCAGAAGAGACCCCGGTGTTTCCGAGGCCTCTTCGCCGAACGGCGAGTCACGCGGCCAGCGCATCCTCGATCCTGCGATTGGCGATCTCCGCGCCTCCGTCAATGCACTTGGCGTAGACCCTGAGCAGCACATCCACACCATGTCCCGCCCGCTCGGCCACGTCGGGAGCCGCCACCCCGGCGTTGAGCCAGAGCGAGACGGCCGCGTGTCGTAGGTCGTACGGCCGTGCCGCTAGAGGGGAGGCGACCTGTTCGGGGGTCAATGCCAGGTTCCGGGCCGCTCTCCACACCTCGCAGTAGGTCCCGATGGAGATCACGCCACCGCGAGAGCTACGGAACAGCCGGCCATCCTCGTGGATGCCGAACTCCTCGATGTGCTCCCGCAGGATGGCCACCAGCTCAGGTGGGATCGGCACGGGACGGCCCTCGTCCTCGGCCCGGTGCTTCAGGCCCCGATCGTCGTGAGCCTCACCACTGTCGGTCCACTTCTTGTTCGTCTGCGGCTTGGACTTGGCCAGGACGAGCCGCCCCCAGCCGGTCACGGGAAGGTGACAGTCCTGCTTGCGGAGCCCGAGTGCTTCGGCCGGGCGGAGACCGGCGAAGTAGAGGCAGGCGAAGAAGCCACGCAGGTGCCGGCCACGGTCGAAACGGCTCACGTAGGTCACCGCGGTGAGCAACTCGCGCGCCTGGACCGGGTTGACCACCACGCGCCGATCAACGACCTCCCGGACCTTTGGAGGTTTCCACGCTTTCACCTTGTCGATCGGGTTGGAAGGCAGTTCCTCCAGGTCCACGGCGTACTGAAGAGCGTTGTAGAAGACCGACCGCTTACGGGCGATCGTGGTAGCCGCCGCAGCCCCACCGTCGAGGTTGAGCGTCAGCGCGTCGAGCCCGAGACGTACATTGCGGACCTTGGACAGGTCGGCCACAGAGAGGGAATGACGCTCAAGCCATGCGAGAGCCGCTCGGATGCCTTCGGGACGCTCCGACTGCCGGGAAACCGGAGGAAGGGCATGCTGCCGCAGAGCCTCCCGGAGAATGAGCGGCTCAGGCTTTCCCAATGCATTCTCGTCGACGAGGGCAGGGGTGATGGTCGCCAGAGCGTCAGTGAGGCTGTCTCTCGTCTTGGCCGCCGCGTGCGGCCACTTCATGTCCACGTACGCCATGACGAAGGCAAACCAGGTGACCGCGTTCTTCACCTTGGCCATGGATGTGGGCAATCCGGTTTCCATGTCGAAGGCTTCGCCCCGCCTGGCCGCTTGGCGGAGATCCGACAGGAAGCTCTCGGCGAGAGCCTTCGTTCGCAGGGTCTTGGACTTTTGACGGCCACCGACCTTCCAGCGAATCTCATATGACGCGGTCTTACTGGATTGATTCCGTCGAACTTCCCAGAACTTCACGTCGTAGGAGGTGTTCACGCCGCCTCCCGCAGGGTCTCAAGCCAGGCGGTGAACTCGCTGCGGTAGATGCGGATCTCCCCGTTAGGGAGCTTGAAGCCCTGTGGAGCGTGGCCGATCTCCCGCCAGCGGTAGAAGGTGCGCCGAGACACCCCGCCCAGTTCGTCGAGGACTTCCGGAACGGTCATGAGCTGGTCGCGGTTCTTGCTCACGCTGCCTCCCGAGTCTCGATTGCTGAAAGATCTTCGATCGGTCGTCCGTCTGCTCTGGCTTGAAGTTCGATCAGGCGTGCGCGGGTGCGTCGGCGGTTGGCGACCTCGCGCAGCAGCCGTTTGGCCAGTGGGGTGCGGTTGGGGTCTTTGGAAGAGACCGGCCGCCAGACGTAGCGGTGCGGGTCGGTCACGGTGTCGTCGGGAAGGCCGAGCATGTCGAGCACCCAGGCCCGGCGGTCCTGCTTGTGTTCGCGCAGGGTCTTGTTGGACCACTTGCGTGAGACCAGGACGCGACGGCCTGCGTAGCCGAGGTGTTCGGCCTTGTGTGCCTTGCCCTTGCAGCGGCCCGGCAGCATGCCGGCTTTGGCGCCCTTGGGCTGGATGCCGTAGCGCAGCCAGTTCGCGCAGGTGGGTGAGCAGGGTTCGTAGCGCAGTGCTTCGACCATGCGGGTGACGTGGTCGCGGCGGGCGTGGTCGCCGATGTCCTTGGCATCGAGGGGGTCGCCGAGGTTCTTGGTCAGGTATTTGGACAGGTAGATGAGGCACTGGTCGGCATCGGGCGATCCGGCCAGGACACCCTGAACATCGGCTTGAGCGCCGAAGCGGACCATGTGCAGCGGTTCGGCCGTCTCGTCGGTGTCGAGCTGGTCGAGTGCCTGGTCCCAGGTGGGTAGGAGTTCGCCGGTGGCCGGGTCGAGGTAGTCGCCGGTCTGCCCGTCCGGGTAGGGCTCAGCCTGTTCGGCCCGGGGCGCCCAGAGGGGCAGGTGGTCGCCGTCGAAGCGAACTTCGTCGACCGATGGCCACCACACCTGGTGGTAGGTCGCGGCGGCGATGGCTTTGACTTCCGCGCGGGGCATGGTGCCGCGGATGGCCATGTGCAGGTGCGGGGCGAGGCGTTTTTGTGGTTCGACGGAGGCGAAGTACTGCACGTCGTAGCCGGCCACCCGGCGGAGGTTCTGCACGAAGCGGTCGACGAGCTTGGAGAAGTGCAGGGCGTCGCGGGCCGCGCGAGCGTAGTCGTAGGTGGTCGGGTCGACCGGGACGCCGTTGCGCACGCGCCCGTAGGAGGGAAGCGTCAGGGTGACGAACAGCGAGGGCCGGTAGACCTTGCCATCGGAGGCGATGAACGTCCGGCCCAGGGTGGTGTCCTGCTTGGCCCGCTTGGGCAGGTCGGGGGCGTCTTGGCGTCGTCTGGTCGAGCGGGAGCGCTTGGGAGTTGATCGGCCGCCCAGGACGTTGCCGCGCATGCCGGCGGCGTTGATCTCGGCGTCGATACCCGCGATGGCCTCGTCCCAGTCGGTGACCTCTTCGCCGTTGCGTTCGGCCTCGTCCCGCTTGGCTTGAACATCAGCCCGGAACTCGATCAACCATTTCTGGTCGTCGGTGGAGGGGTGGGGTTCGGCGACGGGCTCGGCCTCCAGATGCCAGCCCTCACGGCACTGAGCCTTACGTAGTTGCTTGTTGCGCATGGCGCACGGCGGGCACTTGGCTTCCTGGGTGGCACCGCAGGGGATGTTGAACGACTCGACCGTGCCGGTGTGGGTGTCAAGCGGCGGCGCGCCGCGCCGCCGTACCCGGCCCTCTGCCGCACGCCGTCCGGGCGCGCGGCGTGGGCGCCGGTCCCGGCCGGCGGCGGCCCGGGCCGTCCACCGACCCGCGCACTCGCCGTACCCAACGAACGCACCGGCCACCGGCACGCCGCCGCATGAGCCCTAAACCGGTGAACGGACGACACCGCCCAGCAATGGCCCGCGCAAGACCTCCGGAGTCAGGACAACGCGAGTCAGCCGTGCTGCAAGTAGCAAGGCCCTGCCCACTGCCGGATGATCGGCGTTCCCGTGTTTGTCCTCGCTTCCCGGCGTGTGTGCGGGATCGAGGCCCGCGGCTCTCATGGTGTTCACAAAACGATCAGGGTCGCTCCTGAGGCGCCTAGCAGATTCCGGACAGTCGGCTGCATAAGCTGACAGAAGTCTGGAAGAGGTAGGCACGTGACGAGACGTCGCAGGCAGTTCTCACCCGAGTTCAAGGAAGAAGCCGTCCGTATGGTGCTGGAGGGTGATCGCACAGTCGCGGCGGTGGCCCGGGAGTTCGGCATCAACGCCAGCACCTTGGGCAGTTGGGTGACTCGGCATCGGGTTGTGCACGGCCCAGATGAGCAGCCGGTCTCCGGGCCGGAGCGGGCCCGGATCCGGGAGCTGGAGCGAGAGAACGCCGAGCTGCGAGAGAAGCTGGCGTTCTTGAAAAAAGCAGCCGCCTTCTTCGCGGCCGAGAGTCGATGACGCTCGCCAAGTACGAGCTGATCGATGCGGAGAAGGCCCACCACGCCATCGCCCGGATGTGCACCTGGCTGAACGTGTCCCGCTCGGGCTACTACGAATGGCGCGAGCGGCCGGCCTCGGCCACCGCGCAACGCCGCGCGTTGCTCACCCAGCTGGCCGCCGAGGTCTTCGCCGACTCGCACGAAACCTATGGCTACCGGCGGGTCCACGCCGCCCTGCTGCGCCGGGGCGAGCACTGCTCGGCCGAACTGGTCCGCGCGTTGATGCGCACCCAGGGCCTGGTCCCGGCCCAGGTGCGGGCGTTTCGGCCCACCACCACCGTTCAGGGCGACTTTCGCGGCATCCCCGACCTACTCGGCCGCGACTTCACCGCAACCCGGCCGGGCACCAAGCTGGTCGGCGACATCACCTATATCCGCACCTGGGAGGGCTTTTTGTATCTGGCCACCGTGATCGACTGCCACAGCAAAGCGGTCCTAGGCTGGGCGATGGCCGACCACTACCGCACCGACCTGATCAAGGCCGCGATCCAGATGGCCGCCGGCACCGGCCTGCTCCAGCCCGGAGCCATATTCCACGCCGATCGCGGCTCGAACTACACCAGCAACGAGTTCGGCCGTTTCCTGGCCGGGTTGGACATCCGCCGCTCGGTCGGCCGCACCGGGGTCTGCTACGACAACGCGATGGCCGAGTCGTTCTTTGCCGCGCTCAAGAACGAATGGCTGCACCGCTTCGTCTTCACCACCCGGGCCAAGGCAAGACGGCAGGTCATCCGCTACATCGAAGGGTTCTACAACCGCCGGCGCCTGCATTCGGCGCTCGGCTACCGGCCGCCCCTGGAAGTACTCAACGAGTCCCTTTCAACCCCAGCAGCCGCATAGGCTACGCCCATAAGACGGCTGTCCGGAATCGCCGTGGCCCCTCACTCCCGTAGCGCCATGCGGGAATCGTGGGGTTGAAGGAGGTCACTGTCTCTCCGTCGCGGGCGTATACGAAGTTGTCGGTCGCGTGGTCGTGGCGCAGGACCGACACAACCTCTGTCGCGGCCGACAGGGCCCGTACGGCATCGCGTTCTGTCGCCTGCCATCCGCCTTTCTCGATGAGCACGGTCCAGCCGCCCAGCCTCCCGGCTAAAACCGTGTCGGGGAACAGCCCTTCATCATCCAGATCTTCATACGTGAGCGGCCGAATGCTCTCCTCTGTGGCGCCCACGCGTCGAAGCGCCTCGGCCTCGTCGAGCCCCCACACGAAGGTCAGGCACCACACGTCGCCCAACTCATAGGCTTCGGCCAGCCAAGCGACGTCGGCGTATGTGATCTCCATCCGCACCACTCCCAGCCGTCTTCCTCAGGTATGCCGCCAAAGTAACGATCACCTCCGACATTCGTGCGCCCCTGATCTACCGCTCTTAAAAACCACGTGCCTCCGGCAGGGGCACTCCGGCTCCGGGATGATCGCCAGGAGCAATAGCCGAGTTCGTGAATGGCTGGGGCCGGATCTTCCCGTCGCCGTCGTCCCAGGGCAAGCCGAGCAGACCGGGGCCAGGGGTCAAGGTCGTTCGTCCGGTGGGGTGCTCCACCTTGACCCCTGGCCCCGGCCCGCTCCCCGGAGGGTGGGACGACGGCGACGGGAAGATCCGACAGGAGAGGTGTGTGCGTTCGTACGGGGTTCTCAGGCCGTGCCTGTTGCGTGCCCGTCAGGAGGGTCAACAGGGGGGAATCACGGGGACTCACGGGCAAGGCGAGACCACCTCTGATCTGGAACGCAGCAGGTCAGAGGATCGCGTACCGAGATCTTCCAAACTGGTTGTCAGTGACCATGATCGATCATCTCTTCAAGTACGTTCGACCAGCTCCCCACCACTTCGCATGCCGGCCAGGATGAATCTGTCTCCCTGCGCCATGTGAGGTGCACGATCGCCCAACCTTGCTGATCGAGGAGCTTGAACAACACTTCGTCACACGTTCCACAGCAAGCCACGACCTCAACTCGCTGCCCGAACATGGGGTGTTGATCACTGCCACACTCATTCACCAGCTCGCTTTCCAGCACCTGGCGTCGCCCTTGATCGCTCTTGAGGTAGTACCAGGCACCTGGAAGATCACCAGTTTCGCGGAACACCGGGCCATCATGACAGGCGTGGCGATTGGGTTTGTGTCGCAACAGAGGCACACGGGGCAGCTCGCGTTCACGTCCAGCCAGCATCTTCCAAGGCCGGATAAGGAGGAGATGGGTACCTTGATCGCGTGCCAGATCCGTGCCAGAACAGGCGGGGAACCGCGGTCACTCACGGGGAACCACGGGGACTCGACCCGCCCTTACCTGCACCCCCGTTCTCCCAGCTCAAGGCGGCAAGGTCAGTAGATGGTCCCCAAGCTGACAGCGTGCACCAGACATCCTTTGCGGAAAACCCGACGCCTCCGGCGGAGCGCTGTGGCTCTGAGGAGGTCAGCGGGCGAGTGTGTCGCATGGCCGTCGCGAATGGGGAAGTGACGCCCGCATTCTGCTTATAGCCCGTAACACCTCGTCACGGTTCTTAGCCGACTTCAACCATGTCGGAAGGCGAGCCAGCATGCTCATCGAACCCGGCACCGCGCGTCGTTCTCTCAACCGTGCCGCGACGTAGGACTTCAGCAGATCAAGGTGCTGAACGTTGTAGGCCCACAGGACATGGCCGCGACAGTTGGCTTGAAGCCATAGCGGAAGCCGGAAGAAGGGGTCGATCGGCCTACCTGTCAGGGACGCCGAAATGAACTCATCCTTGAACAACCCACATGCCCCGCACCGAAGCCGCCGACGGGCCCGCAACGCCCCGGAGTTGGTCTTCGGCCCATACTCAGGGTCACCGAGATTCCTCAGCACAACCGCGCAACCATCGCAAGCGGGACAACGCACCAGGACGTTGTCCGTGAACTGGTCCACCCGGGTGAGCGGATCCCGAAACCGGTCGCCAATGTTCTCGCTGCTGGTACTCACCCAATCATCATGCCGGAGCGCTGAGTCGCCGTGCCATTAGATAGGGCGACGAGGGGTCAACCACGGTCACTCATGACCGGCCGAACGCCCAAGTCAGCCGCCCCGTAAGGGGTGACCCGTGCACTTCCCAAGCTGATGTCAGCAACCCGCCGAGGGAGACGAGGCTAGGTGCGCTGCCCGAATCAGGCTCGTGAGCTTACAACGCTGCCAAGCAGCGGTCCGGCCGAGGCGTCCGACGCAGGAGAATGGCTGGATGCGTCGATTCGATGCCGCGGGGGCTGGCCTTGTCCCCGGGCAAACGGTCCGGGCCCGGGTGACCACCCATCAACCGTGGGGCATCAGCGTGATGATCCCCGGCCATGAGGACATCGGCGCGTCCGTGGACGCCACCGTAATCGACAGCCCATCGGGAAACCCCCGCGCCCTTCCCGAGGAGTACCCTGCGGTCGGTGCCGAGGTTGAGGCCGTCGTCCAGCAGCTTCGCCGCTACACCTCGCCTGCCTGGGCGCGGTTGAGCCTGCGCAGCCAAGACCTGGAATGCCTCCAATGGAGGTGCGACTTCTGCGGCACGCTGGTCGTCTTGAGCCCAGGAGGCGACGGCGTGACCATGGACGTCCACAGCGCCGACGGCCCCGGCAGCACCGCCGTCGTCGCCCACCGCGAATGCCTCGCCATCCGGCTCCATGCACAAAGCCTCGAACCGGCCCGCATCCGCTCAGTCGGCCGAAGGCCGTAGATCTCTCGTCAACAAGATCCGGAACATACGCGGAACGCCCGGTTCACCCCGATCGGGCAGCCCCCTTGGATCGCAGGTCAATACACCAACCAGCGCAAGAGCAGGCCTCCACTTTTAATCCGTAGGTTTACGAGTCGAATCTGAGCCTTATTGCCTCCACAACATCACCTCCAGGAGCCTGGCGAGTCAACGGTGAGATCTTCAGGCTGCGGGAGTGAGGCCGGCTCGTCGTCGACGGTGTAGATCTCAAGGTACGAAAGATGGCCGTTCTCGACGAAGAGCAGGACACCGTCATCGCGTCCGCGCACGCCAGCGGAGACCAGTACCCCGTCTTGTACTGGGGAGGCGAGCGCACGTGGCCCTGTTCCTGCCCGAAGATCCACCGTTGCACATCCACACCCACACCGTCCGGCCACGATTGCCGAAGGGACCTGAGCGCGAAGTTCCTCCACGCCGGGGAAATCTTGCGTGAGAAGAGCCAGGATGACGGCTTGCTCCTTGGCTGACAGATGGCGTTCGCTGATCGACACATCGTCAAGATAGCGAACCGGGCGCGTGGGATATGCGCGGGATGATCTTCGATGGACGATACCATGAGGAAGGTTCCTGCCCTGCTCAGAGCCGCCTTATTCTCCTGGAACGCAGCCCTCTTGAAAACCGCTAGGCCGGGTGACCGGTCTCGTGGGTTCGAATCCCACGCTCTCCGCCTGTCAGGGGAAACGTCGGAAGCCGGGTCCGGTGAAGATGGCCGGACCGCTCCGATGGGAACAGAACGGGAACACCCCGCCATGATCGTGCCTCTTTCGGGGCCTTCGAGCCGGGGATGAGCGCCACTACTTTCTCCGCCGCGTCGTCCGGGACGGCTCGCCGAACAGGCCGGTGGAGGTCCCGGGCGATGGTCGTCGTCGAGTGGCCGAGCCGCACCGGGACCACCTTCACAGCGAGTCCCGCCTCCATGCCGTGTGCCGCGCCTCGTGCAGCTCGATCACCGGCAGCCCGGCCGTCCGCGCGACCGTCTGATCGAGTACAGCGCCGTGATCGTTCTTGGCGATGGCCACTGTCCGCCGGTCCCTTCGGCCTGGTTCGCTCCGGCCCGCAGGTCCGATGTGCCGTTGGTTCGCCATGCGGTGCCCGCGAAATGGACGCTACATGCAATAACCGGGACAATAGCTCTGCCGGCACGGTGCGCGACCGCAGGGAGGTGGCGTCATGGCAGGTGATGAGAACGTACCGCAGGTGCAGAGCTGGCGGGTGGGGCCGGTACGGGTGCTTCGCCTGGCCGGTGAACTGGACGCGGTGACGGTCCCGAACGTGGCGGTGAGGCTCGATGAGGCGCTGCTGACCTTCGAGGAGGTGTTGATGGTCGTCGACCTCACCCAGGTGACGTTCATCGCCTCGGCCGGGGTGGGTGCGCTGGTGGAGATCCGCCAGAAGGTCCAGCAACGCCAGGGGCGCCTGGTGGTGGTCCTTCCCCCGCAGGGGCGTGCACGTCGCCTGTTCGAGCTGACCCGCATGGTGGATCACTTCGAGATTCGCCTGACCCTGCCCGCGGCGGTAAGCGCCCTGCGACCGCACGAGCCCCACCCCCTTCTCCCCGAGAGGACGAAGCCGGCTCCCAAACCGGCCCCAGCCCCGACACCGACTCCCCGAGGCCCTGCAAGCTCCTGATCGACACCATCACCGGCCTGGCTTCAAAGGTCTCCCCCGTTCCCGCTCCTTCACCGAAGGCCTCCCGATGACCTCTGCCGTCCGGCTCGACTCCCACCTCGATCCCACCCTGCCCGACGTCCTGATCGTGGTGTTGGGTGGTGAGCTGGACTACACCAACACCGAGCACCTGCGCTACAGGGTCCTGGAGCTGCTGGAGGGCGGTCATCGCCATCTGGTGCTGGACGTGGGCAGTCTGACCTTCTGCGACTCCACCGGAATCAGGATCTTCCTGATGTTGCGCACCTTGATCACCGACCGTGGCGGCATCATCGTCCTGAGCGACCTGCCCCCTGCGATCGAGCGGATTTTCGTGATGACCGGGCTGAACTCCTACTTCACCTTCCAGCCCACCCGCGCCGATGCCCTGGCCCTGCTGCGCACCTCGCCCCATGCCCTGTGAAGGGTTCTCATCCCGGTGCGATGGAGCGAAGCCGCACCTCCCTCCGGCAGCCTGCCTGCGGCGCTCCCACGAGGGTGATGGTTATACCGATTCAGGAGGGTATCTATATTTAAGTCGTTCATCGATAGTCATCTGGTTCTGACGGGCACGTTGATAGCCCCCGGTGAAGTCGCAGACGGCCTTCACGAAAAGAGGGGCGAACATGCACGATCAGCAGTGTTACCGCTGGCCGATCAGTAAAGACCTGGTCGGTTTACGCCGGTACCTGCATCATCACGCCGGCCGGGCCGGACTGGTCGGGATGCGGCGTATCGACCTGGTGCTGGCCGCCCACGAAGCCGTCATCAACGTGCTGGAGCACGGCGGCGCAACCGGCACCCTGATCGTCCGATACGACACCCAGGCGCTGACCGTCGATATCGTCGACGACGCCGGACGCCTGCGTGCCGAGCACGCTCCCCGTGAGTGCCCCCGCTCAGGGGCGGTCCGCGGGTTCGGACTGTGGCTGATGAGCCGCCTGTGCGATGAGTTCACCATCAACCGCATCGACGCAAGCTCCCGTGTCCGACTGCGAATGTACCTGTCCTCCGCCTCGGCCCGGTGAACACCGCCGCTCCCACCATCTTCAACGCGCGGTGCTCGGTGAACCGATTGCCGTCAGCGGTTCCCGGCTCATACTCACTGTTCGGTACGCCGGACAATGCTCAAGTCCTGGGGCAGCGACGAGTGAGAGGTGCGCGGTGCCCCCGCCACCCCTGGAGGAGGGCACCGCACTCACCCCGCGGGTGACCCGGCCGGCTGCGCGCCTCCGCCTGCGGGAATGGAAGGCGTGACGGTACGACAGGCCGGTCATCTTACCGCCACGCTGTTCATGGAGCCGTTCCCGGTTCGGTGTGGTGCTCGGCGATCCGGCGCGGGACCCGTGCCGAATCGTCGGCCGGGGCGTGGCCGACAGGTTCCTCCGCGAAGGAGGGTCACCGGAAGTGACGGATCCGGGTGATCGGCCGCAACGGGTGTGGGCGGCTGATCGCCGTGAGGCCGGGTCCGCCACAGGTCGAGGTTGACCTGCTGCATCAGGTCCCACAGTTCACCGGCGCCGGCGGCGTGGACGATGCGGCAGCGGGCCGGGTCGGTGAGCTCCCACGCCTCGAAGCGCTGGTTGCGCAGGCTCCAGAAGACCAGGTAGGTCGGCGCGTGCTTCTGTACCTGCCGGGCGGTTCGCGCCGCCAGGGCGTCATCGCGGGACGACATGATCGGCCACCAGGACGTCGGCCAGCAGCGGCAGTTCGCGGCCCAGCATGTCGTTGAGCGGGCGGGAGCGCAGGATCCGGTAGTCGTGGACGAGCCGGTCGACCGCGGCGGCCATCGTCGCCTCCGCGACGTCCACCGGCCTGCCCCGGCGGGAGGGCTTCGGGGAGGTCCACCGGATCTCCTGGCCGTCGGTGAAGGCCACCAGCCCGTAGTAGATCGACACCGCGGCCCGGCCGGAGGCGAGCTCGTGGACGTCGGCCGAGATGCCGTGACGGGCCAGCTCGATGGACAGCTCCTCGGCGCGGCGTCGAGCGGCGAACCGCTGCGCCGCGGCCTGGGCGACGGTCGACGGCGCGGCGGCGTCCGCCTGGGAAGCATGACCGCCGCCGCGCCTGCTCATGGGGGTGCCGTCCTGGGACAGGGTCGCGTTCATGCCGCGGCTCCCTGCCGGGAGGGCTCGTACCGTCGGGGTGGGATGGTGTCCAGGAGGTGGCTCCGGCCGAGGGCGACGGCATGCCCCGGCCGGAGGATCAGGTGCTGATGCCCGGGCGGGAACGGTAGCAGGGTGAGCGGTGGCCGGTCGAGTGGCTCCCCGGGGCGCGGGGGCGGGGTGCCGGCACCGGCCGGGGGGAGTGTGAGGGCCGCGGCGCGGGCTCGTCGCCGGGCGAGGGGGTCGCGGGCGAGGGCCAGGCGGAGCGCGCGGTCGGCGCGCGTCTCGACCGGCCGGTGCGGGCGGGCGCCGCCGGAGGCCGGGCGGCGGAGGTCGGTGCGGCCGGCGGGCCGGGTGCGCGACGGTGCCGCCTCGGGCTCGGCCCGGCGAGGCGCGGGAACGAGCGTCGGCCGCGCGATGGCCTCGCGGCCGGGCTCGAACGTGGGCAGGGTCCGGCCGAGGCCGAGTCGGCGGCGCGCGTCGAGACGCTCGTCCATCAGCCCGGCGGACGGCTGAAGGTACTCGTGGTCGGCGGCCTGGCCGGGGCAGCCGTGCGCGTAGGGGGCGTGCCCGCAGGCGGCGCACCCCATCGGCAGGGGCGGTACGTCGGCGAAGCAGTGGCAGCCGGCCACCGCAGGCCGGTCGAGAACGGGAGCACTAGGGTTGTGCACGGGTCAGGACTCGCTTCCTGATCAAGGGGCCCGTCTCGGTGTCAGCTACCGGTGACGGGCTCCGCCTTTTTGGACAGTCACCTCATGAGACCGCTGTAAAAGCACGCGCGACCAGGTGAGAGTGAGGGAAGCTAAGGGAAAGAGCCCCTTTCCCCTGGTCTGAAAAGGTGCGCCAATGACCGGCGAGACTCCCCTCTGGGCCGTTCGATTGCGGGAGGAACGGCGCAACCGCGGATGGTCTCACCGGGACATGGCCAAAGAGTTGGCGGGGGCAGCCAGCGAGGAGACACGGAGCCGTCTTCCTGCACGTGAGAGCATCGTCCGTAATATCAAGAACTGGGAAACAGGTAAGCACCGGCCGAAAGATCCGTATCCGAAGCTGTATGCCCGAATCTTCGATCTTGACGAGATTGCTCTGTTCGACGCCTCGGCGCCTGTGCTTCCGGTTGTTGCCGAGAGCGACGAGTTGGTTGGTGTCGTGGTGGCTGAACCGAGCCTCCCCTGGGTATGGGAACCGCGATCCACAGCAAGCGCCGTTTACGACTTCAGCAGAAGTGATCTAATGCTTGACCGCCGCCAAGCCATCAGAGCGCTTTCCATCACGGTGGGACTTCCGCTCATCGACCCCGCTCAGCACTGGCTCGCCAAGACTCCGGACGACCTTCCCACTGTCCCTCAGACGGGCCGCATCGGCGTCGACGAAGTGGCCCGGCTTGAGAGAACCGCGGATGTCTTCAGGACATGGGACGACTCCCAAGGCGGAGGTCTCGCGCGCAAGGCGGTGATCGGTCAGCTCAATGAGGTCGCCGACCTGCTGCGAGATTCACATCCACGGGACATCACGGTGCGGCTGTTCCATGTGATGGCCGAGCTTGCGAAGATCGCCGCCACGATGAGCTGGGATTGCGGCATGCAGACCGCGGCGCAGAAGTACTACGTCCTGGCATTGCAGGCGTCCAAGCCCGCCAAGGACAGGCCGTTCGGGGCCAGCGTTCTGGCGAGCATGGCCCGCCAGCTGCTCTACCTCGACCGGCCGTATGACGCGCTGGAGCTGGTCCGCCTGGCGCTGGACGGGGTTCAGGTGATTGGCACCCCCAGACTGCGGGCCATGCTGCACACCCGTGAGGCGTGGGCCTATGCCGCCCTCGGCAGGCCCGAGGCGTTCCGGCGGGCGACGGACGCGGCCGAGGATGCGTTCGGCGCGATCCGCGAAGACGATCCCGATCCCGACTGGATCACCTACTTCGACGCGGCCGAGCTCGCCGGTGTCACCGGGGGCCGTTACCTGGAGATGTCACGCCGCAGTAGTCAGCATGCGGTCGTCGCCGTGACCCACATCGGCCGAGCGCTGGAACTCCGCAGACGGACGAGCATACGCAGCCTCGCCCTCGATCAGATCGGACTCGCCCAAGCGCACCTGCGTAACGGCAACCTGGACGAGGCGGTTGTAGTGGGAAGCGTCGCCGCGGATACGGCCGGTCAGGTGCGGTCCGATCGAGTCCGCGTCCAGCTGTGCGAGCTGCACGCGGAGATCGCCACGCGGCGAGACCCTGCGATGGCTGGCCTGAGCGAGCAAATCCAGGAGACACTGACGCGCTGAGAAGATCGCCGTCGATCAGGAGACGCTGATGGTGCGTATCGGTGTGACCGGCCACATGAACCTGGCCCCGGATACGACTCGCCTCGTGTCCGATGCGCTTCGCTCACACTTGGCCAAAGCGGCCGATGACGTTACAGGAGTGTCCTGCATCGCCCGTGGAGCCGACAGCCTGTTTGCCGAGGCCGTCCTGGAAGCCGGTGGCATGCTCGAAGTCGTCCTGCCGTCGCGGGACTACCGGGAGGCCAAGGTCAAGCCGGATCACGCGGAGCAGTTCGACCGGTTGCTGAGCAAGGCCGCCCGGGTCCGTGTCATGGACTTCGATCACGCCGGCCGGGAGGCGTACGTCGCGGCCAATGAGGCGATGCTGAGCTCGGTCGATGAGCTTGTAGCGGTGTGGGATGGCGAGTCGCCTGTGGATGCGGGCGGGACGGCGGGTGCCGTGACGGATGCTCGGCGCCGCGGTGTGCGGGTGGTGGTGATCTGGCCCGAAGGTGCCGCCAGACAATGACCGGCACGGCGGCGTCGGCCTGGGAAGCGTGATCGCCACCGTGCTCGGTTCGGAGCCTACGTCGGTCCGCTAACGGTGAGCCGGGATACGGTGCTGGGGAGCCATCGGGAGAGTGGAACAGGAGACGACGAGGGAAGATCAGGTAACCCTCGCGCTCTGCCTGGAGGCCAGGAAGGCGTCGAACTCGGCCTGTTGCTCGCCGTTGAAGGCGCGTCGGGACAGGAAGCCCGTGAACTGCTTGTTCACGAAGAACAGCCAGAACTCGGGACCGGTGACGATCCGTCCGAACAGCGACCATTGCGTGGCGGAGGTGAAGTGATCGCTTCGGGCCTCGTATCCGTCGTCGGTCAACCGGATGGTGGTCGGTACGCAGAGGTAGGTGAGCTGCCGCTTGCCGGTGCGTCGAATCGACCAGTTCAGCACGAACGGGAAGACGACCGCCAGCACGAGCATGAGGGTACCCGTGTACGTGGCGTCGACCAGGATGCAGATGAGCCCTGACGCGACCAGGACCAACGGCAGGATCAGATAGGTGGTCCTCAGTTGCTGTCTGACGCCTTGTTCGAGTGCTCGTGCCACTTCGTCGGGAGTGGGTTCGTATGTGACCGTGAAGTCCACCGTGCCGCCTTCGTCCGTGTGGTGACACATCATTCAGGGTGCTGTTTGGACTCGCAACGCCGTGTCCGCACGAAGCCGATCTGGTGTCCGCATGGATGTGGCCCAGGACGACCGTTGGGCGATCAAGATCGATCAACAGGGAGTGGCACGGTCCTCGCCGGGAGTCTCTCGACCAGCTCGCGAGCCGTACGATCCGAGATCGAACCGATTTACCAGCAGGATGTCAGGAGTTCGAACCGCTCGCTTTCGCGGTGTTCTCCATCGATCAGCGGCTCGTAGGGGCAGGGGCGACCGCCTTCCGCGAATGCCGGACGGTGACGCCCCGGTCGATCAGGATCGCCGCGCCGACGAGCAGGGCCACCACACTCGACAGCTCGGCGAACGCCACCATGACGTATTCGCCGTCCGGATCGCCGACCCCGTCGGGTGAGCCGTTGAGCCAGCGTGACGCGGCCATCGCCTGCGACAGGACCAGGGCTCCGAACGTGACGGTGACCCCTCCCAGGACGAAGCCCGGAGGCGCCGGGCGGGACCGCCTGCGGAAAAAACCGACCCACAGGGCTCCGGCCACCAGTGAGATCGGGACCGTGAGAAACCAGCCGAGTTCCAGGCTCATGATCGCGTCCAGGCGCAGATGCTCGAATCCGTCGCCCCGCGGGGAGTGCAGGATCGGGATCATCACGGTCCCGCCGAGGAGCCCGATGGCGAGGAAGCGGAAGAACCACATGATCGACATGGTCTCGGAGAGCCTGGGGAGCGGGTCAAGAGGTGGGAAGGAAAAGCTCTCACCGGCGGGAAGCGGCACGAGCCATGGTGATCGGGGATCGGGGAGCCTGCGGGACATGCGCGGAATGACGTCGATCACACCCGCACGGTCGCTTCGGAAAGGCGGAAGAGGCCCCGGAGTCCGGAGCCTCTTCGATGCATGATCGATCGTACGGTCGGCGCATCACCGGTCGTGCGGGCGGCGATCTTCGCCGTCTCCGCGGATACGGTGCGTGGACCGGGCGTCACGCTCGCTCCAGGCCCGCCAGGTGGATCACCTGGCGGGCCTTCGTCGTGGTGGAGCCACGGTGCTTCGGGTCCCCGTACCCCTTCGATCCGGCCGTCCCGGCCCGGTCTCGCCAGGGTCCGGACGGCCGGCCTACGGGGGAGATCAGCCCGCGAACGACACGGTGGCGAACCGGTACCAGGTCTTGCCGTTCTCGTCCCCGTAGTGGGCACGACCGGTCATGACCTTGCCGTTATCCGCCAGCCAGGTGTGGCTGCTCTCCGTGTACGCACCGGTGCCGTCCCCGTTGATCAGCATCACCTGTCGTCCCTGCCAGTACAGGGCGGCGGTGCGGTACCTCGTGTCGCCGTTCTCGTCGTCGTCGTGCCACCTGCCGACGACCACCTGGTTGTCAGGGGCGCTGAAGTCGGACCTGCTCTCCCGCTGAGGGGCGGTCCAGTCTCCGGCGTGCGTCTGGACCTGCTCGCCGTTGATCAGAATCCGGCTGCAGTGGTAGGTGGTCGGCTTGTTCTCGTCGCCGTAGTGGGAACGGCCGGTGATCACCTGGTTCGGCGGGCAGGTGAACTGGAAGCCGTCCTCCCACACGGTCTGGCTGTAGATGCGTTCCATCTTGATCGTCACCTCCGCCGAGGCGGGAGAGGCCATGGTGGTGGCCGACAGGGCGGCGGCCACGGCGACGACGGACAGGGCCTTGCCGTACGTTCTCATTGTCTTCGGTTCCTTTCGGGGTGCGCTCACGCGCAAGGCGGCGAAGGTTCGGAGAGAGTCCGGCCGGGTGTTCCCGGGGTGCGAAGGACGACGGCCACTTCGGGTCCGGCCGGTCGCGCCGCCCGGCGCGATGGTCAGAGGATCACCGCCGCTTCGAGGTGGGCGGTGGTCGGTGGGGTCAGGCCGGGACGGCCACGGTGGCGAACCGGTAGTTGGTCGTGCCGTTCTCGTCCCCCCTGTGCAGACGACCGGTCATGACCTTGTTCTCGCCCGCCTGCCAGGTGTGGTTGCTCTCCCTGTACCCGGCGGTGACGTCCCCGTCGGCCAGCAGCACCTGCCGGCCCCGCCAGAAGACGGTGGCGTGGCGGTACCTCGTGTAGCCGTTCTCGTCGCCTTCGTGCCATCTGCCGACGACCGCGTGGTGGTCGGGGGCGCTGTAGTCGGAGCTGTTCTCCTTCTTGCGGGAGGTCCACTCGCCGATGTGCACCTGGGCCTGCTCGCCGTCGATGAGGATGAAGCTGCAGTAGTAGGTGGTGGGCGCGTTCTCGTCGCCGTAGTGCGCGCGGCCGGTGAGCACCGTGTTCGTCGGGCAGGTGAACGGGTCGATCCACTCGCGCACCGTCCCGGCGTGGGCACCTACGACCTCGACCCTCACGGCCGCGGCGGACGCGGGTGCGGGAGCCGCCACACCCATGGCCGCCAGGGCCGTCAGGGCGGCCGCCGCGGCGGACAAGGCCTTCTTCTTCCTCATATGCGTGTCTCCTGCGATGCGTTTTTGCTTACCTCGCGGAGCATCACAGGACCCGCTGGTGGTCCACTTGTGTCTCGGTTGGAACGGCGGCCGTGCGTGCCGGCGGTCGTCGGTACGCGTCGGGAGCCGTGTCCGCGGCGCCGTGGACGGTCTCCTCGACGGGAAGGCGTCGCGGTCTCAGCCGGAACCGGACGAGTCGTCGTGAGTGGCCGAGGCGTCGGGGGTGGCCGAGGTGCCAGGGGTGCCGGGGGCGTCGCCGACCCGGTCCAGCCACTCCGACAGCAGGGTGCGTTCGGCGTCGGTGAGCATCGTCAGCTCCGGTACGACGGCACGGAACGCGATGGCGGCCGCGGTCGCGTCGTCCGCGGGAAGCGCCGGTACGTCGGTGAGGATCGATCGCGTCATCGCCTCGTACATCGCGTCGGCGAGGGAGAGGTCCCGGTGTTCCGGCGGGGTGGCGAGCAGGGTGAGCACGGCGCCGGTGCCGGCGGCGTGGATGAGTTCGACGGCGCGCCTCTCCGGGACCCTGAGCCGGCCGATCGCCGCGACGCGGCGTACCCGGCCGCGCAGAACCTCCAGGCCGGCGGCCGCCGCCGGTGAACGAGCCCCGCGGCCCGGGTCGGTGAGGAGACCGAACAGCGCCGCGTTGGCGAGGCCGAAGCCGATGTGCGTGTCCCACGCCGCCCGGAGATCCGCGACCGGGTCGCCGCCGTCCTCGGCGAGCGTCTTGCCGGCGACGTAGGTGGCGAGGACGTGCTCGGCGACGGCGTCGAGCAACGCGTCCTTGTCCTCGAAGAACCGGTAGATGGTCGGCGCCTGCATGCCGGCCGCCTGCGCGACCGCGCGGGTGGTGACCGCGGCCGCGCCGTGCTCGCGCAGGAGCCGGGCCGCGCACTCCACGATGTTGGCTCGCGTCCTGGACCTGCCGGCGCTGTCCGGCCTCGTCTCTGCCATGTTTCCGATGATAACGCCCTCTTGCTATCGTCGTTGATAACAGTGATAGCTTAATAATCGTTCCATCGTTATCAAGAGGAGGCAGATCATGATCGTCATTACCGGTGGTACCGGCCTGCTCGGGTCCCAGATCGTCGACCGGCTCCTCGACAGGGTCCCGGCGGACCGGGTCGGTGTGAGCGTCCGCGACCCCGATCGCGCCGCCGGTCTGGCCGCACGTGGGGTACGGGTGCGGCGCGGCGACTTCACCGACCCCGGCTCCCTCGCCGACGCGTTCGAGGGTGCGACGCAGGTGCTCATCGTCTCGACCGACCAGGCGGGCGAGGAGGCGGTCGCCCAGCACGTCGCGGCGATCGACGCCGCCCGTGACGCCGGTGCCGGGCGCATCCTCTACACCGGCCACCAGGGTGCCGCCGAGGACTCGGTCTTCGCGCCGATGACCGACCACGCCGCCACCGAGCGCTACCTGTCGAAGACGGGCACGCCGTTCACGTTCCTGCGGAACGGGTTCTATGCCGCCACCGTCCCGCACCTGCTCGGCCGGGCGATGGAGACCGGTGAGCTCGTCGCGCCGGCCGACGGGCCCGTCTCCTGGACCGCGCACGCCGACCTCGCCGAAGCCGCGGCGATCATCCTCGCCGACGAGGGCCGGTTCGACGGCCCGACCCCGCCGCTGACCGCGCCGGAAGCGCTCGACCTCGCGGACGTCGCCGGCATTCTCACCGAGCTCACCGGACGCACCGTCCGCCGCGTCGTCGCCGACGACGCGGAGTGGACGGCCACGATGATCGGCCACGGTGTGCCCGCGGACCGCGCGAACATGCTGCTCGGCATGTTCCACGCGTCACGCCGGGGGGAGTTCTCCACCACCGGACCGGACCTTGAAAATCTTCTCCGGCGCCCGGCCACGACGGTCCGCTCGGTGCTGGAGGGGCACACCGCCCGGCCGTGACCCCTCCTCGACAAGGCGGCCACATCACCCGGCGGCCGGGCCCGTTCGTGCGCGGACGGCCGAGATCCGGCCGGTGCGCGAGCAGGATGCCGAGCAGGATGTCAGGAGGGTACAGGCGTCAGGTCCAGCACCCCGACCGTCTCGCCCTCGCTCTTCTCCCCGGTGAGCCGGAACCCGAGCCTCCGGTAGAAGCCCTCGGGGCCGTCCTCTCCCGGCTCCCACGTGACGTACATCTTCGTGCCGCCGCGGTGCCTGATCTCGGTGGCCACCGACTCGACGGCGAAGCGGCCGACGCCGCGTCCCTGCGCGTCGGAGGCCACGTTGAGGCGCCACAGGCCGGACCGGAAGTCCACGCCCTCACCGTCCCAGTCGATGTCCAGGAAGGCCATCAGGAAGCCCACGGGACGGTCGCCGTCGAGGACGAGGCGCGGCCAGGCCGTCGTGGGATGGACGTAGGCCTCGGCCAGCGACCTCACCACCGGTGAGACGAAGCGCTCCTGGTCGGGACGGACCTTCACCGCGATGGCGGCCTCGATGTTGTCAGCGGTGACGGGGGCCAACCGGAGGTCTCTGGTCATTCGAGAACCATATGAGGTGTCGCGTACGGCCGGCACGGCAGGCGTTCCCGCCCTCGGGCGCGAGCGGCCCGCCCCGACCGGCACCCGCCCGGTCGTGCCGTCCGTTCGGTTGACCCTGCCGTTACGTCACCCTTTAGCGTCGGCGCATGACCATCACCGTTCTCGACACCTACTCCGCCATGAAGCGGATCCTGCGGGCCCCGGCCGCGGACCGCGTCGCCCTGCTGTGCTCGATGCTGGAGCCCGTCAGGGGCATGTACCGCTACTTCCCCGGGGACGTCGACCTGGCGGCGATGCACCGGATGGCGTCCGGATTCCCCCTGGACCGCGACGAGGAGCGCTGCCTCGACGCGCTCGAGACGCTGGCGGAGGCCGGGGCGTGGGAACGGATGCGGCGTGCCCTCGACGACGCCCTCGCCCTGCAGTCGGCGGCGACGCCGGGGCTGGAGGTCCCGGACATCACCGTGCTGTTCGTGCTCGGCGATCCCGAGGACGCCCACTTCATGGGCCCCTGCCTGGGGGTGACCGGGAACGGCGGGTTCTCGGGCTACATCATGATCACGTTGTGGCCCTTCCCGGAGAACGTGGAACGGCTGGAGGCCACCGCCGTCCACGAGCTCAACCACAACCTGCGCTACGGTCCCGGTGGGGTGGTGTGGAACCCGATGACCGTCACGGTCGGCGAGCACGTGGTCTCGGAGGGCCTGGCCGACGCGTTCGCCCGCGGGATCTACGGTGACGAACTCGGTCACACCCGCATCGGCGTGCCGCACCTGCGTGACGAGGCGGTCTTCGACAAGGTGGTGTCCGGTCTCGGTGTGACCGGCATGGAGAACTTCACGGCCTGGGTGCACGGCGACGCCAGCGCGGAGCGTTTCGGCGCCACCCCGGTGGGCCTGCCGACCGGGGCCGGTTACGCCGCCGGCAACAGGCTGGTCGACACCTACCTGGCGGTGACGGGACGGACGGCGGCACAGGCCCTGCACGCCGACAGCTCGGAGATCATCGCCACGGCGCTCCGTCACAGGGGGCCGACCGGCCGCTGAACCGGGAGCCGGGGATCGCCGCCACGGCACTCCGTCACAGGGAACCGACCGGCGAACGACCTCTACCGGGGCGAGGTCGCATGTACGCCGGCGATCCCCGCTTCGCCGCCAGATACGACGGCGTCGAGGGGGCGGCGTTCGTCCGCGACGCGCTGCACGAGTACGCGCGGACACGGATGTAGCCCTCACCTCGACGGACGGCACCACGCCGCGAGCCGGGCCCGGAACCGGAACCGGACCCGGGCTCGGACCCGGAACCGGGCCCGGGAAAGCAGAAGAGGCCCCGGTGGCTCCGGAGCCTCTTCGGCGCATGAACGATCATGCGGTTCAGGAGTCAGGGCTCACCGGGGAGGAACTCCCGGTGGCCCGGCGGCGGTGCCTCCGTGTTGCTGCGGTCCACGCGACACCCTGCCGCCGACTACGGCGTCGGCAGCCAGCGCAGCGTGAACGGGAGGTTCGGCTGCTGACCGGTCTGGAGCCGCGGGATCTGACCCTCGGCCACGTAGATCCCGTGCCGGGCCTTCACCACGGAGCTGGGCTGGTCGAGGGTGGCGTTCACCGCCTTCACGGTGCGGGCGCGCACGTCGACCACGTTCAGCGGCCCCGGGTTCTCCGTGACCAGCAGCCGGTTGCGGTCGAGCATCCGGATGCCGTCCGGGGTGACGAACCGCCTGCCCAGGTCGATGACCTCGGCCGGAAGCGCCGATCCGTCGGCGGCGACGCCGACCTTGATCAGCTCTCCGCTGTTGTAGTTGGTCGTGTAGAACGAGCGCGCGCCGTCGAAGGCGATGCCGTTGATCTGCAGTCCGGCCCCGTTCGTGAGGGCGGGGTCCTTCGACCACACCGACAGCGTGCCCCCGGTCGCCTTCCTCGGGCTGGGCGTCGTCAGCTTGAGGATGCGACCGGGCGGCTGCGGGGTGGCCGTCGGGTTGGTCGTGTCGGTGATGTAGACGGCGTTCCTGGCCAGGGTGATGTCGGCGCAGACGCCGCCGTCCGGCAGGGTGTACGCGGCCTTCAGGGCCCCGGACGACAGGTCGAACGCCTGCAGGAGGGTGGGGGTCTGGAACGACAGGTCGATCGCGCACGCCCACAGGACGCCGCGGTCGTCGTCGGCGAGCACCCCGGCGGTCCCGAGGTTCACGTCGGCCGGGACGAACGTCTGGGCGGTGGTGGATCCGGCGGGGAACCGGACGATCTCGCCGGTCACGATGCTGGCGGCGAACACCGTTCCCTCCCGCGTCGCCGCGACGCTCTCGGGGTGGAAGTCGTCACCGGGGACGACGAGGTCGGCCGGCCGGTGCCACGAGGCGGCCGTGTCCAGGTCGTGCCGCTGGTCGGCCAGGGCCGCGGGAGCCGAACCGACGGCGACCGCGGCACCCAGGCACAGGGTGAGGATGAGATTGCGAGACAAGGGCTTCGTGCCCCTTTCTGAAGGCGATGGCGGTGCCGTCCGGTACCGCCCGGAGTTGATCATAGGTATTCAAACGACTCCGGAAAGGGACTTTCGGGCAGACCGGGTGAAAGCGACGGCCCGCGTCGGCGGGCGGTCGTCCGGTCGGTGAGGAACCGGCGGAGGGCGGCGCGCACGGCGGGCTCCGGTCCGCCGACCCTGGGGCCGGGCCCGGTCAGGAGCGTCGCCTCGCCGTTCGCGGACCGGGCTCGATTACGACCGCCTCGCCGTTCGCGGGCCGGGCTCGATCACGACCGTCTTGCCGTCCACGGCCGGTCCGATCACGATCGTCTTGCCGTCCACGGCCGGTCCGATCATGACCGCCTCGCCGTCCACGGCCGGTTTGATCAGGACTGCTGCGTCGCCAGCCGCAGACCGAATCCGATCACGATGACGCCCGTGAGCCGGTCCAGGCCACGTTTGATCGACGGCCTGCGCAACCAGTCGCGTACCAGGCCGGCGAACCCGATGAGCAGGACGCTCCACACCAGCCCCTCGGCCACATGGACGCTCGCCAGCAGGACGCCCATCGCGGCGTGGGGCACGTCGTCCGGGATGAACTGGGGGAGCATCGCGACGTAGAACGCGCCCACCTTCGGGTTGAGCGCGTTGGTCAGCAGGCCGCGGCGGAAGGCCTGCCACCACCCGTCGGCCCGGGGTTCGGGTGCCGTCGCGTCGCCCGCATGACCTTTTCGGCTCTGCCAGAGCATCTGGCCCCCCATCCACAGCAGGTAGGCGACACCCGCCCAGCGCAGCGTCTCGTAGGCGAGGCGGGAGGTCGCGAGGAGGGCGGACAGGCCTGCGGCCGTCAGAAGACCCCACAGGAGCGTGCCGGCCTGGATGCCGAGGACCACGGCCCAGGCCGACCTCCTGCCGGCGAGAAGCGAGGTGCGCAGGATCAGGGCCGTGTCCAGGCCGGGCGTGATCGTGAGAAGTCCCACTATCAGGGCGAACGAGATGACAGACCCCTGTACGTCCATGGGACGTCACCATAGTGATCGCCGCGAGGACCGGTGAGACCGGCCTCCCGATGTCCTCCACACCGCACCGCGCCGGATCACACCGGACCGCGCCGAACCTCACCGTGACCCGTGACCCGTGACCGGCAAGGCGTGACCGGTGAGGCGTCCGGACCTCAGGCGAGGTAGCCACCGTCGATGTCCAGCACGGCGCCGGTGATGAAGGAGGCGCCGGGGCCTGCGAGGAAGGCGATGCCCGCGGCGACCTCTTCGGGACGGCCGTAGCGTCCCATGGCGTTGGCGGCGCGCTGGGCGTCGGAGTAGGGGCCGTCGGCGGGGTTCATGTCCGTCTCGATCGAACCGGGCTGGACGACGTTGACCGTGATCCCGCGGGGTGCCAGGTCGCGGGCGGCGGCCTTGCTGTAGGCGGTGACCGCGGCCTTGGCCGCGGCGTAGTCGGCGACGCCCTGGTAACCGGCGCGGGCGGCCAGCACCGAGCCGACGGTGATGATGCGGCCGTCGGCGCGCAGGACCGTGGCGGCGGCGCGGATCGTGGCCAGTACGCCACCGGCGTTGACGGTGAACTGCCGGTCGAGGGTGCCGTGGTCGGTGGAGGGGTCGTCGATCAGGCCGCCCGCGGGAGTACCGGCGTTGTTCACCAGGATGTCGAGGTGCCCGAAGTCGGCGACGACGTCACCGATCAGAGCGGCGACCTGGTCGACGTCCCCCTGGTCGGCACGGTAGGCGCCGGTACGGACCCCGATGGCCTTGAGGTCACCGGCGATCCCCTGCGCCCTGTCGGCCGAACCGAGGTAGCTGATGGCGACGTCGGCGCCGGCCTCGGCGAGGGCGTGGGCGGTGGCGGCACCGATGCCGCGTGATCCACCGGTGACGAGGGCGACTTTTCCGGTGAGGGGTCCGGGCATGACTGCTCCGTTCTGGTCGGCGAGCGCGACCTTCGAGGACGCGGCCCGGCGAATCGGCGAGCGCACCCCGGCGAAGGGACGGGCTCCGGTGAAGGGCCGACGATCGGTGAAGGGACGCGCTCCGGTACGGGGACGCGGCCCGGTGAGCGAGCGCGGATCGGGGAGAGGACGCAGCCCAGTTAAAAGGCGTGCACCCGGCGGCACATACCCCTACGAGCCCTTGAACCGCCGCGTACTTCCCGGTGACCAGCCGTCACGGACCCGTCCGGAAGGCATGACCTTCACGGGGCGGTGACGCCGTGCGACCTCACCGCCCCGCGAGCGTCACCGCCTCGCGAGCGTCACCGCCCCGCGAGCGTCACGTCCGGATCCGGGTGGCGGTGCCTGTGTCACTACCGCCCGGCGGTCCTGTGCTCGATGAACGCCGCCACGCCGTCGAGGTAGAGGCCCAGCGCGAACGCCCTCTCGGTCTCCTCGTCGTAGGGGATCTCGCCCTCGAAGACCCCGGAGGCGATCGCCCTGCTCAGCGCGGGGAACCGCCGCGCGTCCACCACGCGGGCGAGTGCCGCGCCGTACTGACGGCTGAAGGCCTCGGGGTTGTCCGTGTAGCCCGCGGACAGGTCGAGGCTCAGCCGGAGCTCGCCGTGCAGGAAGGTCAGCAGGCCCATCACGATCCCGACCTTGTCCTCCTCCCCCAGACCGGTGCCGCCGAGCGCGCGCAGCGCGCGGTCGAACCACCAGAGGTTGTTGGGTCCCATCGGCGGCGCACTGATCGGGATCTGCGCGGCCCAGGGGTGCCGGCGCAGCACCGTCAGCGCACCCTGGACCCACAGGGTCAGCCCGGTCCGCCAGTCCACGTCGTCCGGCAGGTCCGGGGGGTCGTCCAGGGCCGCGTCCGCCATCAGCAGGAGCAGTTCGTCCTTGCTCTTCACGTAGCGGTACAGCGCCATCGTGGAGTTGCCGAGCTGGGCGGCGATCCTGGACATCGACACCGCGGCCAGCCCTTCGGCGTCCGCCACCTCGACCGCGGCCCGGGTGATGTCGGCGATCGTGAGGGACGGCCTGCGTCCCCGCCGCACCGTCTCGCGCAGCCCCCACAGCAGGGTCACCTCGGCGGACAGTTCGATGTCGTCGGTCATCCGGTCCCTCTCGTCACGAGCACGGGAACAGTTTAGGAACACCCTTCCACTCTCCTATGCGTATGCTCTACGCTTTTAGGCGTATGAGATACGCAATAACTTCACCGTACCCGAGGAGTGAGAGTGATCGTCGAGGCGACCGGCCTGCACAAGGCCTTCGGATCCACCCAGGTCCTGAACGGGGTGGACCTGCACGTCGAGGAGGGCACGGTCTTCGCGCTGCTGGGCCCGAACGGCGCGGGGAAGACCACCATCGTCCGCATCCTGACCACGCTCCTGCGGCCCGACCGCGGCAGCGTGCGGATCGCCGGGTACGACGTCGTGCATGAGGCGACCGGGGTGCGCGGCGTCATCAGCCTGACCGGCCAGTCCGCGGCCGTGGACGACCAGCAGACCGGCCGGGAGAACCTGGTCATGATCGGCCGGTTGATGCACCTGGGTGCCCCCACCGCCCGCCGCCGCGCCACGGAGCTCCTGGAGCGGTTCGAGCTGGTGGACGCCATGAACCGGCGGGTCAAGACCTACTCCGGCGGGATGCGCCGTCGGCTGGACCTGGCGATGAGCCTGGTCTCGCAGCCGAAGGTGATCTTCCTCGACGAGCCGACCACCGGTCTCGACCCGTCCAGCCGGACGACGATGTGGGACGCCATCAAGGACATGGTCGCGTCGGGGACGACGATCGTCCTCACCACGCAGTACCTGGAGGAGGCGGACCGGCTGGCCGACCGGATCGTGCTGATCAACGGTGGCAGGGTCGTCGCGTCCGGTACGGCCGACGCGCTGAAGTCCCAGGTGGGCGGGGACCGGCTCGACCTGCGGTTCTCCGCCGAGACCGACGTGGCCCGTGCCGCCACGCTGTTCGACGTGCCGCGCGGTACCGACCCGCTCGTGCTGGGCGTCCCGTCCGACGGCAGCGCCGAGCACCTGCACCGGGTGCTGGACGACCTGCGGATCGCGGGCGTGCCGCCCGTCACGGTGTCCTCGCACCGGCCGACGCTGGACGACGTCTTCCTCTCCCTGACCGCCACCGGCCGGACCCCCGCCCAGGTCTGACCGGCTCCCGAAAGGACCACCACCATGACCGTCATCACCGTGCACGGCGGCGCCCGCAACGCCGTGAGCGACTCCCTGACCATGATCGGCCGTAGTGTCCGGCTCAGCCGTCGCAACGTCGACACGCTGGTCATGTCGATCGTCCTGCCGCTGCTAATGATGGCGCTGTTCGTCAACGTCTTCGGCGGGGCCATCAACACCGGCACCGAGTACATCAACTACGTCGTGCCCGGCATCATCCTGCTGTGCACCGGCTACGGTGCCTCGGCCACCGCGATGTCCGTCGCGCACGACATGACCAGCGGCATGGTCGACCGGCTGCGCTCGCTGCCGATCCGCAGCTCGGCCGTCCTGACCGGGCACGTCGTCGCCAGCGTCGCACGGAACCTGCTGTCCACCACCGTGGTCGTCGGCGCCGCCGTCGTCATGGGCTTCCGTCCCGACGCGACGGTCGCCGACTGGACGCTGGCGGCCGGCCTGCTCCTGCTCTACGTGCTCGCGCTGTCCTGGCTGGCGGCAGGACTCGGCGTTATCGCCAAGTCCGTCGAGTCGGCCAGCACGCTGAGCTTCCTCATGCTGTTCCTGCCCTATCTCAGCAGCGCGTTCGTGCCGACGCACACCATGCCGTCGTTCCTGCACGCGGTGAGCGAGAACCAGCCGATCACCCCGGTGATCGAGACCGTCCGGGGCCTGCTGACCGGGACCCCGATCGGCGGCACCGGCCAGGTCGCGCTCGCCTGGTGCGTCGGCCTGCTGGTCTGCTCGTTCACCTTCGCCGTCTGGCTGTTCCGCCGCCGTACCCACGGCTGAGGCGTGGTCCGCGCGAGGTCCGGCTGCCCGTCACGTCGCCGGGACGCGTCCCGGAGGTCGTCCTCGGCCTCATCGCGGGGCCGTTCCTCCCGGCGGGGCCGTTCCTCCCGGCGGGCCGCTCCTCCCGCCGGGCCGCTCCTCCCGCCGGGCCGCTCCTCCCGCCGGGCCGCTCCTCCCGCCGGGCCCGACGAACACGACAGGCAAGTTTCCACTCACCTCTTGTTAGGCAAGTGGTGACTTGCCTATGCTGGGGGTGTGGCGGAAGACCTTTTCAAGGCGCTGTCCGATCCCACCCGCCGGCACATCCTCGACGAGCTGGTGGAGCGGGACGGTCAGACCCTCTTCGAGATCTGCACACGGCTGGTGAGCAAGCACGGCCTGAGCCTGACCCGTCAGGCGATCAGTCAGCACCTGGCGGTACTGGAATCCGCAGGCCTGGTCCGTTCGCGACGCCAGGGCCGCTACAAGTTCCACGACCTGAACACCGAACCGCTTGAGCACATCGTGAACCGGTGGCTCAGGCCGGGCACACCGGAAGGCACCTCATGAGGATCCATCTGTCCAGCGTCTTCGTCGACGACCAGGACAAGGCCCTGCGCTTCTACACCGACGTACTGGGCTTCGTGAAGAAGACCGAGGTCCCGCTGGGCGAGCACCGGTGGCTGACCGTCGTCTCACCGGACGACCCCGACGGGACCGAACTGGTGCTGGAGCCCAGCGACCACCCTGCGGTGAGGCCGTTCAAGACGGCGCTGGTCGAGGACGGCATCCCGGTCACCTCCTTCGCCGTGGACGACGTGCACGCCGAGTTCGAAAGGCTGCGCGGACTCGGGGTGCGCTTCACCCAGGAACCGCTGGACATGGGCCCGGTCACCACCGCGGTCCTGGACGACACCTGCGGCAACCTCGTCCAGATCGCGCACCTCAAGTAGGCACCCGTGCCTCCGACGGCCGGGCCCGCGGGGGTACGAGAAAGGTAGGGCTCCAGGTTCTCCGGCCGATGGCAGGAGATGGGGGCTAACCACGTCGCCGACCGGATCGACCGCACCCTCCGGGGTCGGGCCGGTTCCTCCCGGCGGAGGGCGGCCCGAACGGGAACGCGTGTTCGGCACATAGCGGAAGCCGCCTCCCCTCCCGGTCCGGGCCGGACAGCTGCGGAAGTGCCCCGAACCCGGTCGCCTGTCCGGATGGTTCCCCGAGTTGAACAGGGCCGCTCCAGGTAGTCGTATGAGTGCCCACAGCAATGGGGAGGCGACCCGCAACGGGCCGCCCTCGTCCGAAGGAGAAGACCGCGATGAACCGCACCACGATCGCCGCCGGGTTGATCGCTCTCGGCGCCGTCCTGGCCGCGCCGCTGCTGGCCGCAGGTCCGGCTCACGCGACGACGTCCCCCTGCGACCCCTGGGACGGGCTGGGGATCGGAATCGGAAACGAAGCGGGAAACGGAATCGGGGACGGAGTGGGGAGCGGGATCGGGGACGGACTGGGAAGCGGGATGCTCCTCGACTACGGCAACATCGGCATCCTCTAGGGGCGATCGCACCGCTCCGAACGCCGTCGGCCTCGTCCCTTTCCCGGGTGAGGCGGGCGGCGTCGCCGTCGGGGCACCCGCTACGGCGTCCCGGTGACGTCCGGGGGCGGGGCCGCCGACGGCTCGGGGGCCGGCGGTCGCCGCGCCATCCCGCGGGGCATCAGCAGGAACACCTTGGGCGACAGGCGGTCCATGTCCCCGCCCCTGCCGAACACCAGGCCGGCGGCGAAGTCGACGAACTGCTTGGCCTCACCGTCCGGCACCCCGGTCAGGTCCATCACCACCGGCACACCGGTGCGGAAGTAGTGCCCGACGTGGAGCACCTCGTTGTAGTCCTGGGGACACAGCGTCTTGAACACCGCATCAGTCTCCACCGTCCGCGCCACCCGTCAAGACCTCCCCCACCGGACGGGCCGTGATCGTCCGAACGAGCCCGGACGGTCCGAAGGGGCGGGACGGTTCGAACGGGTCCGAAGGGTTCGAGCGGGCCGGGGCGGTTCGAAGGGGCCGGGGCGCCCGCGCGGGCCGACGGTCAGCCGAACAGGCAGTAGGCGGCCGTCGCGTCGTCGTGGATCTTCGTCCGGGGCCAGCGGGACCCCAGGGGGTCGGTGCGTTCGGCCTCGCGGACGCGGTGGATCAGCTCGCCGGGACCGGGCCCCTCCAGGGTGTCGAGGACCTCGCGCCAGGTGGCCAGGCCGAACCGGTCCACCAGCCGGGAGGCGCCGTCGCTCAGCAGGGCGATCGCGCGTACCCGGTCGGCCGGGAGCGTGCCGGTGAGCGACCGCTCGGCGGTGAGCGGATCGACGGCGGCGACCCAGAAGCCGCCCTCGCGGTTGCGGTGGCCGCGCATGGTCTCCACGTACTCGCGGTGCGCGGTGACGTGGTCGGGGCTTCCGTGGGCGAGCGTGTCCAGGACCGACCGGTGCGTCCTGCCGACCAGCGCCTCCCGGTCGTCGCAGACGACCGTCGGCTCGGCCTCGCCGACCAGGTCCAGGACGAGCACGGAGTCGGCCAGGACGAGGTACTCCAGCTCGTCGCCGGTACGGCGGACCATGACCACCGTGGCCGACGGCGAACCGGGGTGGGTCAGGTCGCAGACGAAGTCGTGGAGGGACGCGACGGCCTTGATGCCGTTTCCCAGGATCTCCGTGAGCGTTCCGTTGTCCTGGACCATGCCCGCCAGAAGGGTCGAGCCGAGGGAGCGGACGTACCAGCCGACGCCGTGGATGCACCCGCAACCCGATCCGTCCGGGGTGCCGGCGCCGTCGAGGAGCACGAAGACCTCGGGTGTCGTGCCGACGAAGTCCTCGTTCCGCCGGCCTGGAGCGGCCTCGGTGGCGAAGGTGATGCGCATCGGGTCGGTGCTCCTCGTGCTGGACGGCCTGATCTGGGCGGACTTGGGAGAGATGTGTGTTTCCCTCACCAGGTTCCCCGGTCGGGAGCGCCGTACTCCCTCCGCGCGAGGATGCCGCTGTCGCGCGGGAGTCCTCCTTTCGCGTGAGAGGGCCGGCGCGGGACCGGTGCGGTGGCGGGACGGCCGGTACGGTACGAGGCCGGTGCGGTGCGCGATGGCCGGTACGGTGCGGGGCCGGTGCGACGGGATGGGGATCTCGGTCAGTACGAGGGGTCGGAGATGGACTCGGCCCGGTAGACGTCCATCGGCCCCTCGTCGTCCTCGTCCACCCCCACCTTTCTCAGCAGCAATGTCCGGCTGCCGATTTTCAGCGAGCGTTCGCCGTTGGTCTCCGTGGACGCGAAGAGGGTGACGACGTGGCCGTGCATATCGCGTACCTGGTCGTATTCCGATTGATCAGGAATATCTAACTTGATGCGCCTGGTCTCGAATGTCACTCTTCCAGTGTGGAGCCGCGGGGTCGGAAATCACCCTGCGGACGTGATGTTTCCCGTCGTTTTCCCGAAGAAATCGCGATCATCGGTCGTCAGGGCAGCGGATCGATCTCGATGTGCCGGTCGTACTGGACGAGTTCCGACCCGCGGTCGGTGAGGATGGGCCACCTGGTGGCCCGGGCGCACCAGACCACGTGCCCGGCCGTGACGTCGCGCGATCCGTCGAGGATCTCCGCGATGTCCCCGACCTTCCCGTGGGTGAAGTCGTCGATCCTCACGCCGGGGGTGGTGACGAGTTCGAACAGCTCGACCTGGGTGGAGATGGGGGAGATGGACAGCACGGCCGCGAGGCCGGTCGCCGGGACGCATATCCCGCCGCCACGGAAGAGGCACATGGCGGCGACGCTCCTGGAGTACTCGGTCTTCGCCACCGCGATGTCGACCAGGGCGCTCACGTCGAGCACTCGACCGGGAAGCATGGTTCAGCCCCTCCGGAAGCCGCGAATGCCGATCTGGTCCCACTCCCTCTCGGAGAGCGGATCGACCCCGAGAGAGCCGGCCGCCCTGTCGAGGTCCTCGCGGTGCAGGTTCCACCGGTGCATCAGGGTGATCACGTGGGGCTTGTTGCCGATCTCTCGTTGGACGGCCGCGTGGATCACGTCGGCGACCCGGCTTCCGGTCAGCCGTGCCTTACGGGAAAGCGCCTCATAATCTGCTTTATCCAACTCTATGGTGATAGAGGTTTCGGAGGCCGTCGTGCCGTTCGCCTTCCGTTCCTCACCGAGCCGGAGATGGGCCAGCCAGAGCGGGATCGGGCCGGATTCCTGTCCGGTCGTCGCACGATCATTCGCCGATGGTCTTTCCGATCCTGTGCCGTCTCGCCAGGCCGGCATGGAGTGGGCCATGCGTTCGACAGTAGCCGTGAATCGCCGATCATGACAGCACTTCTCCGTGACGCCGACGGCCGGTACGGCAAGGCCTCCCGTCGTTTTTCCCGGCCTTTCCGAGATCGGCCCGGCCCATCGCCTTCCGCCTTTTCCCGGCCTCACCGCGTCCTGGGCCCGGCCCCGGAGCAGCGTGGCCTTGGAGCCGCGAGCCCCGAAACCGCGCGGCCTCGGAACCACGAGCCTTGGAACCGCGCGACCGGGTGTCACGTACGTCCGAGGCCGGCACCGCGCGTCCCGTGATCCGTGATCCGTCCCGGCGTTCCGGAGACGGTCGTGCCCGTCCGTCGGCTCGGGCCTGGAGGGGACCGTCATCGCGGGAACCCCATGGGCCGGCCGGGTACCCCCTGGCCGGGATCGATCGGAGGCGCCGACGTGGGTGCGGACGTGGTTCCCGACGTGGGCCCGGAGGTGGACCCGGTCCCGGGATCCTGGGGGGCGGAGGTGGGTGCGGTCCCGGGGTCCTGGGGGGCGGAGGTGGGTGCGGTCCCGGGATCCGGGAGGGCGGTGCCGCAGAATCCGGCGGTCCGTCGTTCCGCGGCGAGCTGGTCGACCGGTTTGCGGTACTCCTCGCGTTCCTGCCGCGGTGGTTCGTACCGCCAGGAGCCGCCCTCGAAGACGAAGCCGAACTCCGTGGTGCCACCGGCCCTGGTGGCCTGGACCAGGGCGGTGTCGCCGGTGACCGCCACGGACGCGATGGTGAACGGGGAGTCGGCCACGATCGGCGGGCAGAGCGTGAACAGCCGCACGTACTCCTCCCGGGAGATCAGCTGCTGTGCCCCCGCGGTCCACAGGTCCCAGAAGTCACCGTAGGAGCCGCTGCCGTAGGCGTCGAGCGCGGGCTGCACGGCCTGGCGGACCGAGGTCTCCGAGTGGTCGGCGCCCTGCGACGGAGCCTTGGCCGGGGGTGAGGAGGGCGGGTTGAGCACCATGAACATGGTCACGACGGCCCCGATGGCCACGCCGAGGGCCAGAACGAGTATCACGGCCAGCCCCCGCCCCGTCTCGCCCCGGGAGGGCTTGCCGTACTGCGGCGAAAAGCCCACGTGCGGTCTCCGGGGGCCGGTGAGAGCGGATGAAAGTGATCATAACGCCCATGGCGTGAGGGTGGCCACGGCGCCGTCCGGTCACAGGGCAACATACCCGGTCGCCGATCGGCGCACGTCCCGCCACCGGAGACCGGACGCACACGGTGTCCGGCCCACGGGGGTGAGAGGACCCGGTCGCCGGGACGGGCGACATAATGCGCCGGTGATGTCAACGATCGGTACGGCCGTCGCCGTCTTCGCAGGCACCAACGTGGACGACCTCGTCATCCTGACGGTGCTCTTCCTGACGTCCCGGGCGGGCGGCGTTCCCCGTCCCGCGCAGATCGTCGCCGGTCAGTACGCGGGCATCGCGACCCTGGTGGCCGTCTCGGCCGTGGCCGCGCTCGGGCTGGCCGTCGTACCGGACCGCTGGGTGGGACTGCTCGGCCTGGTGCCGTTCGGCCTGGGAGTGCGCGGGCTGGTCAGGGCCGCGCGGAGCGACGGGGACGAGGCGCCGCGGGTCGCCTCCGGGGTGATCTCGATCGCGGGGGTGACCATCGCCAACGGGGCCGACAACATCTCCGTCTACACCCCGCTGTTCCGTACGATCGGGACGGTGGCGACCGCCGTCACGATCGCGGTGTTCGCGGTGCTCGTGGCGGTCTGGTGCGCGGCGGCGTCCTGGCTCGGGTCGCACGAGAGGGTCATCGCGCTGGTGGAACGGTGGGGCAGGTGGCTGGTGCCCGTGGTGTTCATGGCCATCGGCGCGGTCATCGTCGCGGAGTCGGTATTTAGATAAACATGGACAATTCACCCGAATCCGGGGTATACGGATCGGGGAACTACCTGTCATGCGAGACCACTTACGCTTCTACCGTCATCGATGGTTCAAGGCGTGGATCGCCATGATCGTTCTTTCCTTCTCACTCATCGCCGTGATGCAGGCCGCCGGGAACGAGGCGTTGCTCCCCGCGGCGTTCTTCTACGGGGCCGCGGCCGGGCCCGTCGCCCTCCTGCTCGCCACCCACGACCGGACCCAGATCGGCGTCAGCGTGCCGGCCATGACGCTGATGGGGATGTTCCTGTTCGGCGGGGGCGTCGCCCTCCTGCTCGGTGGCTGTCTCGACTCGCTGTTCATCTCCCCGAAGGACGACGTCTCGATTTTGCGGGTCGGGTGGATCGAGGAGTCCGCCAAACTCGTCCCGCCCCTCGCGGTCGCCCTCACCGGCCGCCACCTGACCAAGGCGGCCGGGGTCGCCCTCGGCCTGTCCTGCGCGACCGGATTCGCGATCATGGAGTCGATGGCCTACGCCTGGAAGAACGTGGCGGGCGAGGGCGGGGTGGTCGGTGCGGGCACGATCCTCTTCCTGCGCGGCCTGACCACCCCGTTCAGCCACCTGGTGTGGACCGGCCTGATCTGCGCGGTGGCGTTCGGGACCTGGCGGACGCGCGGGCGCGTGGTGGTGACCCTTCCCGTCGTCGCCGCCTTCGTGACGGCGGCCGTGCTGCACTCGCTCAACGACGGCCTGCTCGTCCTGGACATCCCCCGCCCGGTCCGGCTGCTCTTCCTCGTCGTCGCGGTGGTGAGCTACTGGCTCTTCCACCGGGCCACCCGCGACCTGAAACCGCCCGTGGTGCCCGACCAGGTCCCCTCCCACGCCTGACCCGGGCACCCTGACCCGAGTACACCCGGACCCGCGCGCGCCCGGACCCGCGCACCCGGGCCCGTCCGCGCACCCGGACCCGCGCGTCCGTCCGAGGCGCACGCCCACCGGAGCCCGGCCCCGGGACCCGGCCTCCGAGCCCACGCGCACGGCCGGGAGCCCGCCTGCGACGCCGGGCCGGTCTACTCGTACGTCTCGTCGGGGGCCTTCACCGGGGTGAGGCTCTCCCCGGTCAGCTGCGGGTACACCACGCCGTTGGGCATCTCCCCGAACGTCTGCGGGATCCAGGTGCCCGTGACCTCGACCCAGGTGTCGGCCGGAGGCGCGTCCAGACCCCTGACCGCGACCTTCAGCGGGAACGCGTCCGCGGCGCAGCAGGCGATCTGCATGCGGGTGACGTACCACTGCCCCTTCTTCTTGGCCGGGGAGACGAAGCCGGTCAGCCTGACCTTGCGGCCGGTGAGGGACTTCTTGTCGTCGTCCCAGGCCCGGCCGATGAACTCGCCGACGGTCATGTCCACGGGGGCGGTGCCGCCGGTCAGCGGGGTGAACGAGCTCAGGGTCTGGTCGCGGGGCGGCGGGGTGTCCTCCCGGGAGGCGGCGAACGAGCCGAGCGCGGGCGGTGCGATCAGGAAGATCGCGAAAACCGGCAGGCACATCAGCCAGGCGACCCGGGGCCCGCCACCGGCGTGATCGTGCCCCCCGTGCGAGGCGTGCGGGCCGTGTTCCCCGGGCGAGCCGTCGCGGTCGTGCCCGGACGCCGGCTCCTCCGCCCGGCCCGGATCGCCCGGGAGGTGACCGTGCCCGGCCGGTACGGGCTCCTCGGCGGTACGGTTCTCCGTCCGGGACGCCTGGAGCAACCCGGCGACCCCGAGGATCACCAGCACCGCCCCGGCACCGATCAGGAAGGGCTGGAAGCCCGGTTTGACGTAGTTGAGGTAGGTGGTGGAGAACGCCGAGATCCGCAGCACGGCGCAGCCCAGCAGGGTCAGGACCAGGTTCTGTGTCACACGGTTCATCGGGGGCCGCGGACTCCTTCCGGACTCGCGAACGCGGTGGACGGGGTGAGAAAGGCGCCGGGCATGCCGGGTGCGACGGTCTCCCGGGCGGTACGACCGGCGCCCCATCCGCGGCAGGACGTAACCCTCCGCGCCGAGCCGGCCCGCGGGGACGCCGCGGGGCGCCTCACAGGAGCCACCAGCCGAACAGGACGCTCACCCCGACGGCGAGGGCGAAGGTGAGCGGGACGAACCTGAGCGCGAAGGCCCTGCCGAACGTGCCGATCTGCAGCGCGATCAGCTTGAGGTCGACCATCGGCCCGACCACCAGGAAGGCCAGCTTCGCGGTCGGGGAGAACGCGGTCATCGAGGCCGCCACGAACGCGTCCGCCTCCGAGCAGATCGACAGCAGTACCGCCAGCAGCGCCATCACCAGGACGGCCAGCCACGGCACCCCGGCGATCGTGTTCAGCCACTCGCGGGGGACGACGACGTTCAGCGTGGCCGCGGCCAGCCCGCCGACGATGAGGAAACCACCCGCGTGCAGCAGGTCGTGCCGCATCGCCTCGGCGAACTGGGCCAGCCGGGGGCCCTCGCCCTGCGGCCGGGAGGGGATGCGCAGCCACTCGCTGCGGCCGAACCTCAGCCAGAGCCAGCCGACCAGCACCGCCACGGTGAGCGAGGCCCCGAACCGGGCGGCCACCATCAGCGGCTGGCCGGGGAAGGCGACGGCGGTCGCGACCAGCACGATCGGGTTGATCGCGGGTGAGGCGAGCAGGAACGCCAGCGCGGCGGCCGGGACCACCCCGCGCGACATCAGCCCCGAGGCGACCGGGACGGACGCGCACTCGCACCCCGGCAGCACCGCTCCGGCCATCCCGGCGACCGGCACGGCCGCGGCCGGGTTCTTCGGCAGCGCCCTGGTCCAGAACGACGCGGGGACGAACGCCGTGATCGCCGCCGACAGGGCCACGCCGAAGACCAGGAACGGCAGCGCCTGCACGCAGATCGCCACGAAGATCGTGGCCCAGGTCTGCAGGGCCGGTGCCGTCAGGTGCGGGGTGAGCAGCAGGCGGCCCACCACCAGCGCGACGATGACGAGCGCGAACCCCCACGGCAGGGCACTGCCGGAGCCTCGACGTCCCCAGGAGTCGGGAGGGACCGGTGTCTCGTCCTGGGCCCAGGTGTCCCGCGGGCCGGTTCGGAGCTCGGACATGCGTCTCATCGTGCCAGAAGTTCCGCGTGTCCCGGCCGGAACGTCACAGCTGTGACGACGGCCACGGTCGTCGTGCGCGACGTCCCGCGTGTCCCGCTCGGCAGGCCGCGGCCGTGACGGCCGGTCCTCGTGCGCGACGTTCCGGCATGCCGGGACGGAACCTCACAGCTGTGACAGCAGCCACCGGGGGCCGACGACCTCGGCGCCCAGTTCCGTGACCCGTCCGCGCAGCCCGCGGTCGGCGGTGACGACCAGCACCCGCTCCCACGGCGGGGAGTCCCGTACGACCTGGACGACGGCGTCGTCCCCGTCCCCCGGGGCGGAGATCACCAAGACGCCGGGCACCGGGCCGGCACCTCGGGCGGCGCCCTCGACGACCGCGGACATCCGGGGGAACCAGCACTCCAGCGCGGGTACCCGGCCGGGCACGGCCCGCAGGCCACCGGCGGCGCGTGCCCCGACCTCGGCGAGCAGCCCGACCGCCGCCCCGGCGCGGTCGTTCCACCAGCCGTGCTCGGCGCGGGCGCCCACCACGTTGGCGACGTCCAGGACGACGAGACAGGGGGCGAGGGCGAGGCCGACCTGCGGCCAGGTCTCGGCGAAGCCGGGGTGCAGGTTCCTGGTGGTGACCTTCTCGGCCGGGAGCCAGCGCAGGTCGATGCTCTCGCTGTTGGCGGGGGTCACCGGCAGCAGCCCGGAGGCCTCGGCGATGACGGTCTCGAAGGACCACCCGCCGTGGTCGTCGAGGTAGACGCCCTGTACCCGCAGGCCGGTGCGGTCCATCACGACCTCCTCGGACGCCTCGCGCAGGGCGGCCTCGACGCCGCTCTCGTGACTGTCGCGGGCGCCGCCCGGCAGTCCCCAGGTGCCGCCGTGGTGACTCCAGTACGCGCGTTTCTGCATGAGGATGTGAGGGGTCCCCGTGCCGTCGTGGTGAACGGCCAGCAGTCCGGACGCCCCGTGCACGCCCCAGTGCCGATGGCCGCGATCGCACCGGGCCCAGCCGTCCCCATCCTTGGCCGCCATGCGACCAATGATGCCCCAGGCCCCGGCCCTCCTCGGAACACCGCCCCCGTGGTGGACCCGCCCGGAGAGCGTGGCCCGCCTCCTGGAGGCGGGCGCTTTTCGGACGAGGTCCCGTTCGTGAGCCGGTCGTTCACCGGAGGTACGGCGTGACACGCGCCCGTACGGCCGTGTCATGATCCGGCATACTGGCGCGGATCTCACCCCCCGGTCGAAGGAACGTCATGACCACGAGCGCGTTCGCCGTGCCCGTTCGACCCCTGCGTCCGATCCGCCCGTTCGCGACGGTCGTCGTCGTCTCGATCGCGCTGGTCTGCGCCGCGTCCACCGTCGTGTCGGTGCTGCAGCTCCTCGGCGGGGAGAAGTGGGCACGGCCGGCGGTCCTGATGTGGTACGTCATGGGCGGGCTCCTGTACCTCGTGGCGGGGGTCGCCTTCCTGTGCTGGCTGTTCCGTGCCCGTGCCAACGCCTACGCGATCTCCCCGGGGGTCTTCCACACCTATCCCACGTCGTACCTGATCCTCGGCTGGATCCCCTTCCTCTGCCTCTTCGTCCCCAAGGGGATCGTCGACGACATCTGGGCCACGTCACGGCCCGGTGGGCTGTGGCCCGGGACCGATCTCCTGCGGGTCCGCCCGCGTGGTCGCGGCACCCCGGACAGGCCGGGACGTTCGAGGACGGCGCCCACTGGACGCATCTCGCGCTCTTCACCCTGTTCGTGCGCGACTACGACGAGGCCGTCGCCTTCTACGCCGGGAGCCTCGGGCTCGACCTCCTGGAGGACAGGCTCATGGACGACGGCGAGCGCTGGGTGACCGTACGGCCGCGAGGTGCGCGGGAGACGGCGCTCCTGCTCGCCCGCGCCCGTACTCCCGAGCAGGAGGCACTCGTCGGCGGCCAGACCGGCCTGGTCTTCTCCACCGCCGACCTCGTCCACGACCACGAGCGGATGACGGCGGCGGGCATCGTCTTCGAGGGGACCCCGCGACGCGAGCCCTACGGCACGGTGGCCCTCTTCTCCGACCTGTACGGCAACCGGTGGGAACTGCTTCAGCCCAACGTCTCACCGGTGCACGGCCGACCGCTCCCGTGATCCCTGCGGCGCGCCGCGCTCATGCGCTCCTTGTGAACCGGATGATCTGAAGGGTGTTCCCGTCGGGGTCGGCGAACGTCCCGAAGCGGCCGGAGGGGCGGTCCGCGACGGGGACGAGCCAGTCCACGCCCGCCGCCCGGAGCTGCGCCTCGACGGCGTCGAAGTCGTCGACGTGGAAGTTGAGGATCATCCGGCCGGGCTCGCCGTTCCCGGGGGCGACGTCGTCGCGCTCCTCGATGACCAGCAGGAACCCGCCGAGATCGATCGGCCCCTCGCCCCGGTGGTCCGGTGCCAGTGCCCTGCGGTACCAGTCGCGCAGTTCCGCGGGCCGGGTGGTGCCGAGAAGGATGCTGCCGGGTCTCGGTGTGGTCATTTCGAGTCTCCTCGTCGTACGCGGATGTCGTCGTGGACGGATGTCGTAGGTGGATGCCGCCGGACGCGAACGGCCGGAGCGCGGGCGGGCACGGACGGGGACGGGGGCGGCGCGGCGGGACGCCGGTCGGGTCCCCGTCCCGGGCGGGACCGGGGGGCGACGGTGCGCGGGCCGGCGCCGGCCCGCGCACCGTCACGCGGAGGACGTGCCGTGGGCGGTCACGACGGCGGCGTACTCGCGCTCCAGCGCCTTGGCCGGGCCGCTCCGCCAGCCGGCGGCCATGGTCTGCGACGTGGGGTCGGGGAAGATGTCCTCCTCCTCGTTCTCCACACCGTCGAAGACGGCTCGCGCGACCGACTCCGGCGAGGCCTTGGGGGCGTCGAACGCGCGGGACATGTCGGTGTCGGTCGGGCCGGTGAAGACGGCGTGGACCCTGATGCCCCGGCCGGCGAGGAGCGCCCGCTGCGACTGCGTCAGGGAGAACGCGGCCGCCTTCGAGATCGAGTAGGCCGGGACCATCGGCAGTGGGGCGAAGGCCGTCATGGACAGGTTGTTGACGACGGCACCTCGCGAACGGGTCAGCTGGGGCAGGAACGCCTGCGTCACGCCGTGCGCGCCGAAGAGGTTGACGGCGAGCTGGTCCTCGATCGCCGCACGGTCGCCGAGGTCGTCGTAGAGCGCCGTTCCGGCGTTGTTGACGAGCACGTCGAGCGAGGGGACCGACCGGGCGGCCCGTTCGATCTGCGCCGCGTCGGTCACGTCGAGGAGCAGGGGCGTGACCCGTTCGTCCGGGTGGCCGAGGGGTTCGCGGGTGCCGGCGTACACCCGCCGGGCGCCTCTGCGCAGGGCCTCCTCCAGCAGCGCGCGTCCGATACCCCGGTTGGCGCCGGTGATCAGGACGATCCTGTCCGTGGTCGCGGTCATGTCAGGCGCCGCCCGGTCCGGTGGCGGCCGGGCCGGTGACCTGGAGCGAGCGCTTGGCGCGCTGCACGGTGGCGGCGCGCTGGTGCTCCGGGGCGTCCCCGTTCTCCCTGGGGTTCGGCCGGCCCGTCCCCGTCTCGATCAGACTCCGCAGGCTGCCGTCGATGTAGCCGCCCCAGGCGTTGGAGCACACGTCGTAGCACTCGTACCGCGGGACCAGGCCGACGTGGGTGAAGCGGACCTCGGCACCGCCGCCGTCCCTCTCGGAGATCTCGAAGACGATCTCGGTGCCCGTCCACTCGCTCTGGTCGGTGACGAAGTCGAAGTGGTTCTCCAGGACGAGCCAGGCGACCTTCCGGCCGGGCACGAGCTCGGTGACGCGGATCCTGCAGCGGTGGACGTCCCTGTAGTGGTGGTCGAACTCGCCGCCGACCCGGTCGGTGACGCCCTCGACGTCCTGTGACCACCAGCCGCGGACGTCGGTGATGGCCTCGAACGCCTCCTGGGGAGTCCGGCCGACCGGGAAGGTGACGGTGAAGTTCTGATCTGCTTGCATCATGCAAGCAACCGTAACCGATGGCGCTTTCATCATGCAAGCTCGGTCGGTAGAATCGGACGCATGCTGGGAAAGACCTACGACTCACAGGTGTGTTCGATCGCGCGCTCGCTGGAGGTGATCGGCGAGCGCTGGAGCCTGCTGATCATCCGCGACGCCCTGTTCGGAGGGGCGACGCGCTACAGCGACTTCCAGCGCAACCTGGGCATCGCGACCAACGTCCTCAAGGCCCGCCTCGACGGCTTCGTCGAGGCCGGGATCATGCGGCGTCACAGGCACTCCGAGCAGTCCGGGCTGCACGAGTACCTGCTGACCGACAAGGGGCGTGCGCTCGCGCCCGCCCTGGTCGCGCTCTCGGAGTGGGGCGACCGGTGGGCGACCGACGGGGAGCCGCCGATCCTCTACACCCATTCGGTGTGCGGCAACGAGGTCGGCCAGCAGACGGTGTGCGCCCACTGCGGCCGCGTGGACGACCCGGCCGAGATCCAGGCCGTGATCGGGCCCGGCATGCCCGCCGGACGCGTACCGCGCGAGGCGTGACCCGGCGTCGACGCCGATGCGGAGAGCGAGTGAGGGGACCGGTGAGGGGCGGACCGCGGGCCGGGTCTCGGGGAGCGGCGCCGCCCGCGACCTCGGCCGCCGTCCATGGGGAAGTGCTGGTAGTCCTTTCTCGGGGAGCGGCGCCGCCCGCGACCTCAGCCGCCGCCCATGGAGAAGTGCTGGTAGTCCTTGATGCCCGACCAGTCACCGCCCCACTCCCAGCCCTCCCGTTCGAAGGCCCTGACCACGCGGTCGCCCGGGTTGATCACTCCGGGAGCCTTCAGGGGGCGCTTGAGGAATTTGCGGGCGTTGCTGTGGGAGCCCGAGCCGTCGGCGTAGACGTACGGGTTCTCGCGCGGGTTGATGTCGACGGCCCGGCCGTAGGCGTGCCTGGACCAGCTGCTCGACCCCGTGGCCGGGCGGCAGTTGAAGGCCGAGGTGTTGTCGGCGTCGATCGAGGCGAAGTCGTCGCCCCTGTAGACGTCGACGAGCCGCATCCTGTAGATCGGCCAGCGCCAGCCGTACAGGCGGCGGAAGACGGAGACGATGTCGTCGGCGGCCTCCTCGTGCACGACCAGCTCGCCGGTGTGCGGCCTGTCGTCGAAACCCCAGTAGGTCATCGTGATCAGCCGCAGGTCGCCGACCGGGACCGGGCATCCGGGCCGCCACGAGTACCTGAGCCGTTCGCGGGTGACCCGGGAGACCTTCGCGGAGAACTCCGGCGGGCCCGTCGGGGCCGGTGACGCCGTGGCGGACGGGCCTGCCGTCGGTGTCGCGGCCGTGGGCGTCGCGCCGGTCGGCTCCGGGACGGCCACCCCGGTCGCGGACGGGTTCACCGAGGGCGACGCCGCAGGCGCGGAGGTGGCCGGAGAGGCGGCCGGGGAGGCCGCGACGCCGCACGCGGCCACGGTCAGGCAGCCTGTGACCGTCGCGAGCGCGGCCCGGGTACGGATCGCGAATCTGGAACCTGGCACGTGCCGCCCCCCTCGAAAAACAGACAAAAGCGACAAAAAACCATTGTAGGCGACCGGTCACCCGAGGTGGGAGGCCGCCGCGGCGGCGATCCACTCGTGGGCGACCACGGACTCCGGTGGCCAGGGCGTGCCGTTGACCACGGCCACCAGCTCCCAGTATCGCCCGGCGCGCGGGTCGTGCTCGGCGTAGTTGCGCACGATCACCTCCGGGCCGCACCCCTGCGCCTCGGCCAGGACCGCGACGATCCCGGCCACGACGGGCGCGGCTGCCTCCGAGCCCGGGGCCACGCCGTCCCGTACCGCGTCAAGTGCCGTCCTCGTGACCAGCGTGTCGGCCTCGATCCAGGCCGCGGGGTCGAGCCGGTCGGCGTTCTCCCAGAATTCGCCGCTCATCTCGCGCAGGCGGGCGCGGAAGCCGTCGTCGGCGAGCAGCTCGGTCAGCTCCAGCCAGGCGTCGAGCTGCTCGATGCCCGGCTCGTCGGGCAGCTCGGGCACCATGGCCGCGCGCAGGCCGCCGAGCCACTCCTGCCTGGCGGCGTTCTCCCCGGCGACGTCGTCGACGAACGCGTTCACCAGCGCGGTCGTCTCCGCCGCGCCGAGCCGCCCGAGGGCGTTGAGCCGGCGCAGGTCGTCGTCGGTGGGCTCGTCCCGCTCCAGCGTGGCCCTGAGCACCGCCCGGGTCCGCTGCAGCGCCCTGATCTGCGTCTCCACCGTACGAAGGTGCAGGGAGAGGACCTCGCCCAGGTCGCGTTCGCCGAGTGACCTGATGGTGGCCAGGTCGACGCCGATCTCGCGCAGCGTCCTGACGAGCTCCAGCCGCCCGCGGTCCTCGTCGCCGTAGAGGCGGTAGCCACTACGGGTACGGCCGCGCTCGGGGAGCACCCCGATGTCGGAGTAGAACCGGATCGTCTTCACCGGCAGCCCGGAGAGCCTGGCGAGCTGTCCGATCGTGTAGCTCATGGCGTGATTATTCCGTTGAGTCTCCAGTAACGGGAGACTTTAGCGTCCCGGGCATGTCGAAAAAGCAGATCAGCCGGATCGCCACCCTCCATCTCCCGGCCGGTGAGGCCGGTCCCGCGGCCGTCGGCAAGGACCTGGGCCCGCTGGGCCTGAACCTCATGGAGTTCTGCCGCCGGTACAACGAGGCCACCCAGGACCGGCGGGGATTCGTCGTCCCCGTCGTCGTCACCGTGTTCGAGGACCGCTCGTTCGAACTGACGATCAAGATGCCCACCACGGCCTCGCTGATCCGCCGGGTGATCGGCCTGGAGGAAGGCGCCTCCCGCCCCGGTCACCAGGCGGTGGGCACGATCACCCGCGCGCAGCTGCGGGAGGTCGCCAGGACCAAGCTGCCCGACCTCAACACCACCGACCTCGACCAGGCCGAGAAGATCGTCGCCGGTACCGCGCGCTCGATGGGCCTGACCGTCCGGGAGTGAGGCGGTACGCCGTGGACGTCCCGTGACGGCCGTGCGGACCCGGCCCGGCCCCGTCCGGTCCGCGGGTGGTCGGCCGGATCCGCGGGCAAGCGGTCCGCGGGTGGTCGGCCCGGTCCGCGGGTGAGCGGCTCCGGTCCGCGGGCGAACGGCCCGCGGGCGGTCGGCGCGGGAACCCGGATTCCTTGGGGAGGCTTTTCACCGAAACGTATCGCGCCTGTGTTCGAACCCGCGCTACAGTCATGGGCACGGGATCGAACACGGGTTCGGTCTGACGTCCGCCCAGGTGAAGGGGGGTGCACGGTGATGCTCGCGATATCGCCCACCGCGCCCGCCCCTGCCGCCCCCGATCGGGCGGACCGCGCGGCGACACGCCGTAGGTCTTTCTACGGAAATCTAAGCCGACCGCTATATCCCGTCATAAAGTCCGAGAGCGTGGACCCCGTTCGCAATCCCTACGCGCCCGGTGCCGGGCAGCGCCCCCCGGAGCTCGCCGGACGCGACCGCGAGCTCCAGCAGTTCGAGATCGTGCTGGAGCGGGTGGCCCGTGGCCGCCCGGAGCGCAGCATGGTGGTCACCGGGCTGCGCGGCGTGGGCAAGACCGTCCTGCTCAACACCTTCAAGTCGATGGCCATGCAGCGGCTCTGGGGCACCGGCAAGATCGAGGCCCGGCCGGACCAGTCGATCCGCCGTCCGGTGGCCGCCGCCATGCACATGGCGGTCAGGGAGCTGGCCCCGCGACATCGGGCGCCCGAGCGCATCGAGGAGTTCCTCGGCGTGCTCAAGGCGTTCGCGATGCGCGACCCGTCCGCCGCCAAGGGCACCTCGCACTGGTCGCCCGCGATCGACGTGCCCGCCGGTCGCGGGCGCGCCGACTCCGGGGACCTGGAGATCGACCTCACCGAGCTGTTCGTCGACGCCGCCGCGGTCGCCACCGACCTCGGGGTCGGGATCGCGCTCTTCATCGACGAGATGCAGGACGTGCAGGCCCCCGACGTCTCGGCGCTCTGCGCGGCCTGTCACGAGCTCTCCCAGAGCGGTGGCCCGCTGATCGTGGTCGGCGCGGGCCTGCCGCACCTGCCCAGCGTGCTCTCGGCCAGCAAGAGCTACTCCGAGCGGCTCTTCCGCTACGCCCGGATCGACCGTCTCGACCGCGAGGCCGCCGACCTGGCGCTCATCGCCCCGGCCGAGAGCGAAGGGGTGGAGTTCACCCAGGACGCCCTCGACGCCCTCTACGTGGCGGCCGACGGCTACCCCTACTTCGTCCAGGCGTACGGCAAGGTCGCCTGGGACCTGGCGCTGCGCAGCCCGATCACCGCCGAGGACATCAGGGTCTCCGCACCCGAGGCCGAGGAGGAGCTCGCGGTCGGGTTCTTCGGCAGCCGCTACGAGAGGGCCACCCCCGCCGAGCGCGACTACATGCACGCCATGGCCGCCATCGGCGACGAGCCGGTGGCGACGTCCGAGGTGGCCGAGGGGCTGGGACGCAAGCCGTCCAGTCTCTCCCCGGCGCGCGACAGTCTGATCAAGAAGGGCCTGATCTACAGCGCCGAGCGCGGGCTGATCGCCTTCACCGTGCCACATTTTGGAAAATTTCTGCGCTCACAACCGGTGTGACGAACGCATGTTCGATATCCTGTGAAGGTGCCGATAGCCCTCTATACGGCTCTCTAGTGGGGAAGCTAGAGAGCCGTATAGAGTCACATCGTGCTGCCCTAGAAAAATCTAGGGCTCTCTAGCGTCCCGCCGATATCGGCAGAGATTCGCCGAGAGGCTCACCCGCCACCGGACGGCCGTCGGAGCCGACCATGGCCACCCGCACCGCCGGGTGCCGTCCGCTCAGGTAGACCGCGAAGACCACGTCGACGGCGTCGCCGGTGTGGCTGCGTCCCGGATAGACGAAGAACCGCCAGCACAGCTCGCGCCAGCTGTCGACCGGCTCCGTGCCCGACAGCAGCTCCGCGTGCGAGCGCCAGACCGTGCTCGACCGCAGCCGTCCGAGCGCGGTGACCGGGTCCAGACGGCGCTGCTCGCAGGGCGCCCGGTGGCGGAGCCTGGCCACGGCCTCCTCGATCTCCGGGGAGAGCGCGGCCAGCAGCAGCAGCCCGCCGAGCGTGGCCGGGACGTGCCCCCACGTCATCGCGGCCATCATGTCCCAGCCGGGGACCGCGGGAAGCCAGACCAGTCCCGTGGACATGGCCGTCAGCACCACCGTCCGGCCCAGCGACCGCCGGCCCACCGGGATGGCGCTGACCTCGCCGAAGCAGCCGCATCCCGCGTCCGGCCGGCGGCGGCGCAGCTCCCACAGGACGTAGGTGGAGACGGCGAAGAACGCGGCCGTCCCCCACCGGAAGAACGGATGCCCGGTCGCCAGCAGGCCGCCGAGCAGGATCAGCTCGCCGGCCGCGCACACGAGCATCGCGATCGGACGCCAGCGTTCGGTCACCAGCACGGCGGGCCCCAGCCTGCTCAGCGTGCCCGGCTCCGTCGCCCGCGCGACCGTCCAGGCCTTCGCGGCCGTACCGGCGGCCAGCAGCAGGAGCACGACGGGCAACTGCCCCATGGCGATCGTCGTCAGCATCTGTGTCACCCCATTCCGAGCCGGGCGTTGAAGCACCCGGTGGTCAGGTCTCCGCCGAGCTCCACGAAGGAGTGCGGTGACAGTTCCAGGATCCGGCCGCGCGGGGACGTCCCGCACTCCAGGCATCGGTCGCAGAACCGGCCGGCCAGGCAGCCGCACCCCACGATCGGCAGGACGGAGGTGCGCCCGGCGCAGACGTTGCGCACGTTGAGCATCGAACCCAGCGCGAGGTACGGCAACCCGGTGCACGACACCCCGGCGTCCTCGCACGCCGTGTCGCCCCGCTCCAGCATCGGGTAGGCCACCCCCTGCTCGTCGTCGTCGAAGGTGTCCGACCAGGTCGCCGTGCCCGAGATGCGTGACTGCACACCGCCGTACCCGGGGGAGGGTGCCGGGACCGCCGTCCACCGGTAGGGCGGCTGCGAGGTCGCGGGCAGCCGGGCCTGCGACACGCCGCCCTCCCGTACCCCGATGGCGTCGAACAGGTACCCGGGCTCGAACCGGGGGTGCCTCACCCGGAGCCGTCCCGACGAGCGGTAGGGGATGACGATGGTGCGCCGGCCGCGGTGCGGCCCGCAGTGCAGCTCCACCGTGCGGTCCTTGCCCTCGGAGCCGATCGACTGGATCACCCCGGTGATCCTGGTGATGTCCGCCCAGATCCGGTCCACCACCCGGCCGGCCCGCAACGCCTTGATGATCACGTTGGAACCGACCGGCAGGTCGGCCGGGCTGATGGACTCCCCCCGCCAGGCGGTCGCCCAGGGGGCGATGACGAGCCGCTCCTCGCGGCCGTCGGGGGTGTCGATGACGATCAGATGCGGGCTGACGTCCAGGACCGTACCGCTGATCGAGTGCAGGAGCTCGCCTTCGAAGGGGAGAGGTCCCGGCTCCTGGACGGTCCGGCCGAGCGCGGCCGCCGCCAGCACGCGGCGGCGATCGGCGCTGTGATAGGGCATCGTCGCTCCCCAGGTTCTGCGAGGTGTGGCAGCCAGCGTCACATGCTTCGCGGAATCCCGCTGTCCGCTCCACCAATAATCGGGGTAGGTGTCCGCCCCGGTACTAAAGTTCCCCTTCCTGGTGGAACGCATTGGTGTCCGTCCGATGACAAACCGTTCTCTATCCCTTGGATGCGGTCCATCATCCATCGAAACCGATCTTTGCTCTTTATAGATGAAATATAGGTTCCGGTTCAGCCGCAGTATGGATTCCGGCTGCGATCGTGGCCATCATGAGCACCCGGAGCGCGGGGTGGTGATCGCGGTGGCCGGCGGGATCGACGAGGAGTTCCGCGAGTACGTCGTCGCCCGCGGCCCGACACTGCTGCGCGCCGCCCACCGGCTCACCGGCCACCCCAGCGACGCCGAGGACCTGCTCCAGGCCGCGCTGGTCAAGACCTACCTCGCCTGGGACCGCATCCAGGACCGCGCAGCGCTGGACGGCTACGTGCGACGGGCGATGGTCAACATCAACATCTCCTGGTGGCGGCGGCGGAAGCTGGAGGAGTACCCCTCCGAGCACCTCCCCGAGCCCGCGGCCCCGGGCGACCGCCACCTGCCGGAACGGGTCGAGCAGGCGCTGGACCGGTTGCCCGTCCGGATGCGGACCGCCGTCGTCCTGCGCTACTACGAGGACATGACCGAACCGGAGATCGCCAGGACGCTGGGCATCAGCGTCGGAACGGTCAAGAGCACGGTCTCGCGGGGGATGGCCAAGCTCCGGGGTGACCTGGCCCCGCCGGAGAACCGGCGGCTGGAACCCCAGCCCTGACGTTCCGCACCGGGCACCTTTGCGAACGCCCGCTCTCTTGGGCGGTGCGCTCTCTTCGGTGGTGCGTTCTCTTCGACGGCCGGTTTCTTCGGTGCCGCGTTCTCTTGGGCGGCCGGTCTCTTCAGTGGTGTGTTCTCTTCGGTCGCGCGGTCTCTTGGAGAGTGGGTTTTCCAGGGGATTCGGTGACCGTCGCGGGGACGCTCTTTCCCGGTCGTTCAACGCCCCTCGACGTCACGGGGGCCGGGGCAGTCCGTCCCGGCGAGCTCGGCGGTGGGCGCCCCTTCCGCTCCCGCGGTCGCACAGGGCCGTACGGCATCGCGAAGGATGCGGAGCGTGTCCAGGAAGGCGTCGAGCTGCTCGGGGGAGAGCAGTCCGGTGAACCAGGTCTCGACGTCGGCGAGATGCTGGGGCAGGACGCCGCCGAGCCGGTCCGTCCCGGCCTCGGTGATGACCGCGTAGGAGGTACGCCGGTCGGTGGTGCACGCCTGCCTGGCGACCAGTCCCTCGCGCTCCAGCCGGTCGACGACCCGGGTGACCCCGCTCGTGGACAGGCTGGTCTGCGCCGCCAGGTCGCTCATCCGCAGCCGCTGCCGGGGTGAACGCGCCAGCCGGATCAGTGTCTCGAAGTCGATCACCGAGAGCCCCGCGGTCGCGAAGAGCGCGCTCGTCTTCGCCGCTATGCCGCTGTGGACCTCGGAGAGCAGGCCCATGGCCGTGAGGCGGGAGTCGTCAAAGGGGATCACGTTCACACCCTATCCGACGATAGTTGACGCGAGGAATATTCCTCCTGTAGAAATCTGTTGTCACAACCATCCGCACAGCAACTACCCCTCGGGAGCACACAATGACCACTCGGACCTGGGAGAACCTCCAGATTCCCGCCGCGGGCACCTACGTTCTCGACGCCGCCCACACCCGGGTCGGTTTCCTCGTCAAGCACATGATGGTGAGCAAGGTTCGCGGCCACTTCGGTGAGTTCGCCGGCACCGTCACCATCGCCGAGAACCCGCTGGACTCCTCCGCGGAGATCACGATCAAGGCGGAGAGCATCACCACCGGCGCTCCCGACCGCGACAACCACCTGCGTGGCGACGACTTCCTGGGCGCCGACAAGTTCCCCGACCTGACCTTCCGCAGCACCCGCGTGCTCGGCCACTCCGGCGACGAGTTCACCCTCGCCGGCGACCTCACCATCCGTGACGTCACCAAGCCGGTCGAGCTGACCGTCGAGTACGGCGGCGCCGGCACCAACCCGTGGGGACAGACCCTCTGGGGCTTCTCGCTCACCGGCGAGATCGACCGCGAGGAGTTCGGCCTGACCTGGAACCAGGCGCTGGAGACCGGCGGCGTCCTGGTCGGCAAGAAGATCAAGATCGAGATCGAGGGCGAGGCCAACCCGGCCGCCTGATCCTCGCGGACGGCTCGGAGCCCTCGGCCCTGCCGGGGTGACGCACCCGGTCCTCCCGGAGCGGCGAGCCTCTGCTTCGGGCGGCGAACCCGGCCTTCCCGGGTGGCGAGAAACCGTTAAAATCATCCATGATGTGAGATGTAGCGTCCCGGCAGATGGGAATCCACAGCGCTCCCGCCCTCCCCATCTGTGGACTCCCCAACTTGTCCACAGGGCAGGGAAGAGTTATCCACCATCTGTGGATAACTCTTCCCCAACTCTTGCCCGGGACGCGATCGACAACCGCTTTGCCGCCTCGCCGGATGGCCGGTACTCTGTGCTGAGCCGAACGGCAACCAGGAGGCTTCGCCTAGTCAGGTCTATGGCGCCGCACTGCTAATGCGGTTTGGGTTTACCGCCCATCCGGGGTTCAAATCCCCGAGCCTCCGCAGGTCAGAGGCCCTCTCCCGAGACTTGGGAGAGGGCCTTTTTTGATCTTCGAAGGCTTCATAGTTGCAGTCCTAGTTGCAACGAGGGGTCAGGACTCCCCCCAGAGCGCCGAGGCCAGACGTTCGCCGGCGTCGCGCATGAGCGGTGTGGACACATGTGCATAACGCTCGGTCGTGGTCACCCTCGTGTGGCCCAGGACCTCCTGAACGACCCGGATGTTCACCCCTTGCTCGATGAGCAACGTCGCGGCGGTGTGGCGAGCGTCGTGCACCCGCACGTCCCGGACCCCGGCCTGCTTGAGGATGTTTTTCCACACCTTCCAGTCCTCGGTGCGCTCGATCGGGCCGCCATGGCGGGTGGCGAACACGAGGTCGTGATCCTCCCAGCGGTCCCCCGCCTTGAGACGCTCCGCCGCCTGGATCTTGCGGTGTGCCTTGAGTAGCGCGAGCAGCTCGGGAGGGCATTGAAGGGTGAGCTTGCTCTTGCCCTTTCGCTGGCGGAAGACGATGCCCCCGCCCGTACGTTTCGGGCACCTGTCGGCATGGCTCGTACAGTCCTTGAGGCAGGTCCTCTTGAAACAGGTGTGCCCCTGCTTCTTACAGTCCGCCTTGCAGCCCGGGTTATGCCCGTGATCACCGCACTTCTTCTTGCAGGGCCAGCGGTGCCACTTCTCCCCGCATTCATGGGGATCGGCGCATCCGTGTTGCCACTCGGTGCGCTGGATCTGGAACCACGCCCTGATCACTCCGGTCTCCAGGTCGACGTACTGCCAGCGGAGCCCGAGCGCTTCGCCCTGGCGGATGCCGAGAGCCAGAGCCACCGACCAGCGCGCGCCGTTCCGCCGGGTGCCGGCCACGTTGAGGATGTCGCGGGCTTCCTCGCGGGTCAGCGGTTCGATCTCGGTGGACGCAGCCGAGGGGGCGTCGACGAGGGTCGCGACGTTCCGCGTGAGCTTGTTGCGGCGCACCGCGATGGTCAGCGCCCGCGACAGGATGCGATGAACCTTGAGCACGGTGCTGGTCGAGAGGTTCTTCTCAAGCATCGTGGTGTAGGCCGTGTCGAGGTGTTCGGGGGCGAGCCGGTTGAGCCGATGCCGCCCGAGCAGCGGAATGATCCAGTGACGCGTCTTGGACCGGTAGTCCGTCAGGGTGCGCGGCGCCATCTTGCCGGAGATCACGAGCCGCTCACAGATCACGTCGAGATACTCGTTCATCCACTCGGCGACGGTGGGCGCACGGCCGGGCTTGGTGACCTGCCCCGACTCCCGGTTGTTCTCCAGTTCCCTGACCTTGCGGGTCACTTCGGCCTCGGTCTTGGCCATCCGGTGACGACGGTCGAGGGAGCCGTCCGGCTTGATGCCCAAAGTGACCCAGCCGTGCCAGTAGCCGTCATTACCGAAGTAGATCGAGGACCGGCCGTCCGGCTTCTTCGCCATCATGCGGCCTCTTCCTGGGAGAGGCCGGCCTTGGCCTCCAGCGCACGGGCGAACTCGTGGAGCGCCCACCGGGGGACCAGCCGGTATCCCTCGTCTTTGATCGACTTGAGTTCACCGGACTTGATCAGGCGGAAGACGGCCGTACGGCTCATGCCGAGCATCACGGCGGCGTCCTTGGGCCGGTAGAACAGTGGTTCCATGTCAGGCCGCCTTTCCGATTGCCGAAAGATCCTCGATCGGTCGTCCGTCCGCTCTGGCTTGGAGTTCGATCAGGCGTGCGCGGGTACGCCGGCGGTTGGCGACCTCGCGCAGCAGCCGTTTGGCTAGTGGAGTGCGATTGGGGTCTTTGGAGGAGACCGGTCGCCAGACGTAGCGGTGTGGGTCGGTCACGGTGTCGTCGGGAAGGCCGAGCATGTCAAGCACCCAGGCCCGCCGGTCCTGCTTGTGTTCGCGCAGGGTCTTGTTGGACCACTTGCGTGAGACCAGGACGCGCCGTCCGGCGTAGCCGAGGTGTTCGGCCTTGTGCGCCTTGCCACGGCATCGGCCCGGCAGCATGCCGGCCTTGGCTCCCTTGGGCTGGATTCCGTAGCGCAGCCAGTTCGCGCAGGTGGGCGAGCAGGGTTCGTAGCGCAGTGCTTCGACCATGCGGGTGACGTGGTCGCGGCGGGCGTGGTCGCCGACGTCCTTGGCATCGAGGGGGTCACCGAGGTTCTTGGTCAGGTACTTCGACAGGTAGATGAGGCACTGATCGGCATCGGGCGATCCGGCCAGGACACCCTGAACATCGGCCTGAGCCCCGAAGCGGACCACGTGCAGCGGTTCGGCCGTCTCGTCGGTGTCGAGCCGGTCGAGTGCCTGGTCCCAGGTGGGCAGGAGTTCCCCGGTGGCCGGGTCGAGGTAGTCGCCGCTCTGTCCGTCCGGATAGGGCTCGGCGCGTTCGGTCCGGGGTGCCCAGATGGGCAGGTGGTCGCCGTCGAAGCGGACTTCATCGACCGATGGCCACCAGACCTGGTGGTAGGTGGCGGCGGCGATGGCTTTGACCTCCGCGCGGGGCATGGTGCCGCGGATGGCCATGTGCAGGTGCGGGGCGAGGCGCTTTTGGGGTTCGACGGAGGCGAAGTACTGCACGTCGTAGCCGGCCACCCGGCGGAGGTTCTGCACGAAGCGGTCGACGAGCTTGGAGAAGTGCAGGGCGTCGCGGGCCGCGCGAGCGTAGTCGTAGGTGGCCGGGTCGACCGGGACGCCGTTGCGCACGCGCCCGTAGGAGGGAAGCGTCAGGGTGACGAACAGCGAGGGCCGGTAGACCTTGCCATCGGAGGCGATGAACGTCCGGCCCAGGGTGGTGTCCTGCTTGGCCCGCTTGGGCAGGTCGGGGGCGTCCTGGCGGCGTCTGGTCGAGCGGGAGCGCTTGGGGGTCGCCCTGCCACCCAGGACGTTGCCGCGCATGCCGGCGGCGTTGATCTCCGCATCGATCCCGGCGATCGCCTCATCCCAGTCGAGGGTGTCTTCCCCGTTGCGTTCGGCCTCGTCCCGCTTGGCCTGTACGTCGGCCCGGAACTCGATCAGCCATTTCTGGTCGTCGGTGGAGGGGTGGGGTTCGGCGACGGGCTCGATCTCCAGATGCCAGCCCTCACGGCACTGAGCCTTGCGTAGTTGTTTGTTGCGCATGGCGCACGGCGAACACTTGGCTTCCTGGGTGGTGCCGCAGGGGATGTTGAACGACTCGACCGTGCCGGTGTGGGTGTCCAGGCGTCGCAGTTCGATCGGGCGGATGCACACGCCGTGGAGCTTGGCGACCTCCACCGCGACGTCCAGGGCGATCGGCAGGGTGTCACGGACGAGACGGGGAAGGGTGCGGTCGGAGCCGTCAGGGGAGAGAGCGGATGGGGAAGTGGGGATGTCGGTCACATGTCCTCCTCTCGGGCGAGCACGTCGGCGGTGAAGCGGTAAGAAGCGCTGTAGGGGTCGCGTCGCAGTCGGATGTTGACCAGGTCGGAGAGCACCAGCTCAAACCGTGGCGGGGAGTCGGACAGGGTGCCCAGGAGGCGGAAGGGAATCGTGTCGATCTCGGCGAGGGTGCCCTGAATGATGATCTTCACTGGGTTGCCTCCTCGGCGAAGTCGGCGACCATGGCGCGGATGTCGGCGTCAGAGACGTAACCGGCACGGGCGCGGATCGGCTCAGGTGAGGTCTCCAGGCGGACGTAGCCGATGCCCGCGCCCTGCTCGGGAACCGAAGAGATGTGATCGGCCAGCGCCCCACGATCCCGGGCACCGTCGCCGAGCACCATGTCCACCTGTTCCGACTCGTCCAGCCGGAGAGCGATCTTGTCGGGGAACAGGTTGCGGACGTTCATGACCTCCTTGCGCGGGTCCTGAAGAGCGGCCATTACGCCGAACCCGACCGCCCGGCCCTGGGTGGTCAGCGTGGCCAGAGCGGCGGAGATGCGGAGCTTGAGGCCCTTGTCGGACTGGTAGGCGGTCAGGAACGCCACCTCGTCGACCACCACCAGGACGAACGGGTCATCGACGGTGGGGGTGTGGGAGCGCTGGAGTCCTGCGAACCGGTCGGCCCGCTCCTGCATGACCTTCACGGCCGCTTCCAGTAGATCGGCGCAGTCGGCAGGGTTCGCGGCATAGCGGTCGCCGAACAGGTCACGCCCGAAGGACAGTTCCATCCGCTTGGGGTCCAGCGCCCAGACCTGGACCAGGCCCGCCCGTACCGCAGGCAGGAGACCGCGAATGGTGGACCAGATGACCGAGCCCTTGCCCGCACCGGTGGCGCCGGCCACCAGGACATGAGTGCCGTGGACCTTGAGCCGCCACGGAGTGCCGTCCTCACACCGGCCGATCTCCACCGGCCCGACCGATGCCGTCTCAGGGATCGGTAGCGCTGGCAAGGGCGTGGCCAGCGGGTCACGCCGGGGGAAGGCCAGCAGCAGGCGCCCCGACCGAGCGACTGTGACCCGGCAGGAGGTGGCGCCGAAGCCGTGCGCGAGGTGGTCGATGCGGTCGGTCCAGTCCTTGACCGACTGTCCGCTGATCATTTTCACCGTGACCAGGTCGGCCCACGAGGTGCAGGTGACGCGCACGATGTGAGGCAGGTAGTCCCGGCCGCGCAGGTTCCGGCCGAGCCCGGAGACGATCATCACCGGTTGCCAGTGACGGCGGTAGATCCATGTCAGGCGCCAGAAGGCTAGCAGTCGCCAGCCGATCCAGCGGTTGAACGAGGACCGGTCGAAGAACGGCCAGGGCGCCAGCAGTGACACGGCGGCGATGACGACGACCAGGGCGAGGCGCCAGCCGTACAAGATGGTGAGCGCGACCGGAACGGCGACCAGGGCCAGGGCGATCGGGTGGCGCCAGATGAGCCGGACGATTCCGGTCAGCAGGCGCCACAGGAAGATGGTGATGGTGAGGATGGCCGGGGTGCGCACCACGGCCGGCCGGAACACTATGGCGGTGTCGGGGGTCGTGGTGACGAGGGTGCGTGCTTCGTCACCGGGCAGTTTTTTGAACATTAGGCTTGGGTCCTCTCTTGATTTGCTGTCTGGGGAGATTGAGGGGCCGCCGGAATGCCAGTTCTGGCGGCCCCGCTTGCGTGTCAGGCTGTGACCTCCTCCAGGCCCGGCAGCATCACCGTGGTGTTCTGGGTGGTGTGCAGGAGCTCGCAGTAGGTCAGGTAGCGGGCGGCGGCGTCGGCGATCTGCCGGGCGAGGGTGAGGTCTTGTGCGGTGACCGGTCCGCCGCCGGTGGTGGAGATGATCACCTGGGCCTCGCGGGAGGACAGGTGCAGGAAGGGGCGTTCTCCGTCGGCGCCCAGTGCCATGACCGACAGGTGCGGGGTGCGAAACGAGGTGTCGAGGCGGGTGCCGTTCTCGTCGACGCTCACCACGGCGCGGGTGTAGGGCCGGTGCTCTTTCACGCGGCCATCTCCTTACCGGCCGATGCCTTGACCGGGGCCGTGGCGGATCGGGGAGCGCGCATCGCTCGTGCGCGTAGGGACCAGGCCAGGCGGCCGGTCTTTTCGGCGACGTAGGCGGTGGCGGTCATGCCGTCGAACTCCACCGGGACGAACGGCAGGCCCGGCAGCGGAGGCGGGGGGACCGGCTGGACCGGGGAGAGGATCTTGACGGCCACGGTCTTCTGTCCGGCCTTGAGGGTGGGGTCGGCGTCCATGACGGCGACCTGCCAGACGAGTTCGCCGGTGGTCTTGTCCTTGGCATAAACGGTGCGTCCACCGGTCGAGGCGGTGAAGTCCTTGACCTGCTCGACCTCGCCGACCACGTAGCAGCCGTGCGGGAAGACCTGGTCGAAGCTGACAGGGATCGGGCCTTGGATGGCCATGGTGCAACACTCTCCTTCTTGACTACTCAGTCTGCTTGACTGACCAAGTTGAGTCTTTATTAAGCACGAAGCCCGCTTGGTTAGTCAAGTGCACCAAGCGGGCTTCATGGGGAAAGTTGGATTACCGGATCGGGTAGGCGTCTTCCAGCTCGTGAAGGTCACCGGGGAGTACGGTCTCCACCACCACCCACGGCTTGCCTGTCGCATCACAGGCGACGGCGTACACGGTCAGCAGCGCGGCCGAGGGCTTCACGCCCAGAAGCTTGCGCTCCTCAAGGGTGGGGTTGCGCGCGGTGATGTGCTCGATGATGTGGTCCAACGAGACGCCGGCCGCACTCTCCACGTAGCGCCGGATGCCCTGCCGTAGATCGGCCGACTCCGCCAGGGCCGTACCTTCGGCGACATCGGCCGGAACCCAAGTACCGGAGATCTCGGTGGGCTCACCGTCGCGCTCCACCAGGATCTTGCGCAGCACGACCGTGGATTTCTGCTCCAGGGCGAGGTAGGCGGCGATGCGGTTGGGAGCCTCGACCGGTCCGGCCGCCAGCAGCTTGCTCGTGGCCTGGGTCTCTGTCCGGTCGAGGAGCTCGCGGCCCGTGCGCGCCTTCTGGTCCTTGGGGATCGCCGGGCGACCGCGTACGAAACGGCCCTTGCCTTGTTGGGTGACGATCCATCCCTGATCACGCAGGACGCCGAGAGCCTTGACCACGGTGGGCCGCGCCATGCCGAACTCCGCCATGAGCGTGTGTTCGCTGGGCAGCAGCGAGCCCGCAGGATACTCACCGGAGTCGATACGCCGTTCAAGCTCGGCGATCAACTGCGCGTACTTGGGAGGCGTGTACTCAAACGACATTAGAGCCTCACATTCAACATGCTTGTCTAGCCAAGCAGGCTATCAGCGCATGTTGATGGTGCGAAGCCCTTCGGTCGACAGGAAGTTCTCACCCGCAACGCGGCGGCACGACCGATCATGGCCGGCCGTGCCGCCGCGTCCGCCTACCGGGCCTCCCCGGAGAGCAACGCCCTCCATATATCGCTGGCCTGCCGGATCGGCCACCGATAGGTCTCGTGAACTTCGGGACTCCCGTCCAGTTGAAGCGTGCGCCGGATGAAGCCTCGCCCTCCGGCCTGGCACAGCTCGTACAGCGTGGCCCGGCACCGACAGGTCCAAGTGATCACCCGTAGCCGTTCGGTCCCTCTGTCAGGACTCAGCCAGACCAGCCGCGTATGACCGCCCTGCGGCGTGGACACATGAGGGCTCAGGCAGCTCGTCAACTCGATCATTGCGGAGCACACCCACTCGGGCCGGGAACCGGAACCGGTCCCCGCTTGCGAAGCTCAAGGCAACGATCGGCCACCCGGCGCGCGGCGGTCACCGGATCGCTCGCGGGACAAAAGGCATAGCGCTGATAACGAGCCTGGCCCGTCTGCTCTCCGGCCCACCAGCGAAACACCCGGCCATCGGTCCACACCACCAGCCCGAACCAGACCGACACCAATGCCAGCCCGTACCCGTCGTGAACGTCCGAGGCGATGTTCAACGCCGACAGTTCATCGCGCAGACGTCGCGCCGCCCGTACCGGCGTGATCGCCTTCTGCCGACTGATGGCCGGAATCTCATGCCCGCTCATCAGGCCGCCACCTCGCCGGCGCCCAGGCAGTCGAAGCACGCGATCCGGACCGGCTTGACCACCTGGCCGTCGATGCGGCACTCCACATCGGCGCGACTCCGGCGGATCCACCGCCAGCCACGGCCACAGCAGGCTCCACATCCCTGACCCGTCGACTCATCCTCGGCAACCATGGATCAAGGTTCGCCCTCAGGGGTTGTCGAACCCATCCCGAGCCGGAATCCCTGCCCCGGATATTCGATATCCCTTGACGGGATAACTTCCAGCGGCAAGCGTTGGGTATTCGGAAGTCGAGGCCACAAAGGGAGATAGCACGTATGCCAGCAGATGCGACTAAACCAGTCGTTATCTTGCCGGAACTGTGGCAGCGTCCCGAAATGCTATCGGCTCTCCAAAATCGCAATGTCGGCCAGGTTTTTCAACTGGTCCGTCAATACGCCGGGGTCAGCCAAACCCGCATCGGTACCGCCGTGAACCTCAGCCAAGGCAAGATCAGCGAGATCATGAGGGGCACGATCAGGGTCACCTCGTTCGAGGTGTTCGAGCGCGTCGCCGATGGCCTGGACATGCCGGATTCCGCCAGGCTGGCTCTCGGACTTGCACCGCGACGGCCTCAGGCTGTCAGCGCACACCAGCACACATCACCCGCACCACCGTCCGATGACGCGGAGCCGTCATCACGTACCGGCCCGTTGACGCCGTACCTGGCCAATCTGACCGGAGCATCCAGCCGCCCCGTCATATCCGGACTTCGGCACATTCTCACCGGCCATATCCAGGCCGAGGCCATCATGGGGCCGCTACTCGTGATCAACGCCGTACGAGATCACGTCCCTGTGGTCGGGCAGGTCTGCCGGGTGACCCGAGGAGCCGACCGCGTCGAAGCTCTGAACTTCGCCAGTGAGCTCCTGGAGTTCTGCGGATGGCTTCACCAAGACCTGGGTGACTTCACCGGCGCCACGATGTGGACCAACAAGGCCCTGGACTACGCCATGGAACTGGGAGACCAGCGCGTCATCTCCTACATCCTCATGCGTAAGAGCATCATCGCCACCGAGGCCGGCGACTACGGCCACGGCCTTGGACTGGCGAACACGGCCCTGGCCCATCCCGAAGCCCTCACCCCCCGGCTCAGAGCGGTCGTCCTGAGAACCCGCGCGGCGGCCAACGCCCACCTGGGAGAAGCGGCAGACTCCGCCCGCGATTCAGAGACGGCTTTTGCCGAAGCCACCGCGGGGACGACGCAGAGCGAGAACGACCGCGCCCCGTACTGCACTCCCGCCTACATCGCCATGGAGACCGGTGCGACCCGCGTACTGCTGGGCGAGGCCACCGCGGCCATCCCCATCTTCGAAGCCAGCCGGCCCCAGTGGGGCGACTCCAGCCAAACACGCGATCACGTCTTGTTCCTGGCTCGCATGGCCACCGCCTACGCCATAGCAGGCGAGCGCGAGCAGGCTTGCGCGGTGACCGAAGAAGCCCTCTCTCGCACACAGGCCCTTCGCTCCAGCCGGGTCGCCGCTCAGCTCACCGTGCTGCATGGGCACCTGGCGCGATGGGCGACAGACGCCTACCTGGCAGACTTGCTCACCAGACTCGGAATCCTCTTGAAGTCCTTCTCCCTGCCCGTACCCCAGCCACGAGGAGACCGGTGATTCCCCTGCTGCCCACCGCGACCACGACCGAGGAACGCCAGCGCAACGCCGACGTTGCGATCCTTCCCGTCGGGAGCTTCGAACAGCACGGCGACTACCTGCCGCTCAGCACCGACACCATCGTGGCGACCCTGATAGCCCGCCAGGTCGCCGACGCCTACCCTGTCCTGCTGCTGCCGCCAGTGACGATCTCCTGCTCCCACGAGCACAGCGCATGGCCCGGAACCGCCAGCATCTCCGCACGCACCCTGCACGCGATCGTCACCGACGTCTACGACTCCATCACCCGCTCCGGCCCCACGGCCCTGGTCGTCGTCAACGGCCACGGGGGCAACTACGTCCTGAGCAACGTCGTCCAGGAGGGCAACGCCGAAGGGCGTCGCATGGCACTGTTCCCCTCCCGAGAGGACTGGAACGAGGCCCGAGACGCTGCCGGACTCACCAGCTCCATGCACGAGGACATGCACGCCGGCGAGCTGGAGACCTCCCTGCTGCTGCACGCCTACCCCGAAGCGATCCGCACCGGCTACGAGTCCGCCGACTGGATCGCCGACGACCGCCGCCACCTCCTGACCAAGGGAATGCAGGCCTACACCGACAGCGGAGTCATCGGCCGGCCCTCACTGGCCACTGCCGAAAAAGGCAAGGCCCTGCTCGACAGCCTCACCACCGGCTTCACCGAGGTGCTCAGCCTCTTCGCGAAGCTCTGAGCGACGATACGTCGGCTGAGCGCAACCTGAGTCATTGCCGAATTGTTCTCATAGGTATCAAGACGGCGGCGCGCCGCGCCGCCGTAATGGGCCCTCTGCCGCCTGCCGCCCGGGCGTGCGGCGTGGGCGCCGGTCCCGGTCGGCAACGGCTCGGGCCCTCCACCGATCAGCACCACCACTGTTGCTAAAAGTACTCGCCGGCCCAGCAACCGCCAGCGCATTGTTCTGCCGCCCATCTGAGGGCTTCACCGTTGCGGACACCTCCTCAGTCTGTATATTTAGCACTAAAAGTCTATGTTCCTAGCGCTTAATCACGAGGTGCATCACTATGAGCCCTTAATTAACCATAAAGATGATCTAACGCGCTTTGATCTGTCACCATAGATGCATACAGAATGACTCGGGGCGTATGGGGAAGGTTTAATAACCCGAACGTTTCCCAACTCTCGATTAAATTTAAAGGTCCGCATATGATGAGATGGCTCGGCGCCCTAATAATAATTATCGCTACCGCTGGCACTTCTTGGTGGCTCTGGACTACGTACGGTTGGCCTTCGGGGCATGACAACGACCATGCCGCAATGCGAAACGATGTTGCTATTGCAATAGCGTCCCTTGCCGGAGCGTTCATTCTGGCGGTTTTCACAGCATGGGCTTCTAAACCTCGACAAGAGTCCAGAAGAAAACGATCGGGGAAATCTCACACTGCCCAGTCGCCCTTCATGGTTGAAGATGAGGACGTGCCTCTGGTTTCCAGAATTACTTTGCTCGGCCAAGTAGTGGAAAATATTCGCGAGTCGGGTCCAGGCCCACACCCAACCGTAATTGTAGGACCAGGAGGGTTCGGAAAGACCGTTCTAGCCCGAGAGGCTTGTCGGAAGTTAAAGGCAAATTACCCTGGTGGAATACTATGGGTTTCGCTGGGCGAGTCGATATCGGCAGTAGAATTAGCTGCAAAAATACAGTTTCTTGTAGAAGTCCTTACTGGACAGCGGGAAGAGGAATCAAATCCAATCCATGCAGGGTACCGTCTCGGACAAGTGTTAGATGAACGGCCTCCTACGCTGCTTGTCGTCGATGATGTCTGGGACGCCGAACATCTTGCTCCCTTGTTGCAAGGTGGGAGACCTTGTACACGGATGGTTACGACGCGGATTGCGAGTCTAGGGCCAATAGAAAGCTCTAAGGTGATAGTCGGTGAGATGTCCAGCATCGAAGCGCACACCCTTCTATCCCGATGGATTGGAGATCACCCCAGTCGGATAACAGGAGCTCTAATCGAACAGGCATCGCGATGGCCTCTCTTGCTGTCCCTAATTGGGTCAGCGATTGCAGATATGGTCGAGCAAAATATGCCCCTGGATCGCGCAATAGAAATTTACGATCGTCTTTTGCGAGACATGGGGCCCGCCGCACTCGACAATCATTTGGACGAGGCATTTAGAGGTCGCCTGATAGCGTCCACTATACATTTGAGTCTCAAAAGATTGAGTGAAAGCGAACGAGAAAGATACTACGCACTCGGGATCTTCCGCGATGCTGAACGCGTGCCTCGAACGATGGTCAGGCTTATATGGGAATCAATAAGCAATGCCAGTTCTGATGATACGGACATTCTATGCGCCAGGCTAACGACTCTTTCTCTCGTTAGTACTCACAGGGACGGGACAATATCTATTCACGATGTCCTTCGAGCCTTTATAAGAAAAGAGGTAGGTGCCAGTTTGGCGTACATCCATAGACGCTTTCTGGTAAGTGCTAAATCTCTGCTTAATGATGACGTGGATAGCGCTAATTTAAATGCGAGATGGTGGCGCATGCCTCACTCGGCCGATTATGTTTGGCGGAATCTGGCGTATCATTTGCAAGAATCGGAAGACTGGGCAGCCTTAGCTGCTTTGAATAGTGACCTTAGGTGGGCGCGTGCAAGGATCAAGCGCGATGGCCCGGTTCGTGCCGAAAGTGATTTGATTGCCCATGACCCACGCGTCGAAGCATTAAAGACGATTATCGCATCTAATGCACATCTACTTGTGCCGATTGATAATAGCCTCGACGAAACATCGCCCATATTGAATGCAATCATCGGAATACCCGAATTCGTGGATGCATCAAATTATTTAATAGAAGAGCGCGAAGCGGGGTGTCTAGTTAGGAGATGGGCAAGGCTTCAATCAGCGACGACCGTTGCTCGAATATTTGTTGGTCATACCGATCGAATTGCTGATCTTGCGCTATGTGGAGACGAACAGCTCGCCAGTGTCAGCGGTGACGGGACGATAAAGGTATGGGACCCGAAAAGCGGTTCAGCTCGACAGACTCTTTCTGTAGATGGCGGATGGGTCAGTAGCCTGGCTTCTGCGCCAGACGGAACATGGATTGCCAGCGGCGGCTATGGCAGAGTGATTCATGTCTGGGATCCGAGCACAGGAGAATTGCTAAACTCCTTAGCTGGACACAAAGACGCGATTTATGCCATGGCCGCGTTTCCAGATTCCCGACATTTAGTGACTGGAAGCGCCGATGGCACAACCCGTATCTGGAATACAAGGGATGGGAAATGCCAAATTATTCATGGTCGACTAACTCCGAGAATCTGGGCCGCCAGAGTATATTCTCGTTTCAAAAAGGAGACAATTTATTCCCGTGTCAGCAATGCGGTAGCCATCTCTCGAGATGGTCAGCGCATTCTCATAGGGGACTGGGAAGGTAAGGTTCATATTTTTGATTGTGTCACAAAGGAAATCGTTGGCATTTTCGATGGTCATACGAAACTTCGGGCACCTGTAACGGGAAATTGGGCGGGGCCGGTTGAATCTATCGCCATTTCTTCTGACGGAAAGTGGGCAGTAAGTAGCACAAGTAATATTGGAACCGTACTTGTTTGGGATCTTGAAACCGCGAGCACACGATTTAGGCTTCAGCATGGGAAGTTGGAGCGTCAGCATGGAGTGGATAGTGTCGCAATATCAGTCGATGACAGCCTAATCGTTACTGGAGGTAGAGACGCTGTTGCTCGTCTCTGGGATGGGCAAACTGGCGCTTCGCGCGGCCGCTTGATTGGCCATACAGCCAATGTTTCGGCGGTCGTCGTATCTCCCAACGGTGAACATATATTCACTGGTGCGGCAGATGACACGATTCGGCTTTGGGACGTTGAGCTGAGCACGCACGGGGAAGATGAAGATGATCACGGTGAAGGAACAATAATTTTTTTGCCCTCAGGGCTTTACCTCATTGCAGCTGACACTCAAGGGACGCTTCAACTCCTGAACTCCACGTCGGGGGACGTTCTCCGAAAATTAGGCGGTAATCGAGGTGGAATTCGCGATATCAAATATATTGAATCGAGAGGTCTTATCGTAGCGTTGGGCTGGAGCAGAAACGCTGGAGTTTGGCAAGTCGACTCAGGAACACTTGTGCGCGTCCTTTACGGGGAGCTCGACTCCCTGGACACACATAGCAGGTGGGTTGTAGCCGGCTGCTGGGACGGCACTGTAAAGATATGGGATTTGAGTGATGGAACAGAACCTAGAGTTAGAATTGGCCACGAAGGTCGAGTTGGAGCAATATCAATTTCGCCAGACGGCTCTTGGTTTGCTAGTGGGGGTCATGATCATCAAGTTTGTATCTGGGACTCAACTACCGGCAAGCTCCTTAAGCGCTTGGTTGCACACTCGAGATGGGTCAATCGCTTAGCCATCTCGTCCTCTGGTGCTTGGCTTGTAAGCGCGAGCGACGACGGAACTGTGAGGGTATGGTCCACCTCTGACTGGGCTCTGCTGCACGCCTTGGACGGGCATGAGAGCATGGTGAGGGCCATCGAAATATCTCGCGATGACCGCATTATCGTCACAGGTGGTTGGGATGGAGAAGTTCGAGTTTGGGATGCAGAAGATGGTCGTCTACTTCAATCCCTAAAAGGGCATACTGGAATAGTTGCGTCGGTGGCTATCTCCGAAGATGGGGCCTTGGTGGCGACCGCTTCCTGGGATCAAACTGTAAGAGTGTGGGACGTAGCGTCTGGCGCTTGCGTTGCGGGCCTTAGACTGGACGGCTATGCGACCAAATGTCAATGGCAGCCAAATAGCTCAGCCTTAGCTGTGGTAAGCCGATCGAGCATCCATCTCTGGAATTATTTAGATGCCCGAGATTTAATATCGCAGCCGAGCTCAGAGGCCTCTAACTAGCAAATCTGTCAACCACGGTCGCATTGGCCGCAGCTCATCTAGAATCGCATCCAAGATCAAGATGCTTTTCACTCGGGCCGTAATGGAACAGAACTGCTTCAGTTCCGCCTACGATCGCCCTCCTATGGTCTGCCACTGTCCCTGGCTGGGGGCGATCGGCGGGCTGGGACTTCGTTCCTCAGCCCCAGCCCATCGGAGCTGGTGGGCACACTCGCCGTTACATGTTCGCCATGCCCTGGCAGACCTGCCACGTGCTATTAGCCTGCCATCAGGCAAGGTAAGGAGGAGGTAATCACGGTCAGGCATGACCCAGACGCTTCCCAGGTCAGGGCCTCCGCAGGCCGCGATCCATGCACTTCCCAAGCTGACAGCGCGGGTTGGGTTCCTATCACCAACTCCAAACGGGAAGCCCGGACCGTCAGCGTCTTTTCACTCCCCGCACCACTGGCAGCCCGGTGCCGGAGTCGAGTACGAGGCGGTCGCCGAGCGGTCGCGTGAGCGTGATGGTGATCGTGGCCGTCTTGAGGATCGCGGGGCACATCTCGCCGGAGTACTCCTCGTCCACGTCGACCACCACCAGGTGATCGGTCTCGTAGGCACGCGCTCCGTGAATGCTGTCACAAGCGCCGTAGCCGTACTGGAGAAGCAACTCGTCCGGCTTGCCGACAACGAGATCGAACGCCGTCACCTCTTCGTTCTGCACCTGCTCGGGGCGGGTGGTGACGGCCGAGGGGTCGACCGCCACGTGGACGTACTTCTGTTTCACTCCTCTGACGGTGAACAGCCATGCGGGCACCTGGACCGTGCCGCGGCTGGTCTCCAGTGGCACCTCGTCCAGTTCTACACCGGTCACCTGGAGCGGGCGGCATCCCTTGGCCGGGCACTCCTCCTCGATGAAGTCGGCCGGCTCGCTGAACTCCGCGTACGCGTTCGCCGTCGTGACGAGCGGCACCTGGGAGACCGAACCGTCCGGCCAGTGCACATTCGCGCGGGTCGGGGAATCCGCGGGCAGCGTGGTGGCCAGCTGCCACGCGCCGTTGTGCGCGCTTCTGTTCGCCCAGGCCGGAATGGGGCCCACACGGGCCCATCCCCGCGGATTCATCACTTCCAGCGAAACGAACCCCTTACGCCAGGCTCGGTCGGCGGACGATCCCTGCCAGCGCGCCACCACCTCCTGGGCGCGATCTTTGAACTCTCCGGGCGAGACGCGATGGAACCAGCCACAGGAGGACAGGAGCAGCACCAGGGATAGGCACACGATCGTCCTTCGCACGAGACACCATCCGCCCCTATGATCAGCTGGCCCCTCGTTGAGCCGCTCGATAACGATCACGTTAGCCGGTCGCGTGCCGACAAATCGGATATATCGCCGAACGGGAATCGCCTCGCGCTCACCGGTTCCTAGTTGCAGTTCTAGGGCGCGTATTGGGTCGTGATCAATCTGTTGATTCGCCCTCGTGATGAGATCTGGACCGGTAGATCTTGTTGCGTGACGCGAGTGCAACTGACGGACGCGGAGTGGGAGTTCATCGGGCCGTACCTGCCGATCGGCGAGTACGGCCCGTATCCCGAGCGGTTACGGCAGCAGTTCGAGGGGGTGATCTGGCGGTTCAGGACCGGCGGACAGTGGCGGGAGATGCCGCGGGAGTTCGGTGCCTGGTCGACCGTCCACAACCGCTTCCGGCAATGGCGTGACGCCGGCGTCTTCGAGGCCCTGCTGGAGGGCCTGATCGCGGAAGCGGCCAAGCGGGGTGAGGTGGACCTGTCCCTGACCGGCGTCGACTCCACCACCGCGCGTGCTCACCACGACGCGGCCGGGATGCACCTGGGCCAGGACGTTCTCGGCGCACTGGAGAAGGCAGCTGCCCAGGAGGAGAAGGCCAGGTCAAAAGGGGCGGTCTCGAAGAACAAGACGGACAGGACGCCGAGATCGATCCCGAGCGGGAGAAGCGGCGACGCCTCCGGCGCCGACGAAAACTCCGACTGAAGGCCGCCCTGCTGGGACGCTCCAGGGGCGGGCAGAGCAGCAAGGTTCACCTGGCCGCCGACCGCAAGGGCCGCCCGCTGGCGTTCGTGCTGACCGCGGGCCAGGCCGCGGACAGCCCGCAGTTCATCCCCGTGCTGGGGAAGATACGCATCCGCATGCCCGTCGGCCGCCCCCGTACCCGGCCGGACGCGGTCGCCGCCGACAAGGCCTACTCCTCCCGCGGTAACCGAGCCCACCTGCGCAGACGCGGTATCAAGGCAGTGATCCCGGAGAAGAAAGACCAGGCCGCCAACCGGAAGAAGAAGGGCTCCGCGGGCGGTCGGCCTGTCAGCCATGACGCCGGCCTCTACAAGGAAAGGAACACCGTCGAGCGCCTGATCAACAAGCTCAAGGCCTGGCGAGGCGTCGCCACCCGATACGACAAGACCCCAGGCAGCTACCTCGCCGGCCTCCATCTGCGCGCCTCAATGATCTGGGTCAAGCACCTCACCCGGACCATCAATTGATCACGACTCGATACGCGCCCTAGTTGCAATCCAGCCCCGTTCAACCCCGTTCCAGAGGGACCGACCACGCCCGTTGGTCCGGGTGGGACCGATCGGGACGGGCAAGATCAGAGCTGCTAATGCGGTTTGGGTTTACCGCCCATCCGGGGTTCAAATCCCCGAGCCTCCGCAGATCAGAGGCCCTCTCCCGAGTACGGGGAGAGGGCCTTTTTGATCTTCGAATCCTGTCAGGGTGCGGTTCTCACTCATCACCCCAGAGGGCGGCTCCCACACGGGTGCTCGCGTCCTGCATCAATTCGCCGGCCACGTGGGGGCAGTGCTCGGTGATGGTCACCCGTACGCGGCCAAGAGTTCCTGCACGACGCGGATGCGCACCCCTTGGTCCACAAGGAGCTTTCCAAGCGTGCGGCCACCATAGCTAACGCGATATATCTTGACTCAAGGGTGTAACGCGACATATCGTAATTTCCCAGCGATGTGCCTCGGCCCTTGGAGGACGATCTCATGAACGAGCTGGTGCCTGTCCTGGTCGTCCTCTTCGTCGTCGTCCTCGTCCTGCTGTCGGGCTTACAACTGGCGCTCGTGTGCGGCGCGCCGTGGGGGAGCCTTGCGTGGGGCGGGCAGCACCGGGTCCTCCCGGGACCGCTGCGGGTCGGCAGCGGTATCGCGCTGGTGCTCTATGTCGCGTTCGCAGGCGTGGTCCTGGACCGTGCCGGCTGGATCGACGTAGTGGCAGAGCCCGTCGCAGTTGTCGGCACCTGGGCGGTGTTCGGGTTCGCTGCGCTCAGCGTCATCCCCAATGCGGTGTCCCGAAGCAAGCCGGAGCGATACGTCGGAACATCTGCTGCGTTCATGCTCGCGACCGCCAGTCTCGTCGTCGCGCTCAGTGGGGCGTCGACGACGTGACATCGTTTGGACCGGTGCCAACCCGTGGGCGGCGCCGGCGCTGTGGCCCGACCGCAGGATCGACCATGTGCTGTCCGTCTGGCCGCGCCGGGGCGGCGCGGGCCATCCGGTGCGCTGTGAGGTGATCGGCGACGAGCCCGTCGACGGGGTAGTGGCGTCCGACCATTACGGCGTTCTGGCGGACCTGCGCTACTGACCCGGGCGCCGGCACTTGATCCGGCGGGGGTCCCGGTTCGGTCGTGCCCTCGTCGGAGAGGACGTTCCCCCGCCGGAGAGGGCGTCCCCCTTGTCGGTGAGGACGGACGCAGGTCACGTCCCGGGGGATCGCGATCCCGTAGGAATCACACCGTTGAGGTGGGTGTTCAGCTCACGGCGGGTGGTGATGCCGAACTCCATGTAGATGCGCCCCAGATGGTTGTCGACGGTACGGGCCGAGATGCCCAGCTGCTCGGCGATGTCCTTGCTGGGCACCCCCTGTGAGGCGAGCAGTGCGATCTCCTGCTGCCTCCTGGTCAGCCGGGCACCGCTGTCCCCCGTGGCGAGGGCGGGAGTCCGGGCCCCCTCGCAGCGGGCTGCGAGCAGCTGAGCGCGGAGCGCGGCGGCCCGGGCGCGGTGGGAGTCACCGGCCTGCCGCAGGATTCCGGCGGCGACGCCGGCCGCCTCGGCGGCCAGGAGGTCGGCGCCGATGGCCTCCATCTCCTCGGCGGCGGCGAGCAGCCGGTCGGGGCATCCTTCGGCCCAGGCGGTGGCCAGGTCGGCTCGCGCCCGGTGGAACCGGCCGCCGGTCGTCCCGGCGATCTCCGCCAGCCGCTCCGCGGCCTCGCACGCTCCTCCGAGCCGGACGAGGTCGGTCAGCAGGACGGACTCGAACGCGACATGCCCGCGTTCCCCGGCCTCCCGCGCCGCCTCGGTGAGGACGGCCCGGGCATGGGAGAGCTCCCCTCGGGCGGCGTGCAGCCAGGCCACGCCCAACCGCTCCTCGGGAACGTGCACCGCGGGCGTCAGCCGGTCGTACTCGGCCAGGGCCGCCTCGGCCGCCTTCAGGTCTCCCTGCAGGGCGGCCGACGCGGCCAGTCCGGAGAGCGCCAGCTGCAGGACGACCGCGGTGTAGGGGCGTGCCGCCCGGATCAGCTCGGCGTACCATCGGCGGGCCTGCCCGGGATGGCCCGCCAGCCACGCGGCACGTCCCAGCTGGAAGGCGAGGAGTCTCTGCTCGGGGCTCGGCAGGCTCTGGGCGAGCGTTCGGTAGGCCTCCTCGCCCACCGCCCGGCTCTCGGCCAGGTGACCGCTCTCCGCCAGGGCCAGCGTGAGGATGGACTGGTGCGCCGCCTCGTGGGTGGTCATGGAGTACAGCTCGGCGTCGACGGCCGCGCTGACGGAGGTGGCGCGCCGGGCCCAGGTCACCGCCTCCTCGCAGCGGCCCACGAACGCCAGCGTCGCCGACCTGGTCGTCGCGGCGACCAGCCACGTCATCACGTCCGGCCCGGGCCCGGAGTCCAGGGGCAGGCGCGAGCACAGGTCGAGGCTGCGCGAGAACTCCGCCAGGCCGAAGTGGCCGGCGGCCTCGGCGACGGTGAGGACCTGGAGGCCGAAGGGGCTCGCGATCCGGCGGCGGGCCGCTTCGATGATCTCGTGGACCGTCCGCGGTGCGGCTCCCAGGCCCCAGACGAGGTTCTGCACCCGCATGCCCGTCACGAGCAGCGTCTCCTGCTCGTCACAGGCCAGCGCGCCCGCCCGCGACAGCACGGTCTCGGCCTGCCCGAACTCGCCCGCCTCGTACAGCGTCTTGCCCAGAAGCAACCGGTACCGGACGTCGTGCCATTCCTCGGGGACGGCGCGCAGGAGGGAGAGCGCACGGGTGTAGGCGCGCGTATGGGTGGCCAGGGCCGCGGCCCGCATGAGCAGTGCCGGGTCCGCCGTACCGGTGGTCGCCAGCCGGTAGGTGGCCAGTCGCATCGCGTCCTCACGCCGCCGGGCCCCGCTTTTCTCCAGCAGGGAGAGGTGGCGCAGCAGCGTTTCCTGGCGCCGGACCGCGGTGATGTCGGCGCGCAGAACCTCGCCGTAGAGGGGGTGCGCCAGCCGGACGGTGGTGCGCCGCCGTTCCCTGCCGACGACGATCAGTCCTGTCCGTTCGAGCTCGTCGAGCGTCCGGGGCTCGGCGTCGGCGGTGAGCTGAGCCATGGACAGCGGCTCGCACAGTGCCAGGGCCTCCAGCACGTCACGGCCCTCGGGCGATGCGGCCGACAGCCGGGAGCGGATGAGGTCGGTCATGCGCCGCGTCCCCGGTAGCCGGCCCGAGGTCATCTCCCACAGCTCGCCGTCGCAGGTCAGGATCCCGCCGGTCACCGCTCCGATCACCAGTTCGCGCAGGTAGAGCGGGTTACCACCGCTGGCGGTGAACATCTGGTTGACCGTGTTGGTGCCCACGGTCCCTCCGAGGACCTGTTCCAGCAGGGTCTCGACCTGCGGACGCTCGAAGTCGACGAGGTTCACCTGCCGCACCGCGTCCCCGCGCGACAGCGTCGCCACCGCGGTGCCGGGCGGTTCCCCCGAGCGCACCGAGCCGAGGAGGAAGATCACGCCGATGTCCATCAGCTGCCTCAGCAGCACCGCCGAGGTCGTGTCGAGCAGGTGGACGTCGTCCACCCCGATCACCATCGGAGCCGGGGCCTTTCCGGACCGCGACAGCAGTCGCGCCACCGAGGCGAACCCGGTGACCGGATCGGACAGGTCCGCCTCGTCGGGCAGCAGATGAGCGATGGTCCCCAGGGGAATCGAGGCGGCGGCCGCGGTGGCCACCGCACGGCCGATGCGCAGGCCGGCTGCCTCCGCCCGCTTCAGGCACTCCTCCATCAGGCGGGATTTCCCCGCTCCCGCCGGCCCGAAGACGATGAAGCCCCTGACCCGGGGGTCGCGCAGGGACTCGTCGAACGTCTCCAGGTGCGACGCACGCCCTACGAGCGGCCACCGCCCCAGCAGGTTCTCCCCGACCATCCCGTGATACCTCCGCCAGTCCTGCGGCTCCAGCAGCCGGGACGAACTCGTCGGTGCGCAGGCTCTGTGAGCACCATTCAGACGCTATTTCAGAAACGTCAGGATATCGAATTGATTTCAGAGTCGGTCGTCGGTCCCGCCGCAGAAGAATGGGCATATAAATATCGACGATCATCGTGATTTTGGATGACCGGAATAGCGCGGGATGGGGAGAGGACGCCGGAGGCCGCGCGAGCGTCGCCGGAAATTGAGTAGTCGTCACTCATGCCTGCTCCCCGGCGGCGTCCCCATCCTGATAGGCGAACTGCCACCCGCCCGTGCCGTACGGCATGACGTCCGCGGGCCGGCGGTCCGCCCCGGGCACACCGTCAGCGTGGATGGCCGCCCCCCTTTCCCGCCCCGGGCGAGAAACCGTCCTTCAATGACCAGAGGGGTCACAGAAATGCTGTTCCGCCTGCTCGGAAGCGTTCGGATCGAGAACGCGGAGACATCCGCCGGTGTCACGTCGGCGCCGGTCAGAGGGGTGCTCGCGGCCCTTCTCCTCGACGAGGGGCGATCGGTCTCCATGGAGCGGCTGATGGGGTCCCTCTGGGACGAGTCCCCGGATTCGGCCCGGAAGAACCTGCGCCTGCACGTGGCCCGGCTACGGAGTCAGCTGACGGCGTTCTCCCTGCAGGAGCGCCTGGTCACCCTGCGGGGCGGGGGCGGGGGATACCGCCTGCTCGTCGAGCCGGACGAGGTCGACGCGATCAGGTTCAAGCGGCTCGCCGCCCAGGGCTTCGCCGAGTTGCGCGCCCGGCGCACCGGAGCGGCCGAGGCGGCGCTCAAGGAGTCGCTCGGCCTGTGGCAGGGGCCCGCCGGGCAGGACTGCGCCGCCTCGGAGCAGATGAGAGCCCGCTTCGCCGCCCTCGACGAACTGCATCTGACGGTACGGGAACGCCTGGTGGAGGCCCGGCTGGGCCTGGGCCGCGCGCTCGACCTCGTCCCCGAGATCCTGGACATCCTGGCCGCGGCCCCCTTCCGGGAGACCTCGTGGGCGCACCTGATGCGTGCGCACTATCTCGGCGGCAACGCGGCGGGAGCGATCTCGGCGTGGACCTCCGCCACGGCGACGCTCAGCGACCACCTCGGCCTGGACCCGTCCGCCGAGCTGCGCGAGCTCCACCTCTCCGTCCTCCGCCGGGACGACGACGCCGTCCGCGACCCCTTCTCCCGCCACCGGGGCGAGGGCCCGGGGCAGGCCCGCCCCGAACCCGCATGGCCACGCCGGTTGCTCTTCGTCGACGGGAAATCCGTCGCCGCCCCCGCCGCCCCCGCCGCCCCCGCCGCCCCCGCCGCCCCCGCCGCCCCCGCCGTGGGCCGCCCCCCTGCCTGACCGGGCACGGACCGGGATCCCGGCCGGGATCTCCCGCGGACCGGGCGGCGGTCCCGGCGGGCGTCGGCCGGGCGCCTCACCGGCCACCTGCCGGGGAGAGGACCCCGACCACCTTGCCCACCACGTCCGCCACGGGCACGTATCCGAAATGGCGGGAGTCCAGGCTCTCCTCCGGATTGTCACCGAGCAGGACGACGCACCCGCCGGGGACCGAGGTCTCGCCCGCCCCGTGGGGTACCGAGGCGGGGACGGGATCCCCCTGGACGGCGGCGACCCTCTTGACGACCCGGCTGGGGGCGGAACCGGGAGAGGACCTCCACGGGGGGGACCGCTCCGCGCGGCCTGCCCGTCCCGGCCGCGCCACGACGCGCGGCGTGCCGGATCCCGTCGTACGAGAACGCTGCCACGGGCTCCGGGACGGGCACGATCTCCGGGACGGCCACGATGTCGGCCACGACGATGTCGCCCGCCCGGATCCGGCCGGGGTGCAGGCGCCGTACCAGCACCTTGTCGCCGGACCGGTGGGTGGGACGCATGCTGGCGCCCGAGACGATCGCCACCAGGAGGTTCCGGCGAGCCCACAGCACAGCCGCGGCACCGGCTGCGAGCGGCACGAGGATCGGGGCGAGCGGAGCGGTCACCGACCGGCCTGTCCGGGAAGGACCTCCAGGTAGCCCTCGGCCTGCATGGAGAACAGGTCGGCGTAGACGCCGCCGCGGGACACCAGTTCCTCGTGGGTGCCCTGCTCGACGACGGTTCCCTCGTCGAGCACGACCAGCAGGTCGGCATCGCGCACGGTGTTGAGCCGGTGGGAGATCAGCACGTTGGTACGGCCCGCCCGGCGCTGCCGCAGCCTGCGGTGGATCTCGTACTCGGCCTCGGCGTCCAGGCCGGAGCTGGGTTCGTCCAGGATCATCAGGTCGTGCCCGGTACGCAGATGCGCGCGCGCCAGGGCCAGCCGCTGCCACTGACCTCCCGACAGGGTCACGCCGAGGGCGCCGGAGGTGTCCTCGGAGGTGTCCTCCCCCTGGAGGAACAGCCGGGACAGCAGGGTGTCGTAGGAACGGGGCAGGCGGCCGACGAACTCGTGGGCTCCGGCGTCGACGGCCGCGGCGGTGATGCGCTCGCGGTCGTGCAGGTACGCCAGATCGCCCAGGCCGATGTTCTCGGCCGCGGTCAGGTCGTACTCCATGTAGTCCTGGAAGACCGCGCCGATGCGGGCACGCAGGTCGGCGGGGTCCAGGTCGCGCAGGTCGACGCCGTCCCACAGGATCGCGCCGCGCTCGGGGTCGTACATCCGGCACAGGAGTTTGATCAGTGTGCTCTTGCCCGCGCCGTTCCGGCCGATCAGGCCCACCGTCCGGCCGCAGGGGATGGTCAGGTCGAGGCCGCGCAGCGTCCAGGGGTGGTCGGGGGAGTAGCGGAACCAGACGTCGCGGAAGACGATCCCGCGCGCCAGCGGCGCGATCGCCCGGGGGGAGCGGGCGACGGGCAGGTCGGGTTCGGCGGCGACCACCTGCAGGTAGTGGTCGAACAAGAGCAGCTGACGGTGGCACTGGGCGATGGTGTGCACCAGTGACACGCTCGCGCCCTGCACGCCGCCCACCGAGGCGACCAGCAGCGAGATGTCACCGACGCTGATCCGGCCACCGGCGGCGGCGAGTACCGCCCACAGCAGCGTCCCGCCCGACACCGCGGCGCTCCCCAGGCCGATCAGGGCCTGGACGCCGACCTCGCGGCGGTCCATGTCGCGGTTCTCCCTGTTGGAGCGGCGCCGCTGGGCCGTCATGAGCTCACGCAGGTAGGTGCCGATGGCGAACAACCGGATCTCCTTGGCGGCCTGGGCACTGGTCAGCAGATCGCGGAAGAACATCTCCCGGCGTTCGATCGGACTCAGCCGCCACGACAGACCGGCTCGGCGGCGGGCCATCGACAGCTCCACGACCAGCATCGGCAGGACCGAGACGAGGATCACCGCGGGCAGCCAGGGGGAGATGACCGTCAGCGACCCCAGGAAGCCCAGACCGGTGACGACGGAGCGGACGACCGACAGGGCGGCCGAGACCATCACCCCGGGGGTGGTGGCGCCGTGCTGCAGTGCCATCTGCATCCGGTTGAGGAAGGCGGGGTCCTCGAAACGGGCCATGCCCACGAAGCGCTCGGCCGTGACGAACAGGTGTTCCTGGGCCAGGAGCCCGACACGGCGTTCGATCTCACGGGAGACGTACTGGGTGACGTGCGGTATCAGACCGGTCACCACGATCGTGCCGGCGAGCGCGACGCCCTTCCCCGCGACCGTGGCGGGGGAGACTCCGGCGGTGATGTCGTCCAGTATCAGTTTGGTCAGCCATGCCGTCACGACCGGTGCCGGCGCGGTCGCCAGCGTGAGCGTGACGACGACGGCGGTGAGCAGCGGGCCGGCCTGCCAGCTCAGCCGTAACGCGACGATGATCTTCCGCATGGTCAGACCGTTTCCAGGGCGGCCGCCGCGTCCTGGAGCAGGGTGCCGGAGGCGCGGACGACGCCGCCCGGGTCGACGATCGCCAGCGCCGGATAGGCCCTGACCCCCAGCGATCCGCACACCGGCCCGCCGTGGATCTTCTCCACCACCACGGTGGCCACCGGTTCCAGGAGCGCGGCCTTCTCGGCCGCGCCGTCGGTGCCGTCGGTGCCGACGACGAGGGCGAGCACGCGCTCACGGCCGGCGAAGGACGGGGCGAACCTGATGAACTCGGGCAGCCGCTCCTCACAGGCGGGGCAGCCGACGGAGAACGCCGCCACGAGGGCCGGGGCGTCGGCGAAGAACCCCTCGTCGAGGGGCGTACCGTCCGTGGCGGCGGTACGGAAGGCGCCCAGCCGCTCCCCGGCCTCGCGCATGACCGGCGGGAGATCACCGGGCGGCGGATGACCGGCCGGGAGGAGAGCGGCCTGCCGCGCCAGCAGTTCGCCCTGCGCGCGCAGCCTCCGGGCCACTCCCACGGTGAGAACGATGTCGAACGCGCACAGCACCATGACCGCGCCGACGAGCACCACAACGACATTCAGCATGATCATCCTTAGTGGTTCCACGATTGGACGTTCGCCGTCGCCCGCGGTGGTCAGACGAGCGGCCGGAACAGCTCGGTCATGTCGTCGGCGAGGAGCACCAGAGCGGCCCCCATCACGCCGGTGACCGCCGCCGCCGTGACACCGGCCGGCTCCAGCGCGACGGACACGGACGCGGTGCCGAAGGAGAGCACCACCCCGGTCAGCGAGGCGACGAGCAGCACCCCGTTGTGGACGAGCCGCCCCGGCCCCACCGGTGTGGACGAGGGACCGAAGCAGTTGCAGATCACGTGCCGGCGGAGGCGCACGGCCGTCGCGATCGCGACCGTGAACGCGGCCAGCAGCACCACCGCGATCACGAACCCCGCACCGGCCGTGGACGGGACCGCGAGCAGCACGGCCGCGGCCAGCTCACCCGCGACGACCGCGGGCGGCACGAGGGCCCTCGGCACCGGGGGCAGCCACGGCGCCAGCTCACCGGCGGCGGCGCGGAAGGAGGCGTAGCCGCCGCGGGTGCGGATCTTGCCCACCGCCGAGACCACGAAGACCACACCGACCAGAAGCCGGCAGCAGACCAGGACGTACTCCATGGAAATCCCTAATCTGGAGGGGGTGCCGCGACTCTTCGCCAGTCGCGGCACCCGTCCCTCCCTGATGGAGGTGGTCACTCACCTGACGGGTCCGGCCGGGGCGGCCCGGACCACCGGACGGCCCGGCTCAGCACACCATGAACGGCGGGCACGGGGAGGGCGGGCACGGGTGCAGGGGGACGAAGGGCCCGTAGGGTGAGCTGTTCCCACCGCAGATCGGCGTGCCGCACGGCAGCGTCTCCAGCACCTGCGTCACACCGTTGCAGGTCTTGACCCGCTTCAGACCCCTCGTGGGGTACGGCATTCCCCCGACGGGAGGGCAGGTGTACTCCTGCCACCCCTCGACGCACGCCATCGCCTGCGCCCGCGTGCTGGGGACCAGGCTCTCCAGCAGCCGGTCGGCGAACGACCGAACGATCCGAACCATCGGTTGACCTTCTCTCTCATGACGGCTCCTCTGCGAGGGAGCCGAACACTGCGACACGGATCAATCTAGGAAGGCCCCGCATGGAAACCGCATACACGCGGCATGGCCGGGGAACACGCGTCCGGCCCTGGCCGATCCCGGAATTCTCACCGGCGGCGCCACACCGTCGAACGGGTTCTCGGCCGGTCGTCGTCCGTCGTGCGCGGTGCAGGACCGGGCGCGGCCGGTGTGGGCCTGTTCGGTCGTCGTCATCTCGATCCGAGGGCCGTTCGGACCCATGCGGTGGCGTCACGAGTGCTCCGTGGCTCTGACGGCCGCCTCCGGATCGGTCTTCTCGTCAGCCGGTTCTGAGCCCGTGGACTCGGTGAGACGGAAGCCGCACAGACCGACGTCGTCAGGGTCGACGTCGTCAGGTCCCGGCATTCCCTCCACGACGAAGCCGAACAACGCCCGAAGAGCCTCTTCACCCAGCTCGAGGGGGTGGAACGGCAGTGGATACGGTTCTTCGTCCTCCCGGGAGGGATCCGGGTCCACGGGGTGCTCCCCGGCCCAGTAGGGAGCTTCGAACGGGAACGGCCGACCGATGTTCTCCAGGATTCCGCTGTCCGGCGACAGGCTGAGTGAGCGGACCAGCCGGCCGTTCTCCCATACGGCGAAGGCGAGCCAGTCGACCACGCTGTGCATCGCGTGCAGGACGAGCCTCCGCCCGGCGCTCGCCTCGATCAGATGAGCGGGCAGCCGGGACGGATGGTCGATCATGAAGCGCCGGTCGCAGACGATGTCCACGCCCGGCAGACTCGCGGCGTAGGTGATCCCCTCGGGGGGATGGATCTCCTCGCCGAGTGAGCTGTCGTCGGTCCGTTCCACGTGATGACCGGGATAGAGACGTCCGATCATCGTGACCGTCTCTTCGGTGCTCGGTTCGGATGCCCGGCGTAGTGCCTGGGCGATCTCACCCTCGGCGTAGGCCAGCAGTCCGGTCTTGGCTCCCATGAATTCCCTCTCGGTCGATGTCTCGAACAAGGACGAGCCAACCGTAATGAGACGGGGTGGTAACGATGGCGCCGGGAGCCGATCGAAGCGATCATCATGCATGCGGTTCAGAGACGGTCAGGGCAGCATTGTCGCGTGGTGACCGTTCGCACCGGTACGAGAGGAAGCCGTCCAATGGCGAAAAGCGGTCTGACTTTTCAGTGCTGGCGCGACGAGGGGCGTGTCACCCTCGCGGACCTTCTCACATCTTTAGGTTCGATCATCGAGGGCTACCGGTGGCGGCTGGTGGTGGACGAACTGCTCAGCCCTCGCTATCAGGAGATCACCGAAACCGCAGAAGGCCGTCTCATGGAGACCGGGCAACTCATCGCGATGTTCGGAAATGATGCTCAGCTCATTGACGGCGAGCTGACCGCTCACGACGCGGACGGGTCGATCGTCGACCTGACGATACGTGCTTTGGACAGCACGTGGTGGGACGTGGAGACGACCATGCAGGAGGTGCTGGACAGGATCTCGCTGCTCTATCCCGACGCGAAGGTGCTGCCCTGGCGATCGCCTGAGGAGGGCTGATCCCCCTGATCAGAGTTACCGGGTCTGCTGCTGGGCAGACTCGAACCGGTAGCCGCCGCGGGTGAGCACTTCGTCCCCCTGAGCCCCTTCGGGAGCCCTGCTAAAAGTCCGAAGCCGAAGCGATCAAGATGGTGACGCGAGCGCACAAGACACTGATTGGGGAATGCACCCGCCATGCCCAGCGGCTGCGGCACGCGCTGCCAGCAGCCTCGAACCTTCGGGCCGCGCACGTGCGGCGACCGCCGGGAAACGCCGGGAATCCCGGCCCGGCGCACCGGACCGGGATTCTCGTCGCCGGAAACCTCGAAACCTCCGGGGCCGGCTGTCGCGGCCCCGGCGGCCTATCTTCCGTAGACCTCCAGCTCCCACAGGGAGTAGCCGTACGGGGTCGCGCGCTGGGTGCCGTACACCCGCACGTATCTGGCGCCGGTCGCGGTGAAGGTCACGTCGTCCACGCCGCCGTCACCGGCGGTCGTGGCGTGCGCCTGCGTCCAGGTCGTTCCGTCGGCCGAGGTCTCGATCCGGTACGCCCTGCCGTAGGCCGCCTCCCACTGCAGTCTCACCCGGCTGACCTGCCGGGCGGACCCCAGGTCCACCGAGATCCACTGCGGGTCGGAGAACGCCGACGACCAGCGCGTGCCGCCGTTGCCGTCCACCGCGTTGCTCCCGACGAACGCCCCGTTCTCCGTGGAGGAGGTCGTGACCGGACGCCCGGACGACAGCAGCACGACACCCGGGCTCGGCGTGGGGGTGGGCGTCGGGGTCGGGGTCGGGGTGGTCCCGCAGTTGCCCGGGACGACCCCGGCCGCGTAGCGGAGCCCGCCGTACAGGTGCGCGCGGAAGTTCGGCTCGGTGTAGGACGCGCTGGTGTGGCCGAGACCGGTGTACCAGGACCGTCCGCCCTGGTATGCCTTGCACCAGGAGATCGGGTGGTCGGCCCCCATCGACCCGCCGGAGTAGGTCGACTCGTCCAGCGTGGCGAGCACGTGGGCGGTGGAACGGGGGTTGGTGCGGTAGTTGTACAGCTCGTCGGTGCGAACCCAGGTCGCCGGGAGGTGGGCCGTCGAGGGGTGCGTGCGGTCCTCCACCCGTACGGTCGCCTGCTGGATGGCGGGGTGGGAGGCGAAGTAGGCGCCGACGAGGCCGCCGTAGAAGGGCCAGTCGTACTCGGTGTCGGAGGCGGCGTGGACGCCCACGTATCCGCCCCCGCCCGCGATGTACGACTCGAACGCCGTCTGCTGCGTGGCGTTGAGCACGTCGCCGGTGGTCAGCAGGAAGACGACCGCCCGGTACTGGGCGAGGTTGGCGGTGGTGAAGGCGCCGGCGTCCTCGGTGGCGTCGACGGTGAAGCCGTTCTCGGTCGCCAGCCCGCGCAACGCGGTGATGCCCGCGGGGATGGCGTCGTGCCGGAACCCGGCCGTCTTGGAGAAGACCAGGACCTTGTACGCCGGATCGGCCGCCAGGGCCGGAGCACCCAGACCGATCATGAGGACGAACAACGCGGTGACGACCGCGATGACATTACGCACCGTAGACCTCCATTTCCCAGAGGGAGTAGCCGTACGCGGTCGCGCGCTGGGTGCCGTACACCCGCACGTACCTGGCACCGGTCGCGGTGAAGGTCACGTCGTCCACGCCGCCGTCACCGGCGGTCGTGGCGTGCGCCTGCGTCCAGGTCGTTCCATCGGGCGAGGTCTCGATCCGGTATGCCCTGCCGTACGCGGCCTCCCACTGCAGCTTCACCCGGTTCACCTGCCGGGCGGACCCCAGGTCCACCGAGATCCACTGCGGATCGGAGAAGGCCGACGACCAGCGGGTGCCGAGGTTGCCGTCCACCGCGTTGGAGCCCGCGGAGGCGGCGTTCTCGGTCGAGGACACGGTGACCGGGCGCCCTGCCGACAGCAGCGTGCCCGTGGGCGGGCCCCCGGTGGTCAGGGTGAAGTCGTCCACGTCGAACAACGCCCCCGTCCCCCCGGCGAAGACCAGGAAGAGCCTGGTGGTTCCGGCCGGGGCGTTCGTCAGGGTGGTGGAGACGTCGACGAACGTCTCCCACCCGCCGGTCGGCGCCACGGTGGCGGTGCCCAGCAGGGTCCCGGTGGCCGACCCCGCCCTGACCTGGATCGTCCCGCCGGCCCCGCCGGAGGAGACCCTGGCGGTGAGCCTGGTGACGCCGCTCAGGACGTAGGGGTCGAAGGAGATCCAGTCGCCGTTCTCGATGCTGCCGACGGTCTTGGCTCCGTGCGCGGCCGGCTTGTCGTACTGGGCGACGCCCTGGGAGGTGGTGTAGTGCTCGGCCTGCCGGTTCCTCGGCTGGGTGACGTGCTGGGTGTGGGTGGTCAGCCCGCCCGCGTCGGTGTACTCGGCGTCCCAGACCCCGAACAGGTTGGCGGCCCCGTCGTGCTCGCCGTTACCGGGCGTCTGGATCGTGCCCGAGCAGCCGTTGGCGCTGGCGAGCGGGTGGCCGTGGGTGTCGTGACCGAGGATGTAGGTCATCTTCACCTTCGCGCAGTCGATCGTCGTGTCCTCCGCGTCGGTGACCGTGATCCGGTACGGCACGGCGTCGCCGAAACCGAACACCTGCCCGTTGAGCGGGAGGTCGATCCGCACGACGGGCGCGGTGTTGCCGACGTTGATCTCGACGTTGGCCGTCGCGGTGTTGCCGGTGCCGTCCCTGACGGTCAGCGTGACGATCCGCCTGCCGTCGGTGGTGTAGGTGTGGGTGGGATTGGCCGCGGTGGAGGTGCCGCCGTCGCCGAACGCCCAGGAGTAGGTGAGCGCGTCGCCGTCCGGGTCGGAACTGCCCGCCGAGGAGAACGCCACGGTCAGCGGCGCCTTCCCGGAGACCTTGTCCGCGGTGGCCTTGGCGATGGGCGCGCGCCCGCCGGTCCCGATGTGCTCGATGCGGTACAGCGCCGAGTGCTCGTTGCCGTTGAACCAGCCGGTGCCGTAGTCGAGCACGTACAGGGCGCCGTCGGGGCCGAACGCCATGTCCATCACCAGCTTGCCCGACCAGGGGAAGGGCTGGATGGTGCCCCGGGTGCCGTTCGCGGTGACCTCGATGTCCTTGATCCACTGACGCTGGAGCTCGCCGGCGAGGAAGTGCCCGTCGAGCGACTGCGGGAACTTGACCGGCGAGTTCAGCGCGGCGGAGTAGCGGTAGACGACGCCGCCCATCGGCGACTCCGCGCCGCAGCCGAACTCCGGCAGGCTGCAGCCGTCGTAGGTGATCCAGGCGGGCTTGGCCGCGGGCAGCTTGACCAGGCCGGTGTTCTTGCGCGAGGTGTTCTCCGGGCCGCCCGCGCAGTCGTACTTCGCGCCGACCGTCGCGGTGTCGTAGTTGTAACGGGCGTAGGTCTCGGCCGGGGTGTTGTTGCCGGTGCAGTACGGCCAGCCGAAGAAGCCCGGCCCGGTGATCCGGTTGAACTCGACCTGGCCGGCGGGCCCGCGGGGACCGGCGGTGCCGGCGTCGGGGCCGTAGTCGCCGAGGTAGACGACGCCGGTGGCCTTGTCGACGCTCATGCGGAACGGGTTGCGGAAGCCCATCGCGTAGATCTCCGGGCGGGTGTTCGCGGTTCCCGGTGCGAACATGTTCCCGGCCGGGATCGAGTACGACCCGTCGGCGTTGACCTTGATGCGGAGCACCTTGCCGCGCAGGTCGTTGGTGTTGGCGGCGCCGCGCTGGGCGTCGAGCGCGGGGTTGCGGTTCGGCCTGTCGTCCAGGGGGGCGTAGCCGTCGTTGAACCCGGGCTCGCTGTCGTCGCCGGTGGTCAGGTAGAGGTTGCCCGCGGCGTCGAAGTCGATGTCGCCGCCGACGTGGCAGCAGGCGCCGCGGCTGGCCCTGACCTCCAGCACGCTCTTCTCGCTCGCGAGGTCGAGTGTGCCGTCGGTGTTCAGCCTGAAGCGCGAGAGCCGGTTGACGCCGTCGAACCGCGCGAACTCCGCCGCGGTGCCGTCGGGCGGGGAACCGTTCGGCGGCGTGGACAGCGGCGGCGCGTAGTAGAGGTAGACGAACCGGTTCGTGGCGAAGCCGGGGTCGACGCCGACGCCCTGCATGCCCTCCTCGTCGTTGAAGTAGACGGAGAGCTTGCCCGAAACCTTGGTGTTCCCGGCGGCGTCGGTGATCCGGACCGTGCCGTCACGGGCGGTGTGCAGGACGGAGCGGTCGGGCAGCACCGCCATCGTCATGGGCTCCCCCACCTCGGCGACCCCCTTGGCCAGCGTGACCTGCTGGAACTTGGTGGGGTCGACGGGCGGGGCGGCGGCACTCGCCGAAGCGGCGGCCGGCGCCGCGGCGGCGGTCGTGGTGCCGGTCGCGATCACGGTGGCGGCGGTCGCAGCGGTGGCGGTCGCGGCGGTCGCGGTCGCGGTGGCCGGGAGCGGGTGCAGGAGCGCGGACAGGGTGAGGAGAGCGGTCAGGGGTGGTAACCATCGGCGGAGCGAGGCCATGGGCGAGACTCCAGGTCTCTGTGGGGGGTGGACCGGTGGTCAGGGTCACGGGGCAGGGGGTTCGGGGTCTCTGGAGGGGGACACCGAGGACAAAGCTGAGGGAGCGCTCTCCCAACCCGAGATTGCTCTTGCTCGACAATCCTTGTCAAGAGGTTGTTTAACCTGACGGAAACAGCCCGCACACCCCCGGCGAACATCGACGCGCTTCGGGGAACGCTCCCCGGCCGTCCTGTTGTATCGTGCCGATGCCCCCTGAGCTGGCCGAACCGGTGGCTCTTCGGGAGAGCGTTTCCGCCTCGTCTCCGGTCGGCCGCCGGGATGAGCCCGTTCCGTGGCACTCCGTCGTCGGCATGAAAGGTGAACGCGACCACCCTTTGACAGGGAGCGCTCTCTTCATGATCGCCGACCCGGTGGCGTCCGGCAGGCCGGCATGGTCCCCTCAGGCCTCCGGCCCGGCGAGCGTCGATGGGGCCACGAAGGGCCCTGCGGGTGACACGGGCACTTCACGCCGTACGTGTCAGCCCCCCCAGAAGATCGATCAAGGAGGGTCCACGGGTACTCCAGGCACCTTCTCGCGGCTCGGCGACCAGATGTGTCAGAGCCTTCCGGTACGCGATCGGCGGTCAGTGCCCGGGGCCGAGCGGGCGGACGTCCGGTGTCCGCAGGGCCGCGGCGCCGGTCGCCGCCCTGACGAAGGCGGCGAGCGCCGGGGAACGGCTCTTTTCCGGCCACGCGAGCAGCATCGTCGTCGGCGGCGCGTCGAGCACGGGCACGCACACCACGTCGCCACCGGCGTAGGCGCGGGCGGACTCCGGCAGGACGGCGACGGTCCGTCCCATGGCGATCAGCTGCATCAGCTGCCCGGCGTCACGCACCTCGGGACCGTCGGCGCCGCCCCGGGGCAGGCCCGCCCAGCGCGGCATCACCTCGCCGTCCAGGTCCGCCAGGGTCACCGCCGCCCGTCCGGCCAGCCGGTGCCGTACCGGCATCACCGCGACCTGGCGTTCGACCAGCAGGTCCTCGGAGTCGAGTCCGGTCAGGTCCGGCCGGCCGTGCAGCAGCCCGACGTCGGCGGACCCGCTCCGCAGCAGGTCCGCCTGCTCGCCGAAGCCGCAGAACAGCACCTCGACCGCTGTCGCGTCCGGTTCCCCGGCGTAGGCGGCCAGGATGTCCGGCAGCATGCCGCCGTCGCCGACGGCCTTCATCACCAGGGTCAGCCGAGGGGCGGGGCTACCCGCCCGCTGGGCGCGGCGAGCGGCCGCCGACAGCCCCTCCAGGGCCCGCCTGCCCTCGTCGAGCAGTACCTGCCCCGCCGCGGTGAGCGCGACCTTCCTGCTGGTCCGCTCCAGCAGTACGACGCCCAGGCGGCGTTCGAGCTGCTTGACGGCCCGGGAGAGGGGCGGCTGCGCGATGCCGAGGCGCTGTGCCGCCCGGCTGAAGTTCAGCTCCTCGGCGACCGCCACGAAGTAGGCCAGCTCGCGAGCCTCCAACCCGTCCATACACCCACGGTATAGCTCATGACCGGATCGATCATGGTCTTCCGTGGCCGTGCGTGGTGAGGTCTGACCATGACAGACGCCACCGGCTCCATTTCGAAGATCGCTCTGATCACCGGCGCGAACAAGGGCATCGGGTACGAGACGGCCGCCCGGCTCGCCGCGCTGGGGACGACCGTCCTGGTCGCGGCCCGGGACCCGGACCGGGGCCGGGAGGCGGCCGGGACGCTGCGGGCCACCGGCGGCGACGCCCGCCCGATCACGCTCGACGTCACCCTCCCGGACACGGTCACGGCCGCCGCCGCGCTGATCGAGCGGCGTTTCGGCCGTCTCGACATCCTGGTCAACAACGCCGGTGTCGCCGGGAGCCTCGCCGGTCAGTCACCCGGCGGCGCCGACCTGGACACGGTGCGGGCGGTGTTCGACACCAACGTCTTCGGCGTGATCACGGTGACCGACGCGTTGCTGCCCCTGCTGTCGCGCTCTCCCGCGCCGCGGATCGTCAACGTCTCCAGCAGTGTCGGCTCGCTGACCGCCCACGCTCCCGGCGGCTCGATGGCCTGGCTGCCGGGATCGGCCGCGTACGCCACCTCCAAGACCGCGCTCAACGCCCTGACCGTGCAGTACGCCAAGGACCTCCGCGAGGCCGGCGTGCTCGTCAACGCCGCCGACCCCGGCGGGTGCGACACCGACCTCACCAGGCCGACCGGGTTCCCCGTCCGGCGCACCGCCGCCCAGGGCGCGGACGTCGTCGTACGGCTGGCGACCCTCGGGCCCGACGGTCCCACCGGCGGCTTCTTCAACGACGCCGGCCCGGTGCCGTGGTGACCCCCTCCCGGGGCACCGGCGTACCGGTCGACGTGCCCGACCTCGCGGTGCCGGTCGGGGACCGGTGTCAGGCGAGGACCGTCGCCGAGCGTCCCTCGTCCACGGTGTACGCGCCCGCGGAGAGCGCGCCGAGGCTCACGGGGTCGAGGGTCAGCGAGACGACGCCGCCGGGCAGTACGCGCGAGCTCTCCTCGACGGTCGCGAACGTCGCGGGCGTCGATCCGTCCGGGAACAGGCGCTTCCCCGTCCCGACGACGACCGGGTACTGCAGCAGCCGGTGGACGTCGACGAGCCCTGCCCGGTGCAGGGCCTGCACGAGCCGCCAGCTGCCGTGAACCTGGAGCTCCTTACCGGGGAGCTCCTTGAGGCGGCGTACCTCGTCGACCAGGTCACCGCGCAGGACCGTCGCCGGGCTCCAGCCGGCCTCCTCGTCGGTCAGCGTCGAACTGACGACGTACTTCGGCAGCGTGTTGAGTTTCGTGGCGATCAGGTCGTCGGGATCGGTGACCTTCGACCAGTACCCGCCGAGCAGGCCGAAGCTCGTGCGGCCGAAGAGGAACGCGTCGGCCTCACGGAACCAGCCCTCGACCACCTCGGTGGTGTGCGCCGAGGCGTACGGGACGAGCCACCCGCCGCGGTCGAAGCCGTCGGAGCGGTCCTCGTCGGGGGCTCCGGGTCCTTGCATGACGTTGTCGAGACTGACGAAGGTGTTGACGCTGAGCAGCACGGTTCTCCCACCGGATTCGGGTCACGGACAGCAGGCCGGAGCCGGCCCGCAGGCGGACACTAGCTGCCCGGCCCGGGGTGCCTCTTGTACAGGAACGACATCGCGGCACGGTCGCCCACCTGCAGCTCGCGCGCGGTGCACCCGACGTAGCGACGCAGCGCACGTGCGAGGTGGGCCTGGTCGAAGTACCCGAGCGTGTCGACGACCCCGTGCCAGTCGTGGCCGTCGCCCAGCATCATGGCGGCGGCGTTCGCGCGGTCGATCTGCGTCACGGCGGTCCGCGACAGCCCGGTGATCGCCCGGTGGCGACGCTGAAGGGTGCGCCTGGTCGGGCCGGCCCCGCGACGCCCTGCGACGTGCTGCTCCTGTCCGAGGCGCGACCGCACCAGCAGGCCCGCGTCCTGCAGTCGCCGGACGAAGTGCTCGACGTTCTCGTACGTCGGCGCCTCCCACTCCTCGCCGCCGATGACGACTCTGCCCGAGCCGGTCACCGGGAACGGCACGTACCCGTCGGTGATCGAGGCCGCGGGATGCGGCCGGAGAACCGCGCCGAGTGCGAACCGGACCCCGAGGAACTCGGTGTCCGGCGGGACCGGTGCGGTGGTCGCCCTCGTCTCCGGCCCGCGCAGGCCGACGGACAGGCGTCCCCGCGTCCGCGCGATGATCACATGTGAGCAGGTGCGCGCCGCGGACGTCATCGTGTCCTCGACGTCGCTGCGGGTGCGCCATACGCGATCGACGACGCTCGCGTCGATCTCGGTGCCGCGATGCTCGAATCGCAGGGCCATGGCCTCCTCCGCTCCATCGGGACCCCGGTGGGGATGAACACATTCTCGACGAAGTACCGCCTGCGCCAGATGGCCGGCCCGCGGCCGTCACCGGTCGAGCCGGAGCGGGAAGGAGACCGGGCCGCCGGGGGTGCGGACGGTCACCAGCCCGTCGGAGCAGGTGATCGCGGGGGGCACCGGTGCCGGGGACGACCAGGGTCAGCACGGAGCGCGCCGCCGGGGACAGGACCGTCACCGACCGCGCCGTCCGGAGGTGACCGGTCGCGATCTCCTGGAGTTCGACCTCCTGGCCGTCGAGCGGCCGGCCGGACGCGGACGCGGACGCGGACGGGGCGATCCGGGGTGGCGCGCTCACGACGGTCTCCCCGGCATGGTCATCCTTCCGCGACGATCGAGGGTCGCTTCTTGTCGCCCGATCCTCCGATGCGCTTTCACGGTTCACGGATGTGAACGGATGTGATCCGCGTCACCCGTCCTCACCGGTCTCCGGGGCGGGCGAGGAGAGGTGCCCGGTCAGTCGATCCGGATGATCACTTTCCCGAAGGGGCGGCCGTCGAGGTAGTGGGCGAAGGCCTCGTGCGCGTCGGCGAAGCCGAACACGCGGTCGATGACCGGCCGCAGCCGGTGCGCGCCGATCGCCTGGTTCATGGCCTCGTGGTCGGCGCGGCTGCCGACGAAGAGCCGCCTGATGGTCACGAGGCTGGACGCGTAGGCCTCGTTGGAGATCTCGATGCCGGACCCGCGGCCGTCGGCGGATCCGGACGCCGTCGAGAGCAGCACGATCTGCCCGTACAGGGCCGATGCCCTGACCGACTGCTCGATGGTGGCGGGCCCGACGGTCTCGACGACGAGGTCCACCCCCCGGCCGCCGGTGAGGTCGCGTACCGCGCGTCCCCATCCGGGGGTGGCGGTGTGGTCGACGACGTGGTCCGCGCCGAGCTCGGTGAGCCTGGCGGCCCTGGCGTCACCGGAGGTGGTGGAGATGACACGGCAGCCCAGCAGCTTCGCGAACGCGAGGGTGAAGAGCGAGACGCTGCCGGTGCCGAGGGTGAGGACGGTCTGCCCGGGCCGGAGGGGCTCGCCGCCGACGACCGCGTTCCACGCGGTCACCCCGGCGCACGGCAGGCACGCCGCCTCCTCCCAGCTCAGGTGATCCGGTACGGGCACCGCCCACTGCTGGTCGAGGAGGGCGTACTCGGCCAGCATGCCGTCCAGGGTGCAGCCGAACTGGTCGAGGAGCTCGGGCCTCAGCCTGCCGTCGTGCCACCGGGGCCAGTAGGCGCCGACGACCCGGTCGCCCACCGCGAAACGCGTCACCTTCTCGCCGACGGCGACGACCTCACCGGCTCCGTCGCTGACCGGGACGACGCCGGGCACCGACGGCAGGGCGTAGCGCCGCTGCAGGATGAGCGCGTCGCGCCGGTTGAGCGAGACCGCGCGGACGCGGACCAGGACGTCGGTCGGCTTCGGCGTCGGTACCGGTTCCTCACGCGGCACGATCCCGCCGGCGAGCCCGGGTCCCTCCAGCCGGTAGGAGCGCATGGTCGTCCCGCCGGTGGCCGCTTCACCCGCCATCGGCGGGTTCACGCCTCGATGAACTGGTGGTCGGTCAGGATCCGGCCGTCCTCGTCGAGGACGAGGACCTCCAGGCCGGCGCCCGCAGTCTCGCCACCGTCCGCAGGCACCATCTCCCAGGCGAACGTGACCATGTCGCCGACACGGCCGGCGCCGCCCCGCGACCTGAAGCGGAACGCCCCGGGCGCGACGAACTCCTCGTACGAGCGGGTCACCCTGACCTCCAGCTCCCGGTGCCCGCGCGCCTCCAGGACGGCGGTGAGGCCCAGCGCCCCGGCGGCGTCCCGGATCTCCTGCGGCGGCTGGAGTCTCTGGACGCCGTCCTTCGCCCACAGCCCGGCGACGGCCTCGCGGCGCAGCCCGGGGTCGGGTTCGTTCCAGACCGCCACGTAGCGGCCGACCAGCTCCTGAATGTCGATCATCGTTCTTCCCCCGGGGTGACGTGTTGGTGGACACCGCCGATCCTGGGCGCGACACGACGGCCCGGCAATTCCCTCCGGGGAATGGCCGTGCGCCGCTCACTGCGTTAGACAGGGTGCGGTGACCGGTACCTCGGAACGTGACGGGCTCGCCGGCGTCCTGCGCGAGTGGCGCGGGCGCCGCGGCGTCAGCCAGCTGGACCTCGCCCTGCGGGCCGGGACCACGCAGCGGCACGTCAGCTTCATCGAGAGCGGCCGGTCGCTGCCCGGCAGGGCCATGGTCGTACGGCTGGCCGAGTCCCTGGAGATCCCGCTCCGGGAGCGGAACGCGCTGCTGCTGGCCGCGGGCTACGCGCCCGCCTACCCGGAGACCCGGCTCGACGACCCCGGGCTGCGGCCGGTCCGCACCGCGCTGGAGGGCGTCCTGCGGGGGCACCAGCCGTACCCCGCGGTGATCGTCGACCGGCACAGCGACCTCGTCTCGGCCAACGACGCGTTCTGGGCGTTGACCGAGGGGGTGGCGGCCCCGCTGCTCGCGCCGCCCCTCAACGTCCCCCGGCTGTTCCTGGACCCGCGGGGCATGGCGCCGCGGATCGTCAACCTGGACGTGTGGGCCTGGCACGTGATCGACCACCTCCGGCTGGAGGCGGCGCGCAATCCCCGCGACCGGCTCTCGGAGCTGCTCACCGAGCTCACCGCGCTGGTCCCGGAGCGGCCCCGCGACCCGGGACCGGACCACCTCGGCTTCGCGGTCCCGCTGCGGCTCCGCTTCGGCGACGGCGAGCTACGGCTGCTGACCACGCTGACCCACTTCGGGACCGCGGTCGACGTCACCGTCGCCGAGCTGCGGATGGAGGCGTTCCTGCCGGCCGACGCGGAGACCGCCTCCGCCCTCACGGCCCTCACCGGTCTCGGACGGCCCGCACCGGCCACGCCCCCGGAACCGCCCGACGGAGGCGCCGCCACGCGTCGGATCACGCCTCAACCGCCCGACGACGGCGACGCCGCGCGCCGGGCCACGCCTCCGGAACCGTCCGGCGCCGCTACGCGCCGGGCCGCGGGGTCGTCTCCCGTCTGATCCACTCCAGGTAGTCGGCCGTACCGGCCACGAGCGCGACGGCGACGATCTGCGGAACCTCGTAGGAGTGCAGCTCCCGTACGCACCGGGCCAGCTCCTCGAACCGCCCGGTGGTCGTCTTCATGAGCAGCAGCCACTCACCGGAGCGCTGGACCTCCCCGGCCCACCAGTAGGCCGACTCGACCGGTGCGACGATCTGGCAGTCGGCCGACAACCGGCGCTCCACCACCGTCGCGCAGATCAGGTCGGCCTCCTGCCGGCTCGCGGCGGTGACACGGACCTCAAGGCAATCCGGAACATCTTCGATCATGCCGACACACTGCCGAATCGCCCCGCGGTCATCAACACGGCCGTGCGGCGAGCCGTCGTACGATCCCCGCCCGGGACACGGCTCCGGGACGCCGTGGCGGTGACGTGATGTCATGGCGGTGACGGGGTGCCGCGGCATCGGGTGGAGGATCTCGTCCCGAAGCCCGCCCGGCCGATGTCAAGACGGGGGCGCCGGCTCCGACCATCCGGTGGAAGGACCCACCGGGGGTCCGGGACGACGGGAGAGACGAGATGAAGTTCGTACTGAACATGCACATGAACCCGGCGGTCTGGGAGTCCCTGACCGAGGACGAGCGCAACGAGGTGATGAACGGGCACTCCACGTTCATGGAGACGGTCACCGCGTCCGGGGAGATGATCATGACGCAGGCGCTGGCCGACCCGTCGCAGAGCGCGGTGGTGCGGGTCCGTGGCGGCCGGCCGGTGGTCACCGACGGGCCGTACCTGGAGGCCAAGGAGTACCTCGGCGGCTTCTACCTGATCGACTGCGAGACCAGGGAGCGCGCGTTCGAACTGGCCGCCCTGATCCCCGACGCCAAGGTCGAGGGGATGGGCATCGAGGTGCGGCCGGTCATGTTCTCCGCGGGGCGGCTGGACGTGTGACGGCCGGCGAACACGCGACCGAGGACCTGCTGCGCGAGCTGGCGCCGCAGGTCCTGGGCGTGCTCGTGCGCCGCCACGGCCGGTTCGAGGAGTGCGAGGACGCCGTGCAGGAGGCCGTCCTGGCCGCAGTGGTCCAGTGGCCCGCCGAGGGCGTCCCGGACAACCCTCGCGGCTGGCTGGTCACCATCGCCTCGCGCAGGCTGGTCGACCAGGCCCGCAGCGACAGCGCCCGCAGGGCCCGGGAGGTCAGGGTCGTCGCGCAGGAGACCGGGCCCGAGGTCCCGGACGTCGACGACACGCTGGCGCTGCTGTTCCTGTGCTGTCACGCGTCGCTGACGCCGGCGTCCCAGACGGCCCTCACCCTGCGGGCCGTGGGGGGCCTGACCACCGCCGAGATCGCCCACGCGTTCCTCGTCCCCGAGGCCACCATGGCCGCCCGCATCAGCCGGGCCAAGCAGCGGGTCAGGGCCGCGGGGAGCCGGTTCGCGATGCCCGCGCCGCACGAGTGGCAGGAGCGGCTGGACGTCGTGCTGCACGTGCTGTACCTCATCTTCAACGAGGGGTACACCGCCACCTCGGGCGGCGACCTGCACCGCACCGACCTGTCCCACGAGGCCGTCCGCCTGACCCGCACGGTCCACCGTCGGCTGCCCGAGGACGGCGAGGTGGCCGGGCTGCTGGCCCTCATGCTCCTGACGGACGCGCGCCGCGCGGCGCGCGTCACTCCCTCGGGGGACCTGGTCCCCCTGGCCGACCAGGACCGTGCCCTCTGGGACGGCGACCTGATCGCCGAGGGCGTCGCCCTCGTCACCGAGGCGATGGGTCCGGGCGCGATGAGTCCGGGTGTCGACTCCCGCGTCGACCTCGTCACCGGGGCGATGGAGCGGCCCCCTCTCGGGCCGTACCGGCTGCAGGCGGCCATCGCGGCGACCCACGCGAGCGCGGAGCGGGCCGAGGACACCGACTGGCGGCAGGTCCACGTCCTGTACCGGATCCTCGAACGGGTCGCGCCCAACCCGATGGTCACGCTCAACCGGGCGATCGCGCTGGCCGAGATCGAGGGACCCGAGGCCGGGCTCGGCCTGCTGGCCACCCTCGACGGCGACGACCGGATGGCCGGCCACCACCGCCTGCACGCCGTCCGCGCCCATCTGCTGGAGAAGACGGGCGACCTCGCGTCCGCCCGCGAGCACTACGGCAGGGCCGCGCGCGGCACCGCCAGCCTCGCCGAACGCCGCTATCTCGAATCCCGCGCCCGCCGTCTGCGCGCGCCCGCGGACCCGCCCGCACAAGAAGATGTGACATAGGTCACACCTCCTGCCGCGAACCCTCGCCGACCGTATGGGTGATCGACGCACGGGGACGGGAGCACCATGTGATCACCGAGGAATCCGGCAGGGTCGACGACGCCGAGCCGATACGGCGCTCGGAGAGCGCCCCGGAGGCGTTCGCCGTCTGGCTGCGCGACGACTTCTTCGGAAGGGACGGCGAGCCCGCCTTCCGCAAGGGCGCGGTGTGGAGGACGGCCCTGCTGTCGTCGGTGATCGTCGATCGTCCGGGGCAGCGCGGCTGAGCGCTCGCCGTACGGTCCGAGGGGCCCGACGCCCGCGCGCCGCGAGCGGTTCGCCGCCCGCGGCGCGGCGGGTCGCGGCCCGTGGGCGGTGGCCGGCCCGGTGGCGACCGCTGCGGGAGGTCGCCACCGGCGTCGGCGGTCATGGTGTCGTACGTCTCGACGGCACGCGGCGCCCCCATGGTCGCGCCCCGTCATGGCATCGCGGCCGAGGTCTCAGCCGGTCGAGAACCGGAGGTCCGGCCACGGCCGCGATACGGTGATCATGGTTCCTCCCGAAGGACCGATCGGGAGGACCGGCTCCCCGGATCGTGTCACCGGTTCCGATACGAGCCGTATACGCCGCGTATATACGGACAGCGGCGCGTCCGCCCTCGACGCCGAGGAGCCGTCCCCCGGAGGGCGGTCAACCGGTCGCGGCGGCGCCGAGCCGGTCGAGGTGGTCGCGTACCACCGAGGTCTTGCGGTGCCCGAGGTCCTCGAAGAGGGCCAGGGCGGTCTCCAGGTGGGCGCGCGCCTGCCCCTCGCGTCCCGGCGCGGCGTGGGCGAGACCGAGCGCCTCGTGCGCGTCCGCGCGCAGCGGGACGTCACCGGCCCGTACGGCGAGCGCCAGGGCACGCTCCCCGCACGACACGGCCTCCTCGAAGGCGCCCATGTCGCGATGGAGCGTGCTCATGCTGACCAGGATCTGGGCGATGTCCCGGTCGCCGCAGCCCGTCTCGCTGATCTCCAGGGAGGTCCGGTAGTGGTCCATGGCCCGGAGGAGACGGCCCGCGAGGTGGTGGGCCTCACCCAGGTTGCTGTGCAGCAGCGCGGTGAAGTGGTGGGCGTCCGTCAGCCGCGACCCCAGGGCCCCGGCCTCCTCCAGCCACCGGATCGCCTCCTGCGGGCGGTGGGCGTTGATGTACGCGGCGGCGAGGTTCAGCAGGGCCGTGGCCGCTCCCAGGGTGTCCCCGAGCCGCAGGCGGAGCCGGTGCGCGCGGTGACAGGCCGACACGGCGGGCTCGGTGTCGCCCCGCAGGCTGTGCGCGATGGCGAGCCGACCGGTGATCATCGCCTCGCCCGCCGGGTCCCCGGCCGCGGCGGCGGCCTCGGCCGCGACCGTGTAGAGGCCGGCCCACTGACCGGTGTGGTGGCGCCGGTGCAGCCATCCGAACATGGCCGCCGCGATCTGCCAGGCCAGGGCCGGATGCGACTGCGCCGCCCGCCGCACCGCGGCGTCGAGGTTGGCGGCCTCGGCGTCGAACCAGGCCAGGGCCGACGCGTCGTCGGTGAACTCCACCGGCCGGGCCGGGGAGGCGAAGTTGGGCCGCTCCTTGGGCCGCAGCACCCGGTCGGCCGCGTTGGCGGCGTCGCGGTACCAGGTCAGCAGCGCGGTCATGCACCGCTCCTGTTCGTCCGCGCCCGCCTCGGCCAGGAACCGCTCGCGCGCGTAGATCCTCACCAGATCGTGCATCGCGTAGTGGTCACGGGACACGGGTGCGAGCAGGTGCACGGACACGAGCCGGTCGAGCAGGTCCCGCGTCCGCCCGGCCTCCGTGCCCGACAGGACCGAGACGGCGGCCAGGGACGGCTCGGGGCCCGGATGCAGGCCCAGCAGCCGGAACATCGCGCGGACCGGTTCGTCCAGCGGGCGGAGCGAGGCGCGCAGCACCGCCCGGACCGAGATCTCGCTCTCGTCGACGGCGAGCCGGTCCAGGCGCACCCGCTCGTCGGCCATCTCCGCCACCAGCGCGGGCAGCGCCGAGCCGTACGCCGCCATCTCCAGGCGGGAGGCCGCGATCCGCAGGGCCAGCGGGATCCGGTCGCACAGCTCGGCGAGCTCCTCCGCGCCCGCGACGTGCCCGCCCTGGGCGGACCGGTCCCGCAGCAGGGCGACGGCGTCGGCCGCCGGCAGCGGTCCGAGCGGGACCCGCGGAACGCCGTGCGTGGTGGCGAGCCCGTCCAGGCGGAGCCTGCTGGTGACCAGGGTCAGGCTCGGCCCGCCCCCCGGGAGCAGCGCGCGCACCTGCGCGGCCGAGGCGGCGTTGTCCAGCACGATCAGCATCCGCCGGTCGGCCACCTGCGACCGGAACACCGCGGCCCGCTCCTCGGCGTCGGCGGGTATCCGCCACGACGGGACCTCCAGGGCCCGCAGGAAACGCTCCAGCACCAGGCCGGGATCCAGCGGGCCGACGGCACCGAACCCGCTCAGGTCCGCGAAGAGCTGCCCGTCGCGGAACAGGTGACGCGCCAGGTGGGCCCACCGGACCGCCAGGGCCGTCTTGCCCACGCCCGGCGGTCCCACGACGGCGACCGCCCCGGCCTCCTCGCCGCCGTCCGCCGCGATCTCGTCCAGGCGCGCGAGCTCGTCGTCACGTCCCACGAACCCCAGGGGACCGGCCGGCAGCTGGGCGGGCACCGCCCGGTCGCCGGACGCGGGCGGACGTGCCCGCGCGGGAGCGTCCGTACGCGGCGGGTCCCCGGCGGTGTCCCGCAGCCGCGGGTCGGCGGACAGGACGGCCCTCTCCATCGAGCGCAGCTCCGCGCCGGGCTCCAGTCCCAGCTCGTCGGCGAGGATCGCCCGCGCCCGCCGGTAGGTCTCCAGGGCCTCCGCCCGGCGGCCGGACCGGTGGAGGGCGAGCATCAGGTGCGACCACAGCCGCTCGCGGAAGGCGTGCCGGTTCACCAGCGCGGTCAGCTCGGCCACCAGGGAGGCGTCCTGCCCCAGCCGCAGGTCCGCCTCTATCCGCCGCTCGACGGCCGTCAGGTGCCACTCCTCCAGACGGGACCGCTCCTCGCGCAGCGCGAACTCGGCGGGGAGGTCGGAGAACGGCGGCCCCTGCCACAGCTTCAGCGCCTCGCCGAGCGACCGCCGGGCCCCCGCAGCGTCGTCCGCCTCCAGGGCCGCCTGACCCTCCTGGACGAGCCCGACGAACCGGCAGGCGTCGACCTCGCCGCAGCCGGCGTCGAGCCGGTAGCCGGCGCGGCCCCCGTGCAGGATCCGGTCGCCTCCCAGGACCAGGCGCAGACCGCGCGCGTACAGCCGTATGTTGGCCTCCGCGGACGGCGGGGGCGCGGGCCCCCACAGCGCGTCGACCAGCCGGTCGACGGAGAGGAAACCGTGCGGGTGGCCGAGCAGGACCGCGAGGAGGAGCCGGCGCTTGGGCGGCCCCGGCGCCAGGGTGGCGTCACCGGACCGGACGCGCAACGGGCCCAGGATCTCGAACTGCACGGTAACGCTCCCTTCCACGCGCCGCGCACGAAGACCGCCGCCCCGATCCGGTGACGGAGCGGCTCAGTGGCGGGGGATGCCCAGGGTGACGAGCAGGTCCTCGTGGAGCTGGAACCACACGTTGTGGTAGGACGCGAGGTCGTCCGTCACGTACCGCGGCTCACCGGCCCTGGCGCGGGCGAGCGCGTCGGCGAGCCGGGTCCGGTACCTGCGGAACCGGAGCATCGTCGCGTACAGGTCCGCGCAGGCGATCTCGGCACGCCGGTCGAGGTCGCCGAGGAGGTTCAGGACGCGGGCGTCGTAGGCGGGGTCGTCGTGTTCGTTGAGGGTCACGGCACCGTCGGCGGACCGCATCTGCCAGGCCGTGCACAGGTCGAGCAGCTCCGGGTTGAGCACGAGGAAGTCGTCGTACACCCTGGACACCGTGGCGCGGGTGCCCGCCGCGTCCAGCTCGGCGGCGATCCGCTCGGTGTCGGCGGCGCGACCGGCCTCGGTGAGCCCCCACCCGCCGAAGTCACCCGGGGTACGCGTGACCAGGCCGGCCACGGCGAGGTCGATCAGCTCGGACTCGACGTCGGACTCGGACAGCCCCGTCGCCTCGGACACGCGGAAGAGGTCGACGAACCCGAGACAGCGGAGCGCGTGGAGTGTCAGCAGGTCCACGCTGGTCACGTGGGGCGGGTTCGGCACGTCGATATGCTACCTCGATGGCCTGGATTCACCCGATCTCGGCGGAGGCCGGGGAGACCGCGAGCGTCCTGGGCGGCAAGGGACACGGCCTCGTCGTGCTGCGCCGTCTCGGCCTGCCCGTACCTCCCGGGTTCGTCATCGGCACCGGGGCGTGCCGCGCCTTTCTTCGTGACGGGCGCTTCCCCGAGGGCCTGGACGCCGAGCTGGCGGCCGCCGTCTCCGGCCTGGAGGCCGCCACGCGACGACGCCTCGGCGGGCCCGAGCGGCCGCTGACGGTGTCGGTCCGTTCGGGCGGCGGCGTGTCGATGCCCGGCATGATGAACACGATCCTCAACGTCGGCCTCACGACCGAGGCCACGGCCGGGCTGGCGGCCGAGACGGGCGCGCCGCGGTTCGCCCTCGACGCGCGCCTGCGGTTCCTGTCCGGCTACGCCTCGGCCGTCTTCGGCGTGGGGCCGGAGAGCCTGGAGGCCGTCGTGCGCCAGGCCACCGGCGTCGGTGTCGAAGGCGGGGGTGGCGATGGTGACGCCGTCGGTGTCGGGGGTGGCGTCGGTGACGGTGACGGTGAGGAGGCGCGCCTCGCCGAGGCGATCAGGGGCGTCGAGGCCCTCGTCCGCGAACGGGCCGGTGAGCCGGTCCCGGACGACGCGGAGCGCCAGCTGGAGCCGGCCGTCAGGGCCGTGTTCTCGTCCTGGGACACGCCGCGTGCCAGGACCTACCGCGAGCTGCACGGCATCCCGCACGACCTCGGCACGGCCGTCGTCGTACAGGCCATGGTGTACGGCAACCGCGACGACCGCAGCGGCACCGGTGTCGCGTTCAGCCGTGACCCCAACACCGGTGAGAACGTCCCGTTCGGCGAGGTCCTGTTCGGTCACCAGGGCGAGGACGTCGTCTCCGGGCGCTCGGCGACCCGGCCGCTGTCCGACCTGGCCGGCCGGGAGCCGCGGGTGTGGGACGACCTGCTGGGGGCCCTGAACCGGATCGAGGAGCACTACCGCGACGCCTGCCACGTGGAGTTCACCTTCGAGGCGGGCGAGCTGTGGGTGCTGCAGGTACGGCCAGGAGGCCTCTCCGGGCGCGCCGCCGTCCGTGCCGCGGTCGACCTCGCCGACGAGGGCGTCATCGGCCGCCACGACGCGCTGCTCCGCGTCTCCCCGCGGCACCTGCGACACGTCCGCACGCCCCGGATGGAGGTGACCGATGCGACCGACGTCCTCGTCCGGGGCACGGGAGCCTGTCCGGGCGTCGCGGCCGGAAGGGTGGCGACCACCGCCGACCGGGCGGCGCGGATGGCCGCCACCGGACCGGTCATCCTGGTGCGCCCGCACACCTCCCCGCTCGACATGCACGGCCTGGCCGCGTCCGCGGGAGTGGTCACCGCCAGTGGCGGACCGGCCAGCCACGCCGCCGTCGTCGCGCGGGCGATGGGCAAGCCCGCCGTCGTGGGAGCCGCGGACCTCACGGTCGACGTCGCCGCCGCCTGCGTGCGAGCCGGTGGACGCACCGTCCCGGAGGGCACGCTCGTCACCATCGACGGGACCGGCGGGGAGGTCGTCGTCGGCAGCCCCCGCGTCGTGACGTCCGCCACCGACCCCCACCTGCGCCGCCTGCTGGCGTGGGCCGACGAGGTCACGGGCGTCCCGGACGGCGCCCGGGACGGTGACCCGGGGCCCGCGAGCGGCCGTGCGGGTGACGCCGTGGGCGGTTCTACGAGCGGTTCCGTGAACGACTCCGCGAGCGGCTCCGGTGGCGGCGCCGTGAACGACTTCGTGAGCGGCTCCGGTGACGGTTCCGGTGGTGACGAGGTGGAACGTCTCACGGCGGCACAGGCCGTCCTGCGCCGCGCCTGACCTCTCCGTCCGCTTCTCGGCGCGTTCGGCCGGGACCGGGAGGACGACGCCGGAGGGGTGGCGGGAGGTCACCGCTCGACGGCCAGCTTCACCCCGAGGCCGACGAAGATCCCTCCTGTCGCGACGTCGATGCGGCGGCGAGCGGCCTGCCGGTGGCGCAGCCACCCGCCGATCCGGCCCGCGAGCACGCCGACCGCGCCGTCGACGATGAACTCCAGCACGATCAGGATCGTCCCGAGGATCGCGAACTGCAGCCACACCTGGCCCAGGGCCGGGTTGACGAACTGGGGCAGGAAGGCGATGGTGAAGGTGACCATCTTCGGGTTCAGCAGGTTGGTCAACAGGCCGCTGAGATACGCCCGGCGGCCCGACATCCCCCCGCCGGAGGCCGCCGTGTCCAGCTGCCCCTCCTTGCGGTTACGGATCATCTGGACACCCAGGTAGATCAGGTACGCGGCCCCGACGATGCGGACCACCGTGAACGCGGTCGGCACCGCCTCGAAGAGCGCGGCCAGCCCCACGGCGGCCACGGCGACGTGCACGGCCTCGCTGGTCGCCACCCCGGCCGTGGCGAACAACCCGGCACGCGGGCCCCCGCGCATCCCGCACCCCAGGACGAACAGCATGTCCGGGCCGGGGGTGATCATGGCGATGATCGTGGTCACGGTGAAGAGCACGAGCAGATGCTGATCGATCGGCATACGAGGATCGTCGCACACGGGCCGTTTCCCGGCCGAGGCGATTTCCGCCCTTCCGGCCCTTCCCGCCCGGCCACGCGGCGGCCTCGCAGGGGCCTCGCACCGGCCTCGCGGCGGCCTCGCACCGGCCTCGCGGCGGCCGAAAACCGGTTGCCGGCGGGCGGGGGGCGTGTGGCAGGGTCACCCGATGCCTGTTTCTCGCCGTGACCTGCTGCGCTGGCAGTTCGACCTGGCCTGGTCGTTGTTCGAGTTCCACCTGGACCGGCTGACGGAGGAGGACGTCCTGTGGGAGCCCGCCTCCCTCTGCTGGACGGTACGCCCCGGCGCCGACGGGGTGTGGAGGCCGGACTGGGAGGAGTCCGAGCCCGACCCCGTCCCGGTCCCCACGATCGGCTGGATCGGCTGGCATGTCGGCTGGTGGTGGTCGACGGCCGCCGACCACGCCCGGGAAAGGACGCCGCGCCGACGCGAGGACATCGGGTGGCCCGGTGACCGGGAGTCCGCCGTCGAATGGCTGCGCGGTCTCCGTACGGAGTGGCTGGCGGTGCTCGACGGGTTCACCGACACCGACCTGGACGCCACCGCGCCGTTCCCGTGGCAGGACGCCCCCGAGATGACCGTCGCGCACATGGTCGCCTGGGTGAACGCCGAACTGATGAAGAACGTCGCCGAGATCGGCCAGCTCCGGCTGGTGCGCGCCGCCTCGGCGGGGTGAGAGGGTGGCGGATCGTGGCGCGGGAACCGGCCCGGCCGGGGGACGGCCGCCTGAGATCGCGTCGTCCGCCCGGACGTGGACGATCCCGTTCCCCGGGCCGACGACAGGAGAGGTGACCGTCCATGCGCATCGGGTTCGCGGTACCGCAGTTCGGGGTCCACGCCGACCCCGACCTCATCGGCGAGGTCAGCGGGACGCTGGAGACCATGGGCTACGACAGCCTGTGGGCCGGTGACCGCATCCTCCGGCCGCTCTCGCCCAGCGATCGCTACCTGGGTGGGGACGGCGTGATGCCGCCCGAGTACGCGACGAGTTTCGACCCGCTGTCGGCGCTGACGATCGCCGCGCTCAACACCCGCCGGGTACGGCTGGGAACGAGCACGCTCAACGCGCTGTGGCATCCGCCCGTCCTGCTCGCGCGCAGTCTGACCTCGCTGGACCTGCTCAGCCACGGGCGGCTGGACGTGGGCATCGGTCTGGGCTGGCTGCGCGACGAGTACGCCGCGGCGGGCGTGCCGTGGGCGGCCCGGGGAGCCAGGCTGGAGGAGACCCTCGACCTGATGGAGGCGGTCTGGACCTCGGAGGTGGTGGAGCATCGGGGACCGCTGTGGACGGTGCCCCCCTCGCACGTCGACCTCAAACCGTTCCAGAGGCCGCGCCCGCCGATCCTGCTGGCGGGTTTCACCCCGGCGGCCCTCGAACGGGTCGGGCGGCGCGCCGACGGCTGGCTCGGGGTCGCCATGCCGCTGCCGTACCTGAAGGCGCTGTGGGGCATGGTGTCGCGGGCCGCAGAGGAGGCGGGCCGGGACCCCTCCGGCCTGCGCCTGGTGATGCGGGTCAACGCGGAGATCACCGCGCGACCGGCCGGGAAGGACCGGGCACCGCACGTCGGCACCGTGGAGCAGGTCAGCGAGTACATCCTGGCCGCGAGGGAGATGGGAGCCGACGAGGTGTTCGTCGACGTGCAGACCACGACCTCCTCCCGCGCCCGGCTCCTGGAGATCGCGGAGGATTTCGCCGGGCGGCTGGGCGCCGCTCGATGAGCGCGCGACCCCGCCGGGGTGCCGTGCCCGATGGTCGTCGGACACGACACCCCGTTCTCGTTCCGGCCCGGCTCACCCGCCGCAGGGCCGGGCCACCGGTGTACGGGCCCGGTGGCGCGTACCCACCGGTGTACGGGCCCGGTGGCGCGTACCTGCCGGTGTACGGATCCGGTGGCCCGTGCCCGCCACGGGCCGGTGGGTCGCGGTCCCGCCCGCGCGGCGTTCGTGCGGACCTACGGAACGCACACGATCGACGGCGCCGCAGCGGTGAGAGCGGTGATCATGCTGGTGTCGGGAACGCAGACCGCCGTGCCGAGACCGAAGGCCCCTGCGAGGCCGGCGGAACCGGCCGAGCACGGCCGGGCGGCGTACCCGGCGTACCCGGCGTACCCGGTGTGACCGGCGACCCCGAGGGAGCATGCCGATGCGGCGTGACCGGCCGGTACGGCGAACTCGATCGAACCGAGCGAGCCGATCGAACCGAGTGAGCCGATCGAGCCCGGTGAACCGATCGAACCGATCGGGCTGACCAGGCCGATCGGACCGGCAGGGCCGGTCAGGTCGATCGACCCGATGGATCCGGCCGAGTCCGCCGAGTCATCGGGACTGATCGAGACGATCGAGTCATCGGGACCGATCGAGACGATCGAGTCGCCGGGACTGATCGAGACGATGGATCCGACCGAACAGGCGGGGCTGACCGGGGTCAGCTGGATCGCGGAGACCACGGGAACGACGGACATGCCGGAGCACGCGACCGGCTGGACCTGCCGGACCGGTTGGATCGGCTGGACCTGCCGGACCGGTTGGATCGGCTGGACCTGCCGGACCGGTTGGACCTGCCGGACCGGCTGCGAGACTCCTGCCGCCCCCTTGGGCCCCACCGGTCCTGCCGGCCCTCTGAGCCCTGTCTCCCCCTTGGGACCCGCGGGCCCGGCCAGTCCTCTGAGTCCTGCCGGACCCGCCGGACCCGCCGGACCTCTCGGTCCCGGAACAGTCACGACCTTCGGCGCGCTCAGAACGGTCGCGCGTCCCGTCGGTCCCGCGGGACCGATCGCACCTGCCGGTCCCGCCGGTCCTGCGGGGCCGATCGCACCCCCGGGTCCTGCCGGTCCGGTCGGCCCTGCCACTCCCGCCGGTCCCGGCACTCCCGCGGGACCTGCCACTCCGGCCGGTCCCGCGGGACCGATCGCACCTGCCGGTCCTGCGGGGCCCGCCGGTCCTGCCGGGCCCGCGGGACCTGCCGGGCCCGCCGGTCCGAGGGTGGCGGACGTGGAGGAGGTGGCGGTGTTCGTCCCCGGCGCGCCCGTGCCCTTCACGGCCCCTGTGGCCGCCGGGCCCGCGTTCGTCACGGCTCCCGGAACCACCGCCGGGCCGACCAGGCCGGTGAGCCCGGCGGGTCCGGCGGGTCCGGGAGGCCCCGGAGGTCCGGGAGGCCCGGGCAGACCGCGCGGGCCACGTTCTCCCCTCCAGCCGTGGTGCCGGCCGCGGCACCCGCAGCGGCGATGTGCTCTACGGCACCCGCAATGCCGGTCTCGATGAAGAATGGGTTTTTCGTCCTGACGTACGGATCTATGAAGAAGGCCGGTACCGCCGCTGTCGCCGTGGGGTGCGGACGTGAGGGCCCCGCCCGGCTCGATCGCGGCGTTCGCCGGCGCCTGGTTCGACGACATCACGAGGACGCCTGCCATCGTCGCGACGGCCAAGGCGCCAATACGCTTGCTGGAGAGGAGGGATGACACCCACCTGCTATTGCGAGGAAGCAATTGATTTCCCCATGTCTTGCTAATTCCGAAAAGTCCGGATCCGTCACGCGGCCACGGAAGTGGCAGCGAATAGGAGATACCCGGGCCTTATGGGGACAACGCACCTGCATAGTTGAGGAAGGGCAAATAAACAGTGGGGCGAAGGAAAATCTACTCTCGTCCTGGTTTTGATGTGATTTGACGCCTTATCCGGCCGTAGGGGTGATAGAGGTTTTCGTGCTTTTGAATCGGAGGGCTTCCGCTCTTTCCCGGAAGGGCCCGAGGCCGCTTCGGGGTGCCCGGCCCGATGCCGGTACGCGGCCGCTTCTTCTCGTCGCGCCGTACCGGCACCGGGCGGATGTCACCGGCTCGTACCGGCCCTGACCGGGTGCCGTCTCCCACGCCGTGCCGGAACCGGACGCCGGGGGCCACCCACGGGTCTCATTGCTCGCGAATGATGATCTCCGGGAACGACGGGTCGTTCTGGAGGTCCCTGAGCAGCCTCTCGGAACGGGTGAGACGCTCGCGCTCCGGGCGCTCGGTCTCCGCGTATCCGCTCCCGCCCCTGCGGCCGCGGTAGCGGTCGAGGGGACGTACCTGCTGACGTTGCGACCGTCCGCGCCACCTGTCGTAGGGGCGCGCCTCGCGGCCGCGGTCCCGGTACTGGCGCCGAGAGGGGTCGGGGTAGGGGGAGGACAGGCCGCCGGGAGCGCCCGCCGCGCTCGGCTGTGAGATCGAGCCGGGCGAGCACTCCTGTGCCGCGGCGGCGTTGACCGGCTGGGCCGACGTCATGAGGATGCCGGCGAACGCCGCGACGGCCAGAACGCCCACCCGCCTGCCGGAGGCCGGCTCCGATATCCCTCTGCTCTTTCGAGGAAGCACGTTATTTCCCCATCTCGTTTCTGATTCCGAAAACATCTGATACACCTCGCTACCCCATAAGTGGTAGTAGCTAGGAGATACCCCTCGGTCGGTGAGATAGGGCATTGAAAAGGTTGAGGCAGGGCAAATAAATGGCACCCTGAAGATTGATGATGGTTTATCTATTCCTATTTGCTCTTTTATCCTAATTGTTCGTGTCGCAGGGGGGCCGGTGCCGTTCCGGATTGCGGATCCGCGCCGTTTCCGTCACCCGGGCGGATCCGTTCCCCGTCCTCGTCATCGGGCGGCCGGGTCGGTTCCCCGTACCGCCACGGGGCGGCCTGGTCCGTTCCCCGTCCCGCCATCGGGCCTCCCCGGCGGCCGCGACACGGTGCGTTCCGGCGCCCGCAAGGTGCACCGCACCGTGTCGCCGTCCGGTCCCGCGGGACGTCAGAGCCTGGCGCGGGGGTCCGACAGAAGCGGACGGGTCAGGCGTACGGTGATGAACTCATTGTCGTCGGGCTTGCCGGGAGTGCGGCCGGCCGAGAACGGGAAGTTGTTGTCGTCGAGCACGCCCAGCGTGCGGTCGTCGAGGATCACCACGTCCTCGATGGTCTGGAACGGGAAGCGGAAGGTCTCGCCGGAGCCGCCGAGCCGGCGCGGGTCGGCCAGGTCGAGCAGGTCCGCGACGAGGGTCTTGCGCAGGTCCGGGTGACGGAGGTCCACCAGGTAGATGCGCTTGGTCAGGGCCGCGTCCCCCTGCAGGTTGTCGCGCTCGATGACCAGGAACCGGTGACGGTCGACCGCGATCATGTCCCCGATCGCGTTGTCGGGGCTCTCCAGCCGGTAGGTCCACGTCCTGCCGGTGTACGCCCTCCCGCGCAGGTCGAACTCGTTGATCCGCAGCGTCCCGGCGGTGTCACCGGTCACCGTGCCCTCCAGCAGCGGGTACAGCGTCCTGCCGTCGACCGAGCGCGCCATGCCCTCGAAGCCCTTGCTCCGGCCGAGGTTCGGCTGCTCGCCGTTGAGGGACGGGTTCTCCGGCGCCTTCACGCCGGGCAGCGGCACCGGTGCCTCCAGCAGCCTGCCGGAACGGGAGAAGTGCAGCAGGAACGGGCCGAACTCGTCCCCGATCCAGTAGGTGCCGTCGAAGGTCCGGACGATCGACTCCACGTCGAAGTCGGCACCGGTCAGCTTCCGGTCCGGCCGGGTGAGCGGCCAGGTGACGTGCCCGTCGGGGTCGCTCAGGTCGAAGCCGCCCAGCAGCGCCACCGTGCCGCGCCGGAAGTCGGGCTTGATCCTGTGCACCCGCAGCAGGAAGTCGGCGCTGTTGGACTTGGAGCCGTAGCCGTTGTCCGACAGCACGTCGAAGGTGCCGTCGTGCCGCCGCACGATGCCGCTGAACCCCTGCACCGGCTGCCCGGTGAACGGCGGGGTCACGCCGTTCACCGGGGCGGTGCCCAGCTGCGCCCCCGAGGGCTCGCTGCCGGGTACGAAGGTCAGCGCGGGCAGGGAGGCGAAGCCGGTCAGGGTGGCGCGGCCGAACCGGTGACCACCGGAACCGTGCCTGTCCGAACCGGACCGCTCCGCGTCGGCCTGCCGGGTGGGGGCCGGGTCGGTGACGGGCGGGGTGGGGGTGGCGTGCCCGGGCTCGGCGACCGCCGGCGCGGACATCGCCAGCGCCAGCGCGGCCGTGCCGATGGTGATCGTCATGCGTCGTCTCATGGCGGCACGCTAGGCAGCCGGCGTGAACGGCCGATGTTGCGTCACGGGCCGTACGGCGAAAACAAGATGCGGACTGTACGAAAAGAGGAAGAGGGGTGTCCGGAAGTGAGGGAGCGGGGGTGTGGGGCGTGCTCCAGGAGCGGAACGTGTCCAGGGGCGGAACGTGTCCAGGGGTGCGGGGCGTGTGACTCCCGGAGCCGGAGGCATCGGAAGGACGTGCTCCCCGAACCGGACGCGTCGAGGACGCGGAGAGTACGCTCCCGGAGCCGGACGCATCGCAAGGGCTGTACTCCCGAGCCGGGCGCGTCGAGGGCGTGGGGTGCGTGCTCCCACGAGCGGGTGACCCGCCGGGCACGCGAGGACCGGCCGTCCTGCTCCGGCAGGGCCGGGAGGTGTCCACCGGACGGGCGGGAGTTAGAACTGCTAACACAATGAGTTGAGGCGGCGCCAGCAGAGCAAGGCGCAGCCGAGGCTGAGGAAGGCTTCGTGGATGTCGTTGCGGACTTCCCAGCGGATGCGTAATCGGCGGAAGTGGTGGAGCAAGGCGAAGGCCTGTTCCACGACCCAGCGCTGTTTCCCCAGACCAGAGCCGTGCTCGGTACCGCGTCGGGCGATCAGCGGGCGGATGCCCAGGGCGCGGACCTGCTTGCGGTACTTGTCGTGGTCGTAGCCGCGGTCGGCCAGGACGACGTCAGGCCGTCGGCGAGGCCGGCCACGCTTGCCACGCACTGGCGGGATGGCCCGCAGCAGCGGGATCAGCTGAGTGACATCGTTGCGATTGCCGCCGGTGAGGATGACGGCGAGCGGGATGCCGGTGGCGTCGGTGATCAGGTGGTGCTTGCTGCCGGCCCGTCCTCGATCGACTGGACTCGGGCCGGTCTGCGCCCCCCTTTTAAGGCTCTGACGTGGGAGGAGTCCACCGCGGCGCGGGAGAAGTCGAGAGCATCGGCCGCTCGCAGCCGGGCCAGGAGCACCTCGTGCAGGCGCTGCCAGACACCTGCCTTGTGCCACTCGTTCAGCCGCCGCCAGCACGTCATGCCCGAGCCGTAACCCAGTTCCTGTGGCAGGTGCTCCCAGGCGATGCCGGTGTGCAGCACGAACAAGATGCCTTGCAGGGCCAGACGGTCATCGAGCCGTTTGCGTCCTGGCCAGCGGGCCCGGCGCTGGTGTTTCGGCAGCAGCGGCTCGATGACCGCCCACAACTCGTCGCTGACCTCCCACGGCTTCAGCCGCGCCACCCGCCACCCCTCTCACCGTCGCTACAGCGAGAGATCAAAGCACAGTCAGACTCATTCTGTTAGGCGCTCTTAGTGCCGCGATCTTCTCGCCGTACCCGGAACGGAATAAAGTTCCAGACATGAGGATTTTCGCCAATGTCATCGAACTCAAGGCCGCCGTCGGGGAGCACCTCGGCCACACCGCCTGGCGCGAGGTCACCCAGGAGCAGGTCAACCTGTTCGCCGACGCGACCGGCGACCACCAGTGGATCCACGTCGACATCGAAAAGGCCAAGCAGGGCCCCTTCGGAGCCACCATCGCCCACGGCTACCTGAGCCTGTCGCTGCTGCCCTCCTTCATGGTGGAACTGTTCCGGGTGGACGGCCTGGCCATGGGGATCAACTACGGGCTGAACAAGGTCCGCTTCCCCTCGCCGATCCCGGTCGGGGCCCGGATCCGCGCCGGCGCCGAACTCGTCGACGTCAAGGGCACCCCGTCGGGCTACCTGTCGAACATGCGGATGACCGTGGAGATCGAGGACCGGGACAGGCCCGCCTGCGTCGCGGAGACCCTCTCCCTGTACGTCCCGGCCGAGACCTCCTGACCGTCCGGTACCGCCGGGAGCGGTCCGGCACCGGCCGGGAACGTCCTGGAACGCGCAGGTAGGAACGACGCGCGCTCCGGACCGTCCGCCCGAGCACGGCCCTCGCCCGCTCCCGGCGAGGAACCCCTTTCGGGCGGGCGGCCATTCCCTGGACGGCCTCCCTCCGAGCCCCTCGGCCCGGGCCGCCTTCGAGTCCCTTCGCCTGAAGCGCCTTGGAGTCCCTTCGCCCGGACGATCGGTCCCGCGAACGGCCCCCACCCGCGCCGTACCGTCCCGTGCCCGAGCTCACCGCTCCGTGGAGAGCTCCTGAGCCAGGATCGCGGCCTGGACGCGACTGCGCAGCCCGAGCTTGTTCAGCAACCGGCTGACGTGGGTCTTCGTCGTCGCCTCGGCCATGTCCAGCTCCGCGGAGATCTCCGCGTTCGACAGGCCCCGTCCGATGCAGGCCAGCACCTCGCGCTCGCGCGGGGTCAGGACACCGATCTCGTACGACCTGCGCTGCGGGACCGACGCGCCGAAGGCGGAGATCAACCGCCGGGTGACCGCCGGTGCGATCAGCCCCTCGCCGCGGGCCACCACCCGCACCGCCTGCACCAGCGCGTCGGCGTCGGTGTTCTTCAGCAGGAACCCGGCCGCTCCGGCCCGGAGCGCGCCGAAGACGTACTCGTCGATGTCGAACGTGGTCAGGATCAGCACGTCGGTGATCCCGCTCAGCTCGCGCGTCGCGGAGATCCCGTCGAGCCGGGGCATCCGGATGTCCATCAGCACCACGTCGGGGCGGAGCTCACGGGCCATCGCGACGGCCTCCTCCCCGTCGGCGGCCTGACCGACGACCTCGATGTCCTCGTGGCCGTCGAGGATGAGGACGATCCCGGCGCGGACCGCGGCGTGGTCGTCGGCGACGAGGACGCGGATGCTCATGTGCTCTCCCGGACGGACGGCCGGACGCTCTCCTGGGTGGGCAGCTCGGCGCGGACGCGCCAGCCGTCACCGTACGGCCCGGCCTCGAAGACGCCGCCCAGCAGGGCCGTACGCTCCCGCATCCCGATGATCCCCGCACCCGCGCCGGGAAGCGCCCCGCCCACGTCGCCGAGCGGGTTGTCCACGGTCAGCGTGACCAGGCCGGGCCGGTAGCCGATCACCAGGTCCGCGGCCTTGCCGCCGTGCTTGAGCGCGTTGGTGAGCGACTCCTGGACGATCCGGTAACCGGCCAGGTCCACCGAGGCGGGCAGTTCCCTGGGGGTGCCGTCCACGCACAGGCGCACGTCGAGCCCCGCGACCCGGGCCCGTTCGACCAGGTCCTCGACCTCGGCCAGCCGTCTCCGCGTCGCCTCGGGCTCCTCGCCGTCCTGGCGGAGCAGCCCGATCATGGCACGCATCTCCTCCATGCCCTCGACACTGTTCTCCCTGATGGACTCCAGCACCCCCCGTACCGTCCGCGCCTCCAGATCCGTGCGCGACAGGACGGCGGTGGACTGGATGGCGATCGCGCTGAAGTGATTGGCGATCATGTCGTGCAGTTCCCGTGCCATCCGGGTCCGCTCGGCCTGCACCGCCGCCACCCGGTCCAGCTCCGCCAGCCGCGCCACCTGCTCGGCTCTCGCCCGTTCGGCCACGGCCTGGTCCTCCAGCTGCCTGACGAGTATCGCGGTGAAGACGGGGGTCACCCCCACCAGCCCCGCCTGGACCAGGAAGATGGCCCCGATCGCCCACTGCCTGAGGAGGGCCCCTCCCAGCACGCCCGCCAGGACGGCGATCACCGAGGTGATGACGAGCATCCACCGGCCGAGCGCCCGGGGGCCGTACCTGACGCCCGAGTACAGGTTGTCCGTGACGATCAGGACCGTGCCCAGGGACGGGCCCATGGCGAAGTCGCCGATGAAGGCCACCACCCCCAGCCCGAGCGAGAGCAACGGCCTGGTCCGCCGTACCGCCACCCCCACGCACGTGATCACCAGCGGCCCGACGAACAGGTACGCCGGAGCCCACCGGTGCTCATAGGCACCCGCGCCGAGCAGGAGAAGAGCCGCGACGAAACACGCCACGGCCCACAGCGCGTCGTCTCGTCTCATGTCCCCATCTCATCACCCCGGGAGGTCCGGCGGATCCGGCGCGGGACGGGGAGCCCGTACACACAAGGATGTAGAAGGGATGATCGCCCGGCACCGTCACACCGGGTCCGCACCTCGGCACCTCGGCACCTCGGCACCTTGGTCCCCGCCCCCGGCGTCGCGGATCTTTCCCACCCCTCGGCGTCGCGGGCCTTTCCTGCCCTTCGGCACCCGGGTCCCGTCCTCGCCGCTCAGGGTCCTCCTCCCCGGTGTCTCGGGTCCTCACTCCCTGACTCCCTGCGTCGCGTCCCAAGATCGCACCGGGCATCCGGCCGTCCCTCCTGCTCCGACGGCGCCGGAGGATCCGGTCCCGGCATCCCGAACACGGGCGCATCGGTAACCGGTTCGAGGCATCGCCCAAAACCCGCTATGCTTGCTTACGCAGCGAGCGGCCGTAGCTCAATGGATAGAGCATCTGACTACGGATCAGAAGGTTGGGGTTTCGAGTACCTCCGGCCGCACAGCAGGTCAAAGGCCCTTCGGGATCATCCCGGAGGGCCTTTTTCGTGCCCGTACAGCAGCGTTGTACAGCAACGCAGCCGCACACAGACGGTCTCCTCCGCGGCTCGTACCCTCCGAGCCGCCGGCCGCTCTGCTCAGACGCCGCCAAAGCCCTCCTGTAGACGGCGAACCCAGTCCGTAGGGAAGACTCGCTCAAGTCGCTCCTTGCTGGTCGCCAGCAGACCCTCTTTCGCCAAGGGAAGCAGGGCGCCGTCCTGGACGGCCTTGTGCTTCTCAGGTGCCGGGCAGATCAGTACGGCGAGGATCCGGCAGGCCCGTTGGATCTCCAGGATTCCGGTAGCGTCGACCATCTTCTTAATGGGCTCCCATGCAGTTCGCACGGCGAGGCGCACCAGCGCTTCCAGGAAGGGCTTACGATCATCGGCTTCGCGAGACTGCATGATGATCGTCGTCACGTACTCCGGTATTCGGTCCATGACGTTTTCGAACATCTTTATGGCGTCGGCCATGGCCACGAGGAGATCACACCAGAGATGATCATTGATTCGTTTTCTGGCCTCTCGTGGATCGTTGCTACCGAACTCCTCGTCCAACTTCGTGATCACAAAGCAGACGAGGATATTGCCAATTTCCTGGATGTGTTCGATGGTTTTTGGATTCTCGGACAACCAGTCAACAAGATCTACTTTTGCGGTATCCGTAGCAGCCTGCCGCGCCTTGGAAGGCTTCGGCCGTCCCTCGGAAGGCAGAGCTCTAGCCCATCTGGAGTCGCAGCGGTCTCTCGCCTTTTGGCGAGGGACAGGGGATGGGTCGCGAGCCAGTTTGAGACTGTGGGACCAGCCATGCTCTACCCCGCCACACGCACATTTGCAAGAGTGTCCTTCGGCGCTTTCGCAATTTTTCGGGTGCACTATACGCTCTCCGATTCGTTCGACGTGACAGCGACCGAGCGACCAATTGGAATCCTCATTTCTTTTAAGTCACGAACTACGAATTGCGAAATGATCGCAGTGGTCAGGTCTGTCTATCTCTTCAGATATGAGAAGACGTCGTGCACGCTAAAAGGCCCTTAGGGATCATCCCTAAAGGCCTTTGGGGTAATGCAAAATCGATTATGTCTCGTTTGAGAAGTCAAGACTTTGGTTGAGTCGATCAAGCGCCTTACGGGTTTCGGGGCTGGGGATTTGTGTGTAGACGCCCATGGTCATCGAGATCTGCGAGTGCCGCAGGATGCGCATCGCTATGCCTGGCGCTCCAATGCGTTGACCAGGTCCAGGCACACGGCCCGGCCGGTGGGGCGGGCCACCACGGTGGCGGCCACGCAGTAGCGGGAGTGGTCGTCGACGCCGGTGACGATCTTGCATTCGGTGCCGTCGGCCAGCATGATCCCGCCGACGATGTCCATCTGCCACAGCTGCATCGGCTCAGAGCGCTGCCAGCGCGTGTAGTCCTCGCGCCGCCGCCCCCGAGGAGTCAGCTGCACCAGACCATGACGCACCAGCACCCGATGTACCGTCGCCCGGGAGGGCACCGCACCGGGACAGGGACGACGGGTCAGCTCCCACACCAGCCGGTGAGCACCCCAGCGGGGATGGTTACGGCGCAGCTCACAGATCAACGCCTCCACCGCGGCCGGAGTTCGAGCCGGGGAGGTGTGCGGGCGCGAGGAGCGGTCCGACAACCCGTCCAGGCCCTGGGATAGCGGCTCAGCCACCGGTGCACCGTTTGACGCGAGACTCCGAACCTGCGGGCGACCTCGGTGACGCTCGCCCCGGATGACACCTGCAGCACGGCTTGGTACCGCTGCTGGACCACGCTCACCTCCGCCAGCACTCGGCGGAGTGTCACACACCTCCTGAGCATGGTCTGTCGCGGGGGTTCCGAGACCTGACAATTTCGCCTTTAAAATCGAACATAACCTATCTGTTCGTTTTTAAAGGCGATCCGCTTACGGCGTCTCGCCGTGCGCTGGCGGTCGCTGGCCGCGCTGCGGCTCTTCGGCCGGTCGCGGCCCGCGCCACCTGCGCGCTTTCGATCACCAGACGGCAGACCATGATAGACAAAGAAGCTCTTTATCGGTGTCGTCGCGGTGGCGGCCGTGACGATCGCTCACTCCGGCGATGGCCGTAACCGGTTGGGGCGATCGGCTGCCGCGGCCTTCGTTCCTCAGGCCTTGCCAGTGGGCAAGTGCGTACGGCTGCCAGCAATAGCCGCCACAGCCTCACGTCGGGCAGCGTCGACACTCTCTGTCCTAATTCCCAGTAGGTAGGATACGGCCCGGCCGCCATGGCCGGGCCGTACCCGGTGATCTCAGGCCGGGACCAACTGCCATTGCTGGTTGGCCCCGCCGTTGGCGGCCCACTGCACGACCTGCGCCCCGTCGCTCGTCGCCGCACCGGAGACGTCCGCCACCAGTCCGCTGCCGTGGCTGACGATGGTGTAGTAACCGTTGCCGGTGGATCGCAGATACCACCTCTGGTTGGTGCCGCCGTTGGCCGTCCACTGCTGCAGTTGCAGGCCGGCCGTGGTGCTGCCGGCGTTGACGTCGAGCATCTTTCCACTCGGGACGTACTTGAGGGTGTAGGAGCCGTCGGAGGTCGTGGCGATGGTCCAGGTGGCGGTGCCGCTTTGCTGGATCACCTTGGCGCCGTCCGCGGTGGAGTTGCCCGCGACAGCGAGCGGCTTGCCGCTGTTGCGGTTGACGATGCGGTAGTTGCCCGGTGTGGGCCCGCTTGCGCCGAGGTTGAAGTACTCGACCGCGTCGCTGAACGTCGTGGTGCCCGACTTGGTGGTCGTCAGTACCAGGTACACCCGTGAGCCGCTCGCCGGTGTGGTGAAGGTGACCGGCTGGGTGACCCGCGAGCCGAGCGGGACGGTCAGGGTCGTGCTTCCGGACGCGACGACGGCGCCGTCCGGTGCGTCGAGCCGCGCCGTCCAGGTGAAGCCCACCGAGGTGTCGGCGAAGTCGTCGTTGAAGACGGTGATGTTACGGGTGACCGCGGCGTTGCGGGCGTAGGTGGGCACGGCCTGCGGCAGCGGGAAGGTGCCGTTCGCGTCCGAGACGCCGGAGGCCGACCAGTACGGCAGGTCGACCGCTGCCACCGGGTTGAACGCCGCCTGCACGCGCTGGAACTGCGGGTTGCTCCAGGGGTTCGAGAGGTTGTCCGCGCCGTAGACAGGGCGGCCCCCCTCCTCCGGGACGAAGTCGGTGGTCCGCACTCCGGGCACGACACTGGCCCAGGCGGACAGCAGCGTGTACGGACGCAGGTCGGAGGCGTCCTTGCCGCGCTTGGCCAGGGTTGCCGTGGCGAACCACTCGAAGCCCTGCTTGGTGTTGCATGCCGGCCAGATGTACTCGCCCTCGCCGTCGGGCCGCCCGTTCACGGTGATCAGACGCTCCCCGTACTTGGCGAAGCCGTCGACGTAGTGCGGGATCACCGCGAAGTTGGCGTACGTCATCCCGGGATAGCCGTTGACATTCCCGTTGACGCCCACCTCGGTGATGATCGGCCGGGTGCCGTCGGCGCCGTTCATCGCCGCGTACAGGTCCTTCTCGAACTGTTCGGAATCCTGGCCGCTCTGGTTCGGCTCGTTGGACTGACTCCAGCGGATGACCGCGGGGTGGTTGCGGTCGCGCAGGACCAGCGCACGGGCGTGGTTGACCATGTTGTCGTGCCCGGCGATCCAATCCTGCTTGCCGGAGGAGCCGCGAATCGCGGTCTCGCCGATGATCATCAGGCCCATCTCGTCGGCGACATCCAACATGTACGGGCTGGCCGGCTCCTGGTGGATGCGCACCACGTTGAAGTTCAGCCGCTGGTAGTTGTCCACGGCCTGCGGCCAGCCGCCGTTGCCCGACGAAGGCGGAAGGAAGCCAGGCAGCGTGTCGAAGGCGTCGCCCTTGCCGCCGTTGTTGACCCGGTCGTAGTCGGCACCCTGGAGGTTGTCGCCGCGGAAGTTCACGCGCACGCCGTTGAGGTAGTAGTACTCACCGTTCTGGGTGGCCTCCCGGAACCCGAACCGGTACGTGGCGTCGCTGGTGTGCCCGTCATCGGTGGCGGCATCCACCTTCAGCCGGTGCAACTGCGCCCGGTACCCCGGCCGATACGGCACGTTGGGCCACCAGTACGAGGTGCTGTCGAGGTTCCACGCGACCGGCCCGACGGTCACGGTCGCGGTCGAGCGGGCCGCCACGGTGACCGTACGGCTGGGCAGTTGCGGGTAGCTGAAAGCCGTTCCGTTGTCGGACGACAGCGACCCGGTCAACGTCACCGACCGGGAACTGCCCGACGTGTTACGCACCGACACGTCGTAGCTCAACGTCTTGTTCGCCACCGACGTCCGCACGAATGTGTCGCTGACGTACACCTCCGGGTACACCCGCAGGAACGCCGACCGGAAGATCCCCTGCGGTACCGCCTCGGACCAGTCGGCGGCGTCGGGCACCAGGTACCGGCCGTTGGATGCCTTCAACGCGCCGCGGCCCTTCACATCGACGCTGATCGTATGAGTGGTGCCCGGGGCGGCGTAGGCGCTGATGTCGAACTTCGAGGGAGTGAAGGCCGTGGTCTGAGTCGCGACCACCCGGCCGTCCACCGACAAGGTCGCCTGGTGGTTCACGGCGCCGAACTCGATCCACGCCGACTGCGGCTGCCCCGAGTCCGGCACCGTCACCGTACGCGAGTACACCGCCTGGGACACATCGGTGAAACCCTGCTTGTACCAGCCACCTCCGGGCACCTTGATCGACGTCGTCGACCGGCCCGCCGGAGTGAAGCTCCACGTCCCGGCCAGATCGACCGAGGCGACCGCGGCATTGCCCGCGGTGAAGCCGTCGAGGTCTCCAGGCGCGGCGACGACCGACGCGGTGGATTCCGACGCGGTGGACTTCGACGCGGTGGATTCCGACGACGCGGACCGCGGTGCCGCCACAGCCGGCTGAGTCCCGATCAACGCGACCAGCAAGGCCGCCATCACAGCCGGCCACCTGCTCGCCCTACGTCGAGGACGGGAGGAGGGATCGCTCCGCTTCATCGGTAATCCTTTCGGGTCAATCCCGTTCGGGAGGCACTTCCCGGGACCGTCCGCCCCTCCGCAGGCGCCACTGCCCGGCCGTTCAGGCCGTCGCCGTTCGTCGGCGAAAGCCGACGGCTTGAGGGGGGCATCCTGTCTCCTCGCAATGGGAGCGTCGTATCGGTTCGACGGCATGGCCGAACATCACAAATAGGTTCCGAACTCCTACCTGTCAATGCTCAGGTTCCACAGAGATCGGATCACTTCGGCCGCCTGGCTCTCATCACGCCTGATGAGAGCAGGCGGTCCTGGACGTCATGTAATTTTCATGCTGCGTCGAACGCCTCGAACACGGTTCCAAGATCGAATCGACATGCTCAGGACCATCCAGACCTGTGTCGAACTTTCACAGTTGAACGGATCGATTCGATGCTGTCGGGCGCCTGGTAGAGGAATGAGCCGACCTACGGCCCTACGCCGGCAATGACGAACGCACCGATGCCCTCGGAGACTTCCTGCACCGCTACAACAGCGGCGACAGCGGTTGCGTCTTCACCGCCGAACTCGGGCGACCGTTGCTTCCACAACACGTCGGCGACCAGTTTTCCTGCTCGCCTGCCAGCGTCGAAGCGCCAGCCGTAGACGCCAGGGCCAGCCGGGACGGGACTCGGGCGTGTCAGCACCTCGGCCGCTCGCCACAGCCTGCCGGTCCGTAGGAGGTCAACCGTGTTCATCGCATCTCCCCGCGAGTGCATGCACAACGAGATCTTGCTAACGCCGTTGCCAACAACATCCCTGGACGCTGGTGGACATCCCTGGAAGATGATCACAGGGAAAGTGTCTCTGAACAGGTGTTTCTGCCACTGGTGGACGTCGGTGGACGTTCTCGAACTGGCTACGGATCAAAAGGTTGGGGTTTCGAGTACCTCCGGCCGCACAGCAGGTCAAAGGCCCTTCGGAATCATCCCGGAGGGCCTTTTTCGTGCCCGTACAGCAGCGTTGTACAGCAACGCAGCCGCACACAGACGGTCTCCTACCGCGGTTCGTACCCTCCGAGCGACCACGACACCGAAGGTGTCCGCCAAAGCGGGGCAGGCTCACTGACGATGGACCGCTCGATGCGCCTGCGGATCGGCCACTACCCAGCCGGCACCACCAGGCCGCACATCGGGTGACCCATCTTGGCGCGGATGGGTTTCACCGGCCGACCCGCGCACCCGTCCCGGTAACGAGCCACCATGGTCAGGGAAGGCGCCGGCCGATGCGGGGGAACCGATGCGGAACAGATCGCTTGCGGTGCTGAAAGCGTGTGTGGGCCGTGTCAGTAGCGACGGGGACTTCTCCCGCACCCTCGATCAGGCCATGCTCGAACACGCCCGCCGTCTGGTCGCGTCCCACAACGATCAGCACCCCGATACCGAGGCCCTCCTGGCCGTCGGCGCGTTCCACAGCTTTCGATTTGTCGCGCTCGGCGGGGAGGACCCCGGCGAAATGGAGACCTCAATCTGGGCTCTGGCCCGCTGCCTGGTCGACGACGACGCACCGATGCAGGAGAGATTGGTCTCTTACGTTCTCGCGGAGGCGGTGGACCTCGCCACCGGCATGCTCCAGCGGTCGGTCGGCTCCAACGATCCGTCTCTGATCGACCAAGCAGTGGACGCATGGCGGCGCATCGAGGCCGCCACTCCCGCCGACCATCCCGATCGGGCCATGATGCCGACCAATCTCCGGGTCGCGTTGGTGTTGCGGTTCGTGAAGACCAGGGACATGGCGGATCTGGAGGAGGCGATCGCCGCCGCGAAGCGGGCGGTGGAGATCGCCCCCGCCGACGATCCGGATCGGGTCGGATATCTGCTCTACCTCGGTGAAGCAGTGGACATACGGTTCGGAGAAACAGGGGAACCCTCGGACCTGGAGGACGCGATCCCCGCGTGGGAGCAGGCGTTGCGGGAACTTCCCGCTGATCACCCCGACAGAGTGACTCTCCTGTCGAAGCTCGGTTTCGCGTTGCTGAATCGATTCGGGCGGGACGAGATGCCCGAGGATCTGGAGAAAGCCACCGACGCGTGGAGCCAGGCGGTTCAGCTCACCCCTGCCGACCACCCACATCGAGCGATGCACCTGTCCAATCTCAGCGTTGCGCTGCAGGCGCGGGCCGATCTGACCGGAACGCCGGCGGATCGGGAAGAGGCGCGGATCACCGAGGACAGGAAAGAGAAGGATCTCTAGCCACGCCCCTCCAACACGGCTTGTACGGCGTGCACAACCGAGGTGATGCACGGCGTCGCGTTGGCGGTCGACCGGTTCACCAGATGCTCGGGACCGTAGCGGGAATGGATCTCCGCCAGCCGCACATCGACCTCCAGGGGAAGCCCGTCCGGGCTGGTGGTCATGTCGCAGTAGGTCAGCGCCTCCACCGGCTCCGGACGCTCCCGGTCGAACTCCTCGTTCAGCACGTCCAGCAGACCGCGCTCGGTGGCCTCATGGACCGCGCACGAGTGATGCGCCACCGGCCGGACGAGCTTGTCGTCGGCCTGGTGCACCTCCCGCAGGTAACGGGCACCGTCGAGCGGATGGAACCCGGTGTCGACCAGCTGCGGCGCGTACCCGATGTCGTGTAACCAGACCGAGGCGGTCAGCAGGCCGGACTCCTGCCCGAGGATCGGTGCCGGCGACTCGGCACACGCGGCCACCCCTTACGTGTGCGCCCACCGGCGCGGCAACGGCTGCTCCAGCAGCTCTTTGGCCAGGTCACATGCCCACTCGGCTTGTCCCATGCGGTTCACGATGGACGCCGTCCCCCGAGGCGGATCCAGTACGCAAGCCGAGACATCCCAGGACGTCTCGGTCCGGAAGAGGACGGGCAAACCGACCCTTGCCATGCTCGGTCACCGCGAGCACCCTGGCCGGCCCGTCCTCGCCCTTGTCATCCTGGCCGCTGATGTGCCCTGTCCATCGCTTCATGATCGTCTGCCTGCATCCGCACGGCACCTCGCCGTACCTCCACCGGCCCGTGGCCGGTCAGCCGTTCGGGATGTCGTGTTTCCTCAGCGGGGATCCGTCGCCGACAAGCCACAGATGGCCGAACGGGTCGATGAAGCCGCCCTGCCGGTGAACGCCCCATGGCGCCTCGTGGTCGCGAATCTCGTCAACGCTGCCGTCCGCTCCGGCCGCAACGGCGCGCTCGATGAAGCTGTCGGGATCATTCACAAAGACCTCGACGCGTACCGTTCGGGAGCCGAGGGCGGCAGGGGTGTCCCAGTTGTTGTTCGCAGGTTCACCGAGAAAGAACGGGGCACCCTCGACGGTCAGTCCCACCACGCCGCCGATGTTCCACAGCTCTTCGGCCCCAAGCGCCTGGGCGTACCATCGCGCCGCGGCCGAGGCGTCGGGCACGGCGAGCATCAGCGAAATCACTGGAGGGTGGGCGTCAGCTGCCATCGGGTGTCCTGTCTTTACCTGTAAGGCGCTTGATCACGCCGGTCGAGTTTGACACGGTTCGATCCATTTGTGCAGCAAGATGCCGGGTCCCGTTGAGCCGGCTTGGCTGAAACGGGCCATCAGCTGTTGATCACCCTGCGGGGGAGAAGCACCCCGGCCGTACCGTCGTCCGGTGCCGGGTGTGCGCGTCGGCTGCCGCGTGCCGTGGTCTCTCGGCGGCCGCCACCGCCGTCATGGCCGTGACACGACCATGACACGGCACGGACGGGGCGGGAACACGGCTCGGAGACAGTGGGTGGCGTCGACGGGGGCGAGGTGAACCAGCCGCGTCAAGTAGGGCGAGGTGAACCGAACCGGCCGGGGCGAGCAGGGCGAGGCGGACAGGCCGGAGTCGCCGTGCCCGTCCGCCGGGCGAACGTCACGGCGAAGGTGATCACGAATAGGAGAAGGCATGGCTGATGACAGGCGATGGGACCGGCGTTCGCTGTTGCGGGGCGCCGCCGCGCTGGCCGGTGCGGCCGCGACGGTGCCGCTGCTCGGCAAGGCGGCCACGGCGGTGACCGGCGGCGGTGACACGGACGCGTTGTTCAAGCCCGGCGGCGGCGACGCGGACGCGTTGTTCAAGGCCGGGAGGTTCGAGCAGGCCGGTCGCGCGTACGAGGAGATCCTGAGAAAGACCCCCGGGAACGTGCACGCGGCTCGCCAGCGCGGCTACGTGGGGCTGCTGGCCAACCGGTTCCCCGACGCCGAGAAGTACCTCAAGATGGCCGTCGAGCTGGCACCCGGAGACAAGCAGGCCAACCGCCTCCTGGCCGACTGCTACATCCGGCAGGACAAGCTCTCCCTCTCGGCGCCGCACTGGCGAGTCGCCGGTGAGGAGAGCTATGCCACATGGTTCGCGGCGTTCTCCGGCAAGCCGCCGTACCAGGTCCACGGCGGCACCGCGCAGCTGCCCTGGAAGCAGATGGACCCGGAACCGCTGGTGGAGGCCTCGGTCAACGGCGGATCACCGAAGCGCTTCACGTTCTACACCGGTGCCCCGTCGCTGCAGGTGTCGGCGAAGGTGGCCAAGGAGGCCGGGCTGAGCCCCGTCGTCAGCGAGAAGATGGATTTCCTGGACGGCGTCGTATGGGCACACTACGGGGTCCTGGACTCGTTCAGGCTGGGCGGTATCGAACTGCGCAACGTCCCCGTGAGCTGGTCGACGGCGGAGTCGGGCGGAGACGTCAGCACCGACAACGACGGCATGATCGGGATGTGGGTCTTCTACCACCTGCTGACCACCTTCGACTACGCGGGCCGGCAGCTGATCCTGCGGCGCCGGACCCCCGAAACGGCCGGTAAGGCACGCGCCGCCGCCAAACGGGCGGGTGCCGATCCCTTGCCGATGTGGATAGCCCGCGAGCACGGGCTCCACAGCAGGGGCAGCATCGCCGGTGCCGCAGGCTCCGGAACAGGGGTGGTGGGCGTGCTGTTCGGCGGGCACAGCGAGGTCGCCGGGATCGTGAAGCAGGAGACGGCCAAGCGGTTGCGGGTCCGCGTCGACCGCGACCGTCCGGTCGAGACCTTCGCCGGCAGCCACCCGGCCGTCGCCTACCCCTGCTACCCGAAGGAGATGCGCCTCGGCGACGTCGCCGCCGACGACATCTACTGCTTCACGAACCCGGACGCGCCGCTCGCCCCCGACGGGTTCGACGTGCCGGCCGTCTTCTTCCACAGCTTCCACAAGCCCAACACCATCACCCTCGACTTCACCGACATGAAGCTCTACGTCACCCGCGGGCAGGCCGCCTGACCACCGCGACCACCGTGACCACAGGGGCGTCGCGGGAGCCGGACCCGTGAAGGAGCCCGTGAAGGAGCCCGTCACCCCGGACGACGGGGCGTCCGCCGGTGCTGTGAGCGGAAACGCCGGCCGAGCCGGCGGTCAGGCTCAAAGGTGAGAGGGCGTCCGCCCCGGTGGACGCCCCCTGGCTGCCAGGATGTCCTCCGGACGCGGGCCAGGGCCGAGGTGTCCTGCCGCGTGGCGAGTTCGATGCGGTGCGTCAGCGGTCTTCTCCGACGATGTCGTCAGCGGACCCCGGTCGTGACCGGGTGGCGGGCGCAGAGCGATCGTGAACCTTCCCGGAGAAGGGACGTACACGTCCGGGAGCCGATGGCCGGACGGGCTTCTCCTGCCCGCTCCGGGCCGGCGCACCGGAGTCCGCGCGCTCGGCCGCACTCCAGGCCGGATCTCCCCCTCAGATCTCGGCGGCCAACTCGGGGAAGACCTTGGCGACCTTGGCCGTCAGGTAGTCGCCGTACGTGCCGGAGAAGGCTCTGAGGTCCTGGCCGTCCCAGCGCGGGCGGTCCTCGCGGCCGGGGACCGACGGGAGGGGCGGGACCTCGTCGTGCCAGCCGGGGTCGAAGAAGAACGGGAACGACAGGCGGTCGCGGCCGGAGGCGTTGCGGACGCGGTGCGGCGTGGAGCGGTAGTGGCCCGCGGTCAGCCTGTCGAGCATGTCGCCGATGTTGCACACGAACGTGCCGGGGATCGGCGGGGCGTCGATCCAGCCGTCGCGGGTACGGACCTGCAGGCCGGCGTTGTCGTCCTGGAGCAGCAGGGTCAGCAGTCCGTAGTCGGTGTGCTCGCCGACGCCCCACTCCTCGGCGGCGCCCGTGCCGGGCGGATAGTGGAAGATCCGGAACAGGATCGTCGGGTCCTTGGTGTACCCGTCGGCGAAGTAGCGCTCGGGCAGGCCGAGGCTCAGCGCGATACCGCCCATCACCCGCTGCGCCGTCGTGGTCATGACGTCGAGGTACGTCAAGACGGCCGCGCGCAACCCGGGGACGTCGGCGTCGGGGAACAGGTTGCGGCCCTTGAGCGGGGTGCCGTCGGGCTCGGCCTCGGCGCCGAAGTAGACGCCCTCCTTCAGGTCGGGGCGGCCCGAGGTGAGCTCGCCGCCGACGGGGAAGAAGCCGCGCCAGGCCCGGCCGCCGCGCGCCATCGCGATCTGGAGCTTTCGCTCCTCGGGCAGCGCGAAGAAGCGGCGCGCGGCCGCGTCCAGTTCGCCGATCAGGCTCCCGGGGACGCCGTGGCCGCTGACGTAGAAGAAGCCGCTGTCGACGCACGCGGCCTCGATACGGGCGGGGACGTCGGGGCCCGACAGGTCGACGACCGGCAGTTCTCTCGTCATAGAGGCATTGTGCCGTCTTCGTCCCGTGGGTGTTGGAGCCGCCGGTGGGCGCGGACCCCGGCACATCCGAGCCGCCTTCAAATGCTTTGCCCGCGGCCCGCGCGTGCTGGGATGCTCGGTGAGCCCGAACGGAGAGGAAACCGCGAAATGGCCGTCACCGCCTCCCGCGAGCCGTCCGAGTCCGAGCCGGAGGTCCGCACGAGGGCCGGCGTTCTCCGCGGCGGCCGTGAGGCGGGCCTGGCGGTCTTCCGTGGCATCCCGTTCGCCGAGCCGCCGGTCGGTTCCCTCCGTTTCGCCGCGCCGGAGCCGGTGCGCGGCTGGGACGGGGTGCGCCCGGCGGTCGCGTACGGCCCGCCGCCCCCGCAGTCCGGCGTGCTCGGGGCCTCCCGGGACACTGTCGGCGACGACTGGCTGACGGTCAACGTCTGGACACCGGAACCGGATCCGGAAGCAGGACTTCCGGTGATGGTGTGGATCCCCGGAGGCGGTTACGCCATGGGCCACTCCGGCCTCCCGGAGTACGACGCCGGGCACCTGGCCGGGAGCGGGGTCGTGGTCGTGACCCTCAACTACCGTCTCGGTGTCGAGGGGTTCGCGCAGATCGAGGGGGCCCCGGCCGATCGAGGGCTGCTCGACCAGGTCGCGGCCCTGCGGTGGGTGCGGGACGACATCCGGGCGTTCGGCGGCGACCCGGACCGGGTCACGGTCTTCGGCCAGTCGGCGGGCGGCGGATCGGTCGCCGCGCTGCTCGCCATGCCGCGCGCCGCCGGGCTCTTCCACCGGGCGGTAGCGCAGAGCGTGCCGGGGACGTTCTTCTCCCCCGAGCTGGCCGCCGACATCGCCGCCACCCTCGCCGCCGAGCTGGGGGTACGGCCCACGGTGTCCGGCCTGTCGGCGGTGGCCCCGGCCCGGCTGTCGGCCGCGGGCGATGCGATGTCCGCGAGGATGGCCCGGTTCCGGGAGCGCTGGGGGCGGATCACCCACCGGCCGATCCCGTTCGCACCGGTCGTCGACGGTGACGTCCTGCCGACGACCCCGTGGCAGGCGCTGGCCGGTGGCGCCGCCCGGGACGTCGGGCTTCTCGTCGGGCACACCCGTGACGAGCACCGGTTGTTCGGCCTGATCGACGGCGTGCTCGGCCAGGTCACGCACGAGCAGACCGAGACCGCCCTGCGCATGCTCGCCCCCGGCCCGGGCGGCGCGCGCCGGTACCGGGAGGCGTTCCCGGCCGCGACCGACGAGGAGTTGTACGAGCTGGTGAACGCGGACTGGTTGTTCCGCATGCCGAGCCTTCACCTCGCCGACGCGCAGATCGCGGGCGGTGGCCGCGCTCACCTCTACGAGCTGACCTGGCCCGCCCCGGGACTGGGCGGTGTCCTCGGCGCCTGCCACGGCCTGGACGTGCCGCTCGTCTTCGGCAACCTGGGCAGCGGGCAGACCGCCGCGCTGATCGGCGACCCGCCCTCCCCGGAGGCGGAGGAGCTGTCCGCGCGGATGCGCGAGGCGTGGACGGCGTTCGCCGCTCACGGCGACCCGGGCTGGCCTCCGTACGACGCCGGTCACCGCCTCGCGCGGCTCTTCGACACGCCGTCGAGGGTCACCGCCTACCCGGAGGAGACCTCGCGGCTGCTCTGGCAGCACCACGACTTCCCGGCGCTCCCGCTGCTCGCGCGATGACGGTCTTCCGCGCCCGCCCGGCCTCCGGAACGGCCTGGAGGGTCAGGCGGGACGGGCCCGGGTCAGCTCCACCAGCTTGACGACGGTGTTCCAGTTGCGGGTGGTGGCGGTGACGCCGTCGGCGGGCGCGGATCTCGTCAGGGCCTCCGCGAGCCTGGAGCGGCCCAGGCCGTCCGGGGTGTAGAGGTAGAGCGCGCGGTCGCCGAACCGGAACTCCTCGGGGAGGTACGCCGCCGGGTCGAGGGACGCCACGCGGGACGCGGTGACCGGTTCGGAGAAGTACGTGACGTGCAGCTGTCTTCCTTCGAGCGAGGCCGCGGGGAACGGGCAGGCGTCGGCCACCGCCCTCAGATACGCGTGACCACGCACCAGGACGTCGACGCCGAAGCCGAAGCGCTCCTCGACGGCCTGCTCCAGCTGCGCCGCGAGCGCCTGCTCGTCGTCCGAAGTGCTGGTGAAGACGGCATTGCCGGTCTGCAGGTAGGTGCGTACGTCGCCGTGGCCGAGCCCGGTGAGCAGAGCCCTCAGTTCGGCCATCGGGACCTTCTTGTGGCCGCTCACGTTGACGCCCCGAAGAAGCGCCGCGTACGCCTTCGTCGCCATCTCCACACCTTACTGATGATCGACAGTGCCGTGGCGGGCCGCGGAAGGCCGCGGTTTTCGTCCCGGACGGTTCCGGCGGGCGACGACCGCGTCCGGAGAAGGACGTCAGCCACCGATCAGGTCGGCGACGGCGGCGACACCCTCGGAGATGGCGTCGGGGGTCAGGTTCCCGAACCCCAGGACGAGCCGGGGGCGACCGTCCCGGACCCGGTAGGGGGCCATGCCGTACAGGCCGACCCCCCGTTCCAGGGCCGTGCGGGTGACGGAACGCTCGTCGGCTCCGGCGGGCAGCGGGACGACCGCGTGGAACCCGGCGGCGAGGCCGAGGAGTTCCACCCCGGGCGCGTGGTGCGCCAGAGCGCCCACGAGAGCCGCACGGCGGGCCGCGTACCGCTGACGCATCCGGCGCAGGTGCCGGTCGTACTGCCCGTCCCGGACGAGGCTCGCCAGGGCCAGCTGGTCGAAGCCCGGAGAACCCAGATCCGCGAGCCGCTTGTTCCGCGCGACCGCAGCGGACAACCGGGGCGGAGCGATGATCCAGCCCAGCCGCAACGCCGGCGAGAGTGACTTGCTCACCGAGCCCAGCAGTGCGACCCGGTCGGGAGCGAGCCCCTGCAGCGCACCGACCGGCTCCCGGTCGTACCGGAACTCCGCGTCGTAGTCGTCCTCGACGATCGTCGCGTCACGGGAGGCCGCCCAGGTGATCAGGGCCTGCCGCCGGTCGGGCGCGAGGACCACGCCGGTCGGTGACTGGTGCGCGGGCGTGAGGACCACGGCGCGCGCGCCGGTGGCGGCCAGGGCGTCGACGTCCATGCCGTGTTCGTCCACCGGGACGGGGACCACCTCCAGCCCGAGCATGCCCGCGATCGCGCGGTGGTCCGGGTCGCCGGGATCCTCGAAGGCCACGGTCCGTACGTCGCCCAGCGAGCGCAGGACCAGCTGCAGGCCCTGCGTGTAGCCCGCGCTGACGATCGTGTGGGCCGGGTCGGCGGCGGCACCCCTGACCCGCCGCAGGTAGGCGGCGAGGACCTCGCGAAGTACCGGGCTGCCGTGCGGGGGCGAGTAGCCGAGCTCCTCGGCGGAGGCCTCCCGGCAGGCCCGGCGAAGAGCCCGGCTCCACTGCTCGCGGGGGAAGCTCGTCAGGTCGGGGACGCCGGGACGGAAGTCGACGCGGATCGGGGGCGGCGCCGCCGGCCGGGCGGGAGCCGCCGGGGACGCGTGCCCGGTGGCGGCGACCCGGGTACCGGAGCCGGGGCGGGTGACCAGGTAGCCCTCGGCGTGCAGCTGCGCGTAGGTGTCGGTGACCAGGCCGCGCGAGACGCCGAGCGCGCGGGCCAGCGCGCGGGACGAGGGCAGCCGCTCGCCCGCGGTCAACCGGCCGGTGCGGACGCCCTCGCGCAGGGACAGTTCGAGCTGTACGCGCAGCGGCCTGTCCCGGTCCAGCGGGACGAGCAGTTCGGGACCGGAACCGGTCCACTCGACGGGCATCGAACTGGACCTCCTTTCCGGACCGGTCGGATTCTAGGCTCACGGCATGAGCAACGTCGAGGCGCCGCGGCAGCCGATCGTCACCCGCCCGATCGCCATGCTCCTCATCTTCTCCGTCGGCGCCATGTCGGCCTTCTACCTGCTGATGCCCGTCGTCCCGCTGTACGCGGCGGGCATCGGCGCGGGCGACGTCGGCGCTGGCCTGGCCACCGGCTCCCTGATGCTCGGGACGGTGCTCGCCGAGTTCGCGGTCGTGCGGCTGCTGGCCAGGCTCGGTCACCGCACGGTCGTCGGGCTGGGCCTGCTGCTCCTCGGGGTGCCCGCCCTCCTGCTCGCGGCCCATCCACCGCTCGTCGTCGTCCTGGTCGTGTGCCTGTTCAGGGGCGCCGGACTGGGGATCGTGGTCGTGTGCGGTGCCGCGCTGATCGGTGACCTCGTCCCGGCCGAGCGCAGAGGCGAAGGACTGGGCCTGTACGGCCTCGCGGTCGGGGTCCCGTCGATCGCCTGCCTGCCGGCCGGGCTCTGGCTGCAGGAACGGTTCGGCTTCACCCCCGTGTTTCTCCTCGGTGCGGGGCTGGCCCTGCTCGTGCCGGTCACGGTCCTCGGCCTGCCCGCCAGAGGCACGCGGCAGGAACAGCGCGGCGGCGTCCTCGCGGCCCTCCGTGACCCCGGCCTGGCCAGGCCCGCGTACATCTTCGCCACCATCACGATGGCGAGCGGGATCCTGCTGACCTTCCTGCCGCTGGCCGCGGGCTCGGCCGCGACGGCCCTGCTCGTGCAGTCCTGCGCGACCCCCCTGGCCCGCTGGTGCGCGGGCTGGTTCGGGGACAGGTACGACCAGGGCGTCCTGCTCCTGCCGTCGGTCCTGTCGGCCGCCGCCGGCGTCTCCCTGATGGTCCTCGTCCCGCACCAGGGAGCCCTGCTCGCCGGAGCGGCGCTGTTCGGGATCGGCTTCGGCGCGGCCCAGAACGTCACGCTGTCGCTGATGTTCGCGCGGGCCTCCCGCACGAACTTCGGCCAGGTCAGCGTCGTGTGGAACCTCGCCTACGACGCCGGGATCGGGATCGGCGCCCTCGGGTTCGGCCTGCTGGTCCGCCCGCTCGGCTACCCGGCGGCCTTCGCCCTCACGGCCGCCGTCCTGTTCGTCTCGCTCGTCCCCGCCCTCAACGACAGGAAGAAGACCCGATGACCGTCATCATGCAGTCCTCGATCTCGCTGGACGGCTTCAGCGCCGGCCCGCGGATCAGCCGCGACCGTCCGCTGGGGGAGGGCGGCGAGCGCCTCCACACGTGGATGCCGGACGAGCCTGAGCTGACGGCCGCGCTGTCCGCGGAGTCCGGCGCGACGATCATCGGCCGGCGCATGTACGACGTCGGGGTCGACCTGTGGAAGGACGTCCCCTTCCCCGGCCGCTGTTTCGTGCTCACCCACGAGGTCCGCGCGGATCGACGGATGCGGAGCGGCTCGTTCACCTTCGTCGGCGACGGCCCGCGAAGCGCGCTCGACCAGGCCCGGGCCGCCGCCGGGGACAGGCCCGTCGTCGTGCTCGGCGGCGCCGAGGTCTGCCGGCAGTTTCTCAGGGCCGGTCTGATCGACGAGATCCGGCTCCAGCTGGTGCCGGTCCTGTTCGGCGCGGGGACCAGGCTGTTCGACGGCCTGGAACCCCGCCAGGTCGAACTGCGGCCGCTCGACACGGTCACCTCGAGGAACGGGGACGTCGTCCATCTCCGCTACCGGGTCCTCCGGGAGACTTCCTGAAACTCGCGGCGCGTCCGGTGGCGGAGGCGATCGCGATGCGCCACTGGGCCCCGACCTCCCCCTCGGTCACCGTCGGCCACCTCTGAGCGTGCACCGCCGCCCCCTCCCTTCGGTGGTCCGGGGCCGCCGTGCCGTCACGGCCGGAACGTGCGGCGGTAGGCGTCCGGTGGTACGCCGACCGTGCGGTGGAAGTGGCGGCGCAGCGTCGTCGCCGTGCCCATGCCCGCGGCCGAGGCGATGGCCTCGACGCTGTCGTCCGTGGTCTCCAGCAGCTCCTGCGCGTGGCGGATCCGCTGCGTCAGCAGCCACTGCAGCGGGGTCGTGCCGGTGAACGAGTGGAAGTGGCGGGCCAGGTGGCGTGAGCTCATGTTCGCCCGGCGGGCCATGTCCTCCACGGTGATCGGCCGGTCCAGCCGCCGCATCACCCAGGTGAGCAGCTCGGCCAGGGGGTGACCGTCCCGGGCGGGCACCGGTGTGGTGACGAACTGGGCCTGGCCACCGGCCCGGTGGGGCGGCACGACCAGGCGGCGGGCCACCACGTTGGCGATCGCCGAGCCGTGGTCGCGGCGGACCAGGTGCAGGCACAGGTCCATCGCCGCGGCCTTGCCCGCGGACGTGAGCACGCTGCCGTTGTCGACGTAGAGCACGTCCGGGTCGACCTCCACCCGGGGGTGGCGCGCGGCCAGGTCGGCGGTGTGCGCCCAGTGCGTGGTCGCGCGCAGCCCGTCCAGCAGGCCGGCGGCGGCGAGCACGAACGCGCCCGTGCACAGGGAGACCACCCGCGCGCCCGACGCGTGAGCCGCGCGCACCGCCTCGACCAGCTCGGCCGGCGGGTCCTCGTCGACGTCCGCCAGGGCGGGGACGATCACGGTGCCGGCCCGCGCCAGCCGGTCGAGCCCGTGATCCGGCTCCAGCAGGAACCGGCCGATCCGGACGGCGTGCGTGCCGCACACGTCGACGTCGTACCAGGGACCCGGCACGGCGTCCGGGGCGGAGCCGAAGACCTCGTAGGCCAGGGCCAGCTCGAAGTGCAGCATTCCCTCGGTGGCGGCGATCGCGACGGAGCGCGGGACGGGGGCCATGTCGGAAATTGTACGGGACGTGTCATTCCGGACACTGGGCGCCGGTGGGCCGGAAGGACAGGATCGATCCCGTGAAGCACTTCGAGCACGCGGGGGCATGTATGGGATCAGGTCCGATCGTGGCGGTGTTCGGCGCCTACGGGCACACCGGGCGGTTCGTGGTCGCGGAGTCGATCGAGCGCGGGCACGTCCCGCTGCTCCTCGGCCGCGACCGGGAGAAGCTGGCGGCGCTGGCGAAGGCCCGTCCAGGATTCGAGACGCGGCAGGCGTCGGCCGACGACGCGGCCTCGCTCGACCGCGCGCTGGACGGCGCGGCCGCGGTGATCAACTGCGCCGGGCCCTTCGCCTCGACCGCGGCCCCGGTGATCGAGGCTGCGCTGCGCGCCGGCATCCCGTACGTCGACGTGGCGGCCGAGATCGAGGCGAACGCCGACACGTTCGCGCACTTCGCGGAGCGCGCCCGCGCCGCGGGCACCGCGGTGGTCCCGGCGATGGCCTTCTACGGCGGCCTCGGCGACCTGCTGGTCACCACCGCGATGGGCGACCGGACGTCGGCGGACGAGGCGCACATCGCCTACGGCCTGAGCAACTGGCACCCCACCGGCGGAACGCTCGCCGCGGGCGCGGTCTCGGCGCGGCGGCGGGGCGGCCGCCGGGTCCGCTTCACCGGCGGGCGGCTGGAGTACCACGACGACGCCCTGCCGACCCTGGAGTGGCCGTTCCCGGCACCGCTCGGCCCCCGGAGCGTCCTGGGGGAGTTCACCATGGCCGACGTCGTCACCGTTCCCAGCCACCTGGACATCCCGGAGGTGCGCACCTACATGACCGCCGGGGCGGCCGCGGACCTGTCCGCTCCCGGCGCCTCGGCGCCGGCCGCCGTCGACGAGCGCGGCCGCTCCGCGCAGACCTTCGTCGTCGACGTCCTCGTCCGCTCCGGCGACACGGAACGCCGCGTGACCGCCGCCGGTCAGGACATCTACGCCGTCAGCGCGCCGCTCGCGGTGGAGGCCGTCGACCGCATCCTCACCGGCCGGACCAGGACCGCCGGCGTCGCCTCCGCGGGCGCGATCTTCGACGCCCCGGACTTCCTGCGCGCCCTGTCCCCGCACCTCTCGCTGCACCTGCACGGCTGAGCCGTACGTCCCGCCCGGCACGCGCGGCCGGGTGGCAGGGTGGCCGGGCGGGCGCGTCAGCGGGCCGGGGTCCGGGGGCGGTTCCACCACAGGGACACCGACAGGGCCACCGCGACGAGGACACCGCCGCCACCGGCGAAGGCCGCGGAGGTGTCGACCCGCTGCTGGACGACGGTGAAACTGCCGGGCAGGGCGTCCAGGGCGTTCTGGAGCTGGCCGGCGTTCTCGGCACGGTGGTAGGAGCCGCCGGTGGCCTGGGCCATCTGCTTGAGCGCGGGCTCGTCGATGGTGCGGGGGCTGCGGCCCCTGTCGAACCCGCCCCGGCCACCGGAGCCGCCCCAGCGGCCGAAGCCCTGGCCGTCGAACTGCGAGTTCTCGCAGACCATCGGGGCCGGGACCGTGGTGCCGAAACCGATGGGGAAGACACGGACGCGGCGCAGGGCCGCCTCCCGGGCGGCGACCTTCGGGTCGACGCCCTGGGTGTTGGCGCCGTCGGTGAGCACGATGATCGCGGCACCGGCGTAGCCCGTCCCGCTCACGGGGTTCGGGTCCGCCCCGGTGGGGGCGACCGACGGGTCGACCTCCGCGATCGCGTCGATCGAGGTGAGCACGGCCTGCCCGATCGCGGTACCGCGGGACACGGTGAGGCCGTCCAGCGCCTTGACCAGCGCGTCGGTGTCGTCGGTGGGCGGGACGAGCAGGCCCGCGCTGCCCGCGAAGGTGACCAGGCCGATGCGCGGCCCGCCCCGCTGCGACTCGATGAACTCGGCGGCGGCCTTCCGTGCGGCGGTGAGACGGTTGGGGTCGACGTCCGTGGAGCACATGGAGCCGGAGGTGTCGAGCGCGAGCAGGATCGTCACCGACGTCTGCGGTACCGGGACCGACGCCTGTGGCCGCGCGGCCCCGACCCCGAGCAGCGCGAGCCCGGCCAGGAACAGCGCCGTGGGGATCTTCCGCGTCCAGCGCGTACGGCCGGGCAGGGCGCTGCGCACGAGCGCGATCGAGGTGACGCGCACGGCGGCCCGCCTGCGGCGCCGCCGTGCCCACTCGCGGACGGCGAGGATCAGCGGGACGACCAGCAGGGACAGCAGTGCCCACGGCCATGAGAAGGACATTCAGATCACCCGTCCGGACCGGAGCACGGTGAGCGCCGCGCCTGCGGTGAGCAGCGCGAGGGCGAGCCCGGTCAGCCCGCCGGCGAGGGGCAGCGGCTCGTCGGAGACGGTGAGCCGCAGGTCGATCGTGTCGGCGACGCCGTCGAGCCGCGCCGCGTCGGAGGCGGGGTGGTAGGTGCCGCCGGTGGTCTGCGCGATCGAGGTGAGGGTGTCCTCCTCGAGCGAGGTCTGCAGGCGATAGCCGTCGACCTTCACCGTCGTCCCGGCCGTGGTGCCGACCCCGACGGTGTGGACGTGGACGCCCGCCCGCTGGGCCACGGTGGCGGCCTGTTCGATGTCCGCGCCCTGGTTCTGGCCGTCGGAGAACATCACGATCGTCGCGGACGGCCAGTAGCCGATGTCGGGCGCGGTGCCGTCGCGGCCGACGGCCACCTGCCTGCCGGTGATCGCCGACAGGGAGGCCGTGATGGCCGTGCCCAGCGAGGTGCCACCGGTGATCCTCAACCGGTCGATGGCCTTGAGCGCGACCGAGTGGTCGGCGTCGGGCCGCGCGGTGGTGAGCGCGCCCCGCTCGAACGCGACGACCCCGATGTCGACGCTGTCGGGCTGGGCCGCCACGAACGCGCGCGCCGCCCGCTGCGCGGCCGCCAGCCGGGTGGGCGCGACGTCGTCGGCCCCCATGCTGTTGGAGACGTCCATGGCCAGCACGACGGTCCCCGCGGTCCGCGGGACCGGCACCATGGCCGCCGGTCCGGCGACGGCGACCGCGAGCACCGCGACACCGGCGACCGTCAGGCCCACCCCGAGGTACGCCCGGCGGCCGCCCGGCACGGCGACCCCGGCCGCGGCCAGGGCGGCCGTCCGGCGGCGCGCCGAGACGACGGCCGCCCAGGCGAGCGCCGCCGTGACGAGCAGCCCGACGACGAGCAGCAGCGGGGAGGACAGGGTCACGGGACCTCCCTCACCGGTCTCGTGCCCTGCCCGGCGACGTCGGCGACGTCGGCGACGTCGGCGACCTCGGTGACGTCGGCGGCCTCGGCGATGTCGGGGACCTCGGGGACCTCGGGGACCTCGGGGACGTCGGCGGCCTCGACGACGTCGGAGGCTTCGAGGACCCCGGCGGCCCCGGCGTACTCCGTCACCGCGACCGGTCCCGGGTCCGGGCGACGACCTCGACGAGCGCCTCGGCCAGGTCGCGGTCGGTGTCGACGCGGTGGACGGGCACCCCGGCCCGGCGCATGCCCGCATCGAGCCGGGCGTCGCGGGCGTCGACGGCGGCGCGGAAGCGGACCCGCAGCAGCGGGTCGGCGGAGTCGACGACGAGCTGCTCGCCGGTCTCGGCGTCCTCGACCACGATCAGCCCGGCCTCGGGCAGCACGTCGTCGGCCGTGTCCACGATCCGCAGGGCGACCACCTCGTGCCGCCGGGCCAGGCGCTGCAGCGAGCGCTCCCAGTCGCCGTCGCCGATGAAGTCCGACAGCACGACGATGAGCGCGCGGCGGCGCGCGAGCCGTCCGGCCGCGTCCAGCATCTCCGCCAGATCGGTGGTGGTGCCGCGCGGCGTGGAGGTACGGCCGCCGCCTGCCCCGGAGGTGGTGCCGCGTGCCCCGAAGATACGGCCGCGCACCCCCAAGGTGCGGCCACCGCGTGCCCCGGAGCCGTCGGCGCCGCGCGGTGTGGAGGTGCGTTCCAGCTCGGCGCCGATCCGCAGCGCGTGCCGCCGGGAGGTGCCGGGCGGCACGACGCGCGGCGTCCCGGTGTCGAACAGCAGGGCGCCGACGCGGTTGCCGCCCCGGCCGAACAACCGGGCGAGGGCGAGGGCGAGCTCGGCGAGCACGTCGTGCTTGCCACGTCCGGGCCGGCCGGCCGCCATCGACGCCGACCGGTCGAGGACGAGCCACACCGTCAGCTCCCGATCCTCGGTGAACACCCGCAGGTACGGCTCGTCCAGCCGTGCGGTCACGTTCCAGTCGATGTTCCGGGCGTCGTCGCCGTCGCCGTAGGCGCGCAACCCGGTGAAGTCGATCCCGGAGCCGCGGTGCGCGGTGCGGTGGGCGCCCTGGAGCCGGCCGTCGAGCCTGCGGACGACCTTCCACTCCAGGCGGAGCAGGAGCCTCTCGGAGGCGGTGGCCACGGCGCTCAGCGCTTCTGCAGGACGACGTCGGGCACCCGGACGGCCCCGAGCACCCCGGTGACGATCGTGTCGGCGTCGACGTCGTCCGCGAGGGCCTCGTAGGAGAGCACCAGGCGGTGGCGCAGCACGTCGAGCGCGAGCTCGGACAGGTCGTGCGGCAGGACGTAGTCGCGGCCGCGCAGGAACGCCAGCGCCCGGGCGCCCGTGACGAGCGCGATGGACGCCCTCGGGCTGGCCCCGTGGGTGACGTACCGCTCCAGCTCGCCGAGACCGGCCGTCGCCGGGGAGCGCGTCACGGAGACCAGCCGTACCGCGTAGTCGACGATCGCCGGATCGACGTAGACCTGCCGGGCGCGGTCCCGCATCGCGAGCAGGTCCCCGGCCGTCACCATCGGCTGCGGCGGCTCGGGCGGGCGCAGCGCCCGCGTGACGATCGCCTGTTCCTCGGTCTGCGTCGGGTAGTCGACGATCACCTTCATCATGAAACGGTCGACCTGCGCCTCGGGCAGCGGGTAGGTGCCCTCCGACTCGATCGGGTTCTCCGTCGCCATGACCAGGAACGGCTCGGGCACCCGGAACGTCTCGCGGCCGATCGTCACCTGGTGCTCCTGCATCACCTCCAGCAGGGCGCTCTGCACCTTGGCGGGGGCGCGGTTGATCTCGTCGGCCAGCAGCAGGTTCGCGAACACCGGGCCGAGCTCGGTCCTGAACTCCCCGGAGTGCTGGTGGTAGACCCGCGTGCCCACGAGGTCGGCCGGCACCAGGTCGGGGGTGAACTGGACGCGCTGGAAGCTCCCGTCGATCGCGGCGGCCAGCGACCTCACCGCGAGCGTCTTGGCCAGGCCCGGCACGCCCTCGACGAGCAGGTGGCCGTCGGCGACCAGCGCGACGGCCATGCGCTCCAGCAGGACGTCCTGTCCGACGATGGTGCGTTTGACCTCGAAGAGCACGTGTTCGAGCGGATGGGCCGGATCGGGGGACGTGGTCGAGGTCATGTGGTGTTCCTTCTCGTGACGTCGTGACGTCGTGGCGTCGTGGCGCTTCGTCAGATCTGGGGTCCGTCGCCCGGTGGTCCGTCGCCGTCACCACCGCCCAGGGCCGCGCCGATCGGCACCGCGAACGCGATGCCGGCGAACGCCTCGTCGCCTCCGGGGTCGGCGATGGAGACGACGATCCCGATGACCAGGCCGCGGGCGTCCAGCAGGGGGCCGCCGGAGCTGCCCGGGTTCGCGGAGGCGTCGAACTGGATGAGCCCGCTCAGGCCGCGGCCCTTGTCGATGCGGGCGGCGCTCCGGTTCAGGCCGGACACGACGCCGGTGGAGACGCTGTAGGTCAGGCCCAGCGGGTTGCCGATCGCCACGACGGGCGCGCCCACGGCCGCGGCACCACCGAGCGTCGCCGGGACGAGGATCTCCGGCAGCTTCGCGGGCTTGAGGGTCGCGATGTCACGTTTCGGGTCCGACGAGGCGACGACGGCCTTCGCCCGGGTGCCGTCGGCGAACGTCACGGTGACGTCCCCGGCGCCCTTGCCGGAGGTGCCCTTGCCCGACGCGTCCTCGACGACGTGGTGCGCCGTCAGGATGGTCCCGTCCTCGGCCGCGATCACCCCGGTCCCGAGCGACTTCCCGGCCTGGACGACCACCACCGACGGCCCGACCCTCCTGAAGACGTCGGGCACCGTGAGCGCCGCACTGGACGTCGGCGTCGCGCTCGGCACGGGCGCGGCCTCCCGGCCGTCCCCGCCACCGCTCCCCAGCCAGTACGCGAGCAGCGCCACGACGACGAGGACGCCGGCCCCGGCGGCGAACCGCCGGGTCCGTCCGGCCACGGCTCCCCGAGCCTCGGCCGCCTCGGCCCCCTGCGGCGCACGCTCCATCGCCCCATACTCATAGATTTAAGTTGAAAGTGCTACAAACTCCGCCTGGGAACTCCATGAGAACCCACAACCCCGCAAGGCATCCGGACGAGGAAGGGATCCGCGCAGGCTCCCGGCACCCGGTGAAACCCGGCCGAGGGCGTGGTGAAACCGGCGTCGCCGAGGGTGGGGCCATGAGCATCACAGAAATCGGACGTACCGGGGGCGGTCCGGCCCTCGGCGGAGACGACGGTCCGGCCGTACGCGCGGAAGGGCTGGTGAAGACGTTCGGCGGGCACCGTGCCGTCGACGGGATCGACCTGGAGATACGCCCGGGGGAGATCTTCGGCGTCCTCGGCCCCAACGGTGCCGGCAAGACCACCATGCTGCGGATGCTGGCCACCCTGCTGAGGATCGACGCGGGCCGCGCCGAGATCTTCGGGGTCGACGTGGCCGGGAACCCCCACGTGATCCGGCAGCTGGTCGGCGTCACCGGGCAGTACGCGTCGGTCGACGAGAACCTCACCGCCCGCGAGAACCTCTGGCTCTTCAGCCGCCTGCAGGGCGTCGCCGCGCCGCGCGCCCGGAGCGTCGGCACGGAGTTGCTGGGCCGCTTCGGCCTGGAGGAGGCCGCCGACCGGCCGATCTCGCAGTTCTCCGGCGGCATGCGCCGCCGCCTCGACCTGGCGGCCAGCCTGATCACCAGGCCACCGCTGATCTTCCTCGACGAGCCGACCACCGGTCTCGACCCGCGCACGCGCGGCCAGATGTGGGACACCATCCGTGACCTGGTCGCCGACGGCTGCACGGTGCTGCTGACCACGCAGTACCTGGACGAGGCCGACCAGCTCGCCGACCGCGTCGCCGTCATCGACCACGGCCGCAAGGTCGCCGAGGGCACCCCCGACGAGCTGAAGACCGCGGTCGGCGACTCCACCCTCCAGCTGCTGCTCGCCGAACCGGACGAGGTGCCCGCCGCCGCGGAGGTCGTGCGGCGCGTCCTGGGCTCCGACCCGGTCCTCAGCCCGGAGCGGGGCCGCCTCAACGTCGCCCTCGACCAGGCCGACCTGGCCGCGGACGTACTGATCGCGCTGCGCACCGCCGGGGTGTCGATCTCCTCGGTGAGCGTGGCCAAACCCAGCCTGGACGAGGTCTTCCTCGCCCTCACCGGCCACGGGACGGGCGACCACGGGACGGGTGGCGACCACGAGAGCGATGGCCACGAGACGAGCGGCGGTCGCGGGACCGGCACGAAGGAGAACCGATGAGCACCGTGATCGCACCCACCGGCCGGACGGTCCGTACCGCCGACCGCGTGGCGGCCGCCCGGCGGCGCGTCTCGCCGGGGGAGACCGCCGGCCAGACCCTGATGATGGCGTGGCGGGCGCTCAAGAAGATGCGCCGCAACCCCGAGCAGTTCTTCGACGTGGCGCTGCAGCCGATCCTGTTCACCGCGATGTTCGCCTTCATCTTCGGCGGCGCCATCGCCGGTGACGTGCAGAGCTACCTTCCGCTGATGATCCCCGGCATCCTTGCCCAGACCGTGCTGACGACGTGCATGGCCACGGGCATCCAGCTCCGCGAGGACCTGGAGAAGGGCGTCTTCGACCGGTTCAAGTCGCTGCCGATCGCCCGGATCGCGCCGCTCGCCGGCCCGATGGTGGCCGACCTGCTGCGCTACACGATCGCGGCCACCCTGACCTTCGGCATGGGCCTGGTGATGGGCTACCGCCCGGGCGGCGGGGCGGGCGGCGTGCTCGCCGCGATCCTGCTGGCGATCTTCACGGGCTGGTCGCTCGCGTGGGTCTTCACCTGGGTCGGCACGATCGCCCGGAGCGCCCAGGCCGTACAGGGCATCTCGATGATGATCCTGTTCCCGCTGACGTTCCTGTCGAACGCGTTCGTGCCCGTCGAGACCCTGCCCGGCTGGCTGGCCGCCTTCGTACGGATCAACCCGGTCTCACACCTGGTCACGGCCGCGCGCGACCTCGCCAACAGGGGCGTCGTCAGCGGAGAGGTGGTCTGGACGCTCCTGGCGGGCCTGATCGTCATCGCCGTCTTCGCGCCGCTGTCGGTGCGCAGCTACAAGCGGCACATGTGACCTTCCCCGTCACGGCCGCGGATCCGCTCGACGAGGCTGCGCGCCTCGTCGAGCAGGTCGGGGCCGCGCCGGTCACCGTACCCGGCCCGCAGGGCGGCGATCATCCCGGGCTCGGCCCGCTCCGCGTACGGCTCGATCCGCCCGAAGGTCATGCTGGGCAGGCTGCCGTGGTACGCGAACCGCTCGGCCAGCACCAGCAGCCTGATCGCGTCGCGCGGGGCCACGGCCCCGCGCAGCAGCCCCCAGGAACCGAGCGCGAACAGCATCGAGCCGCACAGCGGGTAGTCCAGGACCGGGTTCTCCGCGGCCAGCAGGTCGTAGTCCGCGACGGCGGAGAACAGCTCCTCGCCGTACCGGACGTCCTGCTGCGGGGCGTGGTGCGCGTACGCCGTCAGGGCGACCGACATCGCGGCGATCGACCACGGTGTGAGCTCCGTGCCCGGCACCCCCGGCAGGCGCAGGGCGTGCGCCCGCTGGACGGCCAGGCGGTACTGCGCGAGCGCGGCGGCCGTCTCGCCGCGGGCGAGGGCGATCTCGGCCGCGCACAGCGAGCCGGTCGCCACCCCGCTGAGCACCGCCTCGTTGTCGTTGATCCGGGTGATCTCGGCGAGCTCGGTCTCGGCCGTGCCGAGATCGCCGTCGGCGAGCGCGGAGACCAGCAGCACCGAGCGGAGCTGGGTCTCGTCGTCGCTGGCGCCGAGCCGGCTCAGCACCGGGACGGCGGTCCGCGCGTGCCCGACCGCCCGGCGGCGGTCGCCGACCTGCATGCTCAGGTGGGCCAGTATGGCGTGCGTGATCGCCGTGATCCACGGTCCCTCGTCCTCGCGGTGCATCGCCAGCATCTGCTCGGCGGCCTCGATCGCCTCGGTCACGTCCCCCGCGTTCTCCAGGACGTGGATGCTCATCTGCGTGGCCGTCGCGGCCAGGTCGCGGTCGGTGCTCCGGCGCAGTTCCGCCAGCCGGCGGCGCATGCCGTCGCGGCCGGCCTCGTCGCACGCGAGCAGCACCGTGGCCATCGCCACCACGCGGGAGTCCATCGTGTCGTCGACGGGCAGTGCCCGCAGCAGGTCGTACAGCGGACCGGCACGGCGGTCGGTGGCGATCGCGATGTTCATGAGCGTGACCATCATGGCGACCCTGGTCGGCTGGACGAGGTGCGGCGGCGGCGTCCAGCCGGTGACCACCTCGGTGATCGCGTCCTGGTGGACGAGGATGCGGGAGTGGTCGCCACGGATCGACCACAGCGCGCCGACACCGGTCAGCAGCTGGACCGTCGTGGCCGGATCGGTCTCACCGAGGGCCTGGCGGAGCAGGTCGGCGAGGTTGCCCTCCTCGGCGCCCAACGCGTCGGCCGCCGCGAACTGCGCCGGGCCGAACAGCTCGAAGGCGTGCCCGAGGGCGTACGACGTCGCCCAGGCCCGCTGCGCCTGCCGGGCGTCCTCCTTCTCCCCGGCCTGTTCCAGCCGCATCCGCCCGAACTCCCTGACGGTCTCCAGCATCCGGTAGCGCAGTCCGTACGCCGTCTCGCGGACGCTCAGCATCGACTGCTCGGTCAGCGCGTCCACGGCGCGCAGCGCGTCCGGGCCGAGGACGTGCTCGGCCGCGGCCAGCGTGAAACCGTCGCCGAACAGCGACAGCCACCGCAACGCCCGCCGTTCCGGCTCGCCCAGCAGGTTCCACGACCAGTCGATGACCGCGAGCAGCGTCCGGTGCCGGTCGGGGGCCGTACGGTTCCCGCCGCGCAGCAGGGCGAACCGGTCCGCCAGGCGCCGCGCGATCTCCTCCACCGACATCGTCCGCACCCTGGCCGCGGCCAGCTCGATCGCGAGCGGCAGCCCGTCCAGACGGGCGACGACCTCCTCGACCGCTCCCTCGCCGATCCGCACGTCCGGGCGGGCGGCCGTGGCGCGCTGGCGGAACAGCTCGGCCGCGTCGCCCGCGGGCAGCTCGCCGAGCGGGTAGACGCGTTCGGCGGGGATCGACAGCGGGGCGCGCGAGGTGACGAGCACCCGCAGGTCGCGGGTCGTCACGGTCAGGAACGACACCAGGTCGGCGACGGCCTCGATCACGTGCTCGCAGTTGTCCAGGATCAGCAGCGCCGGGGCCTGGTCGAGATGCCGGGCGATCCGGGCGCGGACGTCGGAGCGCTGCTCGGTGGTCATGGCGCGACGCCCGCTGACCGAGTCCCGGACCCCGAGCGCCGACCCGACCTCGCCCACCACGCCCTCCGGGGAGGAGACGCCGACGAGCTCGACGAAGTGGGCGACGGGCTGCGCGGCGTTCCTGCCGACGACATGGGCCAGCCGCGTCTTGCCCAGCCCGCCGGGGCCGACGATGGAGATCACCCGGTTCGTCTGCAGCAGGGCGTGCACCGCGCGGATGTCGCCGTCACGGCCGAGCAGCGAGGAGCCGTCGAACAGGATGCCCTCGCGCACCGGCCGGTCGGCGGCGAGCAGCCCGGCGTACACGCGGGCCAGCTCGGGCCCCGGTCCGGTGCCGAGCCGCGCGGCCACGTCCGCGCGGTACCGCTCGTAGCGCTCCAGGGCGGCGGCGGCACCCCGTACGGCGGCCTCGCTGCGCAGCAGGCAGGCGAGCACCTCCTCGTCGTGCGGCCGGTCGGCCGAGGCCTCCTCCAGCAGCGGCAGCGCGCTCTCGTGGGCGCCGCTCCGGCTCCGCGCGATCGCCGCCACCCGCCGCGCCTCGGCCGCCCGCCCCGCCGCGGCGTCCCTCAGCTCGGCGAGCGGGCCGGTGGCGCCGTCCGGGCCGCCGGCCGCGAGGTCCAGGGCCTCCTCGGCGCGGCGGCGCGCGAGCTCGGTGTCGTCGTCGCCGAGCGCGGCCCGCGCCTGCTCCACCAGCGCATCGAGCAGCAGCGCGTCCACCTGGCCGGCGGGCAGCCCGAGCCGGTACCCGCGCGGGATCCGCACCACGACGTCGGCACGGGTCGCCGCCCTGGTACGCGAGACGACCACCTGCAGCGCCTTCGCCGGGTTGGCCGGGACCTCGTCGGGCCACAGCTCCTCGATCAGGCGCTCGTCACCGACCCCGGCCCGCCCGTGCAGGGCGAGCACGGCCAGCAGGGTCCGCGCGCGATCGCCGATCACGCGCGCACCCTGCCAGCGGACGCCGTCGAGCAGGACCAGTACGGGAGACACACCCTCAGCTTACGGACATGTCGTCCCGGGACCCGGGCGTCGCCCCGCCGGGGCTCCGGGGCTCCGGGGCTCCAGGGCTCCAGGGATCCCAGGGCCCCGAGGCTCCGGGGCGTCCGGCGGCGGGGACGGGCCGTCGTCCGGGATCGGAGTCCGCTCCCGGTCCGCGATTCTCACCTCCGGGGCGGCCCCGTCGCCTCAGGGGCCCGTGTGCGGGACGTTCTCACAGCTCATGGGGCGTTTCAGGGGTGCTCGCCCGTGATCGAAAAGTGTCGTCCGCCGGTGAAAACCGGATGACATCTCCCGTAACTTGCCGAAATGCTGGGGCAGGGCGATGAGTTTTGTCGGTGGTGTCCGTCACTCTGACATGACCGCACCATCGTGTGAGACCCCCGGCTGGGACGCCAGCCATGACCGTGCCATGCCCGACGATCCAGATCGAGGAACCGTGTCGACCCCGCAGACCGACTCACCCGCCAAGCAAGCGACCACCGTCCCAGGTCGCACCCCGCCCGTGATCCGGCTGCTGGTGCTCGCCACGTTCGTGGTCATCCTCAACGAGACGATCATGATCAACGCGATCCCGAAGCTGATGGGCGCGCTGAACATCACCGAGCAGACCGCGCAGTGGCTCTCGACCGCCTTCATGCTGACCATGGCCGCCGTCATCCCGATCACCGGCTGGTTCCTGCAGCGGGTGTCCACCCGGAGCGCGTACGCCACCGCGATGGGCCTGTTCCTGCTCGGCACCGCGCTGGCCGGCGTCGCGCCCTCGTTCGAGGTGCTGCTGGTCGCCCGCATCGTCCAGGCGTCCGGTACGGCGGTGATGATGCCGCTGCTGATGACCACGCTGATGCAGGTGGTGCCCGAGGAGGACCGGGGACGGGTGATGGGCACCCTCTCCCTGGCCATCTCGGTCGCGCCCGCCATGGGCCCGACGGTCTCGGGGGTGATCCTGCAGTTCGGGTCCTGGCGGCTGCTGTTCGCCGTGGTGTTCCCCATCGCCGCCGTGATCACCTGGTTCGGGCTGAAGCAGCTCAAGAACGTCGGCGAGCCCAAGTACAGCACCGTCGACTGGCTCAGCGTGGTGACCGCGGCCGCGGGCTTCGGCGGCCTGGTCTACGGGCTCAGCCGGTTCGAGGGCGACGTCGGCACCGCCGTCACGATCGTGGTGGCCGGCCTGGCCGCCATCGCGGTCTTCGTGTTCCGCCAGCTGTCGCTGCAGAAGCGCGACGCACCGCTGCTGGACCTGCGCACCCTGCGTTACCGCACCTACACGGTCGCGCTGATCCTGATGTCGGTGGCCTTCATGGCCATGCTCGGGTCCATGATCCTGCTGCCGCTGTACCTGCAGAACGTCCGCGGTCTCAGTGCCCTGGAGACCGGCCTCCTCGTGATGCCGGGCGGTCTCGCGATGGGTCTGCTCGGCCCGACCATCGGCCGCCTGTTCGACCGGTTCGGCGGCCGGGTCCTGGTCATCCCCGGCGCGATCGGGATCAGCCTCGCGCTCACCGGCTTCACCCAGATCACGATGACCATGCCGATCTGGCAGCTCCTCGGCCTGCACGCGCTGCTGATGGTGAGCCTGGCCGCGACGTTCACCCCGGTGTTCACCCTCGGGCTCGGCGCGGTTCCGTCGCCGCTCTACTCCCACGCCAGCTCGATCCTGAGCACGCTGCAGCAGGTGGCCGCGGCCATCGGCACCGCGCTCGTGGTCACCGTGATGAGCGCGCGATCCGAGACCCTGGTGTCCGAGGGGGCCACGAAGGTGCTCGCCGACCTCGGCGGCATGCGGCTGGCCTTCATCATCGGCGCGGTGCTGTCCGTGGCCGTGGTCATCGCCGCCCTGCTCCTGCCCGCCCGCGCGGACAAGACCGACGAGGCCGAGGAGGAGACCCGGCCGATGGTGCCGGCCTCGGCCTGACGACGGCGGAACGAGAGGACGTGACCTCCCTCGGGTGGGCCGTACCGGCCCGGTGGAGGGAGGTCGCGCTCACCGCCGCGGAGAGCCCATGCCATGTCGCGAGACCGGCATTCGCGGTCTCGAATGATCGAAAGGGTCGTCCCACGACTCTTCGGAGCCACCGAGAGGTGTCCGTGCCGGAATCCCCGGAAAAGGCCGTCGAAGCGATCGCGCGCGTCGACGCCCTCCACCGGCTGGGCACCGTCGCCCAGTGGCGTCCCTGCTCTCGTCATGTCACGCAGAGGAGGTACCCCCGAGGCTGCGACGACTGCACGTTCGACGACGTGAGGACGTGTCCCACCTGTCGTATGTGGCCGTGTCGCACGCACCTGGCCCTGTACGGCGAGACGGAAGAGGACTGCGGTCATCGGATTCCCGTCGATCCTGTCACGGACATGACGAGCCCTCGTCCCGACGACACGGCGGTCGTCGCCGGTGAGCGCGAGGCGACCACGGACGCCTACGCGTGGTGGAGCCGTTCCCAATGGGTCAGGGCGACGTTCTGCCTCACCTTCATGGCCCACCTCACGCCCGAGGAGGTGCTGCGCAGGCTGGGACTGACCGAGGACCCCGAGCAGCAGGGTTTCGCCACCGTCGAGATCGGTTCCGCCACCGGTGGGTCGATCATGGTGGAGTGCGGCCATGCCGGAATCCTGCGCGACGTGGTGCTCACCCTGTCGGCCGGTACGTTGATCGCCAGCGTCGAGCGCAACGTCAATCACCACTCCCGCTTCGTCCACGCCGTGGACGGTCACGTCGCCACGCGGCTGGACCCGATGTTCGCCCACTGGAGCGACAGCACCGACCCTGAGCGGCTGAAGGAGGACCTCGAGGAACTGGGGATGATCTGGGATTTCGACCCGGAACGCGAGGTGTACCGGCCCTACATCGAGGGCGCTCTGGCGCTCGCCGAACGACGCACCGGTGTCCGGCTGGAACCCCACCATCTTCGGCCCGGCGGCCTCCCTCACCGTGCCTCCATCGCCCGCTACTACGAAAGCCCAGAAGGCACCTTTCCCGAGCTCGCCTGACATCGGATCGGCCGGTGCGTTCACCCCGGTGACGGGACGGCCGGCCCTCCGGGGAGGGCCGGCCGGCCGTGGTTCAGAGGGTCAGCCGGCGGGTGACGCCGATCGCGTCCAGGAACGGCGCGTCGTGGCTCGCGACGATCAGCGCGCCCTCGTACGCGCGCAGCGCCTCCGTGAGCCGCCTGGTGCTCGCCAGGTCCAGGTTGTTGGTCGGCTCGTCCAGCAGCAGCAGCTGTGGCGCGGGCTCCGCCAGCAGCAGCGCCGCCAGGGAGGCGCGGAAACGCTCCCCGCCCGACAGGGTGCCGGCCGGCCGGTCGGCGCTCGCCCCCCGGAAGAGGAAGCGCGCGAGCCGGGCACGGATCGCGTTGTTCGTCGCCCCGGGCGCGAAACGGGCCACGTTTTCGGCCACGCTCAGGGAGTCGTCCAGGACGTCGAGCCGCTGCGGCAGGAACCGCAGCGGGACGTGGACCTGCACCTGCCCGGAGACCGGCTCCAGCTCTCCCGCGATCGTGCGCAGCAGGGTCGTCTTGCCCGACCCGTTGCGCCCGGTCAGGGAGATCCGTTCCGGGCCGTGGACCTGGAGCCCGCCGCCCGCCTGCCCGAAGGTCCCGCCGGTGGGGGCTCCGTACCGCAGGCGCAGGTCGCGCAGGGTCAGGACCGCCCGGTCCGGCGGGACGACGGTGCGCGGCAGCTCGATCCTGATCTCGTCGTCGTCCCGTACGGCCTCCACCGCCTCGTCGAGGCGCTCCCTGGCCTCCGCGAGCTTCTCGGAGTGCATGATCCGGTGCTTGCCCGCGGACACCTGGGCCGCGCGCCTGCGCGCCTTCATGACGACCCGCGGCTCCCGTTTCGTGTCGTACATCTTCTGGCCGTACCGCACCCGCCTGGCCAGTTTCACGTGGGCGTCGGCCAGTTCCCGCTTCTGCCGCTGCACGTCGGCCTCGGCGACGCGGACCATCCGCTCGGCCGCCTCCTGCTCCTGGGCCAGCGCCTCCTCGTAGGCCGAGTAGGTCCCGCCGTACCAGCGCACCTCGCCGTCGCGCAGGTCCGCGATCCGGTCGACCCGCTCCAGCAGTGCGCGGTCGTGGCTCACCACGACCATCACCCCCGGCCAGGAGTCCACGGCCGCGTACAGCCGCTCCCTGGCGAGCAGGTCGAGGTTGTTGGTCGGCTCGTCCAGCAGCAGGACGGCGGGGCGGGCCAGCAGCAGCGCGGCGAGCCTGAGCAGGACGCACTCGCCGCCCGACAGCTCGCCGACGGTGCGGTCGAGGCCGATGTGCCCGAGCCCGAGCTGGTCGAGGGTGGCGCGGGCCCGTTCCTCGACGTCCCAGTCGTCGCCGACCGCGGCGAAGTGCTCCTCGCTCGTGTCACCCGCCTCGATGGCGAGCAGCCCGGCCCGTACGGCGGCGATGCCGAGGGCCTGGTCCACCCGCAGGCCGGTGTCGAGGACGACGGTCTGCGGGAGGTACCCGATGTCGCCGGAGGCCTTGACCGTGCCCGCGGAAGGGGTGAGCTCACCGGCCAGCAGCCGCAGCAGGGTCGACTTCCCCGAGCCGTTGAGCCCGATCAGGCCGGTCCTGCCGGGGCCGACGGCCAGCTGGAGGCCGTCGAAGACGGTCGTCCCGTCGGGCCAGGCGAAGGAGAGGGACGAGCAGGTGACAAAGGTGGGGGTATGAGACATGGAGGCCTCCGGTCGTTGCGAGAGGAGCAGGGCAACGGATGGAGACACCGTGAAGGGAGAAGGTCCCGTTCGGGCGGACGGCTCTGCGGCCGAGGTCGCACGCGAGCACACGGACAGCAACGGAAGGTCGCTGCGCGGCACGGTGTCTCAGACCTCAGACGTACAACGTCCTGGCTCCGATCGACGACGACGGGGACCTTTGAACCGTACGAGCGGGACGCGAGGGTTGTCAACGTGATTACCGGGTGACGGGGGCCGTCCGGGCGGGACGGCCCCCGTCACCGTCAGCGGGTCGTGCAGACCGTTCCGTTGAGGGTGAAGACGGAGGGCAGCGTGTTCGGGCCGCTGTAGTTGCCGACGAAGCCGACCGTGGCCGTCGCGCCGGTGGCCAGCGAGCCGTTGCCGGCCTCGTTGACGACCTTGACGTTCTGCCCGCTCTGCGTCCAGACGGCGCTCCAGCCGCTGCCCAGGCTCTGCCACGCCCTGGGCCAGCCGAAGGTCAGGGTCCAGCCGTTGATCGGCGCGCCGTTGTTGGTGATGTCGATGGCGCCGACGTAGCCGTTGGCCCAGTCGGACTGCTTGGTCAGGCGTACCGAGCACGTGCTGGAGGCGGGGGTGCCGGTCGTGAACGTCAGCGGCGCGGAGGGTGCGGAGGTGCCGCCACCGCCGTCCCGCGCGATCACGTTGACCGTGTACCGCGTGCCCGGCTTGAGGTTGTTCACGGTGACCGAGGTGCCGCCCGTCTCGCCGATCTGCTCGCCGACGGCCCCGTTCTGGCGGCTGACCTCGTACTTCACGACCGGGCGGGTACCGGCGGAGGCGGCGGGCCAGGAGATCGTGGCGGTGGTGTCCGTCACGTTCGAGACCGTCGGCTGCCCCGGCGCACCCGGCAGGCCGGCCTGGACGGAGGAGGGACGCAGGACGAGCGTGGTCAGCGAGAGCGGCGGCAGCGTCTGGCCGGTCGCGGTGCCCGTGGCCGACTCGGTGATGCTCGTGGCGCCGTTGGTGTGCGTCAGCACGGTGGGAGCGCCGGACGCGGGGCTGAAACCGGAGTAGTCGATCGTGACGGGGTAGGACGTGTCGGACGACGTGTTGATCAGCATGACGGCCAGGTCGCCGTTGGGACGGCGCACGGCGTGCGCGGTGACCTTCGCCTCGTCGGTCGCGGCCCGGATGAACCGGTCACCGGAGCGGGCGAACCTGCTCACCATCTGCAGCGCGTAGTACGGCGCGAAGGGCGTGTTCACCGCCGGCTCGCAGACGCTGCCGTCGGCGGTGCACGTCCCGCTGGACAGCAGGCCGAAGTCGCCGTAGTCGGTGTGCCCCTCGACCTGCGTGACGGTGCCGATGCCGTTGCGGACGTTCCACCAGTCGACCGTGAACACCCCGTTGGCCAGCAGCGTCGCGTAGGCGTCGGCCGCGGCCAGCGCGCCGGGCTGGGTGTTGGTGCCGTTGGTGTTCGACCCGGTGTTGAACTCGGTCATCGCGATGCCGATCCGCTCCGAGCCCGCCCCGACGTGCCTGGCGATCTGCCGGCGGGTGAGGTCGATCATGTCGGGGATGTGACCGGTCCTGTCGAGGGACCCGGGGTACCAGTGCAGGATCACGAAGTCGATCTTCGATCCGGCGGCGGCCAGCACGACGTCGTTCCAGCTTCCGGTGTCCCCGTCGGCGACGATGGCGTCGGGCCAGTTGGCCGGGGTGGTCAGCACGGCGCCGATCTTGATGGTCGGGTCGACGGCCTTCATCGCGTCGGAGTAGGCCACGACGTGGCGCGCGTACTCGGCCGGGCTCTTGTCGGCGTGGTCGTCGGCCTCCCAGGCGGCGCCGTAACGGCCGTTGCCGTAGTTCTCGTTGCCGATCTCCCAGTACTTGACGCCGTAGTCCTTGGTGACGTTGGCGTACCGGACCCAGGCCGCGGCCTCGGCCGCCGTGCCGGTGCCGTAGTTGGCGGTCACCATCGGCTGCGCGCCGGTGCGCCGCACGCCGCGCATGAAGGTGTCGAAGTCGGTGTTGGGGGCCACGTAGCCGCCGGGAGCGGTGTGGTCGGCCCAGTGGTAGATGTCGGAGTACGAGCCGCCGGGATAGCGCAGCACCTTCACGCCCGCGTCCTTGAGCAGGTCGGCGGTCGTGTCGTTGCCCAGCTGTGTGTCCCAGATCGCATGGTTGGTGCCGATGCCGGTCTCGGGGACGGGGGCGAGCGCGGCGCGGGCGTTCACGGTCACCGCGACCGGATCGGCCTCGTCGGCGTGCGCCACGGGGACGTTCAGGGTGGCCAGCGTCAGCAGAACGGCGGACGCGGCCCGTAACAGGGTTCTTGGCATCGGTGCACCTCGGCAACGGATAGTGGCATTCACACGACACCCCCTCCTGACCCGGAGGCAACATGATCATGGGTGGTCGCACCGCATCCGTCAACCGTCGATGAAACTTTCACATCCGCTGGTCACGGGGGTGGACACCGGCCGCGTACGGGGGCCGGTGCCACGTCCGTCCGGGGCCGTGCGGTGTGGCGATCGGGACGATCCGGGGGCGCCGGACGACCGGGGACCGTCACACCGCACGGCCTCGCGCGGGCCTCGCGCGGGCCTCAGGCGGCGCGGCAGGAGACGGACGGCCAGGTCCGGTTCCCGCCGTGCTGGATCGTGAAGCCGAACGTGTTCCCGCTGCCGTTGGGCCTCATCGTCATGACGGTGCCGGTCGAGTCCCAGCTCGGGGTGCCGTTCCAGGTGTTGATGATCCTCTGCGGGCTGCGCACGGTCACCGTGGCGACCCACGCACCGGTCCCCGAGACGGTGACCGACAGGTTGAACCGGTCACCCCACTGCTGCCCCGGGGAGATCGTGGCCGTGCAGCCACCGGTCGGCGTCGGGGTCGGGGTCGGGGTGGGCGTCGGCGTGGGGGTGGGCGTCGGGGTGGGGCCGTCGGCCGGCGCGACGGCCCTGCCGGTCGAGGGCGAGATCATGCCCGCGCACAGGTTGCGGCTCCTGAGGCCGGCGGCGATCTGCGGGATCGCGGCGATCGTCGTCGCGTAGTTGTCGTGCATGAGGATGACCTGGCCGTTCTGCAGGGTGCCCGCGGCCTGCACGATCTGCGCGGTGCTCGCGCCGTTCCAGTCCCGGGAGTCGACGTCCCAGAGGATCTCGGTGAGGCCGAGCTGCTGCTCGATCGACCTGACCGTGGCGTTGGTCTCCCCGTACGGCGGCCGGAACAGCCTCGGCGCGGTGCCGGTGGCCTGCTGGAGGGCCTGCTGGGTCCGCTGGAGCTCCGACTGGATCTGCGAGGCGCTCATCTGGGTCAGGTGGGGATGGGTCCAGCTGTGGTTGCCGATCCACATGCCGGCGTCCCGCTGGGCCCGGACCAGCGCCGCGTTGTTCTGGACGTTCTGCCCGACGTTGAACATCGTGGCGCGCAGCCCGTTCGACGTGAGCGCGTTCAGCAGGGAGGTGGTGGTGGCGGGGTTGGGGCCGTCGTCGAAGGTCAGGCCGACGTACCCGGCGCTGCAGTCGGCCTGGGCACCGCTGCCGGCGGCGGTGCCGAGGGAGCGGCCCGTCCCGGCCACCGCGCCGGGCGTGCTCGCGGCGCCGGCCGGGGCCGACAGGGCCGGCAGGACCACGGCGAACGCCGCGCCGAGGATTCCCACGGTGCCCATGACGAGCGCGTTCCGGAGAGCCTGGCGGCGCTTCCGGTGCCCGCCGAGGACGAGAGAGCGATCGATCATGTCTGTTCCTCCACTGGAACACCGATCGGGGACGGGGGATGCGCGTGTTCCGGCCGTGGCTCACCGCGGCCGGAACACGCAGGTCACAGGGTCGCGCCGAGACGCGATCCGTCATCGTTCACCCGGGTGAAGGTGTGGAGAGCTCCACTCGGGACTCATTCTGTGAAGGCCCACGAAATGTGTCAATAGATTTCCGGAATGTTTCGACATAATGAATGTTTCATCGATTTATCGCGCTATTTGCCTGCTGATATGCGGATGAAACTTTCGGAGGCCGATATCCGGGCCGTCGGCGGACGTGGTCGATCCGCAGGAGACCGAGGGCGACCGAGGGCGACCGGGCCCTACGACCGCGCGCCGGGCCCGACGGGCCCGCCGGGCCCGATGGAGGCGTCCGGCCGGCGATCGAGCCCGCGTATCGCCAGGAGTCCCGCGACCGCGACGGGTGCGAGAACGACGTGGCACAGCGCCAGCGTGACCGTGGAGACGGTGTCGAGGTCGGCGGGAAGCGTCATGACCGGAACGGTCACGAGGGCGAGCAGCGGGGCGACGACCAGCGCCGCAGGAACGATCCAGCGCAGCCGGCGGGAGAGCACCGCCACCAGGGTCATCCCCAGCAGCAGGGGCAGGACGGTGAATCCGGCGACGGTGAGGGCGTCGACCTCGGCGGCCCGGCCGGAGGCGGTGAACCGGAACGTGCCACCGGCGGCCCGTCCCAGCGCGTACACGACGAGGTTGGCGGCCGTCGCGACGGCCACGGTCGCGGCGACGACGGCTGCGACGGTGACTCTGCCGTGCCGGCGTCGCGTTCCCCGCTCCCGGGTCTGGCCGTCGACGCCGGGCGACGTGGTCATGGACGTCCCCGTCGTACGGTGCGGGTCGTCACCGGCGGAGAAGGTAGGCCTCGATGCGGTCGAACGCCCCGACCCAGGCGTGCCGGCTGAAGAAGTCGCGCGTCTCGGCGTCGGGGAACCCGCTCTGCACCACGGTGAGGAGCGTCCCCTTCTCGTGCTCCTCGAACGTGACCTCGACCGTCGTCGTCATGGTCGTCCCGTCCGGGCTGCTGCCGGTGGACTCGGTGACCAGGCGCTTCGGAGGGTCGATCACCATGAAGGTCTGCGTCTCACGGAACAGGGTGTCGCGATCCGGTCCCCAGACGGCGGTCTGCCGGCCGCCGACCCGCAGGTCGACCTCGATCTCGACGACCCCGGGGGTCTCGTCGAGGATGCTGAACCAGATCTTCTGCTTCTCCGCGTCGGTGTAGGCGTCGAAGACCTCCTCGGGGGTGGCGGGGAGCACGCGGGTCAACCGCAGCTGTGCGGTTCCGGTCTGAGCGGTCACTGTTCGGTTCCTTTCCTGAGGGTGAAGTAGGCGTCGAGCCCGTCGAGCCTGCGTTCCCACAGGCGCTGGTAGAAGGAGATCCAGGCCATGGCGTCGTCCAATCGCTCGGTCCCCAGACGGCACTGCCGTGACCGGCCGACCTTCTCGGTGGTGACCAGGCCGGCGTTCTCCAGAACGAGGACGTGTTTCTTCATGCCGGTCAGCGACATGCCGAACGGCTCGGCCAGTTCGCCGATCGATGCCGGCCCTTCGCTCAGGCGGACCAGGATCTGCCGCCGTGTCGCGTCCGCCAGCGCTGAGAACGCTCGATCGAGCGCCAATTGCTGAACCATATGGTTCAGTGTAGGACACTGAACCGAAAGGTGCAATGTCGAGGACGACGGGACTACGCGGCTCCGCGAGCTCCGCGGACTACGCGGGCTCCGCGTGCCGCAGCCACACGTAGTCGACCGGCTGGGGGGCGTTCCACGTCGCGGCCAGTGCGGGATCGACCGGCAGGAAACCGGCCCCCCGGTAGCAGCGCAGGGCCCGGTCGTTGTCCGGGTGGACCCGCATGAAGACGTCCGCCAGGCCCGTGTCGCGGGCCAGGACGGTCAGCGCCCGCACCAGTTCCCGGCCGACGCCCCTGCCCCGGGCGCCGGGCGCCACGATGAGCCGGGCGAGCTCGACCTCGTCCTCCTCGGTGTCGAGCCAGAGCTCCCCGTAGCCGAGCGGGTCGCCCTCATCGGAGGGGCCGTCGAAGAGCAGGTGGGAGCGGACGTCCTGGTCCAGCCGCCACCCGGTGACGATCCGGGGCGACAGCGGGAAGTCCGTCCGCGCGCACCACATCTCGACCTCGCGCGCCGAGGTGGGCCAGCCGGCGACCGTGGCCGCGTGGGCCTCGGTGAAGGGTCGCAGATCCATGTCGTGTCCTCTCACTCCGGGGACGCGCCGTCCGCGGTCGCGTTGTGACGCCGGTAGTAGCGGGCGACGCGGACCCGGTTGCCGCACAGCGCGGCCGAGCACCAGCGACGGCGCGGGTGGGCCGGAAGGAAGAGTAACCGGCAGCCCGGCCCGGCGCAGCCGCGGACCTTGCCGATGTCGGGACCGGCGAGCAGGTCGACGGCGGACTCGGCGAGCTCGGCCAGCAGCCTGGCGGTGGGGTCGCCGCCGCGCCTGACCAGGACGTGCGGCCAGTTCAGCTCGCGGTAGGCGGGCGCGTGCCGCAGCGCCTCGTTGAGGACGCGCAGTGCCGGGGCGGGGGGCGGGCCGCCCGCGCGGACGTGCTCGACGCACTCCTGGACCGCCTGGCGGAGCCGCCGTACCGCGTCGAGGTCGACCTCCGCCTCCGGCGGGGTCAGGCGGCCCTGCTGGGCGGCCAGCCAGTCGCGGAACGGCGCGTCGTCCTCCAGCAGGTCGCCGTCGCGCCACCGGGTGTTGAGCAGGTCGAGCGCGAGCGGCTCTCCGACCAGGATCATGTCTTTAATGCTACATCCGGCGATTGACGCATTAGGACCACCGTGGCTATAACTAATGCATCATCGTCCCTGAAAGGCATGTGAATGGCCGTTCCGCATGTGATCCACCGCTTCCTGGACGTCGGCGGGGTCCGCGTCTTCTACCGGCAGGCCGGTCCTGCCGGGACGCCGGACGCGCCGGTGCTGCTCCTGCTGCACGGCTTCCCGTCGGGCTCGCACCAGTTCCGCCGGCTGATGGACGCCCTCGGCGACCGGTACGTGATGATCGCCCCGGACCTTCCCGGCTTCGGGCACACCGAGGTGCCCGAGGGCTTCACGTACTCCTTCGACCGGCTGGCGGACGTCCTGGAGGGGTTCGTGTCGGCGCTGGGGCTGGACAGGTTCGTGATGTACACCTTCGACTTCGGGGGACCGGCCGGTTTCCGGCTGGCCACCCGGAACCCCGGGCGGATCGCCGGTCTGGTCGTGCAGAACGCCAACGCCTACGAGGACGGCCTGTCGGACGTGGCCCGGGAGACGATCGCCAACCGGCCGGGTGTCCCCGGGGCCGAGGAGAACGTCCGGCGGCTGTTCGAGCTGGACGTGACCCGCGACCAGTACGAGGGGGGCACCACCGACGTCGAGCGCATCGCCCCGGACGGCTGGACCCTGGACCAGCACTTCCTCGACCTTCCCGGACGCAAGGACGCGCAGGCCGGCCTGGCGCTGGACTACCACTCCAACGTCGCCCTCTACCCCGAGTGGCAGCGCTGGCTGCGCGAGCACCGGCCGCCCGCCCTCGTCGTGTGGGGCACCCGGGACCCGTTCTTCACCGAGGCCGGGGCCCGCGCCTACCTCCGCGACCTGCCGGACGCGCGGCTCCACCTCTTCGAGACCGGGCACTTCGCCCTGGAGGAGAACCTCCCGGAGATCGCCCCGCTCATCGCGGACTTCGTCGACGACCTGTACGGGACGACACATGCGGCGACGGTTCGTACGGCGACGACCTGAGCGGGAACGCCGCGCGACGACGGCCCGCGCGGCGACGCCCTGAGCGGGAACGGCCCGCGCGGGGACGGTCTCCGCGGGGGCGGGGCCGTCTCCTCGCCGGGGACGGGACACGAGGGCCGGTGACCGGTGCCGGGAAGGACGCGGGAACCCGGGCCGTCGTCCTGACGACCCGGGTTCCCCTGCCCGCTCCGCGCGTCCGGGCATGCCCGGTTCCCCGTGCGGCGCGGGTACGACCCACCGGCGACGGATCCGCCCCGGGGACGACCGGCGCGGCCGTCCCGATCGGAGATCGGGAACCACCGCGAACGGCGCTCCCCGGGCGGCCCGTCATCGGCCTGTCAGCCTCCCATGTGGATGGGGGCCGGTGCCGGTCCGGGGAAGGGCGGCCGCGGTGCCGGATAGGGCGGTCGCGGACCCGGACCCGGACCCGGGGGGACCGGCGCCGCGTACGGAGGGCGCCAGCCCGGGTACGGCGGACGCGGGGCCGGGTACGGCGGTCGCCACTGGGTCGGGTACGGCGGTCGCCACGTCGGGTACGGCGGTCGCCAGCCCGGGTACGGCGGTCGCCACTGGGTCGGGTACGGCGGTCGCCACGTCGGGTACGGCGGTCGCCAGCCCGGGTACGGGGGCCGCCACTGGGTCGGGTACGGCGGTCGCCAGGACGGGATCGGCACGCAGTCGTACTGCGGGCAGGGCGTGGTGAAGCACTGCTTGGGCGAGGGCACGCAGATGCGGCCCGGCCCGCAGTTGACCAGCGCGCAGGGCGACCCGGGGCTGCACGTGCCGGTCGACCGCCCGGCCGGCGCGGCTGCGGCCGTCCGCGTCTCCGCAGCGGTCCTCGTGCTCTCCCCCCACGCCGCGGTCACGGTGGCCGGTGACCCGGCGACCGCCACCACGACCAGGGCCGGGATCAGTTTTCGGAGCATTTTTCCCCCAGTTATCATGATCGGTTCTGGCTCTCCGGCGATGCTCGCACCGGCCGTTCCTGCTAACGGCAAAACGACTCTCAGCGGGGAGGCTGGCTTGCCGAAAAGGCCGCGGGACGGGGCTACCGATTCACGGAGACAAGGGGAAATATCCGTTCATCGACCACGGGGTGCCGCTCGTCGCGTCGTACGGTCCGGTGGTGCGCGCGACGGCCGGACGGGGGTTCACCCCCGGATGTCCGCGAGATCCCCTAAAGTCGGGCGAATGGCTCCGACCCCCTCGCGGCTGGCCTGGCTGGACGCGCTGCGCGGACCCGCCGCGCTGGCCGTCGCGCTGCACCACTCCGGCTGGACCTTCGTCCCGGGCCTGTGGGCCGAGGTGGACCGCAGGATCGACGTCGGGACCTGGGGCGTCTTCGTGTTCTTCCTGGTCAGCGGCTACATCATCCCCGCCTCCCTGGAACGGCGCGGTGACCTGCGGGCCTTCTGGATCGGCCGGGCCTTCAGGCTGCTTCCGCTGCTGCTGGCCGCGCTCGGCCTGGCGCTCCTGCTCGCCCGGGCCGGCGCGTTCGCGCTGCATCCCGGTACGGCGGCACGTCCTCTGCCGCTCGTCGCGCTGGGGAACCTGACGATGCTGCAGGAACTGCTCGGCGTGCCCGCCGTCATCGACGTGATGTGGACGCTCTCGTACGAGATGGCGTTCTACCTGATGGCGGTCGGGTTGTTCGCGACGGGGCGGGCGCACCGGTCGGCCGCCGTCGCGACCGTGCTGGCGGTGACGGCCGTGCCGCTCGGGCTGCTGCTGCCGGGACCGCTCATCCGCGGTCGCGCCGACCTGGCCGCCGCGCTCCTCGCCGTCGCGGTCGTCGCGGTCGTCGTCGTGTCGGCGTGGGCCCGCGGCACGGCCCGTACGGCCGCCGCGGTGACCGGTGGCGTCCTCGGCCTGGTCCTGGTGATCCTGGGCAGCCGGATCGGGGCGTGGCAGGGGCTGACGATCCTGGCCCTGATGTTCGCCGGCACCGCCGTGTACCGGGCGGAGCAGGGGACGATCCGGTGGCGTACCGCCGTCGCCGCCGTGCTGACGGTGACGGCCTGCGGGCTCCTCGCCAAGGACGACCCCGGCTGGGCACCGGCGATCGTGCTGGCCGTGGGGTGCTTCGGGGGCGCGTTCGCGCTGCGGCACCGGCGGTTCCCCCGGCCGCTCGCCCACCTCGGGGTGATCAGCTTCTCCCTCTACCTGCTCCACCCGCTGCTGCTGCGGGTGAGCCCGAACCTGTGGACGTTCCTGCTCGTCCTGGTGCCGCTCTGCCACCTGACCCACCGTCTGATCGAGGCCCCGGGCCGGCGTCTCGGGAAGCGTCTCGTCCGGGGCCAGGCACCGCGTCCCTCCGGAGGAGGATCCGCGGAAGAGGACCCTCGGAAGGCGTCGGCCCAGGTCAAGAGCGGTTAAGTATGTGATCGGATTTCCGGTCATGGGGCCTTCAGGCCGATTGGGAGGCCTTCCGGCTGTCTACCGTCGAGGCATGTCCGGTTCGCCCAGCGCTTCGAGGTAGGCACCATGAGCTTCATCACCACCGACGACGGCACCCAGATCTTCTACAAGGACTGGGGCGCGGGCCGGCCGGTCGTCTTCAGCCATGGCTGGCCGCTCAACGCCGACACCTGGGACGACCAGATGATGCTGGTCGCGGAGCACGGCTTCCGTGCCGTCGCCCACGACCGCCGCGGGCACGGCCGCTCCGGGCAGCCCTGGCACGGCAACGACATGGACACCTACGCCGACGACCTCGCCAAGCTCGTCGAGACCCTCGACCTGCGGGACGCGATCCTGGTCGGCCACTCCACCGGCGGCGGCGAGGTGGCCCGCTACATCGGCCGGCACGGCACCTCGCGCGTGTCCAAGGCGGTCCTGCTGGGCGCGGTGCCGCCGATCATGGTCAGGACGGACGCCAACCCCGACGGCCTGCCGATCGACGTGTTCGACGGCATCCGCGCGGGTGTCGCCGCCGACCGCTCGCAGTTCTACCGGGACCTCAGCATGTCCTTCTTCGGGTTCAACCGGCCCGGCGCACAGGTGTCGCAGGGCGCGCGCGACGCGTTCTGGATGTGGGGCATGCAGGTGGGCCTCAAGGGCGCGTACGACTGCGTCAAGCAGTTCTCCGAGACCGACTTCACCGAGGACCTCAAGCGCTTCGACGTCCCGACGCTGGTCGCGCACGGTGACGACGACCAGATCGTGCCCATCGGCGCCGCGGGCCTGAAGTCGGCGAAACTCATCAAGGACGCCACCCTGAAGGTCTACCCGGGCCGCCCGCACGGCCTGGTCGGCGCCTACAAGGACGAGTTCGGCACCGACCTGCTGGCCTTCGTCAGGTCCTGAACGGCTCCCGCACCGCCGGCGGGGCCCAGCGCGAGACGCCGCTGCTCCTCCTCGACGATGTGACGGGCCAGCGCCTGCTCGGAGATGTCGATCGCGTCGGGGGTGGACTCGGCCAGGGCGCTGCGGCGGGCGTACACGTCGAAGAGGCCGGCCTTGCCGCGGAGGATGTCGAGCATGCGCTGGTCGACGCTGTCGGCCGTGAGCAGGCGGTGCACCTGGACCTTGCGGACCTGGCCCATGCGGTGCGCCCGGGCCACGGCCTGGCTCTCCATGGTCGGCTTGACCTGGGGCTCACAGATGATCACGACGGACGCGGCCTGCAGGTTGACGCCGATCCCGCCCGCCTGGATCTGGCTGAGCAGCACGGCGTGGCCGGGGGCGGAGGTGAACGCGTCCACGATCCGCTGGCGCTCGGCGGCGCCGACGTCCCCGGAGATCGGGCCGTGCGCCCGGTCGCCGAGGGCGTCGTGGACGGCGGCGACGACGTCGCGGAAGTAGGAGAAGACCACGACCTTGAGGTCGTTGCCCGCGGCCTCGTCCACCAGCTCCAGCAGCCGGTGCAGCTTGGCCGACGTCCGCGGCACGGCGTAGGCGGCGCGGCGCATCGCCATGAAGTTCCCCTTCGCCACCGCCCTGCGGTAGGCGGCCAGGTCCGCCGCGCTGAACTCCTCCCACTCGTCCACGTGGACGAGGTCGGGCAGCTCGGTCAGCACGTCCTCCTGGTTGCGGCGCAGGTAGACCGGGGCCACGGCCCTGCGGAAGGCTCGCGCTCCCGCGGCCGCGTCACTGCCCCTGATGGAGGCGACCAGGTCGGGCCGCAGCAGGCCGACCAGGTTGCGGAACTCCTCGACGCGGTTCTCCATCGGGGTCCCGGTCAGGAAGAGCACCCGCTCGCTGCGGCCGCACCACGAGGCCACGGCCTTGGACCGGCGGGTCTCCGGGTTCTTGACGTAGTGCGCCTCGTCGACCACGAGCATCCCGAGCCTGAGGTCGGCGGGGATCTCCAGGCGGTGCAGGGTGTCCAGCGTGGTCACCGCGACGTCGCCCGCGCCGATCCAGCCGGTCAGCGCGGCGGCCCGGCCGGGGCCGTGCAGCGGGTGGGCGGTGAGCGTGCTGCGGGCCTCGATCTCGCGTACCCAGTTGAGCAGGACGCTGGCCGGGCAGGCCACCAGGAAGTGCCGCTCGCCCTCCGCCTTGAGGTGCGCGAACGCGGCGATGGCCTCGATGGTCTTGCCCAGGCCCATCTCGTCCCCCAGGATCACCCGGCGCTGGGCGAGGGCGAACCGGGCGCCGAACGACTGGTAGCCGCGCAGTGAGACCCGCCGGTGGGTGTCGTCGAGGTCCTGGGCCTTGACCCGCGCCGACACGTCGTCGGGCAGGAAGCCCTCGGAGGCGACGCGGTCGGGCTTGAGGGCGGCCAGCTCGGCGAGCAGGTTGTAGTACTCGGACGCGCGGAGCTCGAAGTCGACCCACGCCTCGATGTCGGAGACCGGCGGGCGGAGCAGGTCCACCGACGCCTGGTCGAACAGCAGCGACGTGTCGGACGCGTTCGCCGCGGCGAGCACCTCCGCGATCCGCGCGACGGCCTCGCGGGCCCGCTCACGGCCCCCGCGGCCCGCGAGCAGCATCCGCAGCCGCCCTCCGGCCGGTTGCGCGGCGGGCAGCAGCGAGGAGAGACTCCGGTCGATCCCGGTGGCGGCGGCGCGGGCGCGCGGCAGGTCGGGCCCGGCGGTCACCAGCCGGTTCAGCGCGACCAGCAGGGCCGTGGTCTCGGCGTCCTGGGAGTCGACGTCGATCCGCAGGGTCACCGTCTCCTCCGCGGCCCGGGCGATCTGCCCGGCGGCGGCGTGCACCTGCCCCGCCGTCCGCGCGCCCACCCCGGGCAGCAGTTGCAGCGCGTACGGGGTGCTGTCCAGGACGTCGAGGACCGTCGCGTACCCGGCCTGCTCGAAGGTGCCCAGCCGCAGCCGTCCCCCGGTGACGTCCTTCAACCGCGTCAGCGGGATCGAGGCCAGCTCGGCGCGGGCCAGGCGGGTACGGAGCGAGGACAGCGCGTGCTGGACGTCGGCGTGGGCCCGCGCGTCGTCGGCGAGCAGCGCGCGGGCATGGGCCAGCAGGCGGCCGGCCCGCTGGAACAGGGCCCTGGCCTGGCGGGGGGAGGGCGTCTCCCGGGACCCGGGCGCCGGTGCGGGCTCGGGTGCCCGCGGGGGAGGCTGCTCGGACGCGGCCGTCCCGGCCGGCCGGGACGGCCCCGCCTGCGGGGGCGTCCTGCGGGACGCGGACGGTCCCCGGGGCGCCGGTGTTCTCCGGGGCGCGGGTGCCACGCCCTTACGCCCGCTCTCGCCCACGCTCACCATCCCCTCCCGTCGCGGCCGGATCGCAGGCTTCACCGTTGCCAACGGCCGGGCGGGTTGTCAACGACCGGACCACCGGGGACGGAGGCGCCGCCACAGCATTTGCCCATCGACGGACCATTTATAGGTATTAGGTATTTTGTCCACCCGACTGTCGGTGGCCCCTGGCAGACTCGGCGCACTCGCGCAGGCGACCGGTCCACGGTGAGGGGAAGACATGCCGGAGCGGACGAACACCCCGACAGTGCGGCTCGACCCGTGGTCGGAGGACGACCTCGGCCTGTTGCGCCGGATCAACGCGCCGGAGATGACCGAACATCTGGGCGGCCCGGAGACCGAGGAGAAGCTCCTGGCGCGGCACCGGCGGTACGTCGAGATCGCCGGGAAGGGGGCCGGCCGGATGTTCGCCGTCGTCCTGCTCCCGGAGCTGAGGAAGGCCGGCAGCATCGGCTACTGGGAACGCGTCTGGGGCGAGGAGGTCGTGTACGAGACCGGCTGGGGCGTCCTGCCGGAGTTCCAGGGCAGGGGCGTCGCGGCCGCGGCGGCCCGGGCCGTCGCCGTGGAGGCCGCCGCGGAGCACAGGCACCGCCACCTCCACGCCTTCCCCTCCGTCGGCCACCCCGCCTCGAACGCGGTCTGCCGCAAGGCCGGGTTCGTCCTCGTGGCGGAGTGCGACTTCGAGTATCCGCCGGGAACCGTCATGCGCTGCAACGACTGGCGCCTGGACCTCACCGGAGTGGTCTGAGGCGCCGTCCCGGCGCTCCGCCGCCGGGGCCCGGAATGGGTAATAGGGCACGCTCGGGCAGATGTGTGCATTCCTGCGCAGAAGGGTTCTTCAGATCTTCCTAGTGTTCGAGGTGTCCGAACGGCAAGACCCCCGAGCACCGCACAGGAGCAAGACAATGAGCACGATGCGTACCCTTCTCGCCGGAGCCGCCCTCGCCGGTTCGCTGGTCGCCGGTGTGGCCGCCGCCCCCGCGGCGACCGCCTCGACCGCCGGTACGGCCGCCACCGCCGCGAGCACGCAGCAGGCGTCGAGCAAGCACTTCTTCGGCCCGTACTACTCCGGCTTCGGCCGGGGCGAGAGCTTCGGCAAGCGCTCCTACTTCAAGGGCTACTGGACCAAGGACAGCGGCCGCTACTGGTTCTACGGCGACCTGTTCGACCGTGACCGCGACCGCGACCGCAGCTACGTGTGGTTCAAGTGGCACGACCGCTTCGGCTCGCACACCAAGGTCTTCAAGACCTCCGGCCGCTCGCACTTCGACCGCTTCGGCGGCTTCAGGAAGAGCAACGGCTTCGACGACTTCAAGATCCGGGTCTGCGAGGGCGACAACAAGTTCGACGACTGCGGCCGCTGGGGCGACGCCTTCTGAGAAGGTGACCGCCGACGACCGGTCACCGCCGGCACCGGCCCCGCCGCGATCCACGAGGCCGGCTCTCCCCCGAGGGAGCCGGCCTCGTGCCGTTGCCGATCAGGGGCGGCGACCCGCGAGACGGCCACCGGCAGGGGCGGGGGCGTGCCGGCCGGCGGTCATCGGGTCCGCGCGTCCCCGGCGGGACCGGTCCGCAGCAGGTCGACCACGCCGGAGACGTCACCGGCGCCCCGGCCGGCCGCGACCCCCCGGTCGAGGAGCGCCCCCATGGGCTCCAGCAGCCCGGCGTCGACCCCCTGGTCCCTGCTGGTGTCCAGCAGGTTGACGAAGCTCACCGCCTGCATTCGCAGGTTCGAGCCGGTGGCGGAGTGGTCGCCGGAGTCGATCGCCTCCGCCATCCCGGGAAGGGCGGTCGCCATGGCGTTGAGCCACGAGACCACCAGCGGGGTGAACTCCGTCGCCGGGACCCCCTCCGACCCGGCCAGGGCGACGGCCTGGAAGAACCCGCCGAACATCCCGTACATCGCGCTCAGCAACGCGATGTCGTACAGCGCGGCACGGCCGGGCTCGGCGCCCAGGTACATCGCGCCGCCCAGCACCTCGAAGGTGCGCTCGTGGGCGCGGAAGGACTCCTGCGACCCGCTGTAGAGGACGAGCGATCCGGGGGTGCCGATCATCGGGGGCACCGCCATGATGCCGCCGTCCAGGTACTCGGCGCCGTGCCCGGACACCCACCGGGCCGTCTCGCGCGCCTGGGCGGGCGTGCCGTTGGTGAGGTTGACCAGCGTCCGGCCGGCCAGGACGCCGGTCCCGGAACCGGGGGCGTCCGGGGTGTCGAGGACGTCCGTGCCGCCGAGGGCGGCGTCCAGGACGTTCCGTACGGAGGCGTGGTCGAGGACGCAGATCACCACGAGCGGGCTCGCGGCGATCGCCTCGGCGACGGTGGCGGCCGCGGTCGCCCCCCGCGCGGCGAGCTCCTCGCTCCTGGCGGCCGTGCGGTTCCACACGGTCGTGGGGTGACCGTTGTCCAGAAAGGCCTCGGCCAGCGCCTTTCCCATGGCGCCCAGGCCGATGACCGTCACGGGCGGGCGGCTGTCGGTGGTCAATGTGATCCCCGGTTCGTTCGATGTCGGCAGGTGAGCACCCGGACCCGGGCCCGCGTCTCATGGCCCGGCCGGTGTGTTCACGATGCTGGTGCCATGCTTAAATTTCCTCAAGTACCTACTATTTTGTTGGGTACTTACCTTTTGGTATGTGGGGAGGCGGGCGGGATGAAGAAGCGGACGTACTCGTGCGGGCTCGACGCCGCGGTCGACGTGGTCGGCGGCAAGTGGAAGGCGCTGGTGCTGTGGGCGCTCCACCACGGGCCCATGCGGTTCGGGGAGCTCAGGCGGTCGGTCTCGGGCATCAGCGAGAAGATGCTGATCCAGCAGCTGCGCGAGATGGAGGCCTACGGCCTGGTGCACCGCGAGGTGTACCACCAGGTCCCGCCGAAGGTGGAGTACTCGCTGACCGAGTTCGGCCGTTCGCTCAACGAGGCCCTGATCCCGCTCGGCGACTGGGGCGAGCGGCACATGGGGACCATCGAGGCCCTTCCCCGCGCCGAGAGCCCCGCCAGGGTCTGACCGGGGCCTTCCCCGCGCCGAGAGCCCGGCCAGGGTCCGACCGGACGGGTCGATCGCGACCTTCCCCCGCCCGGGAACCGGCCGGGCCCTGAGCGGGCGGGGTCAGGCGACGACCGGCAGGCCGGCGAGGGACTCGGCCTCGCCGGGGGTGAGGCCGTCACCGTGTTCGAGTCCGGCCGCCAGGCCGTCCTCGCCCAGCGCGTCACGCACCCGTCCGGTGATCCGGTCCACGTCGTCCTGCTCGGCGGGTGCCGGTGGCATGCCCGTGGACCGGCGGGCCGCGGCGGCCGCCCCGAGCAGCCTGGCGGCCCGGTCGTGACACCCGGCCAGGGAGAGCGCGCCGGCCAGGCCCTCCAGGGCCCGCGTCACGTCCCGGGAGGCGTCGAGCTCGCGCGCCACCGCGAGGCCCTCCAGGTGCAGGATGCGCGCGGCCTCGGCGTCGCCGAGCAGTTCGGCCGCGAAGCCCAGCTCGGTCAGGACCATCGGCTCGTACACGGCGCGGTCCGTCCCGCCGTTCTGCCGGGGGGTCCACGCCAGCACGGTGCGCAGATGGGTCGTCGCGGCGTCGAACCTGCCCTGTCTGCGGGCGGTGTACCCGAGCACCATCCCGGCGAAGATCTGCATGCTCCGGTGGCACTGCTCGGCGGCCAGCCGCGCCGCCCGCTCGCCGTAGGCCCGGGCACGGGCGTGGTCGCCGCGCTGCAGGGCGATCCAGCCGAGCCAGGCCAGCCGGCCGGCCACCTCGGGCCAGAGCTCCAGCTCCTCGGCCATGCGCAGCCCCTCGCGGTGCAGCCGGTCGGCCCGCTCGTGGTCGCCGGTCATCTCCGCCAGCCCGCCGAGCCACTCGTTCGCCTGCAACCGGCCCCAGCGGTCGCCCAGCTCGTCGAAGAGCTCGGCGCCCCGCTCGCTGTCGTGTTCGAGCGCGGCCAGGTCACCCCGCAGGTGCGCGTACTGGGCCCGGGTGACCAGGGTCGCGGCCGTCCCCCACCGGTCGCCGAGGGCGTCGAAGGCCGTCAGGGCCTGGTCGAGGAGTTCCTCGCAGAGCGCGACCTCACCGGCTCCCATCCCGCAGAAGGCCAGGAACCACCGGGCACGGGCACGCTCGGCCGGGTCGGCGACGTCCTCGTACAGCCGCAGGGCGGCGATCCGGTCGGCGCTCTCGCCGCGCAGCAGGGCGATGCCCGCCCGCCAGGCCAGGACGCGGGGACGGAGCGCGGCGACCCGGCCCGCGGGGGTGTCTCCGGGAGGCGCGGGCGTGTCACCGGCGACAGCAGGCGTCCCGCCGGGAACCGCGGGCGTGTCTCCGGGAACCGCGGGAGTCCCGCGGGGAACCGCGGGCGTGCCGGCGGGAACGGCCAGTGCCGCGGACAGGGAGCGTCCCGCCTCGGCCGTCCGGCCGCGCAGGAACCAGTACCAGGCCAGCGCGTTCACCAGCCGCAGGCCCTGCTCGGCGTCCCCGGCGGCGACCGCGCCGTCGAGTGCCGCCCGCAGGTTGGCGCTCTCCGCGTCCAGGCGGCGCAGCCACCGCTGCTGGTCGTGCCCGTACAGCAGGGGCGCGGCCCGCTCGGCGAGGGCGGTGTAGTGGCGCCGGTGGCGCTCGCGCGACTGCGCGGTCTCGCCCGCCTCGTGCAGGCGCAGCAGGCAGTAGGCGGCCACCGACTCCAGCAGGCGGTAGCGGGGGCCGTCGGCGCCGTGCACGACGGTGACGAGCGAGCGGTCCACCAGGCGCGCCAGCAGGTCGACCACGTCCGCGGCGGGAAGGTCGTCCCCGCCGCAGACGGCCTCGGCGCCGTCCAGGGAGCACCCGTCGGCGTGCACGGCCAGCCGGCGCAGGACCAGCCGCTCGGGCTCGCCCAGCAGGTCCCAGCTCCAGTCGATCATCGCCTGGAGGGTCCGCTGGCGGGGCGGGGCACCGCGGTGCCCGGTGGCCAGCAGCCGGAAGCGGTCGTCCAGGCGTTCGGCCAGACCCGCGACGCCCAGCGAGCGGACCCGGGTCGCGGCCAGCTCCAGGGCCAGCGGGATGCCGTCGAGGCGGCGGCAGAGCGTGGCGACCGCGAGGGCGGTCGCGGCGTCGAGGGCGAACCCGCGGTCCGCCGCGCGGGCACGGGCGACGAAGAGCCGTACCGAACCGAGCCGCTCCAGCGAGGCCGGGTCGGCGGCGTCGCCGGCGTCGGCGGCACCGGGCGTCTCCAGCGGCGGGACGTTCCAGACCGTCTCGCCGGTCACCGCGAGGGGCTCCTGGCTGGTCGCCAGGACGCGCAGGTCCGGGGCGGCGCGCAGCAGGAGCTCCACCAGTTCCGCGACGGGCTCGACGAGGTGCTCGCAGTTGTCCAGCACCAGCAGCAGCCGCCGGGGACGCAGCGTGCCGGCCAGGCGGTCCCGGGACGTTCCCGCGGCGACGGTGTCGTGGACGCCCAGCACCCGCATGATCTCGTCGGCCACCGAGTCCGCGGTGTCGTCCGCGCCCGGACGGCCGAGCGCGGCCAGCTCGACCAGCCACACCCCGTCGGGGAGGTCACCGGCCCGCAGCCGCGCGGCCTCGACGCCGAGGCGGGTCTTGCCCACCCCGCCCGGACCGGTGAGGGTGACCAGGCGGCCGGCGCGCAGCAGGCCGCCGATCTCGGCCGTGGCCTCGTCCCTGCCGATCAGCGGGCCGAGCGGCGCGGGCAGGTTCGTGGCGGGCCCGTCCGCCGGGGCCGGTGGTACGGCGGGCGGGTCGAGCGCGGGGTCCCTGACGAGGATCGCCCGGTGCAGGGCCACCAGGTCGGCGCCCGGGTCCAGGCCGAGCTCGTCGGCCAGGTGAGCGCGCAGTTCCTCGTAGCCGTCGAGCGCCTCGCTCTGCCGTCCGGACCGGTACAGGGCGGTCATGTACGCGGCCCGCAGCCTCTCCCGCAGCGGGTACCGGCCGACCAGCTCGCCCAGCCCGGCGACGATGCCGTGGTGCTCGCCGAGGGCCAGGCGGGCCTCGGCGAGATCCTCCTGGGCGGTGAGCCACCGCTCGTGCAGCTGGGTGACCACGGACCGGGCGAACGGCTCGTCGGCGAAGTCGGCCAGCGCGGGGCCGCGCCACAGGGCGAGCGCGTCGGTGAGCAGCGCCGCGCGCGACCGCGGGTCACCGGCCCGGGCGGCCTCGTCGGCCAGGGACCGGAAGCGCCGGGCGTCCACGGCGTCGGCGCCGGTGCGCAGCACGTACCCGGGCGGGGGTGACACCACCGCCTCCCGGGCGCCCGGCTCGGCGTCCTCCAGGACCCGGCGCAGCTGCGAGACCTTGGCCGACAGCGCCCCGGCCGGGTTGCCGGGCGGGGCGTCGCCCCACAGGTCGTCGATCAGCCGGTCGGCCGGGACCGGGCGTCCCTCGTGCAGGAGCAGGACGGCCAGGAGAGCGCGGACCTTCACGCCGGGGACGGTCACGGGCGTGCCGTCCGCCGTCCACACCGCCAGCGGACCCAGCACCCCGAAACGCATGAACGCACCATACGGGACCGACCGGTACGAGACACAGGAGAGCGCCGTAAGCCCATCGGCGGCCGACCGTAAACATGTCGTAAACACCCTCCGGCATGGTGGAACACATCAGCCGGGCACGAGAACGAGGGAGGTGGCAGATGTCCGAAAGGCAGAGCGGGGAGCGGCTGCGGGTGGCGGTGATCGTCGGCAGCACCCGTACCGGCCGGTTCGGTCCCACGGTGGCGGACTGGTTCGTGGCGCGGGCTCGCAGGCGGGCCGAGCTGGAGATCGACCTGATCGACCTGGCCGAGGCCGCGCTTCCGCAGACGCTCACGGACACCGACGAGCCGCCTCCCGCCCCGGTGGCGGCACTGGCACCGCGCCTGGCCGGGGCCGACGCGTTCGTGGTGGTGACCCCCGAGTACAACCGGAGCTTCCCGGCCCCGCTGAAGAGCGCGGTGGACTGGTTCTACCGGGAGTGGCAGGCCAAGCCGGTGGCGTTCGTCTCCTACGGCAACGACTCCGGCGGCCTGTTCGCCGCCGCGCAGCTGCGCCAGGTCTTCACCGAGGTGCACGCGGTGGCCGTCCACGCGGGGGTGACGCTGCCCCGGTACTGGGAGCAGTTCGCCGCAGACGGCGGCTGGCCCCGGGCCGGCACCGAGTACGACACCGCGGCGACGACCACGCTGGACCAGCTGACCTGGTGGGCCCGCGCGCTGCGCGACGCCAGGGCCGGGCACCCCTACCCCTGCTGACCACCCGGAAGCCCTTCCCGCGGTACGTCCGCACGAACCGCAGGGGAAGGGGATGAAAACCCCGGAACCGGTACTCAGTCCCGGGCCACGACATCACGAACATCCCCATCGAACACGCGAACCAACGGAGATCCCCATGCGTAAGATCATTTCCTCGACCTACATGTCCCTCGACGGCTACATCGGCGACCCCGGCAACTGGGCCATGCCCTACTTCGACGAGGACGCGGGCCGGTTCGCCCGCGAGCAGCTCTTCGCCAGCGACGCCCTGCTGATGGGCCGGCTCACCTACGAGGGCTTCGCCGCGGCCTGGCCCGCCATGACCGACGAGGACGGTTTCGCCGACCGGATGAACTCCATGCCCAAGTACGTCGCCTCCCGCACCCTGGAGAAGGCCGAGTGGAACAACTCGACCGTCATCGGGGGCGACCTCGTCGAGGAGATCACCGCCCTCAAGGGGCGGCCCGGCCAGGACATCCTGATGTACGGCTACGGGCCGGTCGCGCTCACCCTGCTGGAGCACGGTCTCCTCGACGAGCTCCGCCTCTGGGTGCACCCGATCATCGTGGGCGACGGCGACCCCGGGGACCTGCTGTTCAAGAAGACCGGCAGGTTCCCCTTCGAGCTCGCCGGGACGACCACGTTCGGCAGCGGCGTGGTCGTCCTCTCCTACCGGGCCGCGGCCCGGACGGCGGAGACGAACGCCGCGTGACGGGCACCGGGTGACGGGCACCGCGTGACGGACGCCGCGGGACGGGCACCGGGTGACGGGCACCGGGTGACGACGCCGCGGGACGGGCGCCCGGTGAGGAGCCCGTCCCGCGGCCCGGCTACCGGGTCCCGGCGGCCGGACCCCCGGGACGAGCGGCGACGGCCGGGCCGCCGCGTCCGCGCAGGCCCGAGGCGATGACGACCGCCCCGGCGACGGCCATCACGACCGGGACGAGCAGGGCCGTGCGGAAGCCGCCGAGCGCGGCCTCCGGTGATCCACCGGCCCCGGTGGCGGCGACGTACACGGCGGTTGCCGCCGACAGGCCGAGTGCCGCGCCGAACTGGAACGAGGTGTACAGCAGCCCGCCCGCGAGCCCCTGCTCGTCCTCGGACACCCCGTCGGTCCCGGCGATGGTGAACGGCCCGTACGCCAGCGAGAAGGCGAGACCAAGAATGATCATGGTGGGGAACATCGCCGCGTAGGTCCAGTCGAGGCCGACCGGCAGGAACAGCAGGTAGGCCACGGCGGCCAGGCAGAGCCCGCCCAGGATCACCCGGACGTTGCCGAAGCGGTTCACCAGCCAGGGGGTGAGGGTCGGCGCGAGCACGGCGTCGATGCCGATGACCAGCAGGGCCAGGGCCGCCTGCAGCGACGACCATCCGCGCAGCTCCTGCAGGTAGAGGACCACGAGGAACTGGAATCCGAAGAACGACCCGGAGAACAGCAGGAAGCCGAGGTTGGCCCGCACCAGCGGGCCCGAGCGCAGGATCCCCAGGCGCACCAGGGGCGCCGCCGAGCGCCGCTCGATCATCGGGAAGACGGCGAGCAGCGCGAACCCGGCGGCGAACGCGCCGGCCGTCCAGCCCCATCCGGAGGACGGGGCCTCCAGCCGGACGACCCCGAACACGAGCGCGAGCATCGCGCAGGTCACGGTGACCGTACCGGCCAGGTCGAAGCCCCGGACGGACCCGCGCGGGCGGCCGTCGTCCGGGATCAGGACCAGGGCGGCGACGAGGATCACGGAGGCCAGGATCACCGGCGCGAAGAACACCCAGCGCCAGCTGATCGCGGACAGCAGGCCGCCGACGACCAGGCCGAGGGAGAAACCGGCCGAGGCCGTCCCCGCGTAGACCAGCAGGGCTCGGTTGCGCTGGGGACCCTCGGCGAAGCCGGTGGTGATGATGGAGAGGCCGGCGGGCGCCATGAACGCGGAGGCCACCCCCGTCACGAAACGCGCGAGGATGAGGACCCACTCCTCGGTCGCGAACCCGCCCAGGCCGGAGAAGACCACGAACACGCCGAGCCAGAGCAGGAACATCCGCCGCCGGCCGAGAAGGTCGGCGGCCCGGCCGCCCAGCAGCATGAAACCGCCGTAGCCGAGCACGTAGGAGCTCATCACCCAGCTCAGCGAGCCGGTGCTCAGCCCCAGGTCGGTACGGATGGAGGGCAGGGCGACGTTCAGCATCGCCACGTCGATGCCCTCCAGGAAGATCGCGCCGCACAGCACGAACAGCACCCCCCAGGCCCGGCCGTTCATACGGCCGGGGCGGCCGGGGGGTGCCGGAGAGATCGATGGGGACGACGGTGTGGACACGAGACGACTCCTTGGGCACGGGGAGACCGGCAGGACCGCGGCCACTCTGCCGCGATCCACGGTTCCCTCTTGTAAGTAATCGCATCCTGAGGCAGCATCGGTGGGCATGGAAGAAGGCACTTCGAAGTCACCGAGTCGCTGCGCTGACACCGGCGACGCCTACGTCGACGCCAGGCAGTGGGACACCCGGGAGGACTGCGAGGTCCGCCAGATCCTGGACCGCGTCGCGGACAAGTGGTCGCTGCTCGTCATCGCGCTCCTGGACCGGCGCTCCCTGCGGTTCACCGAGCTGAGCCGCGAGATCGACGGGGTCAGCCAGCGCATGCTCACCGTCACCCTGCGCCATCTGGAGCGGGACGGCCTGGTGCGCCGTACCGTGCACCCCGTCGTGCCGCCGAGGGTCGACTACGAGCTCACCCCGCTCGGCATGACCCTGCACGACACCATCCAGTCGCTCGTCACCTGGACCGAGCGGCACCAGAACGAGATCGCCGAGGCCCGCGCGGACTACGACACCCGCGCGGACACCGCACCCGGCACGCCCGCGGTGCCCACGGCGTCCGCGGCGTCCGCCCGGCCGGGTACGCCGGCCACACCGGTCATCCGGGCCGTATCGGAACGCGACGCGACCGGGGCCGACGGGGCGACGGCGACCGGCGCCGGGACGGCCCGCCGTGACGGAACCCGAGCCCCGTCCCCGCCCCGTAACGAAACCCGGGCCACGCCACCGGTTCGTAACGAAACGCTGATTCCTTCCGCGTCCCGTAACGAAACGCGGGTCATGTCGCCCTCCCGCGACGAAACCCGGGCCACGTCCCTGCTCCGGGACGAGGGTGCGGCCGGTGCCGGTACCTCGCGGTGTGAGATGTGCGGTGCCCCGATCCACGGGGCGCGCACGGGACGTCCCGCCCGGTTCTGCGGTACGGCATGCCGCCAGAAGGCGCACCGCCACCGCTCCCGCGCCGCAGCCCGCCCTTCCGGCTGAACCGCTCCCGCGTCGTCTCCAGACCATCCGGCCGAACCGTCCCCGTGCCACTCCCTCGCCTCTCCGGCTGAATCACCCCGGTGCGCCGGGCCCGTTCCCGTCCGGGCCAGTCCGGGCCGGGCCCGCCCGCGCGCCGGCCGGGTCACGGCCGGAGGACCGACGCGGGGGCGGTGCTCCAAAGGACGGCAAAGGCCTGTCCAAGGGCTCCGTGTCGTGGCCCCGCACCGACTCCGCAGCGTGTCTGCTGAGCAGCGGTAATGGCACCGCTCACTGGAGGGTCGGAGATGAGGAAGTTGCTTCGTGCCGGCGTGCTCGCGCTCGGCGTGTTCACGGCCGGATGCGGCGGCGCCGACGACGGGAGCACGACCGAACCGTTGGTCGCGGACCAGGTCAAGGCGTCCCCCACCTCGCCCGCGGACCCCTCGGCGGCGACCCGGGCCAGGGTCGAGCTGAGCGAGACGAGGATCGGCAGGGTCCTGGTCGGGGAGGGGGGCCGCACGCTCTACCTCTTCGAGAAGGACAGGAACGGGAAGTCGTCGTGTTCGGACGCCTGCGCGCGGGCCTGGCCCCCGTACGTCACGGACGGCGAGCCGGAGGCGGGCAAGGGCGTCAAGGCGGACCTGCTGGGCACCACCGAGCGGGACGACGGCACGACGCAGGTGACCTACGATCGCCACCCGCTCTACTACTTCGCCAAGGACACCGCGGCCGGTGAGGTCAAGGGACACGACGCCGACGGCTTCGGCGCCGACTGGTACGCGCTGACCGCCGACGGCAAGCAGGCCCGCGACTGAGCCCCGGGCCGTCGTCGCCGGCCGATCTTGTCCGAGGGGGGATTGCGGCCGGATCCACCGGGCATGGACAGGAGTGATCCCGTCCGGTGGGGCCCCTCCACCCGGAGCGCGGAACGTGAAGGGTCCGTCGTCACCGCGGCGGACCCTTCCACCGTTCCCACCCCGCGAAGCCGTCGACCACCCGGGAAAGCCGTCGGCCACCCCGCGAAGCCGTCGATCACCCCGCGAAGCCGTCGGCCACCCCGCAAAGCCGTCGATCACCCTGTGAAGCCGTCGGCCACCCGGGATCGGCGGGATCAGGTGGACTCGCGGATCACCAGCTCCGTGGGCAGGATCACCGACGAGGCCGGGCCGCCGTCGAGGTGGCGCAGGAGCAGGCGGGCCGCGGTGCGGGCCTGCTCCACCCCCGGGGTGCACACGGTGGTGAGCGCGGGCACGGTGTGGGAGGCGGCCGGGATGTCGCCGAAACCCACGATCGCGACGTCCTCCGGAACCCGCCGCCCGGACCGGATCAGCACCCGCAGGGCCCCGATCGCCATCGGGTCACCGGCCACGAACACCGCGTCGAGCGCCGGGTCGTCCCGCAGGAGCTGGTGCATCGCGTCCGCGCCCGAGGCGAGGGTGAGGTCACCGATGGCGATGATCGACCGGTGGCCGGTGTCGCGCAGACCCTCGCGGTACCCTCCCAGCCGGGCCTGCGAGGCCGTCGAGTCCGGGGGGCCGGAGATGGCGGCGATCCGCCGTCGCCCCCGGGCCAGCAGGTGCGCCACCGCGGCCGCGGCCCCGCCCGCGTCGTCGACGTCGGCGTACGGCACGTGCGCCGCCGCCCCGGGCCTGCCCAGCAGGACGACCGGGACGCCCGTGCGGGCCAGCGCCGGGGGAAGCGGGTCGGCGCCGTGGGAGGACACGAGCACGACCCCGTCCACGTACCCGGAGGCGGCGTAGCGCTCCACCCGCAGGCGGCCGTCCGCCGAGTCGGCGAGCATCAGGGTGACCCGCTTGCCCGCCTCCTCCAGCTCCCGGGTGACCGAGCGGAGGACGGCCGAGAAGGCCGGGTCGTCGGCACCCGCGACCGTGGGCGGGTCGGACACGACCAGCGCGATCGAGTCGGTACGCCGCGTCACCAGGCTGCGGGCCGCCGAGTTGGGGACGTACCCCAGCTCGTTGACGGCGTTCATGACGATCGCGCGGAACTCGTCGCTGACCGTGCCCTCACCGTTGATCACCCTGGAGACGGTGGACCTGGACACCCCGGCGCGGGCGGCGACCGCCTCCAGGGTGGGCCGCCTGGCGCGCTCGCGGTGCAGCCCGTTGTGCCGGATCACCTCGCGGTACCACAGCGCGCTGTCCTTGGGCAGCCGCCGCTGCGTCTCGAAGTCGACGTGCACGATCCCGAAGCGCTTGTGGTAGCCCTCGGCCCACTCGAAGTTGTCCAGCAGCGACCAGACCAGGAAGCCGCGCAGGTCCGCCCCGGCCTCGATCGCGGCGTGCGCGGCCCGCAGGTGCCCCTCGAAGAAGGCCGTCCTGTCGGTGTCGTGCACGCGGTCACCGGTCACCACGTCGTCGAACGCGGCGCCGTTCTCGGTGACCAGCAGGCCGACCTCGGGGTAGTCGCGCGAGAGCCGGGTGAGCACCTGGGTCAGGCCGGTGGGCACGATCGCCCAGCCCATCGCGGTCGTCGGGGCGTGGGCCCCGCTGAAGAGGATGTCCTCGGTTCCGGGATAGGCGGCGTTGGCCGGTTCGCCCGGCTCGGACCGTACGACGCAGGGGGTGTAGTAGTTGATCCCCAGCAGGTCGACGGGCTGGTTGATCGTCTTCAGGTCGCCGTCGCGGATGTGACCCAGGCCGCCGTGCCTGTCCATGATCGCGAGCACCGGTGCGGGGTACTCCCCGCGCAGGGTGGGGTCGAGGAACTGGCGGTTGATGAGGCAGTCGACCCGGTCCACCGCCTCGGCGTCCTGTTCGGACAGCGTGAGCTCCGGGTCGTTGAGCCGGCCGGGCGTCAGGACGGGGGCCAGGTTCAGGGTGAGGGCGATCTCGCGTGCGCCTCCCTCGCGCAGCACCCGCGCGCTCAGCCCGTGGGCGAGCAGGAGGTGGTGGGAGGCGCGGAACGCCTCGGCGGCCGACGCGCGGCCCGGCGCGTGCACGCCGATGCCGTACCCCAGCACGGCGGCCACCCAGGGTTCGTTGACCGTCATCCACGTCCCGACCCGGTCGCCGAGCCGGTCGTGCACGGCCCGCGCGTAGTCGGCGAAACGGTAGGCCGTGTCGCGGTCGGTCCACCCGCCGCGATCCTCCAGCGCCTGCGGGAGATCCCAGTGGTACAGCGTCGCGTACGGCGTGATGTCGGCCGCCAGCAGCTCGTCCACCAGCCGTTCGTAGAAGTCCAGTCCCGCGGCGTTGACCGGGCCGGACCCGTCCGGCTGGATCCGCGGCCAGGCGACCGAGAACCGGTAGGCCCGCAGGCCCAGCTCCGCCATCAGCCGGACGTCGTCGGCGTGACGGCGGTAGTGGTCGCACGCCACGTCCCCGGTGTGGCCGTCGGCGGTCCTGCCCGGCGTGTGGGAGAAGGTGTCCCAGACGGACGGGCCGCGCCCGCCCTCCCGCACCCCGCCCTCGATCTGGTACGCGGCGGTGGCCGCCCCCCAGACGAAGCCGGGGGGAAAGGCCAGGGTCTCGCCCCGGGACGAGACGGTCGTTGCGGTCATGCTCCGAAAACCCCCGTTGGTTCTCGCGACTGCCGAGATGCACGGGCGGTGGCGGGTCGCCACCGTCCCGGCCGGTGGAAGCACCTCACCGGCATCATGGGGGCGGTGTGCCCGGATGTCGAGAGGACCGCCGGGCCCCGCGTGGGTGCGCTTCCCGCTCATCGCGCCCATGATCGGCGACACAGTAACCGATGACACCGACAGAACGGACGAGAGCGACACCGGGAACGCCATGCCGGTCCGGCGGGCCTTCACCGGACGCGAGACGTCCCGGCCGGGACCCCTCCCGCGAGGGGCCACCCCCTGCGAAAACTCCCTCACGCGAAGGGACCCCCTCCCGCGAGGGGACCCCGGACGCGGAGGACCTCCCGGACGCGGAGGAGCCTCAGGCGCCCGGCAGCTTCAGCACGCGGTCGAGCAGCTGGCGGTGATGGGCGAGGAAGCGGTGCCGCGCCTGCGGGTCGGCGGAGACCGACCGGCCCGCCTCGGCGATCATCTCGCCGTGCAGGAACCCGTACACGCTCCAGACCAGCGTCCGTACCATCAGGTCCGCGTCCACCTCGCCGTCGACGAACCCGGCCCTCGCGGCCGAGCGGAGCGCGTCGGCGGTGAAGTTCATGAGCGGGATCGAGTGGGTCCGCTCCACCTCGGGGATGTCCGCGGCGTCGCCCAGCCAGCGGTGCAGCCACAGCGCGGGGATCTGCGGGTTGGCGACGCAGAAGTCCAGGTAACGCTCGGACAGGCCGTACAGGGTGGTGGCGACCTGCCCGGCGTCGGTGGCCGGGAGCAGCGTGGCGAGCGCGTCCTGGACGACGGTCCGCTCCATCCTGCCGGCGAGGTCGACGACGGCGAGGTAGAGGTCGCGCTTCTCGCCGAACCGCTCCTGGATCCACGCCGGGTCCTCGCCCGTCGCCTCGGCCACGGCCTGCAGCGAGGTGCTGTCGTAGCCCAGCGCGGAGAACAGCCGCAGCGCGATGGTGATGACCGCCTGGCTCCGCGGGTCGTCGTGGGGAGTCATGCCTCCGATTCAAGTCCCCGGCGCGTTCGCGGGTGGCCGGGCGCCGGTCTCGACCCGGTCAAACCTGCGTTCGCAATACCCCCGCGGCTCAGAAGGGCAGGACGCGCAGCTCGCCCGCCGGGGTCAGGGCGGTGATCCGGCGCGGCGACTCGGGGTCGAGCCGCACCTCGACGGCCGCGTCACCGGAGTCGGTCCGTACGTTGTACCCCCGCCCGCCCTCGTCCGGCACCCTGACCTCGACGTTCCCCCTGGTCCTCGCCACGGCCCTGACGTCGCCGGGCGGGGCCGTGAACCCCAGGACGACGTCTCCCTCACCGGTCTCGGCGTCGGTCTCTGCGGACCTGAGGTTGTCACCGATCACGTTCCCCTGGCGTACCCGTGCCCGCAGCGCGCCCAGTGAGCCGGTCACGACCACGTCACCGGTGTCGGCCGACAGGCGCAGGTCGCCCAGGACGCCGTTCACCGACACGGTCCCGGAACGGCTCGACGCCTCGACGCCGGTGGTCGCGGGCAGGGTCAGGACGTAGTGCGTCCGGCAGACGGGGACGCCGGGGCAGCGGGCGTCGACGGTGAGCGTCCGGCCGTCCCACCGCTCGGTGACCACGGGCCGGTCGCGGAGCCACACGAGCTCCTGGTCGATGTCCAGCCGCTTCGCGGGGCCGGCGACGACCGAGAGGTCGACGTGACCCGTGGCCCGCACCACGATCTCCGGGGAGGTGAGCGGGTGGGACCTGGACGTGACCTGGACGATCCGGTCGGGCTCGTTGATCTCCGCCAGCGCCGCCAGCGTGGTGAAGGCCACGGCGAGCGCGGTGAGCGTCCCGCCCGTGACGAGCCAGGCGATCCGGGGCTTGTTTCGTGTGGGCATGTTCTCTCAGACCTTGAGGAAACGCAGGACGGCGAGTACCCGGCGGTGGTCCTTGTCGGCGCCGGACAGGTCGAGCTTGGCGAAGATGTTGTTGATGTGCTTGCCCACGGCGCTCTCGGACACCACCAGGGCCTCGGCGATCCCGGTGTTGGACCGGCCCTCCGCGATGAGCGACAGCACCTCGTACTCCCTGCGGGTCAGCCGGTCCAGCGGGTCGCTGCGCCCGCGCAGCAGCAGCTGGGCGACCACCTCGGGGTCCAGGGCGGTGCCGCCCGCGGCGATCCGGCGTACCGCGTCGAGGAACTCCTCGACGTCGGCCACCCGGTCCTTGAGCAGGTAGCCGATCCCCCCGGTCGCGGTGGACAGCAACCGGGTGGCGTAGCGCTCCTCGACGTACTGGGAGAGCACGAGGATCGCCAGCGCGGGCCGCTGGCTGCGCAGCACGAGCGCGGCGCGCAGCCCCTCGTCGGTGTGCGAGGGCGGCATCCGCACGTCGGTCACGACGAGGTCGGGCTCGTGCTCGTCCACGGCGCGGAGCAACCCGTCGGCGTCGGCCACGGAGGCCACCACCTCTATGCCCGCCGAGCCGAGCAGGCGGACCAGCCCCTCGCGCAGCAGTACGGAATCCTCGGCGAGCACTACGCGCACGGCAGCTCCACTCTGATCGTCGTCGGCCCGCCGGGCGGGCTGTCGACGTCCAGGATGCCGTCCACCGACGCCACCCGCCCCGCCAGGCCGCGCAGCCCGCTCCCCAGGTCAGGATCCGCCCCGCCGACGCCGTCGTCGTGCACGGACAGGTGAAGGCGGTCGCCGTCGCGGCCGACGACGACCTCGGCGCCGGACGCCCGCGCGTGCTTGGCGATGTTGGTCAGCGCCTCGGAGACGACGAAGAAGGCCACCGCCTCGACCGTGGGGGCGGCCCGGCCGGACAGGTCGGCCCGCAGCCGCACCGGGAAGGGGGCCCGCGCGGCGAGACCGGACAGCGCCGCGTCCAGGCCCTGCTCGTCCAGCACCGCCGGGTGCAGCCCGCGGACGACGTCGCGCAGCTCCCGCAGGGCGAGCTTGGCCTCCTCGTGCGCCTGCACGATCACCTCGCGCGCGGGCTCCGGCAGGTCGGTGAGGGTGGCGCGGGCCATCCCGAGGTTCATCGCCAGCGACACCAGCCGCTGCTGGGTGCCGTCGTGCAGGTCCCGCTCGATACGGCGGCGCTCGGCGTCGGCCGCGTCCACCATCCCGGCGCGGCTCTCCCGCAGCGTCTCCACCCGCAGCACGAGCTGGTCGCTGAGGCTGGGGCCGAGCAGGGCCTCGGCGGCGATCACGTCCAGCGTGGTGAACCCGCGGGCCACCCACGGCGCGGCGGCGAACAGCGTCCCGGAGACGAAGACGAACATCACGCTCTGCCAGGTCTCCTCCCGCACCCAGTGCTGCACGGCGAGCACGGCGGTGACCATGGCGCTCGACCACGCACCGACGACCGAGAGGGCGCCGAACCCGTTGATCAGCGCGGTCAGCAGGTGGTACCCGAACCGGCGCCAGGTGCTCCAGGTCCGCGTCTCCTGGAGCAGCCGCCGCAGCGGGTTCCTGCTCAGCGGGCGGCGCGGGACCGGCGCGATGTCGACGTCCAGGAAGGCGGCGAACCGGGAGCGCTGCACCAGGGTGAGCAACCGGACGACCACGAAGAACAGCAGCAACGCCGCCACCGGTACGACCACGGTCCACACCAGCAGCACCGCGGCCACCACCAGCGTCGCGAGCGCCACGACGCCCGCCACGGCCAGCGCCGCTCCCGAGACCAGGTGGGCGGTACGCAGCCAGGTCCGCGACGACCAGTGAGCGCTGATCCTCGTCCAGGGAGTGGGCATCTCGATGGCGGTCATGAGACCACGGTAGGGATTCCGGCGCCCCGGGCACATGGGCGAGGGTTCCGGGAAAAAGGTGAGGCAGGCACCACCGTTCCCGGGCATGCTCGGCATGCCCGGGAGAGCCGGCCTGATGTGGGCCGTTCCCGCGTGCCCGGCATGCCCGCACGGGTCGGCCTGATGCGGGCCGTTCCCGCGTGTCCAGGCATGCTTGGACGGGCCGGCGTGACGTGGGCCCGTCCCGCGTGCCCGGTATGCCCGGACGGGCCGGTCCGATGCGGGCCGGTCCCGCGCGTGCCCCGGGCGCCCGCGGCGGCGTTCCCGGCCCCGCCTACCCTTGGGGGATGGGTGCCGAGCGCGTGACGACCGTCCCCATCCGGGAGCGCCGATGAAGCGGCCCCCTCCCGGCCGGGGAGTCCTGCCCGGCCTGCCGGGCTCCACCGCCCCCGCAGGAGACCCCACCGAAGACCCCGCCGGAAACCCTGCCGGAGACCTCGCCGGGAACCCCTCTGGAGGCTTCCCCGAAGACTCCTGCGACGCCTCCTTCGACGGCTTCCCCGGCCTGTCCGGGCTCTTCGCCGACGACCCGATGTCCGCCCCGCTGACCTACCCCGGACGCCTTCCCCCGGCGGCCGGGCTGCTGGTGGACGACCGTTTCCTGCCGATGACGGAGCCGCCCGGTGCCCTCGCCGACCGGCGGGTCCGGTCCGGTGACCGGACCGCGAGGCTCGCCGACCACCTGGCCGCCCTCGGCGCGGCACCGCCGGAGGCGCGCCACCCGGTGATCGCGGTGGGTTCCAATGCCGCCCCCGGCCAGTTGCGCCGCAAGTTCACCGCCGCCGGGATCCGCCCCGTCGTCCCACTGACCCCGGCCGCCGTGCACGGCGTCGCCCCCGGGGTCTCGGCGCACATCAGCCGGTACGCCTACCTGCCCGCCACGCCCATCGGGGCACGGGGGGCCTCGCTGCTGTTCGTGGTCTGGGTGGACGACCCCCAGCTCGCGGTGCTGGACGCGACCGAGCCGAACTACCACCGGGTGCCGCTGCCCGCGGGCTCCCCGGTCACCCTGCCCTCGGGGGAGACGCTCCCGCCGTGCCACGTCTACGTGAGCAGGCACGGATGCCTGGTGGACGAGGAGGGCGGCCCGCTGCCGCTGGCCCCCCAGCGCGAACTGATCGGGCACCTGCTGGGACGGTCGGCGGCGCTGCGGCGGCTGTGCGGGCGTACCCCGGAGGAGTTCGTGCTCAGCGCGCGGGACGACGGCACCCGGGAGGCGGCCCGCGCGCTGTTCGTGAGCGACGGTCTCGCCGACCCCGCCCCGCCCGGACTCCACCACCCCTGACCCCGAAGGGTAGGAACCGATCGCCGACCGTACGACCCCGTGAAGGTAACCCCAATAGGGGTAGCGATGGGTTATAAATAGGGAAACCACGTCCGGGCCTTCCGCGGGCACGGTGACCACGGAACCCCGGGAACCGTGGCCCCCGCCCCGCGCTCGCCCCCGGACCGGACGTGACATCGGCCGTCGAAAGGTTCCGTCCGTGAAGCGTGTGCTGCTGCTGGCGACCGGTGACACCATCGCCCACTCCTACGCCCCCGACCGGCCGGGGGTGGCGTCCGGGGCGGAACTGCTGGGTGCCGTCCCGCCCGGCGCGATCACGGCGGACGTGGTGGCCGAGGACGTGATGGCGGAGCCCGGCTGGGACATGTCGCCCTCGACCATGCTGGAGCTGGCCCGCAGGGCGCGCTCGGCCCTGCTGGAACGCGGGTTCGACGGTGTGGTGATCACTCACGGCGCCGACACGCTGGAGGAGACCGCCTACCTCACCGACCTGCTGGCGGGCCGGGCGGCGGAGCGCGGCACGATCGTGCTGACCTGCGCCGTCCGCTCCAGGGACGAACCGTCCGCGGACGGGCCGCGCAACCTCGTCTCCTCCGTCGTCGCCGCCACGGACGAGGCGCTGCGCGGTGCCGGGGCGGTCGTGTGCGTCAACGACGAGATCCACGCCGCCCGCTGGGTGAGCATGACCGACGCCACGAGCGTCGCGGGGTTCTCCTCGGCGCCCTTCCCGCCGCTGGGCCGCGTGTCGGGCGGGCGGGTGGAGATGCAGTCCCCGCCCCCGCCCCGGCCACCGGCGTTCGGAGGGGATCCGGCCTCGGACGTCGCCCTGATCAAGACCTACCCGGGGATCGAGCCCGGCTTGCTCACCGCGGCCGTGGACGCCGGGGCCCAGGGCGTCGTGCTGGAGGGGACCGGGACGGGCAACGTGCCGGTCGGTCTCCTCTCGGCGATCGCCGAGCTGACGGAGTGGGGGATCCCGGTGGTCGTCGCGTCGCGCTGCCGTACCGGCCGGGGTGCGCTGGGCGAGGCCGGTCCCGTGCAGGGGCTCGCCGCCAAGGTGGGGGCGATCGGCGCCCGCGGGCTGGCGCCCGAGAAGGCGCGATGTGCGCTGATGGTCGCCCTCGGGGCCGGAGGTGTCGACGCGGTACGCGAGTGGTTCGACCGGCTTTGACACCGGTGGCCGGATTATGGATAGGTAAAAAATACGGGGACCGCGAGTATCTCCCATCTGACTGGGCACGTCGGGAGAGTCCGTGATCCGGCGGAGGGCTGGGGAGGCCTCCGCCGGGTCACCTCATTTCCGGACGTTTCGGTCCAGACGCACTGCTCAGGCGGGGATCGAGACGCCGACGCCGCCACGGGTGCGGGCGCCGTAGCGCTCCTTCTCCCGGGCGATGTCCAGGGGCCTGATGGCGGTGCGTCCGTTCAGCGCCTCCTCGGTCAGCAGGTCGGCGGGGACCAGCCAGGAGACCTCGAACTCCAGCCCGTCGGGGTCCTTGGCGTACAGCGCCTTGGTGGTGGAGTGGTCGGAGGCCCCGACGAGGGCGTCGAGCTCGCCGAGCCTGAGGGCGATCCGCTCCAGCTCCTCCAGGGTGTCCACCTCCCAGGCGAGGTGGTAGAGGCCGACGGTCGAGCGCCCCGCGCCCGAGGGACCGGCCTGCGCGCCCACCTCGAACAGGCCGAGGTCGTGGTCGTTGGTGGATCCCGACGCCTGCAGGAACGCGGCCCGTGGCGTGCCCATGACCACCGTGAAGCCGAGGGCGTCCCGGTAGAAGGCGACGCTCCGCTCCACGTCGCGGACGAACAGGACGGCGTGGTTGAGCCGCTGGACCGGCATGGTTCCTCCTGAAACTTGAACTCTCAAGTATCGTACCTCACTTTGTTGAGAGTTCAAGTAAGCTGTGGGCGTGACGCGATGGCTGGACGATGACGAGCAACGTGCCTGGCGTACGTTCCTGACCGCCTCGCAGCTCGTCCAGGAGGAGCTGGACCGGCAGCTGCAACGCGACTCCGGCATGCCGCACGCCTACTACGCGGTGCTGGTGAAGCTCTCGGAGGCGCCCGGCCGCACGCTACGGATGAGCGAGCTGGCCACGGAGGTCAACGCCTCCCAGAGCCGCCTGTCACACGCGGTGAAACGGCTGGAGGAACGCGGCTGGGTCCGCCGCGAACCCTGCGCGGCCGACAGGCGCGTCAGCTGGGCCGTCCTCACGGACGAGGGGTTCGCGGCCCTCGCCGCCGCCGCCCCCGGCCACGTCGAGGCGGTACGGCAGACCTTCCTCGACCGCCTCGACCCCGAGCAGCTCCGCCACCTGACCACCCTCTGCGCCGCCCTCCTCCCCGACGCCCCCGACGCCCCCGACACCGCCAGTGCCGACGACACCGCCGACGCCGCCCCCGTCCACCCCTGACATCTCCCTCACCACGACACCCTCCCTTCCCGGGCGTCCTCCCCTTAGCCTGGTGGGGTGATGATCCGTGATGGCGGGCCCCGCGACGTCGAAGCCGTGCTCACGATGTTCGACAGCGCGGTGGCGTTCCTGGTGAGCCGGGGCCGCACCGGGCAGTGGGGCAGCCTGCCCTTCAGCGGCGACCCCCAGCGGGTCGAGGAGGTCCGGCAGTGGGCGGCGGGCGACGGGATGCGCATCGCCGAGCTCGACGACCGGCCCGCGGGCTGCATCGTGGTCGGACCGCCGAACCCTTACGTCGCGCCGGTGCCCGAGCCCGAGCTGTACGTGCGGGCACTGGTGATCGACCAGCGCTTCTCCGGCCGCGGGGTGGGACGGGCCCTGCTCGACTGGTCGGCAGAGGAGGCCGTCCGGCGCGGGGTGGGACTGCTGCGCGTCGACTGCTACGCCGGTGACGACGGCCGCCTGGTCACCTACTACGAGCGGTGCGGCTTCACCCGGTCGATGCCGTTCTTCGTGGGCGCCTGGCCCGGCATGATCCTGCAACGCCGCCTGACCCCCTAGCCCCGCCACCCCGCCCCAGATCCCTCACGCCCCACCCCTCACCCGGGGGACTCCCGTGAGGCCGCGCCGGCGACTGGACCGAGGAGCGAGGGATCGTGAGGAACGAACGATCCCTCGCGACGAGGGAAGGAGCCGGATCCAAGCGGCCTCACCGCGACGCGAAGCGTCGCCATAGATAGGGATCGGCGATCACCCGGTGAATCACCCGTCCCGCCGCCCCCAGTGTCGCCGCGTCGCCGCCCAGGCGTGAGACGGTCAGCTCGGGGACGGTGTGCCGCATCGTGGACAGCCGGGCGGTCATCGTCCGGCGCGCCGGTTCCGCGATCCACTCGAACAGCGGGGCGAAGACCCCGCCCAGCACGATGGTCCCGGGGTCCATCAGGTGCACCGCGGAGGTCAGGGCGACGCCGAGCGCCTGGCCGGCGCGCTCGCAGGCCTCCAGCGGGCGCGGCTCGCCCGCGCGCAGGCGCTCCAGCAGTTCCGGCACCCCGCCAGGCACCCCGCCGGGTGCCCCGGCGAGCCCGGCGGCCCGCAGCAGCGCGTCCTGTCCGGCGTACTGCTCCAGGCAGCCCCGGCCGCCGCAGCGGCAGGCGGGTCCGTCGGGGGTGACGACCACGTGTCCCAGTTCCCCGGCCAGGCCGCGGGCGCCGCGGAACAGGGCCCCGCCGACGACCAGGCCCGCGCCGATGCCGATCTCCCCGGACACGTGCAGGAAGTCCTCGGGGGCCGAGCCGAACCAGAGCTCGCCCAGGGCGGCGAGGTTGGCCTCGTTGTCCACCTCGGCGGGGAGGTCCAGCAGGTCGGGGACGCGGACGTCGTGCCAGCCGAGGTTGGGGGCGGCGTGGATCAGGCCGCCGTCCACGGGGCCGGGCACGGCGATGGTCGTACCGGCGATGAAGAGCCCCTGCGCCTGAGCTTCGTCCACAGCTTTCTGGGCAAGTTCCTGCAGGTGAGACATGGTTTCCACAGGGGAGGCGGTGCGGTTGTCCACAGCCTGTGCACATCTCGTCCGCACCCTGAGCGTCAGGTCGACGACGCAGGCCGACAGGTAGTCGACGTTGATCTCCAGGCCGAGCGCGGCGACCCGCTCGCCGCTGAGCTCGACGGCGGTGCCGGGCCGTCCCCGCTCGCCGTCCCTGACCGCGCCGGACTCGGTGACCATGCCCGAATCGATCAGGTCGCCGACCATCTTCGAGACCGTCGTCTTGGTCAGCCCGGTGATCTCGGCGAGCGCCGCACGGCTGATGGGGCCGCTTTTCCGGACCTCGCCGAGGACCACGCCGAGGTTGCGGGCGCGCATCGAGTCGTGGCGCAGGGCCTGTGTCATGGAACAACCACCTCTTGACGATGCCACCACCTCGATACATATTAAGTCCATAACGTGGATTAATTCGGAGGAAACACATGAGCGCCTATACCCCCACGCCCGAGGACCGCTTCACCTTCGGACTGTGGACCGTCGGCTGGCAGGCCCGCGACCAGTTCGGTGACGCCTCCCGGGCGGCGCTGGACCCGGTGGAGAGCGTCCACCGCCTCGCCGAGCTCGGCGCCTACGGCGTCACCTTCCACGACGACGACCTGCTCGCCGTCGAGTCCGACCGGGACAAGGCGATCGCCGCCTTCAAGAAGGCGCTGGCCGAGACCGGGATGAAGGTCCCGATGGCCACCACGAACCTGTTCACCCACCCGGTCTTCAAGGACGGCGGGTTCACCAGCAACGACCGCGAGGTCCGCCGCTACGCGCTGCGCAAGGTCATCCGCAACATCGACCTCGCCGCCGAGCTCGGCGCGACCACCTACGTCTGCTGGGGCGGGCGCGAGGGCTCGGAGTCCGGGGCCGCCAAGGACGTCCGCGCCGCGCTCAGCCGCTACAAGGAGGGCATGGACGCGCTCACCTCGTACGTGATCGAGAAGGGTTACGACATCCGGTTCGCGCTGGAGCCCAAGCCGAACGAGCCCCGGGGCGACATCCTGCTCCCGACCGTCGGCCACGCCCTGGCGTTCATCAACGAGCTGGAGCACCCCGAGCGCGTCGGCCTCAACCCCGAGGTGGGCCACGAGGAGATGGCCGGGCTCAACTTCGCGCACGGCATCGCCCAGGCCCTGTGGCACGGCAAGCTCTTCCACATCGACCTCAACGGCCAGCACGGTCCCAAGTTCGACCAGGACCTGATCTTCGGCCACGGTGACATCAAGAACTCCTTCTTCCTGGTGGACCTGCTGGAGAACGGCGGCTACGACGGCCCCCGGCACTTCGACTACAAGCCGCTGCGCACCGAGGACGCCGAGGACGTCTGGGTCTCGGCCGCGGCCAACATGCGCACGTACCTGATCCTCAAGGAGAAGGTGAAGGCGTTCCGGGCGGACCCCGAGGTCGCCGAGGCGCTCGCCGCGAGCAAGGTCGCCGAGCTGTCCGAGCCCACGCTCGCCCCCGGTGAGACGCTCGCGGACCTGGAGCGCGACGACTTCGACCTGGAGGCGGTGGCCGCGCGCGGCTTCCACTTCAGCCGCCTGAACCAGCTGGCCATCGAGCACCTCCTCGGGGTCCGCGGATGACGCTGGTGGCCGGGGTCGACTCCTCGACCCAGAGCTGCAAGGTGGTGATCAGGGACGCCCGTACCGGCGCCCTGGTCCGGCAGGGACGCGCGACCCATCCCGACGGCACCGAGGTGGACCCGGCCGCCTGGTGGGAGGCGCTGCGGGAGGCGCTGGAGCGGGCCGGCGGGCTGGACGGCGTCGAGGCGATGAGCATCGGCGCCCAGCAGCACGGCATGGTCTGCCTGGACGCCGACGGCCAGGTGGTCAGGAAGGCGCTGCTGTGGAACGACACCCGTTCCGCCGGGGCCGCCGCCGACCTGATCGGCGAGCTGGGCGGTCCGCAGCGGTGGGCCGAGGCGGTGGGCAGCGTGCCGGTCGCCTCGTTCACCGTGACCAAGCTCCGCTGGCTGGCCGAGCACGAGCCGGACTCGGCCCGGCGCACCGAGCGCGTCTGCCTGCCGCACGACTGGCTCACCTGGCGGCTGGGCGGCGAGTTCGTCACCGACAGGGGAGACGCCTCGGGCACGGGCTACTGGTCGCCCGCGACCGGTGACTACCGGACGGACCTGCTCCGGACGGCCTTCGGCGCGACCCCCGGGCTCCCGGCCGTGCTGGGCCCCCGCGAGTCCGCGGGACAGGTGCGGCCCGCCTCGGGGATACCGGCCGCCGGAACGGTGCGGCTCGCCCCGGGGACGGGCGACAACATGGCCGCGGCGCTCGGGGTCGGCGCGCTCCCCGGCGACGTGGTGGTCTCGATCGGCACCTCCGGGACGGCCTTCGCGGTCGCCGAGAGCCCGAGCGCGGACCCGAGCGGTTCGGTGGCCGGGTTCGCGGACGCCACCGGCCGGTTCCTGCCGCTGGTGGCCACGCTCAACGCGGCCAGGGTCCTCGACGCCACCGCGCGGATGCTCGGGGTCGGCCTGGACGTCCTGGACCGGCTGGCCCTGTCGGCGCCGGCTGGCGCGGGCGGTCTGGTGTACGTGCCGTACCTGGAGGGTGAGCGCACGCCGAACCTGCCCACCGCCACCGGCTCGCTGCACGGCCTGACGCTCGCCACCTCCACCCCGGAACACCTCGCCAGGGCGGCGGTCGAGGGCATGCTCTGCCACCTCGCCGACGCCTTCGACGCCCTCGGGCTGGACCCGGCGAGGGTGCTGCTCATCGGGGGCGGCGCCCGGTCGGAGGCGGTACGGCGGATCGCCCCGGCCGTCTTCGGGCGTCCGGTGGTCGTTCCCGAACCCGGGGAGTACGTGGCCGACGGCGCGGCACGGCAGGCCGCCTGGCTGCTCGGCGGGGACGAGCCCCCGGCGTGGGAGGCGGGTGGGGCCGAGCACTACGAGGCCGATCCCGCCCCGCAGGTACGGGCCCGCTACGCCGAGGCCCGCTCCCTGCGCTGAACGGACCGCGCTCCCGTCCCCGACTCACCCGAACCCCGACCCACCCCGAAAACCCCGAACCCCGAACCCCGAACCCCGACCCACCCTCAAAATCCCGACCCACCCTCAAAACCCCGACCCACCTGAAGCCCGTCCACCCCGAACCCCCGCCCGCTCCGGACCCTCCGCACCCGCCGGACCCCGGAGCGGGCACCCCTCACCGGCGACCGGAACAAAGCCCCGAACGGGACGATCGGCCACGATGAAGGCCTCGGTGGCCGGAACCTCCCTCACCCGGAGGCACCACATCGAACCGACCGGTCCCGGGCCGTCTCAGGGGTGGCTCAGGGTCGCGTCAGGGACGCCGCCGGATGTCTGAAACCCCCTCCGGGGGACAGTCTTGACCCATGCTCGCGTCGAAGAGGCTCTACCCCCTGATCGCATGCGCCGGACTCGTGATGGCCGCCGCGGCCGCCGTCGTGGCGCAGATCTCCCCGGTCCCGTACGCCGGACCGCTGGACCTGACGGTCAGCCGGTACGTCGCGCTGGACAGTGGCGGGGCGACCGGGTTCGCGCTGGTGTCGCTCGGGATCGCCGCCCTCGCCGTGGTGGCCGGTCTGCGGGCGGCGAAGGCGCGGGTGGGCCTGCTCGCCGAGCGGCTGACGCTGGTCTGGGGCGCGGGGCTGGTCGTCGTCGCGGCGCTGCCCGCCGTCCTGCCCGCGTCCGCCATGGAGGGCATCGCCGACGCGCATCACCTCGTGGCGGTCGCCGCGTTCGTCGCGATGCCCGCGGCGGGCGGCCTGATGGCGGCGCGGTTCAACGCCGACGAGCGGTGGCGGCCGGTGGCCAGGGTGGTGGAGTGGCTGGCCCTGGCCGGTGGATTCGGCCTGCTGGCGCTCACCTACGTGGCGCTTCCCGGCCACGGGGTGCTCATCGGCCTCGTCGAGTGGAGCCTCGTCGCGACCGGGGCCGCGCTGACCGGCGTACAGGCCGTCACGCTGGCCCGGCTGAGCCTGGTGCGGAACACCGCTCCGGCGTCGCACGCCGTCCTGAGCTAACTTTTCCCCCTCCCGTACCTATTTCATGACATGTCACAAATGGGCTACAAATAGGAGAAGCCGCCAGTGCTATTCTCGTCGGCGATCTAGAGACCGACCGGGGGCCACCCCGGCGATCCGAGAGCGAGCCGCTGAGGTGACATGGCATCGAGCACATCCATCCGGTTCAAGATCTCGGTGTTGCTGGTCATCCCGCTGACCTCGCTGGTGGCGATCTGGAGCTTCGCGACGATCACCACGGTCGGCGACTCGGTGAGCCTGCTCTCGGTCGGCACCCTGTACGAGTCCGTCGGCAAGCCCGCCGGTGAGCTGGGCACCGCGGTCCAACGTGAGCACATCCTGTCGGCCGAGTTCCTGGCCACCCGCTCCGACGCCGACCACGCCACCATGGTGGGACAGCGCGCCGTCACCGACCAGGCGCGGGACCGCTTCCGGCGCGAGACCGCCGGGGAGGCGGCACGCTCGAAGATGTCCGAGGAGATGCGGACGCGCCACGCCGAGCTGATGAGGCAGGTGGAGGCACTCGACGCGGTCCGCGCCAGGATCGACGACGGGCGGATCGGCCCGGTGGGGCTCTCCGAGGAGTTCGCCCGCCTGCCGGACGCGCTGCGCAGGCTCTTCAACACCCTGAGCCTCAACAACGACCTCCCGCTCTACCGCCAGTCCCGCGGCGTCACGATGATGACCCAGGCCATGGACCTGCTCAGCCGCGAGCGGGCGCTGGCGGCCGGTGCGATGGCCCTCAAGGGGCCGATGACGGAGACCGAGGCCCGGCTGTTCAACCGGCTCGCCGCCAACCGGGTCTTCCTGATGGAACAGGCGATGCCGGAGCTCGACCCCGCGCTGCGCGCTCCCTTCTCGGACATGGTCGCCTCCTCGACGTACGCCCGCTTCACCGCCCTGGAGAACCGGCTGCTGTCCGGGGCCCGCGTGCCGTCCGCCGACTGGCGCCGCGCCGGAGACGCGCTGGACGCCGCCTACCAGCGGTCCCTGGCGGCCGTGGCCCCCGAGCTCGTCGAGCGGGCCGCGCCCGCGGCCGCGGGCGTCTTCGTCCGCGCCGGCGTGGTGGGGCTGATCGGCCTCGTCGCGGTCGTCGCGTCGCTCCTGGTCTCCTACCGGATCGGCAGCGGCGTCACCCGGGAGCTGGCCGCCGTGCGCCGGGCCGCCGCGGAACTGGCCGGGACCCGGCTCCCCCGGGTGATGAGCGGGCTGCGCCGTGGCGAGAAGGTGGACGTGGCCGCCGAGGCGCCGCCGCTGAGACGGGTGGGCAGCACCTCCGAGATCCACGACGTCGCCGCCGCGTTCGACAGCGTCCAGCGCAGCGCGGTCGAGGCCGCGGTGGAACAGGCCAGGCTGCGCGAGGGCGTCTCCCAGGCGTTCCGCAACCTGGCCCGGCGGAGCCAGTCGCTGCTGCAGCGCCAGCTCAAGCTGCTCGACGGCATGCAGCAGCGCGCCGAGGACCCCGAGGCGCTGGAGAACCTCTTCCGGCTCGACCACCTCACCACCCGGATGCGCCGCCACGCCGAGGGCCTGGTGATCCTGTCCGGAGGGGCTGCGGGCCGCAGGTGGCGCTCCTCGGTGCCGATGGAGGACGTGCTGCGCGGGTCGGCCGCCCAGGTCGAGGACTACACCCGGGTACGGATCTACCCCATGGGCGGCACCACCCTGGTCGGCAACGCCGTCGCCGACATGATGCACCTGTTCGCCGAGATCCTGGAGAACGCCACGGTCTTCTCCCCGCCGGAGAGCCAGGTCTCGGTCCGCGGCGAGCCCGTGGGCCAGGGCTTCGCCGTCGAGATCGAGGACAGGGGACTCGGACTGACCGCGGGCGAACGCGACGCGATCAACGAGCGCCTGGCCAGCCCGCCGGAGTTCGACCCGGCCCAGACCGACCGGCTGGGTTTCGCCGTGGTCGGGCTGCTGGCCGCCAGGTACGGCATCGAGGTGAGGCTGCGCGCCTCGCCGTACGGCGGGACCGGGGCGGTCGTCCTGCTCCCTGCCGAGCTGCTCGGCGACCCCGAGCCCGTCGATCCGCCGCTGGAGCCGCCGCTGCTCACCGTCCTGCCCACCCGCACCGGCCCGGCGAAGCCCACGAGCTCCGCCGGCCTCGCCCGGGGAACGGAACCGGCGGAGCTTACGGAACTCGCCAGACGACCCGTCCGAGCAGCGGACCCCACGGACCTGCCGGACGCCCCGGAGCGCTCGAAGCTCGCGGAACCCGCGGAGCTCGCGGAACCAGCCGAGCTCGCGGAGCTCGCGCGGACCGGCGAACCGGACCGGACGGACGCGCCCGCGGACGCCGGGGAACCCTCGGTGCCGATCCCCGCGGACCTGTGGAAGCCGGTGCGGCGCGCCGACGGGGACCTGCCCCGCAGGGTGCGGCGGGCGAACCTGCCGCCCCGGCCCGACCCCGTCCCCGGCCCGTCCGGGTCGGGGGCCGAGGAGCGGCGCTCCCCGGAGGAGGCCCGGGCGCTGATGAGCGCCCTGCAGTCCGGCTGGCGGCGTGGCCGGGCCGAGGACGAGGACGAAGGTGGCACGCGGTGAACCGGGACCACGCGGGTGACCGCGAGGACGGACCGGCGGGACCGGGGTCATCGGGCCGGCGGGGGCCGGCGGTCAACGAGATCATCACAGGGGAAGGGGTTCGATCACGTGCCGGGTGAGCTGTATTGGCTTCTGGACGACTTCGTCACGAGCGTGGCGGACGTCTCGCACGCGCTGATCCTGTCCAACGACGGGCTGATGATGGCCTCGTCCCGAGGGCTGTCCAAGGAGGACGCCGACCACCTGTCGGCGGTGGCCTCCGGGTTCCAGAGCCTCGCCAAGGGCACCAGCCTGCAGTTCGGCGGCGGGACGGTACGGCAGACGATGGTGGAGATGGACTCCGCCTTCCTCTTCGTCACCCCGGCCGGGCAGGGGAGCTGCCTGTCGGTCATGACCACCGGCGCCGCCGACGTGGGCCTGATCGCGTACGAGATGGCCCGCCTGGTCACCCGTGTCGGCCAGCACCTGGCCACCGGACCGCGGGTGGCCGGGCAGTGACCGACGACGTGGAGTGGATCGACGAGGAGGCCGGTCCCGTCGTCCGCCCCTACGCGATGACCGGGGGACGCACCAGGGCGTCCTCCTCCTCGCTCGACCTGCTCTCGATGGCGGTGGCGACCGGGGCGCCGATCCCGGCCGCGGCGAACCTGGGACTGCAGCACCGCAGGCTGCTCGGCCTGGTCAGGCGGGCCCGGCCGATCGTGGAGATCGCCTCGGACGCGGGACTGCCGATCGGCGTGGTCAAGGTCCTGCTGGGCGACCTGCTCGACCAGGGACTCATCCTGGTACGGTCGCCGATCCCGGCCGCCTCGGTGCCCGCGGACAGCCTGCTGAAGGAGCTGATCAGCGGCCTGCGGGCGCTGTGACCCGGCGGGCCCCCGGTGACGACCGCCGGCTGCGGGCCCGCCTCGGCTCCGGCCCGCCTCAGCTCTGGCTGGCCGTCAGCACCTTCAGCGAGTGCTCCACCAGCGTCACCAGGACCGTCTTCGCCGAGACCCGGCGACGGACGTCGCACAGCAGCACCGGCACGTCCGCGTCGAGGTCCAGGGCGACCCGGACGTCCTCGGCCTCGTGCCGGTCGGCGCCGTCGAAGCAGTTGACGGCCACGATGAACGGCGTGCCACGCTGCTCGAAGTAGTCGATGGACGGGAAGCAGTCGGTCAGCCGCCGGGTGTCCGCCAGCACCACGGCGCCCAGCGCGCCGTAGGAGAGCTCGTCCCACATGAACCAGAACCGCTCCTGGCCGGGCGTGCCGAACAGGTAGACGACCAACCCCTCCCTGATCGTGATGCGGCCGAAGTCCATCGCGACCGTGGTGGTGGTCTTGCCCTCGACACCGTCGACGTCGTCGATGCCGATTCCGCGGTCGGAGAGCACCTCCTCGGTGCGCAGCGGGCGGATCTCACTGATGGCGCCCACGAGCGTGGTCTTGCCCACCCCGAAGCCGCCCGCGATGAGAATCTTGAGGGCGACGGGTTCGTCAGAGGGCCCGAAGTCCATTGATCACTTCCTTGAGAATGCGCTCGCTCGCGGAGGCGCGCCCGATCGAGATGAGCTTGTGGTCCTTCAGGTCGCCGAGGAGGACCTTGACCACGCCGAGCGGCAGGTTCAGGTCGGAGGCGACGTCGGCGACCGAGGTGGGGGTGGTGACCATGGCGAGAATGCGTTCCTGTTCCGGCCCGGGGACGAATCCCCCGGACGGATGGGTGCGGGTCGAGCTGACCATCGCGACCAGGTCCAGCGTGTCGCCGGAGGAGCGGGTGCGACCCCCGATGAGCGCGTACGGCCGGACGACGGGTCCGGCCTCCTCGTCCATCCAGTGCGTCATCCGGGCCTCCGGCGTCGGGAGGAGGGGCCCAGTGGTCCGCGGGAGGCGCGCCCGCAGGGTCTGCCGCTCACGACAGACCCTGGCGGGGATTGGCGGAGATGTGCTGGCCGACCCGCTTGACCAGCATCGCCATCTCGTAGGCGACATGACCGACGTCGGCGTCGGAGCTGCTCAGCACGGCCAGGCAGGTGCCCTTACCGGCGGCGGTGACGAACAGGAACGCCGACTCCATCTCCACGATGGTCTGGCGCACCTCGCCGCCGCCGAAGTGGCGTCCCGCACCGCGCGCCAGGCTCTGGAACCCTGCGGCGACCGCGGACAGATGCTCGGCGTCCTCGCGGCTGAGCCCCTTCGAGAAGCCGACGGCCAGGCCGTCGGTGGAGAGGATCACCGCCTGGCGCACCGCGCCCACCCTGCCGATCAGGTCGTCGAGGAGCCAGTTCAACTCGCCGGTGTTGGTCAATTTTCCCCCTTGTCGCCTGTCGTGTGATCTGGCGATTCATTGTTCCGCTCCTCGCGACCGCGCCGGGCGCCCGCCTGGAAGGCGGAGAAGATCGCGCGGATCTCCTCGGGCGAACGTTCCTCGCCCGGTTCCACCATCGGCTCCGGTTCGGCGGGCGCCTCGCCCTCCTGGCGGAGCTGGGGGGCCAGGTTCGCCTGGCGTACCCGGCGGGGCAGGCCGCCCGGTCCGGAGGGGGGCCGCACGGACGACGGGTTCGCCGCCGGGCAGCCCTTCGCACCGGTGGTGTGCGGCCGGGCCTCGGCCGACGTCCCCGGGGGAGCCTGCGCCGTTCCCGGAGACGTCCCCGAGGACGTCTCCGGGGGCGCGGCCCCGGCGAGGAGCGCGTCGGCGGCGGAGGGCGCCCGATGGGAGGGAGCGTGTGAGGGGGCGTGCGAGGGAGCGGCCGGGGACGGCGCCCGACGGGTGGGAGCGGCGGGAGCGGAGGGCGTCCAGACCGCCTCGCGTCCGGCGTCCGGGCCGGGCCGTTCCTGAAGGTCCGGGGACGGGGGACGGTGCGGCAGGTCGCTGACGACGCTCAGGGAGGGGGCCGCCATCGGCTGGGCGGCCGGTGCGGTCCGCGTCCTGCGCGGAAGACCGGTGCCGTCCGGCTGCCCGTTGCCGTTGGGCCGGCCGTTGCCGTGGCCGTTCGGCAGGCCGTTGCCGTTGCCGTGGCCGTTGCCGTTGGGCAGACCGCCCGGCAGGGCCGGGAGCGCCTCCCGCGAGGCGGGCTCGAACGATCCCCCCGGACGCCCGGTCACGTGCTCGGCGGTGTAGGAGGTCCGCTGCGCGGTGAGGGTGAGCGGCGTGTCCTGCTGGGCCATCACGGCCCGCGGGATGAGCACGATCGCCGTGGTGCCGCCGAACGGCGAGCCGCGCAGGATGACCTGGATGCCGTGCCGGGAGGCGAGCTGGCCCACCACGAACAGGCCCAGCCGGTCGCTGTCGGCCAGGTCGAACTCCGGCGGGTCGGCCAGCCGCTGGTTGATCGCCTCGTACTCGGCGGAGGTGAGGCCCAGGCCGCGGTCCTCCACCTCGACGGCGAACCCGTTGGCCACCACGTCGCCGCGGACGGTCACCGTGGTCTGCGGCGGCGAGTAGATCGTGGCGTTCTCGATCAGCTCGGCCACCAGGTGGGTGATGTCGGCGACCGCGGTGCCGTCGAGCGAGACGTCGGCCACCGGCAGCACGTTGACCCGGGTGTAGTCCTCGACCTCGGCGATCGCGGCCCGCAGCACGTCGATCACCGGCACCGGCCTGCGCCACGACCGGCCGGGCGCCGCGCCGGACAGGATGATCAGGCTTTCGGCGTGCCGCCGCATGCGGGTGGTCAGGTGGTCCAGGCGGAACAGGTCGTGCAGGCTGTCGGGGTCGGTCGCCCGGCGCTGCATGCTGTCGAGCAGGGTGAGCTGGCGGTGGAGCAGGCTCTGCTTGCGCCGGGCCAGGTTCACGAAGACCTGGCTGACGCCGCGTCGCAGGTTGGCCTGGCCGACGGCGGCCTCGACGGCGGTGTGCTGCACCGAGCCGAAGGCGTGGGCCACGTCGCGCACCTCGGTCGAGCCGCCCGCCTGGATCGGCGGCGCCTCGGCCCGCACGTCGACCTCCTCGCCGCGGCGCAGGCGCTCCACGACCCGGGGCAGCCGCACGTCCGCCAGGTCTAGGGCGGCCGAGCGGAGCCCGGCCAGCTCGGAGGCCAGGCGGCGGCCGAACCGGACCGAGATGATGATCGACGCGACCACCGCGATCAGGCCGACGCCACCGGCGATCACGATCCGGATCAGGATGTCGGTGGCCACCCCCTGCGCGCGTTCCGCCAGCAGCTTGGCGGAGGCGAGGTTGACCCGGTCGAGCCAGGCCGAGACCTCGTTCGTGCTCGCCTTCCAGCTGGCGGCCTCCGGGGCCAGCCGGTCGCCGGTCGCCCCGGCGATGGCCCTCTCCAGGTCGATGAACCTGTTGAAGGTCGAGGAGCGGAACGTGTCGCGGTAGGCCTTGCCCAGCTCGGGGTCGAGCGAGGCGACCCCGCGGTTGTGCAGGAAGCGCCGGGTGTTGACGTACTCGCCGAAGGCCTTGCGCTCCTCCTGCGTCATCCGGTAGTCGATCAGTGCCCCGCTGACCAGGGCGTTCTCCCGGGCGATCATCTCGCGGGCGTTGCCCATCCCGTGCATGGCCGACGCCTGCTGGAAGATCGACAGGTCGGGCACCGCGGTCATCTGGTGGTAGACCAGGAAGACCGAGTCGAGGATCTGGTTGTAGTTCGACAGCACGTTCAGTCGCGAGTGCTGTCCGCTGTCGACGCCGGAGCGGATGCTCGGCAGCCTGTCGAGCTGGCGGAGCAGCTCGTTCAGCGAGTTGCGCAGTTCCGGGCTGTCGGAATCGTCGGTGACGGCGGCCTTCCTGAACGCCTCCACCGAGCTGTCGGTGCGGGCGCGCTGCTCGCCCATCCCGCTGGTGAGGACCCGGGAGCTGATCGCCACCGACGACTGCGTCCGCTCGGCCTGCAGCTGGAGGCCCAGGTCGGTCGAGGTGAGGCCCACCGACTGGTAGAGGCTGTTGGCCCTCAGCAGGGAGATGCCGTCACCGATGGTCAGGTTGAGGGCGAATCCCCACAGCGCGCTCAGTGAGAGCAGCGGCAGGAGCAGCAGCAAGAAAATCTTGAACCGAATCGAGCGGTTTCTTGAGCCCATGTCCACTCGTCCCAACCTCTGAGCGTGTGGAGGCTCGTGCCGCTTTAGGGATGGATACGCCTCCGGAAGATCGCACAGGAGACTAGCACCGAATAAGGTTTCTGCGCAGGGGAGGATCTGATGATTAGTGTGATTACAGGGGCTAGTGCCGGAATCGGTGAGGCGGCCGCGGTCGAGCTCGCCAGGCGGGGGCAGCGGGTCGTTCTGGTCGGCCGTAATCCCGGCAAGACGGCTCGGGTGGCGGAGAGGGTGCGGGCGGCCGGCGGGGTGACCCCGGACACCTTCACCTGTGATCACACCCGCCTGGACGACGTGCGCGAGCTGGCCGCGAAGCTGCGCTCCCGCTACGAGCGGATCGACGTCCTGGTCAACAACGCGGGCGTGATGACCACCGAGCGCACCCGCACCGCGGACGGTCACGAGACGATGATGCAGGTCAACCACCTGGCCCCGTTCCTGCTGACGAACCTGCTGCTCGACCGCATCGGGAGCCGGGTGATCACCACCACCTCCCGGGCCGCCAAGACCGGGCGGCTGGACCCCTCCGACCTGAACCGCGACCGGCGCCGCTGGAGCGGCTGGCTCCAGTACGGCGACTCCAAGCAGGCCGGTGCCCTCTTCACGGTCGAGCTGGCCCGGCGCCTGGAGGGGACCGGGGTCACCGCGACCTGCTTCCACCCCGGTGTGATCAAGACGGAGTTCGCCCCGGCGACGTTCATGATGTGGATGGTGAAGAACGTGCCCGGCATGGGGCAGAGCGTGGAGGAGGGGGCGAGCACCATGGTGCATCTCGCCACCCACCCGGACGGTGCCGACCACCCGGGACGGTACTTCGCCAGGAGCGCCCCGGCCGCCGTCCCCGGCAGGATGCGCGACCCCGGGCTGGCCCGCGCCTTGTGGGAGGCCAGCGCCGCCGCCGTAGCCTGACCACCACCGGCCGCCTGACCGCCGCCGTTGCCTGACCACGACCGGCCACCTGACCAGGACCGGCCACCTGACCGCCACCGGCCGCCTGACCAGGACCGGCCGGACGACCACCACCGGCCGGACGGCCGCCTCCCGAAGGTCACCGGCCGTTCGCCCGGCGTTCGGGGACCGCGACTACGGTCCGAGGGTTGTGAGCGTCGCAACCCCGCTGCGGATCGTCCTCCCGCCCGCCGCGGGCAGGGACCCCTTCTTCGACAACGCCAAGTTCCTGGCGATCACCCTCGTCGTCTCGGGCCACCTGATCGAGGACCTGCGGGACGTGCCGGTCGCGCATGCGGCCTACTTCTACGTCTATACGTTCCACATGCCGCTGTTCATCGTGCTCAGCGGCTACCTGTCGCGGAACTTCACCTTCTCGTCGGGCAAGGCGCGCAAGCTGATCAGCACGCTCGCCGTGCCGTACGTGATCTTCGAGCTGCTCTACTCGCTGCCCCGCCTCGTCCTGTACGGCAAGCTCGACATCAGCCTCCTGGACCCGTACTACCTGACCTGGTTCCTGATGTCGCTGTTCCTGTGGCGGCTGTCGACCCCGGTCTGGCAGCAGCTCCGGTGGCCGCTCGTGGTGGCGGTCGGGTTGTCGCTGCTGTCGGGCATGAGCCGGCTCCCCGACGAGCTGTCGATGAACCGCACCCTCGGCCTGCTCCCGTTCTACGTGCTCGGGCTCATGCTGCGTCCCGAGCACTTCGAGTGGCTGCGGCGCCGGTGGGTGCGGGTCGCCGGGGCGGTCACGCTCGCCGCGGGGGCGGCGCTGGCGTTCGTCCTGCACACGCACGTGAAGACCGAGTGGATCCGCTGGCGGCACGCCAACGACGCGATCGGTGTCGACGACCTCACCGGCAGCCTGATCCGCCTCGGCATCCTGGCCGCGGGCGCGCTCCTCGTCGCCGCCTTCCTGGCGGTCACCCCGGCCCGGCGCACCCTGTACACGGGCCTCGGAGCGGCCACCATGTACGCCTACCTCCTGCACGGCCTGGTGGTGAAGGTCGCCGAGCGGTTCTACGGGGACTGGGCCCAGACCGTGCCGGGGGTGGCGGCCGTGGCGTTCCTCGGGGTCGGGCTCGCCGCCCTGCTGTGCACGGCACCGATACGGCGCGCCACCCACTGGGCGGTCGAACCGGACATGAGCTGGGCCTTCACCCGCCTGAGACGACCCGCCTGAGACGACCGACCGGAGACGACCCGCGTGAGACGACCGACCGGAGAAACCGGCCTGAGAAGACCGGCGGGAGAAACCGGACCCCGTCCCACACCCCGCCCCGCACCTCAGCCCTGAAGCTCCGCGACCGCGCGGTAGGCCGCCGTGATGGCCGCGTCCGCGCGGGCGGTGGGGACGGAGTCGGAGTTGGCGATCGCGATCCGGCCGTGCGTCCGGCGGGCGGTGGCCGCGGGCGGGTGCCCGTCGGGGTAGAAGGCCAGGTCCCACGGGGTGGCGTACTCGGGCGCGTAGCCCTGGCCCCACCGGTTGACGGTGATCGCCTGGATGTCGCGGGCCGGGTCGAACCCCGCGGGGCCGAGCAGCCGGGCCAGCTGGTCGCGGATGCCGTACTCCAGGTACCGGTACGGCGTCCCCATCAGGGCGTACCGCCCCGAGACCGAGCCCCGCGCGGGCGACACACCCGGGGTGACCAGGGCCGCGGCCATGTGCACGGTGGCCGGGTCGTCCGGCCCGTCCGCGAGCCGGTGGCCGCCGGTCCGGACCGGAGGGGCGAGCCCGGCCGCGCACCAGTAGGCCCCGGTGAAACGGGCGTGCCCGATCCCGAGCTCCTTCCAGGGCCGCCGGTGGCGGAGCCGGACCGTCGCGCGCAGCAGGGGCACCTTCACGGCCCGGTGCAGCGCCGCCCGTTGCGCGGGCGGCAGGTCGCCGACCAGGTGGGGGATCACGGAGTTCCAGCAGGCCATGATCACATTGTGGGCCCGGACGGTCCTCACCCGCGGGCCGTCGACGTAGCCGACCGTGGCCGAGGCGGCCGTACCGGCGGGGCCGTCGTTGGCCGCCGAGACGACCGGGCTGGACAGGCGCACGCGCACGCGGTTCCCCGGCCGGTCGAGCGCGGTGTGGTCGAAGGTCGCGGTGGTGATGCCCTCCGCGCCGGTGGCGGTGGCGAAACCCGGGACCATCCGGGCGAGCATCGTCCGGATGATCGCCTGGTTGCCGCCGGGGAAGTGGCAGGAGCGCGGCCTCTCCGTCCCCCACTCCTTGATCATGGTGGGGGAGTTGTACCGGGACGGTGCGGACCTGTCGAGCCCCAGCCCGGCGAAACCCGGGTAGCGGTACTCGTCGGCGTCCCCCCAGGCGTCGATGGCGCCCAGGGCGTCGGACCCGTACCCCCACCGCTCGCCCGGCATGGTCGCGACGAACGTCAGCACGTCCGGATGGACCCCGCAGACGTCCCTGAGGAAACCCGCGTAGGTCATCCGGGCCAGCCGTTCCTGCTTCTCCTCGGCGGACAGCCCGGGAAACCAGTCGGGCGGGTCGAGGTACAGCATCAGCAGATCCCCGCGGGCCTGCGCGGCGACGGGGAGCTCGGTGATCCACCGCCCGGCGCGCTCGCCGGGGGCGAGCACGACCAGCCTCTCGGAGGGGAACGTCTCCCGGTCGCAGAAGACGGCGTCGTGCATCGGCGCGTCCGGGGACGAGGCGGGGGCGGCGTGCCTGCCGGGCCTGCGGGCGCGGATGTCCAGCCTGCCGAGCAGTTCCCTGCCCTCCGGGGTCCACGCCGGCGGCCTCTCGGCGGACCGCACCCCGCCGTACGCGCCCGCAGGTCCCTTCCCACCGCCCGGACGAGGCCCGCCGTGCAGGGCGTGCCCGCCGACGTCGTCGTGGTCGTCCAGGATCAGGATCCGCGCGGCCGGAGCGCGGTCCAGCCACCGGTACGCCGCGCTGACGCCACTGACCCCGGCTCCGACCACGACCAGGTCGTAGTGCTCGCCGGTGGGCTCCGACGTGCCCGCAGACGGCCGGAACCGAGGGTCGCGCAGGACGTGCGACAGGCTCGGCGGCCGCGTGGTCCCGTCGCACGGGTCCGCGGGGGACAACGGGCGGGGGCCGTCGACGCCATCGGGCCCATGGACACGCGCGAGAACGCCCCCGCCCCCGCCCCTGTTCCCCTCCCCGCCCCTGTCCCCGGACGAGGGGAACGCCGCGATCCGGTCCGGGACGACGACCCCGTCGAAGCAGTCCTGGCGGGGGATGTGCCGGTCCATGCCGAGTTCCAGAGCCTTACTCGGATTGATCTCGTGAGGATCGGTCATGAGGCGATCCTCCTGATCCGGAGGGATCACGCTGGCCGCCGCGCTGTACTTTTCGAGAATCTTTACCCGCCCTATTAACGCTCTTCTACGACATGCCTCCCATAAATACAATCGCTAAGCAAAAATCCCCTAAAAGGTACAAATACCCCGCACTTCTCGCCCTCTCCGGCGACGTCACGCTCTCGGTGGCCGAGCCCGCGCGGCCGATGCCCCTCACTCTCCTCATCCCTCGCATACCAGCACTTCGCACCCGTATCCGGCGGCCGTACCGCACCCTGACACCGACGATCGTCACCCCGGAGCCACGCCGACGCGAAGGCGGAATGGACGGCCCCGTGACGGTTCCGTGACCGGCCGCTACCGATTGAGATCACTCCGTGATGTGTTGTTCCTCTTTTCCAGGGCATACGCCTGGCAGCTGAGCAGACAGGGAGCGTGGAACATGACAGTCACCGGCATCATCACCGCCATCGTCATCGGTGCCATCATCGGTTTCCTGGGTCGGCTCGTCGTGCCCGGCAAGCAGGGCATCCCGATCTGGCTGACCATCGTGATCGGTATCGTCGCGGCCCTCATCGGCACCGCGATCGCCAGGGCCCTCGGGGTCTCCAGCACGACGGGAATCGACTGGATCGAGATCCTCATCCAGATCGCTCTCGCGGCCATCGGCGTCATCCTGGCGGTGAGCCTGTACGGCAGGCGGGGTAGCGTCCGCTAATCCGTGACCGGGGGCGGCCGGTTCCCCAGGGGAGATCCCGAGGGAATCCGGAGACCACCGCCCCCGGCACCGCGACGCCCCCGCCCGGAGTCATCCGGGCGGGGGCGTCGTCGCGTGCACACCGGCCCGTACGCGACCACGGCTCCTCCGGACACCGATGCGGCGACACGCGTCAGCACGCCCGCCCTCCACCGGGGGCGGGACCGGCGACATGTCGGTCTCCCGGCGCGGGCCGCCGGGAGACCGCCGCCACGCCGACCGGGGAACGGCGCCGGGCGTCCGCGGGCGAGGGCCGGACGGGTCCGGCCCTTCCGCCTACCGTTCCAGTTCCCGAAGCCGCTCCACGACCGCCGTCAGCGCCATCGCCCGGCTCTTGTCCTCGGTGACGGACCGGGCGGCCCGCAGGGCCTCCTCCAGGCGGGCGGGATCCCGCAGCCGCTTCACCACCGCGACCAGCGCCGTCGCCCGGCCCCACTGGTGCGTGATGGACGCGGCGATCCCCAAAGCCCGCTCGAGCTGGTCCGCGTCCTCCAGGTACTCGGCCGCCGCGGTCAGCATATTGAGCTGGTACCACTCGTTGTCGGGAGAGGCGACGAGCTCCAGGACCCGCCCCAGCGTCCGCCGGCGGAGCTCGCTCCCGCTCCGGCTCCGCCGCGCCAGCATCGTCAGCACCCTGGCGTTGCCCTTCCCGTCGAGGAGCGCGGTGAGGGCGACCCACCAGACCTTGTCCAGGTCGGCGGGATCGTCCAGGTGCTCGGCGACCGCGGCCAGCGCCTTCGCCCTGGCCACCTTGTCGACGATGATCCGGGTGGTGTTCAGGGCCTCCTCCAGGATCTCCTCCCGGACGGCGCCCTCGGTGTTCCGTACCAGCGCCGCCAGCGCCTCGGCCCGGCTCACCCGATGGGTGACGGCAGGGCCGACCCGCCCGGCGAGGTCCGCCCGGACGGGGACGTCCAGCCTCCTGGCCAGCACGAGCAGCAGATGCGACCGGTCCTCGTCGTCGGCGACGGTCAGCGCGGCCTCCAGTGCCCGTTCCATCGTCTCGCGCCGGGCGACCCCGTCCAGTCTCTCGGCCACCGAGAGCAGCGCGTGGGCCCGGCTGCTGCCGCCGGTGACGGTCAGCGCGGCCCGCAACGCCTCCTCCATCGTCTCGCGCCGAGCGGCCCCGTCCAGCCTCTCGGCCACCGTGACCAGCGCGTACCCCCTGCTCCCCGCGTCGTCGAGGGAGCGCGCGGCCCCCAGCGCACTGTCCAGGAGCTCCTGCCGGGAGGCGCCCTCGGTGTGCTCGGCGATCATCCCCAGCACCCGTGCCCGGGAGCCTCCGTCGTTGATGGTCCCGGCGATCCGTACGGCCTCCTCCCTCTGGGAGGGGTCGTCGAGCCGGCCGGCCACCGACTCCAGCGACCGCGCCCGCCGATCCTCGTCGGTCGTGTCCCGGGCCGCCCGCAGCACCCGCTCCACGGCCTCGTGCCGGGCGGACCCGGTGAGGTGCTCGGTCATGCCGGCCAGCAGGGACAACCGGAGCCCTTCGTCGGTGAGGGTCTCGACGATCCGCAGGGACTCCTCCAGCCCGGCGGTGTCCAGCCACCCGGCCGCCATCGTCAGCGCACGCGACCGGTACACCTCGTCGGCGATGGCCCGGACGGTCCGCAGGATCTCCTCCATCAGCTCCCCGCGGGCCGTGCCCTCCACGTGCGGTACCAGTGCCGTCAGGCGGCACGCCCTCAGCCAGTCGTCGGCGACGGTCCGGGCGGCCCGCAACGCCTCCTCCAGCACCCCCCGCCAGGCGAGGTCGGCCGCGTACTCCGGGTTGCTCATGGACACGTCACTCCCGAGGGGAAATCCGGGCAACGACCCCGGGACGAGGACCGGCGAACCCACCCCGGCCACGCCTCGTTCCCGTCCGCGTGGCCCGTCGCCCGCCTGCCAACGATCACGTCGGAGGGAATCTAGGCGAACAAGACGCGGGAAACATCAGCCCCCAGAGGGATGGCGATCAACCCCGCGGACCACCCGCTCCGGGATCGGGCCGTCGCCGGACGCGTCAGGGAAACGACGGGTGGCCACGAGCGTGGCCAGACCGGGTGCGAGCCTGAGCTCGATCGATATCCACCCAGGCTAGAACGACCGTCCCTCATGGAATGGGGACATTCTGCTCTTCCCCATGCCCGAGATGTCGTCGAACCGGTCCTTCGGTCAGGGGCGTGTGTCGAAGTCTCCGCTCTTGACGCGGCCAAGGAGGGTGGTCCAGCTTCCCGTGGAGAAGGCGAGTGCGGCGCCACCAGGATTCTTGGAGTCACGGACGGCCACCGAGCCGGGAAGGGAGGCGACTTCGACGCAGTCGGCCCCACCGTTGCCGCTGAGGCTGCTCTTGCGCCAGAAGGCTTGAGACAGGTCGGCGAGAGCTCGCGGTTCACGTTCTTCTGCGGTCATGAAGTCATCTCCGCTATGACCGAACTCATCAGCGCAGCGGACGTGCTGGGCGGTAGGGCAGCCGCGCGAATATGGTCAAAAAAAGTCTATAACTACGCACTTCCTCTGGTTTTTCCAAATACATGGAGCCCGTCAGATACTCGACATAAGCGACATGAGTATCAGACGGTCGGGGGAACTCCAGGAGGTGGAAAGGGCCGAGCATCCCGGGATGGGCGCCTCCGGCAAAAGGCAGTGTCTGGAGAGTGACGCCTGCGAGGTGTCGCGCGTCGTAGAGCCTGAGCAGTTGCTCCCGCATGATCGCGCAGCTGCCGACGACGTGTCGCAGGACCGCTTCGCTCATCACCGCCCACAGCTCCGGCGGGTTCGATCGAGTAAGAAGTTTCTGCCGTGCCATGCGTAGGTCGACGAGCCTGTCGATCTCCTGAAGTGGGGTGCCAGGCTTATCGGCTTCGATGACGGCACGGGCATACGCCTCGGTCTGAAGAATGCCGGGAACCAGTTGGGGCTGGTAGGTCTGTATCGACGCGGCTCCATGACACCCATGCGGGAACCGCCGTATGGTTCCACATCACGGCCGACGGAAGCGGCCTTCTTCCCACCTGACCGGTCATCGTCTCCCGAGAAGCCCTCGAACCATGACGAGCAAGGTCGTACCCGGACGGTCGAGTACGACGAACCGCACTGAGGAACATCTCGTACGACGAGATGTGACGCTCACGGCGAGCGGCCCTGCGCTCCTTCCCGCACGGACGCGTCAGCTACGGCGACGAGCCCTGGACGACCCCGTACGGGTCGCTTCAGCGTCGCAGAGCCCGATGGGCGGCCCGTGAGAGAGCCGCTACGGACCGCAGGCGTACGGCGGGAACAGGCGTGCGCGGAGGTGGGTGGGTGTTCCGGGCGGCTTGTAAGAGTCCGTAACCAGCGCGCCCGCCAGGCCGGAGGCCTGAACCCACCGGACCGCCACCAACAACGGCCGCCCGGAGCACCCGCCCACCGGAGCGCGAACCCACACCCGGAGCGGCCGATCCCGCCCATCGCCATGATCTGTTGGGATCGTTCTCACCCGACAGGAAGAATCCCAACAGATCATGAGAATCGACCACCCACAGACCTGGCCCGACGGACGAGCCGACCGCGAAGGTCAGATCATCACGTGGTCCTCGGGATGCCCCGCGAAGGAGAACTGCGCGTTGCGGGTGAGCTTGATGTCGTCGGCCTGCCAGGTGTGCATGCCCGCGTCACCGCTGCGCCAGTAGACGAAGTTGAACCGGTCGGCGGAGTAGATCTTGACCCGGTCCTCCTTCAACCGGCGCACCAGCCGGGTGTCCTCGCCCCGGGTGATGTCCTCGAACCCGTAGTGCCGGAACATGTCCGCCTTGCCGAGAAAGGTGCCGCCCTGCACCAGGAAGGCGTAGCGGTGCTCCAGCCCCGGCAGGCGCAGCATGGTGGCGTTGCTGCCCTCGAAGTAGGCGTAGTGCGCGCCCTTGCCGACCAGTTCGGCGTCGGAGTAGTCGAAGGCGCGGGCCAGGTCCGACAGGTAGTGCTCGCCGTAGAGGTTGTCGTCGTCCATCTTGGCGATCAGGTCGCCCTCGGCCGCGGCGATGCCCATGTTCAGGCAGGCGCCCAGCGACAGCGACCGGTCGGCGGGCAGCACCACCACGTCGGTGATCCCGGCCATCCGCGCCTTGTCGGCCACCACCACGGGATCGATGTCCAGGCCGTGCAGCACCATGATGAGCTGGACGGGCCGGTGGATCTGCCGGGCCACCGAGGAGATCGCGTGCTCGATCTGGGAGGCGCGGTTGGTGGGCAGCACCACCGAGATCGACCGGGTCCGCTGCTGCACGGGCCTGCCGAGAACCGTCAGGATCTGGTCGACGCGGTGCGAGAACAGGTGCTTGTCGAACACCTCGCGCATGGCCAGATGCCCCTGCCGCGCCCGCAGCTCGGGGCTGTTGATCAGGTGCAGGACCTGGTTGTAGGACTCCAGCTCGTCACGGGCGATCGGGATCAGCGACCCGAACGTCTCCTCGATGGCGCGGGACCAGCCCGAGACGATCGACGTCGAGCAGGCCGACAGCTCGAAGATCCGGCGAGCGCACATGGTCGGCGAGTCGAGCACCGAGTTCACGTTCAGGAAGACCTTGTACATCTTGTACGCGGCCAGCATCCGGTCGTACGGGAGCTCGCCCACGATGTGCGGGACGTACTCCTCGGGCCAGGCGTACTTCTCGTCCACGGTCCCGTTGCGGGCGAAGATGTGCAGGCCGAGCTCGCGGATCGGGGCGAGCACGGTCTCCATCTGCTCGCGGCGCTCGGGGTGCTTGTCCCGGAAGTACATGCCCGCGAAGACGACGTCGTGCACGCGTCCCCGCTTGTCCTGGATCGGGTTGTGCACCCGGGGCTGCGCGGCGAACTGCAGCACGTCCACCCGATCGTGCCCCAGCACCTCGCGGTAGCGGGGGACCATGTCACCGTCGCAGGTGAAGACGTGGTCGAACAGCTTGGCCGTGTTGATGAAGAAGTCGAAGTTCGGCGGGTCCTCCTTGTTCCAGAAGACCGTGGGGATCCCCTCGGCGCGGCACCAGTCGAGCAGGGCGCGCAGCTCCGCCTTGGGGGCGTTCGTCCCGGTCATCTGGTAGCGCCAGCGGCCCTGGTTGCCGTACCAGGCCGACTCCACGAACAACAGCTCCGGGCGCCGCTCGGCGAAGATCTCCGGCCAGTCGCGGAGTCCGAACTCGATCTGGTCCCACTCGTAGCGGAACGCCATCCGGGAGAAGTCGTCCAGGATGACCGCGACCCTCAGATCGGGACGGACGATCGGCCCGGCCGGCCACTTGACCTCCGGCACGTCCACCGACGGTCCCTGCCGGTCGAGCTCCTCGATCACCTCGGTCACCGGACGCGGCGGCTTCGGCCCGCGCTGCGCCTGCATGGCCGAGCGCAGCTTGCCGGGCAGCGCGGTGACCCCCGACCCCTTGGCCGCGGTGAGCGCCTCGGCCACCCGGTAGGGGCGCTGCACCTTGGTCGACTCCAGTTTCCACTGGGCGTACTCGGCCTTGGCCTCGGCGATGGCCAGGCGCCGCTCCAGGTCCCGGACACGCTCCTCGAAGCGTTCGACGGTCTTGCGCTCCTCGGGCAGCCAGTTGATCGGCCCGAGACGCTGGAACTTCGGCTCTTCGGGGGTCTCTTCGCTCATGGGGAATCGCCTTTGTCCGGGGTCGTGCCAGGGTACGGCTTCGGCCGTACCCGAATAGACGCTTTAGAGGGATTTGGGCGATACGGATTGCCCGGCCGGTGAGAGGTTGCCACCGCGCAGCCAGGTCTCGATCACCCGGGCGATCCGGAAACCGGCCTTGCCGTCCCAGAGCGGGGGCAGCTCGCCCGAGGGGGTCACGGCCCCGTCGGCCAGCGCCCGGTCGGCGGCGGCGGGCAGCTGCGCGGGGGTGACCAGCCGGTTGGTGCCGTGCGTGATGGTGATCGGCCGCTCGGTGTTGGGCCGCACGGTCAGGCAGGGGACGCCCAGCATGGTCGTCTCCTCCTGCACGCCACCGGAGTCGGTGACGACCAGCGTCGCGCCCCGTACCAGCGACAGGAAGTCCACGTAGCCGAGCGGGTCGACGATGCGCAGGTTCTCGGAGTCCACCAGCCCGGCCTCGGCCAGACGGGTACGCCCGCGCGGGTGCAGCGGCACCACGAGAGGCAGGCGCGCGCTCACCTCCAGCACGGCGTCGACCAGCTCCTTGGCGGACGCGGGGTCGTCGACGTTGCCGGGACGGTGCAGGGTGGCGACCCCGTACCGCTTGGGAAGGCCGAGCCGGGCGCGGACCGGCTCGGGGTCGAGGCGGTCCAGCGCGGAGAAGAGGCTGTCGATCATCGGGTTGCCGACGAGGTGCACCCTGGCGGGGTCGACACCCTCGGCGGCCAGGTGGGAGAGCGCGTCCGGCGAGGTGGCGAAGAGGATGTCGGACAGGGCGTCGGTGACGATCCGGTTGACCTCCTCGGGCATCTCCCGGTCGAAGGAGCGCAGTCCCGCCTCCACGTGCGCGGTCGGCACGTGCAGCTTGGCGCAGACGAGGATCGCGGCCAGTGTCGAGTTCACGTCGCCGTAGACGACGACCAGCGCCGGCCGCTGCTCCGTCATCACGTCCTCCAGCCCGACCAGCAGGGCCGCCGTCTGGCGGGCGTGCGAGCCGGAACCGACGGCCAGGTTGGCGATCGGCTCGGGGAGACCGAGGTCGGCGAAGAAGACGTCCGACATCAGCGCGTCGTAGTGCTGGCCGGTGTGCACGATGCCCTGTCGTACGCCCGCCGCGGCGAGCGCGCGCACCACCGGGGCGGCCTTCACGAAGTTGGGACGCGCGCCGAGCACGTGCAGGACGAGGGGATCGCCGGGGCCCTGAGCAGCACCCGGATGGGCAAAGTCCCTCATTGACCTCGCCTTTCATGCGGCAGTGGGGCAAACCTTGCCTATGGTACGGTCACCGCGTGGTATCCGATGCCAGCAGGCCAGACTCCCCCTCGGTTCCGGCGAACTCGGCCCCGGCGAAGCCACCGGGCCGGACGACGCCCTCGGCTCCGTCGAGCCCCTACCCGCCGGTGACGCCCCCGGCCACCGAGAGCACGTCCCCGGTAACCGAGAGCACGTCCCCGGCCGTCGAGAGCGCGTCCCCGGCCACCGAGAGCACGTCTCCGGCCGTCAAGACGACGTCCCCGGTCACCGAGACCACGTCGTCCTCCGTCGTCGAGGCCACGTCCCCGGCCGTCGAGCCGTCCACGAAGACCGAAGCGGACACCGCCAACCCGAACGAGGACGCGCCGCAGACCCCGAACGAGGACGAGCCGCAGGTCACGAACACGGACCCGCCCCAGACCAAGGACGAGGACGAGGACGCGACCCCGCAGGACACCGACGACCACGCCCCCGGCACCCCCACCCCCTCCGAGACCCCCCTCGACGACGCCGACCCCGACAAGGTCACCGTCGAGCCGGTCTCACCGGTCGCGGACGCCTCCCAGGTGACCGGCGTCCCCTCGGTGTCGGCGAAGTCGTCCCGCGCAGGCCTGCGCGGCCTGCTGCGGGGATTCATCCAGCACCCGGTGATCGTCTCCCGCGTCGTGGTGACGAAGGTCAAGTCCGACCCGGTACGCGTGGCGCAGGCCGCGGCCGAGACGCTGCCGCCGCGCGTCCGCCCGGTCGTGGGCCGGTTCGCCTGGCCGGTCGCGCGCCGCGCCAAGGTCGTCGTCCGCAAGCTCGGCATGCGCATGGTGAAGGGCCCCTGGGCCGAGGCCAAGGAGCACTTCGACTCCGGCCGGATGACCGAGGCCGTCGCGGTGCTGCAGGCGCACACCCGGTACCCCTTCATCAAGCGCCGGGCGGCCTACTACGCGGGTGAGCTGGCCGCGATCCAGCCGAACCCGATCCCGCCCAAGGCCAAGGTGATCGTGGGCGAGCGGTTCCCCGGCCGGGTGCTGCACTGCGTGACCAACGCGCTGCCGTACACGCAGGCCGGGTACACCGTGCGCACGCACCGGATCGTCACCTCGCAGAAGGCCGCAGGCCTGGACCCGCACGTCGTGACGAGCTGGGGCTGGCCGATGATGCAGGGCCACGCCGACGCGACGCCGTACGAGGAGATCGACGGGATCCCCTACCACCGGCTGATCCCCAGCGGCGAGGTGCCCTTCGAGAGCCACGGGCGCATGATCCGGGGCGCCGGTGAGGTGACCGAGCTGGTGCGGACGCTGCGGCCGCAGGTGCTGCACGCCGCGACCGACCACCGCAACGGCTCGGTGGCGCTGGCGGTCCGCGAGCGCACCGGCACCCCGATGGTGTACGAGGTCCGGGGCTTCCTGGAGGAGACCTGGGCCTCCCGCGACCCCAAGCGGGTCGGCAGCCAGCGGCACCTGCTGCAGCGCGACCGCGAGGCGTTCATCATGCGCTCGGCCGACGCCGTCGTCACCCTGGCGGAGACGATGGCCACGGAGATCGCCGAACGCGGGGTGCCCCGGGAGAAGATCTATCTCGCGCCGAACGCGGTGGACGACTCGCTGCTCGCCGCCGAGTACGACGGCGCGGCCTTCCGTTCCGCGTACGGCATCGAGCCCGGTGAGATCGTGATGGGCTCGGTCTCCAGCATCGTGGCCTACGAGGGCTTCGCCACCATGATCAGGGCCGCCGCGCTGCTGCGTGACGAGGGGGCGCCGGTCAAGGTGCTGCTCGTCGGGGACGGCGCCGAGCGCCCGGCCCTGCTGGAGCAGGTCGAGGAGCTCGGGCTGGGCGACATCGCGATCCTGCCCGGCCGCGTCGGCCCGGACGAGGCGCTGCAGGCGCAGGCCGCCATCGACATCTTCGTCTGCCCCCGCGAGGACCTGCGGGTGTGCCGGCTGGTCACGCCGCTGAAGCCGGTCGAGGCGATGGCGCTGGGCAAGCCGGTCGTGCTCAGCGACCTGCCCGCCCTGTCGGAGCTGGTCGGCTCGGAGGGCGCCGGGATGCTGGTGCCCCCGGGGGACCCCGAGGCGCTGGCCAAGGCCATCGCCGGGCTCCGCGACGACCCGGCCCGCAGGGCCGAGATGGGCGAGGCCGGACGGGCCGAGGTGGCGGCCAAGCGTACGTGGAGCCGCATCGCAGCGACGTACCGTGACATCTACCAGTCGATAGCCGGTTGATGGTCTCGTGTTGGTAACGAGGATTCCGTCCGTTTGCGATGGGTTCAATCGCATTAGGCGTGGCTCGTTCGTACTTGAGATAGCCTTTGCGACCATGAAGTGTTGTTTCCGGCTTTCCAAGGTCATCCTGTGACTGCCTACGACCTGGCAGTCATCGGTCTGGGCTACGTCGGCATGCCCCTGGCCAAGGAGGCCACGGCGGCGGGTCTGCGGGTCGTCGGCCTGGACCTCGACCCGGACAAGGTCGAGGCCCTCAACGCCGGCAGGTCCTACATCGACGACCTGACCGACGCCGACCTGGAGCACATGCTGGCGGCGGGGTTCACCGCCACGCTGGACGAGACCGTGCTGTCGTCCAGCGCGGCCGTCGTGATCTGCGTGCCGACCCCGCTGGACGAGGACCACCGCCCCGACCTGTCGTCGGTCGAGGGCGCCACCGGTACCGTCGCCCGCAACCTGAGCGCCGGCACGCTGGTGGTCCTGGAGTCCACCACCTGGCCCGGCACCACCGACGAGGTCGCCCGTCCCATCCTGGAGACCTCCGGCCTGACCGCGGGCGTCGACTTCCACCTCGCCTTCTCGCCCGAGCGCATCGACCCGGGCAACCCCAAGTACGGCCTGCGCAACACCCCCAAGGTCGTCGGTGGCTACACCCCGGCCTGCAAGGAGCGCGCGGTCGCCTTCTACGCGCGCTTCGTCGAGCAGGTCGTGCCGGTCAGCGGCACCCGCGAGGCCGAGATGGCCAAGCTGCTGGAGAACACCTACCGGCACGTCAACATCGCCCTGGTCAACGAGATGGCCATCTTCTGCGACGAGCTGGGCGTCGACCTGTGGGAGTCGATCGAGGCCGCGGCCACCAAGCCGTTCGGTTTCCAGAAGTTCCTTCCCGGACCCGGCGTCGGCGGGCACTGCATCCCGGTCGACCCGTCCTACCTGTCCTACACGGTGCGCAAGCTCGGCTACCCGTTCCGGTTCGTCGAGCTGGCCCAGGAGATCAACGAGCGGATGCCGTCGTACGTGGTGGCCCGCGTGCAGCGCCTGCTCAACCGGCACCGCAAGCCCGTCAACGGCTCCCGGGTGGCGCTGCTCGGCGTGACCTACAAGCCCGACATCGCCGACGAGCGCGAGACCCCGGCACTGCCGGTCGCGCGGGCGCTGCTGGAGCTTGGTGCGGAACTGGTCTTCGTCGACCCCTACGTCAAGGAGTGGCGGGTCGACGACGTCCAGGTGACACGTGAGGAAGACCTCGCGACGGCGGTCGCCGAAGCCGACGTGACGCTGCTGCTCCAGCAGCACGCCGCCTTCGACCTGTCCGTTGTCGAGGACCAAGGCAAGCTCGTGCTCGACACCCGCGGCGTGCTCGCCGAGGGCGCACGCGTCGAGCGGCTCTAGCGACGGAGGGCTGCGCGCAGTGCACGTGCTCGTCATGACGGTGGTGCATCACCCCGAGGACGCCCGGATCCTGCACCGGCAGATCCGCGCGCTCGTGGACGCCGGTCATGAGGTCACGTATGCGGCCCCGTACACGGCGCGGGGCGTGATGGCCCGTTCCTGGGTGAACGGCGTCGACCTCCCGCGCGCCGCCGAGCGCAAGCGGCTGTCGGCCGTCCGCGCGGCGCGCAAGGTCTTCAAGAAGATGCGCGGCCAGGTCGACCTGGTGGTGGTGCACGACCCGGAGCTGCTGCTCGCGGTGGTGGGCGTGCGCAAGCGTCCCCCGGTGGTCTGGGACGTGCACGAGGACACCCCGGCCACGCTCTCGCTGAAGCCCTGGCTGCCGGCGTTCCTGCGCCCGCCGGTGCGGTTCCTGGCCCGCCTCCTGGAGGGCACGGCCGAGCGGCACCTGCACCTGCTGCTGGCCGAGACCGCCTACGCCGGGCGGTTCCGCCAGGCGCACCTGGTGGTCCCCAACGAGACCTGGGTGCCCGACGAGGTGACCCCGCCCGGTGACGACCGCGTCGTCTACCTGGGGTGGCTGTCGGAGGCGCGCGGGGTGCGCGAGGCCATCGAGGTGGCCCGGCTGCTCCAGCCGTACCGGGTGGCGGTCGAGCTGATCGGTTACGCCGACCCGCAGTCGCGGCCGATGCTGAACGAGGCGGTGTCCGAGGGCGTGCTGGAGTGGCGCGACTTCATGCCGAACGACGAGGCGCTCAAGCGGCTCGACGGCGCGCTGGCCGGTCTGTCGCTGCTGCACGACGAGCCCAACTACCGGCACTCCATGCCCACGAAGATCATGGAGTACATGGCCCACGGCATCCCGGTGATCACCACCCCGTCGCCGCGCGCGGTGGAGCTGGTGGAGCGCTACGACAGCGGCATGGTCGTGCCCTGGCGCGATCCCAAGGCGGTGGCCCAGGCCGTGCTCTCCCTGCGCGACGACGTCCGGGAGCGGCATGCGCGGGGCGCCCGCGGGTATGCGGCGGCCCGTGCGAACCACCACTGGCCCAACTCGGCCCGCCGTTTCGTCGCCCAGCTGGAGGCGTGGGCGGGCGTCAAGAGCTGACATCCCGAACGCTCCTTATGTCTGCCTGATCACGAGAACGGTAGTGTCCTGAACGTGCGCTGGCTCATCGCTTTCCTGGGCGCTGCGATCCTCGTCGCGGTGGCGGCGTTCGTGATCATCGTTCCCTCGGGGAACGACGTCCCGGACGGGCGGGGCACGTCGGCCGCGGCCTCCTCCCGGTCGGCGTCGGCTTCGCCGTCCACCTCGCCGTCCGCCTCGGTACCGGTGCCCGACACACCGGAGTTCACCGACCCGTGTGGAACGTTCGACACCGCCACCCGCGCGCCGTACGCGATCACCGGTTACTGGCTGATCCCCACCACCGACCACTGCACCTGGCGGCGGCAGTTCCGGGCCATCCACGAGGTGGGCGGCGACACCGTCATCCGGATCGGCTGGGGACTGCAGGCCCGCCCGCTCGACGACGACGGCCGGGTGCTGGGCGGCGACGGCGAGATCGACCCGCGCTACGAGCCCTGCGAGGAGGACGGGGTGCCGTGCGCGCTGGCGGCGGAGAACGACCTCAAGGCCGCCAACCCCGGCAACAGGGTGAGCTGGACGTTCGTCTACCGGACCGACGAGGCGTTCGGCCCCGGCCTGTTCCGCTGCCCCGAGTTCGAGCGCAGGATCGTCACCAGGAAGACCGTCTTCTACCGGATCGTCGCCACCGACGACGGCACCGACGACGCGAGCTGCACGAACATCAGGGCCAAGGGACGCGGCTACCACGTGATCCTGATCGCCGGTGCGCACGAGGACAGCCTCACCGAGCTGCTCGACCTCGGCGACAGGTTCGGGGTGAAGGTCTTCCCGGCGCTGCCGCTGGCCCCCCGCGACCCGGCGCAGAAGACCCGGGCCGCCAAGCAGGGCACCGACACGCTCACCACCCTCACCCGGCGGATCCTGCAGGACTACGGCTCCCGCTTCCAGGACCGTGCCTCGCTGGGCGGCTTCTACCAGCCGTTCGAGCTGCAGATGCGCGAGATGAAGTACGACGACGACGGCGAGGACGACCACCCCACGCTCAAGGTGTACGCCTCCCAGCACCGGATCGTCGAGCAGGAGATGCCCGGCAGGCCCGTCCTGGTCAGCCCCTACCTCGACGCGCGCAAGGAGCGGCCGTTCAGCGCCACCCCCAAGCAGGTCGCCCGCGGGTTCGAGGCCCTGGCCAGGACCGGCGTGGGGATCGTCGCGCCGCAGGACAGCCGGGGCACCGGGAAGGTCGGGCTGTTCTGGCCGGACGAGCGCGAGGAGAAGGTCGACGAGCGGCTGCGGCCGGTCGTCGGCGAGGAGACCAACGGCGACGCCTACCACGGCTCGACCCGCGACTACTACCGGGAGATGTACCTGGCCCGCAACAGGATGGTCGAGCAGGGCCACGACGTGCAGCTGTGGGCCAACGTCGAGTCGTTCGAGCCGTCCGGGGGCGCGGACGAGCCGTGCGCCGCGGGCTCCGACCGGGGACGTACCGACAAGGAACGGCTGGACACGGCAGTGACCCAGGTCGGGCGCTACGTCTCCAAGGTCGTCTCCTACATGTGGAGCGACTTCTACACCTGCGGCTCGCCGTCCCTGGCCGAGGAGATCGCCCGCGACCACGACCGGCCCATCGCGGCCGACGCGGTACGCGTGCGGCGCGACATCCAGGACGGCGTGGAGATCCGCGGGTACGGCATCCCGATGGGCTGCACGGTCTCGATCACCTGGGAGGGGCTGGAGGAACCCCGCGTCGTGGACGTGGCCGGGGTCGACCTGAACGAGCCGCCGCCCGGCCTGCCGCTGGGGATGCGGACGGCGTGGATCCCGTTCGACTGGTCCCGGGTGCCGGAGGGCACCTGGATCCGGATCACGGTCACCGCACCGGACGGACGTGCCGCCACCGAACCGCTGCATGTCCGCGCGCAGGCATGACCGGGGTGTAACGTGCCTGCCATGGTTCCGCGCATTCCCGTCAGCGTGGACCTGGTCGTCCTCACGGTGCGCTGTCAGGTGCTGAGCGCACTCGTCTGGCGGCGCGACAATCCGCCGTACGAGGGACGCTGGGCCCTGTCAGGCGGCTTCATCCAGCTCGACGAGGACCTTCCCGCCGCCGCTGCCAGGGTCCTCGCCGAACGGGCGGGCCTGCCCGGCGCCCCGGTGCACCTGGAGCAGCTGCAGACCTACGGCTACCCCGACCGCGACCCGCGCCAGCGCGTGCTGAGCGTGGCCTACCTCGGCCTGGCCCCCGACCTTCCGGCCTCCACCGAGGCGCACATGAGCTGGCAGCCGGTCTCCGCGCTGCTGCGCGAGATGGCCTTCGACCACCGGCGGATCATGATCGACGGGATCGAGCGGGCCCGCGCGAAGCTGGAGTACACCCCGCTGGGAGCGGCCTTCTGCCCTCCCGAGTTCACCGTCGCCGAGCTGCGCCGGGTCTACGAGATCGTCTGGGGCCGGAGCCTGGACCCGCGGAACTTCCACCGCAAGGTCACCAAGGCCGAGGGGTTCCTGGTGCCCACCGGCGCCACCACCACCCGCGACGGCGGGCGCCCGGCCAAGCTCTACCGTCGCGGCCCCGCGGTGATGCTGCACCCGCCGATGCTGCGCTCCCTGCGGGAGTGAGCCCGTCAGAGGTCGTTCGTCACGCGCCGATCGGCCGGAGGCCCGTCCCCCGGAGGCCGCCGATCAGAGGCCGTCGATCTCCGTCAGGTCGATGTCGACGTCGAACGGGACGCTGACCTTCAGCCGGTCGTGGTGGATGCCCATGAGCGCGTAGGTCCTGGTCGCCGGGTCGAGCTCGTAGACGTAGACGGTCGGGCGGTCGTCGGTCTCCTCGACCCGCCAGAAGTGGGTGATGCCCGCCTGGGCGTAGATGACGGGCTTGCGCTCCCGGTCACGGATCTCCGACTCGTCGGAGACGACCTCGACGGCGAGGACGACGTCCTCCGGCCGGTAGGCGGTCTGCTTCCGTTCCCGATCGGCGTCAGCGCGGGTCACCATGACGTCGGGCTCGGGGCGCTGCCGCTCTCCGAGCGTCACGGTCATCTGCCTGCGGACACGCAGCTCGGCCGGAACTGCTTGGCGCAGCGCGTAAATCAGGAGATCCACGATGAGGGAGTGGAAACGGGTCTGGGGGCTCACGAAGACGAGAGTGCCGTCGACGAGTTCCGTGTGCGGAGGGATCCCCCGAAGCCGGTCGAGGTCACCGGCCACGAAGCCCTTTTCGGGGGGGAACACCCAGACGGGAAGCGGCTCAGGCTCGGGCGGCTCCGCCTCGGCGTCCGGAGCCCCCGCGCTCGGCCTCTCGGCCGGTGACGCGATGCTCATGTCGTCCTCCCGGTCGGGCATGCCTCTCACCTCCAGTGTTACAGGATGATGCCCCATCCGCCCGCTGCTCCTAAAGTAAGGCCATGCCTCGTTTCCGTGCGATCCTGGACACGATGCCCGCCTACCGGGCGGGCAAGGCCGTGGTGTCAGCCGACGGCCGCTCCTACAAGCTCTCCTCCAACGAGTCCCCCTACGAGCCGCTGCCCTCGGTCGTCGAGGCGGTCGCCCGGGCCGCGACCACGATGCACCGTTACCCCGACCCGGCGGCGACGGCACTGACCGAGGCACTCGCCGAGCATCACGGGGTGCCGGCCGAGCACGTGGCGCTCGGCGCGGGCTCGGTGACGGTGGCCCAGCAGCTCTTCGAGACCGTGAGCGAGCCGGGCGCCGAGGTGATCTACGCGTGGCGCTCCTTCGAGGCGTACCCGCTGCTGGCCGACCTGGCCGGGGCGACCTCGGTGCGGGTCCCGCTGCTGGGCGAGACGCACCACCTGGACGCCATGGCCGACGCGATCACCCCGAACACCCGGATGATCTTCGTGTGCAACCCGAACAACCCCACCGGCACGGTCGTCCAGGCGGCCGAGCTGGAGGCGTTCCTGGAGCGGGTGCCCGAGAACGTGCTCGTCGTGCTGGACGAGGCCTACCGCGAGTACGTCAGGGACCCCGGGGTCACCGACGGTCTCACCGTCTACCGCGAGCGGCCGAACGTGGCCGTGCTGCGCACCTTCTCCAAGGCGTACGGGCTGGCCGGGCTGCGGGTGGGGTACCTGATCGGCGGGGAGCCGGTGGCCGCCGCGGTCCGCAAGACGACCGTCCCGTTCGCGGTCAACCACCTGGCCCAGGCCGCCGCGATCGCCTCGCTGGCCGCCGAGGACGAACTGCTGGAGCGGGTCGACGCCGTGGTCGCCGAGCGCGGCCGGGTCCGCGAGGCGCTGATCGAGCAGGGCTGGGAGGTGCCGGCGACCGAGGCCAACTTCGTCTGGCTCCGGCTGGGCGAGCGCACGCTCGACTTCGCCGAGGCGTGCGCCGGCGAGGGCGTCGCGGTACGGCCGTTCGCCGGGGAGGGGGCCCGGGTGTCCATCGGCGACCCCGAGGCCAACGACACCTTCCTGGCCGCCGCCGCGGCCTTCCGGAAGAACGCCTGACCTCGTCCGCACGGCCCGTGCCGCCCCCGCAGGAAGCCGCCACGGGCCGTGCCTCACCCCTTCGGCCCGTACGGGCCCGCCGGCCTTGTCCACGAGCCTGGCGGGCCGGGCCGGGCCGGGCCGGGCCCGCTCGCCGGTGGTCGCCGGTCCCGGGGCCCGCCGGTGGTCACACGATCGCGGGTGCCTGCCGGGGCGTGTCGGGCTGTTCCGGAGGCGGCCCGGTCTTCGCGCGGCGCTCGGTGGAGACCACCAGGGCCACCCCGATGACGATCACCACGCCGGCCGCGACCATCGAGCCGGTGACCGGCTCGCTCAGCACCAGGGCGCCCAGCAGGACCGCCACGACGGGATTGACGTAGGCGTAGGTGGAGACCAGTGAGATCGGGGCGTTGCCCAGCAGCCACACGTACGCGGTGAAGCCGATCAGCGATCCGATCAGGATCAGGTAGGTCAGCGCGATCCACGAGCGGGAGGAGACGGCGGCGAGGTCCAGGTGCTCTCCCACCACGGCCGAGCTCAGGGCGAGCCCGACGCTGCCCACGGCCATCTCGACGGTGCTCGCGGCGAAGGGGTCGTCGGGCATCGGGATGCGCGACGACAGGAACGAGCCCACCGACCACGACAGCGACGCCAGCAGGATGATCGCGATCCCGGTGCCGTCGGCCGCGTTGCCCCCGCCGTCCAGGGAGAGCGCCGCGACCCCGCCGAACCCGACGAGCACCCCGGCGAGCGTCAGGACCCGGGGCCGGTCCCGGGTCAGGATCCTGAAGACCACCAGCCAGAGCGGCACCGAGGCCACCAGCAGCGCCGCCAGCCCGCTGGAGATGTGCTGCTCGGCGACGGCGACCATGCCGTTCCCCCCGGTCAGCAGCAGCAGGCCGACCAGTGCCGCCCCACCGGCCTGCCTCCGGGTCATCCGGAACGCCCCGCGTCCCTTCAGCAGGCGTACGGCGACGCCGAGGACGAGCGCGGCCGTCATGAAACGGCCGGCACCGCTGATCAGCGGCGGGATCGTCTCGATGGTGATCCTGATCGCCAGGTAGGTGGAACCCCACACCACGTACACGATCGCCAGCGCCCCCCAGATGAGGAGCCTCCTGCGGCTGTCAGCACTGTCATCGCCCATGACTCATGACAATAGCGGCTCGCCCCGTCGTTCCGTTCGCGGGTTCCGGTCCTCGAATCGGACCGGGGGATCGCGTAAGGGCCCGCCCGCGGGAGAGCGCGACCCGGGAGCTTCCACCGTGCCGGATACGGCGGAAGCCTCCCGGTCGCGAGAACCGGCCGTGCCGGGACTCAGCGGGTGCCGAGCTTCTCCACGATCAGCCGGTAGAGCTGCCGCGGGCGGCCCGGCTGCGGCGTGCGGTTCGGCGGGAGCGGCCACGCGAGTCCCTCGTCCACCAGCGTGCGCAGCAGCCGCCGTGCCGTCCGCGGGGTGACGCCCAGCATCTTGCCCGCGCCCTCCGCGTCCACCACCGTGTCCCCGCCCTCCAGCTTGGCCGCCAGGCGGGCCAGCACCTCCACGCCCTTGGGCTTCAGCGGCCCGGTGCCCTGAGGGGGCATCCTGGGCGCCGGGATCAGTGCCCTGCCCTCCCGGTCGACGGCGAAGCCCTGGGCCTGCTTGCCCGCCTGGGTGCGCGCCAGCGCGGCCCTGGCGTGGGACTCGGCGTCGTGGGTGGTGCGGCCCATGCCGACACCCACCTCGACCGCCAGGCCGAGCTCGTCGCGCACCCGGGCGGCGAACGGCAGTACCCGGAACCCCTCGGTGGCCGCGGCCACAGAGCCGCGGGTCGCGGTGACCATGTAGCTGTGGTCGTCCACCGCGGTGACCGACGCGTTGATCCGGTTGGCCTCCTGCACCAGCAGCCGGTGCAGGGAGAGCCGGAGTTCGTCGCGCCAGTAGCGCGGCGCGGCCCGGCGGACCGGCTCGCGCAGCGTGGGCACCTCCACCAGGACCACGGTCAGCTGCGACTCCTCCAGCCGGTGGTGGGCGCCCAGCAGGGCCGCCGTGTGCAGCGCCGTGCGCACCGCGGCGGAGGTGGGGCGGATCCTGACCACGGGCACCCCGGCCGTCTGGAGGCGGTCGGCGACCGCGGGCAGGCAGGTGAGCGCCCCGCTCGTGCTGCCCTGGCGGGCGAGGCGTTCGTGGAAGGCCGCGATCGTGCCGGTGGCGCCCGGCTCGTCACGGCTCTGTACGTCCCCGGAGGGAAGGCTCAGATCGTTGTAGGCCTCCTCGACCTCTGCTCTGCTCAACACGTCGATGCTGACCCTGCGCGGGTCCATCCGCTCGTCCAGCGCGGCCCTCGCCAGCGCGGCGATCAGTGCCGCGCCGCCGAGCTGGACGTACGTCGCGGGCATCGTCAGCACTCCCGATCGCCGGGCCAGGTCGTAGGGGACCGGGCTGGCGAACAGACAGGCGTCCACCCCGGCTCCCAGCCGGGTGACCTTGTCCGCGGCCTCCTGCTCGTCCCGGTATGCCGCCGCCACAAGGCGGCAGGGTAACGGGGCGGCCGCGTGCCCCATCAACATCACCCGTTCGACGAGGTCATGGGGGCCCACCACACCGATGGTGAGATCCGGTGTAAGGGCACCCGGGCGTGACACTCGTGGCGCTTCTTCGCCCCGCTCGACCAATGTTCGTCCCATCATGCCGTCCGTTTGTTTTCGGCTCTCTTTTGGAACGATCGCTCGCGAGGGCCGTAATGTCACGCCCGATTTGCGGCCAATTCCGGAAGCCACTTCCGGGTTAAAGCCATGACTGGCATCGTTTACACAGGTCAGAGCGGTTTTTGAGCGGCTCAAACCCGTTGATTACGATGCAGAAATCTCTCGCCGCACGTCGGCCCCCAGGGACTGCATACGCTCGGCCAGATAAGAGTGCCCGCGGTCGATGAGATATCCCGACTCGATGACGGTCTCCCCTTCGGCGGCGAGGCCGGCCAGCACGAGGGCGATTCCCGAGCGCAGATCGTGAGCGGTCACCTGTGTTCCGGTGAGCGCAGTGGCGCCGCGAACGACCGCACTGTTCTCTTTCACTTCAATATCGGCGCCCATCTTGTTCAGTTCTGAGGCCAGGGCGAAACGGCCGTCGAAGATGCGTTCGTGAATGTAGCTGGCACCGTCGGCGAGGCAGGCGACCGTCATGATCGGCGACTGCAGGTCGGTGGCGAACCCGGGGTAGGTGTCGGTGATGACGTTGATCGGCCGCAGCGGGCGGTCCCTGCGCACGTGGAGCACGGCGCCGTGCTCGGCGAACTCCACCCCCATCTGCTCCAGCTTGTAGCGGACCACGCCGAGGTGGTCCAGGTCGGCGCCGACCAGGTTGACCTCGCCACCGGTGATGGCGGCGGCCATCGCGAACACGCCCGCGTCGAGGCGGTCCGGCATCACGGTGTGCTCGACGGCCTGGAGCTCCTCGACGCCCTCGACGGTGATGAACCCGGTGCCGCCGCCGCTGATCCTCGCGCCCATCCGGGACAGCATGTCGATCACGTCGAGCACCTCGGGCTCCAGCGCCGCGTTCTCGATCACGGTGGTGCCGCGTCCCAGCGCAGCGGCCATGATCAGGTTCTCGGTGCCGGTGTGCGAGGGGGTGTCCAGGTACAGGGTGGCGCCGGTCAGGCCCGCCGACTTGACGTGGATGACCGAGTCGCCCTCGTCCACGAGCGCGCCCAGGCGCTTGTAGCCCAGGTAGTGGAAGTCGAGATTGCGGCTGCCCAGGTTGCAGCCGCCCACGCCCTCGATGATCGCCTCACCGAGGCGGTGCAGCAGGGCGGGCACGAACAGCACCGAGCCGCGGAAGCGGCGGGCGATCTCCGCGGGCAGCACCGGGCTGCTCAGCGTCGAGGCGTCGATCACCAGCGTGCGCTCCGCCTCGTGGAGCTCGACGGTGGCGCCGACGGTCTGGGCCAGCTCGACCGCGCGTCGCACGTCCTCGATGATGGGGACGTTGCGCAGGACCGTACGGCCCTTCGACGCCAGCAGCGCTGCGCCGATCATGGGAAGCACGGCGTTCTTGGCACCCTGGATGAAGGCGGTTCCACGAAGTGGGTTGCCACCGCGCACGCGGTAACGGACCATGCGTAATGCTCCTTGGGAGTGGTTATGGTGATTCGTGTGGCGCGGGGCGGCAGCCGAGGTTATCGGCCAACAGTAGCCGCTGGATGCCCCCTAACCGGCCACTTCGGTGGTGAACTACCCCGGGGACGGCCGATGAGTCCCCTGGCCTGCGCCGCGACGTGACCGGCGGCCCTCCGCACGGTCCTTCGTACGGCCCTCCGCACGGTCTTTCGTACGGCCCTTCGCGCGGCCCGCTCGCGACCCGGCCCGTCGTGCCCTCACGGGGCCCGTCACGGGGAGGGCACGCGGCGCCCGCCGGTGTTCCCGGACCCCGTCGTGCCCGTTCCTCGGTCACCCGGGCCTCGTCGGCCTCGGTCACCCGGGCCTCGTCACCCGTTCCTCGTGCCGCCCGCGGTGGTGAGCGGGGAGGCGGCCGACAGCAGGTGGTCGGCCCGCTGGTCCACGAAGCGGGTGACCACCTGCTGCCCGTACCCGAAGGCCATCGCCCAGACCAGGATGGCGGGCTGCGAGCCGAGCCCGGCGAACCCCGGCACGAAGCCGGAGTTCAGGATCAGCAGCCCGAGCACGGCGGTGGCGACCCCGGCGGGGGCCTTGAGGAGGTTCTGCACCACGGCCAGCGAGTAGCGGGTGGACAGCTCCGAGCGGGTGGACAGCGACGCCGCGGTGGCCAGCGCCGCGCCCAGCATGCCGATCAGCGCGACCAGCGGGACGTCGCCGTGGCCGGGCTCCAGACCACCGGTGGGGCAGATCTGGGCGGGCATCAGCCCCTGGGTGCGGATCATCGAGCGGTCGCCGCACATCGGGATGACGTTCGGCCAGATCGCGCCGATGACCACCACGCCCAGCACGATCAGGGTCAGCATGACGACCCCGCCGAGGAGCAGGTTGCGGAAGCTGCGCACCCGCCCGGTCTCCATCGCCTGCGCGGTGTACGCGGCCCGCAGCACCGACTGCATCAGCGGCCGGTCGCCCTCGCCCAGGTCCCCGACGGCCAGCCTGGCCTGGAGGTGGACCAGCCGAGGGTCGTCACCGGGCAGGTAGGCCCGGCCGATCGCGGCCACCTCCGGTGCCCGCCCGCACAGCTCCGCGGTCGGCAGCACGCCGTACAGCATCACGGTCGCGCTGTTGACGTTGGACCAGGCGCCCTCGACGGCCTGGCCGGTCAGCCAGCGCCGGATCCCGTGCCTGCTGCGCGCGTAGGTCTCCGCGCGGGCCAGGTGCGTGCCGATGCCCTCGCCCACCGAGACCAGCTGGCCCGCCTCGTCGCGCATGGTCAGGGCACGCTCCGCCTCGGCCCTGATCTCCTCGCTCCTGGTGGCCACGTACACCCGCCAGGTGCCGGGCCAGCGCAGCACTCCGGTGTCGCCGATGCGCTCCGGGGGGATCGCGGGGTCGAGCGCCATCGTTCCTCCGGGGGGCGGGAGTGACGGGAAACGGGCCGTTCGGACGCCGCGGGCCCTTGGACGCCACGGGCCTTTCGAAGATCACGGGCCTTCGGACGGCACGGCCTTTCGACGCTACGGGCCTTTCGGAGATCGTGGGCCGTTCGGAGGCCGCGGATCGTTCGCAGGGCGTGGATCGTTCGGGGGCCGCGGGCCTTTCCGGCGCCGCGGACCCTTCACAGGCCGCCGGCCGCGATGTCGGTGCGGTGGTGCGAGCCGCGCATGCGGACGTGCCCCACCGCCTCGTAGGCCGCCGCCCGCGCCGCGGGCAGGTCGGGGCCGGTGCCGACCACGCTGAGCACCCGGCCGCCGGCGGAGACGAGCCTGTCGCCGTCGCGGGCGGTGCCCGAGTGCAGCACGTAGGCGTTCCCGGCGACCTCGGACAGCCCTTCGATCACGTCCCCGCGCACCGGCTCGCCCGGGTAGTTCTCCGCCGCGACCACCACGGTCACCGCGGCGCCGTCGTGCCAGGAGAGCGGGCCCGCCTCGGCGAGCGTCCCGTTCGCGCAGGCGAGCAGCAGGGAGGCCAGGGGCGTGCGGAGCCGGTCCAGGACGACCTGGGTCTCGGGGTCGCCGAAGCGCGCGTTGAACTCGATCACCTTGGGGCCCTTGGACGTGAGGGCCAGCCCCACGTACAGCACGCCCGTGTACGGCGTGCCCCGCCTGGCCAGCTCGGCCATGGTCGGCAGGACGGTCTCGGCCATCACCTGGTCGGCGAGGCCGTCCGGGGCCCAGGGCAGCGGGGTGTAGGCGCCCATGCCGCCGGTGTTGGGCCCCTGGTCGCCGTCGTAGGCGCGCTTGTGGTCCTGGGCCGGCTGCAGCGGCACGGCGGTGGAGCCGTCGCAGAGCGCGAACAGCGACACCTCGGGGCCGTCGAGGAACTCCTCGATGACGACCCGGCCGCAGGCGGCGGCGTGCCGCAGCGCCTCGTCGCGGTCGCCGGTGACCACCACTCCCTTGCCTGCCGCGAGGCCGTCGTCCTTGACCACGTACGGGGTGCCGAACTCGTCCAGCGCGGCGGCGGCCTCGTCGGGGGTGACGCAGGTGCGCGACCGGGCGGTGGGCACACCCGCCGCGACCATGACCTCCTTGGCGAAGGCCTTGGAGCCCTCGACCCGCGCGGCCTCGCGCGAGGGCCCGAAGCAGGGGACGCCCGCCTGCCTGACGGCGTCGGCGACCCCGGCGACCAGGGGGGCCTCGGGACCGATCACGACCAGGTCCGCGCCGAGCTCCAGGGCGAGGCCGACGACCGAGGCCGGATCGGCCGGGGCCACCGGGTGAAGGGTCGCGACCTGCGCGATCCCCGCGTTGCCCGGGGCACAGTGGACCTCGGTGACCTGGGGGTCGGCCGTCAGCGACCGGCACAGGGCATGCTCTCGCCCGCCGGATCCAATCACAAGAACGCGCACCCGCCAGAGCCTATCGTCCCGCCGGGTCCTCACCCGGCCGTGTCCCTCACCCGGCCGTGTCCCTCACCCCGGCCGTGTCCCTCACCCCGGCCCGTGCCCGTACGCGCGGCGCATCCGTACGCGCGGCGAACGGCCGGAAAGGAGGGGTGAATTTTGGCAGGTTGTGCATGATCGACGCTTGAACCTGCGAGTAAGCTGAGAACGGCCCCCCGACCGTGTTAGGTTCCTAGGTGGCCTTGCGTGTCTTTTTACCGATTGGAGGTGGTTCGGGATGTCCTCTGGCGATCCCAGCAGTACGTGCACGCGCACGCCTGCTGTGCGCACTTCCGACCACCTCGTCTCGGTGCCCGATCGGCGCCGTGCGTCCGGCCGCCTCCCGTAGGTGAGACCGCGCGTGCGGATCCCGCCGCCTCGGGCGGGAAAGGCTCGCCATGCGCTCCTCGCTTCTTTTTCCCCGTATCAAGCACGTACGCACGATCCGTGCCCCGCACGCCCCCTCGGTCTCGCTCCGTGAGCGGACGACCGGCGTCTGCATCCCGCCGAGCGACTCGCTCGTCGAGTACGCCGCCTACATCGGTGGCAAGAAGATCGACGCCATGGGCATCCCCGACGCCCTCGAACTCGTCCGCGCGCACAACGCCGCCGCCGAGAGCGGTTCGGCCAAGGGCAACGCGTTCGTCTGGGTCGGCCTGCACGAGCCCGACGCCCCCGAGGTCGAGTGGCTGGCGGAGGTCTTCGCCCTGCATCCGCTCGCCGTCGAGGACGCCGTCAAGGCTCATCAGCGGCCCAAGGTCGAACGTTACGGCGACTCGGTGTTCGTGGTGCTCAAGACCGTCGCCTATCTCGACCACGACGTGCTGACCGCCACCAGCGAGATCATCGGCACCGGCGAGATCATGGTCTTCGTCGGCTCCGACTTCGTGGTCACCGTGCGGCACGGCAGGCACTGCCCGCTGACCGAGGTCCGCGAGCGCCTGGAGGACAAGCCCAAGCTGCTCAACCGCGGTCCCACCGGCGTGCTGCACGCCATCGCCGACCACGTCGTCGACAGGTACCTCGCCGTGGCCGACCGGATGCAGACCGAGCTGGAGGACGTCGAGGCCATGGTCTTCGCCGACGTCAGCGCCCGCGACATCGGCCGGATCTACAACCTCAAGCGCGAGATGATCGAGATGAAGCGGTCGGTCATGCCGCTCCAGGCGCCGATGTCCACGCTGGCCCAGCGCCGGATGATCCCGTCGGAGATGCGCGAGTACTTCCGCGACGTCGTCGACCACCTGGCCCGCGCCTGCGAGCAGGTCGAGTCCTCCAACGAGCTGTGCAACTCCGTCCTGCAGGCCGCGCTCGCCCGCTCCAACGCGCTCGCCAACGAGGACATGCGGAAGATCTCCTCCTGGGTCGCCATCATGGCCGTCCCCACGATGATCGCCGGCATCTACGGCATGAACTTCGAGCACATGCCCGAGCTCGACTCCGTCCTCGGATACCCGCTGGTCATCGGCGTGATGATCATCGCCTGCGCGCTGCTCTACCGGGGGTTCCGCCGCAACGGCTGGATGTGACGGCCGGCCCCTCGCCCCGCTCCCACCCGACCCGCGCGGGGGGTGTACGGCCGGTGCGGCCGGTGCCGTGGGGTCCCGGTGCGCTCCGGTGGCGCGTCAGGCGCTCATCGAGCGCGCCGGGGTGACCGGCGCGGGGACGCGCATGCCCCGCTCGGACCACAGGCCGATCATCCGGTCGGGGTAGTCGGTCACGATCGCGGCCACCCCGAGGTCGAGCAGCTCCGCGGCCCGCGCGGGCTCGTTGACGGTCCACACCGCCAGCGGCAGGCCGGCCTTCTCGGCCCGCCGGGCGAGCTCGGGGTCGACCAGCACGTGCTCGGGGGACAGGACGGTCCCCCCGGCCTCCGCGGCGGCGGCCGGGACGTCGTCGTCGAAGTCCTCCAGGCGCAGGCCGTCCAGCCAGGCGTGGTCCATGGTGACGCGCTCGATCAGGGCGTAGCGCGGGGTCGCCGGGGCCAGCGAGCGGGCGATCCGCAGGATCCGCCAGTCGAAGCTGAGGATCGCGGCCCGGTCCAGCCTGCGGTGCCGGTCCAGCTCGGCGAGCACCAGCTCGGTGAACTCGGCCGGGTCGGCGCTCAGGTGCGGACGGGTCGGGTCCGACTTGAGCTCCACGTGCACCCGTACCCCGTCGGCGCCGTAGGCGTCCATCAGCGCCAGCACCGCGCCCAGGGTCGGCATCCGGGTGTTCGGCACCGGGACCTGGGTCGCGGCGAAGCGGTCCTCGGGGGTGCGCGGCACCCGCACCCCGCACTCCAGCGTGCGCAGCTGCGCCAGGGTGAGGTCGCCGATCGGCCTGCCCACGTACGGGTAGAGCGGGTCGCCGTGGACGGCGGGGCGGACGTCGGCGCTGGTCACCGGGGAGACGGTGAGGTCGTGCGTGAGCACCGCCCGCCGGTCCGCCGTCAGCGCGACGTCGAGCTCCAGCGCGTCGACACCCAGCTCCAGCGCGTGGGCGAAGCCGGGCAGCGTGTTCTCGGGACGGAGCCCGCGGGCTCCTCGGTGACCGTGGATCTCGGCATGCACACAGGGACCTTATCCACCTCGCGCGCCGATTCCCCGGTACGGCTCGCGCCCGGTCTCGTCCGGGCGCGATCCGCAGGGGGGCGAAACTAGATCATCGGGTGGATCTGGAGCGTCTCGTCGCGGCCGGGGCCGACACCGATGGCCGAGATGCGGGCACCGCTCATCTCCTCCAGCGCCCTGACGTACGCCCGCGCGTTGGCGGGCAGGTCGTCGAAGTTGCGGACGCCGGTGATGTCGTCCTTCCAGCCGGGGAACTCCTCGTACACCGGCTTGGCGTGGTGGAAGTCGGTCTGCGTCATCGGGATCTCCTCGTGACGCACGCCGTCGACCTCGTACGCGACGCAGACCGGGATCGTCTCCAGGCCGGACAGCACGTCCAGCTTGGTGAGGAAGTAGTCGGTGACGCCGTTGATCCGGGTGGCGTACCGGGCGATGACCGCGTCGAACCATCCGCAGCGGCGGTCGCGCCCGGTGGTCACGCCGTACTCGCCGCCGGTGGTGCGCAGCCACTCGCCCATCTCGTCGTCGAGCTCGGTCGGGAACGGGCCCGACCCCACCCGGGTGGTGTACGCCTTCAGGATGCCGATCACGCGGGTCAGCCGGGTCGGCGGGATGCCCGACCCCGAGCAGGCGCCGCCGCTCGTCGGCGAGGAGGAGGTGACGAACGGGTAGGTGCCGTGGTCGATGTCGAGCAGGTTGCCCTGGCCGCCCTCCAGCAGCACGACCTTGCCCTCGTCCAGGGCCCTGTTGAGGACCAGCGAGGTGTCGGCGATGTGCGGGGTGAGCCGCTCGGCGTAGCCGAGGTACTCCTCCAGGACCTTCTCCGGATCGATCGCCCGGCGGTTGTAGATCTTGGTGAGGATCTGGTTCTTCTCGCCCAGCGCGACCTCGATCTTCTTCTGCAGGATGCCCGGGTCCAGCAGGTCCTGCACCCGCACGCCCATCCGGTAGATCTTGTCGCCGTACGCGGGACCGATGCCGCGACCGGTCGTGCCGATCTTGGCCTTGCCCAGGTAGCGCTCGGTGACCTTGTCCAGGGCCTTGTGGTGGGGCATGATCAGGTGCGCGTCGGCGGAGATCAGCAGCCGCTCGGCGGATACCCCGCGGGCCGCCAGGCCGTCGATCTCGCTGAGCAGCACGCCCGGGTCGATGACGACGCCGTTGCCGATCACGGGAACGACGTCCGGGGAGAGCACCCCCGTCGGCAGCAGGTGCAGCGCGTACTTCTGGTCGCCGATGACGACCGTGTGTCCCGCGTTGTTGCCTCCCTGGTATCTGACGACGTAGTCGACCTGGTCACCGAGCAGGTCGGTCGCCTTCCCCTTGCCCTCATCGCCCCACTGGGCACCAACGAGAACCACAGCCGGCATCGTGATCTCCAACCGCAAAACCGAAAACCCCTGGCGCAATCGCGACAGGGGCTCTTGCGAGGAGAGAATACCCGACGACGTCCGAAATGGGGATCTCCCCCCTGCCGCCGGAGGGCGGGGCGGGAGATCCCCTCGGTGGATCAGGGCCGGATCAGGTCCAGGTCAGGGGTGTTTTCGGGTCCCGTGCCGGGCCTGTGCCGGACCCTGGGGGCGTGCCGGGTCCGGTCACGGTTGGACCCGTCTCAGCTCCCGGCGAGCTCGTCGAACGCCGTGGCGCTGGAGTCCTTGAGGAACTGGAAGCAGCGCTCGGCCTCGTCCTTCTCCCCGATGCTCTGGGCGGCACGGGCCAGCGCGTACAGGCATCGCAGGAAGCCCTGGTTGGCGGGGTGCTCCCAGGGGATCGGGCCGTGTCCCTTCCAGCCCGCCCTGCGCAGCTGGTCGAGGCCGCGGTGGTAGCCGGTGCGGGCGAACGCGTACGACGTCACGGCGTGCCCGGCGGCGAAGTACTCCTCCGCGAGTGCCGCCCAGGCGGCCGGATGAGCGGGGAAGCGCGCGGCGACATCGGATGCTTTGGCGCCGGATTCCAGCGCCTCCCGGGCTTCGGGCACATCCGGCAGGAGGGTGGGCGGCGGGCCCGCGAGGAGGTTCTCGTGCGATTCCATAACCACAGTCCTACCTGGTGTACCCGGGTGAGGCCAAGATCGGCTCCCGGAAAGTCTCCGGGAGCCGGTCTCGCGGCACGCTCGCGACCGGGGAGGACGCGGCTCAGGAGAGCTTGGTCCCGGCGGACTTCAGGTGCTGCGCGGCCTCGACGATGCGCGCCGCCATCGCGGTCTCGGCGGCCTTGCCGTACGAGCGCGGGTCGTAGGCCTTCTTGTTGCCGACGTCGCCGTCGACCTTGAGCACGCCGTCGTAGTTCTTGAACATGTGCTCGGCGATCGGGCGGGTGAAGGCGTACTGCGTGTCGGTGTCGATGTTCATCTTCACCACGCCGTAGGAGATGGACTCGTGGATCTCCTCCAGCAGCGAGCCGGAGCCGCCGTGGAAGACCAGGTCGAACGGCTTGTCCTTGCCGTACTTGGTGCCGACCGCCTCCTGGATGTCCTTGAGCACGCTCGGGCGGAGCTTGACGTGGCCCGGCTTGTAGACGCCGTGCACGTTGCCGAAGGTCGCGGCGAGCATGAAGCGGCCCCGCTCGCCCAGGCCCAGGGCCTCGGCGGTCGCGAGGGCGTCGTCGGTGGTGGTGTAGAGCTTGTCGTTGATCTCGCCGACGACACCGTCCTCCTCGCCGCCGACGACGCCGATCTCCACCTCAAGGACGATCCTCGCGCGGGCGGTCTTCTCCAGGAGTTCCTTGGCGATCTCCAGGTTCTCGTCCAGCGGGACGGCGGAACCGTCCCACATGTGCGACTGGAAGAGCGGGTCCTCGCCCCTGGCCACCCGCTCGAGGGAGATGTCCAGCAGCGGGCGGACGAAGCCGTCCAGCTTGTCCTTGGGGCAGTGGTCGGTGTGCAGCGCGACCGTCACGGGGTAGTTGGCCGCGACCACGCGGGCGTACTCCGCCAGCGCCACCGAACCGGTCACCATGTTCTTGACGGTGGTGCCGGAGAGGAAGTCGGCGCCGCCGGTCGACACCTGGATGATGCCGTCGCTCTCGGCCTCGGCGAACCCCCTGAGCGCGGCGTTGAGGGTCTGTGAAGAGGTCACGTTGATGGCCGGGTAGGCGAAACCTCCCGCCTTGGCCCGGTCGAGCATCTCGGCGTAGACCTCTGGGGTCGCGATAGGCATCGTGTCATCTCCCTGGAGACGGCTGTGAACAGCTGGCGCGGGGCATGAGGACATGGCCCGTAGGCCAGTATCCCGGGTTCCGTCCCCGGCCGGACAGCGCACCCCACGCCTTCGGGGTGGTGCAGAGGTCCACCGGGTACTTTCGCCGCCTACGCTACCGGCCCGGGCGGGGGTTCCCGGGCCCCGGTCCTCCTGCTTCCCGTACGTTCGCGATTTTCCGGCATGACCTGGGCCGGAATGTGTGATCTTCCGGAGCCCGGGGCGTACGCACCGATCCTCCGGACCGGTCGTGAAATCCCCTCACGAACCGCTAATCTCCACGGTGTGGGACGCCACAGGTCCGACCCCATGGGTATCGCGCGCCTGGTCCTCCTCGGACTGGTGGTGCTGGCCTTCGTCGCCCTGATCGTGTTCGGCGTCCTGTCGCTGTTCGGCGGCCTCGGTTCCGACTCTAGTTCCGGCTCCGGTTCCGGCGTGGAGACGGCCACGACGCCCACCCGGGCCGCCGGTTCCTCCCCCGCCCCCGCACCCGCCGCCGAACGGGTCCCCACCGTCCTCGTCGAGTGCCTGCGCCAGGAGTGCCCCACGGTCTTCCTCAAGGTCACCGGGGGTGACGTGCTGTTCGACCGGGAGATGGCCCAGGACGAGCGGTTCCAGTCCTTCGACCCCAAGGTCGACGTGGTCCTGGCGGACTCGGCCGCCGTCCGCGTCCAGGTGAACGGGACCGTCCGTCCCCCGGTCAGGCCCGGGGAGCGCGAGGAGTTCACGGTCTCCCGCGACTGACCGCGCTCTCGGGTTCGCATGCCCGGGCTCGCACTCCCGGGGGTCCACGCTCTCGGGTTCACGCTCGTGCTCCCGGGGTGACCGCTTCCGGATCCGCGCTCCCGGGCTCGCGCTCGCGGGTTCGCGCTCGCGGGTTCGCGTGTCCCGGGGACCCGTACCCCTTCCGGGTGATCCCGGAAGGGGAGACGGCTCCCTCAGGCCAGGCCGAGGTCGGCCAGCGTGTATGCGGTCCGGTACGGCAGCCCGGCCTCGGCGATCGCCGAGGCGGCGCCGCGGTCCACGATGGTGGCGACCGCCACGACCTCGGCACCCGCCTCGCGCAGCGCCTCCACCGCGGTCAGCGGCGACCCGCCGGTCGTGGAGGTGTCCTCCACCGCCAGCACCCGCCGCCCCGCCACGTCCGGCCCCTCGATCCGGCGCTGCATGCCGTGGGCCTTCTGCGCCTTGCGGACCACGAACGCGTCCAGGGTCCTGCCCCGGGCCGCGGCCGCGTGCAGCATGGCGGTCGCCACCGGGTCGGCGCCCAGCGTCAGCCCGCCGACCGCCTCGTACTCCAGGTCCTCGGTGAGGTCCAGCATGACCCGTCCCACCAGCGGCGCCGCCTGCCCGTCGAGGGTCACCCGGCGCATGTCCACGTAGAAGTCGGCCTCCCGGCCCGAGGAGAGCACGACCTTGCCGTGCACCACGCCCTTGCCCTTGATCTCCACCAGCAGGTTCTCGCGATCGCTCATGGCAACCAGGTTAGGGCGGCCCCGTCCTCACCCGATCGGCCCCGTCCCCCTCGCGGACCTCGCGACGGAACTCCCTGAAATCCCTCCGTGTTCCCCTGAACGCGTCGACACCGGGCGGAACCCACTGGAATCCCCGTGACCTGCGGCCGGAGCCTCGGGCGGCGCGCGAAGGCTCCTCTCCCGGCCCTGCGGCGGCAAAAGTGCGATCCGGGTTTACTCCCGGCACGGACTGCGGGATCATCCGGCAGGCAACCATGGGTAATGACGGGGTCACAATGAGTGGGAAAATATCTCAAGGCGATGCCGAGCTGCTGGCCGCCACCAGAAACGGCGATCCGGTGGCGTACCGGTTGCTCCACCGGCGGCACGCTCACGCGGCGCACGCCCTGGCGGGTCTGCTCGTGCGGGACGAGGCCGGGGGTGCGGACGTCGTGGAGGAGACGTTCACCGAGGTGCATCGCGTGGTCGCCCGGGGGGACGGCCCGGAGCAGGCGTTCCGCATCTACCTGCTGACCGCCCTGCGCCGGCTGGTGACGGGCCGCGCCGCGACGGGTCGCGTCACGACGGACCGCACCGCGGAAGGTGACGGCGCCGCTGACCGTGCCCGAGACGGTGGTACCGGACGCGGTGGGGCCGGAGCCGGGGACGGTGACGCCTCGGGGGACGGTGGCACCGCGGACGGTACCGGCGGGGAACCGGCCGGAGGGAAGACGGGGGCTCTCGACCCGGGGGCGCCCCTCACCGACCCGGCGTCGGCGGCACTGGAGCGGTCGCCGGTGGCCAGGGCCTTCCGCTCGCTGCCCGAGCGCTGGCAGCTCGTGCTGTGGCACGCCGAGGTCGAGAGGACCCCGCCCGAGGAGACCGCGCTCCTGCTGGGCCTGACGGTCGGCGGGACGGGCGCGCTCGCCTACCGGGCCCGGGAGGGGATGCGCCAGGCGTGCCTGCGCATCCATCTGGCCGAGTCCCACGTGCCCGAGTGCAGGCCCGTGCTGGCCAGGCTGGGTCCCTACGTCCGCGGCAGTCTGGCCAGGGCGCACGGCAGGGTGGTGAACGAGCACCTGGACGGCTGCTCCGGCTGCCGGGCGGTGTTCACGGAGGTGACCGGCATCGGCCGCAGCCTGCGTTCCGTGGTCGGCCCGCTCGTCGTCGGTCCCGCGTTCCCGGCCTACCTGGCGGCGCTCGGCAGGCTGGGCACGGCCGACGAGGGGGGACTCCCCGGTCTCTGGCGCAGGACGCCCCGCTCCACGCGGCGTGCCCTGATCGCCGGGGCCGCGGTCACCGCTGTCGTGGTCGCGGTGGCGGCGGTCCTCGTCCTGGCACCGGACCGCAGGGAGGCCCTCCCGCCGAGCGCGGCCTCCGAGCCGATCGTCGCCTTCCCGATCCCCGGCGCCTCCACACCCGACGCGGGTACGACCGGCCCCGGCACGTCCCGTGCCGGTACGCCCGGCGTGGACACCCCGGGTGCCGGTACGCCAGGTGTGCCGTCTCCCGGCGCCCGCGATCCGCTGGCACCGCCGCAGGACGGCACGGACGGTGGCACAGGGAGCGGTACGGACGGCGGTACGCCGGGAGCCGTACCGCCGCCCGCCGGATCGCCGTCCGGGCCCGCCGGGGTGACCCCGGGTGCGCCGGTGCCCCACCTGGTCGCCACGATCGACGTGATGGGCGCCCTGGTCAGGTCCAAGGCGGGCATCGTGGCGCTGCGGCTGCGCAACGCCGGGGGCGGGCCGAGCGGGGAGGTGGTCGCCGACGTCGTCCTGCCGCGCGGCGTGACCCTGCCGTCCGGTTCCCCCAGGGGGCACGCGGTCGGTGTCGTGACACCGGTCGGCACGGTGGACGGCTGGTCCTGCCGGGCCCGGAGCAGGGGCGCGCGGTGCGTGCGCGGCCCGCTCCCGGCCGGACGGGTCACGGCGGTGTTCCTCAGGGTCATGGTGTCGGACCAGGCCGTCCCCGGTGCGGCGCCCTCGGTCACGGTCTCCGCCCCGGGGACGCGGACCGCGGCCGGGGCCCGTACCGGCGTGCGGTCGTCGGGCGCCCCGGCCAGGTTCGCCACCGACGGCAGGGTGGCCGTCTCCGCGATCGGCAACACCCTGCTGAGCTGCGACCCCTCCCGGCCGGAGTGCGAGAGCGCCCGCGCGCGTCAGGGCGGCAGGCGCGACAACAACGGCTGGCGGATGCGCCTGCTCGACCGGGACACCGATCCCTCGACGCGGGTGTCGAGCGCGGCCCGGCTCCTGCTGCCACCGGCCAGCAAGGTGGTCTGGGCGGGGCTCTACTGGTCGGCGAGCGCACCCCCCGGAGGGCGGATCAGGTTCAAGGCGCCGGGGGAGAGCGGGTACCGGCAGGTCAGGGCGTCCGAGGTGGTCCAGAGGGAGCTGCCCGTGGGCAGGGGTTACCAGGCGTTCGCCGATGTGACGCGCCTGCTGGGCAGGGTCAGCGGGACGTACTGGGTGGCCGACCCCTCGGTACGAGCGGGTGTGTCACGGCACGCCGGGTGGGGGCTGGTGGTCATCGTGGCCGACCCGCGCCGGCCGTACGGCCAGGCGGTCGTGGTGGACGACGCGACCGTGCTGGGTACGGGGCGCCGCTCGGTGCGGATACCGCTCGACGGGCTGACGTCCGCCCGGATGGCCGCGAGGATGGCGCTGGTGACCTGGGAGGGCGACGCGGACGTGCGGGGCGACCGGGTACGGGTCGGCGGCCGGACGCTGCGGCCCGTCGGCGGGGGACGGGACCCGCGCAACCCGTTCGACGGGTCCGCCACCGGGGCGCGGGGCGGGGCGACGTTCGGCACGGACGTGGACCGCTTCCGGGCCCCGCTGGGACGTGACCCGGTGCTGGAACTCGGCACGCGCCAGGACGTCCTGCTGTTCGGCGTGGCGGCGGTGAGCGTCCAGGCGGTCCCGTGACCCCGTGAGCGCGTGCTTCCGCGGCCTCGTGGGCGAACGACCGGGCGACTCCGCACGACACTCCCGGGAGCGGATGGCAGGATGGCCGGGGAGCGGGTGCGCGCGCGTCTCGTCGAACCAGATTCGGGCCAGGTTCGGACCAGATCGTGAACGGGACAAACTGGTACGGTCTGCGGTGAACACTCCAACGTTTGGTCGAGCGCGGGTGGAATCGTCGGGATTCACCCTCGAAGGGTCAGCCGCTTGATTACCCTGAGGAAGGGCCGTCTGTCCGGTCTCTCAGGGGCTGTTTCAGGCCTGTCTGAGCCGAAGGATCGGGCCACGTAGGAAGGGCGGTGTCGTGTGGATCGTTGTGCGCTGTTCGTGGACGCCGGCTACCTGCTGGCCGACGGCGCGATGGCGGTGCACGGGACCCGCCATCGCGAATCGGTCGCCTGGGACTACCCGGGGCTGCTCCAGCTGCTGAACAAGTTGTCGAGGGAACGCACCGGCCTGCCGCTGCTGCGCTGCTACTGGTACGAGGCGACCGTGGAGGGCCGCCGTACGCCCGAGCACGACACGCTGGCCGACATCCCCGGCCTGAAGCTCCGCCTGTCGCGCATCCGTCCCGGCCGTCGCGAGGGCGTCGACGCCCAGGTCCACCGTGACCTGATGACGCTGGCCCGCAACGGCGCGGTCTGCGACGCGGTCGTGGTCAGCGGTGACGAGGACCTGGCGCAGGTCGTGTGCGACGCCCAGGACCTCGGCGTCCGGGTGACCGTGGTGCACATCAGCGCCGACGGGAGCTGGGCCGTCTCCCGCACGCTGCGCCAGGAGTGCGACGACCTCATCGAGATCGGCGCCACCCATCTGCGCCCGCACGTCAGCCTGATCAGCGGTGAGACGCCGGCCCTGGCGGTCAACGGCCACCGGCACGCCGGCAACGGGCAGTCCGTCCCCTCCCGCGCCGGAGGCACCAACGGGTCCCCGGTCACCAGCCCCGTCCCGGCGGTCCAGCCGTCCCGCGCGGCCCATGCCCAGCCCGCGCTGCCGTCCTCGGCCTATCCGAGCTACACCCAGGAGTCACCGCTCCCGCAGGCCGCCCCGCCCGCCCCCTCCGGCCAGCCGGCCCAGGCACCGCAGGCGTCCCAGACGGCGACCCCTCCGTCCCCGTCGCCCTCCCACGCGGCACCGGGGGGCCAGACCGGGCCGCTGCCGGCCGCCCCTCAGTACTCGCTGGGCGGCGGCAACACCGGCGGCATGCCGGCGTACCAGCCCTCGCAGATGGGCGCCTACACCGGCCCTCACGCCGCTCCGGTGCCGCAGCAGAGCACCGGCCCCGGTCCCGGTGCGACGACCCTCTCGGACGCGGTGCAGGCCGCGCACAAGGAGGGGCACGACTTCGGCGAGTCCGTCGCCAAGGACGCGCCCGCCCTGTGGCTGGAGGCCGTCCTGGCCCGCAAGCCCCGGATGCCCTCCGACCTGGAGGCACGCCTGCTGCAGGGGTCGTCGCTGCCGATCGACTTCCTGCTGCACGACGAGGTCCGGCACGCCCTGCGCCGTGGCTTCTGGGACGCCCTGGAGCGCGCCCGGCGCTGAGCCGCCACACCCTGAGCCGTCGCGGGGTGAGCGCGGACGCCGGACGTGGCGAAGCGGGCGGAAGGCCCGTCACCGCCCGGCCGGGGACGGGCGGTGACGGCCGTCAGCGGGTCAGGTGCCGCCCGCCCGCCACGGAGAGGATCTCGCCGTTGACGTGCCCGTTCGCGGCCGAGCCCAGGTAGGCGACCGCGGAGGCGACGTCCTGTGGCGTGCAGATGCGGCCCGTCGGCGTCTGCGCACCCTCGGCGTCGACGGCCGGCCGGCCGAGCCCGGGGGTGTTCAGCGCTCGCTCCGTCAGCGTGAAGCCCGGCCGCACGACGTTGGTGAGGACGCCGTGCCGGGCCTCCCGGACGGCGAGCACCCTCGCGGCCGCCTCCAGCGCGCTCTTGGCGGCGGGGTAGGCCACGCCCGCGGGTATGGGCTGGTCGACCACGTCCGACGAGACGAGCACCAGCCTCCCCCAGCCGGTGCTCCTCATGCCGGGCAGGACGGCGTCGATCACGGCCATCGTCCCCGTCACGTTCGCGGTGAGGCCGTCGGTCAGGCTGTCCCAGGTCTCCGCCGTCCTGTCCGGCCAGGCGACCGCGTTCGCGACCAGGACCGCGACGTCACCGAGCTCGTCCTCGACGCGGCGTACCGCAGCCCGTGCCGACTCGCGGTCACGCTGGTCGATCCGCACGGCCATGGCCCTGCCCCCCGCCCGGACGATCGGGTCGGCGACGGCGCGTGCCCTCTCCTCGTTGCCGTGCCAGCCCACGGCCACCGGCGCACCCTCCTCCGCGAACGCCCTGGCGATCGCGGAGCCGATGTCGCCGGACGCCCCGGTGACCAGCACGACCCGGCCGTCGAGTCCGAGATTCATCGCTCCTCCAATGCTTAGCCGACCATCTATTAGTCGGCTATCTATTAGCCGACTACATAGATATAGGATGGCGGTCGTGGATGCAAGCGAGGCGATGCGGGTCAACCGGGCCCTGAACAAGATGAGCAAGCTCTACCGCGCCGTGAAGGCGCGCAAGCTCGCCGAACTCGGCCTGCACCCCGGCCAGGACGTGCTGCTCTGGCTGCTGGCCCAGGAGCGCGAGGGGATGACGGTCTCGGAGCTGGCGGCCCGGATCGGGATCGAGCCGCCGACCGCGACCCGCAGCCTGGCCCGGCTGGAGAACAGCGGCTGGTTCCGGCGCGAGGCGGTCGCCACGGACCGCCGCCAGGTGCGCATCGTGGTGACCGACGCGGGCCACGAGCTGGTCCCGGCCATCGAACGGGTGTGGGCGGAACTCGCCGAGCAGACGATGGGCGGCACGAGCGACGAGCAGCGCGAGATCGTGCTCGCCGCGCTCGAACAGGCCAACGACCGGCTACGCGGGGACGTCGGCGAGGCCGTGCTGGCCGAGGAGTGACCCGGTGTCCCCCTCCCGGCCCGGCCGGTGGGGGGAGCGCCCGTCAGGTCAGGGCGTCGAAGCCGGACCGCAGGTGGTCGAGGCGGCGGGACAGCTCGGCGACCGGGCTCGCCAGGCGCGGGTCCCCGTTCTCGCGGACCAGCTCGACGACCCGTACCAGCTCCTCCTCGACCGAGGTCAGGCGGCGGGACAGCTCGGGCAGCACGGCCGCCTGGTCGGACGGCTCGCCCGGGGGCAGCTCGGCGCCGACGCGCTCACGGAGCATGGCGGCCTGCTCGGCCATCCTGCGGTTCATGTTGTAGAGCTCCACGAACACCGCGACCTTGGCCCTGAGCACCCACGGGTCGAAGGGCTTGGTGAGGTAGTCCACCGCGCCGGCCGCGTAGCTGCGGAAGGCGTAGTCGGGAGCGCTGTCGACCACGGTCAGGAAGATGATCGGGATGTTGCGGGTGCGCTCGCGCCGCTTGATGTGGGCGGCCGTCTCGAACCCGTCCATGCCCGGCATGCGCACGTCCAGCAGGATCAGCGCGAACTCCGTGCCGAGCAGGGCCTTCAGCGCCTCCTCCCCGGACTTCGCGCGGACCGGTACGAGGTCGAGCGAGCTGAGAATGGCCTCGAGCGCGATGAGGTTCTCCTCCCGGTCGTCCACCAGGAGGATCTTGGCTCTGTCCGGCATCGATCACACGCCTTCGTCGGAGTCGCCGGCCGCCTTGCCCCGGGTCAGCCAGCCGCGCAGCCGTTCGAGCAGGCGGTCGACGTCCACGGGCTTGGGCACGTAGTCGGAGGCGCCGGAAGCGATGCTCTTCTCCCGGTCACCTCGCATGACCTTAGCGGTTAGCGCGATGATCGGCAGATCCGCGAACTGGGGCATCCGGCGTATCGCCGAGGTGGTGGCCCAGCCGTCCATCTCCGGCATCATGATGTCCATGAGCACCAGGGAGACGTCCTCGTTGCGTTCCAGCTGCTCGATGCCCTCGCGGCCGTTCTCCGCGTAGATCACCGTGGAGCCGTAGCGTTCCAGAACGCTGGTCAGGGCGAACACGTTGCGGATGTCGTCGTCCACGATCAGGATCTTCGCGCCGGTCAGCGGGTCCTCGCCCTTCCACGGCTTGCCCTCCTCGCGGGAGAAGGCCGGCAGCGGCATGTCCTCACCGATCGGCAGCGCGGGCATCTCCGGCAGCTCGGGCAGTTCGTCGGGCTCGGCGGTCACGCCGAGGAGCACCGGGTTGCGGGGGGAGGAGGTGAGGGCGCTCGCCCCGCCGTCGCGGGAGGCCAGCGGGCCGCCGTAGGAGGGCGGCAGGTAGAGGGTGAAGGTGCTGCCCTCGCCGACCTTGCTGACCACGTGGATCTCGCCGCCGAGCAGGCGGGCGATCTCCCGGCAGATCGACAGCCCCAGGCCGGTGCCGCCGTACTTGCGGCTGGTGGTCCCGTCGGCCTGGCGGAACGCCTCGAAGATGACCTCCAGCTTGTCGGAGGCGATCCCGATGCCGGTGTCGACCACCTCGAAGGCCAGGATGCCGTCGGCGCCGCGCAGGGTGTCGTCCACGAAGGCGACCGCGCGCCTGGCGTGCATCACGCGCAGCCGTACCTCGCCCTTGGGGGTGAACTTGATCGCGTTGGAGAGCAGGTTGCGCAGCACCTGCTGCAGGCGCTGCTCGTCGGTACGCAGCTCCTGCGGGATCGACGGGTCCACCTCGACGGTGAACGACAGGCCCTTGTCCTGCGCCAGCGGGGCGAAGGTGGACTCGAAGTAGTCGACGAGCTTGGGCAGGGAGATCTGCTGGGGGTGGATGTCCATCCGCCCGGCCTCGACCTTGGACAGGTCGAGGATGTCGTTGATGAGCTGGAGCAGGGCCGAGCCCGCGCCGTGGATGGTGCGGGCGAACTCCACCTGCTGGGGCGTGAGGTTGCCGTCGGCGTTCTCGGTGAGCAGCTTGGCCAGCACCAGCAGGCTGTTCAGCGGGGTGCGCAGCTCGTGGGACATGTTGGCGAGGAACTCGGACTTGTAGCGCGAGGAGACCGCGAGCTGCTCGGCGCGCTCCTCCAGCGTCCGGCGGGCCTGCTCGATCTGGAAGTTCTGGATCTCGATGGCCCGGTTCTGCTTGGCCAGCAGCGCGGCCTTGTCCTCCAGCTCGGCGTTGGAGCGGCGCAGCTCCTCCTGCTGGCGCTGCAGCTCGTCGGAGCGCTCCTGCAGCTCCGTGGTGAGGCGCTGCGACTCGGTCAGCAGGTCCTCGGTACGGGAGTTGGCGATGATCGTGTTCATCGTGACGCCGATGGTCTCGACGAGCTGGTTCAGGAAGTCGTGGTGGACCTCGCTGAACTCGTTGAACGAGGCCAGCTCCAGCACGCCGAGCACCTGGGTCTCGAACAGCACGGGCAGCACGACGATCTGCGCGGGCGTGGAGGTGCTCAGGCCGGTGTCGACGGTCAGGTAGCGGGCGGGCACGTTCCCGAGGACGATCCCCCTGCCCTCCAGCGCGGCCTGGCCCACGATGCCCTCGCCGGTCGCGAACCGCTGGCGGGGACCGGTGCCGGGACGGGCGCCGTACCCGGCGATGAGGTGCAGGTCGTGGTCGCCGGCCGGTTCGGCGAGGTAGAAGGCGCCGTAGTGGGCCGAGACCAGCGGGGTCAGCTCGCTCATGATGAGCCTGGCGACCTCCATCAGGTCGCGGTGGCCCTGCATGAGGCGGGAGATCCTCGCCAGGTTGGACTTCAGCCAGTCCTGTTCCTGGTTGGCGGTGGTGGTGTCGCGCAGCACCGACACCATCATGTTGATGTTGTCCTTCAGCTCGCCGATCTCGCCCTCGGCGTCGACGGTGATGGACCGGGTCAGGTCGCCGGTGGCGACGGCCGTGGTCACCTCGGCGATGGCGCGCACCTGGGTGGTCAGGCGGGCGGCGAGCTCGTTGACGTTCTCGGTGAGGCCCCTCCAGATGCCCTCGGCGCCCTCGACGCGGGCCTGTCCGCCGAGCTTGCCCTCCGAACCCACCTCGCGGGCGACCCGGCTGACCTCGGAGGCGAACGAGGAGAGCTGGTCGACCATGGTGTTGATGGTGGTCTTCAGCGCCAGGATCTCGCCCTGGGCGTTCACGTCGATCTTGCGGTTGAGGTTCCCCGATGCGACGGCCGTGGTGACCTCGGCGATGTTGCGGACCTGGTAGGTGAGGTTGTTGGCCATCGAGTTGACGTTGTCGGTGAGGTCCTTCCAGACCCCCGACACGCCGCGGACGCGGGCCTGGCCGCCGAGCTGGCCCTCGGTGCCGACCTCGCGGGCCACCCGGGTGACCTCGTCGGCGAACATCGACAGCTGATCCACCATCGTGTTGAGGGTGTCCTTGAGCTGGAGGATCTCGCCCTGCGCGTCAGCGGTGATCTTCTTCGACAGGTTGCCCTGGGCCACCGCGGTGGAGACGGCCGCGATCTGGCGCACCTGGGTGGTCAGGTTGTTGGCCATCACGTTGACGTTGTCGGTGAGGTCCTTCCAGGTGCCGGAGACGCCGGGCACCTGCGCCTGGCCGCCGAGCTGTCCTTCCGAGCCCACCTCGCGGGCGACGCGGCTGACCTCGGAGGCGAACGAGGAGAGCTGGTCGACCATGGTGTTGATGGTGGTCTTCAGCGCCAGGATCTCGCCCTGCGCGTCCACGTCGATCTTGCGGGTCAGGTCGCCGTTGGCCACCGCCGTGGTGACCTCGGCGATGTTGCGGACCTGGTAGGTGAGGTTGTTGGCCATCGAGTTGACGTTGTCGGTGAGGTCCTTCCAGACCCCCGACACGCCGCGGACCCGGGCCTGGCCGCCGAGCTGGCCCTCGGTGCCGACCTCGCGGGCCACCCGGGTGACCTCGTCGGCGAACATCGACAGCTGGTCCACCATCGTGTTGAGGGTGTCCTTGAGCTGGAGGATCTCGCCCTGCGCGTCAGCGGTGATCTTCTTCGACAGGTCACCCTGCGCGACCGCGGTGGAGACCGCGGCGATGGCGCGCACCTGGGTGGTCAGGTTGCCGGCCATCACGTTCACGTTGTCGGTGAGGTCCTTCCAGACCCCCGAGACCCCGCGCACCTGCGCCTGGCCGCCGAGCTGGCCCTCGGTGCCGACCTCGCGGGCCACCCGGGTGACCTCCTCGGCGAACGCCAGCAGCTGGTCCACCATCGTGTTCACGGTGTTCTTCAGCTCGAACATCTCGCCGACCGCGTCGACGGTCACCTTGCGGCTCAGGTCGCCCCGCGCCACCCCGGTGGTCACCGCCGCGATGTCGCGGACCTGGGCCGAGACGCGGCTGGACATGGTGTTGACGGCCTCGGTGAGGTCGCGCCAGCTCCCGGACATGCCGCGCACGTTCGCCCGGCCGCCCAGCCGTCCCTCGGTGCCGACCTCGCGGGCCACCCGCGTCACCTCGGAGGTGAAGAGCGAGAGCTGGTCGACCATGCCGTTGATCGCCTTGCCGAGGCGGCGCACCTCGCCCCGGGCGCCGCGGTCGAGGTCGATCCGGCGCGACAGGTCTCCCTTGGCCACCGCGTCGATCACGTCGGCGGCCCCGCTGACCGGGCCGACCAGCGCGTCGATCAGCGCGTTGACCGAGTCGACGCTCTCGGCCCACGAGCCCACGCCGGGACCGGGGGTCAGGCGCTCGCTGAAGCGGCCCTCCTTGACCACCTCGCGGCGCACCCGGTGCAGCTCGTTGGCCAGATGCTCGCGGCGGTCGGCCACCTCGTTGAGCAGCAGGCGGATCTCGCTGAGAATACCGGGCGGGGCGTGCGGCACCCGGCGGCGGAAGTCACCGTCGCGCCAGGTGATGAGCGTCTGCAGAATCGGCCTCAGGTCCGATTCGCTGTAACGTCGCTCCTCGACGTCGGGCACGGTGTCGACCGTGGTCATGTACGACCTCCTTGACTCCCGGGGGCGCAGCCGTGAGTCATACCAGTCTGTCACGGTGCGCAATGTGTAGTCCTACCTTCGATTCACCCCATGTCAACGGGAAGTGTGGTAGTCACGGAACAATGACCGGTGCTCCCCGTGCCGTCCTGGCGGCGACCTTCGCCCCGGGAGAGACGGCCGTCCCCGAGGCCAGGCGGTTCACCAGAGAGGTGATGACCGCCTGGGCCGCCGCGTCCGTCATGGCGCCCGCCGAGCGGCTGGCGATGGATCTCTCGTCGCAGGTGACCGGTGTTCCCTTCGAGATCGTCTGGAGCCATCTGGGCGACGGTCTGCAGATAGAGGTGCGCCACAGGCGGGCACCGGAGCCGGGCCTCGACGCCCCGTCCGTGCCGGTGGAGGAGTGGGGTGTCACCTTCGCCGGGCAGCAGCGCACACACTGGGCCAAACTCAGGCTACCCGGTGCCTCCGGGCGGCCGTCCTCGGAGTGGACGGCCGAGGAGCCCAGCCGCGGGCCGATCTGGATGGGCTTCCTCGCCGACGCCAGCGACCTGCTGGCCGGCACCCTCGACCCCGACATGGTGCCCGCGATCATCTCGCAGATCGTGGTGCCGAGGCTGGCCACCTGGTGCGCGGTCTACACCTGGAACAACGAGGGCGGCCCGCAGCGGCCGGCCTACCTGTGGCACACCGACGAGCAGCGCATCGACGAGCTGCGCGAGGAGCTCGACGCCGTCCAGATCCCGCAGACCGGCGGGTCCATGCAGCTCGCCGACTCGCAGGTGCTGATCATCCCGCTGCTGGCGCGCGGGCGCACGCTGGGCGCGATGTGCCTGGGCCGGCCGGACCGGTTCGCCGAGGACGTGTTCCAGTACGCCGAGGACATCGGCCGGCGGGCTGCGCTCGCGCTGGACAACGCCCTGCTGTACGCCACCCAGGCGGCGGCCAACCGGGCGCTGCAGCGCAGCCTGCTGCCCCCGGACGAGCCGGGTGAGATCCCCGGCCTCGACCCCGCCGTGGTCTACGAGCCGGCCGGGGAGACCAACGAGGTCGGCGGGGACTTCTACGACCTGTTCGCGGCCGGGGAGTCCTCCTGGCGGTTCGCGGTGGGCGACGTCTGCGGGACGGGTCCCGAGGCCGCCGCGGTCACCGGCCTGGCCCGGCACACCCTGCGGCTGCTGGCCCGGGAGGGCTACGGCGTGGCCGCGGTCCTGGACCGGCTCAACCAGGCCATCCTGGACGAGGGCGACCGCGCGCGTTTCCTGACGCTGCTGCACGGGGAGATCACCCCGTCCGCGAGCGGGCTGGAGGTGTCGATGGTCTCCGCCGGGCATCCGGAGGCGCTGAGGCTGCGCGCCGACGGGGAGGTGGACACCGTGGTGACCTCCCAGTCGCTGCTGGGGGTGTTCCCCGAGGCGACCTTCAAGGCCGAGGTCGTCCACCTCGACCCCGGTGACGTGCTCCTGGCGGTGACCGACGGGGTCACCGAGCGCCGCAGGGGCGGGCGGCTGCTCGACGACGACGGGGGCCTGGCCAGGCTGCTCGGCGAGTGCGCGGGCCTGTCGGCGCGGGCGGTCGCCGAACGGATCCGCCGCGCCGTCCAGGACTTCGCCCCCGAGCCGAGCGCCGACGACATGGCGATCGTGGTGCTGCGCGCCCGCTGATCGTCACGTCCGCTCGGCGCTCCCGGCCGGTCCGCCCGTCCGCAGGGGGCTGGCGCGGTCAGCCGTCGATCTTGATGTGCCTGCGGGCGAAGTCCAGCTGCGCCGACATCTGGGCGATGCGCTCGGAGACGACCAGGGAGCCGTGGCCCGCGTCGTAGCGGTAGATCTCGTGCTCGTGGCCGCGCGAGGCGAGCCGCGCCACGTACGCCTCGATCTGCCCGATCGGGCAGCGCGGGTCGTTCTCCCCGGCGAGGATCAGCAGGGGCGCCTCGACCTGGTCGACGTAGGTGATCGGTGAGCTGCCCGCGTAGCGCTCGGGCTGCTCCTCGGGGGAGCCGCCGAACAGTGCGCGGTGGTAGGAGCGCAGTCCCTCGGCCTCCTCCCGGTAGGTGGCCTCGTGGTCGGCGATCGGCACCGTGGCGATGCCCGCCGCCCACATCTTGGGCTGGGTGCCCAGGCCCAGCAGGGTGAGGTAGCCGCCCCAGGAGGCGCCGGCGAGCACCAGCCGGTCGGGGTCGCAGACGCCCCGGTCGACCATGGTCTCCCTGACCGCGGCGACGTCGGAGAGCTCGATGTGCCCGAGGTCGCCGTGCAGGGCGTTCCGCCAGGCCGAGCCGTAGCCGGTCGAGCCGCGGTAGTTGACCCGTACGACCGCGAAGCCGAGGTCCACCCAGGCGGCCACCTGCGGCACGAACGAGTCGTCGTCCTGCGCGGTGGGCCCGCCGTGCAGCAGGAAGACCGAGGGGAAGGGCCCGGAACCGCGCTCGGGTCGCGAGACCAGGGCGTGGATGCGGCCGCCCGGCCCCTCCACGTCGACGTCCTCGACCGGGACCGACGGGGGCGAGGTGGGGCCGCCGTGGTTCATCACGACGTGGCCGCTGGTCGACCGGATCAGCGGCGGGTGCGCTCCGCTGGACCAGGAGTACTCGACCGAGCCGTCGGGCCGCGGCGCGGCGGCGTCGATCACGCCGTGCTGGGTCTCGATCGGGAACAGCCCGCCGCCGGGGAGGTCGTAGCGGGTCAGGGAGGTACGGCCGCGGTGGGCGCGCACCACGAGCAGTGAGCGGCCGTCGTCGTACCAGTCGGCGGTGATCTCCCCGGGGTCGCGCAGCCAGATCTCGCGCTGGTCGCCGGTCTCGGGGTCCCAGACCAGAGGCTCGCGGCGGCCCCTGCGCTCGTGCAGGGTGAGCAGCCGGCGGTCCCCGGACAGCGGGGCGAAGCGCAGGCCGAGGACGCCCTTGCCGGGGCCGTCGGACAGGTCGCCGACGACCTCGCCGTTCGGCCGGAGCACGCGCAACGCGGGGTGACGGGCGTCGCCGTGCTCGCTGTGGCCGATCGCGATCAGGGAGCCGTCCAGGGAGACCGCGGAGACCGAGGCGGCCTCGGAGTGCTCGTAGACCGTCCTGGCGGGCTCGCCGGGCCGTACGAGGTGGACGGTGAAGCCCTGGCCGGGCCTGGCCATCCCGACGACCGCGTCGCCGGTGGCCGCCAGCCCGAGCCCGGACGGGAAGCCCGGGGGGAGGTCGATCGGCTCGTCGGGCCCGCCGCCGAAGGGCTGGCGCATCCACCGGCCCCACTCGTCGCCGTCGGTGTCCTCGAACCACCAGATCCACCGGCCGGTGGGGTCGATCGCGCCGTGCGAGGTGCCCTTGGGCCTGGAGGTCACCTGACGGGTGGAACCCGCCGCCCGGTCCCAGGCGTAGACCTCCCACGCTCCCGAGGCGTTGCTGCGGTAGACGGACCGGCTGGGGGCCTGACCCGCCCACACGGGCAGCGTCACGCGCGGCGCGCGGAACCTGGCCTGCCAGCGCTCCTCCGCCTTCATATGGCGCTTCCCTCCGTCAGGGCTTCAGCTTCACGTGTCCGGGCGCGGGCCCGCCGGATTGCGGTCCAGTATGTCGCCTTCACCGGGCAATTGCTTGGTTAATGTCAGGGAATTTCGGACTAAATGTCACATCAGTAACACGGGTCGCCAAGGTAGCTGTCAAGCACACAGCTTGCTTATCGACGGCGCTTAAAGATAGACATGCGGAAAGAAGCCTCCACGGTGCTCTTTTCAGGTAGATCAGCGATCTTTCTTCGCATAACCCCAGGATTCATGTGCCAGGCGCTCGGGCCCATCCCCACGACCGCCTCGATCGCGTCGTGCTCCAGGACGAGTTCGAACGCATGGCTGCTCCGGCCGGTCTCGATGAAGTGCTCGCTCAGGCTCTCCGCCATCCGCCGCTCCTTCGATTCGTCCACCGACAGGAGTCCCAGCCGCTCCACCAGTGGCACGAGATGCCGTGAGGTGGGTGTGACCACGACGAGCTCACCAGCACCTTTGAGCACCCGAGCGAACTCTGCCCCATTTCTTGGGGCGAACACATTCAGAAGTACATCTATCGTGCCATCTCTCAGCGGGAGCGGCCTCCATACGTCGGCCACCACGGCGCCCGATCGCGGATGCGCCCGCGCGGCCCGCCTGATCGCGTGCTTGGAGACGTCCAGCGCCACCCCGACGGCCCCGGGCAGCGCGTCCAGCGCTCCGGCGAGATAGTGGCCCGTCCCGGCTCCGGCGTCCGCCAGCACCCCGGCCCCGGCGGGGCAGGCGTCGGCCACCGCGCGGGCGAGGGGGGCGTAGTGCCCGGCGCCCAGGAAGGCGTCCCTGGCCGCCACCATGGCCGCGGTGTCGGCCGTGCCCGGCACCCGCGACCCGGTCAGCAGGCTGACGTACCCCTGCCTGGCGACGTCGAAGCCGTGCCCCAGGTCGCACCCGAGGACCCGCTCGTGAAGGGTCAGCCCGCCCGCGCAGACCGGGCAGGCGAGGAGTTCGACGACATCGGCCAGCATCCCGCCATCATGCCGCCTGCCGCGGGGGGCGCCGTCCGGCCGGGCCCGTGCCGGGTCCGTGCCGGGGTCGCAGCGGGTACGGGCAGGAGCCCGGGACGGGCCGGTGATCAGGTGGTCTGCCGGATCAGCCGGAGGAAGGCCGCGTTGTCGGGGGTCTCGCCGAGCCGGTCGAGGAGGAGCTCCAGGGCCTGCTGCCGCTCCAGGCCGCCCAGCGTGCGGCGCAGCCGCCAGGTGAGCTCCCGTTCCTGCGGGTCGAGGAGGATCTCCTCGCGGCGGGTGCCGGACGCGTCGAGGTCCACGGCGGGGTAGAGGCGCCTGTCGGCGAGGGCACGGCTGAGGCGCAGCTCCATGTTGCCGGTGCCCTTGAACTCCTCGAACAGGCTGTCGTCCATCCGCGAGCCGGTCTCGACCAGGACGGTGGCCAGGATGGTCAGCGAGCCCCCGTCGCGCAGGTTGCGCGCGGCGCCGAAGAAGCGCCGCGGGGGCAGCAGGGCCGTGGTGTCGATGCCACCGGCCAGCGTCCGCCCGCCACCGGGGGCGAGGTTGTTGTACGCGCGGGCCAGCCGGGTCAGGGAGTCCAGCAGGAGCACGACGTCGCGTCCGCTCTCGGCCAGGCGCTTGGCGCGCTCGACCGCGAGCTCGGCGACGGCGGTGTGGTCGCGGTCGGGACGGTCGAAGGTGGACGCGGCGACCTCGCCCCGGATGGACTCGCGCATCTCGGTGACCTCCTCGGGGCGCTCGCCGACGAGCACCACCATGAGGTGGCAGTCCGGGTGGCTCGCGCTGATCGCGGCGGCCAGGTTCTGCAGGACCATCGTCTTGCCCGCCTTGGGCGGGGCGACGATGAGGCCGCGCTGTCCCTTGCCCACCGGCGCGAACAGGTCGACGATCCTGCCGGTCGCCGATCCGGCCTCCAGGCGGAGCCGCTCGCGCGGGTGGATCGGGGTCATGTCGGCGAAGTCGGGCCGTGGCCGCCCGGCGGGACCGCCGTTCACGCTCTCCACCCCCTCCAGCCTCTCGTACGGGGCCCGCGAGGTGGCCACGACGAGGTCGCCGGGGCGAAGGCCGTACTCGGTGATCTGGGCGGGGGGAACGCGCACGTCACCCGGTCCGGGCAGGTGACCGCGGGTCCGGAGGTGGCCGGTCCTGCCCTGGACGTCGAGCAGGCCGGTCACGGTCTCGACGGGAGTGTGCCCGCCGGACGCTCCCTCGGCCCGGTCGCCGGCCGGGGTCAGCGGGGGTCGTGAGGTCGGTGGGGTCCGCGGGGTCCGTGCGGTGCGGCTCGCGTCGTCCCGGCGGGGGCGGGGGACCTTACCGGCGGTGCCCTCCGGTGCGCCGGTGCGGCGGGTGCTCCTGCGGGTACCGGCCTCGCGGACGGCGGTCGTGCGGGGAGCGGCCCGGTGGGGGGTGGTCGCGGACGTCTCAGGGGTTGCGGACGTCTCGGGGGTCATGGGGGCGGTGGAGATCACCGCGGGGATTTCGGTCGTCATGGGGACCTCTCAGGGTCTCGTGGAACGTAGGGGGAACGTCGGGGGAAAGGCCGCACGGCCGTCCGGGGGATGGGAGCGGCGGAGCGTGCCCGGCGCCGGGAAGGGGCTCGGAGACGAGCCGGCCCGGACGCGGGGCGGAAGGCCCGGCGCGGGTGGCCGGACGGCGCGAACGCGGCGGACCGGCGAACAGGCGGACCGGCGCACCGAGGAACGGGTGCGGACGCGGTGGACCGGCTCACGGTGGCGAATCGGATCAGATCGGGATCGGATCGGATCGGGATCGGATCGGCAGGCCGCACGGCGGTCGAACCGGGTTCGAGCGATCGGACCGGCACCGCGGTCACGGGGAAGAAGGGTGGATCGTCGCACGCGGTCTGGCCGACGGTGCGTCACACCCGCGATCACGGTAGCACTCTCACGCCGTCCCGGACAGGAGGGCGGGGGCCACATCAGGTCACAACGGCCGCCGGGGCCGGGGTGTTCCCGGCCCCGGCGGCCGTCGTGACCTCGCGACCCGGTACGGCAGGCGGGCCGGGCGGGTCAGGTGTTCGTCTCGGCGGCCAGGAGCAGCCGGCGCGCCTTGCCGCGGTAGCGGAGGACCTGGACGGTGCCCAGTGCCCAGACCGGGTACTGCATGAGGAACGCCCACCGGAAGGCGTCCAGGCTCTCGTTCCCGATCACGTCGAGCGTGACGCCGATCAGGGCGATCACCGAGACCGAGGCGACGAAGCCGCCGCCGTTCACGATGCCGGTGGCCGCGCCGATCCGGGTGGTGGGGTTGAAGGTCCTGGCGTAGTCGAACCCGATCAGCGACCCGGGGCCGTTGGTCCCCAGCGCCACCACGAGCACCACCAGGAGCCAGAACGGGGCCCGCCCCGGCCAGAGCAGCACGGCGCTCCACGCCCCCGCGGTGGTGCCGATCACGAAGAGCACCAGGCGGGAGCGGTGGAAGGGGAACCGTCCGGCGAGGTAGCCGAGCAGCGGCCCGCAGGCCATGCCGCAGACGGTCAGCGTGGACAGCAGCACGCCCGCCGTCGCCGGGGACAGCCCCTGGCCCTGGACCAGGAACGGGTACCCCCACAGCAGCAGGAACGAGGCGGACGAGCACTGGGTGGCCGCGTGGGTCCACATGCCCAGCCGGGTGCCGGGCTCGGCCCAGGCGGCCCTCAGACCCGGAGGGCGGTCCGTCCGCTGGGGGCGGGAGTCGCGCAGCACGAGGAGCACCAGGAACGCGGAGACCACGCCGAGGACGGCGGCGCCGGTGAACGTGGGAGTCCAGCCGTACACGTGCAGGGAGTGGATGAGGGGCACCGCCGAGGCGACCGCGCCGACCTGGCCGATCAGGCCGGTGATCTGCACGATCAGCGGGTTGCGGCGGGCGGAGAAGGAGAGGCTGACCAGCCTGATCACGCTGATGAACGTCATCGCGTCGCCGCAGCCGACCAGTGCCCTGCCCGCGATCCCCGCCACGAGCCCCGAGGCCAGGGCGAAGACGAGCTCCCCGCAGGCCATCACGGCGGCCCCCAGCACCAGCATGCGCTTGGAGCCGAACCGGTCGAGCAGCATGCCGACCGGCACCTGCATGCCCGCGTAGACGAGAAGCTGGCACATCGCCAGCGCGGAGAGCCCCGCCGCGCCGACGCCGAGCCGTGCCGCCGCCTCGATGCCGGCCACGCCCAGTGACTGCCGGTGGAAGACGGCGATCACGTACGCCAGGACACCCGTGGCCCAGAAGAGAATCGCCATGGACCGTGGTGTCATACCTAAATATTACTTTTGCCCAATTTTGAAATGGACCCGGGTGGCCGGGTGCCGACGGCGGCCGGACCGCCGGCACGGGTGTCAGGGACGCGGGTAGCGCATCAGCAGGGAGGCGTGGACCTCCTGTTCCCCCAGGGCGACATAGGAGTGCGGGACGTCCGACCGCCAGGAGACGTGCTCGCCGGGCCCGGCCCGCATCGGGGCCCCGACCGGCCCTGCGCTGAGCGTCCCGGCGAAGACGGTCACGTGCTCGGTGACGCCCTCGTGGTGGGCGGGCGAGACCTGCGGCGTCCCCGCGCAGATCACCAGCCGGTAGAGCTCGTAGGTGACCGACTCGTCCTCGAAGACCTGCAGGAGCGTCCCGCCGACGGCGGTCCCCTGGACGACCGGCGTCCCCTCGCTCACGCTCCCGCCCCCGGCGGTGCCCGTGCCCGCCGCGGGGGCGCCGATGGCCATGGCCATCGGGACGCCCAGCTCGGCGGTGATCGCCCAGAGGGTCTCCAGCGTCGGGTTGCGGGTGCCGTTCTCCAGGCCGGAGAGCGTGGCCTTGCCGACGCCCGCGGCACGGGCCAGGGCCGACAGCGACATGCCGCGTTCCTCGCGCAGCAGACGGATCCGCCGCCCTATGCCGGCCGTGTCGCAGTCCATGGCGGGCGAGAGGTTTTGTGCTCCGGAGTCCATGAGGCTATGGTGCGCCATCGAGGCTGTTCCGTTTACGGAACAGCGCACGTCCCCCCGCGTGAGGATCGACATGTCCCGCCTGCTTCAACCCGTGGTCGCCGGAGTGGTCACCGCGGTCGTCGGTTTCGCCAGCTCGTTCGCGGTCGTCCTGGCCGGGCTCAGGGCGGTGGGTGCCGACCAGCGGCAGGCCGCGTCCGGGCTGCTGGCGCTCTGCGTGGCCAACGGCGTGGTCGCCGTCTGGCTCGGCCTGCGCCGGCGCGTCCCGATCACCATCGCTTGGTCCACGCCCGGCGCCGCGCTGCTGGTGGCGACCGGGACCGTGGAGGGCGGGTTTCCCGCCGCGATCGGCGCGTTCGCGGTCTCCGGGCTCCTGCTCACCGCGGCGGGGCTGTTCCCGGCCCTGGGCCGCTGGATCGGCGCGATCCCCGCGCCGATCGCCGGGGCCATGCTCGCGGGGGTCCTGCTCGACCTGTGCATCGCGCCGGTCCGGGCGCTCGCCGAGATACCGCTGCTGGCCGGGCCCGCCGTGCTCGTGTGGGTGCTGCTGAGCAGGTTCGCGCGCCGCTGGGCGACCCCGGTGGCCCTCCTCGTGGCCGTCGCGGCGATCGCCCTGACCGGGCAGGCGCCGGGCGCGGCGGACCTGTGGCCGATCGTGGAGGTGACCGCCCCCTCCTGGAGCGCCCAGGCGCTGGTCAGCATCGCGCTCCCGCTGTTCCTGGTCACCATGGCCTCGCAGAACGTGCCGGGCATGGCGGTCCTGGCCGGGTACGGCTATCGCCCCCCGCTGCGCGGGATCCTCGTCTCCACCGGTCTGGCCAGCACGCTCGGAGCGCCGCTGGGCGGTCACGCGGTGAACCTGGCGGCGATCAGCGCGGCCCTGGCCGCGGGTCCCGACGCCGGTCCCGACCCGTCCCGCCGGTGGATCGCCTCGGTCACCGCGGGGATCTCGATGATCGTCCTGGGGATCGGCTCGGGACTGGCCACCGCGCTCGTCCTGCTCTCCCCGCCGCTGCTGGTCGAGGCCGTCGCGGGCCTGGCCCTGCTGGGCGCGCTCGCCGCGGCGCTCGTCTCCGCCGTCGCCGACCCCGGGCGCAGGGAGGCCGCGGCCGTCACCTTCGTGGTGACCGCGTCCGGGCTGACGCTGCTGGGCATCGGCGCGGCCTTCTGGGGGCTCGTCGCCGGGGGGCTCATGACGCTCCTGCACCACCGCCCCGCGTCCCCGTCCGGCGCGTCCACCTCGCGGGAGGCCGTTCCCGGGGCGACGGGACCGTCCGGACATGCCGACGCCGGTGCGATGGGTGCCGCACCGGCGTCGGACGAGTTCGGTCGGGATCGGTCGGAGGTGGGACGGGACCGGTGACTAGTGGCGGTCCGCGTTCCCGTGACGACCGGCGACCAGCTGGTCGTTGACGGTCTGGCGGGGCACGTCGACCCGCGGGTGCGGGGCGGTGTCCTCCAGGCGGTCGTCGACACCGTCGCGGTCACGGTCGACCGCCGGGGCCGTGGAGGTGGTGGTGGTCGTCGTCGAGGCGGTCGTCGCCGAAGTCGCGGGGGTCTCCTCGAGCTTGCGCTCCAGCTCCCGCTTCTCCTCCTCCAGACGGGTGACGCGGTCGTGCTCCTCCGCCCGCGCGGCGCGGAGCTTGCGGCGGCGCGCGGCCGAACGCTTCATCCCGGCGAAGATGATGCCGAGACCGAGCAGGAAGACCGCTCCGGTGGCCACACCCGCGAAGAAGAGCTCCAGCTGGGTCAGCTGGTACGTACGGTCGAACATCGTGAACGTCGCGGTGGTGGTCGATGCTGCGGTCTCGTCCCAGGAGACCGCGATCACGGTCGCACCCGCGAGTACGATCAAGAGAAGTCCCAGCACTATCATGTGACCTCACCTCAGGCTTCGTCTGTTGTAACGGCCACTGCTGCCCAGGGCGGGCCGGGTTATTCCTCGAACCCCGAGGTTGCCGGGAATATATCCGGACGGCCCCCTTCGAACGTCCTGCCGGACGGGGCTAGGGTGGGCGCCCATGGACCGCACCCGCCTGTACCGCAACGGCGTCCTGGAGGCCGAGGGCTTCCCGATCGACGACATCTCGGACCACGTGGCGGACGACTCCGCCGTCGTCTGGTTCGACCTCTGCTCGCCCACGAAGGCGGACCTGGCGAAGGTCAGCGAGGAGCTGGGGCTGCACCCCCTGGCGGTCGAGGACGCGCTCCAGAGCCATCAGCGGCCCAAGCTCGACACCTACGACAGCCACCTGTTCATCACCGCCTACGCCACGAGGCTCAAGGACGAGACGGTCGAGTTCGTCGAGGTCTCGATCTTCGTGACGAAGAACGCGCTGGTCACCGTGCGGGAGAATTCCACCTTCGACATCGACGAGGTGGTCAGGCGCTGGGACGCCAACTCCGAGCTGGTCAAACTCGGGGTGCCGTACCTGCTGCACGGTGTGCTCGACTACGTCGTGGACGGCTACTTCGACGTGCTGCAGACGGTGGACGACCGGGTCGAGGACCTGGAGAACGACCTGTTCCAGGAGAACCCCGGCGACATGCCGCACATCCAGCGCCGGACCTTCGACATGCACAAGAAGCTGGTGCGCTTCCGGCGGCTGGCCGTGCCGATGCGCGACGTGGTGGGCAGTCTGCTGCGCAGGGGGGAGGAGGTCCTGGAGGCCAAGCTCGTCCCGTACTACCAGGACATCTACGACCACACCCTGCGCACCGCGGAGTGGAGCGAGTCGCTGCAGGACCTGGTGACCAACGTCCGGGACACCCACATGAACCAGCAGGGCTTCCGGCTCAACGACATCATGAAGAAGATCACCAGCTGGGCGGCCATCATCGCGGTGCCCACGATGATCACCGGTTTCTACGGGCAGAACGTGCCCTATCCCGGCTACGGCCACTCGATCGGCTTCTGGACGTCCACGATCCTGATCGTGGTGGGCACCGTCCTGCTCTACCGGGCCTTCCGGAAGCGCAACTGGCTCTGACCCGGCGCCGGGTCCGACGGCGCCGGGTCCGGCGGCGCCGGGTCTCAACCGGTGGACGTCCCGTGTCGGTCAACGGATTCCCGGGAATCAACAAAGTCCGAGCCCGGAGACCTTTCTGGAGGCATGGGTGAGCACGCGGGGGGGTGTTCACCGTGGTGCTCGGCGCCGCGGTGCTCTTCTCACTGTCGGCGCGTGAGGACTCTCCCGCCGGGGCCGCCCCGGCGAGGGTCGCGCCACTGGACAATCCGGACGGCGTCGGCCCCGGGCTGGCGGCGGTCAGGTCGGCGGGCGACCGCAGGGCCGCCACCAGGCTGATCGGCGGGCTCCGCGTCGCGGGGATGAGGTCCAAGGCGGGCTACAGCCGGATCCGGTACGGCGAGAACTGGGCGGACACCGCCCGGGACGTGCCGTACGCGCGAAACGGCTGCCGTACCCGCGACGACCTGCTGGCCCGCGACGGCGAACAGGTGCGCTACCGCCGTGGCTCCGAGTGCGTGGTGGTCTCCATGAGGCTGCGCGACCCCTACACCGGCCGGATCGTCCGCTGGAGCAAGAAACGCTCCGACGAGATCCAGGTCGACCACGTGGTCCCGCTCTCGTACGGATGGCGGATGGGGACGTCCCGGTGGCCGATGTCCAAGCGGACGCGCTTCGCCAACGACCCGCTCAACCTCCTTCCGGTGTACGGCGACGCCAACGAGGCCAAGGGCGGGTCCGGCCCGGCGTCCTGGCTCCCCCCGAGGCGGGGGATCCGCTGCGCCTACGCCGTCCGCTTCGCCCAGGTCGCCCTGAAGTACGACCTGCCGGTCACCCGCGCGGACAAGAGGGTCATGCTCGCCCAGTGCCGCTGACCGTGTCCCCGTCCCCGTCCCTGTCCCCAGGGCGGGAGTCCGGGCCACGGGCGCGGGTGCCGGTTTCCGGTCGCACGCTGTGGTCTTCTATCCTTCGAGACCGACCCCGGTCACCTCCGGAGGAGGTCGCGCGCCGTTCCCACGGTCGTCGCCGGTCGCCTCCGGAACCGGCACCGACCAGCAGGCGAAGGAACTCCCGTGACCTCTCCGGCCCTCTCGGCCCTGTCCATCGACGAGCTGACCGCCCTGCGGGACGCGGCCCGGCGCGACCACGAGGCGCTCGTCCGGCGCGGGCTCTCGCTCGACCTCACCCGGGGCAAGCCCTCGGCGCGCCAGCTCGACCTCTCCGAGGAACTGCTCGGCCTTCCCCGGGGCCATGCCGCCGCCGACGGGACCGACTGCCGCAACTACGGCGGGCTCCAGGGCCTGCCCGAGCTCCGGGAGATCTTCAGCGGCCCGCTGCAGGTGCCCGCCGCGCAGCTCGTCGCGGCCGACAACTCCAGCCTGTCGCTGATGCACGACACGGTGGTCCACGCCCTGCTCGGCACGGTGCCCGGCGCCACCCGCCGCTGGGCCGACGAGCCGCGGATCGCGTTCCTGTGCCCGGTGCCGGGATACGACCGCCACTTCGCCCTGTGCGAGCGGTTCGGCATCGAGCTGATCCCGGTGCCGATGGACGCCGACGGGCCGGACATGGACGTCGTCGAGCGCCTGGTGGCCGAGGACGCGCAGATCAAGGGCATCTGGTGCGTGCCCAAGTACAGCAACCCCAGCGGCGTCAGCTACGGCGACGAGACCGTGCGGCGCCTGGCCGCCATGCCGACCCTCGCCCCGGACTTCCGCGTCTTCTGGGACAACGCCTACGCGGTGCACCATCTGACGGACACGCCGGTGGAGATCGCCGACATCCTGACGCTCTGCGCCGAGAACGGGAGCCCGGACCGCGCCCTCGTGTTCGGCTCCACCTCCAAGATCACCTTCGCCGGTTCCGGGGTCTCCTTCTTCGGGGCGTCCCCGGCCAACGTGGCCTGGCTGATCGGGCACACGGGCAAGCGGACCATCGGCCCCGACAAGATCAACCACCTGCGCCACGTGCAGTTCCTGCGCGACGAGGCCGGGCTGGCCGAGCACATGCGCCGCCACCGTGAGCTGCTGCGGCCGAAGTTCGACGCGGTCGAGGCGATCCTGTCCAAGGAACTGGGCGGCACCGGCCTGGCGACCTGGTCCACCCCGGCGGGCGGCTACTTCGTCAGCCTCGACGTGCTGGACGGCTGCGCCCGCGACGTGGTCATGCGGGCCGGGGAGGCGGGCATCGCCCTGACCCCCGCGGGCGCCACCCACCCGTACGGGACCGACCCGCGCGACAGCACCATCCGCATCGCCCCCACCTACCCGGAGCAGGAGGAGCTGGAGGCGGCCATCGCGGGCCTGACGGTCTGCGTGCGCCTCGTCGCCACCGAGAAGCTGCTGCGGGACGCGGGCCGGGTCTGACTCCTCCGGAGAGACCGCGGACCCTGGTCCGGCTCCCACCGCGAGGAATCGCGGGCCCGGATCCGGAGCCGGATCCGGCTCCCGTTGCGTCCCGTCGCGTCCGGTCCCGTCCCGGTGCGCGTTACTCGCCCCGCAGGGCCCGGAAGCTCTCCGCGAGACGTTCCAGGCCCGGCGTGATCCGTTCCGCGGGGATCGAGCCGTATCCGATCACCAGGCCCGGTCTCGCCGGGCCCGCGTCGTGGTAGGGGGCGAGGTCGTCCACGGCGACGCCCGCCCGCGCCGCCCGCGACCTCAGCCGGTCGGTGCCGGTCCCGGCGCCGGGGGCCAGGTGGGCGCACAGGTGCAGTCCGGCCGCGGAGGGAACCGGCTCCAGCAGGCCGGAGAAGTCCCGCCCGAGCGTGCTGAGGATGCGCTCACGGCGGGCCGCGTACTCGCGTGTCGCCCTGCGGACGTGACGTGCGAGCAGCCCCTCGTCGATGAACCGGGCCAGCGCGGCCTGGGTGGGGGTCTCGCCGTGCCAGTCGGTGAGCCGTTTGGCGGTACGCAGCGCGGGGCGCAGCGAGGCCGGGGCGATCAGGAAGCCCAGCCGCAGCATGGGCAGCAGCGTCTTGGAGAAGGAGCCGACGTAGACGACGTGGCCGTCACGGTCGAGGCTCTGCAGCGGTTCGAGCGGGCGGCCGCCGAAGCGGAACTCGCTGTCGTAGTCGTCCTCGATGACCACGGCGCCCCGCCGCCCGGCCCAGTCGAGCAGCGCGGTACGGCGGCCGAGCGACATCGCCGTGCCCAGCGGGAACTGGTGCGAGGGGGTGACGTAGACCAGGCGGGCGGAGTCGGGGAGCGCGGACACGTCCAGGCCCTCGGCGTCGACCGGGACGCCGGTGACCCGGGCGCCCAGTGACCGGAACAACCGCCTGGCCGGTGGGTAGCCCGGGTCCTCGACCGCCACCTCGCAGCCCGGCTCGATCAGGACGCGTCCGATCAGGTCGAGCGCCTGCTGGGCCCCCTGGGTGACCAGCACGTCGGCGGCGCTCGCCCGGACCGAGCGGGAGATCCCGACATGGCGGGCGATGGCCTCCCGGAGGTGCGCGTGCCCGGCAGGATCCCCGTACCCGGGGGAACGGGTCAGTGCCGGGCGCAGCTCCCGGGTGAGCAGCCCGCGCCAGGTCTCGAACGGGAACAGCCGCGTGTCGGGGAAGCCCGCCCTGAAGTCGTAGACCGGCGTCCAGGCCGCCTCGTCCGGCCCGTCCGGCTCGTCGTGCGGGACGACGGGCGGCGACCGCCACAGCTCCCGGGGACGCACCCCGCCCTCGGGGGCGTTCCGGGGACGGGGACGGCGCAGGGGTTCGGCGCGGACGAAGGTGCCCGAGCCGACGCGACCGGTCACGACGCCCTCGGCGGTCAGCCGCTCGTAGGCCAGGGCCACGGTGTTGCGCGAGACGCCGATCCTGAGCGCCAGCTCGCGGGTGGAGGGCAGCCGCTCCCCGGGACGCAGGCGGCCGTCCAGGACGGCGTCCAGGAGCTGGCGGTAGATACGGGCCGACCGGTCACCGCGCCCGGCGATGCTCACGTGGACGTCCATGCATCTCCTCACCGGCCAGGGACCGGCCCCGGATCGGCCCCGGACCGGTCCGGCGCCGATGCGGGACCGGCGCGGGATCGTCGTGGAATCGGCGTGGAATCGGCGTGAATCGGCGTGAATCGGCCCGGTCCGATCGTCGTTCATTGGACCTTATCCCGGGCCATTCCGCCCCGGTACGGTCGTTCCGCCCCGCTTGCGGCGGGCCGCTCCGGGGCGTCGCACCGGCAGACCGTCAAGGAGAGCCATGTTCGGCCGGATCATGCCGTCCCCCGGGCCACCGAGGGTCCTCGCCCTCGCGCAGCTGGCCAACTCCATCGGGGACGGCGCCTACTACGTCTGCTCGGCGCTCTACTTCATCCGGATCGTCGGCCTCTCACCGGCACAGGTGGGGTTCGGGCTGACGCTCGCCTGGGCCGTGGGGTTCGTGGCGAGCGTCCCGCTCGGGCACCTCGCCGACCGTCGCGGACCGCGCGGCACGGCGGTCCTCCTGGCCGTGGCCACAGCCCTCGCGGTCGGCTCGTTCCTGTTCGTGCGCTCCTTCCCGCTCTTCGTGCTCGTCGCCTGCGCGTACGCGACCTGCCAGTGCGGGCTGGCCGCGGCCAGGCAGGCGCTGCTTGCGGGACTGGTGGACCGGGCGCGGCGGACCGGGGTCCGGGCCCGGTTGCAGGCGACGTCCAACGCCGGGCTGGCGGTCGGGGGCCGCGTCCGGCGGAGCGGCGCTGCACCTCGACACCGAGGCGGCCTACCTGGCCGTCCTCGCGATGGACGCGCTGAGTTTCCTGCTGGCGGCCCTGATCCTGCTCCGCCTGCCCGCGGTACCGGCCACGCCCGCGGCCCCGGCCGGTGAGCCGGCGCTGGCGGTGCTCAGGGACCGGCCGTACGCGCTGATCTCCTTCCTCAACATGATCGCGTTGTTGAACATGCCGATCCTGAGCCTGGTCATCCCCCTGTGGGTGGTCCAGCGCACCCAGGCGCCGAGCTGGACGGTCTCCGCCCTGCTGGTGGTGAACACCCTGGCGGTGGTGCTGTTCCAGGTGCGGGTGGCCCGGCGGGTCACGGACCTGGGGAGCGCCTCGGCGTCCGTCCGGCTGGCGGGCGCGGTGATGTTCGCCGCGTGCGTGGTGTTCGCCCTCTCCTCGGCCGTCTCCGGCGCCTGGGCCGCCGGGCTCGTCCTGCTCCTGGGGGCGTGCCTGCAGGTGGCCGGTGAGATGCTGCAGGCCTCGGGCGCCTGGGAGATCGGGTTCGACCTCGCCCCGGCCGGCAGGCAGGGCCAGTACCAGGGCTTCTTCGGCTCCGGCGCTGCGGTCGCGAGGATGCTCGGGCCGCTGCTGCTCACCACGCTGATCGTCGTCTGGGGTACGCCGGGCTGGCTGGTGATGGGCGGCGTGTTCCTGGTGTCGGGCCTGGCGACGGGACCGGCCGTGCACTGGGCCCGGCGGACCCGGCCCGATCCCGCCGATTCCACTGATCCCACCGGTCCGGCCGGTCCGGTCGATCCGGAGGGAGCGCGGACCTCCTGAGGCCCGCCGCCACCGCGTCACGGGACGGGCAGGAGGTCCCGGGGTGAGGAACCGAGCCGGATGCCGGCGTCCCCGGGGAGGTCGCCGAGCGCCGACACGCGGTGCAGGTGGTGGACGCCGGGCGACAGGGTCGTGGCGGCCCGCGCCGCGGACACCGCGACGGCGGCGGTGGCCCGCACCTCCCCGTGGCCGGTGGCCCAGCGCGTCGTGCCGTTCCCGGAACGGGCGAGCGCCAGCCACCGGTCGGTGCCGGGGAAGCGCAGTCCCCGGGGCGCTCTCGACGCGCCCGGAAGGCGGGTCAGCATCGCCAGGCAGGCGGTCGCCGCCCGCGAGTCCAGGCCGAAGCGGGTCCGTACCGGCACGCCGAGGTCCCGGGTGAGGACGTGCTGGTCGGAGTAGTCGGCCCGGTAGACCCGTCGCCTGCCGTAGCCGGGCAGGTCGAGACGGAGACCGCGGGTGTAGTTGCGCACCGCCGTCCCGGTCCAGGGGTCGCGGAAGTCGCGGCCGAGCAGGCCGTAGGCCCACGCGTACGACGCCTCGCCGTGGTGCTCGCCGGCCCCCAGCATCAGGACCACGTCGATCGGCGCGGGGGCGGCCGGGTCGTGCACCGCGGCGGCGAGCAGGTTCGTCAGGCCGGGGGCGAGCCCCACGCTCAGCAGGACCGGCCGGGGCGGTGCGAGCCGTTCCAGGGCGGTGACGTAGGCGGTGGTGGCGGTGACGTCGACGAACGCCGCGCCGTGCTCGGTGACCAGGGCCGCCAGCGCCGGGTCCTCGGCACCGGCCGCGTTGACGACGACGTCGATCCCGGTCAGCGCCGCCCGTACGGAGGCGGGGACGGTCAGGTCGACGCGCACGTCGGCGCGTGCGGCGTCGCGGCCCGCGGCGAGCGCCACGTCCCCACCGGCGCGCAGGCCGTCCACGATCCGGGCGCCGACCGCGCCGTACCCGCCGAGCACCAGTGCCCTCATCGCCGCGACCGCCGACCGGCCGGTCCGTCGTGGCGGCCGTCCCCGAGGAGGCGGTCGTCCCCGGCGGGGCGGCCGTCCTGGGCGGGGCGGCCGGGCGCGCTCACGCCGGTCGTGCGGTCTCCATGGGCGGTGCGCATGGCACCCTCCTATAAGTTGTACGAAGCAACTGTCCGACACCGAGCATAGGACCAACAGTTGTACGACACAACTCATAAGGGAGTGTTCCCGGACGACGATCTGCGCCGGCTGCTCCGGCTGCTCGCCAGGGCGGGCGGGCTGCTCGAACCGCACGGCCACGGTGAGCTGCGGCTCTCCCTGTCGGAGGTGTTCGCCCTCGGTGAGCTCGCCGAGGGCGAGACGCTCTCCCAGCGGGAGCTGGCCGTCCGCCTGGGCCTGGAGAAGAGCACCGTGAGCCGCCTGGCCGCGGGCATGGAGCGGCGGGGGTGGCTGTCGCGCGAGCGCGACCCGGCGAACCGCCGCTTCTACCGCCTCCGCCTCACCGAGCAGGGGTGGGCCGCGGCCGAGGAGGTCGGCGCGGGCCTGCGCACCATGCACGCCACGCTGTTCGGCGAGCTCACCGACGCCGAGCGCGCCGGTCTCGCGCTCGGGCTGGACGGCCTGGCCCGTGCCCTCCAGGCCGGGACCCACGGCGGGCACCGGCGGACGGGGGACGACCCGCTTCCCCCGGCGCGGGAGGCTAGCTCGACTCCCTGACCACGAGCCGGGTCGGCAGGATCACCGGCTCCGCGGGCTCGCCCCGCAGCAGGCCGAGCAGCAGGCGGGCCGAGGCGGCGGCCTGCTCGCCCATGGGGCTGCGCACCGTGCTGAGCGGCGGATCGGTGTAGAGGGCCGCCTCGATGTCGTCGTACCCCACCACCGCCACGTCGTCGGGCACCCGCCGGCCCGACCGGCGCAGCGCCCGCAGCGCGCCGATCGCCATCAGGTCGTTGGCGGCGAAGACCGCGTCCAGCGCCGGGTCGTCCTCCAGCAGCTGCGCCATGGCCTCGGCCCCGGAGACGCGGGTGAAGTCCCCGATGGACACGATCGAACGCCGCCCGGTCTCGCTCAGCACCTCGCGGTAGGCGCCCAGCCTGTCCTGGGCGGCGGACATGTCCAGCGGCCCGGAGATCGTGGCGATCCGGCGCCGCCCGCCCTCCAGCAGGTGCCGTACGGCCTGGGCGGCCCCGCCGACGTTGTCGTTGTCCACCCAGGGGATGGACGTCCGGGAGGGGGGGCCTGCCGTGCGAGACGAGCGGGACGCCGGTGGCGGCGAGCGCCGCGGGCAGCGGGTCGGCGCCGTGCATCGACACCAGCATGACCGCGTCCACGTGGCGGGCGGCCACGAACTGCCTGGCGCGCAGCCGGGCGTCGTCCGAACCGGCGAGCATGAGCACGACCTGCTTGCCCGCGGCCTCGAACTCGCGGCTGGCCGCGCGCACGACCGTGGAGAACATCGGGTCGTCCGAGACGAGCCCGGCCGGCGGGTCGGAGACGATCACCGCGATGGAGTCGGTGCGCCGGGTCACCAGGCTGCGCGCCGCGGGGTTGGGGATGTACCCCAGCTCGTTCACCACCCGCATGACGAGGTCGCGGATGTCGGCGGCGACCGTCGGCTCGCCGTTCACCACCCTGGAGACCGTCGACTTGGACACGCCGGCCCGGGTGGCGACGGCGTCCAGCGTGGGACGTCTCATGTGGTCTCTCCCGCAGTGCGTACCGCCGGGTGGCCAGGGCTGCCGGGGCGTGCGGTCCCACCCTCCCCGAAGCCTATCCGTTGATCATGAAGAGAACGCTCCCCGGTGCGGGAGCGGTCCACGGAGGAAATTCTCGCCGGATTCCCGCGGGCCGGCACGGCCCCCACGGCGTCACGCGACGGCGACGTTCCGGCGGGACGCTTTCGGCCCGGGTGCCGCCAAGATGCTGCTCAGAGGCCACGAGCGATGACCGAAAAGCTTCTCCGGGAGCGCTCCCTGAGCCGTGCGGCTGGTTACCGACACGTGTCCGGGCCGTTTCCTACTGGTTGAGCGGGTACTTGACAGCGTCGGTCAGACAAGAGCAATCTCTGCTCAGAGAGCGCTCCCCGAACCGATATCGGTTGCACCCCCCACTCCGAGGAGACGCGATGCCCTCGCCTCGACATCCCGCCCGCCCACTGGTCCTGCTGATCGCCCTCGCCGTCAGCCTCCTCGCCCCCTGCCTGGCCGTCCTGCCCGCCTCGGCGGCCGCCGACGTCCTGCTCTCCCAGGGCAGGCCGGTGACGGCCTCCTCCTCCGAGGGAGTGGCCTTCCCGGCGTCCGCCGCCGTCGACGGCAACCCGGGCACCCGCTGGTCCAGCGCGTTCAGCGACCCGCAGTGGCTCCAGGTCGACCTCGGCGCCACCGCGACCATCTCCCAGGTCTCGCTGAAGTGGGAGGCCGCCCACGGACGCGCCTTCCAGATCCAGACCTCGTCCAACGGCACCACCTGGACGACGATCCACTCCACCACCACCGGCACCGGTGGCGACCAGACGCTGACCGTCAGCGGATCCGGCCGCTACGTGCGCGTGTACGGCACCCAGCGGGCCACCGCCTACGGCTACTCGCTGTGGGAGTTCCAGGTCTACGGCACGACCGGCTCCACCGACCCCGGCAACCCCGGTGAGCTGAGACTGCTCTCCTACGGCAGGCCCGGCGCGGCCTCCACCTCCCAGCACGACGGGAACTGCTGGGAGTGCACCCCGGCCAGGGCCTTCGACCGCGACCCGGCCTCGCGCTGGGCGACCAGCCCCACCGGCGGCTGGGTGGACCCGGCCTGGATCTCCGTCGACCTCGGCGCGACCGCGCAGATCAAGAGGGTCGTGCTGCAGTGGGACCCGGCCTACGCCAGGGCGTTCCAGATCCAGGTCTCCCCGGACAACGCCACCTGGACCCCGATCTACTCCACCACCACCGGCACCGGCTTCAAGCAGACGCTGACCGTCGACGGGACCGGCCGCTACGTGCGCATGTACGGCACCCAGCGGGCCACCCCGTACGGCTACTCGCTGTGGGAGTTCCAGGTCTGGGGCACCGGTGGCGCGCCGATCACGCCCCCGCCGCTCCCGGCCGACCCGGCCAACCCGCCGTCGCTGGTCTGGAGCGACGAGTTCAACGGCGCCTCCGGGACCAGGCCCGACGCGGCCAAGTGGACCCAGGACCCGGGGACCGGCCCGAACAACGAGCTGGAGTACTACAAGCCCGAGAACACCGCCATGGACGGCAACGGCAACCTCGTCATCACCGCGAGGGAGGAGACCACCGCCGGGTCGTCGTGCCCGGGCGGACCCTGCCGGTACACCTCGGGACGGATCAACACCGGAGGCAAGTTCACCTTCACCTACGGCCGGGTCGAGGCCCGCGTCAAGGTCCCCAAGGGCAACGGCCTGTGGCCCGCGTTCTGGATGATGGGCGCCGACTTCCTCACCGGCAGGCCGTGGCCGTACAACGGGGAGATCGACATCCTGGAGGTGCTCGGCAAGGACGTCAAGACCTCCTACTCGACCGTGCACGCGCCCGCCTACAACGGCGGCGGCGGCATCGGCAGCCCGTACACGCTGCCGAACGGGGCCGACTTCTCCGACGACTTCCACGTCTGGGCCGCCAACTGGGACAGCAAGGGCATCGTCTACACCCTGGACGGCCGCACGGTCTACACCATCAGCAAGGAACAGGTCGAGGCGACGCGGGGCCCGTGGGTCTTCGACCACCCCTTCTACATCATCCTCAACCTCGCGGTCGGCGGTGACTGGCCCGGCCCGCCGGACGCGAGCACCGGCTTCCCCAAGCAGATGCTCGTCGACTACGTACGCGTCTACCGGTAACCCCTCGCCCACCCCCCCTTCCGGCACGGCTCCCGGCGAGCCGTGCCGGAGAGCCGGCCAAAGGAGCCGTCCCATGCGTCCACGTCCCTCGTCCGGTGCCCTCTGGCGCCGGCTACGCCCGCTGACCCTGGCCCTCGCGCTCGCCGCGCTGCTGGGCACGTCCCTGTCGGTCCTGCCCGCCCAGGCAGGCACGGCGTCGCGCTCGCAGGCCGCCGGCTCGTCCGCGGCCGTCGTACGGGTGGCGGAGTTCCTCGCCGACTGCCCGTTCAGCCACCGGCTGCCCGACGACCCGATCATCTTCCCCGGCCTGCCCGGCGCGTCGCACATGCACAGCTTCTTCGGCAGCACCACCGTCAACGCCCACACGACCCTGGCGAGCCTGCAGAGCGCTCCCAGCAACTGCAACCCGCGCGTCGACCTGTCGTCGTACTGGGTGCCGACCCTGTACAACGGCAACACCCCGGTGGAGCCGACCGGCACCACGTTCTACTACCTGGGCGAGGGCGTGCGCGACGACGTGATCGCGCGGACCCAGCCGCTCCCGCTCGGCCTGCGGATCGTCGCGGGCAACGCCAGGGCGACCGGGCCCGACGACAACACGATCGCGCGCTGGTCGTGCCTGCACGCCGGGCACGTGGGCGCCTCGAAGAACTTCGTGAACTGCCCGGCGGGCACGATGCTGGAGTCCTACCTGGACTTCCCGCAGTGCTGGAACGGCAGGGACCTCGACTCCCCCGACCACAAGAGCCACATGTCCTACCCGGTGGGCGGGACCTGCCCGGCCTCGCACCCGGTGCCGGTGCCCAAGCTGCGCCAGGTGCTGCGCTACCCGGTCAACGGCGACCCGGCGCGGTTCCGCCTGGCCTCCGGACCCGGGTACACCATGCACGGTGACTTCTTCAACGCCTGGCCCGTGGCCGAGATGGAGCGCCGGGTGCGCAACTGCATCCGCCCGATCATCAAGTGCGGCGCGGACGGCAACCCGTCCTGACCCGAGGGGACGGGCCCCGGTCCCGGCGCGGGCGGTGACCCTTCCCGACCCGGGGAAAGGGTGACCCTTCCCGATCCGGGGGAGCGGAGCCCGTCCCGGGCACGGCGGACGAGGACCCGTCCCGATCCGACCGGATCCGAGCGGTGCGGGCCATCGGCCCGCACCGCTCCTCCCTTTCCTGCCTTCCCGTCTTTCCCGCATTTCCTGCCTTTCCCGGCGACGCGGTGCGACGCGGTTCCCGGGTGACGCGGTGCTCGGACCCGGGCCTCGTCCCGCCTCCCGTGGCGTTCCCGCCCCTTCCTCACAAGCGTCGGCATGTCCCGCTGATCTGTGAAAAGTAACTATAAGTTTTTGCTGCGCAACCCAAAGTGATGGCACTAGCCTTCCTACGGCACAAGCTGACGGAGGCGGGAGCATGCTGGGGGAAGGCGCGCTGAGGGACGGCGCGGTGGCCGTGGTCACCGGTGCGGCGCGGGGAATCGGCGAGGCGGTGGCACGCGCCCTGACGAGGGCGGGTGCACGCGTCGCCGCCCTCGACGTCGACACCGAGCGGGTCGAGCGGGTCGCCGCCGGGCTCGGCACCGCGGTCGCCTACACCTGCCAGGTCGCCGACAGCGCCGCCGTCGACGACGTGATCGCGCGCGTCGAGACCGACCTCGGCCCGATCGGGCTGCTCGTCAACGTGGCCGGAGTGCTCTGCTCGGGCCCGGCCGTCACCATCGGCGACGAGGAATGGGCACGCACCTTCGCGGTCAACGCCGGCGGTGTCTTCCACCTCTCCCGCGCGGTCGCCCGCCGGATGATCCCCCGCAGATCCGGGGCGATCGTCACCGTGGGCTCCAACGCCGCGGGCGTGCCCCGCACGAACATGGCGGCCTACGCCGCCTCCAAGGCCGCCGCCGCGCACTTCACCAGGTGCCTCGGCCTGGAGCTGGCGCCGTACGGCATCCGGTGCAACGTGGTGTCGCCCGGCTCGACCGACACCGCCATGCAGCGCGCCCTGTGGACCGGCGAGCACGACGCGCGGACGGTCGTCGAGGGCTCACCGGCCACCTTCCGGGTGGGCATCCCGCTGGGCAGGCTGGCCGCTCCCGAGGACGTCGCGGACGCCGTCCTCTTCCTGGCCTCCGACCGCGCCAGGCACATCACCATGCAGGACCTGTACGTCGACGGGGGCGCCACGCTCCGGGCCTAGCGCGGCATCCCCCTTCCCTTCGCGGATCTCTTCCCCTCACGGGCCCCTTCCGACAGGAGACCCTTCGCCATGCCGCCGAACGACACCCTCACCATGCCCAGAACCCCCGACCTGCTGGGCGACTACGAACCCGGTGCCTTCTTCTTCACCTCACCGGCCCGGACCCTGCTCGCCAGGGGCGTCCACCGGACGATCTCCGCTTCCTCGGCGGGCGACCTGCGAAGATGCGTCGCCTCGGCCCTGCGCGACGCCCGGGAGGCCGGTCATCCCGACCCCATGGTGGTGGGCGCGGTGCCCTTCCGCGACGACCGCCCCGCGCGCCTGCTGGTGCCCGCCACGGTCCGCCGGACGGGCCCGGCGAACGGCCGGGTGAGCGGCCCGGCGCCCGGTCCGGCGGGCCCCGAGCGGACCGGTGGCACGTCCACCCCGTTCACCCCGTTCACCGGGTTCACCGGGTTCACCGGGTTCGGGCCGGTTCCGGCTCCCGACGACTACCTGCGCGGCGTGGAGAAGGCGCTGACCAGGCTCACCGCCGGGGAGCTCACGAAGATCGTGCTGGCCCGGGCCCTGGACGTCACCCTCGGCGCGCCCGTCGACGTCCGACGGGTCCTGCGCAACCTGGTACGCCGCGACCCGCAGGCCTACGGCTACGCGGTCGACCTGCCCGTCCCCGGCGGCCGGCCGGGGACCGGCACCCGCACCCTGCTGGGCGCCAGCCCCGAGTTGCTCGTCGCCCGCTCGGGACGCCGGATCACCACGAACCCGCTGGCCGGGTCGGCGTCCCGGCACCCCGATCCCGTCGTCGACTCCGAACGGGGCCGTGCCCTGCTCACCTCGGACAAGGACCTGCGCGAGCACGCCCTGGTCATCGAGAACATCGTGGAGGCCCTGCGCCCGTACTGCCGCGACCTGACCGTCCCGGCCGGGCCGTCGCTGCTGTCCACCGCCTCCATGTGGCACCTGTCGACCCGGATCACCGGCGTGCTCGACGACCCCGCGGTCACCTCGCTGGAGCTGGCCACCCTGCTGCATCCCACCCCGGCCGTCTGCGGCACGCCCGCGCGCGCCGCGCGCCGGGCCATCGAGGAGATCGAGCCGTTCGACCGCGGCCTGTACGCCGGCCTGGTCGGGTGGGGCGACATCACCGGCGACGGCGAGTGGGTGGTGACCATCCGCTGCGCCGAGGTCGCCGACCAGACGCTGCGGCTCTTCGCCGGCGCGGGCATCGTCGCCGGTTCGGTCCCGGAGAGCGAGCTCGCCGAGACCACCGCCAAGTTCCAGACCATGCTCCGCGCGGTCGGCCTGGACCGGGACCGCTGACCCGCCCGCCGGAAAGGAGACGGTGACATGGCCCTTCCCCGGATCGCCCCCTACCCGCTGCCCGGGTGGAACGACCTGCCCGCCAACCGGGTGGACTGGCGTCCCGACCCGCGCCGCGCCGTCCTGCTCGTCCACGACATGCAGAACCACTTCCTCGCCCCCTTCGGCGCCGGCGACCCGCCGCTGACCGGGCTCGTCGCCAACATCGGCCTCCTTCGCGACGCCTGCGCCCGCCTGGGGGTACCGGTCGTCTACTCGGCGCAGCCCGGCGGCCAGAGCGGCGAGCGGCGCGGCCTGCTCCAGGACTTCTGGGGACCGGGCGTGCCCGGCGGGGCCGGGAGCGAGATCGTCGCGGACCTCCTCCCGGCGGAGCGCGACATCCTGCTCGTCAAGCGGCGCTACAGCGCCTTCCACGGGACCGGCCTGGCCGGCCGGATGCGGGCCATGGGACGTGACCAGATCATCGTCTGCGGCGTCTACGCCCACATCGGCTGCCTGCTGACCGCGTGCGACGCCTTCATGCGGGACATCCAGCCGTTCCTCGTCGCCGACGCCGTTGCGGACTTCTCCCCGGAACACCACGTGATGGCCGTCGCCTACGCCGCCGACCGGTGCGCGGTGACGACCCTCACCGACGGCCTGCTGCGCGAGTGGGACCTTCTCCCGGGCGCGGAGGCGGACGGCGAGGCGTGACCGGCCTCCGCCGGATCACCGCACGACCCCGCCACCCCGGCCGCAGGCCCGCGACGACGACCCGACGACCCGACGACCCGGAGGCGACCCGGAGGCGACCCGACGGCGACCCGACGGCGACCCGACGGCGACCCGGAGGCCGGCGGTGACGGGCGGGATCGGCCGGGGCCGGCCGTGCGCGTCACCGGCCGACCCTCTCCTCCAGGGTGCGCTGGAAGTGGGCACAGCCGGTGAAGTCCTCGTGATCGCAGTCCAGGGCACATTCGATCATGTCGATCGACGCCCTCGCCCGCTCGACGCGCAGGGTCAGGTCCGCGTGCCGGCGGCGCAGGACCTCACGCCGCGCGACCGGATCCACAGTGGTGATCATCTCCCGGATCTCGTCCAGCGAGAACCCGGCCTCCTTCGCGCGCAGGATCACCGCGATCCGGAAGAGATGATCGTGGTCGTAGCGGCGCCGGTCGGCCCCGGTGCGGACCGGGGAGAGCAGTCCCATCGACTCCCAGTGCCGCAGGACGTGGGTGGCCAGGCCGAACCGCCCGGCGACCTCACCGATGCTCATCACCGCGGCATCACCCCTTGACGTCATGTCGTCATTAAGTCCGATCCTCGATCACATGTCCAACGACTCCGTCACCACCGCCGGTGCCCCCGACCTCGCGGGCGCCGAACTGTTCCGAAGGCTCGACGCGATCGAGTCCCACCCCGGCCTCGTCCGGCCACGTCTGCGTTCCTACGACCTGCTCGGCGTGGCCCCCGGCGCCCTCGTGGCCGACGTCGGCTGCGGAACCGGTCTCGCGGTCGCGGAGATGACCGGGCGCGGCGCCAGGGCGGTCGGCGTCGACCTCAGCGAACAGATGATCGTCGAGGCCCGCAGGCACCGGCCCGGCGCGGACCTGCGCGTCGGCGACGCCCGGGAGCTGCCGTTCCGGGACGGGGAGCTCACCGGGTACCGCGCCGACAAGGTCTACCACGATCTCGACGACCCCGCCGCGGCGCTCGGCGAGGCACGGCGGGTGCTCGCTCCGGGCGGCCGGGTCGTCCTGGCCGGGCAGGACTGGGACACCCTCGTCGTCGAGTCCGACACCCCGGCCCTCACCCGGGCCGTCGTGCACGCCCGCGCCGACCTGGTCCGCGCTCCCCGGGCCGCCCGGGCCTACCGCAACCTCCTGCTGGAGGCGGGGTTCGACGACGTCACCGTGGAGGTGCACACCGCCGTCTTCACCGGCCCGGAGGTACTGCCCCTGGTCGCGGCGACCGCGGCAGCCGTCGGGGCCTCCGGGGCCTCCGGGGCCTCCGGGGCCGTCACCCGCGACGACGTGGACGCCTGGGTCGCGGAGCAGACCGGACGGGCCCGTACCGGGAGGCTCTTCGTGGCCGTGCCGATCTTCGTCGCGGCGGCCCGCCGCCCCTGACCGCCCGCCCGGCGATCCGTGACGCTCAGGCGTCGTCCAGGGTGGCGCGCATGCGCGCGACGGCCCGGAGGATCTCCTCGCGGTGCTTCGCACTCGTGATCCAGTCCGGCAGGGACTCCACCAGCGTCCGGGGCCTGCCGCGATCCCGATCGGAGGCGAGCAGGCGTTCCCGGTGCCGGGCGGCCACGTGATCCTCCAGCAGGTCGAGATGCCGCCGCCCGTACGCCCAGAGGGTGTGCCCGCAGCACGGCGCGCTCAGCCAGAGGGGGAGGCGGAAGTAGGGGTCCTCGGGGGCGTCGTACCAGCCGACCCGATCACCTTCCCAGCCGCGGACGTACCCGCAGGCCGGACAGAGCAGCCTGCGCGGCGCGAAGATCCCCCGGTCGGTGCCGCCCGGCAGGGGGAGGACCGCGGCGCGGCCGTCGCAACGGGGACAGCGCACCAGGATCTCGTCGGCCGGCAGGTCGTACCAGGAGGTGCCGGGGTCACGGAACCGCTCGCTCATACCGTGACGTTAACCCCGTCCCGGCCGCACGCCGTCTTGCAGATGTCTCCCGGGAACAGCAGAAGGGCCCGACCCGCTGAGCGGATCAGGCCCTCTGCTTCGGGACATTCAACGTCGGGGTGACAGGATTTGAACCTGCGGCCTCTTCGTCCCGAACGAAGCGCGCTACCAAGCTGCGCCACACCCCGTTCGCACGTCTGGTCTTGCTCGTGCTTGAGAAAGTCTAGCGGACTTCGCGGGTGCGTGTGTCGCCACGACGGCGGGGCATCAGGGTCAGCAGGCTGGCCTCGGGGTAGCAGGAGAACCGCGCCGGGGCGTAGGGGCTGGTCCCGAGCCCGGCGGAGACGTGGAGATAGGCGGAGTCGTGACGGCTCATGCCCTTGACGCGTGCCCGGTCGATCCCGCAGTTGGTGACCAGGGCGCCGTAGAAGGGGATGCAGAGCTGCCCGCCGTGGGTGTGACCGGCCAGCAGCAGCTGGTAGCCGTCGGCGGCGAAGCGGGTCAGGTTACGGGGCTCCGGCGAGTGCATCACGCCCAGGCGCAGGTCGGCCTCGGCCGGGGCGGGGCCCGCGATCAGGTCGTAACGATCGAGGTTGATGTGGGAGTCGTGGATGCCCCCCACGGCCACGTCGAGATCGCCTGCCTTGATGCGGGCGGTGGTGTTGTTCATGTCCAGCCAGCCCTCGCCGGCCATGGCGGCGCCCAGCTCCTCCCAGGGGAGGGTGGGGATCTTCTGCCCGTAGTCGGTCTTGGAGGTGCGCCAAAGGTAGCGGGCCGGGTTCTTCGGCCGGGGCTCGTACATGTCGTTGGAGCCGTAGACGAACAGGCCCGGCCGCGCCAGCAGGGGTTCCAGGGCGTGCATCAGGGGCGCGATCGCGTCGGGGTGCGCGATCGAGTCGCCGGTGTTGACGACCAGGTCGGGGTTGAGGGCGCCCAGCGAGCGCACCCAGTCGATCAGCATCCGCCTGCCGGGGGTGAGGTGCAGGTCGGACAGGTGCAGGATGCGCACCGGCCGCTGTCCCGGCTCCAGGACGGGCACGTCGAACCGGCGCAGCCGGAACGCGTTGCGCTCGACGATCGAGGCGTACGCGAGGCCGGCCACGCCGGCGCCGAGCAGGGACAGGGGCACCGCGGCTGCTTTCCTCACGTCCTCATCATGCCCGAGATCCGGCCCCGCGAAGGAAACTCGGGATACAGCGGGGCTGGTGAGGCGGCAAGATGGACCGCATGAGCGCATTGAAGGACAAGCTGAAGGCCGATCTCACGGTCTCCATGAAGAGCAGGGACGAGATCCGTACCCGCACGATCCGCATGGCCCTCGCGGCCGTGAACGTCGAGGAGGTCTCGGGGAAGACGGCGCGCGAGCTCACCGACGACGAGGTCGTCAAGGTGCTGGCCAAGGAGGCCAAGAAGCGCCGTGAGGCCGCCGAGGCGTTCAGCGGTGCCGGCCGGGCGGAGCAGGCGCAGGCCGAGATCGACGAGCAGGCCGTGCTGGAGGCGTACCTGCCCGCGCAGCTCTCCGACGAGGAGCTCGCCGCGCTGGTGGAGGAGGCCGTCACCGAGAGCGGCGCCACCGGGCCGCAGGCCATGGGCCAGGTCATGAAGCTCGTGAACCCGAAGGTCGCCGGACGCGCCGAGGGCGGCCGGGTCGCGCAGGCCGTACGGGCCCGCCTGGCGTCCTCCTGACCGCCCTGCCCTGCCCGGCCGGGCAGGGCGAGGCCCGGGGGCCGATCAGGCCCCGTGAGGGCCGGAAGGCAGGAAGGCCGGAGCGGGGCCCGGTGAGGGACCGGTAAGGGGCGCCGATCGGTCCCGGACGCCGAAGGGCCCTCCCGCCCGGTTCCTCGGAGGGCCGTAGCGGGAGGGCCCGCGCGTCCGGGGAACGGCCGCGGTGTCCTACCAGCCGCCCCAGCCGTCGTCGTCCGGGCCGCCACGGTCGGGGTCGGCCGTGGCGCCGCCGTTGATGTCCCGCCCGACCTCGCCGTCGTCGTCCGGGCCGCCGCGGTCGCGGTCGCCGCCCCGGTCGTCACCGCCGCCGCGGTCGGGCTTCGGCGGGGGCTTGGGCGCGCACCGGCCGGAGCAGCCGCCGAAGCGCTCCATGTTCACCGGGGTGAACGAGGTGGCCTCGACGCCCTTGAGCGCGCCGAGCATCGCGTCCTTCCAGATCCGCCCGGAGATCGAGGCGCCGTAGACGTAGCCGTAGTAGCGGCCGCCGATGGTCACGCCGGTCAGGTCGTACTTGAAGGCACCGCGCGGGTCGCCCAGGCTCACCGCGGAGGCGAGGTCGGGGGTGAAACCGGCGAACCAGGCGGCGGTGTAGGCGTCGGTGGTGCCGGTCTTGCCCGCCGCCGGCCGGCCGATGCCGCCGACCTCCTGCATCGTGCCCCTGGTGAAGACCCCGGACATGATGTGGGCGGCCGCGTCGGCGACCTCCTCGTCCAGGACCTGCTTGCACTTGGGCTTGTACGAGGTCTTCTTGCCGTCGCGGTCGAGGCTCTCGGTGATCACCATCGGCTTGCAGTAGGTGCCGCGGGCGGCGATCGCCGCGTAGGCGGCGGAGACCGTCACCGGGTCCATCTCGTTGATGCCGAGCGTGAAGGTCTCGAACTCCTTCAGCTTCCCGCCGTCGGCGCGCTTGATGCCGAGGCTCTTGGCCATCTTGACCGTCTCGCACAGGCCGACCTCCTGCTCCAGACGCAGGAAGAAGGTGTTCACCGAGCCCAGGGTGCCGGTGGTCAGGGTCTTGAAGCCGCCGCTGCTCTCGCTGGAGTTGTGGACCGTGTGGCCGACGTCACCGACCGAGTTGCCCTTGCAGTCGCGGAACGCGCTCGGGCTCGAGGCGGTGTAGCCGTCCCCGGTGGCGAAGCCGTCGCCCAGCTTCATGCCCTGGTCCAGGGCGGTCAGCAGGGTGAAGGGCTTGAACGTGGAGCCGGCCTGGAAGCCCGCGCCGCCCGCGTGGTCCCTGTCGCCGACCAGGTTGTAGCTGATCTCGTTCTTCTTCTTGTTGTTGCCGTACTTGCGGCTGGCGGCCATCACCGTGACGGCCCCGGTGCCGGGGACGATCATCGCCTGCGCGGCGACCGGCTTGTCGCTGGCCTTGACGTACCTCTTGATCGCCTTGTTCGCGGCCTTCTGCGCCTTGGCGTCGAGCGTGGTGGTGATCGTCAGGCCGCCTCGCTGGAGCAGCTTCTCGCGGTCCTTGGGGGTCTTGCCGAAGTCCTCGTTGAGCGCGATCTCGTGCTGCACGTACAGGCAGAAGTAGGGGTACTTGCTCTCCTCGCAGCCACCGGGGGCCTCGACGTCCTTGAAGCCGAGCTTCTTCTTCTTGGCCTCCTCGGCCTCCTGCGGCGTGATCTTTCCGAGCTCGGCCATCCGGTTCAGCACGGTGTTGCGCCGCTCCAGCAGCCGCGTGCGGGCCGCCTTGCCGGCGTCGGGGTCGGTCACGCTCGGGTTCTGCACGGCCCCGGCGAGGGTGGCCGCCTCCCAGAGGTTGAGCTTGGAGGCGGGCTTGTCGAAGAAGCGTTTGGAGGCGGCCTGGATGCCGTAGGCGCCCGCGCCGTAGTAGGAGATGTTCAGGTACTTCTCGAGGATCTCCGACTTGGTGTACTTCTCCTCGGCGTAGAGCGCGTAACGCAGCTCGTTGAGCTTGCGGGAGAGGGTCGGCGCCTGCGCGGCCTCCTGCTTCTCCTTGGTCTCGGCGGCGTTGACCAGCACGAGCTTGACGTACTGCTGGGTGATCGAGGAACCGCCCTGAACCACCCCGCCGCCCGAGACGTTGCGCGCCGCGGCCCGGAACGTGCCTTCCAGGTCGATCGCGCCGTGCTCGTAGAACCGGTCGTCCTCGATCGCCACGATCGCGGTCTTCATGATGTCGGCGACCTCGTCGATCTTCACCGACTCACGGTTCTGGAAGTAGAACTGGGCGAACTGCTTGCCGTCCGCGTCGAGCAGGGTGGTCTTCTCGGCCAGCGGGGGTTCCTTGAGCGGTTCGGGGAGGAGCCGCAGCTCGTTCGTCGCCGCGTTCACCGTCATCCCCGCGCCGCCGACCGCCGGAAGCGCCACGGCGGCGGCCAGCACGCCCGTGGCGGTCGCCGCGCCGAGCAGTTTCAGCACACCGCCGATCTTGCGGAGCACCGAACCCTGATCTTTACCATCACCTTGCACGAGTCAAGGGTACGTCGGGCTGATGCTCCAAACGGTAACGGAACACCGTTTTGAGATGACTTCTCCCAGTATCGAAGACGGGTGACTAGTCATTCCCGGCCAGATGGCCGTGGATGACCATGTGAGAATTTGGTCCCGCCGGGGTCTGTCGGCCCGAACGTCTGGTTGCGTACGTTCTCTTTCTGCAGCAATTGAATACCGAGGCCCGACGCCCGCGCCCGTCGGCCCAAGTCACGACTGACCACCTAAGGGGAGTGGGGTCGAATGTGGATCACGGATTGGACCTCCCGTGCGGCCTGTAAGGGTGCGGATCCTGACGCTTTGTTCGTTCAGGGTGCTGCCCAGAACCGAGCAAAGCTGATCTGCCGAGGATGCCCGGTCCGGACCGAGTGCCTCGCCGATGCGTTGGACAACCGCATCGAGTTCGGGGTGTGGGGCGGGATGACCGAGCGCGAACGTCGAGCGCTGCTGCGCCGGCGACCGGATGTCGACTCCTGGCGTGACCTGCTGGAGTTGGCCAAAGAAGAGTACGAGCGAACGAACGAGCTGATCGCCGGCTGAGTTCGCGCCGATCCCGTACGGCTGGCGCCGCGCGCCAGCCGTACACGCATGTCCCGGGACGGTTGAACGGGTCGGGCGGCCGGACCTTCCGGCCGCCCCACCGGGACGAACGCTCTCGGAGAAGACGACCGGGACGAACGCTTCTGAAGAAGACGACCGGGCCGGACGTCCCCGCAAGGGCTCGCCGGGACGGACGGGCGATCCGGCCCCGGGCTACTGGGCGGCCAGCAGCCGGCCCACCTCGCGCAGCCCCTCCAAGTCGTGCACGTCCTGCGCCATGGCGGGGACCCGTGCGACCGGCACCGTGGGATGGGCGGAGATGAAGTGCTCCTGCTCGCGCTGCTCGCGCGCGGCCAGCTGCATCCGCCCGGCGTGCAGCCGCAGGACGGCGGAGGTGAGCTCGTGCTCGCCGCGCGACTCCAGGTCCTCGGCGGCGGCGGTGCTCCGCGCCCCGGAGAGCACGGCGGCGGGCGCGGCGTGCACCCGGTTGACCACGAGACCCGCCAGCGGCATGCGCTCGGCGGCCAGCCGCTCCACGAAGTACGACGCCTCACGCATCGCGTCGCGCTCGGGCGAGGCCACGACGACGAACGCCGTCCCCGGGGCCTGCAGCAGCCGGTAGGTCTGCTCGGCCCGCGCACGGAACCCGCCGAAGACCGCGTCCAGCGCGGACACGAACGTCTGCAGGTCCTTGAGCACCTGTGCCCCCAGCAGCTTGGTCAACGCCCCGGCGACGATGCCGAAACCCGCGTTGAGCAGCTTGAACGCGCTGCGTCCCCCGGCCTTGGCCGGAGCCATGAGCACCCGGATGAGCCGGCCGTCCAGGAATCGGCCGAGCCGCTCGGGGGCGTCCAGGAAGTCGAGCGCCGAACGGGACGGCGGGGTGTCGACGATGATCAGATCCCACTCGCCGGACCGGCGGAGCTGGCCCAGCTTCTCCATCGCCATGTACTCCTGGGTACCGGTGAAGCTGGAGGACAGGGACTGGTAGAAGGGGTTCGTCAGGATCTGCCGGGCTCGCTCGGGATCGGCGTGCGCCTCGATGATCTCGTCGAAGGTCCGCTTCATGTCGAGCATCATGGCGTGCAGCCGGCCCTCGCCCCGCACGTCCGCGACCGGCCTGGGGGTGTTGTCGAGCTCGGTGAGCCCCATCGACTGCGCCAGCCGCCGGGCCGGGTCGACCGTGAGCACCACGGTGGAACGGCCGCGCTCGGCCGCGCGCAGCCCCAGGGCGGCGGCGGTGGTGGTCTTGCCGACGCCGCCGGAGCCGCAGCAGACGACGATCCGGGTGCCGGGGTCGTCGACGATCGCGTCGAGGTCGAGAACGGGTGGGGTCTTCACGCTGCTCCCTGGGTGCGGATCGATTCCGCCAGCTCGTACAGCCCGGACAGGTCCACCCCGTCGGACAGCAGCGGCAGCTCGTAGCGGGGGCGGGCGGACTTCTCCAGCGAGAGCCGCTCCTGCCGTTCCAGCGCGGTGCGGCGGGCGTGCTCGGCGATCTCCTCGGTGAGCGCCTCGGCCACCGCGATCGCGGCCGGGTCGCCGTCGGTGAGCCCGGCCGCCTTCAGGCCGAGCACCAGCTCGGCCGGGTCGAAGCTGCCCTCGGCGGCGGCGTCCAGCACGGCCGCGGGCAGCAGCGACTCGCGGACCATGTTGATGAAGATCCCTCCGGCGGGGAGATCGGCGGCGCGGAGCTCGCGCAGGCCGTCCAGGGTCTCCTGGACCGGCATCTCCTCCAGGAGCGTGACGAAGTGCACCGCGGTCTCGGGGGAGGACACCACCCCGTTCACCAGGTCGGCGTGGTTCTTGATCGGGCCGACCCTGGCCAGCCCGGCGACCTCGTTGGTGACGTTCAGGAAGCGGGCGACCCTGCCGGTCGGCGGCGCGTCCAGCACGACCGCGTCGTAGACCCTCCTGCCGTTCTTGCCCTTGCGGCGGACGGCCTCGCTGGTCTTCCCGGTGACCAGCACGTCGCGAAAACCCGGGGCGATGGTGGTCGCGAAGTCGACGACGCCCATCTTGGTGAGGGCCTTCCCGGCCCTGCGCATGCCGTAGAACATCTCGAGGTACTCGAGCATGGCCTCTTCTGGGTCGATGGCCAGGGCGTAGAGGTCCCCGCCCCCCGGCGCGACAGCGATCTTGCGTTCCTCGTACGGCAGCGGGGGCAGGTCGAAGACCCGGGAGATCCCCTGGCGGCCCTCGACCTCGACCAGCAGGACCTTCCGGCCGTCCGCCGCGAGGGCGAGGGCGAGCGCGGCGGCCACCGTGGTCTTCCCGGTGCCGCCCTTGCCGGTGACGACGTGGAGGCGTACGCCGTCCCAATCGGTGTCGCGAGCTCTCACCTTTCGAAGGCTACCCAACGCCCCCTTGACAACTCCCCGCGGCCTTCCTCCGGGGGCCCTGCCCGGCGGCGCCGTCGTGCCGGCGAGAGGCGGGCGCGCGGGGACGCGGCGATCCGGCCGCGGACGTGGCCGGACCCGCCCGGCGTCGCCTTCGCTGGTCAGCACGGGCGTGCGGGCCGTCCGCGCCGGGCGGGGAGCCGTCCGGTGGCCGGTCCGCGGCCCGCGGGGCCGGACGCGGGTACGGCTCTAATCGATCGGGAGGTGAAAGTAAATATGTCGATTCTCACAGCCCGTACCCCGGCGGATCCGCCCTCCGGGGGGACACGGGGAGGCACCGGGCCGTCGCCGTCGCGGGCCGTGACGGGCCGCCGGACCGGGGCGGCCTCGCTAATGTGTCCCGCATGACGAAATGGGAGTACTCGACGGTGCCGCTGCTGGTCCACGCGACGAAGCAGATTCTCGACAACTGGGGCCAGGACGGCTGGGAGCTGGTGCAGGTCGTGCCCGGGCCCAACCCGGAGCAGCTGGTGGCCTACCTGAAGCGGCCCAAGCAGTGACGCCACAGGAGAGGCTGACGGAGCTCGGCCTGACCCTGCCCGAGGTGACGTCCCCGCTGGGGGCGTACGTCCCGGCGACGCGTTCGGGCGATCACGTCTACACCTCGGGGCAGCTGCCGACGGTGAACGGAGAGCTGAAGGCGACCGGGAAGGTCGGCGCCGAGGTGGAGGCCGAGGCCGCCTACGATCTCGCGAGGATCTGCGCGATCAACGCTCTGGCCGCGATCGCGTCGGCGGCCGGAGGGCTGTCGAACATCGTGCGGATCGTCAAGGTGACCGCCTTCGTGGCCAGCACCCCGGACTTCACCGGGCAGCCGAAGGTCGCCAACGGCGCCAGCGAGCTGTTCGCCGAGGTGTTCGGCGAGGCGGGCAGGCACGTCCGCAGCGCGGTGGGCGTCACGGTGCTCCCGCTGGACGCGCCGGTCGAGCTCGAGGTGGTCGCCGAGGTCCGCTGAGGACCCGGGCCCGGCCCTTCCGGAGAACCCCGGCAAGGGCCGGGCGGAGCCGTTCACCGAGGCCCGGAGGGCCCGGCCGTCCGCAGCGGTGAAGGCCTTGGCCGGCCCGTGGCCGTCCGGAGCGGTGGAGGCCTGAGTGGTGAAGGCCTGAGCGGTGAAGGAAGGCCTGAGCGGGCTCGTGACCGTCCGGAGCGGTGAAGGCCTTGGCGGGCTCGCGATTGTCCGGCGCGGTGCCGTGCCACATGATGGACCCTGAAACCGAGCAGTGTTCTGGTGGAGGGTCTCAATGGGCGGTATCCCGCTTCCTGGTGAGTTCGGTGAGCGCGCGCGCGACATCCTGTCCGGGCGGGTCGCCCCCGCCCCGTCGAAGGACGCCGCCACCGTGGTCGTCCTGCGCGAGGGCGCCGCCGGGCCGGAGACCTACATGCTGCGGCGCAAGGCGAGCATGGCCTTCGCCGCGGGCGCCTACGTCTTCCCCGGCGGCTCGGTGGACCCGCGCGACACCGACCACGCGATCGCCTGGTCCGGCCCTTCTCCCGCGGCCTGGGGAGAGATCTTCCGCGCGGACGAGCGGACCGCCCGGGGTCTGGTGTGCGCCGCCGTACGGGAGACGTTCGAGGAGTCGGGGGTGCTGCTCGCCGGGCCGTCCGCGGAGTCGGTGGTGGCCGACACCACCGGTGACGACTGGGAGGCCGACCGGCTGGCCCTGATCGGCAGGAGCCTGTCCTTCGCCGACTTCCTGGCCGGGCGCGAGCTGGTCCTGCGTTCGGACCTGCTCCGTCCCTGGGCCCACTGGATCACCCCCGAGGTGGAGACCCGGCGCTTCGACACCCGCTTCTTCGCGGCGGCGCTCCCGCCCGGTCAGCGCACCCGCGACGTAGGCGGCGAGGCCGACCAGGTCGCCTGGCTCAGGCCCGCCGACGCGCTCGACCGGGCACGGGCGGGCGAGATCTTCCTGATGCCCCCGACCCACCGCACCCTCACCGAGCTGAGCGCCTACGAGAAGGTCCCCGAGGTGCTCGCGGCCGACCGTGAGATCGTGACCATCATGCCCAGGATCGCCGAGGTGGACGGGGAGATGCGCATCGTGCTCGACGACGACTACCGGTTCGGCGCCCGGTGAGCGGCCTGAGGATCCCCCTGGAGGGACCCGACGGGGCGGGTACGGCCCACGCGCTCAACCTGCTCGCCCCCAACCCGTCCGAGATGACCCTGGACGGCACCAACACCTGGGTGATCGGCCTCGGGGAGGAGGTGCTGGTCGTCGACCCGGGCCCGGACGACGAGGGGCACCTCGCCCGGGTGGCCGCTCATCTGGAGGGCCGCCGGGTGACCGCCGTCCTGCTCACCCACGGGCACCCCGACCACAGCGGGGGCGCCGCGGCGTTCGCGCGGACGGTCGGCGCGCCCGTCAGGGCCCTGGATCCGGCGCACCGGCTGGGCGAGGAGGGACTCGGCGACGGCGACGTGGTCACCGCAGGGGACGTGGAACTGCGCGTGCTGGGCACGCCCGGCCACTCGTTCGACTCGCTGTGCTTCTGGCTGCCGCTGGACGGGGCGATCCTCACCGGTGACACCGTGCTCGGCCGGGGCACCACCGTGATCGCCCCCGACGGTGACCTGGCCGACTACCTGCGCTCCCTGGACCTGCTCCGCGCCAGGGCCGAGCAAGTGGGGGCCGAGGCGCTGCTGCCCGGCCACGGCCCGGTGCTGCCCGACCCGATCGGCGCGCTGGACGGGTACATCGCGCACCGGCGGCGCCGGCTGGACCAGATCCGGCAGGCCCGGCGGGACGGGGCGGCGACCCCCCGGGAGATCGTCGAGATCGTCTACGCGGACGTGGACAGGTCGCTGTGGCCCGCCGCCGAGATGTCGGTCCGTGCCCAGCTGGCCTACCTGGAGGGGTAGGTCCCTCCGGCCGGGTCCTCGTCCCTCCGGGACCTCCGAGGCCTCCGCCCTGGCCTCCGGTTCCGAGGCCTCCGGTCCGGCCCGTCCGGTTCCGGGACCTTCGCCGGTCGGCCGGTTCCGGGGCAGGGCAGACCCGGGAACGGTCCTTTTCCGGGACCTTCGCGCGGGGACCGGTCAGCGCGAGCGGTTGTGCAGCCGCTCCAGGTCCATGATCACTACGGCCTTGGCCTCGATGCGCAGCCAGCCGCGCTGGGCGAAGTCGGCCAGCGCCTTGTTCACGGTCTCGCGGGAGGCGCCCACCAGCTGGGCCAGCTCCTCCTGGGTCAGGTCGTGGTGGACCCGTACGCCGTCGTCGATCCGCTGGCCGAAGCGCTCGGCCAGGTCGAGCAGGGCCTTGGCCACCCGGCCGGGCACGTCGGTGAAGACCAGGTCGGCCAGGACGTCGTTGGTGCGGCGCAGGCGCTGGGCCAGCGCGCGCAGCAGGTGCAGGGCCACCTCCGGGCGGCCGGTCAGCCAGGGGCGCAGGTCGTCGTGCCCGAGCCCGGCCAGCCGGACGTCGGTCAGCGCGGTGGCGGACGCCGTACGGGGGCGGGGGTCGAACAGGGACAGCTCGCCGAACATCTCGCTCGGACCGAGCACGCTGAGCAGGTTCTCCCGGCCGTCGGGCGCGGTGCGGGAAAGCTTGATCTTCCCTTCGAGCACCACGTAGAGGCGGTCACCGGTCTGGTTCTCGCTGAAAAGGTTCTGTCCCTTGGAGAGTTCGACCTCGGTGATGCTCGTGCGCAGCGCCGCGGCGCTCTCACGGTCGAGCGCGGCGAACAGAGGGGCCTTGCCCAGCACTTCGTCGGAGTTCACGGTGCCTCCTGTTTCACGGCTCACGCAGTCATTGTGACCCATCCCACCGTGCACCTCTTCAGGGGGCCTGGAGCGTAGGCTGTCGGGGTGCTCCGCGATGTCAGCCCCGTAGAGGAATCCCGGCTCGCCCTGGTACGCCGAGCTCGGCGAATGGACCGGATCCTGGTTGAAACCTACCCTGACGCCCACTGCGAGCTTGACTTCCGCAGCCCTCTCGAACTGCTGGTCGCGACCATCCTGTCCGCACAGTGCACGGACAAAAGAGTTAATACCGTAACTCCTACCCTTTTTGCGAAATATCCCACCGTGGAAGCGTATGCCGGGGCCGACCGGGCCGAGATGGAGGAGATCATCCGGTCCACCGGATTCTTCCGGGCCAAGACCACCAGCATCATCGGCATGGCCCAGGCCGTCTGCGAGCGCTTCGGCGGGGAGATCCCGGGACGTCTGAAGGACCTGGTCACCCTGCCCGGAGTCGGCCGCAAGACGGCCAACGTCGTGCTCGGGAACGCGTTCGGGGTGCCGGGGATCACCGTCGACACGCACTTCCAGCGGCTCACCCACCGGTTCCGGTGGACCGCGGAGACCGACCCGGTGAAGATCGAGCAGGTGGTCGCCGGGCTGATCCCCAAGCGGGACTGGACGATGATGTCCCACCGCCTGATCTGGCACGGCCGCCGCATCTGCCACGCCCGCACGCCGGCCTGCGGCGTCTGCCCGCTCGCCGCGCTCTGCCCTTCGTACGGGCTCGGCCCGATCGACCCGGTCAAGGCCGCCAGGCTGGTCCGCTCCGGCCCGTTCTCGTGATCACGGCGGGTCGTCCGTCCCGCTCCCCTCGTGATCGCCGTACCGTGAACCGCCGGGCCGGGAAGCGACGGGCCGGGCGCCGTGTTGCACACGATTGCGAAGATCGAGGCATGGATGGTCGGAGGTGCGCCGGTGGAGGTTCCCGGATGGTTGGAGACGCTGGCCGGGCGGGCCGTGACGAGGCGGGTGCCCCCGCCGCTGCGCCCACCGGCCACGGGCGGACGGTCGGCGGCGGTGCTGCTGCTGTTCGGGGAGGGGCCGTTCGGCCCGGACGTGCTGCTCATCCAGCGAAGCCGGCACGGGCGCAACCACGCCGGGCAGCCCGCGTTCCCCGGGGGCGGGATCGACCCCACCGACGACGGCCCGGTCGCCGCCGCGCTCCGTGAGGCCCGCGAGGAGACCGGGCTCGACCCCGAGGGCGTCCGGGTGCTCGGGACCATGCCCGAGCTCTACCTTGCGCACAGCGACAACCGGGTGACCCCGGTGCTGGCCTGGTGGCACACCCCCTGCGCGGTGCACGCGGCCTCGCCGCAGGAGGTGGAGTCGGTGGAGCGGGTCCCGCTCCGCGAGCTCGCCGACCCGGCCAACCGGCTGGGACTGCGCCACCCGAGAGGCTACGCGGGACCGGCCTTCCGGGTCCGCGGGCTGCTGGTCTGGGGGTTCACCGCCGGGGTGCTCGACGGGGTGCTCAGCGGCTCGGACTTCGAGGTCCCCTGGGACCGGTCGCGGCTGGAGGACATCCCGCCCGACGTGCTGAGCCTCTCCTCCCGCTGACGCCCGTCCGGGACGGATCCGGGCCCGGTGCGCGCCGGCGCGGCGGCCGGCCCGCGGACACGATCTGGCAGAGACCTCGTCCAAGGTGTGCACGCTTGGCGCATGGGCTGGATAACGTAAAGGGGTGAGCGGTGATCTATTAGATCTCATCCTGATCGCCCTGATGGTGGCCTTCGCGGTGTCGGGATACCGCCAGGGATTCATCATCGGCGCCCTGAGCTTCGTCGGCTTCGTCGGCGGGGCGCTGCTGGGGATGTTCGTCGCGCCGCTCCTCGCGGGAGCCGTGGTCGAAGGGGCGACCGAGCGCGCCCTGCTGGCGATCGTCATCGTCTTCCTCGCCGCCACGATCGGGCAGTTCGCGTCGTCCACCATCGGCGCGGTGGTCCGCAGCCACGTCACCTGGGAGCCCGCCAAGGCCGTGGACGCGGTCGGCGGCACCTTCTCCAGCGCGTTCTCGGTGCTGATCATCGCGTGGCTGATCGGCTCGCTGCTCGCCTCGTCCCAGTTCACCCTGCTCAGCGAGCAGGTCAACGGGTCGCTCCTGCTGTCCACGGTCGACCAGACGCTGCCCAGGGCCGCCAAGGACCTGCAAAAACCGATCAAGAACTTCCTCGACACCTCCGGCTTCCCCAAGGTGTTCGACGACATCGGCGGCGGCCAGCTCGTCCAGATCCCGCCGCCCGACCGGAGCGTGGCCAAGGACAACAGGCAGCTCGCGCGGGCCCGCCGGGGCATCGTCAAGGTCCAGGGCATCGCCTCCAGCTGCCGCAAGCACATCGAGGGCACCGGTTTCGTCTACGCCCAGAACAAGATCATGACGAACGCGCACGTGGTCGCCGGGGTCGACCAGGACCTCCAGGTCACCGACTACCTCAACAAGATCCATCCGGCCAGGGTGGTGCTCTACAACCCCGACAGGGACATCGCGATCCTGCACGTCACCGGCCTCAACATGCCGATCCTGCGGTTCGACGGCACCGCCAAGAAGGGCGACGACGCGATCGTCGCGGGCTTCCCGCACGGCCAGGGCTACACGCTGGACCCCGCGCGCATCCGGGTGCAGCAGAAGGCCGAGGGGCTCAACATCTACGAGCGCAAGACCGTCATCCGCGACGTGTACTCCATCCGGGGCCAGGTCAGGCAGGGCAACTCCGGGGGGCCGCTGCTCACCCCGCAGGGCCGGGTCTACGGCGTGGTCTTCGCCGCCGCGCTCAACCAGCGGGAGACCGGCTTCGCGCTCACCGCCGCCGAGGTCGCACCGGACGCCGAGGACGGCTCCAAGCTCTTCAACCAGGTCGACACCCAGGAGTGCGACCAGAACTAGGCCGGGGCCGCGGGGGCGGTGCCCGCGCTCAGAGCAGTTCCCGCACCCTGGCGATGGCCTCCCCGGCCTCCACCTCGTCGAGCCCGTGCGCCATCCTGGCGATCCGCTCGTACGGCATGCCGTAGACGCTGATCCGGTCGGCCCCCCGGGTGAACAGCGTCGCGGCCCCGCGGGGGTTGCCCCGCTGCAGGTGGGTCAGGCCGACGCAGATCTGCGCCAGTCCCTGCCACAGCTCGCGTTCGGCCTCGGGGCAGTTCTTCCACCGGCCCTCCAGCACCTCGTGGGCGTGGAACGGCCGCTCCTCGCCGAGCAGCCTGCGCGCCTCGGAGAGGGCCTCCTCGGCGCTCGGCGCGTAGTCGTCCGGGATGCGCTCCACCCCCTCGGCGCCGTGCGGCAGCGGCCGTCCGAACGCGTCACGGGGACGCCGGTTGCGCGGCCTGCCGTCGGGATCGCGGTCCCGCGCGCTCACCGGTCCGGCTCCGGGTCGGACAGCCAGGCGACGAGCTCGGCGTCGAACTCCTCGGGGCGTTCCTCGTGCGGGAAGTGCCCGGCGCCCTCGATCAGCCTCCACCGGTAGGGGGCGGCCACGTACCGTCCCGAGCCCTGGGCGGTGTGGGGCAGGATGTGCGGGTCGAGCGCGCCGTGCAGCTGCAGGGTCGGCGCGTTGATCTGGGTGCGCATGGTCCTGGCGTAACGCCACCCGTCCGGGCGCAGCTGGGAGCGGCCGAACCAGCGGTGGTACTCCAGCGCGCAGTGCGAGACGTTGCGGATGCGGAACGCCTCGCGGTAGGTCCTCGACACCTCCTCCTCCGGCCAGCCGGGTCCTGACCACTGCTCCAGCAGGCGTCCCACCCTGGCGCCGGAGTTCGCGGTCAGGCGCCGTTCCGGGACCAGCGGCACCTGGAAGCCCAGCGCGTAGCGGGCCGACCTGAACTGGCCGAACGGCTCGGTGAACAGGGTGGTGCGCAGGCGGCGGGGATGCGGCGCCGAGACCGGCACCAGCCGCAGGACCGCCTTCGGGTCCAGCACGGCCATGGTCCAGCCGAGCAGCCCGCCCCAGTCGTGGCCGACGACGATCGCGCCGGTCTCGCCCAGCGCCCGGACCAGCCCGGCCGCGTCGGCGGCCAGCGTGCGAAGGTCGTACCCGCGCGGCGGCTTGTCACTGGCGCCGTAGCCCCGCAGGTCCACGGCGACGGCGCGGTAACCGGCCGCCGGGAGCGAGACCAGCTGGTTGCGCCAGGACCACCAGAACTGCGGGAAACCGTGCAGCAGCAGGACCAGGGGGCCGGTACCGGCCTCCACCACATGGAAGCGGGTGCCACCGGCGTGGACGGATCGGTGGGTCCACGGACCCTCGATCCTGACCACGGACTCGTCGGGTCTGCTCACCGGCCCGGTCTCACCGGGTCGGGACGGCCGTCGGCCTGGGTGGTGGCGACCGGGGCCGGGCTCGAACCGAGGCCGGGCTCGCGCTCACCGCTCTTGATCGTCTTGAGCGATCGCAGGGTGCGCTTCATCCCGGTCAGTCCCTTGAGCCGCCGCAGGCCGATGAAGACCAGCCCTCCGGCCACGAGCAGGTACAGGACGGTGACGATCAGGAAGGCGAGCCAGGTCCACACGCCCGCCGCGACCAGGCCGTACGCGAGCGCGAACGAGCCGAGGATCAGGCACAGGTGGGCCATGAACGCGGCCGCCCCGAAGAGACCGGCGGCCATGCCGACGCGCTTGGCGTCGAACCGGAACTCGGCCTTGGCCAGTTCGATCTCGGCGCGGACCAGGGTGGAGATCTGGTCGCTGGCGGCGGCGACCAGCGCGCCCAGGGACTCCTCCTGTGGCTCCGCCGGCGGGATTTGTGTCATGGATGATCTCCTATCGAGGGCCTTTGTCGAACATCATGCTGCGCGCCGAGGGGGTCGTGCACGCACACCCGCGACGAGATCATCGCCGGAACCGGCGACGCGAGCACGTCGGCGGTCATCGCGTACCTGGTCATCAGGGCGAGAGCTACCCCGGTGAGGGTCGGGCGAACACCACCGATTCGGACCGGACGAGGTGAGCGCGCGGTGGGAGCACCGTATCGGAGGGGGGTGCCGGAGCGCCGTGCCGGACGGGGTGATCCCGGGACGGCGTGATTCCCGGGCCGTGTGATCGGGGGACGGCGTGCTCCGCGGGACGCGTGATCCCGGGCCGGGACGCCGGGCGGTGGGGTGACGGCGTGGTCCGAGGCGGCGCCGGCCGGGGGAGCCGACCGGGGAGCCGACCGGCGTGGCGTGACCGGAGCCGGGCCGGGCCGTGCGCGAGAGCGGGGCCGGGCGCGGGAGCCGTGCCGGGCGCGGGGGCGGCCGTGGGGAGGGGCCGCTCTCACCGGCCTGCCCGTCACCTGCCCGCCCGCTCCCGGCTCACTTCCCGGGCCTCACCTCGGCGGACGGCTCGCTCTCCCCGTCCGTTCGCCGGGATCGCGCTCCCGGCAGGGGAGGCCGGCCCGCCTCCCCTGCCGGTCGCCGGTTCGCTCAGTCCTCGCTCTTGGCGCTGGGCAGCTTCTCCGAGATGAGGTTCATCACCGTGCTGTCGGCGAGCGTGGTGACGTCGCCGACGCTGCGGTTCTCCGCCACGTCCCGCAGGAGACGCCGCATGATCTTCCCGGAGCGGGTCTTCGGCAGCTCGGGCACCACGAGGATCTGACGCGGCTTGGCGATCGGTCCCAGCGCCTTGGAGACGTGGGCGCGGAGCTCGGCGGCGATGTCCGCGCCCTCCTCGGCGTTGCCGCGCAGGATCACGAACGACACGATGGCCTGGCCGGTCACCGGGTCGGTCGCGCCGACCACGGCCGCCTCGGCGACCTTGGGGTGGGAGACCAGCGCCGACTCCACCTCGGTGGTGGAGATGTTGTGCCCGGAGACGAGCATGACGTCGTCCACCCGGCCGAGCAGCCAGATGTCGCCGTCCTGGTCCCTCTTGGCACCGTCGCCCGCGAAGTACATGCCCTCGAAACGGGACCAGTAGGTGTCGACGAAGCGCTGGTCGTCGCCCCAGATCGTACGGAGCATCGACGGCCACGGGTCGCGGATCGCCAGGTATCCACCGCCCCCGTTGCCGACGCTCCGGCCCTGGTCGTCGACCACGTCGGCGGTGATGCCGGGCAGCGGGCGCATGGCCGCTCCGGGCTTGCCCGCGGTGACGCCGGGCAGCGGGCTGATCATGACGGCGCCGGTCTCGGTCTGCCACCAGGTGTCCACGACGGGGGTACGGTTGCCGCCGATGTGCTCGCGGTACCAGATGTAGGCCTCGGGATTGATCGGCTCGCCGACGCTGCCCAGGATCCGCAGGGACGACAGGTCGAACTTCGCGGGGATGTCGTCGCCCCACTTCATGAACGTGCGGATGGCCGTCGGGGCGGTGTAGAGCAGGGTGACCCCGTACTTCTGCACGATCTCCCAGAACCGGCCGCGGTGCGGGGTGTCCGGGGTGCCCTCGTAGATGACGCTGGTGGCGCCGTTGGCCAGCGGCCCGTACACGATGTAGGAGTGGCCGGTCACCCAGCCGATGTCGGCGGTGCACCAGTAGACGTCGGTCTCGGGCTTGAGGTCGAAGACCGCGTGGTGGGTGTAGGCGGTCTGGGTGAGGTAGCCGCCGGTGGTGTGCAGGATGCCCTTGGGCCTGCCGGTCGTCCCGCTGGTGTAGAGGATGTAGAGCGGGTCCTCGGCGTCGTTCGGCAGGACCTCGTGGACGTCCGGCTGACGCTCCACGACGTCGTGCCACCACACGTCCTTGTCGGTCCAGGCGACGTCCTGGCCGGTCCGTCGCACCACCAGGACGTGCTCGATGCCGGAACACTCGGCGACGGCCTCGTCCACGGTGGGCTTGAGCGCGCTGGGCGCTCCCCTGCGGTAGCCGCCGTCGGCGGTCACCACGAGCTTGGCGTCCGCGTCCTTGATCCGGCCGCTGAGCGCGGTCGCGGAGAAGCCGCCGAACACCACCGAGTGGACCGCTCCGATACGGGCGCAGGCCAGCATCGTGATCGGGAGCTCGGGGATCATCGGCATGTAGATCGCGACCCGGTCGCCCTTGCCGACCCCCAGCTCCTGGAGCGCGTTGGCGGTCTTGGAGACCTCGCGCAGCAGGTCGGCGTAGGTGATCGTACGGGTGTCGCCCTCGGGCTCGCCCTCCCAGTGGTAGGCGACCTTGTCGCCACGGCCCGCCTCGACGTGGCGGTCCACGCAGTTGTAGGCGATGTTGAGCTCACCGCCGACGAACCACTTGGCGAAGGGCGGGTTCCAGTCCAGAACGGTGCCCCAGCGCTTCGACCAGGTCAGCCGGTCGGCCTGCTTCTCCCAGAAGGCGAGGCGGTCACGATCGGCCTCGGCGTAGGCGTCGTCGGTCACGTTCGCGGAGGCGGCCAGGTCGGCGGGAGGGGTGAACCGCCGGGTCTCCCGCAGCAGGTTGGACAGCGTCTCCTGGGTCTCACGCGACTCGGAACCAGGGGTCTCCGGGGCCACTACGCACTCCTCACACTGCTATCGACTGGTCGTGTCCCACTTCACCAGTTCACCGGTGCCCGCCACAAGAGGTCTAGACAGGTCTGTACCAATCGGTGATGACCGAACATCTGCATGCAAAACACTTCATCCGCGGGGTGGCGATCCGGGGACCGTCGGGTTTTCGACACGGTAGGAACGTCGGGGGCGTTATTCAACGCGCACCGTCGCGCCGGTGCGCCGGGCGGTGTCATGCGGTCGCCGAACGGTCCCGCCGGTCGGCGACCCCGCCCCGGGCTCCCGTCCCTGCCGCTGATCCCCGCTCCGGTCCGGTCCGCGGTCCCCGATCTCGACGGGTGGTCCCCGCTCGGGCCGCGTTCCCCGGGGCGTCCGCCGGCCTTCCCGGAGGTTCGTCCGCGTTCCCCGAGGGGGTCGGCCTTTTCCGATGAGTCGGCGTTTCCTGATGGGGCTGGTGTTTCCCGTTGGGGTCGGTGTTTCCCGCTGGGGGCGGCGTTTCCCGTTGGGGTCGGCTGCCGATCTTCCCCGGAGGTCCGTTCTCGTTCCCGCGAGGTTCGTCCGGGTCTTCTCCAGGCGTCTTCCTCGCGGTTCTCTTCACGGTCCCGTCCTGACGGACCGGGCCCGCGGCCTGGCCGGGGCTCGCCACGACGGCCCCGGTAGGGTCGGGCAGCGTGAGCGACCCATTGGCTGTCATCGCAGGAATGCCCGGCGTGTCCGAGGCGGTCGCCGAGGCGCGCGTGGCCGTCGACCGGCTGTACGGGCACCGCGTCCTGCGGCGCAAGAGCGCGGAGGTGTCGGCCCGGTCCGCCCTGCGCGGTGCCCGCGCGTCCGCCGCCCTGGAGGGGGCGGACGTCCCCCTGGAGTCCATCCCCGAGGCCACCGACCCCGTCGTCCAGGGGGCGCTGCGCGTCTCGGCCGAGCTGGGGAGGCTCGGCACGACCTGGCGCACCGCACCCCGGCAGGTGCTGGCCAGGCTGCACGCGCTCGCCGCCGTCGGCCTGGCCGAGGACCTGGGCCGTCCCCGGGCCGTCGCGCAGGCGCCCGACGTTCTCGGCCTGGGAGCCGCGCCGGGCCCGCAGGAGACGGTGGCGCGGGTGGACGGGCTGGTACGGCTGATCACGGACTCCTCCAAGGCGCCCGCGCTGGTGCTCGCCGCCCTCGTCCACGCGGAACTCGCCGTGCTGCGCCCCTTCGGGTCGGCGGACGGGGTGGTCGCGCGGGCGGCGGAGCGGCTGACGCTGGTGGAGTTCGGCCTGGACCCGAAATCGCTGGTGGCGATCGAGGTGGGCCATCTCGAACTCGGCCCGTCCTACGCGGAGGGGCTGCGGTCGTACCTGAGCGGTACCCCGGAGGGGGTCGCCGCGTGGGTGCGTCACTGCGCGTCCGCGGTCACGCTGGGCGTCCGCGAGGCCACGGCGATCTGCGAGGCGATGCAGCGAGGCTGACCACGACGACCGGTCCTTCCGGGGCCCGCTCGGCGCTTCCGGAGGACACCGCCGAGAGGCCGGTTTCCCGGAGTGCTCGGCCGATCACCTCGCGTCATGGATTACGGACGTCCGTCAGGCGGGTTCTCGCACGAACCGACGGCGCCCCCGATGGGGGCGCCGTCGTCGACACGTTCGCACGGGTTACCAAGCGTGCACCTCGTATTCGTTGAAACGGGACAAGCCCGTTTCAACGCGCCTCCCGCGGCTGGCGGCGCGTGGGTACCCGGAGACCGTGCCCGGACACATGGTCCGTGCAACCTTTGTACGTCCGATCCGTGCTGATGGGAACCCCTGAAAGCAAGACCTTTACGGATCGGGGAATGTCGGGGGCCGGCCCTTCCCGCCGGGCCGTCCCAGGCCGTCCGGCACCGGTTCGGGAAGATCGCCAGGGGTGCCCGGGTCCGTGGCGGCACGGTCCCCCCATCGTGACGATCACCGAACGTCACCGCCTCCCCGTCCGGCGACGGTGGGCGTGTCCATGGCGAGAGGAAAACCGAGCCTGGATCGTTACATTAAAAAAACTAGTGCGAATCGCCGATTTCTCCTCGACGAAATGCGCTTTGATCGGGCAGCATATGGAGGTATCTCCCCAGACCGGAGTAACTGCGCATGATGGATGTAATCCCGCGTGCTCCGGACGGTCGATGAAAGCTTTCTTCTGAAACGGGACCGGCTCTACCCCCCCAGAGCCGGACCGGTCGGCGACCCCCGCTCTCCCCCCCGGCGGGGGTCGCCTTTTTCCAGCGCGTCGTGCCGGTTCCCGTCCCCGTGAGACGGCTCCCGCACGGGCACGTCCTCGCCCGGCGGTGGTCGTGGTGCCGGACGTACGCCGTTCGCCCTTCACCATTCGCCTGTTCGTTCGTCGCCGTTCGCCCGGGATCCGGCCTTCTGCCCGCCTTCACGCCGACGGTTTTCCACAGGGGGAACGCCTCCGGCCCGGTTTTCCACAGTGCGGCGTTCGGTGCCACGGGGATGAGAGAGCGTCACCGAAAGTGGGCCTCCCGAACCCCAGGGAGGCACCCGTGGATCGCCCGTTGGTCATCACCGAAGACCACGAACTGCTCGACGACCTGCTCCGCATCGCCGCCGCGGCCGGAGCCGAGCTCGACGTCGCCCACGTGCCCGCGCATGCCCGGCCCCGCTGGAACCGCGCGCCCCTGGTCGTCGTCGGCGGTGACATGGCCGACGCCCTGGCCGCGACCGGCCCGCCGCCCCGGCATCGTGTCTTCCTGGTCACCCAGGAGCGCGACGATCCCGACACATGGCGCAAATGTGTCGCGGTCGGCGCACAGGCCGTGCTGGAGCTGCCCGCCGCCGAGCGACGGCTGGTCGACGAGTTCGCCGATGTCGCGGAGCCTCCCGCGGGCCCGGCGGCCGTGGTGTGCGTCGTGGGCGGACGCGGTGGGGCAGGGGCCAGCGTGCTGGCGGGGTCGCTGGCACTGGCCGCGTCCCGCCGACGCCTCCGCACCCTGCTCGTCGACGCCGACCCGCTCGGCGGCGGCCTGGATCTCGTGCTCGGCCAGGAGGAGGCGGACGGCGCGCGCTGGTCCGACCTGGTCGCCCGTGAAGGCAGGGTCAGCTGCACCGCGCTCCAGGCGGCGCTGCCGACCTTCGCCGGGCTGACGCTGCTCTCCTTCCACCGGGGCGAGGTCGAGCCGATCCCGGCCGAGGCGATGCGCTCCGTCCTGGAGGCGGGGCGCAGGGGGTTCGACCTGGTGGTCGTCGACCTGCCGCGCCACCTCGACCAGGCCGCGGCGGAGGCGCTCGGCCGGGCCACCACCACCCTCCTGGTCGTCCCGGCCGACGTGCGGGGCGTGCTCGCCGCGGCCCAGGTACTCACCGGGCTGCGCGCGCACACCGGTGACGTGCGGGCCGTGGTGCGTGGCGGGGTGCTGAAGGACGACGTGGTGACGGGCTCGCTCGGCGTTCCCCACGGTGGGAGCGTCCCCGACCAGCCCGGCCTCGCCGCCGCGCTCGACCGCGGGGACGTTCCGCCACTGGGCCGACGCAGCCCTCTGGGCCGGTTCTGCTCGGAATTCTTGCACGAGCTGCTCAAGGAGGACGCGTGATGCGCGCCGGGTCTCCGGCGAAGGTCTCACCGGAACTGGTGGAGGCCGTTCGCGTACGACTGGCCCGGACGGGGGTCGAGCCCAGTGCCGCGCATGTCGCGGTCGCACTGCGGGCCGAACGGGCGGTACTCGGTGACGCGGAGATCCTGGCGGTGGCACGGGTCCTGTGCGCCGACCTCATCGGGGCCGGTCCGCTGGAGCCGTTGCTGGCCGAGGCCGACGTGACCGACGTCCTGGTCAACGGCCCGCGGGAGGTGTGGGTCGACGACGGACGCGGGCTGCGCCCGACCTCGGTCGTCTTCTCCGGTGAGGACGCCCTCCGCAGGCTGGCGCAGCGTCTCGCGTCGGCCGCGGGCAGGCGCCTCGACGACGCGTGTCCCTATGTCGACGCGCGGCTCGCCGGAGGCGTCCGGCTCCACGCGGTCCTTCCACCGGTGGCCGCCAACGGCACCTGCCTGTCGTTGCGCCTCCCACCCCGGCGGACCTTCACCCTCGCGGACCTGGTCGAGGCGGGAGCGATCCGCGCCGACAGCGTCGCCGTCCTCACCGCGGTGATCGAGTCGAGGCTCGCCTTCCTGATCACGGGGGGCACTGGTACGGGAAAGACGACCATGCTCTCGGCCCTGCTGTCCTTGGCGGATCCCGGTGAGAGATTGCTCCTGGTCGAGGACTCCGCCGAGCTGAGGCCGCTCCATCCCCATGTGGTCCGGCTGGAGGCGCGCCCGCCCAACCTCGAGGGCGCCGGTGGGGTCGGGCTGCGCGACCTCGTTCGTCAGGCGCTGAGGATGCGCCCCGACCGGCTCGTCGTGGGGGAGGTGAGGGGGGCCGAGGTGGTCGATCTCCTGGCCGCTCTCAACACCGGCCATGAAGGGGGATGCGGCACCCTGCACGCCAACACCGCGACCGACGTGCCACCCCGGCTGGAGGCGCTGGCGTGTGCGGCGGGGCTCAGCCGGGAGGCCGTCCACAGCCAGATCGCCGCGGCGCTGGACGTCGTCATCCATCTCGCCCGTGATCACGCCGACGGTCGTCGCCGGGTCGCCGAGGTCTGCATGATGGTCCGTCGTCCTTCCGGGCTGGTCGAGGCGGAACCGGCCCTCACCTTCACCCCGGACGGGCAGGTGAACCCCGGGCCCGGCCTTCCGGCCCTCGTGGCCCGAGCGCCAGGCGTTCCGGCCCTGGCCGTCCGCCCCTCCGCTTCCCTCGCCACTTCTGCGGCTTTCCCGACTTCCCCGACTTCCCCGATCTCCCCGGTCTCCCCGGTCTCCCCGGTCTCCCCGGTCTCCCCGGTCTCCCCGGTCTCCCCGGTCTCCCCGGACGCCGCGTTTCCCGTCTGGGCGCCGGATATCCCCGCTCCCCGAATCTCCCGGCGCAGGCCGTACCCTTCCTCCCCGTCGCCACCCCATGGGCCGCGCGCGGCGGATCGCCCGTCATGGCCGGCATCATGACGGGCGCCGCCCTTGCCCTCGCAGCGCTGTCGGCATGGCTGTGGACGGGTCTCGACCCGTGTACCGCCCGGCTGCACCGGATGCGGCATGGCCGTGCGGCCGGATCGGTCTCCCTGCGCGACAGGCTCACCGCCCGCTCGCGGCCCGCCGGACGCGAGGCCGCCTGGCGGACCGCGTCGATCGAGCTGTGCCAGGCGCTGGCCGCCGAGTTGTCCGCGGGAAGAACGGCCGGTGAGGCGCTGGTGCGGGCTGTGCAGGCCGTGGACTTTCCCGACCCTCTGGTCCTGCGCCCGGTGGTCGCGGCCGCGAGAGACGGTGGTGACGTCCCGGCCGCGCTGCTCGCCGTGCGACCGGAGCAGGGCGGTGAGGCCTTTCACGGGCTGGCCGCCTGCTGGCGGGTGAGCGTCACCACGGGGGCGGTTCTCGCCGCTCTCGTCGATCGCGTCGCCGGTTCCCTTCGGGAGGCCGAGGCTCATCGTCGTGACGTCACCGCCCAGCTCGCGGGTCCTCGCGCCACGGCCCGCCTGCTGGCGGGGCTACCTCTCCTCGGCCTGCTGATGGCGACCGGTCTCGGCATGCGGCCGTTGCACTTCCTGTTCGGTGGTCCGCTGGGCGTGGGATGCCTGGTCGTCGGTCTCGCCCTCGACCTGGGCGGCCTGTGGTGGACCCGACGCCTGGTCGCCCGTGCCCAGCGGGCCTGACGCTCACGAGATCGGACGTACGAGGAGGAGAACAGTGATCGCTTTACTGGCCGTGGTGCTCGCCGCTCTGGCCGGGCGACTGTGGACGGCCCGTCGGGAACCGGCCGACCGGCTTCGTCGCGTCCGGTCGCGACCACTACCTGCGGGTCCGCCGACAGCGGGGCCGTTGACGGGGACGCGCCACGGTCCGGTTCCTCCTGCCTCGCCGCTCTCCCCGGCCTTCCCGCCGACCGCGGGCGTGATCGCCGCTGCCCGGATGGTGTCCACTGCCCGGGTGATGTCCTCACCCGCCGAGGAGACGTTCTCGCCGATGGCGACGAGGGCCGACGGTGCCCGGGCGGGACGGCGACCGAACCGAGGAGAAATCGTGGTCGCCCTCGGGGTGGGGGCGGCGATGTTCCTGGCCGTAGGAGGGCTCCTGGGTATCGGTGCGGGCCTGGCCGGTTCGGGTATCGCGCTGACGGTCCTGCGGAGACGGGAGCCCCCGGAACTGCGCAGGGAGCGCGAGCGGGTGACGGCGGATCTGCCGCTGGCGGCCGATCTCCTGGTCGCCTCCCTGCGCGCGGGCCAGCCGATCACCGGAGCCCTCGACGTCACGGTGGAGGCGGTGGGCGGGCCGCTCGGCGACAGGCTGGCCTGGGTGAGCGGTCAACTGAGGCTGGGAGCAGCCCCGGAGAGCGCATGGGAGGCGTTGGCCTCCGAGCGTTCACTCGCCCCCCTGGCGCGGGTCATGAGCCGGGCCGCGCTGGGCGGTGCCCCGGTGGCGGAGGTCCTCACCAGGCTGTCCGACGACTCTCGCCAGGCCGCCCGTGCCGTATCGGCGGCTGCGGCCCAACGGGTCGGGGTCCAGGTCGTGGCCCCGCTCGGACTGTGCTTCCTGCCGGCGTTCGTCTTTCTGGGGATCATTCCCGTCGTGGCCGGACTCGCGGGTGAGGTTCTGCTCCCCTGAGTTATCCACAGGCTTTTCCTCGTTGACCCAGGGTTATCCACAGAAAAACGTCGATGCCTGTGGACAGACTTCCTGAGATTTCCCCATCTCCTCCTGGAGGTCGCGCACTTCGGTGTCCGTGTGCACATGCCTGTCGTGTGCGCTTCTCTCCTGTCCTCCGCACTCCTACCGGTACGGATCGGCTCCTTCGCCGCTGACCCGTACCGGTAAGTGCGGGGACCATGTCCTTTTCGCCGGGCGCGGCCGTCGAGCAACCGGAATGCCGAGCCGTCGGAATGCCGGGCCACGGGGTTGCTGAAGCGTCGCAATGGCGGGGTATCGGTCCGCCGGGGATCCGGAGCGCGGGGGATCGGGCCGTCGGGCCGTCGGGCCGTCATGTGAGGAGTCACCGCGCGGAGAAAGGCGTGAGCGCGGCGAGATTTCATGAGCACGCCGAAGGCCCGCGAACTACGAATGCGTGAACGGAGGCCGGCGATCCCCTGTCATGAAGGTGAAGTCGTGGACGACGCGAAACATATCCACAGCTTCACGCTTATCCACAGAACGTCGTTCGGGCCATCCGGGTGACGGACCGATGGACGACTCTGGGCTGACGCCGGGCGCTGGGTCCGGGTGAGAGCTTCAGGAGGAGCAATGGTTGGAATGAGCGCCGGTCGTGTGCGGGGTGGCCGGTCACGATGGCTGCGCGCACGCTGGGCACTGCTGGTGTCCGGTCCTCATCGTGACCGTGGCATGTCCACCGCGGAGTACGCGGTCGGAACGATCGCCGCCTGTGCGTTCGCCGCACTTCTCTTCAAGGTGGTGACGAGCTCCGACGTCCAGCAGATGGTCACGGCTCTGATCAACCGAGCGCTGACCACCGCCGGATGAGCCTCCCCGGGTCACCGGCCCTCTGGCGCTCCCGGCGTTCCCGATGTTCCCGGCGTTCTCGGCGGTTTACGGGGGCCAGAGGGTCGGTGACCGCGGAGACGGCCGCGGTGCTTCCCGCCTTCATGGTCGTGCTGGGAGCCGGTCTGTGGGCCGTGGCGGCGGTCGAGGCGCAGTTGGAGTGCGTGGACGCGGCTCGGGCCGGAGCTCGGGCCGTCTCACGCGGTGAATCGCTGGAGAAGGTCCGTGGCGGTGTCCTGGCGGCCGTCCCGGCCGGTGCGCGCGTGACGGTGGCTCGCGGTTCGGGAACGGCTCGCGTGGAGGTCGCCGTCGAGGTCAGACCCGACTGGGGAGCCTTCCTCCCCGGCGTCACCGTTCGCGCGGCCGCCGTCTCGGCCACCGAGCCGGGGCTGGAGCCGTAAGCCCGGTGGACCATCGAGAGGGAAAGGGCGAAGTGAGTCACCTGCCGACCGTTGGAGCGGGAGCGAGACGGTCTCGGCGAAGGGGCGAAGGGGCGAAGGGGCGAAGGGGCGAAGGGGCGAAGGGGCGAAGGGGCGAAGGGGCGAAGGGGCGGAGAAAGGAGATGGGTGTGCACAAGACACGACCAAGGCGGGGGCGGCGACGGGGACGAGGGCGGGGTGGGGCGGTGTGAACGGGACCGGGATGGATGTGACGCGGAAGGGCGGCGACCGGGGGTCGGCGACCATCTGGACGGTCGCGCTCATGGCGTTGGTCTTCGCCGTCGCGATGGCGGTCGCGTTCGCGGGTACGGCTCGTGTCGCGCGCCATCGTGCGCAGGGCGCCGCCGATCTGAGCGCGCTCGCCGCCGCCCGGCTGGCGTTCGTGGGCTCCGACCGGAGTTGTGCGGAAGCCGCGTCCATCGCCACGAAGAACGGAAGCGCCGTGACCCGCTGTTCCGTCGGTGATGACGGCATTGTCGAGATCGAGGTGGCGATGAAGGTCGTGCTGCCGCTGAAAGGAAGAGTGGTGATGGCCGCCAGGGCACGTGCCGGGCCCGTTCATGTGACCGATCCCGACGGGTGGCAGCGGAACGATGGAGGCGAATCGACGGGAGCGGCCGGAAGAACGCGAACCGATGCGGGCCGGCCGGGAATGGCGGGCGATGAGGAATCGGCCGGTGAGAAGGAACCTCTGACGGCAGGCTGACGAGAACGAACGGATGAGGGCGAACGGATGAGAGCGCACCGGTGAGAACGAGAGCGCATTGTCGAGGGAGGGCGAATGTTGATGGAGGGGCGAGAGGGCATTGCTGCGAGAGACCATCGCACCTCGATCCAATCATGAACGAGGTCGTTGACGAGGCTCGGGTGGCGGCGACTTCCGATGTCTGGTGGCCATCGAAGTGGTGAGCGGAACCGAGCATCGGCGCATGGAATGTGCTGCGTGAAGGTCACAGCCGGGCTGTCATCGTCAGGGTGACAGCGGTCAGCGCGGCGAGCAGGGCCCAGGCGGGCGCGAAGCTGCCGGTCAGGTCCGTGAGCAGGCCGAGCACGGGTGGTGCCAGGACGACCGCGACCTGGTTGACGGCCATGGCCAGGCCGAGGGCGAATCCGGTCTGCTCCGGCGGCGCCGATTCGGTGGCGTAGGCGACCCAGGGGCCGTACCAGCCGATCCCGAAGAAGCCGAGCCAGACGAAGAGCAGGCAGGCCCCGACGGGGGATCGGCCGACGGGGGTCGTCAGCAGCGTCATCCCGATGATCACGGCGGCCAGGCATGTCAGGACGCAGGCGTAGCGGCCGGATCCGTGGTGGTCGCTCCAGGCCGCCAGGCAGATACGGCCCAGCGCGCCCGCGCACTGGACCGCGACGTAGACCAGGGCCGCCGAGGCGGGGGTCATGGACGTCACCTCGTGCAGGTACAGCACGGTGAGGACGCCCACGCCGCTGTGCACCGACACCATGCTCGTACCGGACAAGATGATCTTCTTCATGTACGGCTCGCGGAGCAGTTCCAGCCGCACGCGGGACGTGGCCGGCACGGGGTGCCGGTCCGGTGGGCGGCGGTAGAAGGCCATGAAGGCGACGGCGCCCGACAGGGCGACGAGCGCGCCGGCCACGAGCGTCGACCGCCAGCCGAAGGCCGTTGCCAGTGAGGGAAGCGCGAGGGCGGCGAGGACGCCCCCGAGCGGGAGCCCCGCCTGGCGGATGCCCATGGCCAGGCCACGCTGTGAGGCGTCGAACCAGGATGCCACCGATTTACTGCCGCCCGGCTGAATGGTGCTGTATCCCGCGCCGACGATCAGCAGGACGACGAGCAAGGAGACATACCCCGGGGCCGCGCTGCCGGCGGCCAGCGCGACGGCGACCACGAGAGCACCGGTCCCGACGACCCAGCGTTCGTCGTGGCGGTCCAGCAGCCGTCCCGCCACGAGTAGTCCGGCCAGGGGGAGCAGCTGAGCCGCCGACAGCAGCAGGCCCAGCTGGGTCGTGTTCAGTTCCAGGTCTCGTTGCAGGTGGACACTCATCGCGCCGATGCCCTGCACGAAGAACGCGGCCGCGGCCTGGGTGAAGGTCGCGACACCCAGAACGACCCAGCGGTATTGCGATGTCCTCACGGCTTCCAGCACAGCAGGGGATCGGGGTGGCCGGAGAAGCCGAGCTGCCGGTAGAGCGGTTCCGCCTGACGGGAGGCGGTGAGGTCGACCCGTACGGCGTCGCGGTCGCGGAACCAGTCCAGCAGACCGAGCACGATCGTCCGGCCGTACCCGCGCCGCCGGTACGACGGGTCGGTGACCATGCCGATGACGTGGCCGATCCTCCCGTTGCGGGAGTGGGGACCGGGAAACCACTGCTCGATCGTGCCGATGCCGCAGGCGGCCAGGCCGGTGTCGCCGTCCACGACCAGGATCCGGCAGTCGGGTTCGGTCAGTTTCTGCTCGAAGACCCGTGCGAGTGTGTCGCGCCAGTCGTCACCGGCGTTCGCGGGATTGAAGAAGTCGCCGCCGAGGTCGTCGAAGAGCAGTGCCCGGAGACGGACGAGTTCGGAGATGTCGTGCTCTGTCGCCGTTCGCATCATGACGTACAGGCTCATGTAATGAGCTTGTACGTCTCAACCCTTACAGGGTGGACGTGGTGAGCCTCGCCGCGGAACCGGCGAACTCCCCATGCCGATCGGCCCTCGGCGCGCCGCCGGTGTCCCGGTGGCGCACCGGCACGCCCGGAGCGTGACAAGCCTCCAATACAGATGTATTGTCCAATACATCTGTATTGGAGGATGCCTGTGACCGAGGACGAGCCTCGCGAGCGGATCCGTGACGCCGCGCTTCGGCAGTTCGCGCTGCTGGGGTTCAAGGGGGCGACCGTGCGCGGGATCGCGGCGGACGCGGGGGTGTCACCGGGTCTGGTGCAGCACCACTTCCCCACCAAGGACGCGCTGCGCGAGGAGTGCGACGCCTACGTCTTCGCCGCCCTGCGCGGACTCAGGGACCGGGGACCGGCCGACGCCGACCTCGTGGCGAACGCGCATGAGGTGCTGGCACTGATCGTGCCCTACGTGGCGACGGCGATGGCCGGCGACACCCCCACGGCCGCCCGCTGGTTCGACGAACTGGCCGAGGGCCACCGCGAGGCGCTGACGAACGGCGAGCGCGGGACGTTCCTGCCCGAGGGTGAGGACGTCCAGGCGATCGTCGCCGTGCACACGGCCATGGAGCTGGGCCTGGCCATCCTCAACCGCCACCTCTACCGCCGGCTGGGGGCCGAGCCGAACGACCCGGCGGCGGACGTCAGGATCGCCAGGGCCCGGCTGTACCTGGCCACCCGGCGCACGGTCGGCGAGGAGCTGGAGAAACACGTCCGCGAAGGGCTCGAACGGTTCGAGCACGGCGAGGGGAGCGACAGGTGAGCGTTTCATCACGGTCCGGCGCACGCACGGCGGCCACGGGCCGACGGGCCGAACGCCGGCTGCTCGTCTGCGCCGCACTCGCGCCGCCGCTGTTCATCCTCGCCTTCCTCGTCGAGGGAGCCACCCGCGGCGCCGGTTACGACCCGCTGCGCCACCCGGTCTCCGCCCTGGCACTCGGGGAGTACGGCTGGACCCAGCGCGCCAACTTCGTCCTCTGCGGCCTGCTGCTGCTGGCCGGCATCGCCGGCCTGCGTACGGCGCTGCGCCGCCGGGGCGCCGGGGCCTGGGCGCCCCTGCTGCTCGCCATGGCCGCCGTCGGGCTGGTCGGCGCCGGGATCTTCGCCGCCGACCCGCTCAGCGGCTACCCGCTGGGCACCGCCCCGGTCCCCTCGCCGGCGACCGCGACCGGCACCTGGCACTCCCTGTTCTCCACGCCCGTCTTCACCGCGCTGCCCGCCGCCTGCTGCGTCCTGGCCCGCCACTTCGCCACAGCGGGCCGCCGGGGGTGGGCCGCCTACTCCCTCGCGACCGCGGCGGTGGCACTGACCTGTTTCGTCCTGGCCTCCGTCGCCTTCGACCAGAACGCGACGCTGGTGCCGTACGGCGGGCTGTTCCAGCGGCTCACGATCGCGGTGAGCCTGCTGTGGATCACGGCGGTGTCGGTCGACCTCCTGCGGCGGCGCGACCACCAGAGGGGTTCGTGACGGCTCGGCGGGCCGTGCGGCCGCGCAGCGGAGGACCGGTGCCCGGCAGAGCCGGTTCTCCCGGAGAACCGGCAGGGCGATCTCCCGGGAGAACCGGCAGGGCGGAAGGTCGTCATGACCCGGATGGCACGTTCGCCGACGGCTCCGTCCGTGGCGTGTCCCGTTCCGGCCCGTCGTGGGAGAGCAGGACCGCCAGAAGCCGGAGGGCTCCGGCCTTGTCCAGCGGCTCGTTGCCGTTGCCGCACTTGGGGGACTGGATGCAGGACGGGCAGCCGCGTTCGCACTCGCAGGAGGCGATGGCCTCGCGGGTGGCGGTGAGCCAGTCGCGGGCGCGGGCGTACCCGCGTTCGGCGAAGCCGGCACCGCCCTCGTGGCCGTCGTAGACGAAGACGGTGAGCAGTCCGGTGTCGGCGTGGAGCTCGGTGGAGACGCCGCCGATGTCCCAGCGGTCACAGGTGGCGAAGAGCGGCAGCAGGCCGATGGCCGCGTGTTCGGCCGCGTGCGCGGCTCCGCCGAGGTCGAGCCCCTCCCCGGCCAGCGCGGCGACGGCCGTGGTGGGCAGCGTCCACCAGACGGCACGGGTCCGCAGCGTGCGCGGGGGCAGTTCGAGGGGCTCGTCACCCATGAGCTCACCGCTCTGGGCGCGGCGCTTGACGTAGCCCACGACCTGGTTGGTGACCTCCACCGAGCCGAAGTGGAGCTCACCGGGACCGAGGGCGTGCGAGGCGAGCGACTCGATGATCGAGATGTCGGTGACGTCCCTGGCGAAGGTGGTGTACTCCGGTGCTCCGGCCTCGACGAGGGCGACCCCGGCCTCCAGGTCGAGTTCGGCCACCAGGAACGTCTCCCCCCGGTGCACGTGGACGGCGCCGGTGTGCACGGCCGTGTGGGCCGAGGACTCGTCCACGGTGCCGAGCAGCCGCCCGGTGGACATCTCCACGACCTGGATCGGCGCGCCGCCCGCGCCCCGGATGTCGGCGAGGTCGGTGGCGCGTTCCCTGCTGGTCCAGAACCAGCCCGTGGCGCGCTCCCTGAGCAGCCCCCGGGCGACCAGGTCGGCGAGCACCTCCTTGGCGGCCGGCTCGAAGACGTCCAGGTCGTCGTGGGTCAGCGGGAGCTCGGCCGCGGCGGCGCACAGGTGGGGACCCAGCACGTACGGGTTGCCGGGGTCGAGCACGATCGTCTCCATCGGCCTGCCGAACAGGGCCTCGGGGTGGTGGACGAGGTAGGTGTCCAGGGGGTCGTCCCTGGCGATCAGCACCGCGAGCGCGTCCTGCCCGTCGCGTCCGGCCCGGCCGGCCTGCTGCCAGAGCGACGCGCGGGTGCCCGGCCATCCCGCGATGAGGACGGCGTCCAGGCCGGAGACGTCGACACCGAGTTCCAGCGCGTTGGTCGTCGCCAGGCCGAGCAGCTCGCCCGAGCGCAGCGCCCTCTCCAGTGCCCTGCGGTCCTCGGCCAGGTACCCGGCCCGGTAGGCGTCCACCTTGCCGGGCAGGTCCTTGGGCGCGCCCGCGCCGGCGACGAGGTCCTGGAGCCTGGCCCGGGTGGTGAGGGCCACGGACTCGGCGGCCCTGCGGGAGCGGACGAAGGCCAGGGTCCGCACCTCGGAGGCGACGAGGTCGGCCAGCAGGTCGGCGCTCTCGGCGGTCGCGGGACGCCGGATCGGGGCCCCGCCCTCGCCGCGCAGATCGGTCAGGGGCGGCTCCCACAGCGCGAAGGTCGTGGCACCCCGGGGGGAGGCGTCCGTGGTCACCGCGGCCATCTGGAGGCCCGTCAGGCGCATCGCGAAGACCTCGGGCTCGCTGGCCGTCGCCGAGGAGAGCAGGAAGGTCGGGCGGGAGCCGTGGCGCGCGCAGATCCGGCGCAGGCGGCGCAGGATCTGGGCGACGTGGGAGCCGAACACGCCCCGGTAGCCGTGGCACTCGTCCACGACGACCATCCGCAGCCGCCGCCAGAAGGCCGACCACTGGGTGTGACGGGGCAGCAGGCCGCGGTGCAGCATGTCCGGGTTGGTCAGGACGTAGTTGGCGTACCTGCGGATCCAGGCCCGCTCCTCGAAGGGGGTGTCGCCGTCGTAGACGGCGGCGCGCAGCTCGGGCGGGTCCAGCTCGCGCAGCGAGCGGAGCTGGTCGGCCGCCAAGGCCTTGGTGGGCGACAGGTAGAGCACCGTGCCGCCCTCCAGCGTCGCGGAGAGCGCCGGGACCAGGTAGGACAGCGATTTCCCCGACGCCGTGCCTGTGGCGATGATCACGTTTTGGCCACGGTGGAGCAGCTCGGCCGCTTCCGCCTGATGGGGCCACAGACCGGAAATACCGTGGTTCGCCCAGCGCGTAACAAGCCGTTCGTCGACCCAGTCCGGCCACCTGGTGTCACCGGCCTGACGTGCGGGAACGTGCTCCACGTGGGTCACACGCTCACGACGTGCGGGAACGTCGAGCAGGCGGCGGAGCGCGGCGCCCGCCCGGAGGGGCGAGGATGATGGCGGGGTCACTGGTTTCCAGTCTCACATCTGTGGGCAGAGTCGCCGGGAATCGTGATTTCGTATAGACACTGAGCGTACGCATGGTTGAATGCCGCGCGTCGGGGCTTGTCGCCCAGGGGTCACCTCGGTCCCGGGGGGCACGCTCGAATCGGTACTTTCGCAGGCAAGGCGCTGGAGGATCTGTGGATCTGAAGTTGGACCACCATTCCGAGGACCGTCTCACCATCGTTGAGGTCGAGGGTGAGATCGATGTCTACACCGCGCCCAGATTGCGTGAGCTCCTGATCGACCTGGTCAACAAGGGGAACTTCCACCTGCTCGTCAACATGGAGAAGGTCGACTTCCTTGACTCCACGGGCCTTGGTGTCCTGGTCGGCGGGCTCAAGCGAGTTAGGGCGCACGATGGCTCACTGGAGCTTGTCTGCACCCAGGAGCGCATCCTGAAGATTTTCCGGATCACCGGGCTCACCAAGGTCTTCGGGATCTACGCCTCGGTGGAGGAGGCCAAGGAAGCTCACGGTCGAGACAAGTAGTCGTGGCTACCGTCGAGCTGACGTTCAGTGCCCTCCCCGCGCACGTGCGGACGGCGCGCCTGGTCGCCACGGCGATCGCCAGGCGCACCGGTGTGCAGGAGTCACTGCTGGACGAGGTACGGCTCGCTGTCGGTGAGGCATGCTCGCGGGCCGTGGAGGCGCACCGTCTCCACTGTCCGGGAGAGCCGATCCGTATCGAGCTACGCGATGACCTGGGGCGCTTCGAGGTGACCGTCACCGACTCCGCCCCCAGTGACGAGCTGGAGCACGATCGGGCCCTTTTGGGGTTCGACGATCCGTTCGGGCAGCTCCCCGACGATCTGATGGCCGGTTTCGGCATCGCGGTCATCGCGGGACTGGCCGACGACGTCCAGGTCTACCCGAGCCCGAAGGGCATGCGCATCCGCATGAGCTGGCCCGCGGCGACCAACGGACTGTCTCCGGTCTGACACGGAAGACTTCGGCGGCCGGGCGTGTCCTAGGACACGCCCGGCCGTTCGTTTGCGGTCCCCGGGTTTCCGGTCGAGTCTTAACGCCTGTACGTGCGGGCCGAAATCAGGGGGACATGGAGACGGACGAGACGGATGTGACGGGGAAATGGCGTTATAAGCAGGCCGGTCGGCGATGGATGCCGTACCTGTCGTCAATCGGCCGAGCACAGAGGCTTCATATCCGCGTCGACGCTGCGTAGACTCCCGGAACCGGCCAAGGTTTATCCTTCGGAACGGCCCGTACGCGAGCCGTTTTCCGTAGGGGTCTGCAACTGGAAGCGGCACTGCCAACCACCCCGGATGTGCGCCGCTTTGCTCGTCGTGACGCCTATGGCAGCGCACTCCGGGCAGGACGTGTTCCCGTCTTGCCAAGGAGAGTCGGATGTCTGTGCTCCATCTCGCCGCTGTCGAAGAACCAGCGGTATCCCTCAGCGGTCACCACTTCACCATCGTGATCGTGGTGGCCGCGGTCGCCCTGCTCGCGCTCGCCGTCGCCGGCGCCCTGGTGCGGGAGGTGCTGGCCGCCGGCCAGGGCACCGAACGCATGCAGAACATCGCGCGAGCCGTACAGGAAGGGGCTTCCGCGTATTTGACGCGGCAGTTCCGAACGCTCGCTCTGTTCGTCATTTTGATCCCTTTCCTGCTGTATCTCCTTCCGGCCGAGACGACCGGCGTGAGAATCGGCAGATCGGCTTTCTTCGTCGTGGGCGCGCTTTTCTCCGCGCTGACCGGATTCATCGGCATGTGGCTGGCGGTCCGCGGTAACGTCCGCGTCGCCGCCGCCGCCCGCGAATCGGGTGAGAAGGTCGCCATGCGGATCGCGTTCCGCACCGGCGGCGTGGCCGGGATGATCACCGTCGGTCTCGGTCTTCTCGGCGCGGCCGTGGTGGTGATCGCCTACGGGGGGTACGCCCCGGCCGTGCTGGAGGGCTTCGGCTTCGGTGCCGCGCTGCTCGCCATGTTCATGCGGGTCGGCGGTGGCATCTTCACCAAGGCCGCCGACGTCGGCGCCGACCTGGTCGGCAAGGTCGAACAGGGCATCCCCGAGGACGACCCGCGCAACGCCGCCACCATCGCCGACAACGTGGGCGACAACGTGGGCGACTGCGCGGGCATGGCCGCCGACCTGTTCGAGTCCTACGCGGTCATGCTGGTCGCGAGCCTGATCCTGGGCAGGGTGGCCTTCGGCGTCGAGGGCCTGGTGTTCCCGCTGATCGTGCCGATGATCGGCGTGATCACCGCGATCATCGGCATCTTCGTCACCGCCCCGCGCGCCGGGGACCGCAACGCGATGGCCGCGATCAACCGTGGCTTCTTCATCTCGGCGGCCATCTCGGCGGTCCTGGTCGCCGTCGCGGCCTACCTCTACCTGCCGGCCACCTTCGCCGGCCTGACCGGCGTGAGCCCCCAGATCGCCGCGATCACCTCCGACCCGCGCCTGATCGCGATCGGGGCGGTGCTCATCGGCCTGGTGCTGGCGAGCGCCATCCAGGTGCTCACCGGCTACTTCACCGAGACGAACCGCCGTCCGGTGCGGGACATCGGCGAGAGCTCCCGGACCGGCCCCGCCACGGTCATCCTGGCCGGCATCAGCGTCGGCCTGGAGTCCGCGGTCTACTCGGCGCTGATCATCGGAGCCGCCGTGTACGGCGCCTTCCTGCTCGGCTTCGGCAACGTCACCATCGCCCTGTTCGCGGTGGCGCTCGCGGGCACCGGGCTGCTGACCACGGTCGGCGTGATCGTGTCCATGGACACCTTCGGGCCGGTCTCCGACAACGCCCAGGGCATCGCCGAGATGTCCGGTGACGTCGAGGGCGAGGGCGCCGCCGTCCTCACCTCCCTGGACGCGGTCGGCAACACCACCAAGGCCATCACCAAGGGCATCGCGATCGCCACCGCGGTGCTCGCCGCGACCGCGCTGTTCGGCGCGTTCCGCACGGCGGTGGAGACCGAGCTGGCCCAGGCGAGCGCCACGGTCAAGGAGGCGCTGGGCTCGTTCAGCACGTTCAGCCTGAGCGTCGACTACCCGAACGTGCTCGTCGGCCTGATCATCGGTGCCGCGGTGGTGTTCATGTTCTCCGGCCTGGCGATCACGGCGGTCGGCCGCGCGGCCGGCCGGGTGGTCTTCGAGGTGCGCGAGCAGTTCCGCACCAAGCCGGGCATCATGGCCGGTACCGAGCTGCCCGACTACGGCAGGGTCGTGGACATCTGCACCCGCGACTCGCTGCGGGAGCTGGCCACGCCCGGCCTGCTGGCCGTGCTGACCCCGATCGCCGTCGGCTTCGCCCTGGGGTACGCCCCGCTCGGGGCGTTCCTGGCCGGCGCCATCGCGTGCGGCACGCTCATGGCCGTGTTCCTGGCCAACTCCGGTGGTGCCTGGGACAACGCCAAGAAGCTGGTCGAGGACGGCCACCACGGTGGCAAGGGCTCTCCGGCGCACGAGGCCACCATCATCGGTGACACCGTCGGCGACCCGTTCAAGGACACCGCCGGTCCGGCGATCAACCCGCTGCTGAAGGTGATGAACCTGGTGGCGCTGCTGATCGCCCCGGCCGTGGTGACCTACGCCGACAACGCGGTGCTGCGTGTCGTCGTCACGCTGCTGGCGGTCGGCATCGTCGTCGGCGCGGTCATCGTCTCCAAGCGCCGGTCGGCGAGCATCTCCCCGACCGAGGAGAACGACTCCGACCGCAAGGCGCAGCCGGTCTCCACCTGAGCCGCGTCCCGCGGGGGGACCGAGCCGGTCCGCGACCGGTGACGTCCCCCCGGGGAACCGGGTGACGCTCCATCGTGAAGGGGTACGCGAGCCACGCGTACCCCTTTCGCGTGTGCGGACCGTCGCGGTGGGAAACTTGCCGCTATGGAAGAGCAGCCCTCCGGTGGTAAGTCACTCCTTCTCATTCTGCTGGCCATGGCCGCGGTGTTCGCGGTGATCGTGGGTCTCGCCGTCTGGGCGTCCCGATGACGGCGCGCACGCTCGTCGTCCTGCGTCACGCCAAGGCGGCCCAGCCCCCCGGCGTCGCCGACCGGGAGCGGCCCCTGACCGAGAGCGGCGAGCGCGACGCCCGCCGGATCGGCGCGGCCCTGGCCGAACTCGGCCTGCGGCCCGACCTGGTGCTCTGCTCGCCGTCGGCACGGACCCGGCGGACCGTGGCGCTGGCCCTTCCGGACGCGGACGTGTCGTTCGAGCCGTCCGTCTACGAGGCCTACGCCGACGAGCTGCTGGAGCTGGTCCGGCGGAGCGGGACCGAGGCGCGCACCCTGCTCCTGGTCGGCCACAACCCGGGCGTGCAGGAGCTGGTCGGGATGCTGGCCCCGGGGGACGGCGACGGCGGCTTCCCGCCCGGGGCGTTCGCCGTCGTCGAGACCGACGACGAGTGGGCCGGGCTCGACACCGGCCGCGTGGTCGCCCGATGGAGTCCCAAGGACCGCTGAGGAGGACCTGGAGACGGCAAGGGGGCGTCGAGGGCCTTCCGGGGGGACCCGGCCGGGGACGCCAGGGGAACGGCCGGCGCTCGGTGGTGATCACGGCGTCCCCCGGAGGGTCCTTCTGCGTCCGGCGGTCACGACCTCCCCGGAGGGACGGTCCGCGCTGAGTGAGGATCACGTCGTTCCCCGGAGGGGCCCGCGTCCGGTGGTTCACGGCCTCCACGGGGACGACGGGCGTCCGGTGTGATCACGCGTCCCCCGAGGGGCCCGTCAGCGCTCGGTGTTGATCACGCCGTCCTCGGCGTCGGCGTCCTCGACCTCGGCCCGGGGGATGCCCAGCAGGTAGAGGATCGAGTCGAGGTAGGGCACGTTGACCGCGGTGTCGGCGGCGCGGCGGACCACCGGCTTGGCGTTGAAGGCGATGCCCAGCCCGGCGGCGGCGATCATGTCCAGGTCGTTGGCGCCGTCGCCGATGGCCACGGTCTGGCTGATCGGGATGCCGGCCTCCCGGGCGAAACGCTCCAGGGCCCGCGCCTTGCCCGGCCGGTCCACGATGTCGCCGACCACCCGGCCGGTGAGCACGCCGTCGACCACCTCCAGGGTGTTGGCCGCGGAGTAGTCGATCCCCAGATCGTCCACCAGGGCGTCGGTGAGCTGCGTGAACCCGCCGCTGACGATCGCGAACCGGTAGTCGAGCCGCTTGAGGGTCCGTACCAGCGTGCGGGCGCCGGGGGTCAGCACGAGCTCCCGGCGTACCTTCTCGAAGACCTCCTCCGACAGGCCCGCCAGCAGCGCGACCCGGCGGCGCAGCGACTCGGCGAAGTCGAGCTCGCCGCGCATCGCCTCCTCGGTGACCCTGGCGACCTCGTCCAGGCAGCCGGCGTGCGCCGCGAGCAGCTCGATCACCTCGGCCTTGATGAGCGTCGAGTCGACGTCCATCACGATCAGCCGCTTGGCCCTGCGGTACAGGCCGGTGCGCTGCACCGCCACGTCCACCTGCTGGGTGTGCGCCTCGACGGCCAGCTCGGCCCGCAGGGTGTCGGGGTCGGCACCGGAGACGGAGAGCTCGATGCAGGTCACCGGGTAACTGGACAGCCGCTCGATGCGGTCGATGTTGGCGCCGGCCGCCGCGATCCGCCCCGCGATGCCCGCCATGGCGGCCGGCTGGAGGGGGGAGCCGAGCACGGTGACGGTGAGCCGTCCCCTGCGCCGCTTCTCCTTGGGGTCGGAGCCGGTGGACAGCTCGACGTGCAGTCCCAGGTCCTCGGCGGTCCGCTCGACGGCGGTCCAGAGGGCCCCCAGGGTGCCACCGGTGCCGGTCGAGGGGCCGCCCGTGTAGGAGACGAGGACGCCGAGGGTGAGCCTGCCCCGGATGACGACCTGCTCGACGTCGGCGACGGCGACGGGGAAACCGGCCAGGACCGAGAAGAGACGTGAGGTCACGCCGGGACGGTCGGGGCCGGTCAGCGTGATAAGAAGCGTGCGCTGGTTCATCGGTCCCTACGCTACTTGGCCCCGGATCGGGCCGTGAATGTGGTTCACCATGCGGACGCCCGCTCTGCACGGAACGGTCACCGGTCCGGAAGCGTGCGTTCCTTTCCCAGCTCGGCGGTCACCTCGGCCGCGGTGCGCTTCAGGGCCTCGGCGAGCGGGGAGTGGGTGCCCGCGGGCACCGAGGAGGTGGTGCCGACGATCGCCATGGCGGCCAGCAGGACCGGGCCCCGGAAGACCGGGGAGGCGATGCTGCGCACGCCGTTGACGGAGGGGGTGTTGGCCGAGATGTCGTCCTCGCGGATCTTCACCAGTTCCTGGCGGAGCTCGGGGGAGGCGTCCAGCTGCTCCTGCAGGCCGGGCACCTCGTCGGGGGGCAGGAACGCGCAGAAGACCCGGCCCTGGGCCGACTCGGTCCGCGACAGGCGTGAGCCCATCCGCACGCTGACCCTTATGGTGCGGTCGGTGTTGTCGTCGACGCGGACCACCACGGCGGTGTCGCCGTCCCAGACGCTCAGCACCACGGTCTCGTCGATCTCCCTGACCAGCCGCTGCATGTACGGACCGGCGATGCCGATCACCGGCATGCCGACGCGGGCGGCGGCCGACAGGGTGAGGATCTGGGGACCCAGGGAGTACAGTGCCTCGCGCTCGTCGTAGCGCAGCAGGTTGCTCTCCCGCAGGGCCTTGGTGTATCGATGTGCGGTGGCCTTGCTGGTGCCCAGGCTGGCGGTGAGCTGGTTGAGGGTCAGGTGCGGCCGGCTCACCGTGAACGCGCTGAGGATCATCGCGGCGCGCTGGACGGTCTGGATCGCCGGGATCCTGTTCTCGCCCGCGGCGCCCTGCCGGCCAGGCGCGCTGTCGTCACCCATGTCGTTCCTTCGATTCAGGTCTGCAGGCCCGGCGCCGGGCAAATATTTTGCATTGCGAGACAGCATCCTGTCATCCAGAACGCCCGATGTCGATGCCCCGGACGGCTCGGGTGCTCCGGCCGGATCCGGCGCCCCGACCGGCTCGGGTGCTCCGGCCCGATCGAGGGTTCCGGCCGGTTCGGGTGTTCCGGCCGGATCAGGTGTTCCGGTCGGCTCCGGTGCCCCGCTCGGCTCGGGTGCCCCGGTCGGCTCAGGTGCTCCTGCCGGATCGGGCGCCGGGGACGCCGAGGGCGTGCCGGAGGGCGATCCCGGCGTACAGGCGGGCGAAGCGCGCCAGCTCCCGCGGATCGAAGACGTCCCGCCGGGGATCGGCCGGGTCGGCGGCGGCGGCCGGGCCCACCCTGGCGGTCGGGATCCCGTGACCGCGCAGCACCACGCCGTCCGTGGAGCCCTTCCAGCCTGAGATCGGCGGCGGAGGGGCGCCGTGCTCGTCGTCCCATGCGGCGATCGCCTGGCGGATCACCGGGGCGCCCGGCGGGGTGCTCCCGGCCGGATGGGCCATGTGCGCGTCCACGCTCACCCGGTGGCGCTCCAGCGGCCCGCCGCGGATCCCGGCCCGCAGCCGCTCCAGTACGGTCCGGGCGATCTCGTCGGGATCGTCGCCCGGGACGGTGGTCAGGTAGAGGTGGAGCTCCACCAGGCCGGGCAACAGGTCGGGCTTCTCGGCCAGGCCGCCCCGTACCGCGCCGATGCCCGCCTCGGCGGCGAGCTGGCGTCCGGGAGCGGACCTGGCCGCCAGGTGCTCGGCACGCCAGGACTCCAGGATCGCGACGACGACCCCCAGACCGGTCAGGAGCCCGCCGTCCGCGCCCCTGGCCAGCACCGGCCGGTAGGAGCCGTCCAGCCGGACCCTGAGGAAGATCGCCCCGGGTTCCTCGTACAGGACGCCGGGCGGGCCGCACTTGGCGACGACGGCGGCCGCGGGCAGCGGGTGCGACCGGAGGTACTCGTCGATGCCCGACGGCTCCGCGGAGACGCCGGAGACGCCGGAGACGTCGGCGGCCGCGGTGCCCGGGGTCCGCCCGGACGTGTCACCGGCCGCCGGTGCGGAGGCCGCGGAGGGGGACGGGCCGGCCGGTCGTGCGGTCGTGAAGGGGGAGGAGTGCGTGCCGGCCGAGGCCAGGAGCAGGCAGAGGCGGTGCGGCAGGCCCTCGCGGCGCAGGGCCGTCGCCGCGGCCGCGTACCCCACCAGCGCCGCGGCGGCCGGGGCGCGGGCGACACCGAGGCCGAAGCCGGACAGCAGGCCGGAGACCGGGTCGAGGGCGAGCGGGGCGACCGGCCCGTCCAGGCCGGTCGCCCACCGGTCGTGTCCGGCCTCTCCGGAGAGCGAGGTGTCCAGGTGGGAGTAGACGAGCAGCTCGGGCCCGGAGCCGCCTGCGGTGGAGGTGAGGTTCGTCCCCTCGGGGCCCACCGCCTCCAGGTTCCAGGGGAGCCGGGGCCAGCGGTCCCGTGCCCACGCCGCCAGCCGGGTCGCGGTCGCGCGCTCGCGGCCCCGCGGGCTGGGAGCGGCGGACATCACCCGGATCGCCTCGACGATCGTCCGATCGGAGATCGCCGCGTCGGTGGCCTGCCGCAGGTGTCGCAGGGCGTCGCTCGTCATGGGTCCATGTTAACTCTATGCAAGACGCCATCTCGTATATTGACAATGCGCGTGACAGCCTCCTACTGTTCCCCCACGCTGCCGACGAGGGAGGACTGATGGTCTACGTCGTGACCGACGCGTGTGTGGACGTGCAGGACAGGTCGTGTGTCGAGGAGTGCCCGGTCGACTGCATCTACGAGGGCGACCGGATGATGTACATCCAGCCCGACGAGTGCGTCGACTGCGGCCGGTGCGAGCCGGTCTGCCCGGTGACCTCCATCTTCCACGAGGACGATCTCCCCGCGGAGGCGGCCAGGTTCGCCGGGATCAACGCCGAGTTCTTCGTCGACCTGGGATCGCCCGGGGGCGCCAGGAAGGTGGGCCGCACCGGGAGCGACCATCCCGCCGCGGTGCCGCCCGGCGGCGGGTCATGACCGCGTACGACGTCGATCTGGTGATCGTCGGCGCGGGCCCGTCGGGTCTCTACGGCGCCTACTACGCGGGGTTCCGCGGCATGTCGGTGGCCGTCATCGACTCGCTGCCCGAACCCGGCGGCCAGATCTCGGCGCTCTACCCGGAGAAGGAGATCTTCGACGTCGCCGGGTTCCCGGCGGTGAAGGGCCAGCGGCTGGTGGACGAGCTGGTGGCCCAGGCCGCCCAGGCGAACCCGGTCCTGCTGCTCGGGGAGGGCGCCCTCGACCTGCGGCACCACGAGGACTCCGTGGAGGTCGTCACCGACGCGGGCACGGTGGTGCGGGCCAAGGCCATGCTGCTCACCGGCGGCATCGGCACCTTCACCCCGCGCGAGCTGCCCGTGGGCGAGGACTACCTGGGCCGGGGACTGCGCTACTTCGTCCGCAGGCTCGACGACGTGGCCGGTCACGACGTGGTCGTGGTCGGCGGCGGCGACTCGGCGGTGGACTGGGCCCTGGCCCTGGAACCGCTGGCGCGCTCGGTGACGCTCGTGCACCGCAGGCCCGCCTTCCGGGCGCACGAGCGCAGCGTGGCCACGCTGCGCTCGTCGTCGGTACGGGTGCTGACGCCGTACGAGGTCTCGAAGATCGGTGGTGAGCACCTGGTCGGCGAGGTCGTCGTGGACAGGGTCGGGGCGAGCGGCCAGGACGACCTGGACGGTCGTGTCACCCTGCCCGCCCAGACGGTCGTGGCGGCGCTCGGCTTCATCGCCGATCTCGGGCCGGTCCAGCAGTGGGGGCTGGAACTGCGCAGAAGGCACGTGCTGGTCGACCGGTCGATGCGGACGAACCTGCCCCGGGTGTTCGCCGCCGGGGACATCAGCGACTACGACGGCAAGGTCAGGCTGATCTCCGTCGGGTTCGGCGAGGCCGCGGCCGCGGTCAACAACCTCGCGCCACTGGTGAATCCCGCCCTCGGTACCGCGCCCGGTCATTCCTCCGATGCGGCCTGAGTTCTCCAGTCTGTAGAGTCCGATCCAACGGACGGTCGGTGCGGAGGAGTCGGCATGGCGGAGCAGGCACGCTTCGGCGACACGGGTGTGGCCGACAGGATGCCCGCCGGCGTGCCCGCCGACCCCTCGACGGCCACGCCCGGAGGCGTTCCCGCGCAGGCGTCCGCCGGTGCGTCCGGGACCGTCCCCGCGGGCGGGCCGGGCGATGCCGCCGAGGTCGTCCCCGCAGGTGTTCCCGAGAGCGTTCCCGATGATGTGCCCGCCATCCAGACGGTGCGGCGTGCCGCGCTGATCCTGAGCGGTTTCACCGTCGAGCGCCCCCGGCTGAGCCTCAACGAGATCACCGCGCGGCTGGGGGTCAGCAAGCCCACCGCCCACCGGTACGCGCGGGCGTTGCGGGCGGCCGGCCTGCTGCGCTACGACGCGTCCAGCGCCACCTACTCGCTCGGTCCCCAGCTCCTCGGGCTGGAGGCCGCGGCCAGGGCCGGGCTGCCGATCGCGGCCGCCGCCGAGCCCTACCTCGAACTGCTGATGCGCGAGATCAACCAGACGGTCGTGCTGAGCGTCTGGAACGGCGAGTGCCCGGTGGTGGTCGGCTGCGTGGACAACACCGTGGGGGACGTCCGGCTGAGCGTCCGCACCGGCTCGCAGCTCGACGTCGTGCGCTCGGCCCAGGGCAGGGTCTTCAGCGCCTACCTGCCCGTCGGCGAGGTCCCCGGGCTCGCCCGGCGGTTGCGGGCCTCGGCCGAGCTGCGCGACCTCCTCAAGGAGGTCCGCAGGACCGGGGTGGCGGTCAACTCGCCGGTGGACCACGGGGTGCACGTGCTCGCGTCGCCGATCTTCGAAGGGGACCAGGTGGTCGCCGCGATGGCGGTCGTCGGCACGGTGGCCTCCCTCGCGGGCGACCGGGAGCCGCAGGCCGCCGCCGCGCTGCTGAGGGTGGCGCGCGATCTCTCCCGCGACCTGGGCGGCACGAGACCGGCCTGAGCGTTGCGAGACCGGCCTGAGGCGGTACGGAGACCGGCCTGAGCGGCACGGGCCAGGTCTGAGCAGCACAAGTCCGGTACCGAGACCGGGGTGACCCTGCGAGAGCCGGGCGGGACCGGTCCGAACGGCCACGAGTCCGGATGTCGATTCCCGCGGGACCGGTCTGTGCCGTACAGCACCGGCCTGAGCGGCACGGGGATCATGAGCCCGCCCTGAGCGGTACGGGATCGGTCCCCCCGGCCCGTCCCTCCCCTTCCGCGCGCCCGGCCCCCTTTTGTGCGCCCGGGCCGTTTCCCGGGTGTGGTTCCGGTCACCCCGGCGAGGCCGCCCGGCGGTGCCGTGCCGGTGCCCGCGACCCGGTATGAGCCGTTCTCCCTGGTCCACGCCCTGCCGTCCCTGCGGGGCCGGACGTGGATCGGACCGAAACACGGCCGTAGCATGACGCAATGCGAGATGTGATTCCGCATCTTGACACGCGGTGAGCCTTCCTCGTACGTTCGTGACGCCTGGCCGACCTGGTACGGCGGCGGGAGCCCCCGCCACCGGCCGGACGCCGGCGTCCCGAGAGAACGCCCCCTGGAACCCCGTCGTCCCTTCGGGCCGGGTGACCGCAGGAGTAGGAGCAGACATGGGTATGCGACGTAGGGGAGACGCTCCGGCCCTCCCGGTGGCCCTCCCGGTCACGGCCTCCGGCCGGCGGGCCCCTGTGCCGGGGGACGACGCGTGAACCTGCTGGCGACCCCCGGCGGCCTGGCCCGTCTCACCGAGGACGGCGACGACGCGGTCCTGCTCGACCTGCCGTTCGGCGACGTCGCGGCCATGCTCGCCGTGGGCGAGGGCTTCGCGCCGGCACGGGCCGCGCGGGAGCTGGGCCGGGTCTCCCTCGACGGGCTGCTGCCCCCGCTGCGCGGTGCCCGCGCGATCTGGGGGGTGGGCCTCAACTACCGCTGCAAGGCCCGGCTCACCGGCCGGTCGATCCCGGTCGATCCCATCCTGTTCCTGCGGTCGCCGTCGGCGGTGTCGGCGCCGGGGGCGGAGGTGGAGCTGCCGAGCGACCGTTCCAGCCAGGTGGACTACGAGGGCGAGGTGGCCTTCGTGGTGGGGCGGCGGATGTGCCGGACCGCGCCCGAGCGGGTGTGGGAGCACCTGGCCGGGGTCACCGCGGCCAACGACATGACCGCGCGCGACGTCATGGTCGCCACCGCCACGCCCACCCTGGCCAAGAGCTTCCCCGGCTTCGGCGCGCTCGGCGCCTCGGTGCTGGACCTGTCCACGGTCGCCGACCCCGCGAACATCGCCGTACGGACCAGCGTGAACGGGACCGTCCGGCAGGACGCGAGCACCGAGGCGCTGATCTTCGCGGTGCCCGAGCTGCTGGCCACCATCTCCCGCTTCGCCGTGCTGGAGCCCGGGGACGTGGTGCTGACCGGCACCCCCGCCGGGACCGGGCAGGACCGCGAGGTCTTCCTCCGTCCCGGTGACGAGGTCGAGGTGTCCGTCGCGGGGGTGCTGCCGCTGCGCACCCGGTTCCGCTGAAGCCCGGCCCCGCCCGGCCCGCGCAGCCGCCTCCGGGTCCCCGCACCGGCCCCGGCCGTCCCCCAGAACCCCGCACAGCCCTCCCGGGCCTCACGGCCCTCAAGAACCGAAAGAACGAGATATGACCGAGACTGCATTCGACCTGGTCCTGTCCGGCGGTACCGTCTTCGATCCGGTGGCGGGCACCCACTCGGTCACCGACGTGGCCGTGACCGGGGACCGGGTGGCGCGCATCGCGCCCTCGCTGGCCGCCCAGGTCGCCCAGGCCGGGCAGGTCGTCGACTGCACCGGAAAATGGGTGATGCCGGGCCTGGTCGAGGGGCACACCCACGTCTTCGAGAACGTCTCGAAGGTCGGTGCCCCGCCGGACGAGGCCCACCTGCGCCGGGGGGTGGTGGCCGCGGCCGACGCCGGCACGGTCGGCGCCTCGACCTTCGCCGCCTTCGACCGGTACGTGGTCCAGGCCGCCGAGATGCGGCTGGTCAACTTCCTGAACGTCTCGGTGCTCGGGCTCATCGACTTCCGCTTCGGCGAGCTGCTCAACCCGGCCACTCTCGTCCCCGAGGACGCGCTGGCCGTCGCGGCGGAGAACCCCGGCGTGGTCCGCGGCTTCAAGATCCGTCTCTCCGAGGACGTGGTCGGCCCGGCCTGGCGCTCGCTGCTCAAGACCTCCCTCGCGCTCGCGGCCGACGCGGGGCTGCCGCTGATGGTCCACATCGGGGAGACCGAGGAGCCGCTGCCCGAGGTCCTCGGCCTGCTCCGCCCCGGGGACGTCGTCGCCCACTGCTACACCGGCAAGCCGCACGGCATCCTCGACGGGGACAAGGTCATCGCCGAGGTGCGGGAGGCGCGGGCCCGCGGGGTGCTCTTCGACAGCGCCCACGGCAGGAGCAACCTCAGCTTCGAGGTCGCCAGGAGGGCGATCGCCGACGGGTTCCTGCCCGACCTGCTCACCTCCGACACCAGCGCGCGCAACTGGCGCGGGCCCGTCTTCGACCTGGTCACCAGCGCGGCCAAGCTGCGCGCGCTCGGCATGACCATGGACGAGATCGTGCCGCGGATGACCATCGCCCCGGCCCGGCTGCTCGGCCTGGACACCGAGGGCTACGGCACCCTGGTCGAGGGCGGTCCCGCGCACGTCACCGTGCTGGAGGACGCTCCCGAGACGACCCTGCCCGACGCGTCCGGCAACTCGATCACGGCCTCCCGGCTGGAGCCCGCGCTGGTCCTGCACCACGGGCGGCGCGTGGAGACCACCCCCTGGCGCGGCCTGGACCAGGACCGGTGACCGTACCCCCCGGACCGGCCGCGCCGTCCTGTGGGCCGGCGACCCGGGAACCGCCGTCCCGGGCCGTCCCGGCGGCGGGGGTCGCCGCGCTGCGGCGGAGGCTGCGGGACGCGCTGACCGGCGGGGACCGGGTGGTCGGCACGTTCCTCAAGTTGCCGAGCACCGACTGCGTGGACCTCGCCCGGCAGGCCGGGTTCGACTTCGTCGTCGTGGACCTGGAGCACTCCTCGCTGCCGGAGGCGACCGCGCTCGCGCTCGTCCGGCACGCCGCCGCGACGGGTCTTCCGGCCCTGGTACGGGTGCCCGCCGTGGACCCGGCGCTGATCAACAGGGTGCTGGAGGCCGGTGCGGCCGGGGTGCAGCTCTCCACGCTGACCGCGGTCGCCGAGGTCGCCGCCCTGACCGGCGCGACCCGCTACGCCCCCCACGGGCGGCGGAGCGTGAGCCTGTCGCATCCCGCGGCCGGTTTCGGCGCGGTGGACCTGGCGGCCTACCTGGCGGCCGAGGCGCAGGACCCGCCACTGCTCGTCGGGCAGATCGAGACCGCCGTCACCCTGGACCCGGTTCAGGAGCTGGTGGGCGGCCTGGACGTGGCCTTCGTCGGCACCACCGACCTGGCCGTCGGCATGGGGCTTCCCGGTCCGGAGGCGCTGCGCGCGAAGGTCGAGGAGATCGTCGGCGCGGCCCTGTCCGCAGGGGTGGCGCCGGGAGGCTGGATCGCCCGCGCGGACGAGGCGCTGCTCACCGGCGGCGGCCTGGGCGCCGCCCGCTACCTCGTCGTCGGCTCCGACGTGCAACTCCTCGGCTCGGCCCTGCGCGAGGTGATCCATCGATGGAAGGAAGCGCAATGACCACTTTCAGCCCGCTGCTGTACGGCCTCGCGGTCAACTGGGACGACATCCCCGCGACCGTGGTCCGGCCGGGGGTCTCCCGTAAGGTGTACTCCACCGACGAGGTCATGCTGGCCTGGCACGAGCTGGCCGTCGGCATGACGCTCAACCCGCACCGGCACGACGACTTCGACCAGCTCGTGCTGATCCTTCAGGGCCGGTGCGACTACTACGTCGACGGCGTGCCGCACGCCATGTCGGCGGGGTCGATGCTGCTGGTCCCCCGGGGCGCCGAGCACCACGTCGAGCCCGTCGAGGGGCCGTGCGTCAACGTCGACGTGTTCAGCCCGCCGCGCCCGGACTTCCGGGACGCGGTCTGGCTGCCCGAGGGGTAGGCGGCGCGCCGGGAGCGGTCACCGCCCGAAGTCGGCCTTCCTGATCATGCAGTGTACTCCCTTGACCTGGTCGACGACCTGGCTGACCTCGAAGTCGGCCGCCGCGCTGAGGTAGGCCAGGGCCTTGGGCCGCTCCATCCCCTGGGTGCGTTCGAGGAAGCCCACGGCGGCCCGTACGGCACGGCGCATGGCCTCGTTGAGGTCGGTGTGCAGGCCGACCGGGAGCCAGTGGGTGGCGGTCTCGGCGAAGGGCTCGTCCAGCGCGCCCAGGAGCGCGCGGGCCTGGGCCGCGGGGATCACCGACAGGCGCAGCGTGGCGCGCAGCGGCGCCTCCAGCGCGGTCAGCGCGACCTCGCCGTCCCCCTGCGCGTAGTGCGGGTCACCGGCGTAGAACCCGGCTCCGGGCACCTGGACCGGCAGGTAGAGGCTCGACCCGACCTGGAGCTCGTTGATGTCGAGGTTCCCGCCGAACGGGCCGGGCGGCACCGAGTGGACCGGGGCGTCGGTGTCGGACGCCACGCCCATCAGGCCCAGGAACGGGGCGAGCGGGAAACGCGCCGACCGCCCCTTGCCGAACGGGATGACACCGTGCAGGCGCCCGGCCTCCTCGACGACCTCGGTGAACACGCAGACGCTGTTGTACTCCCGGGTCCCGTCCGGCCTCGGGCCGGTGTCGGCCGGGGTCTCGGGGAACTCCCCGGGCAACGCGCCGTAACCGTGCCTGCTGCTGACGAACCCGTACGGCGCCCGGATCAGCAGGCTGAGCACGTCCACCCGGAGCACGTCGCCGGGTTCGGCCCCGGCGACCGAGATCGGCCCGGTCACCACGTGAGGGCCGTCGTTGTCGTAGTCGTGGGGGATCCCGGAGGCGGCGAGCTCGCGCGCGTCGGTGAGCACCCGGTCGGCGCCGACGCCGAACCCGGCGAGGTAGGCGACTGGGTCGCGGCCCTGGTCCTCCAGGATCCCTTCGTGACTCAGCGTGTCGATGGTGACGGTCTCGCCCGAGGCGACGTGCAGCACCGGCAGGTGGCCCCGGTTGGGCAGCAGACCCCAGAGGCTAGTGTCTGAGCTGGTGGGAAGGTAGTGCGAACCATCGATGCGGCCGATCTTCGGCTGGAGCATTGTCCCTCCACGGGGGATATGTCGCTGTCACCGGCTGAGAGAACCCCATGGGTGTTGCGTCGCCGTTAACAGCGAGTAACCGAACATTTCGACCTCCGGCCCCGTACTTGACACCGGGAAGACGGGGTAGCAGCATCACATAGCGAGATGGCATCTCGAATTCTCGTTCAAGATCCGCAGGAAGGCCAGGCGCCGCGATGACGCAGCTGACACAGGGACATCCGATCGCCTCCCTCGTGGAGGAGGACGGGGAGGCGCTCTCGTTCCGGGTGCACCGGTCCGCCTACCGGTCCCAGGAGGTCTTCCGCGAGGAGACGGCCCGCATCTGGGGGCACACCTGGCTCTACCTCGGCCACGAGACGGAGATCCCCAAGCCCGGCGACTTCAAGACCAGGACCCTCGGCGGGCGCCCGCTGATCTTCTGCCGTGACTCCTCCGGCGAGATCCAGGTCTTCCTCAACGCCTGCACCCACCGCGGCACGGTGCTGTGCCGCTTCGGCGAGGGCAACACCAAGTTCTTCCAGTGCTTCTACCACGCCTGGGCGTTCAGCAACTCGGGCGAGCTGGCGGCGCTGCCCGGCGACGACGCCTACGCCGACGTGGACGGGTTCCGCGAGCGGATGAGGCTCCGCTCGGTGCCCAGGATCGCGACCCACGAGGGCTTCGTGTTCATCGCCTTCGACCCCGACGTGCCCGACCTGCTGACCCACCTCGGCAAGGCCGCCCACTACATGTCGCTGACCGCCCGGATCGGCCCGGCGGGCATGGAGACCGTGCCCGGCGTGCAGCTGTACGCGGTCAAGGGCAACTGGAAGCTCGCCGTCGAGAACGCGATGGACGGCTACCACTTCGCCCCCACCCACAACACCTTCGTGGGCTACCTGCGCGAGACCGGCTTCGCCGTCACCGACGACGACCAGTACGCCTACGACCTGGGCGGCGGCCACGGCCTGCTCATCCTGACCGGCCACAACGGGCGGATCGGGATGGTCTGGGAGCCGAGGTTCGGCGAGACCGAGCGGGAGCGGACGGTCGCCAAGCGCGAGGAGATGGTGGACCGGCTGGGCTCCGAGCTCGCCGCCGAGATCGCCGACGCCAGCCGGATCCTCTTCGTCTTCCCCAACCTGCTGCTGTTCGACCTGGAGGCGCTGACCATCCGCCAGCTCGAACCGGTCGCCCCGGACCGCACCGACGTGCGGGCCTGGCAGTTCGTCGAGGTGGGCGAACCGGCCGAGGTGCGGGAGCTGCGGATCAAGACGATGGTCAGCTTCGTCGGCCCCGGCGGGCTGGCCACCCCGGACGACATCGAGGCGTACGAGGCGGTGCAGCGCGGGATCGAGGCGACCGCGGACTCGGCCGACCCCGCCTTCGACTGGAGCGACATGTCGCGCGGCATGGCCAACGAGCGGCAGGGCAACCAGGGCCGCTCCATCGACGAGGGCGCGATGCGCAGCTTCTGGCGGCACTGGGCCACCGTCGTGGGCAGGGACTGAGCCGGTGAGCACGGGACACAGGGAGGACGTCGTGGGCGGCAGGACCATCACCCGGCCGGAGGTGGAGGACTTCCTCTACCGGGAGGCCCAGCTGCTCGACGAGTGGCGCCTGGACGAGTGGTTCACCCTCTTCGAGGAGGGCGGGCGGCTGGAGGTGGCCACCACCGACTGGAAGGGCTGGGACAGCTCCTCGGCCGGCTCGTTCATGTGCGACGACTACGACCTCATCCGGGCCAGGGTCAAGCGCCTCAAGAGCCGCAAGGCGCACGCCGAGAACCCGCACTCCAGGACGCACCGGATGGTCTCCAACGTGCTCATCCTGGAGCAGGGCGAGAGCACGGTCTGGGTGGCGGCGAACTTCATCGTGCACCGCTACCGGGACGGCGGGACGTACACCTACGTGGGCCGCTACGAGCACGTCCTGCTCGTGGAGGACGACGGGCTGCGCTTCCGGCTCCGCAGGGCGATCCCCGCGATGGAGACCATGGACGCGGGCGCACGGCTGAGCTTCATCCTCTGATGATCAAACACGTGCTGCTCTTCCGCTTCCGGCCGGACCTGCCGCCCGGGACGGCCGAGGCCGTCCTGGCGGAGCTGGAGACGTTCCCCGCCAGGTACCCGGCCATGCGCGGCTGGGCCTGCGGCCCCAACGTCAGCACCCGCGACACGAGCATGACGCACGGCTTCGTCGTCGAGTTCGACTCCGAGCGGGAGCTCCTGGACTACCTGAACAGCCCCTCGCACGAGGAGTTCGTGCGATTGCGCTGGCGCCCGGTGATCGAGCGGCAGGCCATCGTCAGCTTCCCCTTCTGACCCGGCCACGCCGCGAGGCGCGGTGCTCCGGTGGACCCCGCGGACGAGAGACATGGAAACGACAAGGAAGAAGAGGTAGCACCATGACAACCGCCACCCGCCGCCGGGCGCCGTACGGGATGGAGTACGCCCGGATCGCGGTGCCCGACATGGCCGCGACCATCGAGTTCCTGCGGTACCACGTGGGGCTCCAGCTCGAACAGCACGACGACGAGCACGCCTACCTGCGCGCCGACATCGAGCACCACTGCGTGGAGCTGCTCAGCGAGCCCGGCAGGGAGGTGTCGCAGACCGTCGCGGTCGGCTTCAGCGTGGAGTCCGGCGAGGTCCTCGACGACCTGCGCGAGCGGGTCGTCGCGGCGGGGCTGGAGGTGCTCCCGCTACAGGACCGGATGAAGGGGCTCTGCGACCGCGGCTTCGGCGTGCGCGACCCGAACGGGCTGATCGTGGAGCTGTTCACCGAGTTCCACGAGTACGCCGAGCCGCCGCTCGTCGAGCTGCGCCCACTCGACCTGGTGCACCCCTTCATCGCCACCGACAAGTACGACGAGTGCCTGGCCTTCTACACCGGGGTGCTCGGCTTCCAGTCCTCCGACCACGTCGGCGACGTCACCGTCTTCCTGCGGGCCGAGGACCGCTACCACCACAGCCTCGCCCTCCAGCGCAACGAGGAGTACTACGTCGCGCACCTGTGCTTCATGATGAAGAGCTTCGACCACGTGATGCGCGGCAGGGCGCGTGCCCTGTACAAGAACGTCCCCATCGCCTCGGACATGGTCAACCATTCCGCCTCCACCTCGATCGCGTTCTACCTGTTCGACCCCAAGCACGGTCCCAGGTACGAGCTGTGCGACGGCCACCGCGTCCTCACCCCCGAGGAGCACGAGACGCACCGGGCGCGCAGGATGACCGTGGACCCGCGCAACATCGACGTCTGGCGCGCCGCCGCCGACGACTGGGGCCGCTTCTAGGACCGGCCCCGGGTCTCCCCCTCAGGGACGCCGGGGCCGGCCGTACGAGGGCCCGGCGGACACCGGCCGGGCCGCGGAGCCCGCGCAGCCCGCGGAGCCCGCGGAGCCCGTCGGGTTCGCGGCGCTCGCGGCGTTCGCGCCGCTCACGGCGCTCGCGGCGCCGGGGGTGAGCAGCGCGCCTCCGGCCAGGGCGATGGCGGCGAGACGGGCGAGGTGCCGGCGCATGTCGTGCTCCAGTCGGGATCCGGTGATCCCCGTAGGGTGCCGGGACCAACCTGCCGGACCTGACTTGGAAACCCCTTGTGGCTGACTTAGCGGGCGGCCGCGATCAGGTGGACGTCGCCGAACTCGTGCCACAGGTAGCCCTCCGCGAGCGCCGCGGCGTACGAGCGGGAGAGCAGGTCGCGGCCGGTGAACGCCGAGAGCATCAGCAGGTGGGTGGAGCGCGGCTCGTGCAGCCCGGTGAGCAGGCCGTCCACCGCCCGTACCCCGGTGGCGGGGGTCACCAGGTGCGAGGTCCAGCCGCTCGCCGGGCCGATCCGGCCGTCCGGCGTCACGGCCGTCTCCAGGGCCCTGACCACGGTCGTGCCGACCGCGATCACCCGGCCGCCACCGGCGCGGGTGAGCTCCACCTGCCGGGCGGTGGAGGCGGGCACCTCGAACCGCTCCGGGTAGGGCGCCTCGTCCCGCTCGGGCGAGGCCACCCCGGTGTGCAGGGTGATCGGCGCGATCCCGACGCCGCGCGACACCAGCGAGGTCACCAGGCCGGTGGTGAACGGCCGTCCCGCGCTGGGCATCTCCGCGCTGCCCGGCCGCACCCCGAACACGGTCTGGTACGCCTCCAGCGGCCAGTCCCGGTCCACGTAGGAGTAGCGGATCGGTACGCCGTGGCGGCGCAGGTAGCCGATGACCTCGCGGTCCAGGCTCGCCCGCCACAGCCGGGGCGTCTCCGCCTCCAGCAGCCGCAGCGTCGCCCCGCCCGGCAGCGGCAGCCACTCCCCGGCCGTCCCGCCCCGGTAGGGCCCGTGCTCGGGGAACCTGCGCAGCTCGACCAGCCAGGTGCCGTCCTCGCGTTCGGTGGAGAAGTGCACCGCGAGCCGGTCGAGCCGGACCGCCGCCGGGAGCGTGCCGGAGTCGTTGACCACCAGCAGGTCACCGGGGCCGAGCAGGTCCGGCAGGTCGGTGAACGCGTGATGCCCGACCCGGCCGGTGCCGCGGTCGGAGACCAGCAGCCGCACCCCGTCGCGGGCCAGCCCCCGGACCTCCGGCGGCCGGCGCGCCTCCAGCTCGCCGGGGAGCACGAAGTCGGCGGCCATGGCGTCCGTCACGGGCACGCTCGTTCCCGCGCTCATGCGTGCGTCACCCGCCCGCTCCCCGGGCGCTCGGTGACCAGCCGCAGCAGGGTGGGCACGACGGTCTCGGGGGCGGGCGCCGCCGCGGCCTCGGCCGGGCCGAGCGCGTCGGCGAGCATGGCCGTGGACATCTCGCCCGGATCGACCCACCAGACCGCGACGTCCGGTTCCTCCACGGCCAGCACGTGGGAGAGCCGCTCCAGGGCGGCCTTGGTCGCTCCGTAGCCACCCCATCCCTCGTACGCCTCCACCGCCGCGTCGGAGGAGATGTTCACGATCGCGCCGCGCCGGTCCCGCAGACCGCGCAGCGTCGCCTGGATCAGGGCCAGCGGGGCCAGCACGTTCACCTCGAACAGGTCGCCGAGCGCGCCGACGGGGTAGGCCGCCAGCGGCGGCAGCGGTACCGGGCCCAGCCCGGAGGCGTTGTTGACCAGCAGGTCCAGCCCTCCGGCGTCCGCCGCGGCCCGTGCCAGCCGGTCCCGGTGGACGGGGTCGGCCACGTCCCCGGCCAGGACGAGGGCGCCCAGCCCGTCCGTGGCGGAGCGCAGCGCGTCCTCGCCGCGCGCGGTGAGGATGAGCCGCCAGCCGTCGGCGGCCAGGGAACGGGCCAGGGCCAGGCCGAGGCCGCGGGAGGCGCCGGTGATGAGTGCGGTCTTCGTCATGTTCCCGACGGTAGGAACCGGGCGCCCCCGGCACATCGGCCGTCGGACCCGGTCCGGTGTGGGCCGATGGTCCTAGGCGGCTCGCGGCGGACCTAGGACCGGCGACGCGCGCGCCGGACGCCCGGCGCGGCCTAGAGTCGTTGCGTGAGCTCCGAGAGCGAGGACCCGGGCGCCGTGCTGCACGCGGTGAGCTCGGCCGTCCTCGCGGTGACCAGGCACCTGTCGGTGCGTGAGGTGCTCCAGGTCATCGTGCGGTCGGCGCAGCGGCTGCTGGACGCCCGCTACGCCGCGCTGGGCGTGCCCGACGAGGCCGGAGCGTTCGCCGAGTTCGTCGCCGAGGGCATCTCCGACGAGGAGTGGGAGGCGATCGGGCCCATGCCCCGCCAGCACGGCATGCTCGGCGCCATGTTGCGCGAGGGCGCGCCGGTCCGGCTGCCCGACATCCGCAGGGACCCCCGGTTCGAGTGCTGGCCCCGCGCCCACCCGGTGCTCAAGGACTTCCTCGGGGTGCCCATCCTCGACGGCGACCAGGTGCTCGGCATCATCTTCCTGTCCAACAAGCGAGGCCCCGGCGGGTTCACCGAGGCCGACCAGCGCCTGCTCACGATGTTCGCCGCGCACGCCGCGATCGCCCTCACCAACGCCCGCCTGTACGAGCGCAGCCGCGAGCTGGCCCTGGTGGAGGAGCGCACCCGGATGGCCAGGGAACTGCACGACGCGGTGACCCAGAAGCTGTTCTCGCTGCGCCTGACCGCGCAGGCCGCGGCCTCGCTGGTGCCCGGCGACCCGGTACGGGCGCTGCGGGAGCTCGACCGGGTGGAGAGGCTGGCCGGGGAGGCGCTGGCCGAGCTGCGCGCGGTGATCGTGGAGCTCAGGCCGGCCGAACTGGGCCGGCACGGCCTGGCCGAGACGCTCCGCAAGCACGTCCGGCTGCTCGACCGGCTCCACCCGGCCTCGTTCTCGTTCTCGTCGTCGCCTTCGGACGGGGAGACGGGCGGGGAGAGCGGCGCGGAGACCGGCGCGGAGACCGGCGGGGAGGCTCCCGGGGCGGACGGGGGGACGCGGGCGCTCGACCCCGCGGTCGAGGTGGCCGTCCTGCGGGTGGCCCAGGAGGCGCTGCACAACGCCTCCCGGCACTCCGCGGCGCGTACCGTCGCCGTACGGCTGGGTCGCGAGGACGGGCGGGTGGTGCTGGAGGTGAGCGACGACGGGGCGGGTTTCGACGTGGCCACCGCCGCGGGACGGGGGCTGGGCATCGCCTCGATGGCCGACCGGGCCGAGGCGGTCGGCGGGAGCGTGCTGGTGCGGTCGGAGCTGGGCGCGGGCACGGTGATCCGGATGGAGGTGCCCGGGTGATCCGCGTCCTGATCGCCGACGACCACCCGGTCGTCCGCCAGGGGCTCCGCACCTTCCTGGACCTCCAGGACGACCTGGAGGTGGTCGGCGAGGCCGCCGACGGCGCCGAGGCGGTCGCGCTGGTGGAGTCCCTCGCCCCCGACGTGCTGCTGCTCGACCTGAAGATGCCGGTCCTGGACGGGCTCGGCGCGCTGCTCTCGCTGGCGGAGCGCGGCCTGTCGCCCCGGGTGCTGGTGCTGACCTCGGTCGGCGACCCCGCGGGGGTGGCCCCGGCGATGCGGGCGGGCGCGGCGGGCTTCCTCTACAAGGACGTCGAACCGGCCGCGCTGGTGCAGGCCATCCGGGCGGTGCACGGCGGCCAGGTGCTGCTCGCCGCAGAGGCCGCGGAGGCGATGCTGTCCGGTGCCGGACCGCTCCCGGCGGGGCGGCAGGACGGGGCCCGGGGCGGCGGGCAGGGCGGGCCGGTGGCGCCGCTGACCGACCGGGAGCGCGAGGTGCTGGCGCTGATCGCCTCGGGCCACTCCAACCGGGAGATCGCGAGAAGGCTCGCGGTGGCGGAGAAGACGGTGAAGACCCACGTCTCCAACGTGCTGATGAAACTGGGCGTGCAGGACCGGACACAGGCCGCCCTGTACGCGGTGCGCAACGGCCTGACCTGACGGCCGTCGACCAGTCCCCGGCCGCCCCTGAGGGGTGCCGGGCCGTTCCCGCGGCCTCCACACGCCCTGTCCGCGCCCGCCCGTGCCCGACGACGACCCCCGCGGCCCCCGACGGCCCTGATGGCCCCCGATGGCTCCGGACGGCCTTCGGTGGTGGACGGCGCGGGTCAGACCAGTTCGGTCATGGCGTGGTGGGCCACCACCCGGGCGCGCCGTACCGCCCGGTCCAGCTCGCGCAGCGCCTGACCGCGTACGGCGATCTGGCCGGAGGTGAGCCCCCGGTCGTCGGCGACCCGGAGCACCGCGGCCAGCCGGGCGGCCAGCGCGGCGACCCGGTGGGCGCGGGCGGGGTAGCCGGGGGCCAGGCCCTCGTCCACGATCTCCACCCGCCGCCTGCCCTGGGCCGGCCCCTCGACGCCGAGCAGCGCGTCGGTGGCCGTCCGCATGGCACGGGTCAGCTCGTGCTCGGCCTCGGACAGCGAGGGCAGGTCGGGGGCCGCGGTACGGGCCTGCAGCACGCTCCAGCGAACCCCGGCGTACGATGACCCGCGGCGGTCCTTTACCGGGACCAGGCCGAGGCATCTGTCGGGAAGCACGGCTATCGCCGCCTGCCCGGCCTCGATGGCCGCGGAGTTGAAGGGGGGCGGTCCGGTGAGACCGAGCGGGTCACCCGCGACGGGCAGGGCCAGCCGCAGCGACTTCATGCCCTCGATCCGCAGGTCGGCGAGGAATCCGCGCAGAGGGACGTCGCCGGCGTCGCCGGCGACGAGTTGGGGGCCTGCCTGCCGCTCCACGCGGTCGGCGGCCTCGTCGAGGCCCACCTGTCCGGCGAGCCAGGCGTTGCCCCAGCAGACGAGGGTGGCCGAGATCGGTGAATCAGGGTGCACCGATCCACGATATGCGCTTGTCCTGCAATAGGTTTTGTTCCAGCGATTCACGAGGAGGCTTCAGGGATGGGCGGTCAGGTGCTTCGGCTACAGGACGTCACCGTCCGCAGAGACGGGGCGGCCCTGCTGCGGGAGATCGACTGGACCGTTCACGAGGACGAACGGTGGGTCGTCATCGGTCCCAACGGCGCGGGCAAGACGACGCTGCTGCAGGTGGTCGGGGCTCTGCTGTTCCCCACCGAGGGCATCGTGGAGATCCTGGGCGAGCGGCTCGGCCAGAGCGACGTCTTCGAGCTGCGGCCCCGCATCGGGCTGGCGAGCGCCGCGCTGGCGGAGAAGGTCCCGCCGGAGGAGAAGGTCATCGACCTGGTGCTCACGGCCTCGTACGCCATCCTCGGCCGGTGGACGGAGGAGTACGACTCCCACGACGTCACGCGGGCCGTGGAGCTGATCGACCAGCTCGGCTGCGCCCACCTGATCCGGCGGCGGTTCAACACGCTGTCGGAGGGGGAGCGCAAGCGGGTCCAGATCGCCCGCGCGCTCATGCCCGACCCGGAGCTGCTGCTGCTGGACGAGCCCGCCGCCGGCCTGGACCTGGGCGGGCGCGAGGACCTGGTCCGCAGGCTGGCGACGTTCGCGCACGACCCCAAGGCGCCGACCATGGTGCTGGTCACCCACCACGTGGAGGAGATCCCCGGCGGGTTCACCCACGCGCTGCTGCTGCGGCACGGCTCGGTGGTGGCCCAGGGCCCGATCGAGCAGGTGATGACCGCGGAGAACCTGTCGCGCACCTTCAGCGTCCCGCTCAGCCTGGACCGGGGGCGCGACGGCCGCTGGTACGCGCGGGCGCACCAGCTCTGAGACCGTTATCGGCCGTTCAAAGGCCGGTGAAGGGAAAAGCAAATATCCTTCGGTCAGGGTTCCACGGGAATCGACCGCCGGGGATGCGTCATGGAATCGCTCGTCGCCACGCTCGTCGTCCTCGCCGTGGCGGCGTTCGCCGCGTACCGGACGGTCCATGTGGTGCCGCAGGGCACCGCGGGGGTGGTGGAGCGGTTCGGGCGCTACCACCGCACCCTCGGCCCGGGGCCGAACCTGGTGGTGCCGTTCATCGACCGGATCAGGGACGTCGTCGACCTGCGCGAGCAGGCCGTCTCCTTCCCTCCGCGGCCGGTCGTCACCCGTGACCACCTGGTGGTCTCGGTCGACGCGGCCGTGTGCTTCCGGGTCGCCGACGCCCGCGCCGCCACCTACGAGATCGCCAACTTCCTGCTCGCCGTCGAACAGCTCACCGTCACCGTGCTCCGCGACGCGATCGGCTCCAGGGACCTGGAGGACGCGCTGGCCTCCAGAGGGGAGATCGGCACCGAGCTGTGCGAGAGGCTCGGACGGGCCGCCGAGGCGTGGGGGGGTGCGGATCGGCCGGGCCGAGCTCAAGGCGATCGACCCTCCGGTCTCCGTCCGGGAGTCGATGGAGCGGCACGCGTGCGCCGAGCGGGACCGCAGGGCGGCGGTGCTGGCCGCCGAGGGGCGCAGGGAGGCCGCGGTCCTGGACGCCGAGGGCACGCGGCAGGCCGCCGTGCTCAGGGCCCAGGGCGAGGCCGAGGCCGCGGTGCTCGCGGCACGGGCCGAGGCCGACGCCAGGAGGGAACGGGCGGTGGGGGAGGCCGAGGCGGCCGAGATGCTCCTGAAAGCCGTCCGCGAGGGCGGGCCCGGCCCCGAGGTCCTCACCTACGCCTACCTCCGGACGCTTCTGGAGATCGCCGAGGGGGACCCCGAGCTCGGGACCCTCTCACCGCGCGGGTCCTCCCCGGGGTCCGGCGCGTTCTCGGGCGGATCGGGCAGTTCGGCCGGTTCGGGCGGCCTGAGTGGTTCGGGTGGCCCGGGTGGTTCGGAGGAAGGCGGAGGGGAGTCTCGGGCGTCCTCCCCGGCGTCCGGGGGCGATGCGGCCTCCCGCTCCCCCCGTCCCGCCCCCGCCGGATCCGGTGCGTCGGCGGGTCCGCGAGAGGCCGGGACCCCACCCGTAGGGTGAGGAGCCCCGCGCGCTACGGGCCCCCGCACCCCGGTCAGGGCCACCCCGCCGCCGGGCGGCCGTCGATCTCCTCCTAGCATCCCTTGAGTGCCGTGCACCTTTCGACGGGCGCGAGCCGTACACATGAGGGGAAGCGCATGACACCGTGGGAGGCGGTCGCGATCTTCGTGGCCGGGATCGGGGCCGGGAGCATCAACGCGGTCGTCGGCTCGGGATCGCTCATCACGTTCCCGACGATGGTCGCGCTGGGCATGCCGCCGATCGTCGCCAACGTCTGCAACAGCATCGGCCTGGTCCCCGGGTCGCTGACCGGCGCGCTCGGCTACCGGGCGGAGCTGAAGGGGCAGCGCCAGCGGCTGATCCGGCTGGGCCTTCCCACGATCGTCAGCGCGGTGATCGGCGGGGTCCTGCTGCTGTACCTTCCCGCGGAGACGTTCGACATCGTCGTGCCGGTGCTGATCGGCCTGGCGTGCGTGCTGGTGGTGGTCCAGCCCATGCTGAACAGGTGGCTGAGCGCCCGGCGGGAGCACGCCCGCCCGCACGGCGGGCCCTGGCTCTGGGCGGGCGTGTTCGCGTCCGGTATCTACGGCGGCTACTTCGGCGCCGCCCAGGGCGTCCTGCTGATCGGGCTGCTGGGCAGCTTTCTCGACGACGACCTGCAGCGGATCAACGGGACCAAGAACGTGCTCTCGCTGCTGATCAACACCTCGGCCGCCGTCCTGTTCATCTTCATCGCGGAGGTCGACTGGACCGCGGTGCTGATGGTGGCGCTGGGCGCGGCGATCGGCGGCTTCCTGGGGGCGAAGATCGGCAGGAGGCTGCCCGCCCCGGTGCTGCGCTGGTTCATCGTCTGCGTCGGCGTCGTGGCGATAGTCAAACTGGTGTACGGGTGAACCTGTCCGTCATTGGGTACTTATCAGGTATGAAAGGTGACAAGGTCGAGGTTGTCATCGACGCAGGAGACAGTTCACGAACCTACGAGGTCAGCGCCACGCGAGCGGGACGCCGCGTGGAGGTCGCCAACGCGCGCGGCGGCGTGGTGGAGGTGAGCGAGGTCACCCGGAGTGGTACGGCCGTGCGCACCGCCCGTTTCATGTCCAGCCGTATTCTCGCCCTGGTCGAACATCCCGCCGACGGCAAGCCCGCCTAGGCTCCGCGGCGGCCCGGTCCGGACCGGGAGGGGCATCGCCCATCCCGGCCCGGCCGTCGCTCGCCCCATAACCCCTGGGCCGTGGGCGGACCGGCCCGCGCCCCATCACGCCATCACGCCGAGCCTCGTCACCACCTCACCACCGAGCCCCGTCACGCCATCACGTCGAGCCCCTGTGGCACCGAGCCCTGTCGCGCCGGATCCCGGAGCGCCCGCGTCACCCCCGGCTCACACCTGGGCCGGGCGGACCTGGAGCACGCCGTCGCGGCGGACGCGGGTCTCGAAGGACGGCTGCGGCGCGGTGGCGGGACCGTGCACGACGGCCCCGTCGGAGAGCCGGAAGGTGCTCCCGTGCCACGGGCAGACCACGCACGCGGTGCCCTCCTCGGAGACCAGCCGTCCCTGGTGGAGCGGACCGGCCAGGTGGGCGCAGTGGTCGGCGAGGACGGTGACGCCGCTGCCCACGCGGAGCACGAACAGGTCGATGTACCCGAGCCTCCGGGTCACCGGGCGCCCGTCCGGCAGGTCGGTGACCTCGCACAGGTCGTGCCAGCCCAGCGGCACCAGATGGGCCACCGACTCGGCGTGGTTGGCCCCGGCGGCCTGCCGGTAGGCCAGGTGGCCGCCGAGATAGCCGCCCACGCTCGCGGCGCCCAGCCCGGCGAACGAGAGCATCCGCCCGGTCCGGTCCCGGCCGGCCAGCCGGAAGGCCAGGGACCCGGTGTAGAACCCCAGGGCGGTCAGGTTGGCGATCGCGTGCACGAACCCCACCCGTTGCTGCTCGCGGTGCAGCGCCGACCAGTCGGTCACGCCCGCCGCCACCGCGGGCAGCGCGGTGGCGAGCCCACCGGCGACCAGGAGCCGCGAGGCCCGAGGGTCGGCACGGGTGGCGTCCAGCACCGCCGTGGCGGCCCAGAGCCCCAGGGCGAGGTTGGCGAGCGGCGGATGGAGCGGTTTGCCGATCGGCACCCCGTGCAGCAGGTCCCTGAGCGGTCCCGGGCCGATCCGCCGGCGCACGGCCTTGGCGAGCACGCGGATCGGCCTGTCGGCTCTGGGCGACCGCTCGATCCGGTCGGTCAGCTCGACCCCGGGCACCAGACGCTTGAAAGGTCTGCGTCCTGTTTTGACGGTTTCCTTCACCATCGCCCCTTTCTTAGCCCTTAGGGACCTACCCGGGAAAGGCGTTATGCACGCGCCAAATGCCCCCGGCTGACGGAGAGGGCGATGATCTCGGTGGCGTAGGCGCCCAGCGTCGGCGACCCCTCCTCGATGATCTTCACTTTCTCCAGCACCTGCTCGGCCGTCACCTTGTAGAGCGACCAGGTGCCGCCCTCGTTGTGGTGGTTGGCCATGATGGGCGCGATACGGTCGAGGGCCTTGGCGAACCGGGCCTCCGGCGTCCTGCGCTCCTCGAACTCGTCCCAGAGCGCGCGCAACCGGCACGCCTGGTCGTCCGGGAGGAGCCCGAAGATCCGGTCGGCGGCCTTGCGCTCGATGCCGAGCTGGGCCTCGACGGCCTGGCTGTCGTAGATGAACGTGTCACCGGCGTCGATCTCGACGATGTCGTGGACGAGCAGCATCGCGACGACCCTGTCGAGATCGGTGCCCGGTGGTGCGTGCTCGGCCAGGACCATCGCCAGCATGCCCACGTACCACGAATGCTCGGCGTCGTTCTCCCGCCGCGACCCGTCCATGAGGGTGTTGCGGCGGACGACGCGCCTGAGCTTGTCGATCTCCATGGCGAAGCTGAGCTGAGCGTGCAGGCGGTCCTGTGCTGGAGGGGTGGTCACGCGCGCAAGCCTAATGCGCGCCGATCCCCCTTTTCCGAGCGATCATGGGATCACACGCGACCGAGTGTGACCGGAACCCCGTTGAACACCGCGTTTCCGGAGGGAACGTCCACCACGGAATCGTCGGTGAGCGTGTTCGCGTTCACCCCCGCGTGTTCGGCGGCCACCGGCTGAGCGCTTCCGGCGTGGCCCCAGCCGTGCGGCAGGCTCACCACCCCCGGCATGATCGTGTCGGTCGGCTCCAGCGGGACGACCAGCTCTCCGGCGGCCGACCGGACCACGGCTTTCCCGTCCAGCCCGAGCCTTCTCACGTCGTCGGGGTTGATCTGCAGCGTGCACCGGTTGCTCCCGCCGACCAGCGGTTCCACGTTGTGCAGCCAGCTGTTGTTCGACCGCAGGTGGCGCCTGCCGATCAGCACCATCTCCGCGGGCGGCACCTCCAGCCGGTCGCGCAGCCGCTCGACGTCCTCCACCAGCCGCGCCGGGGCCAGCTCCACCTTCCCGGAGGCGGTGCGCAGGATCTCCGCCAGCCGGGGTTCGAGCGGTCCCAGGTCGATGCCGTGCGGGGCGTCCAGGAGCGCGGCGAGCGAGAGCCCGTACGGGCCGAGCCTGAGCATGGCGTCCAGCCGCCTCTCCGCCCCGCTGCCGCCGTCGAGCGAGGCGCGCAGCTCGGCCGGGTCCATGCCCTCCGCCGGAGAGCCGGGTGTCTCGACCGCCCTGGCGAGCATCCGGTCGAGGATCAGCTCGTCCAGCGCGGCCGGGTCCGCGTCCGCGCCCTGTCCCGAGGCGATCATCGCCAGCCGCGCCAGGATCTCGGCCTCCGACGGCCGTCCCGGCTCCAGCGGCAGGACCGGCGGGGAGAACCGCGCGTAGTTGCGGACCGCGAAGGACAGCAGCGTCAGGTCGTAGTGCGGGGACTGCGTCGTCCGCGGCGGCGGCAGGATGACGTTCGCGTGCCGCGTGGTCTCGTTCAGGTAGGGGTCCACGCAGACCATGAAGTCCAGGTCGCGGAAGGCTTGATCCAGCCGGGGCCCGCCGGGAGCCGACAGGACCGGGTTGCCGGCCACCATGACCAGCCCTCTGATCTGCCCCTCCCCGGGGGTCTCGATCTCGTCGGCGAGGGTGGCCACCGGCAGCTCGCCGTTCGCCTCCGGCAGGTTCCGGACGCGGCTGTGCCAGCGACCCGTGGTGTACGGCCTGGTCCGGCGGCCGTTCTCGGTGGCGGGCTTGGCGAACATGACCCCGCCGGGGCGGTCGAAGTTGCCGGTCAGGATGTTGACGACGTCGACCAGCCACTGCGCGACCGTGCCGAACTCGGCGGTGCAGGTGCCGATGCGGGCGTAGACGGCGGCCGTCCTGGCGGCGGCCAGCTCGCGCGCCAGCCCGGCGATCCGGTCGGCGGGCACGCCGCAGACCGGGGCCACCGCCTCGGGGGCGAAGTCCTTCGCCAGCCTCCGGACCTCCTCCAGCCCGTTGGCCTCGACGCCCACCGAGGTGAGGTCCTCGGCCAGCAGCGTGTGCACGATGCCGAACAGCAGGTACGCGTCGGTGCCCGGCCGGATGAACAGGTGCTCGTCGGCCAGGGCGGCGGTGCGGGTGCGGCGGGGGTCGACGACCACGAGCCGGCCGCCCCGCGCGCGCAGCGCCTTGAGGCGGCCGGGGAAGTCGGGGGCGGTGCAGAGCGAGCCGTTGGACTCCAGCGGGTTGGCGCCGAGCATCAGCAGGTGGTCGGTGCGGTCCAGGTCGGGCACGGCGATGGCCATCGGGTCACCGAACATCAGGCCGCAGGAGACGTGCTTGGGCATCTGGTCGACGGTGCTGGCGGAGAAGACGTTGCGGGTGCCCAGGGCCCGGATCAGCGGCCCGCCGTACAAGGCGCCGGCCATGGAGTGGGCGTTGGGGTTGCCGACGTAGACGGCCAGCGCGGAGCGGCCGTGGGTGCCGATCACCGCGGACAGGCCCTCCTCGACCGCGCGGAACGCCTCCTGCCAGGAGACCTCCCGCCACGTCTCGCCCGTCCGGATCATCGGGACGCGCAACCGGTCGGGATCCTCGTCCAGGCGGCCCAGGCTCGCACCCTTGGGGCAGATGAACCCCCGGGAGAACGGGTCGTCGGGGTCGCCCTTGACCGAGGTGACGTGCCCGGTGTCGTCGAGGGTGAGCCGGAGACCGCAGACGGCCTCGCAGAGGGGGCAGGTCCGGTGCGCTGTTCTCATCGGCACTCCTGAGTTCGACGAATGAACTCATCATGGCCGCAGGCCGGGACGAGGGGAAGCCCCGGAGCGCGAACTCCGGGGCTTCCGGGATCCGGAGGACGGCGCACGCGCCGCGGAGCTCACGCCGCGACGTCGCCCGCCGCCCCCGGGTCGAGGACGGGCGCCAGGGCCAGGGCGGGGGCGGCGCTCCGCTCGGCCCGCAGGAGGTCGAACCGGGGCTCGCGGTAGTACCTGGCGCAGAAACCGGTGCGGGTCACGGTCCAGCCGAGCCGGTAGGCCCATTCATCCTGGTCCATGCAGAGCTCACGGTCGGTCACGTAGATCACATTGCGAATGAAGGTCTTGATTCCACGGGTTCTGTTGGTACGGTGGAAGGACATAGGAGACTCCCTTCGTGGCTTTGACGCGGAGTTCTTGTGCCAACCGGGTCGGTGGCCGCCGGCCCGGTGTTTTTTACGCCGATGAAGGCGTTTCTTTTTGATGCGTGCGACTCTGGGCCGTCGCCGGCCGATTCCCCTGATTCCCCTGACGGCCTCCCCGCGTCGACCCCGTGTTCTTCTCGCGGACGGCGTCGCCGATCGGCCGCGCGCCCGCCCCGCGCACGGCTCGAACAGATCCCGAAGACGCTTCCCCCGGACGATCGCCGGTGGTTTCCCCGATCTTTCGAGACCCTTCCTGTTCTGATAGTCGCTCAGCATAGATTTGGCTGCAAGACTTGCCGTAAGGAAAAAAGCAATAAACTTCCACACATACACTGCAAGTGTCGGTGCAATTTGCACTATCATTCGACGGGTTCCTGTCGAGGCCGCGACACACGCCCGCCCGTCATGGTGAGGAGGTCGTGATGCCGCAGCGTGGCAGTCCAGCGCTCCGCCGGCGACGGCTGGGCCTGGAGTTGCGCAGGCTTCGCGAAGGGCTCGACCTGACCGGTGACGAGGTGTCCGGCCGCCTGAGGTGGTCGACCGCCAAGGTCAGCCGGATCGAGACCGCCAGAACGCTGGCCAAGGAGGCCGACGTCGAGGCGCTCATCGAGTTGTACGAGGTCGAGGAGCCCCTTCGGGGGATCCTGGTCGCGCTACGGCACGACGCCGCCCAGAAGGGGTGGTGGGAGAGATATCGCAGTTCCGTCCCCGAGGAGTACATCACGCTGATCGGGACGGAGGCGGAGGCCACCATGGCGCGGAACTGGGAACCCCAGATCGTGCCCGGCCTTCTCCAGACGGAGGACTACGTTCTGGGCGTCCACCACGCCAGCCAGGACGCCAGCCGGCTCCCGCCGAGCTGGATCCAGGACCGGGTCGAGATACGGATGACGCGCCAGCGCACGCTGCTGCACGTGCCCGACCCGCTGGTCCATGTGAGCGTGCTCCACGAGTCCGTGCTGAAGAACCAGTACGGCGACGCCCGCGTGATGCGGGACCAGCTCGTGCACCTGATCGAGGTCTCGGAGCTGGAGCACGTGGAGATGAGAATCCTTCCCCAGGACGTTCCGCCACCGGTGTCCACCGGCGCTTTCCTGCACCTGGAGTTTGCCGACTTTCCCGACGTCGTCTACGAGGAGTCTCTCCGCGGCGGACAGTTCGTCGAGGATGCGGAAATCGTCTACACGTATGAACGCGCCTTCGGACACCTGATGGAATGTGCCCTCGACGAGGCGGCGTCGCAGGAGCTCATCAAGAAGACAATCGAGTACTGGAACAGGTAGCGGCACATCATCGTCCGCCGCTGCTCCGTCGCTTTCGAAGAATTTCCGGGAAAAACAATGAACGCGAACAATCACAATGACGTGATCTGGAAGAAGAGCGCCCTGAGCGCCGCCAGTGGCAACTGTGTCGAGGTGGCCAGGCTGGACGGGGGACGCGTCGGGGTCCGGGACAGCAAGGACCGGTCCGGTGCGGTTCTCCTCTTCACTCCCGGCGAGTGGGACTCCTTCGTCGGGGGGGTGAAGGGCGGGGAGTTCGACATGTAGCGGGAAGCGGCCCCGGAACTCTCGTAAGAGAACAAGAGCCGCCCCGTCATGATTTATCGCGTTTTCATAGCTTCTGCCCGCCGGATGGATTGACGGCCCGCCGGTGGGACAGGGGAGAATCATCGCACATAGGGAGACCGTGCAGGATACGGTGTCCTATCTCGACGTGCCCAATACCTTGCACGTTCTTCATCACGCCTTCATCCTTGAGGTGCCTTATGGTCCCCGGTGGGAGAAGGGGTGGGCTGTGTCTGATGTTGACCTATCCAGAGTGATCTGGCGGAAAAGTCAGCAGAGCGCGACCAACGGCAACTGTGTCGAGGTGGCTCACCTGCACGGGCGGGGGTTCGCGGTCAGGGACAGCAAGGACAGGGGCGGGCCGTCACTGGTCATCGACGCCCGCGGATGGGCCGCGTTCGTCACGGCGGTGAAGGACGGGCGCTTCGACGTCCTTCCCGGGGCGGACGCCGTCCTTCCCGGGGCGGGCGCCACCGGCCGAACCCGGGTGATTCGGCCGGGTGACCCGTTCGCGTCGCGAGGAATCGAATCCGCTCCGGCGAGTTGTGTCGCCGGGCGGGGGTGAGGTGGCATCCTCGGATACCGATGGACACGTACAGAGCCCGCCGCCCCGCCCTGGCCGCCGCGATCACCCTCTCGGCCGTGCTTCTCGCGGCCTGTTCCGCGGCCGAGTCGGCCGCTCCCGCGAAATCCCCGGACGTCGTGGAGAAGCCGACCGACCGGGCCGAGCCCACCCCGACGCCGGAGCGCAGGCCGTACACCATCTCCTTCGGCGGTGACGTGCACTTCGAGGGCGTGCTGCGGACCCGGCTGAACGCCGACCCCAGGACCGCGCTCGGTCCCATCGCCAGGGTGCTCAGGCGCTCCGACCTGGCGATGGTGAACCTGGAGACCGCGATCACCACCGGGGGCACCCCGGCTCCGGGCAAGCAGTTCACCTTCCGTGCCCCCGCCACCGCGCTGACCGCGCTGAAGGCCGCCGGGGTGGACGTCGCGTCGCTGGCGAACAACCACGGCATGGACTACATGCAGGCCGGGCTGACCGACTCCCTCGCCGCCATCAAGCGCACCAGGTTCCCCGTGGTGGGCGTGGGCAGGAACGAGGCCGAGGCGTACCGGCCCTGGCGGACGACGGTGAACGGCAACCGCGTCGCCATCATCGGCGCCACCCAGGTCCTGGACGCGGAGTTCATCCAGGCGTGGACGGCGGCCGGCGACAAGGGCGGCCTGGCCTCGGCCAAGAACGAGGCGCGGCTGATCCAGGAGGTGCGCAAGGCCCGCAGGAACTCCGACACCGTCATCGTCCACCTGCACTGGGGCACCGAACTGCAGAAGTGCCCCAACGAGGCGCAGCGTGCCCTGGCACCCAAGCTGGTCGCGGCCGGCGCGGACGTCGTGGTGGGCGGCCACGCGCACATCCTGCTGGGCGGCGGTTACCTGAGGAACAGCTACGTCAACTACGGACTGGGCAACTTCGTCTTCTACAACTGGGGTCCCGACACCGGCAGGACCGGCGTGCTCACCCTGACGATCAACGGCCGCAAGGTGCTCAAGGACCAGTGGACCCCGGCCGGGATCCAGGGCGGGGTGCCGATCCCGATCACCGGGCTCGGACGGCAGCAGGCCATCGCGGGCTGGAAGGCGCTGCGCGCCTGCACCGGCCTGTCCGCCAAGCCGGCCGGATCCGGCTGACGCGCCCGCCCGCGCGGACGGAGTCTGCGGACGGGAACCGCGGGCAGGGATCCCACGCGGCACGCCCGCGCGGGTACGCCCGTGCCGGCCGATCCGGCGCGGACGGCCCGCCGGGCATCGCGCCCATACCGGACCCTCGACGGGGTATGGGGTGGGCAGAAGCTGATTCTGTTCCGTTACTGCATTGGACTGACCGTCCAACAGGAGGCTGTCATGCGATGGGTCGAGTCCGGTGACGTACGGCTGGCACTGTTCGAACAGGGCGACCCCTCCGCGCCCACCGTCCTGATGGTGCACGGGTACCCCGACACCCACCGGGTCTGGGACGAGGTGGCCGACCTGCTGCAGGACCGTTTCCACGTGGTCCGCTACGACGTCCGCGGCGCCGGCCTCTCCGGTGCCCCGTCGGAGACCTCGGGCTACGACTACGACCACCTGGCCGCCGACCTGACCGCCGTCCTGGACGCGGTGGGCAAGCCGGGCGTGCACCTCGTCGGGCACGACTGGGGATCCATCCAGGGCTGGCAGCTGATCGGCAGGCCGGGCATCGAGGAGCGGATCCTCTCCTTCACCTCCCTGGGCGGCGTGCACCCCGGCCAGGCGGCCGACTTCATGCGGCACGGCAAGAGGGGCAAGGTCGCCGGCCAGCTCCTGCGCTCCTGGTACATCGGGGCCTTCCAGATCCCCGCGCTCCCCGAGACCGTCCTGCGCGCGACGCTGCCGCGCCTGGCGAACCGCTTCGGCGCGCCCGCGCGCCCGGGACACCCCGCGGACACGCTCGTCGAGGACGGCGTGAACGGTCTCGGCCTCTACCGGGCCAACCTGCCCTTCTCCGGCGGCGCGTCCGACGACGCCCCCCTCCCGCAGGTCCCCGTCCAGCTCGTCGAGTGCACGAAGGACCCCTTCGTCTCCCCGGCGCTGCTCGCCTCCACGTACCTGTGGGCGCCCCGGCTCTGGCACCGCCGACTGCACGCGGGCCACTGGCCGCAGCGCAGCCACCCCCGCGTGCTCGCCCACATGATCACCGAGTTCGTCGAGCACGTCGAGGGGGCGGAGCCGTCCAGGGAGCTGCGCAGGGCCGGACCGGGCGAGCGCGGACCCTTCGACGACCGGCTGGTGGTGATCACGGGCGCGGGCAGCGGGATCGGACGGGCCACGGCCCGCGCCTTCGCCGCGCACGGAGCCGAGGTGATCTGCGCGGACATCGACCTCGACGCGGCCCGGCGCACCGTCGAGGGCATCGCCGACCGCGGGGGAACGGCGCACGCCCTCCGGGTGGACGTCGCGGACACCGCGGCGATGGAGGAGTTCGCCCGGCTGATGAAGGACCGTCACGGCGTCCCCGACATCGTGGTCAACAACGCGGGCATCGTGGTCGCGGGCGCCTTCCTGGACCACTCGGTCGAGGACTGGCGGCGCACCCTGGACGTCAACCTGTGGGGCGTCATCCACGGCTGCCGCCTGTTCGCCGCGCAGATGGTCGAGCGCGGCCAGGGCGGTCACATCGTGAACCTCGCCTCGGTCGCCTCCTTCCTCCCCACCCGGTTGCTGCCGGCGTACTCGGTCTCGAAGGCGGCGGTGAAGTCGCTCAGCGACTGCCTGCGCGCCGAGCTGGCCGGTCGGGGCATCGGGGTCACCGCGATCTGCCCCGGAGTCGTCTCCACCCCGATCGCGCACAACACCGTGTACGTCGGCGAGTTCTCCAAGGGGGCCGAAGGGCCGGCCGCGAAGGCGGTGGCCGCGCGCGGGTACCCGCCCGAGCGGGTGGCCGCGCACATCCTGCGGGCCGTCCACCGCAACCTGCCGGTCGTCCCGGTGAACGCCGAGGGCACGTTCGGCTACGCGCTCTCGCGCATCTCCCCGGCGGCCGTCCGCGGCGTGGCACGGCTCACCGGGAGCGGAGAAATCTCGAGATTGACGAATAAGCGCTGACCCCGCGGTGCCGTAGGGGCAAGATGGTGGGGTGTCCATCGTGCCTGCCGAGGAGTCATGCCAGGCGCCCCTGAGGCGCCGCCCCACCCAGCGCCGGAGCGCGCGGCGCGTCGAGCGGATGCTCGACGCGTGCGCCGACCTGCTCGACGAGATCGGCTACGACGCGCTCTCCACCACCCGGATCGCCGAGCGCGCCGGAGTCGCCATCGGTTCGGTCTACCAGTTCTTCCCCGACAAGCGGGCCATCGCCCAGGCGGTGACCCGCCGTCACGTCGAGGGGTTCGTCTCCCGGGTCGGCAACCGCTTCCTGTCCGAGGACTACGCCGGCTGGTGGGAGGCGATCGACGCGATCATCGACGAGTACGTGGAGATGCACAGGACCGTGCCGGGCTTCCGGTCCCTGCACTTCGGCGACGTCGTCGACCTCAACCTGCTCGACCCCGAGTCCGACAACAACACGGTGATCGCCGGACGGCTCCGCGGCCTGCTGCTGCAGGAGTACGGGCTGGCCGACAGCGAGGAGTTCGACCTGGCCATCCTGGTCGCGGTCGAGGCCGGGGACGCGGTGCTCAAGCTGGCCTTCCGGCGGGACCCGAACGGTGCCCCGGAGATCGTGGACGAGGCCAAGCGCCTGATCCGCGGTTACCTGAACCGCCAGTTCGGGCGCGGTTCGGACTGAGCGGCGCCGGGCGGGAGATCCTCCTCCGGAGGTTCCCCGCCCCGCCCCGCGAGGCCCCGCCCCGCGAGGCCCCGCCCCGCGAGGCCCCGCTCGCCGACGGGATCCGACGCGAGGGAGCCGTGCCGCCACAGTGTCCTGCGGCCCGCCTGCCGCCCGATCTCCCGGCCGCCCTCCCGAGCCGCCCCCGGATCGCTCTCCGAGCCGGTCTCCGGGCCGCTTTCCGGGCCGGTCCCCGAGGCGGTCCCAGGGCCGGCGCCCGGGTCGCCCTCGCGGCCGGTCTCCCGGTCGCCTTCCCGGCCGGTCCCCGGGTCGCTCTCCCGGCCGGTCCCCGAGGCGTTCTCCTGGCCGGTTCCTGGGGCGTCGGTGATCTGCTCCCCGCGCGCCTCGATCCTGCCTCGGCGTTCGAACCGCGCCGCGTACCGGTCCCGCGCGACGACATGGCCGCCCGCCCCGAGGAGTCCGTCCGCCTCGTACGACTCCCCGGGCTCCGCGAGCTCCGCGGGTTCTGCGGATTCCGCAGGTTCCACGGCCTCCGGGTACCGTCCCGCCGCCACGTCCCGCTCATCGAGGTCGCGGCTCTGCCACCGGGCCCACCGTTCCTCGTCCTGTCGCCGCTGCGCGTCCTGCCGTCGCAGGTCCTGCCACCGGGTGTGGAACCACCGGTGGCGCATCCACCTCTCGCGCGGTCCTTCCGCGTCCTGCCCGGCCGGAACGGGCACGACCGAGCCGGGGGCGGGAGGGCGATGTCCGGCCGTTCCCGGACCGTCCCGCTCGCCTGCGGAGTCACGAGCGGACGAGCAGGACCGGCGATCGGCCGAGGCGGCCGCCTGCAGCCTGCGGTGCCGGTAGGCCTGTTCCACCCTCTTGATCCGGGCGGCCAGCCGTTCCCGCTGAATCCGGCTCTCCAGGCCGAGCAGCTCCCGGTGGGCGTGTCCGATGGCCTCCATCTTGACCGACAGGTACCCCGCCGACCCCGGAACGATCACCGAGAAGGCCAGGAGGAGCATCAGGACGAAGGCCGTCTGCTTGGACATGCCCATCACGGCTCCCCCCGGCGGATGCCCTCCCCTAGCAGGAGTCGCCGCACATATGCCCGTTGCGCTGGGAGGACACGCGCATCGTGATGATTCGTTTACCCAAGGTCACGGTGACAATACCTGCCGTTGGGCGTACGCGATCGAGCGTCGCTCGGTACTCTCGCGATGTGGCGCATGTGACACGTGAGCAGCTTGATCGACTGCTTGAGCAGGCACTTCTGGCCGACGATCATGAGGACCTGGCCCGGCGGCTCGAAACCCTGGTCGAGACGTACGCGTCCGGCGACATATCACGGGCGGCGATCCTCGTGCTCGCCGCCGAGGAGTGGCGGCAGGCCGGGCAGCCCGCCCGGGCTCTCGACTGCTTCCAGCAGGCGGTGGACGACGGCGGCGAGGTCGGCGTCGACCCCCGCGCCGGGATCGCCGACACCCTCTTCGAGCTCGAACAGCCCGGTGAGGCGAGGGAGGTGATCGAGGCGATCCGCGCCGGCGGTGACGTCACCGCGGCGACCGCTCTCACGATCGCCGAGACCCTCGTCGCCTACGGTGACCTGACGGAGGCCCATCGGTGGGCCACCGAGGGGGCGTACCGGGCCGAGCAGGGCGGTGGCGAGCACCTTGCCCTGCTGCGGACCCGCTACCGGATCCGTGTCGACCTCGGTCTTCCCGAGGACGAGCTCGACGCGCTCCTGGACGCCTCGCACTGATCGCGCCGCCGTCGCCCGCGGTTCTGTCACGCGAGTACGGTGTCCGCTCCCGCGTGCTCGCGGGCCGGCCGGAGGGTGCGGGGACGTCGCAGGCCGACCGGGGGCGGGACGTCGTGAGCCGGACGATGTTCGCCGGCCCGCCCTTTCCGCGTTCTTCCGGGTCCGCGCTTTTTCCGTCTCCTGGTACGGCACCGGGCCGGCCGTGGACGCCCGCGTGAGGAGTCTGCGTACGGCGCCGAAACGGCGGGGAGGGCCGCGCCTTGAAGGCGCGGCCCTCCCCGAGGGTGGATCAGAACCCGGCCGTCACTCGCCGTCGGGTTCCTGGAGCGTTCCCTACGCGGTGGCGGCCGAAGGGGCGGGAGCCTCTACGGCCTGCGCCGGGGCGACGGTGCCGGCCGCGGGGGCCTCCGGTGCCGCAGGGGCCGCGGGGGCCTCGGCGACGGCGGGGGCCTCCGGAGCCGCCGGGGTTCCCTGAGCCTCGGGGGCGCTGGGAGCCTCCGGTGCCACGGGGGCTTCGGGAGCCTCGGGGGCCGTGGGGGCCTCCGGTGCCTCGGGAGCCTCAGGGGCGGTGGGCGCCTCCGGTGCCACGGGGGCCTCGGGAGCGCTGGGCGCCTCGGGGGCCGCGGGGCTTTCCGGCGTCATGGCGGTCTCCGGGGCGACGGGGGCCGCGGGGGCCTCCGGCGCCTCAGGGGCCGTGGGAGCCGGTGCCTCGGAAGCCGGTGCCTCAGGGGCCTCGGGGGTCTCCGGGGTCTCCGGCGTCTCCGAGGTTCCCGGGAGGACGATGACCAGCGGCATCTCCGCGGGCCTGTCCGTCACGGTCATCTCCATGGTGCCGGCCTCCGGGGCCGGGTCGGTCTCCGTACCGGCCGGAGCCGGTGCGGTCTCCGCCTCAGCCTCGGCGCCGGCCGGGGCCGGTGCGGTCTCCGTACCGGCCGGGGCCGGGTCGGTCGCCGGGGTCGCCGGGGTGGCCGGGATCGGGTCGACGGTCGTCGCGTCATTCTCGGGCGTGACGGTCGTCTCGGCGAGCTGGTCGGTCACCGGAGCCGGGGGCACCGGTGCACGAAGCCAGCTGATGCCGTTGCCGGGCATTCCGGAGAGGTCCGGCGCTCCGGTCAGGCTCACCCACGAGGTCGTCCGCTCGTTCTCGGGGAGAACGGAGAGGCCGACGGTGCGAAGACGGTCCGCGGTCGCGGGCATCTCGGCCTCCGCGGCCATCGCGCTCTGGGCCGCCTCGGCGTCGGCCGGGGCCTGAGGTCCGGCCTGGGCGGCCGGAGCCTCGGCGACGGCGGGAGCCGGGGCGGGGGCCTGAGCGTCGGCCGGAGCCGGGGCAGGGGCCTCGGCGGGAGCCTGAGCCTCAGCCGGTGCCTCAGCCGGAGCGTCGGCGGGGGCCTGGGCGTCGGCGGGTGCCTGAGCCGGTGCCTCGGCGGGGGTCTCGGCGTTGGCCGGGGCCGGAGCCTCGGCCGGGGCCGGGGCCTGAGCCGGGGCCTCGGGGGTGGTGGGAGCCGGGGCCTGGACGGCCGGGGCAGGGGTGTCGGTGGTCGGGGCGGGAGCCTCGGCCGGGATGTCGGTGGCGGCGGCCTGGGCGGCCTCCGCGATCACCGGGGTCTGGGCCGCCTCGGCACCGACCGGGGTCACGGTCTGGGCCTGGGGCTGAGCCTGGGGCTGGTCGGTGACGGCCGGCGCCTCGGCGGGAGCCTGAGCCTCGGCCGGAGCCTGGGCGTCGGCGGGAGCCGGGGCCTCAGCCGGAGCCTGAGCGTCGGCCGGAGCCTGAGCGTCGGCGGGAGCCTCGGCGGGAGCCTCGGCGGGGGCCTGAGCGTCGGCCGGAGCGTCGGCGGGGGCCTGGGTGTCGGCGGGAGTCTGAGCCGGTGCCTCGGCGGGGGTCTCGGCGTTGGCCGGGGCCGGAGCCTCGGCGGGGGCCGGGGCCTGAGCCGGGGCCTCGGGGGTGGTGGGAGCCGGGGCCTGGACGGCCGGGGCAGGGGTGTCGGTGGTCGGGGCGGGAGCCTCGGCCGGGATGTCGGTGGCGGCGGCCTGGGCGGCCTCCGCGATCACCGGGGTCTGGGCCGCCTCGGCACCGGCGGGAACCGGAACCTCGGCACCGGCAGGGGCCGGAGCCTCGGCAACCGGAGCCTCGGCGGGAGCCGGGGCCTCGGCCGGGGTCTCAACAGCCGGGGCCTCGGCGGCCGGAGCCTGGACCGGGGTCTCGGCAGCCGGGGTCTCAGCGGCCGGTGCCTGGGCGGCCGGGGCCTCGGCGTTCGCCGGGGTCCCGATCTCACCGTTCGCCGGCGTCTCGGGTTCGTCAGTGGGCGGCGGAACCGCGGCACCGTCGGTGGCCGTCTCGTCGACGACCGTGGCCTCGGTGCTCGCGGCCTCTTCACAGGCGATCGAAGTGGTTCCGGGCGTCTGGGACGTCCCCACCGCGTCCGGGTCAGGGCAGGGCACCATTCCCGCCGCGGCAGGAGAGACCATGGTCCATCCTGCACCGGCCGTGAGCACCGCCACCGCGAGAAATCCTCGGATATTCCGTGATGCGTTCGACATGCACATCCCCCTGTTGCGTTCGGTAATCCGACGAATGCCGAACGTAACAGGGGGGTCTCGCTGGGTGGCCCGCTTGGTGCAAAGCTGGTCAAGCCCTTACCGGGCCTCACTCACCCATGGTCGCTCTCTTACCGAAACGATCATCCACGCCCGTGGATCGCGATCACCCGATCGCAATCACCCGATCGCGATCCACGCTCGTGGACCGTGCTCGTGATCCACGGCTCGTGATCCACGGCTCACGATCCATGGACCCGTGGTCCACGGATCGTGGCCCATGAGCACGGTCAACGGTTCGTGGTTCATGCTCATAGGCCACGCTCGTGGTCCACCCCGCGATCAGCCCTTCACCGGGCCGATCGACAGGGAGTCGCTCGCACCGTCGAGATCGACCAGCACCTCGTCGCCGTCCTGGACCTCACCGGAGAGCACCTTCTTGGCCAGTGTGTCCCCGATCGCGGACTGCACGAGGCGGCGGAGCGGACGGGCGCCGTACAGCGGGTCGAAGCCCGTCAGGGCCAGCCAGTCGCGTGCCGCCGGGGTCACGGTCAGCGTGAGCCGCCGGTCCGCCAGGCGCCTGGCCAGGTGGTCCACCTGCAGGTCCACGATCTTCGACAGCTCCTCGGTGCCGAGCGCGTCGAACTGGATCACGTCGTCGAGCCGGTTGAGGAACTCCGGTTTGAAGGCGTTCCTGACCGCGGCCATCACGGCGGTCCGCTGGGCCTCCTTGGTCATGCCCGGGTCCACCAGAAACTGCGAGCCGATGTTCGAGGTGAGGATCAGGATGACGTTGCGGAAGTCCACCGTCCGGCCCTGCCCGTCGGTGAGCCGCCCGTCGTCGAGGACCTGGAGCAGGATGTCGAAGACCTCGGGGTGGGCCTTCTCGACCTCGTCCAGCAGCACCACGGTGTACGGGCGGCGCCGCACGGCCTCGGTGAGCTGGCCGCCCTCCTCGTAGCCGATGTAGCCGGGAGGGGCGCCCACGAGCCGCGAGACGCTGTGCTTCTCGCCGTACTCGCTCATGTCGATGCGGACCATCGCGCGCTCGTCGTCGAACAGGAAGTCCGCCAGCGCCTTGGCCAGCTCGGTCTTGCCGACGCCCGTCGGGCCCAGGAACAGGAAGCTGCCGGTGGGCCTGTCCGGGTCGGAGATGCCCGCCCGTGCCCGCCGTACGGCGTCGGAGACGGCCTCGACCGCCTGCCGCTGGCCGATCAGGCGCCTGCCGAGCTCCTCCTCCATGCGGAGCAGCTTGCTGGTCTCGCCCTCCAGCAGACGGCCCGCGGGGATGCCGGTCCACGAGGAGATGACCTGCGCGATGTCGTCGGAGCCGACCTCCTCCTTGACCATGGGGTCCTCGGGCTGGGCGGTCTTGCTGGCCTCGGCCAGCTCGGCTTCCAGCTTGGGCACCTCGGCGTACATCAGCCGGGAGGCGTTCTCGAAGTCGCCGTCGCGCTGGGCCCGCTCGGCGGCACCGCGCACCTCGTCGATCTGCTTCTTCAGGTCACCGACCCGGTTGAGACCGGCCTTCTCCTGCTCCCACCGGGCGACCAGGGCGTTGAGCTCCTCCTGGCGGTCGGCGAGCTCCTTGCGGAGCCGCTCCAGCCGCTGCAGGCTGCCCTCGTCGGTCTCCTTGGCGAGCGCCAGCTCCTCCATCCGCATCCGGTCGACGTTCCGCTGGAGCTGGTCGATCTCCACCGGGCGGGAGTCGATCTCCATGCGGAGCCGGGAGGCGGCCTCGTCGACGAGGTCGATCGCCTTGTCCGGCAGGAACCGGGAGGTGATGTAGCGGTCGGAGAGCGCGGCGGCGGCCACCAGCGCGCCGTCGGAGATCTGCACCTGGTGGTGCGCCTCGTAGCGTCCCTTGAGGCCGCGCAGGATGGCGATGGTGTCCTCGACGGTGGGCTCGCCCACGTAGACCTGCTGGAAGCGCCGTTCCAGCGCCGGGTCCTTCTCGATGCGCTCGCGGTACTCGTCCAGCGTGGTCGCGCCGATCATGCGCAGCTCGCCGCGGGCCAGCATGGGCTTGAGCATGTTGCCCGCGTCCATCGCGCCCTCGGCCGCGCCCGCGCCGACCATGGTGTGCAGCTCGTCGATGAACGTGACGACCTGGCCGTTGCTCTCCTTGATCTCGCCGAGCACGGCCTTGAGGCGCTCCTCGAACTCGCCGCGGTACTTGGCCCCGGCGACCATGGCGCCCAGGTCGAGCGCGATCAGGCGCTTGTCCCGCAGGCTGGAGGGCACGTCCCCGGCCACGATCCGCTGGGCGAGCCCCTCCACCACCGCGGTCTTGCCGACGCCGGGCTCGCCGATGAGCACCGGGTTGTTCTTGGTACGGCGGCTGAGCACCTGGACGACCCGCCGGATCTCCGAGTCACGGCCGATCACCGGGTCGAGCCTGCCCGCCCTGGCCTGCTCGGTCAGGTCGATCCCGTACTTCTCCAGCGCCTGGTAGGTGTCCTCGGGCGTCGCGCTGGTCACCTTGGCGTGCCCGCGCACCTTCTCGAAGGCGTCCAGCAGGGCGGACGGGCTCGCGCCGGCGGAGGTGAGCAGCCGGGCGACCGGGCCGCCGTCGGTGGCCAGGCCGACCAGCAGGTGCTCGGTCGAGACGTACTCGTCCTCCAGGCTGCGGGCCCGCTGGGCCGCAGTGTTCAGCACGGTGAGAAGCTGCCGCGAGCTCGACGGCGCGCCGACCGTGGAGCCCTGCGCCTTGGGCAGGGCGGCCAGCTGGGTCTCGGCCTCGGTCCGGAGCTTCTTCCAGTCGGCGCCCACCGCCTCCAGCAGGGGCACGGCGGTGCCGCCGCTCTGGGCGAGCAACGAGGTGAACAGGTGAGCCGGGGCGACCTCGGGGTTGCCTTCTGCGGCCGCCCGCCGGATGGCGGAGGAGACCGCCTCCTGGCTCTTCTGAGTGAGCTTGTAGTCCATGCTTACCAGGCCTTAGTGCTTGACGGCGGCGCCGCGCGCCGCGGGTGGGACGCTGCTGTCCGGTCTCCGGCACCGCGGCGCGCCGCGGTGGTTCGCCGTGCGACGGGACGGACGGGACTCTCAGGCGGGGGGCAGCTGGTACTGGATCAGGGCGCGGATCATGTTCATCTCCGCGCGGAGACGGTGGTTCTCGTCGCGCAGCCGCAGGGCCTCGTTCTCGAGGGCCAGGATGCGCTTGATGCCCGCGAGGTTGATGCCCTCCTCCTGGGAGAGCCGCTGGACCTCGCGGAGCATCACGATGTCGCGGGTGGAGTACAGGCGCCCGCGTCCCGCCGTACGGCCTGGACTGACCAGGCCGAGACGGTCGTACTGGCGCAGGGTCTGCGGGTGCAGACCGGACAGCTGGGCGGCCACTGAGATCACGTAGACGGGTGTGTCGTCCGACAGATCGAAGTAGTTGGCTTCCATGGCTACTCGCTTCTGGCCTGTGCGATCAGGTCAGCCCGCGGGTCACCTCCCGAGGTGGCGTCGCGGAACTCCTCCAGAGCGCCTCTCGCCTTGTCCTCGAGCTTGCTGGGCACGAGGACCTCGACCGTGGCGAGCAGGTCGCCCTTGGTGCCGTCCTTACGGGTGACGCCCCTGCCGCGCACCCGGAAGGTGCGGCCGTTCGGGGTGCCCTCGGGGATGCGCAGGGTGACCGGCATCCCCTTGAGGACCGGCACCTTGATCTCGGCGCCCAGCGCCGCCTCGGTGAAGGTGACCGGGACGGTGACCGTCAGGTTCTCACCCGTCCTGCCGAACACGGAGTGCGGCTTGACGTGGATCTGGACGTAGAGGTCGCCGGCCGGGCCGCCGTTCTCGCCGGGTGCGCCCTTGGCCTTGATCTTGATGCGCTGTCCGTCGGCGACACCGGCCGGGATGCGCGCCTGGATCGTGCGGGTGCTCTTGCCCCGCCCGCTGCCGTCGCACACCGGGCACGGGTCGTCCACGAGCAGGCCGCGGCCCTTGCAGTCGCGGCACGGCTCGGAGAAGGCGAAGTTGCCCAGGTTGCGGCTGGCCGCCCCGGTGCCCTCACAGGTCGGGCAGACCCGCGGCGTGGTGCCGGCCTTGGCGCCGGTGCCCCCGCACGCGGTGCACGCGGAGGAACTGGTCAGGCGGAGCGAGACCGTGGTGCCCTCGACCGCCTCGGAGAAGTTGAGGGTCACCTCGGACTCGATGTCCTGGCCCCGGCGCGCCCTGGTCGTCGTCCCGCCGGGGCGGCCCGCGCCGCCCCGGTTGAACAGGCCGCCGAAGATGTCGCCGATGCGCTCCCCGGCGCCGCTCTGCTGCTGGTTGGCCCCCCCGAACAGGTCCCCCAGGTCGAACGGGAAACCTCCCCCGCCCGGACGGGGTGCCCCCGCACCCGCCGGGTAGCCGCCGATCCCCGATCCGAACAGCGTCCGCGCCTCGTCGTACTCCTTGCGGCGCTTGGTGTCGGACAGGACGTCGTAGGCCTCGGAGACCTCCTTGAACTTCGCGGTGCTCGCGGAGTTCTCCGAGCTTCCGGGGTTGGCGTCCGGGTGGTACTGCCTGGCCAGCTTCCGGTACGCCTTCTTGATCTCATCTGCCGTGGCGGACTTGGGCACACCAAGGACGGCGTAGTAGTCCTTCTCCAGGTAGTCCTTGGTGCTCATCCATCTTCCTTCTCAGAGATCAGACGTAGGGGTGTCAGTTGTCGTCCGCGGCGGGCGTCTCGGGCTCGGCCACCGCGACGCGCGCGGGGCGGAGCACTCGCTCGCCGATCCGGTAACCGGGCTGCAGGATCTCCACGCAGGTCGCTTCCGTGACCTCGGAGGAGTAGCTGTGCATCAGCGCCTCGTGCACCATCGGGTCGAACGCCTCGCCCTTGGTGCCGTAGGTGCTGAGCCCCAGCTTCCCGGTGGCCGCCTCCAGTGACTCGCTCACCTTGGCGAAACCGCCGGTCAGCTCCCCGTGGTCGCGGGCCCGGCCGATGTCGTCGAGGACCGGCAGCAGCTCCGACAGGACGCCGGCCACCGCCTGCTCCTTGACCGCGACCCGGTCCCGCTCGACCCGCTTGCGATAGTTGGAGTACTCGGCCTGAAGGCGCTGCAGGTCCGCGGTGCGCTCGGCGAGCTGGGTGGCCAGCTCGATCGAGGCCAGGTCGGACGCCAGGGAGGACGGCCCCTCGGCCTGCTCCCTGTCGTCCTGGCCCGCGTCCTGGCCGGTGGCCTTGGCCGGGTCCGCCTCGCGTGGCAGGCCCGTCTCCGGGTCGATCTTCCGGTTGTCGCGGATCACCGGCTCCTCTCCGGAACCGTTCTCGCGCGTGCTCACGCTGGTGCTCCCCTCGGCTTTCCGGCCGTCACTTGGTGCCGTCGTCGCGCTTCGGCTCGTCGTCCACGATCTCGGCCTCGACCACGTCGTCGTCGGCCTTCTGCTCGTTCGTGGCGCCCGCGTCCGCGTCCGGCGTGCCGGTCGGGTTCTCGGACCCCTGGGACTGAGCGTAGATCGCGGAGCCCATCTTCTGGCTGACCGTGGCGAGCTTCTCGGCGGAGGCGCGGATCTCGGACGAGTCGGTGCCCTCCAGAGCCTTCTTCAGCTCCGCGACGGCCTCGTTGACCTCGGCCTTGATGTCGTCCGGGACCTTCTCGGCGTTCTCGCCGAGGAACTTCTCGGTCTGGTAGACGAGCGAGTCGGCGTTGTTGCGCGTCTCGGCCTCTTCGCGGCGCCTCTTGTCCTCCTCGGCGTAGGACTCGGCCTCGCGCATCATGCGCTCGATGTCGTCCTTCGGCAGCGCGGAGCCGCCGGTGATCGTCATCGTCTGCTCCTTGCCGGTACCGAGGTCCTTGGCGGAGACGTTGACGATGCCGTTGGCGTCGATGTCGAAGGTGACCTCGATCTGCGGGATCCCGCGCGGCGCCGGGGCGATGCCGGTCAGCTCGAAGGTGGCCAGCTTCTTGTTGTACGCCGCGATCTCGCGCTCGCCCTGGTAGACCTGGATCTGCACCGACGGCTGGTTGTCCTCGGCCGTGGTGAAGACCTCGGAGCGCTTGGTCGGGATCGTGGTGTTGCGCTCGATGATCTTCGTGAAGATCCCGCCCTTGGTCTCGATGCCCAGGCTCAGCGGGGTCACGTCGAGCAGCAGGACGTCCTTGACCTCGCCCTTGAGCACACCGGCCTGCAGGGCGGCGCCGATGGCCACGACCTCGTCCGGGTTGACGCCCTTGTTGGGCTCCTTGCCGCCGGTCAGCTCCTTGACGAGCTCGGCCACGGCGGGCATACGGGTCGAGCCGCCGACGAGCACCACGTGGGCGATGTCGGAGACCTTGATCCCGGCGTCCTTGACGACCTGGTTGAACGGGCCCTTGCACCGCTCGAGCAGGTCGGCGGTGATCCGCTGGAACTCGGCGCGGGTGAGCTTCTCCTCCAGGTGGAGGGGACCCTCGGCCGAGGCCGTGATGTACGGCAGGTTGATGGAGGTCTCCGACTGGCTGGAGAGCTCGATCTTGGCCTTCTCCGCGGCCTCGCGCAGACGCTGCAGGGCCATCTTGTCCTTGGTCAGGTCCACGCCGTGCGCGTTCTTGAACCGGTTGGCCAGCTCGTCCACGACGCGCTGGTCCCAGTCGTCACCACCGAGGTGGTTGTCGCCGCTGGTGGCCTTGACCTCGACGAAGCCGTGACCGTCCTCCTGGCCGACGTCGAGCAGGGACACGTCGAAGGTGCCGCCGCCGAGGTCGAAGACGAGGATGGTCTCGTCCTTCTCCTTGTCGAGGCCGTACGCCAGCGCGGCGGCGGTGGGCTCGTTGATGATGCGCAGCACGTTCAGGCCGGCGATGGTTCCCGCTTCCTGGGTCGCCTGGCGCTGGGCGTCGTTGAAGTAGGCGGGAACGGTGATCACCGCGTCGGTGATCTTCTCGCCCAGGTAGGCCTCCGCGTCCTGCTTGAGCTTCTGCAGGACGAACGCGCTGATCTGCTGCGGGGAGAACTTCTTGCCGTCGATCTCGACGGACCAGGTGGTGCCCATCTCGCGCTTGACCGAGCGGATCGTCCGGTCGACGTTGGTGACGGCCTGCCGCTTGGCGACCTCACCGACGAGGACCTCGCCGTTCTTCGCGAACGCGACCACGGACGGGGTGGTCCGCGAACCCTGAGCGTTGGCGATGACGGTGGGCTCACCGCCCTCAAGAATCGAGACGACGGAGTTGGTCGTCCCCAGGTCGATACCTACCGCACGTGCCATGAGTACGTCCTTGTAGTCAAAGTTGAGTCGATGAGACTCATAGTGGAACTTCGAGCGAGGTTTGTCAAACGACTTGAGTCTACTGGGCTCAACCCTGGATCGCGCGAAAGCATTCCCGATCTTCAGGAAGCGGGCGAAGGGCGTCCTACCCCCTCTGACGTGGAAGCATCCTCGTTCGTTCCCGGAGAGGGCGACCAGGGAGCGTCAGGCCGCCGCGTCCGGGACGGGAGGCGCTCACGGGCATGCTCGTAAGCGCGATCACGGGCGCGCTCATGGGTGCTCACGGATGCGCTCACGGGCGCTCGCGGGCCCGGAAAGGACTCGCCCGCACCCGCGCGCCCCGGCACGCGGCGCCGGCGATCAGGACGCGGGCGGGGCGTGCGCGAGGCGCGCGGGGCGGGCGACGACGACGTGCGGGGCGCCGTCCCGGCGGGTGCCGGTCTCGACGGGCTCCAGGTTCGACGGGCTTCGGGTCCGGTGGACGTCGCCTCGGTGGACGCCGTCTCAGCGGGCGCCGTCGACCACCTTGCGGCCGCCGAGGGGCTTCTTGAGCTTGACGGTCGTCACCTTCTGGATGGCGATCTCGATGCAGGCGACGTTCTGGACCTTGCTGCTCGGGCCCTCCCAGAGGGTGACGGTCACCCGCTTGGAGGTCTGGCGCACGGTGATCCGGTCGAGGACGTTGCACGGCTCGACGCCGGACCACCAGACGATCCGCAGGCTGCGGCCGTTCTTGGAGGGTGTGGCCTTCAGCCACCTGACCTTGCGGGGGTTGTCGGTGTGACCTTCGGGCTTCGTGGGCTTCGGGGAGCCGTCCGTGGGCTCGGTCCGGGGGGCCACGGTGCCGGCGGCCGGCTCCGAGGGGACGACGGGTGCGGTCGTGTCGTGGCTCGCGGGCCGTGACGGGACGCCGGTGGAGACCGTGGCGCTGGGTTCGGTGCCGCAGCCCAGCGCCAGCAGCAGGCTTCCGGCCAGGATGGGGGTCGCGATCATACGCATACCCCCAAGACGGATCGGAGCCCCGGACGGTTCAGCACGCCTTCCCGTACCCGGCCGCCCGGTGGTGATCCGGGTGTTCCGTGTTCGTTCCGAGCCGTCGGTACGGGTCACCGTCGGGAGGCGGGGGGCCGGTGGCGGGGGCCCGGCGCGGGTCGTCCCGGTGAGGACGACCCGCACGTCAGCCCGTGGAGCCGAACCGGGCCGATAGGGTTCGGAGGTTCGATCCCCGACGTCGAGGTGCTCACATGATCGCGATTCTTGGTACCGGCAAGATGGGGGAGGCGCTGCTCTCCGGGCTGCTCAGGGCCGGGTTCAAGCCGGGTGACGTGCTGGCGACGGCCCGGCGCGCCGAGCGCCGCGAGGCCCTCGCGGAGCGGTACGGGGTCCGGGTGGTCTCCAACGACGAGGCCGCCAAGAGCGCCGACACGATCATCCTCGCGGTCAAGCCTCAGGACATGGGGGCCCTGCTCGCCGAGATCGCGCCCCATCTCCCGGTCGACCGCCTGGTCATCTCGGCCGCGGCGGGCATCACCACCTCGTTCGTCGAGTCGCGGTTGGGCACCGAGATCCCGGTGGTCCGGGTCATGTCCAACACACCGGTGCTGGTGGACGAGGCGATGAGCGTGATCTCGGCCGGGGCGCACGCCTCCGAGGAGCACCTGCGGCGCGCCGAGGACCTGTTCAGCCCGGTCGGCAAGGTGCTGCGCATCCCGGAGTCGCAGCAGGACGCGGCCACCGCCCTGTCCGGCAGCGGGCCCGCGTACTTCTTCTACCTGGTCGAGGCCATGGTCGACGCCGGGATCCTGCTCGGCATGCCCCGGGCCGCCGCCCTGGACATGGTCACCCAGTCGATCGTCGGCGCGGCGATCATGCTCCGCGACTCGGGCGAGCACCCGGTGATCCTCCGCGAGGCGGTCACCTCGCCGGGCGGCACCACCATCGCGGCCATCGCCGAACTGGAGAGGCACAGCGTCCGCGCCGCCTTCCTGGCCGCCATCGAGGCCGCCCGGGACCGGGGACGCCAGCTCGCCGAGGGGTGACCCCGCCCTCACCGGCCGGACCCCGGAAGGAATTAACAGTAATAAATCATGATGTTTCGGATAGATGAAAAGGATCCCCTTGTGTGGGACGTCTGAGTAAACGTCCTCGCGTACACGTGCGGTAACGTCGAGCGGGGAGCAGGCAGATCGGGCCGTGACGCGCGGCGTCGCGAGCCAGACGGGAGTGCGCATGAGCCGGTCCGTGCGGGTCGTCTGGGACGACGCGCTCACCGCGTACGACTTCGGCCCCGGCCACCCGCTCGCGCCCGTGAGGGTCGAGCTGACCATGGCCCTGGCCAGGGAGCTCGGCGTGCTGGACCTGGTGGAGATGAGCGGCTGTGCCCCCGCCACCGACGACGAGCTGGCGCTCGTGCACAAGCGCGACTACATCGAGGCCGTCAAACGGGTCTCCCTCACCGGGCGGCCGGACGTGGCCCACGGCCTGGGCACCGACGACAACCCGGCCTTCGCCGGGGTCCACGAGGCGTCCGCGCTGATCACCGGCGCCAGCCTGGCCGCGGCCCGCGCGGTGTGGACCGGGCAGGCCGAGCACGCGGTCAACGTCGCGGGCGGCCTGCACCACGCGATGACGTCGTGCGCGAGCGGCTTCTGCGTCTACAACGACCCGGCCGTGGCCATCGCGTGGCTGCTGTCGCAGGGCGCCTCCAAGGTCGCCTACGTGGACGTGGACGTGCACCACGGCGACGGCGTCCAGGCGATGTTCTACGACGACCCCCGGGTGCTCACCATCAGCCTGCACGAGAGCCCGCGCACGCTCTTCCCCGGCACCGGTTTCCCCGAGGAGCGCGGCGCGGAGGGCACCGCGGTCAACGTGGCGCTGCCCGCCGGGTGCGCCGACGGCGGCTGGCTGCGGGCCTTCCACGCGGTGGTCCCGCCGCTGCTGCGGGAGTTCGCCCCCGACGTCCTGGTCACCCAGCACGGCTGTGACAGCCACGCCCTCGACCCGCTGGCCAACCTGATGCTCAGCCTGGACGGCCAGCGCACCGCGTACGCCGCGCTGCACGAGCTGGCCCACGAGACCGCGGGCGGACGGTGGATCGTGACCGGCGGCGGGGGGTACGAGCTGGTGCAGGTCGTCCCCAGGGCGTGGACCCACCTGATCGCCGAGGTGGCGGGCCATCCGCTCGACCCGTCCACCGCCACCCCCGGGGCCTGGCGCGCGTTCGTCAAGGAACGGACCGGCCAGTCGGCCCCCCTGACGCTGACCGACGGTCGCGTCCCGGAATTTCGTGATTTCTCCACTGGTTATGATCCAGCAGACCCGATCGACCGAGCCATCATGGCCACGAGGAACGCCGTCTTTCCTCTTCATGGCCTTGACCCCCTTCCGTGACGCGGGGACTCACCGGTCCCTCCCCGACGACGAAACGGCCCGGCCGGTATCCCGGTGAACCGGACCGAGGAACAAAGGTGCGCCGATGACACACGCCGAGCTTCGCGAGCACCTGGTCCGGACCCGGATCGCCGGGGACGTGGCGACCAGCCGGGAGAACAACCTGGACCACTACCGGTCGCTGGCCAACCGTGATCCGCACTACATGTTCGGGCTGACCCTGGACGGCCCCTGGGCCTACCGCGACATCCTGGAGCTGATGGCCAAGTCCGCGGGGGTCGTGGCCGACCCGGGCCACCGCGAGGGCCAGGACACCATCGACCCCGACCGTACGATCGAGGCGGTCGAGAGGATGGGCGACACGATCGCGGGCGTGCTCCGCCAGGAGAGCCCCAGGATCCTGATCGCCACCGGTCACCCGACCGGCCTGCTCACCATCCACATGGCCCTGGCGCGGATGCTCAAGGAGCGTGGCGTGACCCTGATGGGCCCGGCCGAGGGCTGGTCGTACTGGGGCAGCGGGTTCGGCCGCAGGCGCAAGATCCGTTACATGGACGACGTCGCGATGCTCGACGACAAGGGCTCCTTCGTGCACACCCACGATCCCGCCCCGATGCGGGCGATGCTCTCGGAGCTGGGGGCCGACCGGCCCGATCTGGTGATCGCCGACCACGGCTGGGCCGGGGCCGCGGGGGAGGCGGGCATCCTGACGGTCGGGTTCGCCGACAGCAACGACCCCGCGCTCTTCGTCGGGGAGGCCGAGGGCAAGATCGCGGTGACCGTGCCGCTCGATGACAACGTGCTACCCCGCTATTACGAGCCGCTGACGCACCATCTGGTCGAGAGGGTCCTGCGTGCCCTCTGAGGCGGGAGATGCGCAAATCGGACCGTCCCTATACGGGCATTTCGCGCCTGCATTCCATGGAGCTCGCCGACCGTTTGCCAACTTTTTGAGGATTGTGGGCGACTCTAATGGGAGACAGTTGGTCCGTTCCACGATCGACAGGAGAGGCACGGTCCGGCTGCTGGCCAGCGACTTTGTCGGTTTCCCGGACGTGGGAGACCACGGGCTGAGAAAATAGGGGGTTTGCGTGCCCGGGGTCCCGACTTACGCTGACAGCAGTACACGTGCGTGAGCAATGGCACCAGTGGGGATAACCCGGATACACGTGCGGAAGAGGCGTCCGATGGCTGCAGGCGAAAGACCTCTCAGTGAGGTGAAGTTCCTGACGGTGGCAGAAGTGGCCACGGTCATGAGGGTGTCCAAGATGACGGTGTACCGACTCGTGCATTCGGGCGAGCTGCCGGCCATCAGGGTCGGTCGATCCTTCCGAGTGCCGGAGCAGGCGGTACACGATTATCTCAGGGATGCCTACATCGAGGCAGGTTGAGGCAGGGGCGGTTCGGTGCGCCGAGCCGAGCGGCCGGGGGAGTGATCCGGCTGTGCGGCGAGCCAGGCGCGCCGGGCGGTTCATGACCTGATCCTTCCGGTCTGACCGGTGTGTGGTTTCCGGTATGACCGGTATGTGATGGTCCCTGTCTCGTCGGGGTAGCGGCGCGGTCACCGCGTCGTGAGTTCAGGCGCCCGGGGTCCCCCAGGGGCGATCCACCGCGGATCGCCGGTAGTCTGTTGTGCCGGTGTGCTCTCGCGCACCGGTTCGACATTCTCGGCTACCAGCTACCTGGGGGTCCCGTGGGCTCTGTGATCAAGAAGCGCCGTAAGCGCATGGCGAAGAAGAAGCACCGCAAGCTTCTGAAGAAGACCCGCATCCAGCGGCGTAACAAGAAGTAGCAGCGCGGATCTGCGAGGCGCCGATGACCCATGTCGTGCTCGTCACCGGGGTCTCGCGCCACATCGGCGCCCGGGTGGCGAGCGTTCTCGCGGACGACCCGGACATCGATCGGGTCATCGGAGTGGACACGGTGCCGCCGCCCTCCCTCACGGGTGACGGCGGCGTACCTCTCGGGCGGACGGAGTTCGTCCGCGTCGATCCGCGCGGTCCCGGCATCGCCCGGGTGATCGCGGACGCCGACATCGACACCGTCGTTCACATGAGCCTGGTGAGCGCTCCTCCCCGGAGCGGTGGCCGGACGCTCATGAAGGAGCACAACGTCATCGGCACCATGCAGCTGCTCGGTGCCTGTCAGCGATCCGCGACGATCCGCCGTGTCGTGGTGCGCTCCACCACCGCCGTCTACGGTTCCTCCCCGCGCGATCCGGCCGTCTTCACCGAGGACGCCGAGCCGGGGGAGCTGCCCGGCCGCGGCTACGCCAAGGACGCCTCCGAGGTGGAGGGGTACGTCCGGGGTTTCGCCAGGCGGCGGGGAGACGTGGCCGTGTCGACCCTGAGGTTCGCGAACTTCATGGGACCCGGCGTCGACTCCCCGCTGACGCGCTACTTCACCCAGCCCCTGCTGCCGACCGTGTTCGGCTTCGACCCGAGGCTGCAGTTCGTCCACGAGGACGACGCGGTCGAGGTGCTGCGCCGGATGGCGACGGAGGACCATCCCGGCACGTTCAACGTGGCCGGGGACGGCGTGCTGCTGCTGTCGCAGTGCGCGCGCAGGGCGGGCCTGCTCCCGCTGCCGGTCCCCTCCCCGGTCTTCCGTCTCATGGGCGAGCTCGCCCGGGGGGTGAGGCTGGTCGACTTCTCCTCCGAGCAGCTCCGCCTGATGCGCCACGGGCGCGTGGTCGACACCACCCCGCTGGCCGCGGCCCTGGGCTGGAGGCCGAAGTTCTCCACGGCCGCCGCCTTCGACGACTTCCTGCGCGCCCGCGACCTGGCCGGTGGCCTTCCCGCCGCCCTGCTGGAGGTCTTCTCTCAGGCGGCCGGATCTCGGACGACCGGGTCCCGGACGACCGGATCCCAGGCGGCCGGGCGATGAGCGGGAGCGCGCGCGAGCCCGGTGACGACGGGAACGACGGGGACGCCCACGGCGAGGACCGCCTGGCCGAGCTGCTGGCCTTTCTGCGGCGCCGCCTGGCCGGGGAGTACGAGGTCGACGAGTTCGGCTTCGACCCGGAGTTCACCGACAGGGTCCTGCTGGAGCTGCTCCGCCCGCTCTACCACCACTGGTTCCGCACCGAGACCGTCGGCATGCACAACGTGCCCGGCGACTCCGGCGCCCTGATCGTGGCCAACCACTCGGGGACCCTTCCGCTCGACGGGCTCATGCTCCAGGTGGCCCTCCACGACGACCACCCCGAGCGCCGCGCGCTCCGCCTGCTGGGTGCGGACCTGGTGTACCGCTTCCCGGTGCTCGCCCACCTGTCCCGCAAGACCGGTCACACCCTCGCGTGCCCCGAGGACGCCGACCGGCTGCTGCGCAAGGGGGAGATCGTGGGCGTCTTCCCCGAGGGGTTCAAGGGGGTGGGCAAGCCGTTCTCCGAGCGCTACCGGTTGCAGCGCTTCGGACGCGGAGGTTTCGTCGCCTCCGCCATCCGGGCGGGTGTGCCGGTGGTCCCCTGCGCCATCGTGGGCGCCGAGGAGATCTACCCCAAGCTGGGCGACCTGCCCTTCCTGGCCCGGGTGCTCGGGCTCCCGTACGTGCCGGTGACGCCGCTGTTCCCCTGGTTCGGGCTCTTGGGGCTGGTCCCGCTCCCGTCCAAGTGGGTGATCGGCTTCGGGGAGCCGATCCGCACCGACCGGTTCGATCCCGCGGACGCCGACGACCCGATGCTGGTCTTCGGCCTCACCGACCAGATCCGGGAGACCGTCGGGCAGCTGCTGGACGAGCTCCGGCTGCGGCGCGGCCCCGCCTTCCCGCCCTTCCGCTGACCCGTCCCCGGCCTTCGGGCACCACCCGCGCCACGCGGACGGGCACGGTTCCCGTCGTTCCCCGCGTCCGATGGTCACGGAACGCGGTGGACGCGGTGGATGCGGTGGACAGGGCGTGCGCCGGGTCCGCGGATCCGGAGGTGGGCATGCACGTAGCGACCCGCCCGATGAGGGCGGTGGAACACGGACGCGGGGAAGGGTCAGCGGTCGACGCGGTAGTGGCGGCGGCGCAGGGCGATGGCGGCGGCGATGCCGCCCGCGACCGCTCCGGCGCCCACCGCGATGGGAACGCCGATCATGGTCGCCTTACGGCCGGTGCGGAAGTCCTTGACCTCCCACCCGTTCTCCCGGGCGAATTCGCGCAGCTCGCCGTCGGGGTTGACCGCGGTGGCGTTGCCGACGACCGAGAGCAGGGGCAGGTCGTTGGCCGAGTCGCTGTAGGCGTGGCAGCGGGTCAGGTCCAGGCCCTCCCGGCGGGCCAGGGCCCTGACGGCCTCGGCCTTGGCCGGGCCGTGGAGCAGGTCGCCCACCAGGCGGCCGGTGTAGACGCCGTTCTCGGTCTCCGCGACGGTGCCGAGGGCACCGGTCAGGCCGAGCCGCTGCGCGATCACGCGGGCCAGTTCCACCGGGGTGGCGGTGACCAGCCAGACCCGCTGCCCGGCGTCGAGGTGCGCCTGGGCGATGGCGCGGGTGCCGGCCCAGATGCGGTCGGCCATGACCTCGTCGTAGATCTCCTCGCCGAGGCGGACGATCTCCTCGACCGTGTTGCCGGCCACGAAGGCCAGCGCGGTCTCCCTGGCCTCGGCGATGTGGGCGGGGTTCTCGTCACCGCGGATCCGGAAGGCCACCTGGCCCATGGCGAACCGCAGCAGGTCCTTGCTGGTGAACAGGCCGCGGGAGGCGAGGCCGCGGGCGAAGTGGTAGATGGAGGCGCCGCGCATCATGGTGTTGTCGACGTCGAAGAACGCGGCGGCCACCGGGTCGGGCTCGGCCATCGGCATCGCCACGGCCGCCGCGGCGGCGACCTCCCCGGCCATGATCTCTCCGGCCGTCGCCTGCCCGGCCGTCGCCGTCCCGCTCCGCCGTCGTAGTAGCCGCCTCATAGCACCTCAGCTTAACCGGGACACAGGGGTGAGATCGGTAGCCGTGGTGGCAACCGGATGTGACGATCCGGCGTCGTCCTCGGTGCGGTGCGCCTACCGCGACGGCCTTCACGGGCGTCCCGCAGCGCCGCGCCCGCGGACCTGCCGACACGGTCCCGCCGGACACCACGCGGTCCGGCCGGGAGACCGGGGGCGGCCGGGACCCGGGCGGGGGTCAGTCGGGCGGGGCCAGCCCGTCGATGTAGTCGAGGTACCCGTGCGCCTTGCGCTGGTCCTCGGCGTCCATCTTGGGGATCATCCCTCTGATCTGGGTTCGCTGCTTCTGCACGAAGCGCCTGAGCTCCTTGACCTCCATCAGCTCACCGGCCCCGGCGTTCTCGCGGCGCCGTACCTGCCGCAGGGAGGTCACCGCGGAGCGGGTGGTGTCCTCCATGGCCTGGAGGGTCTCCCCGATCATGTCGCGCTCCCCGGAGCCCAGGAGCTCCTCTACCTCGTGGGCGCGGGTCTCCGCGTACCCGAAGGAGCGACCCGCGCGTTCGGCCTCGTCGGTGCTGAGGTGGAAAAGGGTGCTCTCGGCCGCGCGCTTGAGCGGGTAGAAGGTGTCACCGGGCATCGAGCGGTACGTCCACACGCCGGAGACGACCATCGAGGCCACCAGCAGGGCGCTCAGCACCTGGGGGAACAACGTCCTGCGCGGTCGTCGCCGGGAGTGGCGGGGACCGGCCGGCCGCGGCTCGGGACGCTCCTGCTCGGGCAGGGGCCGGCCGAGCTGCTCACGGAGCCTGGCCTGGAACTCGGGACGGGGGCTCGCCGTCATCCGGGCGCCGAGTCGTGACACGCGGTCCTGGATACGAGCCTGCGATCTCCGCGAGATTCCGGGCAGCCACTTCCCCATGAACGCTCCCTGCCGCCCCCAGCTCATGATCCATCGCTGTCACTTGCCTAACGACGACTCCGCACGCCAGGTTACGCGCTCCACCGGCATCGGCGCGGCGGACACGACCGCGGGCACGGAGCCGGGTGGGACGCCGCCTGCGGGGCCCGGGTACGGTCCAGGAAGGAGCGCCGGGTCCGGAACGGTCCTGTGACCTGGGACGGAGCCGGGTGATCCGCGACGCGGGCGCGTGCCCGCGGGAGGGCCGGCGGACGGGCCTGGGACGTTCCAAGGGACGGTGGGACAGGGCGGGACGCTGCGGGACAGGCGGGACACGGCGCGACGGGATCCCGGGGGACCGGAATTCGGACGTTGAAAAACCGGTCGTGAATGTGACCGAAAATCGGGGTCAGCTCAGGTCCGGGGGGAGCGCGCGGCCCAGCGCGCGGATCGCGCGGAACTGCAGTGCCTTGATCGCGCCGCTCTTCTTGCCCATGATGAGCGCGGTCTCGGCCAGGGACATGCCGTGCAGGAAGCGCAGCACCACGCACTCCTGCTGCTCGGGGTTGAGATCGCGGACGGCGCCGAGCACCCGGTCGCTGATCATCGCGGTGACGACGGCGTTCTCCGGGATGTGCGGGCCGTCGAGGGGGGTGTCGATCACCTCGGCGGTCGTGACCTCAAGGCGGTACCTGCCGGACTTGAAGTGATCGGTGATCAGGTTCCTCGCGATGGTCACGAGCCAGGCCCCGAAATCACGGCCTTGCCATGTGAAGTCCGTGATCCGGCGGAGCGCGCGGAGAAAGGTCTCGCTCGTGAGATCCTCGGCCAGCGGGTGTGAGCCGACCCGGAAGTAGACGTAGCGGTACACGAGCGTGAGGTAGCGGTCGTAGAGCGTGCCAAAGGCGTCCGTGTCGCCGGTCTTGGCGCGCAAGACCAGGCTCCGGAGTTCTTCGGAGGCGTCCTCACGAAGAGTGAGGTCGTTACTGCGGACGGGCTGGGCCACCCCGGCGGTCGTGGGGAGGTGCCCGGCGAGCGGCCACGTTTCAGGCATCCGGTATCCCTGAGGGGAAGGGGGTACGGCGTGCTCGATCACTCTAGAAATCAACTAGTAATTCCACAATCTACTTTGAAGCGTCGTGACTGGGGGTAATCGCCGGATACGGTGTGGGGCCGGTCCTCTTCGGACCGGCATCGGGAGCGGACCACATGTTCGGCTACCGGTTGGGGGGTAATGTCCGGCAGCATTGGAGACACCATGGAAGTCCTCGTCGCTGTCATCGCTTTCGCCGGCGCCTTGCTCGCAGCCATTGCCACCGGTGCCCTCATCAGTCGTCTGCGCGGTGAGCCCAAGGGCTGGCTGATCGCCTGGAGCATCACGACGGCGTCCCTGTCCATCTCACTCGCTGTAATCGCCACCGGTCACGTGATCGGCTTTGGGGCTGGAACATTCCGTATTTACCAGCTGACCGGATCCATGCTGGCCCCCCTCTGGCTGGCCGTGGGGGTCATCCAGCTGCTGGCCCGCACGAGCAGGGCCCGGTTCTCCTCCTGGCTGATGGGGATCGCCCTCACCGTCATCGCCGCGGTGATCCTGGCGGTCGACCCGGTCCTGCAGGAGTCCGGATTCGCCAAGGTCCTCCCGCCGGGCGGCCGCCACTGGGACCTGCCGTCGAAGTACCTGCTCCTGGCGATACACGTGATCGTCGCGGTCGTGCTGCTGGCCGGGATGGTGCTCGCGGCCCTGCGCCGGCGGGGCGGCGACGACTACGACGCCGACAACCTGCACGCGCTCCTGGTGCTGGGCCCCACCGGTCTCGCCCTCGTCGGCGCCGTCAGCCTCTCGGTGCCCGGGATGATCACCGTTCTCCTGCTGCTCGTCACGGCGGCGGCGGTCTGGTACGCCCTCCTGCGGCCGCTCGCGCCTTACGAGGACGACGACGAGGACGAGGCGCGCGACGACTGGGAGAACCGCCCGCCGACGCTCCGGCCCCCGGAGCGCGAGCCCCGTGACGTGCAGGTCGCCGGCCGCCGGATCTCCCCGGAGGACGCCCCCCGCCCGCTGGCGGCCGAGGAGCCTCCCCGCCGCTCCGGGCTCGGGGACCTGGTCGCCGAGTACCGCGCGGGCGAGCAGGACGTGGACTACGCGGCCCGCATGGTCCAGCGGCCGTCCCCGCCCGACGATCCGTTCGGCGGGCCCGCCACCGGGATGTTCATGGCGGGCGAGTACGGCATGCCGCTCCCCGACCGGCCGCCCGGCGGGGACCCGGGCAGGCGCGGCGGCGATCACGGCCCGCAGCCGCCGGTGACCGGCCAGTTCGGCATGCCGCCCGTCGGGCCCGCGACCGGCGTCCCCGGCCCCTCGACCGGGGAGTACGACATCCCGGCCAACGAGTTCGGCAGGCACGGCGCCCCCGGCCCCAGGTCCTCCGGCCCCGGCCGGCCCCCGGGCCAGGGCACCGGTGAGTTCGGCCGCCCGCCCGGCACGGGGGAGTTCGGCATGCCGCCCGCTCCCGGCGCGGGCGGTCCCGCCACCGGTGAGTTCGGGCGTCCGCCCGCCACCGGTGAGTTCGGGCGTCCGCCCGGCACCGGCGAGTTCGGCCGGCCCCCGGCCCCGGGCACCGGCGAGTTCGGCGGGGCGGGCAGCCTCAGGCCGATGCCCGCGGAGCAGGCGTTCGGCGGCACGCCCTCCCCGGGGGCGGGACGCGGAGGTTCCCGCGGCTACGACCAGCCCGGTCCCCTCGGCCACACGTCCCGGATCGGGCCCCCCTCCTCCCCCGGTGCCATGTACCCGGGGGCGGGCGGGCCGGGCGTCGGCGGCGACCTGCCGGGCGGCTCCGGCCGTCCCTCGCCGAGCATCTTCGGCATGCTGACCGTCTTCACCCTGCTCGACGGCACCGGCGAGAGGTTCGACCGGCTCGCCGAGGAGACCGTCGAGGCGGTCCGCGGCTCCGAGCCGGACACGCTCATCTACTCCTGCCACTCGGTGAAGTCGGCCCCGCTCCAGCGCATCGTCTACGAGCTCTACCGGGACGAGGTCGCCTACGGCGAGCACCAGCGCCGCCCGCACACCGAGCGCTTCGTCACCGAGCGGCAGTCCATGGTGCTCGCCACCAACGTGATCGAGCTCACCCTGAACGCCGCGAAGGTGATACCGCTCCCGACGGCCTTCAGGCCGTGACCCTGGTGCGCGGGCGCCGGCCCGCGCACCCGGGGCGGGGACGGCCGGTGGGACCGCCGTCAGGCGCCGAGGGCGGCGCGCAGGCGGTTCTCGTCGACGCGCCAGAAGTCGTGCTGGACGCCGTCGACGAGGGTGACCGGGATCATCTCCCAGTAGCGGGCCTGGTCCTCCTCGGAGGCGGTGATGTCGCGTTCCTCCCAGGGGACGCCGAGCTCCGTGGCGACCCTCTCGATCACCGCCCGCGCGTCGTCGCACAGGTGGCAGCCGGGTTTGCCGAGCAGGGTGATGCGATGGTCTCGCGGTGACATGACCGCCACGGTAGCCGAGCGCGGCCGGGCGCGCCGTGCCGGAAAGACCCGTGCCGGAAAGACCGGGAAAAGCGCTGGGAAGTGCGGGAAGAGGCCGGGGAAGGGCCCGGGGAGAGCGGGCCTGGGGAGGGGCCGGTCGGCGGACCGGCGGCAGGCATGACCAAGATTGTGAACACTCACTTTGTGCACCGGTTCACAAAAGGACTAACCTGAATGACAGTGGCCTCACCTCGTCATCCGTCGCGTCCGGGCCGCGCCGGCCGCCTGTCCCCCTGGAGCTCCGGCACGTGATCCGCCGTCTGTCCCAAGCCCGCGAACGCGGCATACCCGAGGCGACCGTCGCCCGGCTGCCGCTCTATCTGCGCGCGCTGAACGGCATGGCCGAGCGTGGTCTGGCGACCGTGAGCTCGGAGGACCTGGCCGTCGCGGCGGGCGTGAACTCCGCCAAGCTCCGCAAGGATCTCTCCCATCTGGGCTCGTACGGCACCCGCGGGGTCGGCTACGACGTCGAGTACCTGATCTACCAGATCTCCCGCGAGCTGGGCCTGACCCAGGACTGGGCCATCGCCATCGTCGGGGTGGGAAACCTCGGCCGCGCACTGGCCAACTACGGCGGGTTCGTCTCCCGCGGGTTCAGGATCGCGGCGCTCCTCGACGCCGACCCCGAAGTGGTGGGCGACCACATCGCGGGGTTGAATGTGGAGCACATCGACGAGCTGGAGGCCGTGATACGACGGCGGGGAGTGTCGATCGTGGTGCTCGCGACACCGGCCGTGGCGGCCCAGCAGGTGGCCGACCGGGTCGTCGCCGTGGGGGTCACCAGCATCCTGAACTTCGCCCCCGTCGTGCTTTCCGTGCCGGATGGCGTCGATATCCGTAAAGTCGACCTATCTATCGAACTGCAGATCCTGGCGTTCCACGAGCAACGCAAGACGGATCGGATGACTGGGGGACCCGCGATGGCCGAGGAGTGGCCCGAGGCGGTGGACCTGTGAGGGGACACCTGAACGGGCACCGTGCACGAACCGGCGACGACAGGGCCCCGCGGTCCTCCGGAGCGGTGGATCACGCCTTCCCCGGCCGGCTCTCCGCCCGGCTCCGCGTCCACGCGGGGGAGGGCCGATGAGCGTCCTCGTCGTCGGCCTGAGCCACCGGACGGCCCCGGTGGCTCTTCTGGAGCGGGTCTCGGTCTCCGGCGACTCGCTGGTGAAGCTGCTTCGGGACGTCCAGCAGGACGCCCACGTGGCCGAGGTCATGGTCATCTCGTCCTGCAACAGGGTCGAGGTCTACGCCGAGGTCGACCGGTTCCACGCCGCGGTGACCTCGATCTCCCGGCTGCTCGGCGCCCACTCCGGCGTCCCGGTGGAGCAGCTGGCCTCCCACCTGTACGTGCACTACGAGGACCGTGCGGTCGAGCACCTGTTCTCGGTGGGGGCCGGGCTGGACTCGATGGTCGTGGGCGAGGGGCAGATCCTCGGCCAGGTGCGCGCGGCCCTGAAGCTGGCCCAGCAGGAGGGCACGCTGGGCCCGACGCTCAACGAGCTCGTCCAGCAGTCGCTGCGGGTGGGCAAGCGCGCCCACACCGAGACCGGCATCGACCGGGTGGGCGCCTCCCTGGTCGGGGTGGGCCTCACCCTGGCCGAGCGCGTCCTGGGCCCCCTGCCCGGACGGCGGGCCCTGGTGGTCGGCGCCGGCTCGATGAGCGCCCTGTCGGCCGCGACCCTGCAGCGGGCCGGTGTGACCGACATCGTGGTGGTCAACCGCACCCACGACCGCGCCGTACGGCTGGCCCAGACGGTCGGCGGCCGGGCGGCCCCGTTCGGCGACCTGCCGGCGGAGCTGGCCGAGGCCGACCTGGTCATCTCCTGCACCGGCGCCACCGACGTGGTCCTCACCGCCGACATGGTCACCCCCCGGGAGATGTTCCTGCTGGACCTGGCCCTGCCGCACGACGTCGACCCCGCGGTCCGGCGGCTGCCCGGCGTGACGCTGGTCGGCCTGGAGACCATGCAGGAGAGCGAGGCCGGGACCGGGGACGAGGGCCACGCCGAGGCGATCGCCGCGGTGCGCGCCATCGTCACCCAGGAGGTCGACGCCTACCTGTCGGCCGAGCGGGCCGCGCGCGTCACGCCCACCGTGGTCGCGCTGCGGAGCAAGGCCGCCCAGGTGGTCGAGGCGGAGCTCGGGCGGCTCGTCTCGCGGGTCCCCGAGCTCGACGGGCGCGCCAGGGACGAGGTCGCCCAGACCGTCAGGCGGGTGGTCGACAAGCTCCTCCACGAGCCCACCGTGCGTGTCAAGCAGCTGGCGGAGTCCCCGGCGGGTGATCATTATGCGGAGGCGCTGCGAGAGCTGTTCAATCTTGACCCGAAGGTGCCCGAAGCGGTGCGGCGCATCGAGACGATCGACGCGGAGCCGGGTAGGAACACCGAGCCGAGCAAGAAGGAGGCAGGCCTGTGAGCAGCGTTTTCCCTCCGCTCCGGCTGGGAACGAGGCGGAGCGTCATGGCGACCACGCAGTCGGGGATGGTCGCCGCCCGCCTCACCGAGCTGACCGGCCGCACCGTCGAGCTCGTCGGCGTGACCACCTTCGGTGACGTGACCAAGGCCGACCTCACCCAGCTCGGCGGCACGGGCGTGTTCGTCAGCGCGCTGCGCGACAAGCTCATCGAGGGCGCCATCGACTTCGCGGTGCACTCCCTCAAGGACCTGCCCACCACCCCCGACCCGCGCGTGGTCATCGCGGCGATCCCGCCGCGCGACGACCCCCGGGACGCCCTGGTGAGCGTCGCCAAGCTGGCCGACCTGCCGTCCGGGGCGAGGATCGGCACGGGCTCCCCGCGCCGGGTCGCCCAGCTGCGGATGCTCCGTCCCGACCTCGACTACGTCCCCATCCGCGGCAACGCCGACACCCGGATCGGCAAGGTCACCTCGGGCGAGCTGCACGGCGTCGTGCTCGCCGCCGCGGGGCTCGGCCGGCTGGGCCGCGAGGCCGAGATCTCGCAGATCTTCGAGGTCACCGAGATGCTGCCCGCCCCGGGACAGGGAGCGCTGGCCGTGGAGTGCCGCTCCGACCGCGCCGACCTGGTCGAGTTGCTGAGCGTGCTCGACGACGCCCCCACCCGCGCCGCGGTCACCGCCGAGCGCGCCGTGCTCAACGCCCTGGAAGCGGGGTGCGCAGCCCCGGTGGGCGCGTACTCGGCCGGGCGCGGGGACGATCTGATCCTGACCGCCGCCGTCGTCGCCGTCGACGGCGGGCGAGCGGTACGCAAGTCCGCCACCGGCGGTTCTTCCGCGCCCACCGATCTCGGCCGCGACCTCGCGGCCGAGATGATCGCGGAAGGGGCCGACACGCTGATAGGGGAGCAGGCACATTGAGCTCCGGAAGTACCACCTTCGAGCACCCGCCGTCCGGGTTCGTCGCCTTCGTCGGGGCGGGCCCGGGTGACGAGGGCCTGCTCACGCTCCGCGGCGCCGACCTGCTCTCCCGGGCCGACGTCGTCATCCTCGACCAGGAGACGTACGGGCCGCTGCTGCGCCACTGCCGCGAGGACGTCGAGATCGTCGGCACGGCCGACGACGGCGCCGTCTCGCTGAAGGTCGTCAAGACGGCCAAGGGCGGCAGCGTCGTCGTGCGGCTCTGCGCCGGCGACCCGATGTTCTTCTCCTCGATCACCGAGGAGGTCGCGGCCTGCGTCAAGGCGGAGGTGGACTTCGAGATCGTGCCCGGGGTGCCTCCCGCGACGGCGGTGCTCACCTACGCCGGGATCCCCGCGGCCGTGTCCGTTCCCGAGTTCCGGGTGGTCGACGCGGCCCAGATCGACGACTGGTCGGCGTACGCGGGCGGCGCGGGCACGCTGGTGATCTACAACGGCGTCGCCGAGGCCGCGGCGATCGGCAAGGCGCTGATCGCGGCGGGCCGCCGTGACTCGACGCCGGTGGCGATCAGCGCCGCGGGCACCACGACCGAGCAGCACACCGTGGTCACCACGCTGGGCCGGATCGCGCCCGACCTCAAGCACGCCGGGATGACCGAGCCCGCGCTGATCGTGGTCGGCGAGGCCGTCGGCATGCGCGACCGCCTGTCGTGGTTCGAGACCAAGCCGCTGTTCGGCTGGCGGGTGCTCGTGCCCAGGACCAAGGAGCAGTCGGCCGACCTGGTCGAGCAGCTGCGCTCGTACGGCGCGGTGCCCGAGGAGGTCCCCACGATCTCCGTCGAGCCGCCCCGCACCCCGCAGCAGATGGACCGCGCGATCAAGGGCCTGGTCACCGGCCGCTACGAGTGGGTGGCCTTCACCAGCGCGAACGCGGTCAAGGCGGTGCGCGAGAAGTTCGAGGAGTACGGCCTGGACGCCCGCGCGTTCGCCGGTCTCAAGGTCGCGGCCGTGGGTGAGAGCACGGCCCGGGCGCTGGTGAGCTTCGGCGTCAAACCCGACCTGATGCCGTCCGGCGAGCAGTCGTCGGAGGGCCTGCTGGCCGAGTGGCCGCCCTACGACTCGATGCTCGACCCGATCAACCGGGTGCTGCTGCCGCGGGCCGACATCGCGACCGAGACGCTCGTGGCCGGGCTGACCGAGCTCGGCTGGGAGTGCGACGACGTGACCGCGTACCGGACCGTGCGGGCCGCGCCGCCGCCCGCCCCGACCCGCGAGGCGATCAAGGGCGGCGGGTTCGACGCGGTGCTGTTCACCTCGTCCAGCACCGTGCGGAACCTGGTGGGCATCGCGGGCAAGCCGCACAACGTCACGGTCATCGCCGTGATCGGCCCGCAGACCGCCAAGACGGCCGAGGAGTTCGGGCTGCGGGTGGACGTCATGGCCGAGAAGCCCTCGGCCTCCGCGCTGGCGGCGGCACTGGCGGCGTACGGCGCAGGGCAGCGGCAGGCCGCGGTCCTGGCGGGTGACACCCCCCGCAGGCCCTCGCAGACCCGGCGGGGAGCCCGGCGCCGCGCGAAGTAACCTTGAACACGACGGTCACGACGTAGCCTGGAACGTGGCGGCCACGGCACGTCGGCACGGGCACGGAAGGCGGCACCCGGGCGGCGGGTGCCGGACCAGACCACACAGACGAGCTCCTCCGGCCGCGGTTCCCTCACCGGCCGGAAAGAGGGGGAGAACACCATGACGGCCCAGTTCCCTGTCGCACGTCCGCGCAGGCTCCGCCGTACCGCACCCATGCGCCGGATGGTCGCCGGGACCCGCCTGCACCCGGCGGAGCTGGTGCTGCCGGTGTTCGTCAAGGAGGGCATCGCCGAGCCGAGCCCGGTCGGCTCGATGCCCGGGGTGTTCCAGCACACCCGCGACTCGCTGCGCAAGGCCGCGAACGAGGCGGCCGAGGCCGGGGTGGGGGGCCTGATCGTGTTCGGCATCCCCGCGGTGAAGGACGCGCGCGGGTCCGCGGCCGACGACCCGCAGGGCATCGTCCAGCTCGCCCTGGCCGACGTGGTCTCCGAGGTCGGCGACGCGCTCGTCGTGATCGCCGACACTTGCCTGGACGAGTTCACCGACCACGGGCACTGCGGCATCCTGACCCCCGCGGGGGAGGTCGACAACGACGTCACCCTGGAGCGCTACGCCGCCTCGGCCGTGGCCCAGGTGCGGGCCGGGGCGCAGGTCGTCGCGCCGAGCGGCATGATGGACGGCCAGGTCGCCGCCATCCGGGCCGCGCTGGACGGCGAGGGCTTCGAGCAGACCCCGATCCTGGCCTACTCGGCCAAGTACGCCTCGGCGTTCTACGGCCCGTTCCGCGAGGCGGCCGAGTGCGCCCCCCGGTCCGGTGACCGCAACGCCTACCAGCAGGACCCGGCCGGACCCGCCGGGGAGGCGCTGCGCGAGGTGCGCCTGGACCTGTCGGAGGGCGCCGACGCCGTCATGATCAAGCCCGCGCTGGCCTACCTCGACATCCTGCGCCAGGTGCGCGACGCGGTGGACGTGCCGGTGGCGGCCTACCAGGTCAGCGGTGAGTACGCGATGGTCGAGGCCGCCGCGGCGAACGGCTGGATCGACCGGGACCGGGCGATCATGGAGTCGCTGGTGGCGATCCGCAGGGCCGGGGCCGACCTGATCCTCACCTACTGGGCGACCGAGGTGGCCGCCAAGCTGCGGTGAGACCGGTGACCCGTACCCGGGGACGACGGGGCCGGTGACGCGCGCCCGGGAGGGGCGGGACGCCGGTGGGACCGGGGCGTGCGTGATCGGCGGCGGAGAACCGGAGGTTCGCCACCTGAGGGGGAAGCGTGTGCGTTAGAGTGCGATGACCGGTGCGGATGTGTCCCAGGTGGCGTAGACCCTGGGCGGTTTGACGCTCCCCACTGACCAGAGTGTGGACAGGTCCTCGCATCCGGGCGACACGCGAGATGCGCGGACGACGGAGGACGCAATGGTCGGGGTACCGCTGGTTCGTCGAAGAAGGCGGCACGGCCGTCCGAGGCAGGTGCTCGATGCCGTGCTGGAGTACGCGGCCCTGGGCTGGGCGAGCTGTCTGGGCGCCCGGCCGCTGACCGGCGGGTCGCGCTCGTGCTCCTGTGACCGCGTCGGCTGTCCCGACCCCGGTGCCCACCCGCTCTCGCAGACCTGGCAGATGGAGGCCAGCACCGACCCGGCGCTGCTGTCCGGCTGGTGGCGGCACGAGCCCGAGGCGAACGTGGTCCTGCCGACCGGGCGGGTGTTCGACGTCTTCGACGTACCGCTGTCCGCGGGGCGCACCACCCTCGCGGCCATGGACTCCAGCGGAGTCGTCCCGGGCCCGGTCGCCGTCAGCGGCGACCGGGCCCTTTTCTATGTGGCCACCCGCAACGCCTCCGAGGACGAGGACGAGTGGTGGTCCTGTGCCCTGGACGTCGGCCCGTCGGTCATCGACGAGATGCCCGGCCTGCGCTGGCACTGCCGCGACAGCTACGTGCTGGCCCCGCCCTCGCTGCTGCCGACCGGCCTGACCGGCTCCTGGCTGCGCCCGCCGGACAGCCGGCCGCTGCCCGACCCGCTCCGGGTCCTGGAACTGCTCGCCGACGTCTGCGACTGAACCGGCACCCGGAGGCGGACCGGCCCCCACGGTGAACCGGCACCCGGAAGCAGGCCGGCACCCCAGGGTGAACCGGTACCTCAGGGCGGGCCGGCACCCGGAAGCGCGCCGGAGGCCGGAAGGGCCCCCGTAGGCGAGCAGGGACCGGTCACGGGGAGCCGCCCAGACCGGCCTCGCGGGCGCGGACGATCGCCTGGGCGCGGTCGGCGACCTGGAGCTTCATGAAGATGTTGGAGACGTGGTTGCGCACGGTCTTGCCGGACAGGGAGAGGATCCCGGCGATCTCCCCGTTCCCCCTGCCCTGGGCCACGAGACCGAGCACCTCCCGCTCCCGTCCGGTGAGCTCGGGGAAGGCGGTGCGCGACGCATCGGGCATGCCGCTGAAGTAGGCCAGGACGCGGCGGGCGATCTCGGGACCGTAGATGGCCTCGCCCGCGGCCACGGCGTGCACGGCGCGGCCGATCTCCTCCGCCCCGGCCTCCTTGAGCAGGTAGCCGCGAGCCCCGGCGCGCATGGCGGCGAACACCGAGTCGTCGTCGCGGAACATCGTCAGCACCAGCACCCCGATCCGCGGGCTGGTCCTGGTGATCGTCCTGGTCGCCTCGACACCGTTGCCGTCGGGCATCTGCAGGTCCATCACGACCACGTCGGGCTGGAGCTCGGCGGCCATGGCCACGGCCTCCCGTCCTCCGGAGGCCTCCCCGGCGACCTCGATGTCCAGGGCCGCGAGCAGGCCGCGCAGGCCCCGCCGGAAGACCGGGTGGTCGTCCACGATCAGTACGGTGATCACGCGGTCTCCTCCACCGGCAACCTGACGGTCACCTCCGTGCCGCCGCCCGGCCTCCGGCCGATCACGCACGAGCCTCCCACCTCGGCCGCCCGCTCGCGCATCGAGGTCAGCCCGACGCCCGCGACCGGGTTCTCGGGCAGGCCGACCCCGTCGTCGGCGACCTCCACCCGCAGTTCGGACGGCAGGCGGCGCAACCGGACGACCACGGTGGCCGCACGGGCGTGACGACGGGCGTTGGTGAACGCCTCCTGGGCGATGCGGTAGGCGGCGACCTCGACGGCGGCGGGCAGCCCGTCCATCGACCCGTCCGCGGTCACCGCGGTCTCCCCGGCGAAGGCGCGCAACGCCCCCTCCAGGCCCAGGTCGTCCAGCGCGGGCGGGCGCAGGCCGTACACCAGCTCGCGGACCGACGCGATCGTCGCGATCATCTCCCCGCGGATCCGGACGAGCAGTTCCTCCACGGCCCCCGGGTCGGTGTCGAGCCGCCTGCGCGCCTCGTCGAGGGCGAAGGTGACGCTGGTCAGCGCGGGGCCGAGCCCGTCGTGCAGCTCCCTGCCCAGCCGGCGGCGCTCCTCGTCGCGGGTGGACCTGATGCGTTCCCGGGAGCGGCGCAGGTCGGCGGTGAGGCGTACGGCGTGCGCCAGCTCGGCGAGGTGCCGGGCGAGCACCGCCATGGGCTCGCGGCCGGGCCGTGCCCCCGACACCCGCAGGGTCCCGACCCGCTCCGCGTGCCAGAGCAGCGGCACCTGCCGCGCCCCGGACTCCGGCCTCCCGCAGGCGAACACGCGCGTCGTCCCGGCCCGGCCGGTGTGGACCTCGACGTCGACCCCGCCTGCCCCCAGCACCTCGCGGATCACGGTCACGGCCTCGTCGAGGGCCGCCGCCGGGTCGTGGGCCCCCTGCCCGATGCGGCCCAGCTGGTCGACGACCCGGTAGGGGTCGCGCTCGACGGCGAACGCCCGGTCCACCACCCCCTGCAGCCGCAGCCGCAACGGGTGGAAGACCGTGCCCACGGCCAGCGCCGCGACCGGTCCCGCGCCCCGGCCCAGATCGCTGGCCAGGACCCCGGCCAGCCAGATCAGGACGAAGTACACCCCGCCGGTGACCGCGACGAGGGAGCCGTACACGATGGTCCGGTTGAGCACGACGTCGATGCCGTAGAGGCGGTGGCGCAGCACCGCCGCGATGATCGACAGGGGCAGCCCGGCGATGAAGACGGTCTCCATGGCCTTCAGCAGCCAGGAGCCGGTCATCTCCCGCAGGATCCAGGAGCCCAGCAGCACCGCCAGCGCGCCGCCGTACCAGGCGATCTGGCGCCGGAGTTCGGTGTCGCCCGCCCGGTAGCGGAAGAGCAGCGACGCGATGCCGAGCGCGGTGAGCACCATCATCGGGAGGCCGATGTGCTCCTCCACGGCCGGTGAGATCTCCCGCAGCGCCTCGACGCCGAAGGGGTTGGCGAGCGGGAGCTGGCTCTCGAACTCGGGATCCGGGGCCAGCCCCAGGAACAGCGAGTGACCGGCCATCAGGGCCAGGTTCGCGTACAGGACCGGCCGCCAGCGCCGTGAGGGCAGCCGGCCGTCCGGGAACAGCAGCGGCAGCAGTGAGGTGAGCACCGGGGCGTGCCACAGCCACAGCCACATTCCCGCCCACGCGAGGTAGGGCGTGACCGCGGCCCCGGGGGAGGTGAGGTGGAGCCAGTGGGCGGCGGCGTAGGTGAGGTAGAACAGGCTTCCGGCGATCCCGCCGCCCCACAGCAGCCAGGGGACCGTCAGCCCGGGCCGCCGGGTGATGAGGAACGCGCCGGCGGCCGGGAACAGCATGACGGTCGGATCCAGGGTGACGAAGGGGTCGGTCCAGGTCGAGGCGCTCAGGTCGGTCAGCCGGACCGCCAGGACGTTGCCCACGGGTGCCAGCACCGCACCGGTCCAGACGAGGACGGCCAGTGCCGTCCGCCGCCGGTCCGGCGAGTCCCGTACGTCCCTGTCCGGAGAGGTGCGCCGGCTCCGCGACCGCACGGAGCCCGCGGAGCCCGCGGAGCCCGCGGAGTCCGCAGAGTCCGCAGAGTCCACGGAGCTCACGGAGCCCGCGAAGTCCGCGAAGTCCGCAGAGCCCGCGAAGTCCACGGGGCTCGCGGGGCTCGCGGGGCTCGGCGGGGCGCTCTCGCGCGGGGGAGGGGTCACGTCGCGTCCCTCGTCAGGGGCAGCCGGGCGACGACCTCGGTGCCGCCCCCGGGACGCGGCCCGACGGTGCACGAACCGCCCGCCTCGGCCGCCCGCTCGCGCATGGAGGCCAGGCCCACGCCGCCGCGGATCGGGTCCGGCAGGCCGATCCCGTCGTCGGCGACCGAGAGCCGCAGCTCACCGCCCCCCTCCGGCCCGCCGGCCCCGCTCCCGGCGCCCGCCGATCCCGCGGCCTCCGCACCGGTCCGCAGGACCTCGACCCGTACCAGGGCCGTGGTGGCCTGGGCGTGGCGGCGGACGTTGGTGAGCGCCTCCTGGGCGATCCGGTAGGCCACCACCTCCAGCGCCGCGGGGACACCGTCCAGCGGGTCGTCCGGTGGGCCGTCCGGCGGTCCGGTCACCACGACGTCCACCCGCGGTCCGGGTGCGTCGGCCAGCGCGCGCAGCGAACCGGCCAGCCCGAGGTGGCTCAGCGCGGGCGGGCGCAGGCCGTAGACCAGGTCCCTGACGTCGACGATCGCGGTGCCCATCTGGTCGCGTACGCGGACCAGGAGCTCCTCCACGGCCTCGGGGTCGCGGTCCAGGCGGATCCTGGCCTCGTCCACGGTCATGGCCAGGCTGGCGAGCGTCGGCCCCAGCCCGTCGTGCAGGTCGCGGCGGAGCCTGCGCCGTTCCTCCTCCCTGCTGGTGAGGATGTGCTCCCTGGAGCGTCGCAGGTCGGCGGTGAGCCGTACGGCGTGCGCCAGCTCGGCCAGGTGCCGGGCCAGCGCGTTCAGCAGGTCCGGTGAGGCCGGTGAGCCCTCGCGGCCGCTGCTGAGCAGCCACCCGACCGGTTCCCCGTGCCAGACCAGCGGGGTCTCGACCGGCCGCTCCCCCAGCACGCCGTCCAGGACGGTCACGCCGTCCACCTCGACGGCCACACCGTCGGCGCGGAGCGCCTGGCGGACCAGCACCGCGGCGGTGGCGAGTCCCTCGGCGGGGTCGACGGCCTCCTGCAGGGTACGGCTCAGCCGGTCGGCCACCCGGTACGGGTCGCGCTCGACCCGCAGCAGCCGGTCCGCCACCCGCTGCAGCCGCAGCCGCAGCGGGTGGAAGACCGCGCCCGCGGCCAGCGCCGCGACGAGCCCGGCCATCGGGTCCCCGCCACCGGAGGGGGCGCCGGACGGCGTGCCGGACGCCGCGCCGGAGAGCGCGTCGAGCAGCCAGGCCAGCCCGGAGTAGATCCCGCCGACGGCCACCGCCAGGGCGCCGTGGACCAGGACGGCGTCGGCCACGGCGCGCACGCCGGGCGACCGGGTCCCCGGCCGCCGCGCGGGGGGTGTCGTCACTGCCATCCTCGAAGGATCCCGTACCCGATGTCCCGTCGTCCCGGGGCCGATGTCCCGTTTCCGGGGGCCCGGGGCCGGGACTTCCGGGGGTCCGGGGCCGGGGCGGGCGGCTCGCCCCGTGGGACGGACCGGACGTTTCCCTGGCTACCCTTGGGGACGTGAGCCGTACCGAGAACTCCGAGGACCTGTTCGCCCGCGCCCGCGAGATCGTCCCGGGAGGCGTCAACTCCCCGGTCCGCGCCTTCGGCGCCGTGGGCGGCACGCCGCGCTTCATGACCTCGGGCCAGGGCCCCTACATCACCGACGTGGACGGCAACCGCTACGTCGACCTGGTCTGCTCCTGGGGGCCGATGATCCTCGGTCACCGGCACCCCGCGGTGATCGAGGCGCTGCAGGAGGCGCTGCGCGACGGCACCTCGTTCGGCACGGCCACCCCCGGCGAGGTCGAGCTCGCCGAGGAGATCGTCGCCCGGGTCGAGCCGGTGGAGAAGGTCCGCCTGGTCAGCTCCGGCACCGAGGCCACCATGTCGGCCGTACGGCTGGCCCGCGGCTTCACCGGCCGCTCCAAGATCGTGAAGTTCGCCGGCTGCTACCACGGCCACGTCGACGCGCTGCTCGCCTCGGCGGGCTCCGGCGTGGTGACCTTCGGTCTGCCCGACACCCCCGGGGTGACCGGCGCCTCGGCGGCCGACACCGTGGTGCTGCCGTACAACTCGGTCGAGGCGGTCACCGAGGCGTTCCGGGCCTTCGGCGCCGACATCGCCTGCGTGATCACCGAGGCGTGCCCGGCCAATATGGGCGTGGTGCCGCCGCTGGAGGGGTTCAACGCCACCCTGCGCGAGCTGTGCACCGAGCACGGCGCCCTGCTGATCATCGACGAGGTGCTCACCGGCTTCCGGGTGTCGGAGTCCGGCTGGTACGGGCTGGACCCGGTCGAGGCCGACCTGATGACGTTCGGCAAGGTGATGGGCGGCGGCCTGCCCGCCGCCGCGTTCGGCGGGCGCGCCGACGTGATGGCCCACCTCGCCCCGGAGGGCCCGGTCTACCAGGCGGGCACCCTGTCGGGGAACCCGCTGGCCTGCGCCGCCGGTCTGGCCACCCTGCGCGCCTGCGACGAGGGGGTCTACGACCAGGTCGACGCCGCCGCCCTGGTCATCGGCCGCGCCGCCGCCGACGCGCTGGCCGCGGCCGGGGTGCCGCACCGGCTGCAGCGCGCCGGGAGCCTGTTCTCGGTCTTCTTCACCGAGGACCGGGTCGTCGACTTCACCGCCGCCCAGACCCAGAACACCGCCGCCTACCGGGCGTTCTTCCACTCCATGCTGGACCAGGGCGTCTACCTGCCGCCGTCGGCGTACGAGGCGTGGTTCCTGTCGTCGGCCCACGACGACGAGGCCCTCTCCCGCATCGCCGAGGCCCTGCCCGCCGCCGCCAAGGCCGCCGCCCAGGTCCTGTGACGCCTCCCGGTCACGGGCGGTCGCCCCTGGCCCTCCCGTACCGCCTGATCAGCGCGCCCAGGTGGGCCGAGAGCTCAGGGGAGTCCACGACGTCGAAGTCCACGTCGAGCATGCCCAGGTAGAGCATGAACGTCCGGGGGTCGTCGGCCCCCGCCTCGATCACGCACGTGTGCTCGTCGACGGCCTCCACCACCACGGGAGGCGGCAGCCGCCCGGCGACGGCCTCCGCCGGGGCGTGCAGCCGCACCCGCGCCCGGTAGCGCCACGGCGCCGCCCCCACCCCGCGCAGGACGTAGGCGGCCACGTCGCCGTCCGGTGGCTCACGGGGCGCGAAACGGGGGCCGCCCGGGGTGCGCGGTGCGATCCGGTCGGCGCGAAAGGTGCGCCAGTCCCGCCGCTCGACGTCCCAGGCGACGAGGTACCAGCGCCGGTCCAGGTGGACCAGCCGGTACGGCTCGGCCAGGCGGCGCGTCACGGCGCCGTCGTGACCGGTGTAGTCGAACCGCAGGCTCTCACGGTCGCGGCACGCGCCCGCCAGGGTGACGAGCACGCCCGGGTCCACGGTCGCGGCGTCGCCCCGGAGGGCCACCACGACGGTGTGCAGGGCGTCCACGCGGTGCCGCAGCCGGGAGGGCAGGACCTGTTCCAGCTTGGCGAGGGCGCGCAGCGAGGTCTCCTCGATCCCGGTGACCGTTCCCCCCGCGGCCGTGCGCAGGCCGACCACGACGGCGACGGCCTCCTCGTCGTCGAGCAGCAGCGGCGGCAGGGACGTCCCGGCGCCGAGACGATAGCCGCCCGCCGGTCCCGGGGTCGCGTGGACGGGATAACCGAGGTCGCGCAGCCGCTCGACGTCGTTGCGGACGGTGCGGGTGCTCACCCCCAGGCGCTCGGCGAGCCGCGGTCCGGTCCGGTCCGGCGCGGACTGCAGCAGCGACAGCAGGCGGAGCAGGCGGGCCGAGGTCGTCGACATGACCCCATACTGCCCGACAATGCGGAACTAACCTTTCCGCATCGGCCCCTAGCGTCCCGGTCATGAACAACGACACGGGGATCCGCCCGTTCCGCGTCGCCGTCCCCCGCAGCGACCTCGACGACCTGGCAGACCGGCTGGCCCGCACCCGCTGGCCCCGGGAGCTGCCGGACACCGGCTGGGACAGGGGCGTCCCGCTCGGTCACCTGCGTGATCTGGCCGCCTACTGGGCCGACGGCTTCGACTGGCCTGCCCGGGAGGCGGAGCTGAACGCGATCCCGCAGTTCACCACCGTCATCGACGGCCAGGACGTGCACTTCCTGCACGTCCGCTCACCCGAGCCGGACGCGCTGCCACTGATCCTCACCCACGGCTGGCCCAGCTCGCCGTACGAGTTCACGGACGTGATCGGCCCGCTGACCGACCCCCGCGCGCACGGCGGCGACCCGGCCGACGCCTTCCACGTCGTGATCCCCTCGCTGCCGGGGTACGGCTTCTCCACGCCGGTACGGGAGCGGGGGTGGGGGAACCTCTTCCGGGTGGCCGGGGCGTGGGCGGAGCTGATGAGCCGCCTGGGGTACGAGCGCTACGCCGCCCAGGGCACCGATGTGGGCTCGGGGGTGGCAGGGCTGCTCGCCATGGTCGACGCGGAGCGGGTGGTGGGCGTCCACCTGACCGGCGTGTCGGCGTCGATGCCGTTCGGTCCTCCGATCGCGCTGGACGGCCTGTCCGCGGCCGACAGGGCGCGTGCCGAGCGGTTCAACGCGTTCCAGGCCGACGGGCTCGGCTACCTTCACCTTCAGGCGACCCGGCCGCGCACGATCGGCTACGCGCTGAACGACTCACCGGTGGGGCAGCTCGCCTGGATCACCGAGAAGTTCGCCGAGTGGACCGACCCGGCCGTGACGCTGCCCGAGGAGGCGGTCGGTCGCGACCGGCTGCTCGTCTGCGCGAGCGTCTTCTGGTTCACCGGCGCGGGCTCCTCCTCGGCGCACGCCGTCTACGAGGGCATGCGGGTGTACCGGGAGATGGCCGCGCGCCAGGCGGACGGTGCCGGCGGCGGGGGTGAAGGCGGCCATGGCACCGGCCGGTCGGCACCACCCACGGGCGTCGCGGTGTTCGCCGCCGACAACGCGATCCGGAGCGTGATGGACCCGGACGGGCGGATCGAGCACTGGTCGGAGTTCGACAGGGGCGGCCACTTCCCGGCCATGGAGACGCCCGGCCTGCTGGTCGACGACGTCCGTTCCTTCCTGCGCCGCCACCGCTGACGCCCGGGGATCACCGCCGGTGTCACTACTCGGGCAGGTCGCCGAGCTCGATGGTGATCGGGAAGGGCACCGGCACGGTCAGCCGGTCGTGGTGGATGCCGGTGAGCGCGTACGCGCGGGTGGCGGGGTCGAGCTCGTAGACGTAGACCACCGGGGAGCCGCCGTTGTTCTCCACCCGCCAGAAGTGCGCGATGCCCGCCTCGGCGTAGCGGGACGGCTTGGTCTTACGGTCCCGGTCCTCGGACTCGGGGGAGACCACCTCGACGACGAGGTGCACCTCGTCGGGGGTGTAGAACGTCCGGTCGTCGTCCTCGGCGGCCTTGGCGTCGACGACCGCGACGTCGGGGCAGGGTCGCGTCCGGTGGCCGAGCTTGACGTCCATCTGATCGACCGCTGACAGGTACTCCGGTGCCTGGTCGTCGAGCTTCTCGGTGAGACGACGGATCATACGCTGATGAAAGCGCTTCTGGGGGGACATGAAGACGAGAGCTCCATCGATGAGTTCGACGTGCTTGAAGAAGTCGGGCTCGCCGTTCGGTCCCTCTAGCGGAAGGTGATCGAGATCGTCGGCGACCCATCCCCACGGGGGCGGGGAGGGCCAGTACTCGAGTGCGGCGCTCACGTCGGTCACCGTAACATCGTCCCCGTCACCGTGTGTGTTCATTCACGTCATCTCCGTTGCCCTCGCCTTATTCTCTCCCGTTTCCCTCTCGGAGGAGGTCGGAAGCGGCGAAGGGGCGGCGGTCCGGCGGGAGCGGGTGCCGGCGTACAGGACACCGCAGATGATCAGGACGCCCGCGGCGAGCCTGAGGGGGGTGATCTGCTCGCCGGTGAACAGGGCCGCCGAGGACATGCCGAAGACCGGCACCATCAGGGCGGTCGGGGCGACCACCGAGGCGTCGTAGCGCTTGAGCAGGAAGCCCCAGACGGCGAAGCCCGCGAGGGTGGAGATGAACGCCACGTACACCAGCGAGAAGGTGCCCTCCAGTGAGAACTCCAGCCGGGGCACCCCCTCCACCACCAGGCTCAGCACCACCATCGGAGGGGCGGTGACCGCGCTCAGCCAGACCATGAAACGCAGCGAGTCGGGCGGCGAGGCCTGCCTGATCACGACGTTGCCCATGCTCCAGAAGAACGCCGAGCCGACGACCAGCAGGAACGCGCCGATCGGGCCACCGGCGCCCAGGTCGGTGGCGATCAGCGCCAGGCCGGCGAAGGCGACCGCCATGCCGACGACCCGCCTGCGGGTCAGCCGCTCCCCCAGCAGGGTGACGGCCAGCACGGCGGTGAAGACCGCCTGTATCTGGACGACGAGCGAGGTCAGGCCCGCGGGCATGCCGGCCCGCATCCCCGTCAGCAGCAGGGCGTACTGGCCCGCGCCGAGCGTGGCACCGGCCAGGAGCACCTTCCGCCAGGGCACCCCGGGACCGCCGACGAACAGCAGCGCGGGGAAGGCGGCCAGGACGAAGCGCGCCGCCACGTAGAACAGCGGGGGGAAGTGCCGGAGGCCGACCTCCATCACCACGAAGTTGAGGCCCCAGATGACGGTGAGGCCGACGGCCAGGAGGAAGTGCCGGATGCGCATTCGCCCATAGTGGGTCATACCGACATTTCAGAACAAGTTAGTATTTCTTGCTGTCCTCGTTTAGACTTCCTTACATGTTGGATCTCAACCGGCTCAAGGCCCTGCACGCCGTCTCCGTCTACGGATCGGTGGGCGCCGCGGCCGAGGCGCTCATGGTGACCCCGTCCGCGGTCTCCCAGCAGCTCGCCAAGCTGGAGCGGGAGACAGGCGCGACCCTGGTGGAACGCAACGGCCGCGGGGTGCGGCTGACCGACGCGGCCGGGTTGCTGGCCGACCACGCCGAGCGCATCCTCGCGCTGGTCGAGACGGCCGAGGCCGACTTCGAGGCGCTGCGCGGGCAGGTCGTGGGGCGGCTCGGCATCGGCGCCTTCCCCACCGCCGCCCGGGGGCTGATGCCCGCCGCGCTGTCGCTCCTGCACCGGCGCCACCCCGACCTGGTCATGCAGCTCACCGAACGCGAGCCCGAACGGCAGGTCCGCGAGGTGAGCCGGGGCGAGCTGGACCTCGCGGTGATCCAGGACTGGATGAACCGCCCCTTGGCGATCCCCGAGGGGCTCTCCCGGGCGGCGCTCTTCGACGACATCGCCGACGTGATCCTGCCCGCGTCCCACCCGCTGGCGGACCGGGCGGAGATCGAGCTGGCCGAGCTCTACGGGGAGCGGTGGATCAGCTCGGCACCCGGCACCATCTGCCACGACTGGCTGGTCCACACGCTGCGCTCGGCCGAGCTGGAGCCGGACATCGCCTGCATGGCGGACGAGTGCCCGACCCAGATGGCCCTCGTCGCAGGCGGTCTCGGCTGCGCCATCGTCCCCCGCCTGGGCCGCGACTTCGTCCCGCCGGGCGCGCGGGTGGTGCCGATCAGGTCCCGTCCCACCCGCAGGATCTACGCGCTCTGGCGGACCGACGCGGCGCGCCGCCCGGCGATCCGCGCCGCGGTCGAGGCGCTCAAGGCCGTCGCCGTCGACTTCCAGTACTCCGCGTCCACCGCGCCGTCGACGCCGTCGGTGCCCTCGGAGCCCGCGTCCCCGATGGCGGCACCGATGTCACCGGCCTCCCCGTTGCTGCCCTGACGGACCCCGCCGGCCCCCACTGACTCCCGCGGGCCCGCGCGCCGCCGCCGGGTCCGCGAGGTGGCACGGGGCGGTCCCGCCATGTCCCCTTCCGCCCGGATGGGACCACCTGCCCTGTCACCGGCCCGTACCTGTCGCTAGGCTGGCGGGACCATGGCTGAGACCACCGTCGTCCACCTCCTGCGCCACGGTGAGGTGCACAACCCCGACAACGTCCTGTACGGCAGGCTCCCCGACTATCACCTGTCCGACAACGGCCGGCAGATGGCCGAGACGGTCGCCAAGACGGTCGCGGGGCGTGACGTCACCGCGCTGTTCTCCTCCCCCCTGGAGCGCGCGCAGGAGACCGCGGCCCCGCTCGCCGAGACCTTCCGGCTGGACGTCACGATCGACGAGCGGCTCATCGAGGCCGAGAACATCTTCGAGGGCCTCGCCCTGGGCCGGGGAGACGGCCTCTTCCGCAACCCGCGTTTCTACCGCTACCTGTGGAACCCGCTCCGGCCCTCCTGGGGGGAGCGCTACACCCACCTGGTCAGGCGGATGAGCACCGCTATCGTCGCGGCCCGGAAGGCGGCCCGCGGCCATGAGGCGATCATGGTCAGCCACCAGCTCCCGATCTGGACGATCCGGCTCGCGGCCGAGGGCAGGCGGCTGCCGCACGATCCGCGCCGCAGGCAGTGCGGGCTCGCCAGCCTGACCACCTTCTCCTTCGAGGGGGACCGGCTGATCAGCGTCGGATACAGCGAGCCTGCGGCGGCCCTCGTCAAACGCCCCACTGTGCCGGGCGCCTGACCCCGCCGGTAGAGTTGTCGCTCTACCGGTTGTAGTACAGGGAGCCTCCGTCACCCATGCGCGCCACATCCTTCGCCGCCGCCGCGCTGCTCGTCGCCGTGGCCGGATGCGCCGGAAACCCGGGATCGCAGCCCCAGACCGGTGACACCCGCTTCGTGGCGGGCGACGGCAAGATCACCATGTTCGAGGCCGCCGACCGCAAGGCCGCCCCACGGGTCGAGGGGGAGACCCTCGACGGGGACACCGCCTCGCTGGCCGCGCACCGGGGCAAGGTCGTGGTCATCAACTTCTGGGCCTCCTGGTGCGCGCCCTGCCGGGCCGAGGCGCCGGTGCTCAAGGAGGTCTCCGCCGCCAAGAAGGCGGACGGCGTGACGTTCCTCGGCATCGACTTCAAGGACCGCAAGGCCGACGCCCTCGCCTTCGAGCGCGGCCACAAGCCCGGCTACCCGAGCATCTTCGACCAGCCCGGCAAGGTGGCGCTCTCCTTCCAGGGCACGGTCCCGCCCGCGGCCATCCCGTCCACGCTGATCATCGACCGTCAGGGCCGGATCGCCGCCCGTGCCCTCGGCGCGGTCACCTACACCGACCTCCTGGACGCCGTCACCAAGGTCGGCGATGAACGATAACCGCTCACCCCTCCCCGCGACGGCGGACGTGCCCACCGGTGCCGTCGGTGCCGCCCGGGTCACCCCGCCGGCGGGACACGGTCTCGCCGGTCTCACCGTTCTCACACCAGGGGCCCGCCATGGGCGTTGACCTCGCCGGTACGGTCGCCGGCGGCTCGCTGGCGCTGGCGCTGCCGATAGCGGTCGCGGCCGGGCTGGTCTCGTTCCTGTCGCCGTGCGTGCTGCCGCTGGTCCCCGGCTACCTGTCGTACGTGACCGGCATGAGCGCCGACCCCAGGCGGGGGCGCATGGTGGCCGGGATCGTGCTGTTCGTGCTGGGGTTCGCCACGGTGTTCGTGGCCGGGGGTGCCCTGTTCGGCGGGCTGGGCGCGGCGCTGTTCGGCAACGCCGGGATCATCACCCGGGTGCTCGGCGGGCTCACGATCGTGCTCGGCCTGGCCTTCATGGGGGCGATCCCCGGCCTGCAGCGCGACGTCCGCATCCACCGGCTCCCGGCCGCGGGACTGGCCGGGGCTCCCCTGCTCGGCCTGGTCTTCGGCCTCGGCTGGACCCCCTGCATCGGCCCCACCCTCGCCGTCGTGCTCACCCTCGGCCTGAACGAGGGCAGCGCCGGCCGCGGCGCCGTGCTCGCCTTCGCGTACGCGCTCGGTCTCGGCCTGCCGTTCGTGGCGGCGGGACTGGCGTACAGCAGGGCACTGCGCACGTTCAAGGCGGTGCGGCGGCACTCGCAGCTGATCACGCGCGTGGGCGGCGTCATGCTGGTCGTCGTCGGGGTGCTGCTCGTCACCGGGATCTGGGAGCAGCTCGTCGCGGCCATGCAGGGCTGGGTCGGCGGATTCGAGCCGGTGATCTGATGGAGCGCACCGGCCCGGTGACGGAGGAGGAGCAGACGACGGCGGAGGCCGCGGTGGACCGGGGACGTCCGGCCGGGCTCGGGGTCGTGGGCTGGGCGCGCTGGTTCTGGCGGACGCTCACCTCCATGCGGACCGCGCTGATCCTGCTCTTCCTGTTTGCCCTGGCGTCCGTGCCCGGCTCGATCTGGCCGCAGCGCGGCGTCTCGGACGCCAAGGTCGCCCAGTACTTCGCCGACGACCCCGCGCTGGCCCGATGGCTGGACCGGTTCTGGCTGTTCGACGTGTTCCAGGCTCCCTGGTTCGCCGCGATCTACCTGCTGCTGTTCGTCTCCCTGATCGGCTGTGTGCTCCCGCGCACCGCGGCCCACCTGCGGGAACTGCGCAGGAAGCCGCCCGCGGCGCCGCGCAACCTGAGCAGGCTGCCGCACCACGCCTCCTTCTCCTCGGGCCTGACCGTCGGCGAGGCGGCCGCGCGGCTGCGCGCGAAGCGGTTCCGGGTGACCACCGGCCCCGGCTGGGTCGCCGCGGAGAAGGGCTACCTGCGTGAGAGCGGCAACCTGCTGTTCCACGTGGCCCTGCTCGGCCTGCTGCTCGCGGTCGGCGCCGGAGCGCTGTACGGCTACCGCGGGAACGTGCTGGTCGTGGAGGGCGAGGGGTTCGCCAACACGGTCGCGGCCTACGACCGGTACATGCCCGGCCAGCAGGTGAGCGCCGAGTCGCTGGAGCCGTTCTCCTTCACCGTCGAGGACTTCCAGGCGACCTACATCGCCAAGGGCGACAAGGCCGGCCAGGCCCTCGACTACGCGGCCAGGCTCAAGGTCGAGGACGCCCCCGGGGTGGCCGCCCGCGAGCACCTTCTCAAGGTCAACGAGCCGCTGGACGTCAACGGCACGCTGAGCTACCTCATCGACCACGGCTACGCGCCGACCTTCAGGATCACCGACGGCAAGGGGCAGGTCGCCTTCGACGGGCCGGTGGCCTGCCTGGTGGTCCAGCCCGCCACCTTCACCTCCGAGTGCGTGATCAAGGTTCCGGACGCGCAGCCCGAGCAGCTCGGCGTGCTGGTCGCCTTCCTGCCCACGGCCGTGCCGATGGGCTCGGAGTGGGTCTCGATCTTCCCCGGGGCCGCCAACCCCACCGCTCAGGTGTACGGGGCCTTCGCCGGTGACCTCGGCCTGGAGAGCGGCCGTCCGCAGTCGGTCTACGAGCTCGACCCGACGAGCCTGAAGAAGATGAAGCCGCTCCTGATGAAGGCCGACCCGCTGGAGGTCGGCGGGAGACTCGCGCTGCCGGGAGGAGCCGGCTCGATCGAGTTCACCGGGGTCAAGGAGTGGATCGCCCTGCAGGTCGCCTACGACCCGGGCAGGATGCCCGCCCTGGTCTCCGCGGTCCTCGCCGTGGCCGGGCTCGTGCTGACCCTGACCGTCCGCCGCCGCAGGGTGTGGGTACGCGTCCACGAGGCGTCCGGCGGAGCGGGCGTCCCGGGCGGCGACGGGCACCGCGTCGAGGTGGGCGGCCTCACCCGCACCGAGGGCGGTGACTTCGGCGAGGAGTTCGACGAGATCGTCTCCGCCCTGGACACGGAACCCCGGGACGAGGGGTCCCCGGCCCCGGAACCGGCGAACACGGAGCCTTCGACCCCGGAACCTTCCACCCCGGAACCCTCGACCCCGGAACCTCCCACCTCCGAACCCTCCACCCCGGAACCTTCGACCCCAGGACCTTTGAACCCAGGAGTGCAGGATGCCCGCTGAGGTCGATACCGGCCTCGCCACGTTGAGCGACCAGCTCATCCTGGCGACGGTGCTGCTCTACGTCTTCGCAATGATCGCTTACGCCCTGGACCTGGCCTTCGGCCGGCCCGCGGAGGCGTCGGCCCGCGCCGCGCGTCCGAGGCTCGCTCCCGTCGGCGCCGGTGTCGGTGCCCCCGGTGCCGCTTCCGGTGTCACCGCCGGGACCGGTGCGGACCCGGACCCGGCCGTGGCGGGGACCGGGCGGGTCGACGGACCGTCCGGCGGGCCCCCCGCCTGGACGAGGTGGGCGGGGCCCGCGGGCGTCGCGCTGAGCTGGCTCGGCTGGGCCGCCAACCTCGCCTCCCTGCTCACCCGGGGCCTGGCCGTGGGCCGCTGGCCCTGGGGCAACATGTACGAGTTCGTGGTCGCCATGTGCTTCGCGGCGATGAGCGCGTTCCTGTTCATGCAGCTCCGCTACCGCGTCCGGTTCCTGGGCGCGTTCGTCGCGGTCGCCGCCGCCCTGGGGCTGGGCTTCGCCGTCCGCTACCTGCACGTGCAGGCCGGTCCGGTGGTGCCCGCGCTGAACTCCTACTGGATCGCGATCCACGTGTCGGCGGCGATCATCGCCAGCGGGCTGTTCATCCTGTCGGGCGTCTCCGGCATCCTCTACCTGGTCAGGAAGGACGGCTCGGTCCGCCTGCCGTCCCGGCCGGACCTGGAGCGGGTCGCACACCGGGCCATCGTGATCGGCTTCCCGATCTGGACCTTCGCCGTCATCGCCGGTGCGCTCTGGGCCGACAAGGCATGGGGCCGCTACTGGGGCTGGGACCCCAAGGAGATCTGGGCCTTCATCACCTGGATCGCCTACGCGGCCTACCTGCACGCCCGGGCCACCGCGGGCTGGAAGGGGAAGGCGGCCATGATCGTTCAGCTCATCGCCTTCGCGTGCCTGCTGTTCAACCTGGTCGGGGTGAACATCTTCCTGGGGGGCCTGCACTCCTACGCCGAGGTTCCCGGCTGAGTCGTGGCCGTCGAAGGTCCCGGCCGTCAGGGGTGTGATCTCGGGGGCTCACCGGCCCGGGCGGTCCGTCATCCGGCCGCCCGGTGACCCTCCACGCCGTCATACCGTCACGCCGTCGTACGGTCACGTCGTCGCACCGTCGCACCGTCGTACCGGCGCGTCGTCATACCGTCGCCCGGCCACCGGATCCCCGGTCGCCGGGACGCCGTCGCGGGTCAGTCCTCGTCGCGGAGCCTGCGGTCGAGGTCCTTGAGGAAGTCGGGGTCGTCGTCGGGCCCCTTGGGGGCCGCGGGGCGGGGGGGCTTGTTCTGCGACGGCAGCGATCGGGGTGCCCGGGGGCCGGTGGGGCGGCCGAGCAGCAGCCAGAAGACCCCTCCGGCGATCGGCATCAGCACCACGATGACCGCCCAGAGCAGCTTGGGCAGGTTCCTTGACTCCTCGTCCGGCGTGGTGATGACGTCGAACAGGCAGTAGAGCCAGAAGGCGAGTATCGCCAGACCGACAAGCATGGGCATGCCCGAACTGTAAGCCATTGCGAGAACCACTGCGGTCGGCCCGCGGTTACGGGTGACCGGCGGGGGGAGCACCCCGTACCGTAGGACCGTTGCCACTTCCCCAGGGGGTGTGATGGCACATTCGGGCGACAAGGGCCGCCATCGACGGCGGTGGTGGCAGCGGAGTCCGGCTCCGCGTGCGGAGGGCTCCCTCCGCGGGGCTCCGCGTGAGGTCCCCCGCGAGGCCGAGCGCGGGGTCGGCACGGTGACCGCCCCGGTGGTCGACCGCCCGCAGTACACCTGGAAGGACTTCGAGCTCGACGACGAGCGTCCCCGGGCCCAGCCCAACTCCCCCGACACCCCGGACCTGGGGGACGGCCTGCGTCACTGCGGGCGGCTGGAGCGCATCCTGCACCGCCAGTGGGACTCCCGTCACGAGGTGCCCACGCCGGAGGTCGTGCGGGCGGTGGAGAGCCTGGCCAGGCTGCCCGACGCGCTCAAGGACAAGCTGGCCGACGGCCTGGACGGGATCTACGTCGGCGCGGGCGGCGTACCCGACCTGGACGACATGGGTTACCTGCGCGGGGCTCCGCTCCCGTCGGGCCGGGCGACCTGGGACGTCTGCGCCGGGGCGTACGGCGACCGGAAGATCGTGGTGGGGGACCGGCCCTCGCCCACCCCCGACGTGATGATGCACGAGGTCGGGCACGCCCTGGACGACGTGGACGCCCCGCACGGCGACTGGGTCTCCGACTCCCCGGAGTTCGCCGCCCTCTACGACAGGTGCGTCCCCATGCTGGCCTCGGGGTTCCATCTGCAGTCCGGCGACCTGGGACGCAAGGAGTTCTTCGCGGACGCCTTCGCCGCGATCGTCTCCCGGCAGCGTCCCGCGCTGGTCGACATGCTCGGCGGTGACACGCGGATGGCGCTCGACGTCATGTTGTTCTTCAACCGGCGCTACGGAATCTAGGTGATCTGGGATGTACGTCGTCAGGCTCGCTGACGGGACCCTGCGCGTGCCGCAGACCCTGGCCAGCGAAGACGGGCGTCTGATCGGCAACGCCTACGTGGAGGTGTCCCCGGGCGATCCCGACTACGAGCGCTGGCTGGCCGAGTCGCTCACCGAGGAGGAGTGGGCCGATCGCCGCAGGCGCTGGCTGAAGGAGAACGACGAGCTCGAACGGGAGTTCCTGGCCTTCAAGGCCGAGCAGGAGACCTGGACGGGCCGGGACCCGCAGGAGCCGGGCCGGATCACTCCGGGCGGCTCCGGGGGCGGGACGCGGTGACGGGGGAGGTCACCGTCGGGGTCGATCGGTGCCGTCGGGGGTCGTCGTTCGGGGTGGTACGGGTTCGTCGTCGTTCGGCGTCGTCGGGGGTCCCGGTGGTGTCGCGTGACGTCTGGGACGACTCCACGGTGACCCTGCGGCTTCCGGGTAAGGCGCGCAGGATCACCGATGGTGTGACGTCCTAAGTCGTCAAACGCGCGGGGACTCGCCTGCCGGCCGTTCGGCCGTCAAGACGTCCTCTCCACGCAGAAGGGCGTGCACTTCCGACTCGCGGAAACGCCGGTGCCCTCCGGGGGTACGGATGCTGCTGATGCGGCCTGCCGCGGCCCAGCGTGTAACCGTCTTTGGGTCGACCCGAAAGAGGGCGGCAACCTCTCCGGGCGTCAGCAGACGCTCGCTGCTACTCTCCACAATCTCTCCCCCTCGCATCCCGCTTCCTGCCAGCGGGCGGACAGGTAACCAGTGTGCCGAGCGAAGCCTGATTTATCCGTGGTTTTCAACAAAGATCACGGGTTGTTATCGACTGCCTGCCCGATTGTTATATGATAGAGCCTTTTTGAGACGCTCGTGGGTGTTTCTTTACGAAACTGATCTCTTGTGAAGACTAGCAGCGCTCGCAGTCGATGCGAAGAGCGTCCGCATGGTCACCCGCGATCGTGCCTGGAGGAACGGTGTGACGTAACCTCGATGCCGTGCATCCCGTCATCGTTTACACCGCGTCCCGGGCCGGCCTGCTGATCGTGAGCCTGGGAGTGCTCTATATCCTCGGCCTGCGCCAGCCCCTGGTCCTGCTGATCGCCGCATTCCTGGTCAGCGGGGTGGCCAGTTACGTCCTGCTCTCGAAGCAGAGGGACGCGGTGAGCGAGCGAATCGCTAAGAATCGGGAGTGATCGGCAACGGGAACATGCCGACTCGGGCATGGTACTCGTGACCAAGCCGGGTTGTGTCACTACCAACGAGTAATCCGTCCCGATGGGCCAGGAATGCCTTGACTCCGATTCCTGGATCGCGGGTGGGGTTCCATGTCAGGGCCCTGCCGGTACGCGGATGGATCGCCCCGATCCCCGGCCGCGCCACCGCGCCGGGGCCCGCCGAGTCGCGTCCGCGGGGATTGTTCAGCCAGCGCTGGTGCCCGCCGACGTAGACGGCGGCCCCGGTGGCGGCCACCGCGTAGAGCGAGTCCCCGCCGGTGTGGTTCACCCAGGCCGGTTCCACCCGGCCGGCCGCGTCCGTCCGGAAGCTCGCCGCGGTGTCGCACATCCGGTCCGGGCCCATCGGCCCGCCGGTGGTGACGACGGCGAGGTGACCGCCGCCCGGGGCGAAGTCCAGGCCCCGCAGGTAGCCGGGGAAGTCCGACCGGCACCTGCCCCGGTAGGCGTCGGTCCGCCAGGGCGCGACCGCCGCCGGTGAGACGGTCACGTCGACCAGGCCGAGCTGCGAGCGCGGCAGAGCGCCCAGGGTGCCGAAGTCACCGGCCACCGCCAGCCGGGTACGGCTCAGGGCGAGCGCGTGGACCCGGACGCGGCCGCCCCTGGGTGCGGCCGGTTCGACGGTGAACGCCGGGTCGGCCGTACCGGTCACCGCGTCCAGCCTGGCCAGCGCGGTGCGCGGGACGTCGCCGACCGCGGTGAAGTCACCGCCGACGTACAGGGCACGGCCGGACCTGACCAGGGCGGTGACCGTGCCGCCCCGCACCCGGGCGCCGAAGCGGGCCACGGCCGAGCCGTCGGAGAGCCGCAGCAGGGCCAGGCCCCGCGTCCATCTCCCTCCGGCCGAGGTGAAACGGCCGCCCGCGTAGACGGTGCCGTGCACGCCCGCGGCCAGCGCCCGTACCGGGTGGTCGGGCTGCGGCGCGAAGCCGGGCAGCACCCGGCCGGTGGCCAGGTCGTAGGCGAACAGGTTGCGGCGCCGCAGCACCCGGGAGCCGCCCGCCTCGCGCACCGCGCCGAACGCGCCGCCGACCACCACCGTGCCGTCCACCAGCGCGAGGGCGTTGACGATCCCGTCGAGCACGTGCGGGGTGGTGTCCACCGGATCGGCCGAGACGACCCGGGCGTGCCCGACACCGGCGGCGTACCGGCCGGGGATCGCCGACGCGGCCGGGACGACCCGGGGGTGCCCGGTGCCGGCGGCGTACCGCCCGGGGGTCGTCGACGCGGCCGGGACCGGCGGGACGGCCGGGATCAGGGCGGTGACCAGGGCGGCGACCGGTACGAGGACACTGCTGGCAAACATTTGACAATTTTTAGCACGCGCGGGGTGACCGGACGGCTACTTTCCGTGGATCGTCCGCGCGGGCCTAGTCTTGGTCCATGACGCGCGCTTCTCTGGACAAGCAGCCGCACGAGGTCGCCGCGATGTTCGATCGCACGGCCCGGCGGTACGACCTGGTCAACGACGTGATCTCCCTGGGCCAGGTCCGGCTCTGGCGCAAGGCGGCCGCCGCGGCCGTCGACGCCGGGCCCGGTGAGCTCGTCCTCGACCTGGGGGCGGGCACCGGCACCTCCACCGACGCCTTCACCACCCTGGGCGCCCGCGCGATCGCCTCCGACTTCTCGCTCGGCATGCTGAGCACCGGGGTCCGGCGCCGGGGCGGCTCGGGCATCTGGGGCGGCGGCGTCCGGGGGGTCAGCTTCGTCGCCGGGGACGCACTCCGGCTGCCCTTCGCCGACGACGTCTTCGACGCGGTGACGATCTCCACGGCGCTGCGCAACGTGCACGACACCGCCGGGGCGCTCCGCGAGATGTACCGGGTGGCCAGGCCGGGCGCGCGCCTGGTCATCCTGGAGTTCTCGCACCCGACGCCCAGGTCGTTCGACCTCGTATACTCGCGGTACCTGATGAAACTGATGCCGCAGGTCGCGAAGGTCCTCGGGTCCAACGACGACTCCTACGAGTACCTGGCGGAGTCGATCCGGGCCTGGCCCGACCAGGCGGGCCTGGCGAGGATCATCCAGGGAGCGGGCTGGGAACGGGTCGCCTGGCGCAACCTGAGCCTCGGCATCGTGGCTCTTCACCGGGCCTACAAGCCCGCGCGCGAGACCGCGTAGAAGGTTGCCGATCCGTAGCCGCACCCGTCTGACACTTTGCTCCGCAAAGGCGTTAGACTTCGGCCCGACAAGTTTGTGAAGACCTTCACAAAGGAACGAAAGGCCCCTCACCCCGAGGCCCCCACAGCGTGTAGGACAGGACAGGTCCCGTGACCGTGCCAGCCGTCGTACAGCGAAAGATCGCTGAGGCTGACGCCGACGTCATCGTCGTCGGCGCCGGGCCTGCCGGTTCGACGACCGCTTTCCATCTCGCCCAGGCCGGACTCGACGTCCTGCTGCTGGAGAAGACCACCTTCCCCCGCGAGAAGGTCTGCGGCGACGGCCTGACCCCCAGGGCCGTCAAGCAGCTCATCACCATGGGGATCGACATCGACGCCCCCGGCTGGGTCCGCAACAAGGGCCTGCGCGTGGTCGGCGGCGGCATGCGCTTCGAGCTGGACTGGCCCGAGCTGGCCAGCTACCCCGACTTCGGCCTGGTCCGCACCCGCCAGGACTTCGACGAGATCCTGGCCGGCAACGCGGTCAAGGCGGGCGTCCGGCTGCTCCAGGGGGTCAACGTCACCGCCCCGATCCTGGACGACCGCAGCGGGCACGTCGTCGGCGTGGTGGCCAAGCGGGAGGGCGAGGAGGTCTCCTACCGCTCCCGGCTGGTGGTCGCCGCCGACGGCAACTCCACCCGGATCTCCCTGGCGATGGGGCTGCACAAGCGCGAGGACCGCCCGATGGGCGTCGCGGTGCGCACCTACTTCGAGAGCCCCCGCCACGACGACGACTACCTGGAGACCTGGCTGGAGCTCTGGGACGGCGACACCCTGCTGCCGGGCTACGGCTGGATCTTCGGCGTCGGCGACGGCACCTCCAACGTCGGCCTGGGCCTGCTGAACACCAGCGAGTCCTTCAAGGGCATGGACTACCGCGACCTGCTCAAGCGCTGGGTGAAGGGCATGCCCCCCGAGTGGGGCTACGTCGAGGAGAACATGACGTCCCCGATCAGGGGCGCCGCGCTGCCGATGGCCTTCAACCGCCAGCCGCACTACACGCGGGGCCTGGTGCTGGTGGGCGACGCGGGCGGGATGATCAACCCGTTCAACGGCGAGGGCATCGCGTACGCGATGGAGAGCGGGCACATCGCCGCCGAGTCGATCGTCCAGGCGCTCGGCAGGGTGACCCCCGCCCAGCGCGAGCGGGTGCTGCGGGCATATCCTCAGACGCTGAAGGACGCCTACGGCGGGTACTTCACCCTCGGCCGCGGGTTCGTGGAGCTCATCGGGCACCGCGGCGTGATGAACTTCGCCACCCGTCACGCGCTGCCGCACCCCCGCCTGATGCGCTTCGCGCTCAAACTCCTTGCTAATCTCACCGACCGGCGGGGTGACGCGTCCGACCGCATCATCAACGCCCTGTCCAAGGCGGCGCCACCGGCATGATCACCAATCGGCGTGCCCGACGGCACCTGCGACCCGGGGCGATGATCGCCCTGCCTAGACTTTCGGAACACACCGACATGCAGAGCTACGCGCCGGCGCGCGTGGAGATGGGAGAGGAGGCGTAGCGATGGAGTTGTACGCACCCATCCTGGTGCTCGCCGTGCTCGCGGCGGGATTCGCGATCTTCTCGGTGACGATCGCGCCCTTCACCGGTCCCAAGCGCTGGAACCGCGCGAAACTCGACGCCTACGAATGCGGCATCGAGCCGACGCCCCAGCCCGTGGGCGGAGGACGTTTCCCGCTCAAGTACATGATCACCGCGATGCTGTTCATCGTGTTCGACATCGAGATCATCTTCCTCTACCCGTGGGCGGTCGCCTTCGACCAGCTCGGCATCTTCGGGTTGGTCGAGATGCTCCTGTTCATCGTCACCGTGCTCGTGGCCTACGCGTACGTGTGGCGCCGCAAGGGTCTGGACTGGGACTAGATATGGGTCTTGAAGAGAAACTTCCGAGCGGATTCATGCTCAGCACGGTCGAGCAGGTGGCCGGCTGGGCGCGCAAGAACTCCGTCTGGCCGGCGACCTTCGGTCTCGCCTGCTGCGCCATCGAGCTGATGTCCACCGGCGGACCCAAGCACGACCTGGCGCGCTTCGGCATGGAGCGCGCCTCGGCGTCTCCGCGCCAGGCCGACCTGATGATCGTCGCGGGCCGGCTGTCGCAGAAGATGGCCCCGGTGCTGCGCCAGATCTACGACCAGATGGCCGAGCCCAAGTGGGTCATCGCCATGGGCGTCTGCGCCTCCAGCGGCGGCATGTTCAACAACTACGCGATCGTGCAGGGCGTCGACCACGTCGTGCCGGTGGACATCTACCTGCCCGGCTGCCCGCCGCGGCCCGAGATGCTGATCGACGCGATCGTCAAGCTGCACGACAAGATCCAGAACACCAAGTTCGGCGCGCACCGCGCCAAGCAGATCGACGACCTCGAACTGCAGGCACTGCGGACGCTGCCGCTCATCGACCAGGGAACCGTCAAATGACGACCGAACCCACCGGCAACCTCCCCGAGGTCCCCGAGGTGCCCGAGCAGCCGGTGAGCCGCCTGGGCATGTTCGGCGCCAAGGACAGCGGTGACACCTCGGGCTACGGCCGCCTCGTCGTGCGGCGCAAGCCCGAGCTGTCCAGCGTCCGCCCGTACGGCGGCTACTTCGACACGATCGCCGACGAGCTGGAGCGCGCTCTGGGCGCCTCCTTCGGCGAGGCCGTCGAGCGCGTCGTCGTCGACCGGGGCGAGCTGACCTTCCACGTCAGGCGCGAGCGCCTGCTTGAGGTCGTCCAGGTGCTCCGCGACGACCCGGCGCTGCGCTTCGAGCTCTCGCTCGGCGTCTCCGGCGTGCACTACCCCGAGCGGGAGGGCGAGGAGCTGCGCGCGGTGATCCACCTGTGCTCGATCACGCACAACCGCCGGATGCGCGTCGAGGTCTCCTGCTCCGACGCCGACCCGCACATCCCCTCCACGGTCTCGGTCTACCCCACGCACGACTGGCACGAGCGGGAGACCTGGGACTTCTTCGGCATCATCTTCGACGGCCACCCGGCGCTGACCCGGATCATGATGCCCGACGACTGGGACGGCCACCCCCAGCGCAAGGACTACCCGCTCGGCGGCATCCCGGTCGAGTACCGCGGCGCCGAGATCCCCGCGCCGGACCAGAGGAGGTCTTACACATGAGCGCCCCCTACGAGGAGGCCACCGAGGGGAAGGTCTACACCGTCTCCGGCAACGACTGGACGGACCTGGTCGACACCCTCACCGGCCAGCAGGACCAGCAGCTCGTCATCAACATGGGCCCCCAGCACCCGTCCACGCACGGCGTGCTCCGGCTGGTGCTGAACCTGGACGGCGAGACGGTCACCGAGGCCCGCACGGTCATCGGCTACCTGCACACCGGCATCGAGAAGAACCTCGAGTACCGGACGTGGACCCAGGGGCCGACGTTCGTCACCCGGATGGACTACCTCTCGCCGATCTTCAACGAGACGGCGTACTGCATGGCCGTGGAGAAGCTGCTCGGCATCACCGACCGCGTCCCCGAGCGGGCCCAGGCCATCCGCGTGATGATGATGGAGCTCACCCGCATCTCCTCGCACATGGTGGCCATCGGCACCTTCGGCATGGAGCTCGGCGCGACCACCCCGTTCCTGTTCGGCTCCCGCGAGCGGGAGATGGTGCTCGACGTGATGGAGTACATCACCGGCCTGCGGATGAACATGGCCTACGTCCGGCCGGGCGGCGTCTCCGTCGACCTGCCGGCCGGCGCCGTCGACAAGGTCGGCGAGCTGCTCAAGGTCATGCCGGGGCGGATCAGGGACATGCGCAAGATGCTCGACGCCAACCCGGTCTACCTGGCCCGTACCAGGGACGTCGCCTACCTCGACCTCACCGGCTGCATGGCGCTGGGCGTCACCGGCCCGATGCTGCGGGCCGCGGGCCTGCCCTGGGACCTGCGCAAGTCGCAGCCCTACTGCGGCTACGAGACCTACGAGTTCGACGTGCCGACCGAGAAGAGCGCCGACGTCTACGGCCGCTACCTGGTCCGGGTGGCCGAGATGGAGGAGTCGCTCAAGATCATCGAGCAGGCCCTCGACCGCATCTCCGGCCCGCTGAAGAACGACCGGGTCATGATCGACGACAAGAAGATCGGCTGGCCCGCGCAGCTCGCGCTCGGCCCCGACGGCCTGGGCAACTCGCCCGACCACATCGCGCACATCATGAGCGGCTCCATGGAGGCGCTCATCCACCACTTCAAGCTGGTCACCGAGGGCTTCAGGGTCCCGGCCGGACAGGTCTACTGCCCGGTCGAGTCGCCCCGCGGCGAGCTCGGCGCCCACGTGGTCAGCGACGGGGGCACCCGCCCCTACCGCGTCCACTTCCGCGATCCGTCCTTCACGAACCTGCAGGCCATGCCCGCGACGTGCGAGGGCGGAATGATCGCCGACGTCATCTCTGCGGTGGCCTCGATCGACCCCGTGATGGGAGGTGTCGACCGATGAGCGCGACCACGCGCCCGGCCGGCGAGCCGGACAACACCTCGCCCGGGGACGCCGGCGCGTCCACCGGCACCGGCCTGACGGGCGAGACCGCCCTGAGCACGAGCACCGGCACGGGCGGTGAGCCCTCCAACGCGGGCGCCCCCGGCACGGGCCGCCAGGAGAGCGCGGCCCAGCCCGGGACGTACGGGCCCGAGGTCCGCGAGCGCCTGGAGCGCGACGCCAAGGAGATCATCGGCCGCTACCCCAGGCCGCGGTCGGCCCTGCTGCCCCTGCTGCACCTGGTGCAGTCCGAGGACGGCTACGTCTCCGACGCCGGCCACGAGTTCTGCGCCGAGATCCTCGGCCTGAGCAAGGCCGAGGTGGTGGGCGTGTCCACCTTCTACACCATGTACAAGCGCAAGCCGATGGGCCAGTACCACGTGGGCGTGTGCATCAACACGCTCTGCGCGGTCATGGGCGGCGACCAGATCTGGGACGAGCTGACCGAGCACACCGGCGTCGGCCACGACGAGACCACCCCCGACGGCAAGGTCTCGCTGGAGCGGCTGGAGTGCAACGCCGCCTGCGACTTCGCCCCGGTCATGATGGTCAACTGGGAGTTCTTCGACAACCAGACCCCCGCCTCGGCCAAGCAGCTCGTCGACGACCTGCGGGACGGCAAGGAGATCGCGCCGACCCGCGGCCCGAAGAGGCTCTGCACGTTCAAGGAGGCCTCCCGGGTGCTCGCGGGCCTGCCCGACGGCCTGGCCGGTGACGGCCCCTCGGCGGGAGACTCCTCCCTGGAGGGGCTCAGGATCGCCAAGGCCAACGGATGGAAGGCTCCCGAGGCGTGAACGGGCGCAACGAACGAGCCGGCATGCACGGCACGACCCCGTCGCCCGGCGACGGGCTGCCAGGCGAGGAGACGAAGTGACCACTCTCACCCCGGTTCTCACCGCGAACTGGGACCAGCCGAACTCCTTCACCCTGGAGGGCTACGGCGACTACTCGGCGGCCAAGAAGGCGCTGGGCATGGACCCGGACGCCGTGATCCAGGCGGTCAAGGACTCCGGCCTGCGCGGTCGCGGGGGCGCGGGCTTCCCCACCGGCATGAAGTGGGGCTTCATCCCCCAGGGTGACGGCAAGCCGCACTACCTGGTGGTCAACGCCGACGAGTCCGAGCCCGGCACGTGCAAGGACATCCCGCTGATGATGGCCAACCCGCACGCGCTGGTCGAGGGCGTCATCATCACCGCGTACGCGATCCGCGCCAACCACGCGTTCATCTACGTGCGCGGCGAGGTCGTGCACGTCGTCCGCCGCCTGCAGGCGGCCGTGGCCGAGGCGTACGCCAAGGGCCTCCTGGGCCGTGACCTGTTCGGCTCCGGCTTCGACCTGGAGCTGGTCGTGCACAGCGGGGCCGGCGCCTACATCTGCGGCGAGGAGACGGCGCTGCTCGACTCGCTGGAGGGCTTCCGGGGCCAGCCCCGGCTCAAGCCGCCCTTCCCGGCCGTGGCGGGCCTGTACGCCTCGCCCACCGTGGTCAACAACGTGGAGTCGGTGGCCAGCGTCCCCTCGATCATCGCCAACGGCGCCGACTGGTTCGCCGGGATGGGCACGGAGAAGTCCAAGGGCTTCGGCATCTTCTCGCTGAGCGGCCACGTCACCCGCCCCGGCCAGTACGAGGCCCCGCTCGGCATCACGCTGCGCGAGCTGCTGGAGATGTCCGGCGGCATCCGCGAGGGCCACACGCTCAAGTTCTGGACCCCCGGAGGGTCGAGCACCCCGATCTTCACCGCCGAGCACCTGGACGTCCCGCTGGACTTCGAGTCCGTCGGCGCCAAGGGCTCGATGCTCGGCACCCGGGCACTGCAGATCTTCGACGAGACCACCTGCGTGGTGCGCGCCGTGCTGCGCTGGACCGAGTTCTACGCGCACGAGTCCTGCGGCAAGTGCACCCCCTGCCGGGAGGGCACCTTCTGGCTCAAGCAGGTGCTCAAGCGGCTGGAGAAGGGTCAGGGCACCGAGGAGGACCTGACCACGATCACCGACATCGCCGACAACATCCTGGGCCGGTCCTTCTGCGCCCTGGGCGACGGTGCCACCAGCCCCATCCACTCGTCGGTCAAGCACTTCCGCGACGAGTACCTCAAGCACTTCGAGATCGGCGGCTGCCCGTTCGATCACGCCCCCTCCCGAGCGTGGGCGGCGAAGTGAACGCGCTCAGGCAGCCAACCGGCAAGCACAGCACCGTCTCGGTCGCCAGGCCGACGGAGGAGACGCCATGACCGTCGAAGCCACCACCCCGGCGCAGACGCCGGTGGACCTGGTCACCGTCACCATCGACGGCTTCCAGGTGAGCGTCCCCAAGGGCACGCTGATCATCCGGGCGGCCGAGCTGCTCGGCATCCAGATCCCCCGGTTCTGCGACCACCCGCTGCTGGAGCCGGCCGCCAACTGCCGCCAGTGCCTGGTGGACATCCCCGACGCCGGCAACGGCCGCGGCTTCCCCAAGCCGCAGCCGTCGTGTGCGATCGAGGTCGCCCAGGGCATGGTCGTGCAGACCCAGCTCACCTCTCCCGTCGCGGAGAAGGCCCAGCGCGGCGTCATGGAGATGCTGCTGCTGAACCACCCGCTGGACTGCCCGGTCTGCGACAAGGGCGGCGAGTGCCCGCTGCAGAACCAGGCCATGTCCAACGGCCAGGGCGAGAGCCGCTTCGTAGAGAAGAAGCGGACGTTCGAGAAGCCGGTGCCGCTCTCCACGGAGGTGCTGCTCGACCGCGAGCGCTGCGTCCAGTGCGCGCGCTGCATCCGCTTCTCCGACGAGATCGCCGGTGACCCGTTCATCGACTTCTTCGAGCGCGGGGCCAAGGAGCAGGTCGGCGCCGCGGACGGCGAGCCGTTCGAGTCCTACTTCTCCGGCAACACCGTGCAGATCTGCCCGGTGGGCGCGCTGACCAGCGCCGCCTACCGCTTCCAGGCCCGCCCGTTCGACCTGGTCTCCACCCCCACCGCCTGCGAGCACTGCGCCAGCGGCTGCTCGCTGCGCACCGACCACCGGCGCGGCAAGATCACCCGCCGCCTGGCCGGGGACGACCCCGAGGTCAACGAGGAGTGGAACTGCGACAAGGGCCGCTGGGCCTTCACCTACGCGACCCAGCCCGACCGGCTGCGCACGCCGCTGATCCGTGACGAGCAGGGCCGCCTGGTCCCGGCCTCCTGGCCGGAGGCGTTCGCCGTCGCGGCCAAGGGCCTGGCCGCCGCCCGCGGGCGCGCGGGCGTGCTCGTCGGCGGCCGGGTCACCGTCGAGGAGGCGTACGGGTACGCCAAGTTCGCCCGGCTCGCGCTCGGCACCAACGACATCGACTTCCGCGCCCGGCCGCACTCGGCCGAGGAGACGCTGTTCCTGGCGCACGCCGTGGCCGGCAAGGGCATCGAGGTCCGCTACGCCGACCTGGAGAACGCCCCGGCGGTGCTGCTGGCCGGGTTCGAGCCCGACGAGGAGTCGCCGATCGTCTTCCTGCGGCTGCGCAAGGCGTGGCGCAAGAAGGGCCTGAAGGTCTTCTCGGTTGCGCCGTTCGCCGGTCCCGGACTGGCCAAGATGGGCGGCACGCTGATCCCGGCGGTCCCGGGCACCGAGGCCGCCGTGCTGGACGATCTGGCCGCCGCCGACCCGGCCGCGGCCGCGGCGGTCCGCCTGCCGGGTGCGGTCATCCTGGTCGGCGAGCGGCTCGCCACCGCGCCGGGCGCGCTCTCGGCGGTGCTGAGGCTCGCCTCCTCCACCGGGGCACGGCTCGCCTGGGTGCCGCGCCGCGCCGGTGAGCGCGGCGCCCTGGAGGCCGGTGCGCTGCCGAACCTGCTGCCGATCGGCCGCCCGGTCGGCGACGAGAGCGCCCGCGCCGAGATCGCCCGCGCCTGGGACGTCGCCTCCCTGCCCGAGGCCGAGGGCCGCGACACCACGGGCATGCTGGCCGCCGCCCTCGACGGCGAGCTGGACGCCCTGGTGGTGGCCGGGGTCGACCCCTACGACCTGGCCGCGCCGCACGCCGCCCTGCTGGCCATGGAGAACACCCCGTTCATCGTGAGCCTGGAGCAGCGCGCCAGCGCGGTCACCGACCGCGCCGACGTGGTGTTCCCGGTCGCCGTGGTCGCCGAGAAGTCCGGCACCTTCGTCGACTGGGAGGGACGCGGGCGCACCTTCACCGAGGCGCTCACCGTCCCCGGCGTCATGAGCGACCTGCGGGTCGTCTCCGCCGTCGCCGACGCCATGGACGTCCACCTGGGCCTGCCCGACGCCGCCGCGGCCCGCCGCGAGCTGGCCTCGATCGGCGCCTGGCGCGGCTCCCGCGCCGCCGCCCCCGACGCCGCCGGGCACCCGGCCGTCCGGCCGGAGGCCGGGCAGGCCGTCCTGGCGAGCTGGCACCTGCTGCTCGACGACGGCCGCCTGCAGGCCGGTGAGCCGTACCTGGCCGGTACCGCCCGCCCGGCCGTGGCGCTGGTCTCCCCGGCCACCGCGGCCGAGAACGGCCTGACCGACGGCGGCCAGGTCACGGTCGGCACCGAGCGCGGCTCGCTGACCCTGCCGGTGCGGATCGCGGCCCTGCCCGACCGGGTGGTCTGGCTGCCGGCCAACTCCGCCGGCCGCTCGGTCACCCGCGACCTGCGCGCGGTCCCCGGCGACGTCGTCACGATCGCCGCCTCCCGGACCGGCGCCGCGGACGACCGGTCGGTCGCCCCGGCCGCGGCGAGCCCGGCCACGCCCGCCGCGGTGAGCACCGTCGCGGGCACAGGCGCCGTCACAGGCACCGCCGGGGGCACCGGGGGCACCGTCACCGACGGTGCCACGGGGGTCATCACGGGCACCGTCGTGAGCGCCGGCGCCGGTCCCGACGAGCGTGCCCCCGGCACGAGGGCCGGCGAGGCACGTGCCGCCGGCGAAGCCAACGAGGAGCGGTAATGAATGCCCGGACTCTTCTAGCGGCCGATCCGACCCTCGCCGACTTCGGCAAGGACCCGCTCTGGATCAGCATCATCAAGGCCGTCGTCATCTTCATCGTCCTGATGCTGGGCGTGCTGTTCGGCGTCTGGTTCGAGCGCAAGCTCATCTCGCGCATGCAGAACCGGTACGGCCCCAACCGCGCGGGCAAGTTCGGGCTGCTCCAGTCGGTGGCCGACGGCCTCAAGATGGGGCTCAAGGAAGACCTGATGCCCCGGACCGTCGACAAGGTGATCTACTTCATCGCCCCGGTCGTGCTCGCGGTCCCGGCATTTTTGGCCTTCTCCGTCATCCCGATGGGCCCGAAGGTCTCGATGTTCGGCGTCCAGACGCCGCTGCAGCTCACCGACCTCCCGGTCGCGGTGCTGCTGGTGCTGGCGATGGCCTCCATCGGCGTCTACGGCGTCGTGCTGGCCGGCTGGGGCTCGCGCTCGCCGTACTCGGTCCTGGGCGGCCTGCGGGCCAGCGCCCAGGTGGTCTCGTACGAGATCGCGATGGGACTGTCGTTCGTCGGCGTGTTCCTGTTCGCCGGGACGCTGTCCACCTCCGAGATCGTCGCGGCGCAGGCCAGCGGCGGGACGCTCACGCTGGGCGGGCTGCAGCTGCCGATGCCCTCGTGGTACATGATCCTGCTGATCCCGTCCTTCCTGATCTACATCGTCACGATGCTGGGCGAGACCAACCGGGTCCCCTTCGACCTGCCCGAGGGTGAGGGCGAGCTGGTCGGCGGCTTCCAGACCGAGTACTCCAACTCGCTGAAGTTCGCGGTCATCATGCTCGCCGAGTACGTCAACGTCTTCGTGGTCTCCGCGGTCTCCATCACCCTGTTCATGGGCGGCTGGCGGGCCCCGTGGCCGATCTCCATGTGGGACGGGGCCAACGCCGGCTGGTGGCCGCTGCTGTGGTTCTTCCTCAAGATGGTGCTGGTCTTCTCCTTCTTCGTCTGGTGCCGCGCCTCGCTGCCGCGCGTCAGGTACGACCAGCTCATGGCGCTCGGCTGGAAGATCCTCATCCCGATCAACCTGGCGTGGATCCTGCTCGTGGCCACCGTCAGGGCCCTGCAGCTGCCCGAGGTCAACCGGGCGCTGGTGCTCATCCTGGCCGCGCTGGTCATGGTCGCCTGCCTGGGGATCTGGTGGCGCTTCGACAGCGTGCTGCAGAAGCGCAAGGAGGCCAAGGCCGCCCAGGTCGAGGCCGAGTTCGAGCAACTCCAAGCCGAGCCCGCCGCGGGTGGCTTCCCGGTTCCGCCGCTCGACCTGCCGCACTACCACGGTGTAGTGCGCAAGGAGGTTCCCAGTGGGAGCAACTGATTGGCTGAACCCCATCAAGGGGTTCGGCGTGACCTTCCACACGATGTTCAAGAAGGTCGAGACGGTCAACTATCCGGAGGAGCACAAGCCCACGGCTCCGCGCTTCCATGGCCGGCACCAGCTCAACCGCTGGCCCGACGGCCTGGAGAAGTGCGTCGGCTGCGAGCTGTGCGCCTGGGCCTGTCCGGCCGACGCGATCTTCGTCGAGGGCGCCGACAACACCGACGAGGAGCGGTTCTCGCCCGGTGAGCGCTACGGACGCACCTACCAGATCAACTACCTGCGGTGCATCCTGTGCGGCCTGTGCATCGAGGCGTGCCCGACACGGGCGCTGACGATGACCAACGAGTACGAGCTCGCCGACACCAGCCGTGAGAGCCTCATCTACACCAAGGAGATGCTGCTCGCGCCGCTCGGTCCCGGCATGGAGATCCCGCCGCACCCCATGCGTCTCGGCGAGACCGAAGAGGACTACTACCGGCTGGGACGCAACAATGGGTGAGACCGTCACGTTCTGGGTCCTGGCCGTCGTCTCGGTGGCGGCGGCCCTCGGCCTCGTCTTCAGCCGCAAGGCGGTCTACTCGGCGCTCATGCTGGGCGTCGTCATGCTCTCGCTGGCCGTGCTGTACGCGATCCAGGACGCCCCCTTCCTCGCCGCGGTGCAGATCATCGTCTACACCGGCGCGGTCATGATGCTCTTCCTGTTCGTGCTGATGCTGGTCGGCGTCGACTCCGCCGACTCGCTGGTGGAGACGATCAAGGGACAGCGGCTCTGGGCGGCCGTGGCGGGCCTGTCGTTCGCCGCCCTGCTCGCCCTGGGCGTCGGCAACGCGGCCTTCTCCGCGCCCGCCGGCATGGACCAGGCGGTCCAGGCGGCGGGCGGCAACGTGCCCTCGCTGGCCCAGCTGATCTTCACCAGGCACGTCTTCGCCTTCGAGGTCACCTCGGCGCTGCTGATCACCGCCGCGCTCGGCGCGATGGTGCTGGCGCACCGCGAGCGGGTCCGGCCCAAGGCCACCCAGCGCGACCTGTCCCGTGCCCGCTTCAGCGGCCCGCAGCCCTCGCCGCTGCCCGGTCCCGGCACCTACGCGCTGCACAACGCGATCGACATGCCCGCCCTGCTGCCCGACGGCACGGTCGCGGCCAAGTCCATCAACCGGGTGCTGGCCAGGCACGAGATCGAGGACGGCTTCGCGCCGACCGACCCGGCCAAGGCGGCGCTCATCAAGCAGGTCCTGGAGAAGGACGCGGACACCGACCGCGCGCCCGGCCCGGACACCGCGCCCGTCCAGGTGAAGGACCCGGCGCTCCCGCAGGAGGACGGCAAGTGACCACTCACTACCTGGTGCTCTCCGCGCTGCTGTTCGCGATCGGCGCCGTCGGCGTGCTGGTGCGGCGCAACGCGATCGTGGTGTTCATGTGCGTCGAGCTCATGCTCAACGCCTGCAACCTCGCGTTCGTCACCTTCGCCAGGCAGCACGGCAACCTGGACGGCCAGCTCATCGCGTTCTTCGTGATGGTGGTGGCCGCGGCCGAGGTCGTCGTCGGCCTCGCCATCATCGTGATGATCTTCCGAACCCGCAGGTCGGCGTCTGTGGACGACGCCAACCTGCTGAAGTACTAAGAGGTGGCCGTGGAACCCGCTGAGATCATCCAGCATTCCGGGGGCGCGATCGGGGTCTCCTGGCTCATGATCGCGCTCCCGTTGCTCGGCGCCGCGGTCCTGTTGCTGCTCGGGCGCCGCTCCGACCGCTGGGGACACCTCCTCGGCGTCGCGATGTCCCTGGGCGCCTTCGCGGTGGCCGTCGCCGTCTTCCTCCAGCTGCTCGGCCTGAGCCCCGAGCAGCGCCGCCAGGGCGTCCCGCTGTACGAGTTCATCCCCGGCGTCGCCGACATGGGGCTGCTGATCGACCCGCTGTCGATCAGCTTCGCGCTGCTGATCACCGGTGTGGGATCGCTGATCCACATCTACTCGATCGGTTACATGTCGCACGACCACGACCGGCGCAGGTTCTTCGCGTACCTGAACCTGTTCGTCGCGGCGATGCTGCTGCTGGTGCTGGCCGACAACTACATCGCCCTGTTCATCGGCTGGGAGGGCGTGGGCCTGGCCTCGTACCTGCTGATCGGGTTCTGGTACGTCAGGCCGCGCGCTGCCACCGCCGCCAAGAAGGCGTTCGTCGTCAACCGCGTCGGTGACTTCGGCCTCCTGATCGCGATCTTCACGATCTTCACGGTGTTCGGCACGGTCGACTTCCAGTCGCTCACCAAGACGGCCGTCGGCGGTGCGCTGCAGGCAGGCGCGGTCTCGCAGGCGACGCTCACCGCGATCGGCCTGCTGCTGCTGCTCGGCGCCTGTGGCAAGTCGGCCCAGCTGCCGCTGCAGTCCTGGCTGCTGGACGCGATGGAGGGCCCGACCCCGGTCTCGGCCCTCATCCACGCCGCGACCATGGTCACCGCCGGTGTCTACCTCGTGGTCCGCTCCGGCGCGTTCTTCGAGCTCGCCCCGACCGCGCAGCTCGTCGTGACGATCGTCGGCGTGGCCACCCTGCTCGCCGGTGCGATCATCGGTTGCGCCAAGGACGACATCAAGAAGGGCCTGGCCGGCTCGACGATGTCGCAGATCGGCTACATGATGCTCGCCGCGGGCCTGGGCCCGGTGGGCTACGCGTTCGCCATCGCGCACCTGATCACGCACGGCTTCTTCAAGGCCAACATGTTCCTCGGCGCCGGCTCGGTCATGCACGGCATGAACGACGAGGTGGACATGCGCAGGTACGGCGGATTGTTCCCGGTGATGAAGGTCACCGCGATCACGTTCATCATCGGCTACCTCGCGATCATCGGCTTCCCGCTGCTGTCCGGTTACTTCACCAAGGACGGCATCATCGAGACGGCCGTGCACCACAACGCGATCCTGGGCTGGCTCGCGGTGCTGGGCGCCGGCATCACCGGCTTCTACATGTCGCGGATGGTCTTCATGACCTTCTTCGGCAAGCGGCGCTGGGCCGACGACGCCCACCCGCACGAGTCGCCCGCCGTGATGACGATCCCGCTGGTCGTGCTCTCCATCGGCTCGATCTTCCTGGGCGCCTTCCTGGTCCTGGGCAACCGGTTCATGCTGTTCATCGCCCCGGCCGTCGGCCGTCCCGAGGAACTGCCCCACTTCGACCCCTTCGCCCCCACGGGCCTGGCCACGCTCGCGCTGGTCGCGGTCGGCGCCGCGTTCGCCTGGTTCCGCTACGGCGCCGCCGAGGTGCCCGCGCTCGCCCCGCGCGGCTCGTTCCTCACCACGTTCGCCCGTCGTGACCTCTACGGCGACACGCTGAACGAGGCGCTGCTCATGCGTCCCGGCCAGTGGCTGACCCGGATCGCGGTGTTCTTCGACAACCGCGGCATCGACGGTGTGGTCAACGGCCTGGCGGCGGGGATCGGCGGCTCCTCCGGCCGGCTGCGCCGCATCCAGACCGGCTACGTACGGTCCTACGCGTTGTCCATCCTCTTCGGTGCCGCCGTGGTCGTTGGCGCGCTGCTCTACGTAGGGAACATGTGATGCCCTGGCTCTCGACCCTGATGGCCGTGCCCGTTCTGGGCGCGGTGGGTGTCTCCCTTGTCAAGAGTGACAAGCTCGCCAAGCAGCTGGCCATGGTGGTCTCGCTGGTCGTGCTCGCGCTGACCGTCGCCGTCGCCGTGCAGTTCAACCCCACCTCGCAGACCCGCTTCCAGTTCGCCGAGGTCTACGACTGGATCCCGCGCTTCGGCGTGCACTACGGCGTCGGCGTGGACGGCATCGCGCTGGTGCTGATCGCGCTGTCGGCGGTGCTGGTGCCGATCGTGATCCTCGCCTCCTGGCACGACGCCGACGGCACGGTCGTGACGGTGCCGGGCGAGGAGCCCAGGACCGTGACGCCGAAGCGGTCGGTGAAGACCTACTTCGCGCTGCTGCTGGTGCTCGAAGCGATGATGATCGGTGTCTTCGCGGCCACCGACGTCTTCCTGTTCTACGTCTTCTTCGAAGCCATGCTGATCCCGATGTACTTCATGATCGGGTCGTACGGCGGGGCGCAGCGGTCCTACGCGGCCGTGAAGTTCCTGCTCTACTCGCTCTTCGGCGGGCTGCTCATGCTGGTCGCGGTGATCGCCCTCTACGTGGTCGCCGCCAAGGGCACCTTCATGTTCCCCGAGCTCATCGGGGCCGTACAGGACCCGACCACGCAGAAGTGGCTCTTCGCCGGCTTCTTCATCGCCTTCGCCGTCAAGGCGCCGCTGTGGCCGTTCCACACCTGGCTGCCCGACGCCGCCGCGCAGGCCCCGGCCGGTGCCGCGGTGCTGCTGGTGGGCGTGCTGGACAAGGTCGGCACGTACGGCATGCTCCGCTTCTGCCTGGAGCTGTTCCCCGGGGCGTCGAAGTTCTTCACCCCGCTGGTGATCGTGCTCTCGGTCGTCGGCATCGTCTACGGCGCGATCGTGGCCATCGGCCAGACCGACATGAAGCGCCTGATCGCCTACACCTCGATCTCGCACTTCGGCTTCATCGCGCTGGGCGTGTTCGCGATGACCAGGGACGGCGGCACCGGTGCCACCCTCTACATGGTCAACCACGGCTTCTCCACGGGCGCGCTGTTCCTGATCGCGGGCTTCCTGATCTACCGCCGGGGCTCCAGCCGGATCGCCGACTACGGGGGCGTGCAGAAGGTCGCCCCGGTGCTCGCCGGCACCTTCCTGATCGCCGGTCTGTCCGGGCTCTCGCTGCCCGGCCTGTCGACGTTCGTCAGCGAGTTCATGGTCCTGCTCGGCACCTACGAGCGGTACGCGATCCCGGCGATCATCGGGACGACCGGCGTGATCCTGGCGGCCGTCTACATCCTGTGGATGTACCAGCGCACGATGAACGGGCCGATGGCCGAGTCGGTCGCGACCCTGCCCGACCTCGACCGGCGTGAGAAGTGGGTGATGGCGCCGCTGATCGCGGTGATCCTCGTCCTGGGCTTCTTCCCCAAGCCGATGCTCGATGTGATCAATCCCGCGGTGGACAAGACGCTCTCCAGCGTCGGCGTCGAACCGTTCACCCCCGCCGTGGCGGAGAAGGGGGCCGGTCAGTGAACGGCACCATCCAAGCCCCGACGATCGAATACGCGCTGCTCTCACCGATGCTGCTCGTGTTCGGCGCGGCGATCGTCGGTGTGCTCGTCGAGGCGTTCGCGCCCCGGTACCTGCGCAAGTCGATCCACGTGCCGCTCACCCTGCTCGCCCTGTTCGGCGCGTTCGTGACGACCGTGCTGGCCGCCCGCGGCGGTCTGCCGGACGCCCCGGCGGCCATGGGCGCGGTCGCGGTGGACGGGCCCTCCCTGTTCATCTGGGGCGTCATCCTCATCCTGGCCCTGGTCAGCACCCTCCTGATCAACGAGGAGGACCAGTTCGTCGCGCAGGCGGCGGCCGTGCCGGGAAGCCCGGACGAGGAGGAGGCGATCCTCGGCGGGTACGCCCAGACCGAGGTCTACCCGCTGCTGCTGTTCTCGGTCGGCGGCATGCTGCTGTTCGCCGCCGCCAACGACCTGCTGGTCATGTTCGTCGGCCTGGAGGTCCTCTCCCTGCCGCTGTACCTGCTGTGCGGTCTGGCCCGCCGTCGCCGCCTGCTCTCGCAGGAGGCCTCGGTCAAGTACTTCCTGCTCGGCGCGTTCTCCTCGGCCTTCTTCCTGTACGGCACGGCCCTGATCTACGGCTACGCCGGTTCGGTGGACCTCGCCGCCGTCAACACCGCGCTCGGCAGGGTCAGCGGCCAGGAGACGCTGCTGCTGATCGGCACCGCGATGCTCGGCATCGGCCTGTTCTTCAAGATCGGTGCCGCGCCCTTCCAGGCGTGGAAGCCCGACGTCTACCAGGGCGCGCCCACCGCGGTCACCGCCCTGATGGCCTCCACCGTGCTGGTGGCCGCCTTCGGCGCGCTGCTGCGGGTCTTCTGGGTGGCGCTGGGCGGCCTGGAGTGGAACTGGCAGCCGGTCATGTGGGGCGTCGCGATCCTCACGATGATCGTCGGCGCGATCCTCGCGATCACCCAGACCGAGATCAAGCGGATGCTGGCGTACTCCTCGATCGCGCACGCGGGCTTCCTGCTCACCGGCGTCGTCGCGATCAGCGACACCGCCAAGGAGAACTCCACCACCCTGTCGGCCATCCTGTTCTACCTGGCCGCGTACGGCTTCACCACGGTGGGCGCCTTCGCGGTCGTCACCATGGTCCGCGACGCGGGCGGCGAGGCGGGGCACCTGTCGCGCTGGGCCGGTCTGGGCAAGCGGTCCCCGATCCTGGCAGGCATCTTCGCGTTCTTCCTGCTGGCCTTCGCGGGCATCCCGCTCACGAGCGGCTTCTTCGGCAAGTACGCGGTGTTCTCGGCCGCGGTCGCCGGGGGCGCGCTGCCGCTGGTCGTCGTGGGCGTGGTCACCTCGGCCGTCGCCGCGTTCTTCTACGTCCGCGTGATCGTGCTGATGTTCTTCAACGAGCCCTCCGCCGACGGGCCGTCCATCGCGGCGCCCACGGTGGGGACCTCGGCTGTGGTGGCCTTGGCGGCAGCGGCTACGGTAGTGCTCGGGGTCTTCCCGCAGCCGGTGCTCGATCTCGCGGATCAGGCTGCGTCCGCGCTGTTCATTCGCTAGAGGAGTAATGGTCCATGGCTGCGCCACCGGTTGTTGATCTTCCGTTCGTCGACGAGCGGCTGGCGCAGGATGTCGCGACAGGGTTGGCGGAGGTCGAGAAGCTGCTGCGGTCCTCGGTGCAGAGCGACGACGCCTTCGTCACGGAGGCGTCCAAGCACCTCATCGAGGCGGGCGGCAAGCGGTTCCGCGCCATGCTGGTCCTGCTCGCCGCCCAGTTCGGTTCGCCCGATGCCCCGGGCGTGGTGCCCGGGGCGGTGGTGATCGAGCTGACCCACCTGGCGACGCTCTACCACGACGACGTGATGGACGAGGCCCGGGTCCGCCGGGGGTCCCCGTCGGCGAACGCCCGCTGGGACAACACCGTGGCGATCCTGACCGGTGACTACCTGTTCGCCCAGGCCTCGGAGATCCTCGCCGACCTCGGCGCCGACATCATCAGGATCCAGGCCCAGACCTTCTCCCGCCTGGTACGCGGCCAGATCCGCGAGACCATCGGCCCCCGTCCCGGCGAGGACCCGGTGGCCCACTACATCGGGGTGCTGGCCGACAAGACCGGCTCGCTGATCGCCACCTCCGGCCGGTTCGGGGCCCTGCTCAGCGGGGCCTCGCCCGACGTGGTGGAGCGCGTCACCCGGGCGTGCGAGGCCATCGGGGTCGCCTGGCAGCTGAGCGACGACCTGCTGGACGTCGCCGCCGAGTCGGTCGAGTCGGGCAAGACGCCCGGCACCGACCTGCGCGAGGGCATCCGGACCCTCCCCGTGCTCTACGTGCTGGCCTCCGACGGTCCCGGGAGCGCCCGCCTGCGTGAGCTGCTGGCCGGGCCGGTGGCCGAGGAGGACGTCGAGGAGACCCTGCGCCTGCTCCGCGCCGACCCCGCCATGGAGCGGGCCCGCGCTGAGCTGCTCGCCTGGACCGACCGGGCCCGGCAGGACCTGGCGGCCCTTCCCGACATCCCGGCGCGTGCCGCCTACCTGGCCCTGTGCGACTACGTGGTGGAGCGTTCGGGCTGACACGTCGTCCCTCCGGGCCGGGCGGTGGCCCGGCCCGCGGGAGAGCCGCGACGGCCCGCAGGGGAGTCGCCGGATAGCTACATGCCTGTGCAAGCAAATGTTGCACGTGCATGTAGACTCCTGTTGGATAGGAAATCCAGGAGGAATCACCATGTCGTGGGACCATTTCGCCCTCTTGCACGCCCGGGTGGAGGCGGAGCTGGCCAAGGCGCTCCAGCGGGGGCACGGCCTCGGCCTCTCGGAGTACCGCGCCCTGGGGCGGCTCGCCACCGCCCCCAAGGGCTGCATGCGCATGCAGGAGCTCGCCGAGGCCGTGGGCCTCAACCAGAGCTCGGTGACACGCCTGGTCGCGCGCCTCGAAGAGGCCGGGATGACCCGTCGCGACCTCTGCGCGGACGACCGCCGGGGCGTCTACTCGCTGATCACCGACGAGGGACGCGCCCGCCTGGCCGACGCGACGCCCACCTACGAACGCTCACTGTCCTCGGCACTGGAGCAGGCCGGCATCGACCCCGTCCTCACCCCGCTGGTCCACGCCGTACGCGGCTCCTGAGGGCGTCGCCTTCGGGGTCTCTTCTTGGGACCGGGCCTTTCCGGAGCGGGCCTTTCCGGGGGAGAGGGCTTCCGGGCACGGAGCCTCCCGAAGACGAAGGCCCGTGAGGGCAAGGGCCCGGGGGAGACGCGTCCGGGGGCGGTGTCCCGCCCCGGGGCGTCGGTCAGGTGCCCGCGGTCACCGGTGTGGCGATCGCCGCCTGGCGGGCCCGTCCGGCCGCGCGGAGGCTGTCCCAGGTGAAGACCGACAGTGCCAGCCAGATGATGACGAACCCCACCCAGCGGCTGGGCGGCATCACCTCGCGCGCCACGAGCACCCCGCACAGGAACTGCAGGATCGGGGCGATGTACTGCAGCAGGCCGATCGTGGTGAGCGGCACCCGGATCGCGGCGGCGGTGAAGCACAGCAGCGGAACGGCGGTGACCACCCCCGCCCCGGCCAGCAGCAGCGCGTGTCCCACCCCCCACTGCCCGAACGAACTCGTCCCCTGCTGCCCCAGATAGGTCAGGTAGCCCAGCGCGGGCAGCAGCAGCACCAGCGTCTCGACCGTCATGCTCTCCGCGGACCCCACCCCGGCGATCTTCTTGATCAGCCCGTAGGTGCCGAAGCTGGCGGCCAGCACCAGCGCGATCCAGGGGAGACGCCCGTAGTCGATGGCCAGGACGACCACCGCCACCGTGCCCAGCCCCACCGCGGCCCACTGCCACGGCCGCAGCCGCTCCTTCAGCAGGAAGACACCGAACACCACGCTGACCAGCGGGTTGATGAAGTATCCCAGGGCGCTCTCGACCACGTGCCCGGTGTTGACGGCGTAGATGTAGACGCCCCAGTTGAGCGTGATGACCGCCGCGGCCAGCGCGAGCAGGCCGAGCTTCGCCGGGGTGCGCATCAGCTCACGGAACCAGGACCAGTGACGGCGTACCGCCAGGATGACCACGACCGCCACCAGGGACCAGGCGATACGGTGGGCCAGGATCTCCAGGGCGCCCGACGGCTTCAGCAGGGGCCAGTAGAGCGGGAACAGTCCCCACATGGTGTAGGCGGCGACACCGTACAGAACTCCCCGACGTGCTTCAGGCATGACCCCTATCTTCGCTGCTTACACGATTTAACGCAATTTAGTAGTACTTTTGCGATCGTTAAGCGTTCCTTACGGGAACATCGACGGGCCGCAGCCGGTTGCCACCTGGTGAGAACGCGTCAGAGGAGGTCTCACGATGGGCTGGCTGTTCGGCAACAAGACCACGATGGTGTCCCCGGAGAACGCGCTTCCGGGACGCCCCACACCGATCACGGTGCCCGGCCGCCACGCGGTCCTCGATGCCCCGCTCGCCCCGCCGTACCCCGAGGGAAGCGAGATCGCCGACTTCGGGCTCGGCTGTTTCTGGGGCGCTGAGCGCATCTTCTGGCAGACCCCGGGCGTCGTCACCACCTCGGTCGGCTACGGGGGCGGTCACACGCCGAACCCGACCTACGAGGAGGTCTGCACCGGCCGGACCGGCCACACCGAACTCGTCCGCGTCGTCTTCGACCCCACCAGGGTGTCGTACGAGGAGCTGCTCCGCGTCTTCTGGGAGGCGCATGACCCCACCCAAGGCATGCGCCAGGGCAACGACGTCGGCACGCAGTACCGCTCGGCGATCTACTTCCACTCGCCCGAGCAGGAGAAGTCGGCCCTGACCTCACGCGACGCCTACCAGAAGGTGCTCACCGACTCCGGCTACGACCCCATCACCACGGAGATCGCCCCGGCCGGGGAGTACTTCTTCGCGGAGGAGTATCACCAGCAGTATTTGTTCAAGGTCCCCAACGGCTACTGCGGGATCGGCGGAACGGGTGTGGCCTGCCCGACAGGGTTGACGACCTCAGAGGAGTAGTCCCCGAATTTAGAGACCTCCGTGTACGGCGAGCATGCCGTTCGGGGGTCTCAGTGCCCTCGGCAAGCTAGGAGAGGCCCTCACATAGGTAGCGCCTGAGCACCTCGAACAGCGCAATTTCGGGATGCCCTCTCTCTGTGAGAGCCTCCCGCCGTCGAGCTCATGACCATCAATCGGATCACCACAGAGCAGCAGGCTTTACGGCATGCGATGGACAAGGGCAGCACGACGGTTGGGGCTTCGGTATAGCAGTGCGCACCCACCGGGGTGGCTACGCGCCGATCGGCCAGTTTGGCTGGGACGGCGGATCAGGCACCTCCACCTACGCAGACCCCGTCAACGGGCTCACCGGAATCCCGCTCACCCAGGTCGGGATGTCCGCGCCGAACTCGGCGCACCTCATCCACGACTTCTGGACCACCCTCTACCAGGCACTCGACAACTAACCTCCTGATCTCCCCGGCTCCTCAGGGGAGATCAGGGGCGGCCGGTTGCCAAGGCGACCAGGAACTGGCCCCCACCCGCGTCGACGCTCGCGGTCACCGGCAGCCCGGGGGCCAGTCGGGAGAAGCGGTCGACGAGCCAGTCGGCCGCCTCTTGGGCATCTTTCTTGCTCAGGCAGCGGCCGACCAGTTCGCGGCCGCCCTTTCGTTCGAGACGCTCAGCCACGGCGATGAGCGGCGCGGGGTCTGCCACGTGCAGGCGTTCTGGCCAGGCGATGACCACCTTGACCGCGCCCTTGCGCGTGTTGCAGGCGCGATGCGCGAGCCTCGGGACGACCTTGGTCTTCCGGTCAGCGGTGCGACTGTCGACGCTGGGGCCACGCGGGTCGTTCACCGACATGTCGGCATCGACTGGCTCATCGCACACCCAGCAGCGCCAGCCGTCACGCTCCGCCACTTCTTCAAGAAGACTCATTTCGCCAGCCTAGGCCCTGTGGATCTGGGTGTTCCGGGCAGCGGCGATCTTCTACTGCCGGGCTTCCTTGGCGAGGATGTAGGAGGGGCGCGCTTCGGGTCTTCCGTCGCCTGGCCGTTCTGGTCGATGGAGACCTGGTGCTGCGCCTGCCGATAATCCCGACCGGCCAGGTCATGGGCTTGCGGAGCCCAGGGTGGCGTGGTTGGCCATGCCCAGTCCGGCAGTGGATCGCTGCTCTTCGCATGGGTCACATAGATACACGCTCGTAGGGACCGGGGTCTCATGCCCGGTCGGCCTGACCTCCGGCGAGGCGTAGGACTGCGGATTCATTGAGATCCTGGCCCTTGATCGCCCGGCGTGTCCGGTAACGATCTTGGGCCAGAGCCGTTTGTCGGTCTTCAGTTGGTGATCGACGGATCAGTGTCGGCTGGTGCTTTCCATCAGGCCTGGATCGTGTAGTCGATGTGGCCGCCTGCTCGCAGCCGGTCGACCTCCTTGACGGTGGTTCGAGGGTGCTGCGACAGCTCCTCGCCGTCGAACAGCACCCGAGATCGGGTCTCTTCAAGAACGACGGTGACGACCTTGCCGCGATGGACCTGGCCGACCTGGACCTTGCAGCCGGCGCGACCACGAGGGTGCCGTTGCCGGCCACCACCCGCTCCACCGTCGGGACGCGGCCGACGGCGGGGTTGGGCTGTGGGCCAGGCGGGCGCCGCCGCCCCGGTCGTCGCCGAGGCCGTTGTCATCCGGCGTCCTGGCGCGGGTCGGTCCACGCCTCTGTGACGCGGCCGCCCGGCAGTGCGATATCCAGCTGCCGACACCACGATCGCGTCGGCGTCCATCCTCCGGCCGGAGTGAAGTTCACACGCAGTAGGCGGGCCGAGCCGGGAACCGGCCCACCCAGGTAGCGAGTTCCATGCGCGGCCGTCTTGCCGTCTGGATCGAAGGCACCACCATTATCGCCGCGGTAAAAGGTGCCAAGGTCATCCTCCGCAGACAGGGTCCAATACCAGAAGAACGATCCTTTGAGATCCATCTCGTGTTGCCGCAGTCCCGGAACGAACTCGTAGTGCAGCACACCGTCGGCGCCTGATGTCTCCAGCCCGCGGGCGACCACGTGGTGGTTTTCCAGCAGTTCCCCAAGATCGATGTCAAAGACGATGTCGAGACGTCTCGACCCGCCCATCTTGGCGAAGTAGGCGTCGGTAGCCGTACGCGGCGGAATCCTGATCACGACCCTCAGCATCGGACACGACTGAGAAGCGTGCCACTCAATATTCGCCCTGGGAAGACGCCGCTGACAAGGCGACTGCCCTTCCCTACGGATCAGAAGGTGGGGTTTCGACTACCTTCGGCCGCATGCATACGAGAAGGCCCCTGAAAAGGCATCACGCCATCAGGGGCTTTCTTGATCGTTCGAGCTTCTTGTTGACAGTTCGCTGCCGCCTACCCGGGCACTGTCTGATTCTCAGATCAGCGAGTCCGGTGCCGTCGCGCCTACCTCGCGCCTACCTCGCGCCTGGTGACACGGACCTGAGTGGAGGGTCGTTCAGGACGCGATGGCGGCGGCTTGGCAGGTGGTCACCTTTGAGACGGGCAATCGAAGACGATCCGTATGCGGAGATCCCGCAGGGCAGCCTCCAGCGATCGCGGGGCCTGCCCGTAGTCGACCTTGGTCTGGGTGGTGAGGCGCTGCTCGAGTTAGGCGCGCGGGTCCCGCTCGCCGCTCGGAATGCGGCCCGTACGACGAGTTGCTCACCCCGGTGCAGCAGGACCGGAGGGGCCCATCGGAGGGCGGTGCCGAGGCGGAGACGGTGAGGGTGATTACCCGGTTCCGTCGTATTCCTCCAGGATCTGCTCCTTCGATGGACGGCCGTGATCGGTCAAAAGCAAAGTGTGACGAAAGTGTGGCCCATAGCATCAACGCTATGAGCTGGGGTACCGTAGAGCTGGAACCGGAAGTTCAAAAGTGGCTTGAAGGTCTCCCTGCGGCATCGTTCGCGAGGGCGGCCTTCTATGTCGATCTGCTCGCGGCGGAAGGGCCTCTACTGGGAGAGCCCTATACGAAGCAACTGGACGGCAAGCTGCGCGAGCTCCGGTTTCATTATGACGAGTTCGCCATGCGCATCACCTACTGGATCGCACCTCATCGCCGGATCGTGCTCTTGACCGTGTTCCACAAGACGCGGATGCGTGATGACCGTGAGGTCGAGCGGGCCCGGCGAGCCATGCGGCGCTGTGTCGAATTGGCGCACACCGTCGACGAGGGAGAAGAAACAGCATGAGCGGGCAGGGGAACTGGCGGGAACTCAGAGATCGTCGGATGGCCGAGCCGGGCGCGGCCGAGGCTTACGAGGCCACACGTCTCGCCTACGAGCTGGGTAGGACGGTCCGAGGGATGCGTGAGGGGCGAGACTGGAGTCAGAGCGACCTGGCTCGTGCGGCGGGCATGACACAGTCGGCCGTGGCGCGGTTCGAGGCAGGGGGGACCATCCCCACGTTGCCGGTTCTGGAGCGTCTGGCGCGTGCCCTGGACGCGGATGTCGAGGTTCGCCTGACGCCACGGGCTCCCGCCGCTTGAGCCGGGGCTCAACGCCGATGGGAAAGCTGTCGTCATGCCGCTGACACCACGCGGGTACTGCAGCGTCGGTGGCACCAACGTCAAGTTGGGTGACCCGTCCGAGTGGAGCGCCTGCCAGACGGGCCTGACGAGCTCGGAGCAGTAAGCGCGTAGGGAGGAGACCCTCCTTTACGGCTTCCCTAGGTTCTGTTTCGTGGATCACTGAACGCTGAGCATGAGCCTCACACAGCTTTTGTGCTGCGTGCGGCTCGCGCTCGCGCCGTGCTTGTGAGGCCATTGCCCGGGCCTCGGATGAGGGGCCTTCCGCCCCCTCGCACTCCCGGCTATTGACGGGTTTTCCTGCTAAAAGCTCGATGGTGTGGCTCGATAGAGCCCATGGTCCGTCGCCATGAACTCACCGATGACGCCTGGGCGCGTATTGAGCCCCTGCTACCGGCCAACCCCGAGCGTGGTGGCCGCTGGCGTGATCACCGCCAGGTGCTCAACGGCATCGTCTGGAAGATCCGCACCGGCGCCGACTGGCGCGACGTCCCCGAGCGTTATGGTCCCTGGCAGACCATCTATCAGCGGTTTCGCCGCTGGTCAGCCGATGGGACCTTCGCCCGGCTGCTGGAATACGTCCAGGTCCATGACGATGCGATCGGCCAGGTCGACTGGTCGGTCATCTGCGTGGACTCCACCATCGTGCGCGCCCGCCAGCACGCCGCCGGTGCCCGTAAAGGGGGACCCATCACGGCACACCGGGGCAGCAACCCGGTCAGATCCATCAGGGCCGACAGGCGCTCGGGCGCTCGCGCGGCGGACTGACCACCAAGATTCACCTGGCTGTCGACGGGCGCGGCCTGCCGATGGCGTTCGTCCTCACCGGCGGCAACATCAACGACTGCACCCAGTTCACCGCCGTGATGGAGGCCATTCGCGTGCCCCGCACCGGCGCCGGCCGGCCACGCACCCGGCCCGCCCAAGTGATCGCCGACAAGGGCTACAGCTCCCGCACCATCCGCACCTACCTCCGTCGACGCAAGATCGGTGCAACCATTCCCGAGCGCGCCGACCAACTGGCCGGACGAGCCCGCCGCGGACACCGCCGCCACGCCTTCGACCCGATCCGCTACAAGCGGCGCAACGTCGTCGAACGCTGCTTCAACCGGCTCAAGCACTTCAAAGGCATCGCCACCCGCTACGACAAGCTCGCCGCCCACTACCGATCGGCCGTGATCATCGCCTGCCTACTGCTCTGGCTCAGATGATCCACGAAACAGGACCTAGCAACAGGTCTGGACGGACCTGGACGACCGTGGAGCGAGGGACCTCATAAGCCCGCCCGAGCAGGCCCGGAAGGCGGGCTGTGAACGGTCCTGGAGGATCGTGTTCTAACTCGTGATGAAGGGGGCCGAGATTCGACCAGGCAGGTCGTGAGGGTTTCCCTGCTCTACTCCGCACGTACGGTTACCGCTGCTAGCGGCGCGTGAAAGATCAAGCGCAGTATGAAGGTGTCCAGTGTGAACATGTCGGTGCCGTCCCAGGCGAACAGTCCGACCTGTCCCGGTGGAGCATCAGGGTCGGTGGCCACGCAATCATGGCCCTCCTGGTCCTCGTACCACTCGACGAGGCGGACGTCCTCGAACCGAAAGACCACGATGGGCGTCTTCGACAACTCGAGTGAAGTCCACTGTGGGTCGTAGACGAACTCCAGCTTCAACGTCGGCGGCCTGCCGGGCTCGTAGGTCAGGCGCCTGAAGGCGGTGTCGTGAAGGTAGACGTGGGCGCCCTCCTCGGTCCAGAACTCGTACAGCCCTCCCGTGGAGGAGATGCCACGATCCTTGTCCTTGGTCACGCCGGCGAACTCGGTCACTGACATAAGGACATGGTCCTACAGCTGGAACGATCTCGTGGGTGCTGGCGGAGCAGTGACAGCAACGTCTCCGCATACGGACTCACTTCAGCTACCGTCCACCACTCTCTGATCACGGTCTCCGTTCCCCGATCAGGGCGATTGGTCCGCCTTAAAAGCGGAAGGTCATACTGCCGCAGAACTTCCGGTACTTGATCCTGACGGTGTGACCGGTAGTCGGTGGATCGTTTACGCCTTCGCGAGGAACGTCACCCAAGGTTGAGCCGATACCTCAGTGAACGCCGTGGCAGATCTGCCGCAAGCGTCATGGCAGTTCTGCCGTGGTCACCGGATTCACCTGAGAAACGGCAGGAACGGCTGGGGGGTGACCGTGAACATCGGGCGGTCACAGGTGCGCAGGCATGCCACCGGCAGGTCGCGAGGGGTTCGGGTCGCGATCCGGATTCACCGACGTGTGAAAGGGGCCGGTCCCGTGCGGGCTCACGTCACGGCCTGCAGGTGCGGCATGTCCCCCTGCGTCCGAGTCGGCAACGGCACCGGTCTCGGGCGAAGGTTCCGAAGGCCGTGTGACGGAAGACGGAAGCAGGTATCCACCCCGCCCGGCCGGATCGGGGAACGTACCCGTGACCGTCATCGGCACCGGAAGCGGCGACGCGGTACGACCTTCCGCTCTCCGGTGGAGCAATCGTCCCGCTCGGCTGGACGAGCCTGTTGTCAGGAAGATCTGTGACGTATCGTCACACTGTCGATCAACTCGGCACGCGCGGCACAGGGCGTGAATGTGACGCTTACCGACCGGGAGGAACCTGGGAGGGCGGGTTCTTCGTCGGCCCAGGATGCTCCACCATTTTGGATCAGGGGGACGAGAGATGGGAGGGGCGCCGGCGGAAGATCTGGCTGAACTGCTCACCGAACTGAAGCAGCGCAGCGGCCGCAGCTACGAGGCACTGGCACGCCGTACCGGCATGAGCCGATCCACGGTGCACCGTTACTGCCGCGGCGAGATCGTGCCGGACACCTACGGGACGGTGGAGCGCATCGCCAAGGCGTGTGGTGCGAGCAAGGCCGAGTTGGACGAGCTGTACCGGCGCTGGAGGCGCGCTATCGCCTCTCTGGAGCAGAGGGCGGCGGAGGCACCCGGGTTCGTGCCGTCGCCTCCTCCCGCGGACCCCGATGAGACCGGGGCCGCCGAGAACGCGCCGGTCCCGGATCAGCAGGTCACGGAACGAGACCCACGAGAGCCACGGGGCCCGGAGGCGGCCGGGGAAACTCCGGAGCCGCGGGACCAGGAAGCGACCGGGAAAACTCCAGACCCGCGGGGTCAGAAGGCGGCCGAGGAGACTCCGAAGCCCCCGGCGAGCGGCGTGACCCCGCGGCGGTCCAGGTACGTCGATGTACGGCCCAGGACGTTCCTCGGCATGGGACTGGTGATCCTGTGCGTGTTCGTCCTGACCGCGGGCTCGTCGCCCGCACGGCAGCCGTCCCGGCAGGCGCAATGGGTGAGCGGCCCCTCGTGGACCCTGCCCGAGACGTCGGTGCCGCGCACGCTCTTCGGCGTCACCATCAACACCGGGACCGGGGCCATGCCGGCGTTCCGGGTCGGCGCGGTGCGCCTGTGGGACAGCGGGACACGCTGGGCGGAGATCCAGCCGGAGCGGGGTACGTTCGACTGGGCGGTGCTCGACCGGCACGTCGACGGCGCGGAGAAGGCCGGGCTCCCCGTACTGTTCGTCATGGGGGGCACTCCCGCGTGGGCCAGTCCCGCGGGTCCTCTGTCTCCCTACCCGGACGGCACGCGGGCGGCGCCGCCCGACGACCTGAACGACTGGGACGCGTTCCTGCGCGCCGTGGCGAAACGCTACGCGGGACGTATTCAGGCCTACGAACTGTGGGTGCTGGGCAACGACCGGCGGTTCTACGCGGGCAGCATGGAGACCCTGGTGGAGATGACGCGCCGGGCCGGCCGGATCATTCGAGCGGCGGACCCCGAAGCGACCCTGGTATGTCCCGGCATGGGGCAGTTGTGGACCGCCGAGGGCCGTCGGATGTTCCAGCGGTTCACCGCGCTCGGCGGGTACGGTCACTGCGACGTCGCCGGGATCAAGCTTCACCAGCGCACCCCGTCCGACCCTCCGGAAAGCATGCTGGAACTCGTGAGCACCGTCGACCGGGCGTTCCACCGGGCCGGTATCCATCCCCGGTTGTGGAACACCGGTACCACCTACGCGATCCGGCTGCAGGGGCCGTTGGACGAGACCAGGGCCAGGAACCACGCCGTGCGCTTCTTCCTCACCGGTCTGTACGCGCGCAACCTCAACCTCGAACGCATGTACTTCTACAACTGGGGCGGCACCAAGATCCCGATCGTCCTGCAGGCGGTGGGAGGGGTCCCCACCGGTGCCGCGCTGGCGGTGGAACAACTGCAGCGGTGGCTGGTCCACGCCCGCAGTCGTTCGTGCGGCCACGGGACGGCCATCAACCTGCCGGAGAACGTCTGGCAGTGCGAGGTCTCCGTCGCCAAGCCCGGGGATCACCACGAGGCGGCGATTCGCTGGACGGTCGGCGGGACGGCCGAGACCACGGCCGGCCCGCGCGTCCGCGCGGTGCGCCGGCTGGACGGCACCACGGAGACCGTCCGGCCGGGAGACGTGATCACGATCACCGAGGAGCCGATCCTCATCGAGTCCCGGTTCTAGGACCGAAAACAGCCGCCGTCCGTGCCCTCGTACCGGCTCCGGCCGTGTCGGCGGGCGTCGACGCCCGCGCCCGCCGGTGAGCACGTTCGTCACGGTGCCGCGTGCGGGTGGGATGCGGAGGGACGACGGCCGAGAAGTGCCGGGTGGAACATCCCATTTCTCTGGGTTTGTGCAGGTGGGACGGGGTCCTTCGTCCCAGTGTCCCAGGAGGGTGTCCGGGCGTTGCCGGTGCCGGCGGGTGCTGTCACTGTTTCTCACGTCACGGGGGACGGGCGCCGACGTGGTTCGCGAGTGAGCAGGACGCATCGTGCGTCGGCGCCCGACGTGATCGTCGTACCCCAGCCCTCGACCAAGGACTACACATGGCACCGGTAAAGCACCGCCTGGTCCGCTACCTCGCCGTCTCGTTCGCGCTGGCCGTGTCGGCCGTCACCTTCCAGCCTCCGATCGCGGCGAACGCCGACGACGCGCCCGGCATCCAGGCGCAGCAGACACCCGGTCCCGACGACAGGCCTGCCGGCCTCCAGCCGAAGCCACTGGACGCGACCCCGCTGCGGCCCGCCCCGGACGCCGGCACCACGTCGCGGACCCCGGATGCGGCGGACGCCGCCGCCGCCGTGGAGTGCTGCGGTCTCGTCATCCGGTACAACAGCATCCAGAACCTCGTCGTCGCCGCGAACATCAACGCCGGCAACGTCGGCAAGGGGGGCAACTGCAACATCTGGAACTGGAACGGAGGCAACGTCTGGAGTCCGGTGAACCCCGGACGCAACTGCGACACGCGGAGCATGAACGGTCACACCTACAGCTGGAACATCTGGGCCGACACCGACGCGTTCACGCTCCAGTACGAGGACTACTGGCTGAACTTCCACGGGTCGTGGCGCAGGATCGGCGCCAACGTCTACACCAAGATCAGCAGCATCGAGACGGCGAAGTGCTACCGCGAGTCGGACGGCGTCAACTGCTACGTCGTCTACTGACGCCGGGCCACCGGGACCGGACGCGCCGCCGCCGCTCACGGGGTCCGTCACCGGGCGGCGGCGGGTACGGGTGACGCACGACCCCTGACCACACGCACTCCGGTCAGGGGCCGTGCCTCGTTCGCGGACCCGCAGGCCGCCACACCGCGTACACGGCGCCCATCCACCGCCACACCGCGTACGCGACCTCCGGGGACGTACGCGGAATCGCCCGGCAGCGACGTGAGCTCCGGGCGACGGCGCAGGTCCGGGGGCGTTCGGCAAGGGCGTCGTCATGAGGCAAGCTGATGGCGTGAGTGTCCATGTGTCTTCGGACGATGTCGGAGTCCCGCGGGCGCAGGCAGGTCCCAACCCGCAGCACCTGCTGACGACCCTGCTCGGTGAGTACCTCGACTCCTCGGACGCCGACCTCCCGTCGATGGCGGTGGTCGCGATGCTCGGGGAGTTCGGCATCAGCGAGTCCAGCGCGCGGGCCGCGTTGTCCCGGCTGACCAGGCGTGGCCTGATCGCCGTACGGGGAACCGGGCGGCCGCCCGTGTACCACCTCACGCCCCGGGCGATCGCCAGGCATCGCTCCCGGATGGATCACTTCCTGGGCTTCGGCGCCCGTCCGCCGCGGTGGACCGGCGACTGGGTGACCGTCTCCTTCTCCATCCCCCAGTCCGGCCAGGCCCCGCGGCACACGGTTCGCAAGGCTCTGGGAGCGCTGGGGTTCGCGCGGCTGTACGACAGCGTATGGATCCGGCCCGGTTCCGACTCCGGTCCGGTGACCCAGGCGCTGCACGACATCCTGGACGACGTCGACGGCAGCCGATGGTCGGTGATGCACGCCCGTTTCGACCAGGAGGCCGGCCCGCACGGTCCGGCCGCGGCCTACGATCTGGCCGGTCTCGCCTCGGCCTACGAGGCCTTCATTGCGCGGTACGCGGAGCTGCGGGTGGCCGTCCGCGACGGGGAGGTCGACGCGACCCGGGCGCTGGTGGCCCGGACCTCCGTCATGGACTCCTGGCGCAGGTTCCCCGACATCGACCCGGACCTCCCCGCCCACCTCCTGCCGGCGCCGTGGCCCCGCCAGGCCGCCAGAGACCTCATGCTGGAGATCCATTCCGCTCTCGGCTCGCTCGCCGAGGCGCGGCTCGTCCAGGTCGCGACACCGTACTGGCCGGACGCCGCGTCCTGGATCACCCACTTCCGGGCGTCGGAGAACTCCGTGTCGGTCCCGGCCGGCCGGGACGGCTGAAAGAAACTTTCATCCACACCGACGACCGTCCGGCCGCCACGCCATGTCTCGTGACGGCCGAGGCGCGCCGGTCTCCCGGCTGCGGACGCCCACCGCGATCCCCCCGGAGCGTCAGCTCGGCGGGCGCCGTGACCTGTGCCGGAGCCGCCCGTGCCGGTACGTCCTCCCGGTGCCGTTCCGAAGGGTCGCGTGATCGGCCGTCCCACGTCCGGAGCCGGGTGCGCCGGGAGCGTCCCCGGTCCGCACGCGCACCGCTCGCCCGGCCGCAAGCACTTTCTTGACACTTTTCATCACCGCGGTGATAGTAACTGCACATTGCTCGCGTCGGCCCGTTCCGCCTGAAACGAGCATGTCCTGTGGCCGACGGCCGGCCCTCTCGATCTCCCGCCGCGGCCGGTGTCGGCCACACCGGCCGCGGCGGGAGCGGCCAGGCCGCTGCCGAGCTCCGCCGGTGTGCGCCGCGCATGCCGCGTCCGACACGGAGCGCTGTTGTGACACCTTCGGAGGGCGAAATGAGAAGACGCTCGATCATCGGCGCGGTACTGGCGGCCGTGGTCGCCCTGGTCTGCGCCGCGACGGTGGCGCTCACCATGACGCCGAGCGTCGCGGCGGCCCGCTACGCGGGTCCCTACCCGGCCGGTTACGAGACCTCGGCCGGCCTGCCCAACCACACCGTTTACCGGCCCGGGACCCTGCCGTCCGAGAAACTCCCCGTCTTCGTGTGGGGCAACGGCGGCTGCTCCGCCAACGGGACGTCGCAGCTGAACTTCCTTCGCGAGATCGCCTCGCACGGATTTCTGGTCATCGCCAACGGCAGCCCGAACGGCTCCGGCTCGACGACGTCCCAGATGCTCACCCAGTCCATCGACTGGGCGATCGCGGAGAACGGCCGCCAGGGCGGCAAGTACCACGGCAGGCTCGACACCGGCAAGATCGCCGCAGGGGGCTTCTCCTGCGGCGGGCTGGAGGCCTACGCCGTCTCCGACGACCCGCGGATCACCACGACCACCATCTTCAGCAGCGGGTTGCTGAACGACGCCGACGACTACCAGCTCCGCCGGCTGACGAAGCCGATCGCCTACTTCATCGGCGGGCCCAGTGACATCGCCTACCCGAACGCCATCGACGACTGGGGCAAGCTGCCGGCGGGACTGCCCGCGTTCATGGGCAATCTGAACGTTGGGCACGGCGGCACCTACGGCCAGCCCGACGGCGGTGAGTTCGCCCGTGTGGCGGTGCTGTACCTGAAGTGGCGGCTGAAGGGCGACACGACGGCCGGCGCGGCCTTCGTCGGCCCCGGCTGCGGCCTGTGCAACACCCAGTGGCAGGTCCAGCAGAAGAACCTCACGCTCGACGGCGGTACCCCTTCCCCGACCCCCACCGTCACCCCGTCGCCCTCCCCGACACCCACCGTCACCCCCTCCCCGACGCCCGGCGACGGCGGGCCCCGGGGCTGCTCGGCGACCTACGCGGTGCAGGACCAGTGGGCCGGCGGGTTCGTCGCCGCCGTGAACGTCACCGCGGGCGGCACCGCGATCGACGGCTGGAGGGTCACCCTCACCCTGCCCGCGGGAGCCACGATCAGCTCCCTGTGGAACGGCGTCACCTCCGGCACCGGCGGCACCGTGACCGTCACCAACCAGAGCTACAACGGGCGGTTGCCGGCCGGGCAGAGCGCCGGCTTCGGCTTCCAGGCCGGCGGGAGCGGCGCCGGAGCGACCGTCACCTGCACCGCCGGCTGATCCCGCGGCCCGCCCCCGGCGGGGCTCACCAGGGGCCGGGCCGACCGGCCCCTGGCCGCGCGGGGCCGGGGCCGGTGTCCTGCCGGAACCGCGGCGTCCCCTGTCGTCGTCCACCGGCTCGCTCGTGCCCGCGCGTCGCCGCTCTCCTCGTCCCGGGTGTCGCAAGCCGGACGTGTACGGGCCGACGACCGGCGGTCCCCACGTCATATATGCATCGTGCCGCCCTTGTTCCGTAGGTATTTGGACCCGTAACGGGCGTGCATTTCACCACAGACCGCAGGAGGGGTGAGGCGCTTTCCTTGTGTCATCGGCCCGACGGGGGCCGGGAACACCGAATTGAAGGATGAATGAAAATGCGTCGTCACATCGCCGCCCTCGCCCTCACCGTCGCCGGTTTCGCCGGTATGGCGTCCATGGCGGCTCCCGCCCAGGCGGCCGCGCCGATCACCGTGACCGTGAGTCTCGGCGGCATGTCGGTCGTCGGCACGACCGTCTCCGACCTGATCACCCTGGCCGAGGGTGGCGGCGGCACCATCACGGTGACCGGGGCGGGCGTCACCTCCAGCGACAGCGACTGCCAGGCGATCTTCAACGGGGTCAGCTGCAAGAACGCCAGCTCGATCATGGTCAACATGCGCCAGGGCGACGACATCGTCAACAACGACACCGTCAACCGGTTCACCGAGATCTTCGGCTCGGCCGGCCACGACACCCTCTGGGGCGGCACCGGCCGTGACGTCCTCGTCGGCGGCAGCGGCAACGACTTCCTGCACGGCCGTAACGGCCACGACACCACCGACGGCAGCGGCGACACCGACACCTGCACCGGTGAGGTCGAGGAGAACTGCGAGTTCTGAGCGACCGGCCTCCAGGGGAGGGGCCGGTGGTAGGCCGGGCGTCCGATGGGACGCCCGGCCTTTTCACGTCCGGCGGCACCGGTGGCGCCCGCAGTACCGGTGCCGTCGGTGGCGCCGGTGGCACGGCCGTCGGACGGCCGGCCGTGCGTTCCGACGGATCCACGGGCCGGCCGTGTCAGGCCGCGTACGGTCGCGGTCATGGCGAGGCCGGTGCCGCCGCGCCGGACGTCAGGGCCGCTTGCACGATGCGGATCGCCTCGCCCGTGTCGATGCCGACGCTGGCGATCACGGCCGCGTAGTCGGCGGCGGCCTGGACGGCCCGCTCCCGGCCCTCCTCGCCGGCGGCCGACACGAACGAGCCCGCCCGTCCGCGCGTCTCGATCAGCCCCGCCTCCTCCAGCTCCCGGTAGGCCCGGCCGACCGTGTTGACGGCCAGGCCGAGGTCGGCCGCGAGGTGGCGGATGGTCGGCAGCCTGGTGCCCACGGCCAGCGTGCGGTCCTGGATCTGCCGGGCGAGCTGGGCCCGCAACTGCTCGAACGGCGGTACCGGTGAGGCCGCATCGATGACGATCATCGAACGCCCATGACCCGCCGGGCCACCGTCGCGCACGACGGAGTCCTGGCATGGAGCGCGATGCACGCGGCCAGGCTCAGGACCATGTAGGCGGCCGCGGCGGCGCCCCACCAGCCGGGCGCGGTGCCGAACAGCACCACCGGCAGCGTCCACTGCACGCTCGGCGTGGTGAGCTCGCGGGCGTCCTCGACGCGCATGATGACGTCGGCGGTCAGCGACTCCTCGTCCTCCGCCACGACCGGCCGCCTGAGCAGGTGGCGCAGCTGCATGGCGGTGACGGCCGTCGCGCCGAGCAGGCCGATCAGCACGACGACGGCCAGCTGCCGCACGGTGGGGTCGGGAACGGCCAGGGTGCTCGCGGCCAGCACCATCGCGCCGGCGAACGTGGCGACCGCGAAAACGGCGTACGGCCGGCCGAGCACGGTCCGCCAGCCGGGCTGGACCGAATGGGCGGCCCTGCGGGACAGCGCCGCGCCCGCCCGCCGGTCGACGCGTCGCACCCACCGATCGAGCAGCCACTGTGCCAGCAGCAGCCCGGCCACCGACGCGGTCAGGGCCAGCAGCGGGAGCGGGTGATGCGGCGGGAAGCCTCCGAAAGCGGAAGTGGCGACGAAGGCGCTCACGATGATCAGTGCGGCCAGGATGACGTACGTGGCCAGGCGGGCGCGTTCCCGGACCGCCAGACGGCCGGCCAGCAGCGGGGTCGGGCGGGCGTCGGCCAGGTCGTGCCCGGCCAGCCACGCGCTCGCCGATCGCAGATCGACCGCACGCGCCGGCGAACCGGCGTCCGGTGACGAGTCGTGGATCATGGCACCTCCTTTGTCGCAAGCTTTGTATCAGCATGTTGCGTCATACCTTGCGACAAAGTCAATGCCCGCGGGCTCTCGTCGTCAGCGGTATCCGCGGGCGGGCGACGGGGACGACGTGGCCCGTGCCGGCCGCGCGGTGGGGACCGTGAACGGTGCCAGCAGACCCGGTACCGCCTCCTCGGCGAAGGCCAGTCCCTGGCCGACGCCGACGTCCTTGATCCGGTGGGTGCCCGCGGACGTCGCCGCGGTGAGGGTCATCAGGCCCCGGCGGCGTTGTGCCGGGGACCGACCGACCGTCCAGCCGATGACCGCGTCCGTGCGCAGCGCCGTCGTCCTGCGGCGGACCGTGCCGTGGCGGGTCAGCAGGTAGCCGCCGGACAGACCGTGGCCGAGACCGCGGTAGGCGTCGGCCGCCAGCAGCACCGTGAAGGGCAGGCACGCCGGGGCGAGCAGCCACAACCCGTCCGGGAGCCGGCTCGCCCACATCCCGAGCCAGGCCAGCGGCACGGCCGGCAGCGCCACCGTCCAGACGGCGCGTGACAGGCGCAGGCGCAGCGCGGCCCGCGGGTGACGGCGCAGCCGGGTCGCCAGCACGGGGGCGCCGAGCACCCGCGCGGCCACCCGCAGCGCCGCCTGCCGGGGCGCGGGCGGCAGCAGCGCCGCGGAGGTCCGCTCCTCGCTGTCGTCGGGGTTCACGCCGGCCACCAGCGCGCTCAGGCGGGCGCCGCCTCCCCAGCGTAGCGGCAGCGGTTCGGCCAGCCGTACGCCGCGCAGCCGGCCGTCCTGGAGCGACAGCGACCGGGTGCCGAGCAGACCCCGCCGGATCCGGTAGGTGCCGTCGGTCCCGCGCGTCAGCCGGAAACGCCACCACACCTCCACGTGGAGCAGCAGCGCTCCCGCGAATCCGATGGCGAGCACGGCCGCGAGGGCCGTCCCGGCCACGACCGGCCAGGAGAACCGGGACGCCGTGCTCCACGCCTCCCGCAGGAGACCGACCTCGGCGGGTTCGAGGCCGAAGATCTCCAGCACGCGGAAGAGCGCGCCGAACGGTGCCAGGCCGATGAGCGGTGTCCAGCCGCTCAGCAGGGCGTAGCCGATCCAGGCGGGACGCGCCGTCACCGTCTCGGTGTCCGCGGGCGTCCCGCCCTCCGGGCCGAGCAGCAGGCGCAGCCGCTCGGCACGGGCCCGGGAGACCGCGTCCAGGCGCAGGTCCGCCTCCTGCTCGCCGACGCCGACGCGCACGACGGCCACGCCGAGCAGGCGGTGCACCGGCTGCGCCGTCACGTCGACGGTCCGTACCCGGTCGCGCGGGATCGAGCGGTCCCGGCGGAACACCAGCCCGGACCGGTGTTCGAGTCGCTCCCCGGTGATCCTGTACCGCGTGGTGGCGTGGCGCAGCACCCCCAGGGAGGCGATCCCGGCGAGGACGAGCGACAGGACGGCGAGCGGGATGACGGTCCGGGGCGTGGCCCCCAGCGTGACGACGGCCACCGTGGCGGGGATCGAGGGACCGGCCAGCCAGCTCAGGGCGACCGCGACCGTCCGCGCGTCGAGCCGCTCCCAGGCGTCCTCGCCGCGGCTCATGTCGCGTCCCCGGGCACGGTCTGCGCTCTCGCGGTGAGGTGCTCGACGAGGTCGGCGGCCAGGTGCCGGTCCAGCCCCTGGATCCTGATCGATCCCGCGGCCGAGGCCGTGGTGACCTTCACCCCGGACAGGCCGAAGACCTGCTGCAGCGGGCCGCGTACCGTGTCGACGGTCTGGATGCGCGACATCGGCGCCACCCGCCACCTGTGCCACAGCCAGCCGGAGGAGGCGTAGACCGCGTCGTCGGTGACCTCCCAGCGGTGGATCCGGTAGCGCCGGCGCGGCATGCAGAGCGCGTACCCCAGGCCGGGGACCGCGACGAGCAGCGCCGCCGCCAGCAGCCACGGCCGGGCGGGCGCGATCAGCGCGGCCAGCAGGGCCGGCAGCAGCACCGGCGGGAGCACCCAGGCCAGCGCCTGCGTCGTCCACCAGCGGATCGCCCGGGGCTCGACGGGGTGGCGGGGGGGCCGCAGGTTCACCTCCATCGGTCCTCCTTGCGGGTGGCGCGGTCGAACAGGCCGGCCAGCTCGCGGGCGTAGACGTCGAAGTCGAGGTCGTCGTAGGCGGCCATCAGCAGGAGCACGCCGTCGACCGCCTGCTTGACGGTCACCGCCATCACCCGGGTGGAGAACTCGCCGAACTCTCCGGTGGCCTGGCCGAACCGCAGGATCTGCTCGACGTCGCCCATCTCGTTCTCGTTGTCGCGTACGCCGAGCCGCTGCCTGCCGTCCTGGGTGCGCAGGTTCGTCCAGATGTCCAGCAGGGCCAGCATGTGCCGCTGGTGGGTGCGGTAGAACTCCACGCTCGCCTCGATGTAGACCCTCAGCATGTCCGCGGCCGTGGTCTGCGCCTCGACGAGGGGACGGACGGCGGCGTCCCCGGCGGTCATCGCGTCGTCGACGATCTGCTGGACCAGCTCGTCCTTGCTGTCGAAGTGGTAGGAGATGACGCCCTTGCTGATGCCGGCGTGCTCGGCGATCCGGGCCAGCGACGCCTGCGCGTAGCCGACCTCGGCGATCACGTCGATCGCGGACCCGACGATCTGGGCACGGCGTGCCGTCTCGATGAACGAACGATCCTGGCCGCCTGCCTTGTTTTCTGACCGCATGGCCAAAAAATAGCACAGCCGTCCGGCATTTCGCCGGTCGAGAGCACCCTCTTCGTCCGGTACGCCCTCACCGTGGCCGGGCGGACGCCCCGGAGGACCCGTCCCCGGTCCCGCGCGAAGCGATGTCGCCGCTGGTCCTTCCCGAGTGGCCTCGCGCCGCGGGGCCTCGGCCCCACGGGTGTCAGCGCCTGGACGTCCCGCCTGCGACGCCGTCGCGTACGGGAGTGGCGGCACCGTCGGTGAGGGCGTCCAGCACGGCCTGCGAGGCGGGGTCGGAAGCGCGGTAGATGACGAGCCGCCGATCCGGGTCTCCCAGCGGGTTCAGCACCTCGTAGTCGACGGAGAGCGGGCCGGCCGTGGGGTGCAGCAGCCGCTTGTGGCCCCGGCCGTTCACCTTGACGTCGTTTCTGGCCCACAGCCGGGCGAACTCCTCGCTCCCCGACGTCAGTTCCGTGATCAGCTCGTCCAGGAACGCGTCGTCGGGACGCGCGGCCCACGCCGCGCGCAGGTCGGCGATGCACTCACGGACGACCATCTCGCGGTCCCGCCAGAAGCCGCGGTACTCCGGGCGGAGGATGCACAGCCGGAGCGTGTTGTGCTGCTCGACCGGGAGGCGGTCGAAGTCCAGCATCAGCCTGGTCATCTCGCGGTTCGCGGCGAGGATGTCGAACCGGTGGTCGACCAGCATGCACGGCAGCGGCGACAGGTCGTGGACCAGCCGGGCGAGCGGGCTCGGCGCCCGGCCGGTCGCGGACGGCGGCCGGCTCACCGGTCGCTGCCGGGCCAGGTCGAACAGGTAGACCCGCTCGTCGTCGTTCAGCCGCAGCGCCCGCGCGAGGGCGTCGAGCACCTCGGCCGAGGGGCGCAGCCCCCGTCCCTGCTCCAGCCGTACCACGTAGTCGACGCTGACCCCGGCCAGCTCGGCGACCTCCTCCCGGCGCAGGCCGGGGGTACGGCGCGGGCGCCCGTGCGGGGGACGCGCGAGGTCACGGGGGGTCAGTCGCTCACGGCGGGTGCGCAGGAACACCGCCAGCTCGTGGGTCAGGTCCATTCCGCTGCTCACCCCCTCGATGGTAGTCGCGGCCTGCCTGGGACGGTCAGTCCCAGGAAAAGCCTTCGCTGGCCCCTCTCTTCCGGCGGCCGCACGATGAGTGAGCGGCTCGCTCACGGCGGCGGTGCGAGCCCCGAACGAGATCGTCATGCCGCAGCACCATGCCTGGAGACCATTGTGACTGGATCTGTTTCACTTGACCGCTATCGCCTGCTGGGCCGCTCCGGCCTGCGGGTCTCACCGCTGGCGCTCGGGGCCATGACCTTCGGGCAGGACTGGGGGTGGGGCGCCGACAAGGACGAGTCGCGCCGGATCTTCGACGCGTACGTGGACCGGGGCGGGAACTTCGTCGACACCGCCAACCAGTACACCAACGGGACGTCCGAGCAGCTGCTCGGCGAGTTCATGCACGGCCGTCGTGAGCGCGTGGTGGCCGCCACGAAGTACACGGTCGCCACACGCCCGGGTGACCCGAACTCGGGCGGCAACCACCGCAAGAGCATGGTCGCCTCGGTCGAGTCGAGCCTGCGACGGCTGAACACCGACTACATCGACCTTCTCTACCTGCACGCCTGGGACTTCACGACCCCGGTCGAGGAGGTCCTGCGGGCCATGGACGACCTCGTCCGCGCCGGGAAGGTGCTCTACCTGGGCATCTCCGACACCCCCGCGTGGCAGGTCTCCCGGATGCAGGCGATCGCGGACCTGCGCGGCTGGTCGCCGCTGGTCGCCCTGCAGATCGAGTACAGCCTGGTCGAGCGGACGGTGGAGCGCGAGCTCATCCCGATGGCGCGGGAGATGGGGCTCGGCGTGATTCCCTGGTCGCCGCTGGCGAGCGGTGTGCTGACCGGCAAGTACACTCGCGCCGACCTGGGCCACGGCGTCTCCGCCGATCCGGAGGGGACGCGCAGGAACGTCGCCGCGGCCAACGGCTCGCTGACCGAGCGGGCGCTGGACATCGCCGACGTGGTGAAGGAGGTCGCGGCCGGCAAGGGCACCACCCCGGCGCGGGTCGCGCTCGCCTGGACGCTGCTCGACCCGGCGGTCACCGCTCCGATCATCGGCGCGAGGACCCTCGCACAGCTCGAGGACAACCTGGCCGCCCTGGAGGTGACCTTCACCGAGGACGAACTGGCCGCCCTCGACCGGGTCAGCGCCGTCGAACCGGGTTTCCCGCACGACTTCCTGAACCGTCCGATGACCCGTCAGGTGATGTCCGGCGGGGTCACGATCGAGCCCAGGCGGGGATAGGGCGTCCGGGAGCCCGGCCGGGGGTATGGATCGGCCGCCGGAGGCCGGACGGAACGGCCGTGGTCGTCTGCGCTCTGCGCAGATCCACCGAGGGGATAGGGGCCTTCATGGCGGAGGAATTGTCGAGGCTGACCGGTCTGCTGTACGAGGTCGGGCTGCTCAAGCGCTACAAGCGCACCGGTTGGCTGGTGGCGGGGGTGCGGGACCCCGAGAGCGTCGCCGACCACTCCTTCCGTACGGCGATCATCGCGAGTGTGATCGCGGCGCTGGAGGGGGGCGACCCCGAGCGTGCGGCGTTCATGAGCCTGTTCCACGACACGCAGGAGAGCCGCATCACCGACATCCACCACCTCGGCAGGCTCTACCTGAAGGCGGCCCCGAACGAGGAGGTCACCGCCGACCAGGTGCGCGGGGTTCCGGCGGTGGTGGCGGAGATGGTCAGTGGCGCGGTCGGGGAGTACGAGCAGAAGACCAGCCTGGAGGCCGTCTGCGCTCGTGACGCCGACAAGCTGGAGTGCCTGATCCAGGCCGTCGAGTACCGCGAGCAGGGGTACCAGAACGTCCAGCCGTGGATCGACAGCTCGCTCGCCGCGCTGAAGACGGCCTCCGCGAAGCGGCTCGCGGACGAGGCGCTCGCCACGGGCTCGCTGGAATGGGTGAAACGCGTCCTGAACGGAGACTGAACCCCCGGGTCCCCGGCCCTCGTCGAGGCGGGACGTCCGTTCCCCCGTCGCGTTCCTCCGTGACGTTCTTGCGGCCGTGCGAGGGCGCCGGTGGGTGGGTCACCGGCCGTCGGCCCTTCGCGGACGCGGTCCCGTGAGGACGCGGTCCCGTCAGGATTCGGTCCCGTGAGACGCGGTTCCGTGAGGGATGCGGTGTCAGTGGTCGGGGGAGTAGACCCAGCCCGTCCGGTGGTGTTTTCTCACCAGTGACCAGGTCCGGTCGTCGCAGGCACCGGCGCGTCGCCGGAAGTCGTGGTCGTTGACCAGGTACGGGGCGTCGAGATCGAGCCAGCTGTCCTTTTGCGCCCGCCGGTCCCAGTGGGCGGTGGGGATGCTGACGCAGTTCATCCGATGTGATTTGTCCTGGCTCGTAATCTTCAGGACCTCCACACCATTCGCATGGGTGCGAATCACCAGGCAGGGTCTGACCTTCCCGCCCGAGCCGTCGGCGAACGGCACGCCGGCCCACCAGATGTCACCGGGGCGCGGACGTGAATTCCAGTCCGGGTGCGGTGGCGCCTCGTGCACCTCGGGCTGGGGCCGGGGGGCGAGGAGCTGGCGAATGACGCGGAAAAAGACATATATTCCTGCGATCAGCAGCCCGAGGATCAGTAAATCGCCGGCTTCTCCAAGGACGTCGAGCATGGTTCACAACCTACTCGACGTCCATTGAACTCCACCCTTGCTTGGATATTTTCGGATTCGGATATGCGGCGGGGAGGGCGTGGGAAGGCCGCCGGCACGGTGAGCGTCGCCCGGTCCGTCTGGATCGCCTCAGATCGCCTCGGTGAAGCGGGCGAGCAGGTCCCGGAGGGTGTCGCGTTCCTCGGGGGTGAAGGCGTCGGCGATCCTGCGCTCGATGACCACGGCCGCCGCGTCCGCGGTGCGCAGCGCCTCACGTCCCGCGTCGGTGAGGTGGGTCTCCAGCATCGTGCGGTGCCACTGGTGCGGGCCGCGTTCGATCAGGCCGGCCCCCAGCAGGTTCTTCAGCACGACGGTCATCGCCTGCGGGGTGACGAGGCACTCCCTGGCCAGCGCGGCGGCGGAGATGCCCGGGTTGTCGGCCAGCACGAGCAGGGCGGCGTACTGCGGCACGGTCAGCCCCGCGGTCCTCACCGCCGCGTGCTTGGCCGCCATGAGCCGCTGCTCGGCGCGTTTCACCGGCAGGCCGAGCCGCTCCCGCGCGGGCATGTCCATGAGCGGAGCTTACAAGCCGTCACGTATGGGAGAGTTCTTATGACTATCAAAGCTTTGATAGCGTGCCGCCATGACCGTGATTCCCGAGAGCCATCTCGACCTGCTGACCCGTCCCCTGTACGCGCACCTGGCGACCCTGATGCCCGACGGCACCCCGCAGGTGACACCGGTGTGGACCGTCTGGGACGGCGAGTTCCTGCGCCTCACCACCACGACGGACCGTCAGAAAGGTCGCAACGCGAGCGCCCGTCCTCGGGTGGCGCTCTCCGTCAACGATCCCGAGCAGCCGTACCGGTACCTGGAGGTCCGCGGCACCGTCGAGCGGATCGACCCCGACCCCGAGGGTGCCTTCTTCGACGTGCTGGCCAGGCGCTACGGGCTGGAGTACGAAGCGCCGGTCGCCGACGCCGCGCGCAGGGTGGTCCTGGTCGTGCGGCCCACCCGTACCACCGTCCAGTGACGCGTTCCCGGCGCCGGCCGGGCCGGGTCCCGGGCCGGTGAGATGATCACGGCGCTTCCGGCGGCGCCGGGGCGGGTGCGGGGTCGCGGCCCGTCTCCGGCGGCGCCGGACACCGGGCGCGGAGGCGTGCCGTCGAGACGGCATCGTGATCTTTGATTGGAAGAATCTCCTTCCCCTCCGGATGGTGAAGGAAACCACATGAAACGGATCACCGCGGGCGTCGTCGCGGGCCTCGTCCTGCTCGCGCCGTTGCCCGCCCGTGCCGCCGCCGTCGTCGTCGCCGCCGATCCGGTCAAGGCGCTCCGTGCCCAGGTCGTGCCCGGCCGGGGCGTCACCGTCTCCCTGGTCACCCGCACGTCGCCCGACGGCAGGCGGTCCGCCACCACCCGGACCGACCGGATCGTGGGGTTCCGCAAGGGGGGAGTGGTGGAGACGGACGACACCACCACGTTCTACTCGGCGATCAGCTCCGAGGGACTGAAGGAGGAGACCCTCTTCCCGTCGTTGCTCGTCCGGGTCAAGGACGCGACCTACGCCTCCGGGGGCGAGCTGATCGGCAGGCTGCCGCTGGACAAGAAGTGGGTGCGTCTCCGGGAGCCCCGCCCCGTCGCCGCGGACGGCGCGATCGACCTGTTCACCCCCGGCACGCTGCGGGCGCTGCTCGCCACCGCCTCCTCCAAGGGTCCTCGTTCCGCCCGGGGCACGATCCTCGCCTCCGCGATCCCGGGCCGGCCCTTCGAGGGATGGACGGGACGCGGTGAGAAGGTCGCCTGGGCGCTCTGGTTCGACGCCGAGGGCAGGGTCACCCGTCTGGCCTCCGCGACCTCCCGGCACGCGAACGGCGGCGACCGGCCGAGCCTCAGCTCCGACCAGCGCTTCACCGGCTGGGGTGCCAGGGTGACCGTCCAGCCGCCGCCCGAGGACATGGTCATCGAGGCCGAGGAGCTCCCCGAGCCCGGCTCTCCGGAGGAGACGCCGGAGACGATCGAGATCCTTCCGTAGGGAGACCGGACCCGGGGACACGCGGGCCGTGAACGGCGGACGGCCCCGTCCTCCGCCGGTGCGCCACGAGGTCCCATGCGGTGTCCCGGTGAGGGTCAGGACCCCTGGCGGTCGTTCTTCGCCATCTGCTCGGCCCGGCATTCCGCGTGCATCTCCCAGGGGGCCTGCGGCAGGACGTGCCCGGTCTCCAGGAGGGACTTGAGGTTGGCCATCACGGCCGGCCATCCGAGGGAGATCTGGTCGTAGTCGTCCCGGGTGGCCAGGTTCTCGTGGGTGACGGTGAGCCGGACGATCTCGCCGTAGGGCTCGATCTCGAACGTGACCTGGGACGGCTCACCGAAGGTGATCACCAGCCGCTTGGGCGGCACGGTCTCCACGACCGTGCCGGTGACGTCGGCGACCCCCGACCCGTCGGTGCGCACGTGCTGCCAGGTGGAGCCGGCCTGCCAGTCCGAGACGTTGCTGTGGCCCCAGTACTCGGCGGTGAGGTCGGCGTCGGTCAGGGCGTGCCAGACCTTCTCCGGGGTGCTCTGGATGTAGGTGACGTACACGAAGGTGGGCGTGCCGGTGGTCAGCGTGTCGCTCATGTCGTGCTCCTCTGCTCGTCGTTTCAGGGCGCTCAGCGCCCGGAGGCGCGGACGCTCGAACTTGTCGATCCACCGTTCCTGGATCTCGTGGAGGGGGACGGGGTTGAGGTAGTGCAGCTTCTCTCGCCCCCGCCGGACCGTGCTGACCAGGTTGGCGGCCTCGAGCAGGGCCACGTGCTGGGTCACCGACTGGCGCGCCATGTCGAGGTGCTCGCACAGCTCGCTCAGCGTCTGCCCGTTGTGCTCGTGAAGCCTGTCCAGGAGGTATCGCCGCGTCTGGTCCGCCAGCGCCTTGAAGACCTTGTCCGTATCCGCAGCCACACGGAGAATTATGCAGGCATTTGCCTGCATAATGTCAAGCGACCACCGCTGACCACGGCGATTCCTGTCCGGACGGGTGACCGATCCCGGACGGGTGACCGGTCAGCCGCGGACCGCGCACAGGAGACGGTTGTCGCCGCGCTGCCACAGGCAGCCGATCTCGGTGAAACCGGCGTCGCGCAGGGCGTCGACGTGCGAGGAGAGCAGGGGGGACTCCGAGCCGTGGTGGTCGGCCCCCGCGGTGGCGCGGGCGGAGTTGAGCTCGGCGAAGGCGGGGTCGGCGGCGACCGCGTCCCACCACCGGCGCCAGTCCTCCGGACGCCCGTCGGCGAACAGGCGCTCGGTGGCCCGCTCGTGCACGGCGCGTTCGAGGCGGGCGATGGCGGGGGCGGTGTCGTCGGTCTCCATGTGGTCGCCGTTGAGCAGGAGCCCGCCCGGCCGCAGCACGGTCGCCAGTTCGGCGTACATCTTCGGGAGGTCGGACGCGGAGATCCAGTGCAGGGCGGTGGTGCTCACCGCGGCGTCGGCCGGCCGGTCCAGGCCCAGGGAGCCCGCCCACCCGGGGGTGCGCAGGTCGAGGGAGACGAACCTGAGGTGCGGGTAGGCGGCCCGGCCGAGGCCGATCAGCAGCGGGTCGGCGTCGACCGGGACCACCGTCGCCCCGGGCAGCCGCTCCACCAGGCGCGCCGACAGCGAGCCCGGCCCGCAGCCGAGGTCGACGACCAGCGGATCGGGACGGCCCAGCGCCTCGACGGCGTCGATCAGCGCGGTGAACCGCTCCTCCCGGTCGGGCAGGTAGCCCTCCTGCTGGCGGTCCCAGCGTGCGATCCATTCGCGTGCGGCATCGTGGGTGAGCACCATTGTCTCCTTGTGACTGTCGTATAAGCTTTCGACAGTCACAAACTAAAACGCGAGCAGGTAACTGGTCAAGTGGATTTCAACAGTCACACCGATGCGATCGTCCGGATGGCGGTGGGTCTGGTCAACGAGCTGACCCCCGGGGAGAGACGGGGCCGCCCCTTCTCGCCGCCGCGCGACCTCGTCGCCGCCGCCACCGAGGGCCTGCGGACCGGTTATCCGGGCCAGCGGGAGGTCACCGAGGAGGAGGCCGGCGAGCTCGCCGGGACCGCGGCACGGCTGCGCGCGGTCTTCGAAGCCGTGACCGGGGGGGGACGTCGACACGGCGGCCCGGCAGGTCAACGCCCTCCTGGACGACACCCGTGCCCGTCCGCTGCTCGAGCGGCACGACGGGGAGCCGTGGCACCTGCACTTCCACGGCCGCGGCGGCACCGTCGCGGGCGACCTGGCGGCGAGCTGCGCCACCGGGCTCGCGATCGTGCTGGGCGGTGACTTCCGCGACCGTCTCGGCGTGTGCACGGCACCGCACTGCGACCGGGTGTACGTGGACGTGTCGCGCAACGGCACCCGCCGCTTCTGCGGCACGGCCTGCCAGAACCGCGTCAAGACCGCGGCCTTCCGCGCCCGGGGCAGGACGGCGTGAGGACGCGTCCGGGGACGTGAGGGCGTACCCGGGCGGGGGTACGTCCGGACGTCCCCGCGTCCCCGCGTCCCCGCGCCCCGGTGTCCGGGCGAGGCTCAGGTGCCCCTCAGGAGGGAGCGCACCAGCTCGGTGACCCCCGCGGGAGCGGTCCCGGGCGTCCCGGCGTCGAACGGTGGCCGGGGCGCGTACTCCAGGCCGAGCTGGATCGCCATGGCCGTCTCCTCGTCCGCCAGCAGGGACGCGAGGTGGAGGGCCATGTCGATACCGGCCAGCACCCCGGCCGAGGTGATGATCTTCCCGTCCGTGACGAAGCGTTCGTCGACCGGCAGCGCCCCGAACCCCGCCAGCAGGTCGCGGGCCACCCAGTGGGTGGTCGCCCTGACCCCCTCCAGCAGGCCCGCCGCGCCGAGCGCGAGCGAGCCCACGCACACCGACGTGGTCCACGTGGTGGCCGGATGGGCCGTCCTCACGTACCGGATCAGTTCCTGGTCGGTCGTGCTCCGCGTCACGTCCCCGGTGCCCGGCACCACCAGGACGTCGGGGGCGGGCAGGTCGGCGAAGGAGGCGGTGGCCGTCAGCGTGACCTCCTGGTCGGCGACGACGCCCGGCCGCTCGGCCACGAAGGTGACCGTGGCGCCGGGGATGTTGCGCAGGACGAAGTACGGCCCCAGGGCGTCCGCGGCGTCATAGCCCGAGTACAGGGGGATGGCGATCTGCATGTCGGTTCTCCGTGACGTGGAAACGGCGCCGGTACTCTCCCGGCGAGATCGTGAGGTGGCGCCGGAAGACCCGGTAGAGGGTCTCCGGCGTGCCGAGGCCGACCCGGACGGCGATCCGGTCGAGCGGCTCGTCGCCGCTCTCCAGCAGCCGCCTGGCCGCCGCCGTCCGTGCCCGCTCGACGTACCGCGCGGGCGTCATGCCGACCTCGGCGGCGAACACGCGGGAGAAGTGGCGGACGCTCGTGTTCATGTGCTCCGCGAGGGCCCCTACCGACAGGTCGGCCTCCAGGTTCTCCTCGATCCACCCCTGCAGCTCGCGCAGCGGCTCGCGCCTCGGCGTCCGCGTGCTCAGCGGCGTGCTGAACTGGCTCTGCCCGCCGGGTCGTTGCAGGTACACGACCAGCCAGCGGGAGATGTCCCTGGCCAGGTCGTGCCCGTGGTCGTGGGCGACGAGGGCGAGGGCGAGATCGATCCCCGAGGTGACCCCCGCCGACGTCCACACGTCGCCGTCGCGTACGTAGATGCGATCGGCGTCCACGGCCACGTCCGGATGGCCGCGGGCGAGCATCTCCCCCACGGCCCAGTGGGTGGTCGCCCGCCGTCCCTCCAGCAGACCGGCCTCGGCCAGCAGCAACGTGCCCGAGCAGATGGACCCGACGCGGTCCGACTCCCCGGCGAGCCTGCGGATCTCCGGGACCAGCGCCGCGGTGCCGTCCAGGCCCGCCGGGGTGGGAAGGCCGCCGGCCACCAGCAGCGTGCCGATCGGCCCCCGGACGTCCCGCAGCGGCGTCCCGGCGTGGACGGTGACGCCGGACAGGGAGCGTACGGCCCCGGCCTGGAGGGCCGCGGTCTCCACCCGGTAGGCGGCATCCGCATCCAGCAGCCCGGCGGCGGAGAACACGTCGGCCGGGCCCGCGAGATCGAGCAGCTGGAAGCCGTCGAAGACGACGATGACGACGCGGTGTGGCATACCGTCATCCTTGGCCACCGACGGTGATGGCCGCAAGGACACATGTCTTGCAGATCCGGCCATCGCGACGGGGGCGGGGAATCGGCGGACGACTAGGCTGAGGCCGTGGCATCCGGTGCTGAGCGGGGGACGGCGTTGCGGGCGGACGCCGCGCGCAACCGCGCGCGGGTGCTGGAGGTCGCCCGCCGGCAGCTCGCCGCGGGCGACGACTCGCTCATGCTGAACACCATCGCGCGGCTCGCGGGGGTGGGCGTCGGGACGGTGTACCGGCACTTCCCCAACCGTCACGCCCTGCTGGAGGCACTGCTGGCGGAACGCCTCCAGCAGCTCGTCACCGAGGCGCGGGCCGCGGCGGCGGACGAGGACGCCCTCGGGGGGCTGCGGCGCCTGCTGCGGTTCACCCTCGCGCGGGCGCTGGACGACGCCGGGTTCGCGGCGGTGCTCGAATCCACCAGCGACACCGACGCGCGGACCTCGGAGATGAAGGCCGAGCTCGACCGCGCCGTCGCGGAGCTTCTCGACCGCGCCCGCCGCACGGGGATCGTCCGGCGGGACATCCAGGCGGACGACGTCCGCCGTCTGCTCTGCGGCGTCGGGCACGCGGTCCGTTCCGCCGGCGACGACGCAGGGCACGCCGAGATCTACCTCGATGTCCTCCTGGACGGCCTGCACCCCCCGCGCGGTCGAGCGCATCGACGCGGTGGCGGCCGGGCCGGAGGCCAGGTTCGTGGCGGCCGACCTCGCGTCCCTCGCGGCCGTGCGTGCGCTCGCCGCCCGGCTCGCCGCAGAGGGGCCGTTGGACGTGCTGGTCAACAACGTCGGGGCGATGTTCGCGGACCGGCAGCGGACGGTGGACGGGATCGAGGCGTCGTTCGCCGTCAACCATCTCTCCCCGTACCTGCTGACCGAGCTGCTGCTGGAACCGCTCCGGGCCGGGGCGCCGAGCCGGATCGTGAACGTCACCTCGGGGTCGGTCCGGGTCGCCAAGCGCTCCTTCGAGGCCGTGGAGCCGCCGGGCGGCTACTACGGTTTTCACCGCTACGGCCGGGCGAAGCTCGCCAACCTCGCGTACACGCTGGACCTGACCGATCGGCTGCGCGGCACGGGCGTCTCGGTCTTCGCGGCCGACCCCGGCGGCGCGGCCACCGAGATGAACGACGGCACCATGCGGTCGTCCAGGATCGTCTCGCCCGGGTTGCGGCTGCTGTGGCCGCTGGTCCGGCGAACCTTCGAACGGGCGACGTCCGGCTCCGCGTCCGTGGCCGCCCGGTCGTCGATCCTCGCCGCGTCCGACGCCTCGCTCGACGGACGGACCGGTCTGGTCATCGGGCCCGACGCGCGGCCCGTCGCGCCCTTCGGGCCCGCCACCGACTCCCGGACGGCCGAGGCCGTCCTGCGGCTCAGCCGGCGGCTGGCCCCGCTCGTCCCCGCCTGAGCCTCACACCGGCGCGGCTCGCCATCCCCCGGGCCCGCCGGAGCACGGGCTCACCCGGGTACGGGCTCGCTCGTCCCGGGGGAGGCGACGGTGAGCACGATCTTGCCGGTGGTACGGCCGGTCTCGCCGCGTGCGTGCGCCTCGGCGGCCTGCTCCAGCGGGAGCACCGTGTCGATCTCGACACGCAGCCTGCCCGCCTCGGCCAGCGCGGCGATCGCCCTCAGCGCGGCGTGGTCGGGCTCCACGAGCATGGACTCGGCGCGGACGCCCGTCGCCTCGGCCTGGGCGCCGAACCCCTCGGCCAGGCCGGACAGGACGAGCGACACGATGACCCCTCCCTCGCGCATGGTGCGCAGCGAGCGGGGGCCGTGGTCGCCGCCCATCGTGTCGAGCACCACGTCGACGTCCCTGACCGTCTCGGCGAAGTCCACCTCCCGGTAGTCGACGAGCTCGTCGGCTCCCAGGCCGCGCAGGAAGTCGTGCTTGGCGGCGCTCGCCGTGCCGATGACGTGGGCTCCCCGCGCCTTGGCGATCTGCACCGCGAGGTGACCCACCCCACCGGCCGCGGCGTGGACGAGCACCCGGTGACCGGCCCGCACCGCCGCGACGTCCACCAGAGCCTGCCACGCGGTCAGCGCGGCCAGCGGGAGCGCCGCCGCCCGGACGTGGTCGATCCCGCGCGGCCTGCGGACGAACGTCCGGGCGGGGGCGGTCACGTACTCGGCGAACGCGCCGTGGCCGTACGGGTAGCGCAGCATGCCGAAGACCTCGTCGCCCGGCTTGTACACGGCCGTCCCCAGGCCGACGGCCTCCACGACACCGGAGACGTCCCAGCCGAGGACGAACGGCGGCCGTCCCAGCAGCCCGCCCGTGGCGCGGTGCTTCCAGTCGGTGGGGTTGAGCCCTGCCGCGTGCACCCGTACCAGCACCTCGGTCGGGCCCGGCACGGGCCGCTCGCACTCCACCACCTTCAGCACCTCGGGTCCGCCCAGGACGTCCTGGCTGACGGCGCGCATCGTCGATCCGGTCATGGGACAAGCATGCCAGCGGCCCGGCGGCGGCCCGCGGACGGGACGCCCGGCGCGCTGCGTGCCGTTGCGTGCCCGGTCAGGGCGGGGACGTGTTCCGGGTCCGGGTCACCCCGGCCGCCCGGCGTGCAACCGGTGCGCGTCGGCGATGACCGTGCCGGCGAAGGCGAGGACGTCGCGGCGGCGGGCCCACGGGGTCCGATACAGGGACCGCCGCTCCCGGCCGGACCCGGAGGGCAGGAACTCCGTCATGTCGCCGAGGAGACCGGTGAGCGTGGGCAGGGCCCGGTCCGCCCGCCGGATGCGCAGGGCCTCCTCGACCACCCGGTGCCATCGCGGCGGGAAGGCCTCCAGCGCGTGGCGGCACGCGCCCTCCTTGGAGGTGATGTCGCCCGTGGCCAGGGTGAAGTGCAGGCGCGTCACGCCGGTGACGATCCAGACGGTGCCGTAGCCACCCAGGGCGGCCTGCCCCCAGAGGCCGAAGGGCCTCGACGCGCGGTCGCAGAGCCGGCGCCAGTACCGGTCGAGGTTGTCGTCCGTCCAGACGGCGAGGGCCCGCGGGTCGTGCCAGAGATCCAGCCCGGCGGGTTCGGGCCCGCGGAGGGTCGTGCCGTGACCGGCCAGGGTCCGCCAGGTGACGGGGCCGGCGGGAGCCGTGCCGTCGGTGCCGGGGTGGAACCGGCCCTCATGGCAGCGCGGCCTCGGCCCGGTGATGTCCGGACCGCGCCGCAGGTCGTCCCAGGTCAGGTAGACGCCGTCGAAGAACGGACGTGGCCGGTGGGCGAGCAGACGCTCGTGGACCCGTTCCAGGGCGGCCGTCGCGGCGCCTTCCGGAGGCGTGGCGGTGACGGCCACGAAGTCGATGTCACTGGTACGGGGCCGGAAGTCGCCGAGGGCCACCGACCCCTCCAGGTACAGGCCTTCGACAAGACCGGGGGCCTCGTCGTCGACCGCCCGGAGGTAGGCGGTGACGACCTCTTCGGCGAGGGCGGGCAGTGTCATGCGGCCGGAGTCTGCCGGACGTCCCCGGCCTCCGTCCACGGTGCCCTCGTGCCCGGTGGACGTCCGTAGGACGGAAGCCACCGCCACGGCACGAACCGGACGGAAAACTGTTCCCCTTCGGTGTTTCACGACCCCTAAGATCCGATCATGCGTTTCCCCCTGCTTATGGCCATTTTTGTAAGTTTTTCGCTTGTGTTGTCAGGTGCGGCTCACGGCGCCGTCCCGGATCCGGCTCCCGGCGCCCGTTACCCCATCCGCGATTCGGTCCTGACCAAGAACAAGCTGTACCGCAGCGGCGATCTCGCGCCGAGCGAGTGCCCGGAGCGGGAGGTGAAGGCGAACCACGTCGCCTCGGCCAAGCGGTACCTGACCTCGGTGCTGAACTGCCTCAACACCTCCTGGGGCGCCCATCTGGAGCAGGCGGGCCTTCCGTTCGCCAAGGCCCGGGTCGCGTTCAGCGTCAAGCCCCGGCGGTTCTGCGGGCACGTCTGGAGCAAGAGCGCCGCGGCGCAGTACTGCGGCCGGGAGCGGCGCTTCCTCGTCAAGCTGGACGACACCGTGCTGGAGGACCCCTCCGATCTGGTCCTGTTCCTGATCGCCGCCCACGAGTACGGGCACCACATCCAGACCGTCACCGGGATGGAACGCGCCTTCGACTACCACCCGTACAAGGGGAAGCGCGAGCTGGGGGAGCAGATCCGCCGCAACGAGCTGCAGGCCGAGTGCCTGGCCGGCGTCTTCATCGGCAGCGTCTGGGACTCCCTGGACCGGACCGAGGAGGACTGGGAGTACCTGCTGGAGCTCACCCGCAGGAACGGGGACGAGAGGTACGACACCAACCACGGCAAGGGCCGTACCATCGCCACCTGGCTCGACAGGGGTTTCCGCGCCGCGTCACCGGCGGTCTGCAACACCTGGACGGTCCCGCCGTCCAGGGTGCGCTGATCCGGGGAGCCGATCCAGGGGGATTCAGGGAGATTCAAGGCGCACCGATCCTGGGTGCGCCGATCCTTGGTGCGCCGATCAGGGGCGTGTCGATCAGGGAACGTGTCGATGCGGTACGTGTCGATGCGCGCCGGGTGGACGGCTCCGTCCGGCGCGGGGCTCGGTCGAAAATCATCTTTTTTCGGCTTTTTCCGTGATGGGTTTTTTCGCCGGGAGGAATTCCGGTGTGAAGGGCCTCACCGGGCGGACGCCTTCGGGGTAGCGCCATATGACCGTCGCGCCGAAGTCGTCGGCGGACGCCGCGAGCGGGCCGGGGGTCGCCCGGACGGCGCGTCGTGAGCGGGTCGCCCTCGGCCGCTCCGTCGCGGCGGATCCGGCCGGGGCGCCCGACGTCCGCCCGGGACGACGGGCGAAGAGCGGGAGCAGGGGGAGGACGACGGCCGCCACGACGGCGTCGATCAGCGCGGCGAGCGGCATCCGCCCGCCTCCCCTCGCACCTCGGGTACGCGGTGACGCCGGGAGGCTCCGTGGCCCGCCACCGGAGCGGGACGGCCCCGGCCGGGATCGGTGGATCGTTTCACGCCCCGTTGGATGCACGCCGGACGGGTTTCGTTCTCGGCTCCGGGAACCCGTCTCCCTGGGACGTGCCTTCGGGACCCGACGCACCGGGACCCGCCTCCGAGAACCCGTCTGCGGGACCTCACTTCCCGCGACCCGCCCCGGGAGCCCACTTCCGGGAGCCCGCCTCCCGGATCTCACCGGCCGGGCGGTCCTTTCGGGACGTGCCGGCCGGTCGCGGTCAGCCGTCCTCGGCGGGGAAGGCGAAGAGCCGGACGAACATCGGCCGCGCGTCCGGGGAGGCGTCCTCGGCCCGGGGGCTGTGCTTTTTCAGCACCTTCATGTAGGCCTCGAAGAACTCCTCGAACTCCTGCGCGGTCATCCGGGCGATCCCGCGTGACGCCTTGACCCAGCGGGGCTCGCGCTCGTAGATCTCGGGAAGGCGCTGGAAGAGCGCCAGATCCTCCTCCAGGCCGATCCGGTGGAACTCCATGAGCACGGGACGGTCCTCGGGGGCGAGCATGTCGGGGGTGGGCAGCCGCATGTCCCTGGGCCCCTCGGTCCTGCGCCACCAGCGTTCCCTGCCCGCCGAGTGCCCGGGGACCTCTTCGACGAAGCCGTACTTCTCCAGCTGCCGCAGGTGGTAGCTGGTGGTGCCGGTCTTGGCGCCGAGCAGGTCGGCGAGGGTCGTCGAGGTCGCCGAGCCGTGCAGGGAGAGGTGACGCAGCATGAGCCGGCGCATGGGATGCGCGAGCGCCTTGAGGCGGGCCGGGTCGTCGAGAAGGAACGAGTCCTCATCCTTCATGATGAGCAGCCTACTCCTACAGAAGGGTCTCTGCAGGAAAGGGTTTGCAGAGCTTTCTCTGCAGAGTATGTTCGGCACATGAGACCTGACCTCCTCGTCGTGACCGCAGCCCTTTTCCTGTCGGCCCTCTCGCCTCCGGCGGGCCTCTCGCCCGCAGGACCTTCCCCCGCCGGGGCGTCCTTCCCGGTGTCGTCGTCCGCCGGTACGCCGTCCGTGACGAAGGTGTCGCTCACGAGCTCGTCCCGCACCTCGCCCGCCACACCGTCGCCCGCCACACCGTCGCCCGCCGCACCGTCGTCCGGCGGGCCTCCGCTCGTCGTTCCCGCCGACCTGAAGGCGGTGCCGGTGAGTTTCGGCGGCTCGGAGGGGCTGCCGCTGCACGGCACGGTCCTGTCACCGGTCGCGGGGAAGGCCGCGCGGCCGGGCATCGTCCTGGTGCACGGGTCGGGCGGGGGCACGCCCCGCACGAAGCAGCTGACCGAGGCCGTCGAGTTCGCCCGCCAGGGGCTGTCCGTGCTGATCTACGACAAGCGCTCCAAGGACTACTCGCTCTTCGAGCGGTCCTACGCGCGGCTCGCCGGGGACGCGCTCGGCGCGGTGGCCGCGCTCCGTTCCCAGCCGGGCGTCGATCCGGCGAAGGTCGGGCTCTGGGGGTTCAGCGAGGGGGGCTGGGTCGCCCCGCTCGCGGCCTCCCGTTCGCGGGACGTCGCCTTCGTGGTCCTCGTGGGGGCGAACAGCGGCCCGCCGTTGCGCCAGCAGACCTGGGCCGTGGCGGCCGGGCTGCGCAAGGCCGGGGTCTCCGGCTCGCTCGTCGACCGGGCCGAGCCGCACCTGTACCGGATGATCGCGGACGGCGACCTGTTCCCCGAGCCCTACTACGACCCGAGGCCGGTCATCGCCGCGCTACGCCGGCCGGTGCTCGGCATCTGGGGCGTCCACGACCTGCTCACCCCGCCCGTGGAGAGTCCTCGGGGGTTCGCCGAGGCGCTGGAGAAGGCCGGCAACCGGCATTACACGTTCCGGTTCTTCGCCGACGCCGACCACGCCGTCCACCGCACCCCCGACGGGGGCGTCACCCGGCTGCCGGAGCTGGCACCCGGCTACGCGGCCCTGGTCGGTTCCTGGGTGCACGGTGTCACGGCGGGCGAGCCGGCCGGGACGCGCTGGTCGGGGCCCGACCCGGTGCAGGACGCCCCGACGGTGCCGATGGATCCTCCGTCCGGCTGGGAGTCGTCGAACGTCCAGCTGGCGGCCCTGACGCTGCTCGTGGTCGCGTTCGCCGCCTATCCGGTGGTCGCCCTGGTACGCCGCCTGCGCGGCCGCTCGCGGACGCCGGTGACCCGGGCCGCCCGGCTCCTGAGCGCCGGGGGGCTCACGGCGGTGCTGGGATCGTTCTGCTACGTGGCCTACCTGCTGATGACGGGAGGCAAGCTGGCCACCCCCGGCCCGGTGCTGGCGGGGCGCCCGCTCGTCTGGCTGGCGCTGCAGGCCCTGGCGGTGGCCTCGGTGGTCGCGGCGGTCCTCACCGCGCTGGCCTGGCGCCGCACCGCCGCCTCCGTCCCCGCGGGGGAACGGGTACGGCTCGGCCTCCTGCTCTGCGGCGGGCTGGTGTTCGTCCCCTGGTCCCTCTACTGGGGACTGCTCCTTCCCTGACGACCTGCGACGGCACACGACGACCTGCGACAGCACAGGACGGCAAGGGGTGCGGGGGGCGGGGCGGGTCGTGTCACGCCCCACGCCCGGGAAGCCCGGCGGGCAGGCGGCCGAAAACCCTTTCCCGGGGTCGTGAACCCGTTGGTATGGTGCCGGAAGTGGGAGACGATCAGGCACGCCCCGCGGGGAGCGCGTCCACCGGCGGGCTCCTGGAGATCGCCTGTGACGAGTCCGGCTCGGAGGGCGAGAAGCTCATCGGCGGGAACACCGACGTCTTCGCGCACGCCGGGGTGGGGCTGAGCGTCGCCTCGGCCGCGGAGTGCGTCCAGGAGACGCGGAACAGGATCCGGTCCCCCGCGGTGGAGTACAAGGCGAACCACCTGCTCCGCGAGAAGCACCGGGCCGTCCTCGAATGGCTGCTCGGGCCGTCGGGGCCGATTCACGGCAACGCGCACGTTCACCTGGTCGACAAGGAGTTCCTCCTCGTCGGCAGGCTCGTCGAGCTGCTGGGCGAGGAGATCACCGGGCAGGCCGCCCGGCCCGGGGACGGGGGCCCGGACCGGGACCCGCGCGCCGGGGAGGCGGCCCTGGTCCTGTACCGCGACGGCCGGGAGGTGTTCGGCCGGCGGCGATGGGACGCCTTCCTGGAGTCGTTCAACGACCTCGTGCGGGCCAGGACGTCCGCCGAGGCGTTCTTCCGGGTGGTGGACGCCCTGCGGTCCACCGCCGCGCCGGAGCGGGTGGCGGGGATCGTGGCGTCGCTGGCGAGTGCCGGGCCGCACGCGGACCTCCTGTGGGCGCGGCCCGCGGGCGACGCGACGATGCCGGTGCTGGACCCGCTGATCCCGGCCATCGTCCAGGCCGTCCTGCACTGGGGGCGGGACGGGGCGTCCGTCTCGATCGTCCACGACCGGCACAACGCGCTGACACCGGAGCGGATCGCGCGGCTCACCGAACTCACGCAGCTCGCGGAGCTCGCGGAGCTCGCGGGGACGCCCGGGGATCCGGCCGTTCCCGGCCGTCCCGGGGCGGTGCGGCCGGCCGGTCTCAGGCTCGTCGACTCCATGTCGGACCCGCGGGTCCAGGTGGCCGACTTCCTCGCCGGCGTGGCGCGCAGGGTGGCGTCGGACGAGCTCAACGGCCGGGGCGACACCGTCCTGGTGACGCTGCTGCGGCCGTACGTGACCCCGTCGTCGATCTGGGGGGACCCCGGCAGTCGGCTGCTGCCCGCGCGGGACCGCGAGGAGGCCGCCGGGGTTCGCGCGGGGCGGCCGTGACCTTGCCGGGGGAGACCGGCCGGGCTCGCGCGAGGCGGTCGTGACCTTGCCGGGAGCCCAGCCCGGCTCGCGCGGGGCGGTCGTGACGTCGTGACCTCGCCGGGGGAGCTCAGCCGGGCTCGCGCAGGGCGGCCGTGACCTCGTCGGGGGTGAGTCTGCGGGAGGCCACGTAGTACAGCACGGCTCCGGCCGGGAGCAGGGTCTGCCAGCCGGGGTTGACCAGCAGGGTGTCGCCGTCGCGCGCGGCGAGCAGGGTGGCGCCGTACCGCCGGCCCAGGACGATCTGGCAGCGCTCGACCGGGACCGTGCCCAGGGCGCCGGGCAGCCGCAGCGAGTAGGTGTCGGCCCCGCCGTGGGTCATCAGCTGCGTGTAGACCTCCGTGATGCCGGGGTCCTTCAGCTCCTCGGTGATCATGTGGGGGCTGTGCCACTGGACGCAGCGCACCCGCTCGTCGATGTAGCGCATCTGCCGGATCCTGCCGAGGTCGCGCAGGGCCACGACCAGGTGGGCCCCGTCGGCGACGTGGGCGGCGGTGATCGCGATCGCCAGGGCCTCGTTGTCGTCGCGGGCGTCGACCAGGACGCTGTGGGCCCGGTGCACCCCGGCCCGGCGCAGCACGCCGTCGTCGGTCGGGTCTCCCCGTACGAACGTGATGTCGCGGTCGGGCATCGGATGGGCGGGCACGTCGTTCCCGGCGCAGAGCACGATGCGGGTCGAGCCGTCGGCGGTCAGCTCCTCCACCATCTGCTCGGTCCGTCCGGGCGCGTAGCCGAGCAGCACGATGTGGCCGGAGGAGTCCGCCGTGAGGGAGCCCTGCATCCTTCGTCCCTTCGCTCGTTCCAAGGTCGCCGACAGGCGGGTGAAGACCGTCGTGAGGGTCGCGATGCCGCCGATGATGACGTAGACGCCCACGACGTGCCCGAAGGCCGACTCCGGGTACAGGTCGCCGTACCCGACGGTCGCGGCGGTGACGACGAAGTACCACCAGTAGTTGGCCGGTTCGACGATCGAGCTGCCCGAGGGCTCCGCGAGCGCCATCAGGGGCCAGCTGGTCACGAACACCAGGCTGAAGACGAGGACCGGGGTCCACCACGTTCCGAGCAGCCTGAACCTGACCAGCAGGCGGGCTAAGAAGATCGGCACGCTTCCTCCGTCGGGAAAGCTCGGGTGCCGTCACCTTAACCAGACAAAACCACCAAGATGCAACCTAGCCCGTGGATAGGTCCCGGATCGAGACATCGCAGGTGGGAGGGCGTGTTCTCGCTCGTACGGGCCGGTGGATCCCGATGCGGTGGGAGCGGTGGCCGTCCCTGTGGTCCGGCCCTGTCGATCGGCCCGCGCGGGCCGGTGAACCGTGGTGCGCCGGGGGCGACGAGCGTCCCCTCACGCGCTCCCGCGCGGGCCGATGGGCGATGCCGCGGTGCGGCCGGAGGCGGCCACCGGCTCAGGAGGCCTTGCGCAGGCCGGCGAACTGCAGCGCGGTGAGGCCGGCGACCGCCACCGCCTGTGCGATCACCAGGGCGGTGCCGAGGCCGGTCAGCGGGAACCAGCCGGCGATGAGCGACTCCACGCTCGCGGCCACCCAGGCGACGTTGACGGCCATCGCGACGCCCACGGCGACCCTGCTCACCGCGGGCCGGGAGGCGATCAGGAACAGGACCGCCGCGAAGGCGACCAGGAAGGCCCCGGCCGGGTAGAGGAAGGCGGCGGGGAGACCGAACATCTCGCCGAAGACCGCCGCGGCGGCGACGTAGAGGACGCCGTTGGCACCCGAGGCGATCGCGTCCGCCTTGAGGGCGAGACGCAGCAGCCCGGCGTCGGTGACGGTCCTGGGGGTGCGGGTGATACCTGCGGTTGCCATCTGGAGGTCCCTTCGTGGTGCGAAAGTGCTGATGACCATGAAATTACGCGGGCCCGCCCTCACCCGAATCAGTCATCGTGACGGTAGGTTCCTGACCGTGCTGTACGGACGGGCGGGTGAACAGGAGCGGATCGAACGGCTCCTGGCCGCGGCCGGGACGGGCCGGAGCGGCGTCCTGGTCGTCCGGGGCCAGGCCGGCATCGGCAAGTCGGCGCTCCTGGACCACGCCGCCGCGCGGGCGCGGGACATGCGGGTGCTGCGCGGCGTCGGCATCGAGTCCGAGGCCGAGCTGCCCTTCGCCGCGCTCCACCTCCTCCTGCGCGGCGGGCTCGACCGCGTGCACGCGCTGCCCGCCGCCCAGGCCGCCGCGCTCCGCGGCGCCCTCGGCCTGGACGACACCGCCCCGGTGAACCGGTTCCTGGTCGGGCTGGCCACGCTGAGCCTGCTCTCCGAGCTGGCCGGGGACGGCGCGCTGCTCTGCCTGGTCGACGACGCGCAGTGGTTCGACCGGGCGTCCCTGGACGCGCTGGTCTTCGCCGCCCGGCGCCTCGACACCGAGGGCGTCGTCATGATCTTCGCCGCCCGCCCGGAGTTCCACGCCACGGGCCTGCCCGAGCTGCCGCTGGGCGGGCTGGACGGCGAGGCCGCCGCGGCCCTGCTGCCGCCGGGGCTCCCGCCGCAGGTGCGCGAGCGCCTGATCGAGGAGTCCGGCGGCAACCCGCTGGCGCTCATCGAGCTCCCCGCCGCGCTCACCGCCGAGCAGCGGGCGGGACGGCTCTCGCCGGTGGGGGCGATGCCGGTCGCCGACCGGGTCAGGGAGGCGTTCCAGGCGCAGATGGCCGCGCTCGGCGAGGAGGCGCGCACCGCGCTGCTGATCGCGGCTGCGGACGGCTCGGGCGAGCTCGGGACGGTGGTGGGCGCGGGCGCCTCCCTGGACGGCCTGGAGTCGGCCGAGCGGAGCCGCCTGGTCGAGATCACCGGGACGACCGTCGGGTTCCGCCACCCGCTGATCAGGGCGGCCGCCTACCAGAGCGCGCCGGTGACCCGGCGCCTCGCCGCGCACCGGGCCCTCGCGGGCGCCCTGGCCGGATCGGCCTCCGGTGGCGCGGCCGACCGCCGGGCCTGGCACCTGGCCGCCGCCGCGCTCGGCCCCGACGAGGCGGTGGCGCGGGAGCTGGAGGAGGCCGCGGAACGGGCGCGTACCCGGGGTGGCGGCGCCGCGGTCGCCGCCGCCTACGAGCGGGCCGCCGAGCTCACCGCCGATCCGGTACGGCGGTCGGCGCGATTGGCCGCGGCCGCGCTGGCGGCCAGCGACGCCGGTCTGATGAGCCGCGCCGCCGCGCTCGCCGACCGTGCCGCGCCCGACGTGGACGACCCCGGGGTGATCACCGCGTTGATCCAGGTGCGCACCCACCGCGAGTTCGAGTCGGGAACGCCGCTCGCCGCGGGCCGGATCATCATGGACGGCGTCCCCCGGGTGGCGGCCCGCTCCCGCGAGCAGGCCACCTGGTTGCTGGTCGAGGCCGTCCGCTGCGCCTGGTTCGCCGGTGACGCGCGGTCCGCCCAGGAGGCGGCGGCGAGCCTGCGCGCGCTCCCCGCGGTCGGGTCGTCGCTGGTCGACGGCGCGTTCGGGCTGACCCGGCTGCTGGGCGGTGACACCGGGGGCGGGATCGAGCTGATGGACCGGGCGGTCGACGGCCACGCCGCAGAGGGGCTGGGGGTGCCGGGGCTGACGTTCATCGCCTCCCTGTGCCTCCCGCTGGACCGTCCCGGCCGTCACGAGGAGATCGCCGGGCGGATCGTGGCGGACTGCCAGCGGAGCGGGATGATCGGCTGGCTTCCCATGGCGCTCCACGACCAGGGACTCGCCCAGGGGTGGCTCGGCCGCTACGGCGAGGCCAGGGCGACGTTGAACGCGGGGCTGCGGCTGGCCGCGGACCTGGGCCACGAGCACCGCCTCACCCACCTGACCTGCTCCCTGGCCTGGGTGCTCGCCCACCAGGGCGAGACGGAGGACTGCCGGGCCCTCGCCACCCGGGGCGTCGCCAGGGCCGAGCGGCAGGGCCTGGCGCTCGCGGCGGTCGTCGGACGCTGGGCGCTCGGCCTGCTCGACCTCGGCCTGGGCGATCCGGAGGCCGCCCTGAGGCGGCTGGAGGAGATCCCCCCGTCGCCCGTCGCCGCCCCGGCCGCCGACCAGGCCGAGGCGGCCGTCCGCGCCGGCCGGCCGGAACGGGCACGGGAGCCGCTGGCCCGGTACCTGACCTGGGCGCGGCACGTCCGCCGGCCGTCGTCGGACGCGATCGCCCTGCGCTGCCGCGCCCTCGTAGAGGACGACGAGGCGCACTTCGCGGCGGCCGTGCGCCTGCACGAGCGGGACGACCGGCCGTACGAGCGGGCCAGGACGCAGCTGGCCTACGGCGAGTGGCTGCGGCGGGCGCGACGGCGCGCGGACGCCCGGGCGCGCCTGCGCGAGGCCCTGGAGACCTTCGACCGGCTCGGCGCGGAGCCCTGGGCCGAGCGTGCCCGCACCGAACTGCGCGCGACCGGGGACGTGCCGGCCGCGCCGCGCAGGGCGGGCGACCCGCTCAGCGTGCTCACCCCCCAGGAGCGCCACATCGTACGGCTGGCGGCGGAGGGAGCCTCCAACCGGGACATCGCCGCCCGGCTCTTCCTCAGCCCCCGGACCGTCGGCTACCACCTCTACAAGGCGTTCCCCAAGCTGGGCATCGCCTCCCGGGGGCAGCTGGCCGGCCTCACCCGGTCCGCGGACGGGCCCGGCGCGGACGGGGACACCGGGCGCTGACCGAGGGCGGAGGGCCTGCGGGCCCCGGCGGGACGCGCCGGTGACCCGGCACGCCGGTGATCTGACACGCCGGTGGCCTCACGCGCCGGTCAGGTCGCGAAGATCTGCGACTCGTCGGCGAACGCCTTGAACTCCAGGGCGTTGCCGGCCGGGTCGAGCAGGAACATCGTCCACTGCTCGCCGGGCCGTCCCTCGAAGCGCAGGTAGGGCTCGATGACGAACGCGGTGCCCGCGGCCCGGAGCCGGTCGGCCAGTTCGTGGAACCGCGGGACGTCCAGGATCAGTCCGAAGTGCGGGACCGGCACGTCGTGGCCGTCGACCGCGTTGTGCGCCCGCCGTGCCGGGGACGGGGCGAGGTGGGTGACGAACTGGTGGCCGCGCAGGTTCCAGTCGATCCAGGTGTCGGACTCGCGTCCCCGCTCACAGCCCAGCACCTCGCCGTAGAACCGGCCCGCGGCCTGGAGGTCGTCGACGGGCACGGCCAGGTGGAACCGGGGGATCGATGCGTCGGCCGTGGTCATCGGTGCTCCTGCCTTCCAAAAGACCGCTCGCGCGTCGGACGCGGGCGCTGCCCACATGGTAGACAGGCCCGCTCCCGGAAAGCGGCCGCCGTCCCGGAGCGCCACGACCGGGACGCCCGCGCTCCCGGGGCGCCGGGGAGCGGGACATCTCGGGAGCGGGACGGTCGCCGTCCCAGAGCGTGAAAAAGGCCGTGGGCCTTCCGGGTGACGGAAGGCCCACGGCGCGGGGTGGACGCCTGATCAGCGAGGAGAGCGCTGTTACCACCGCTGATCAGGCGGGCTCGGGATCTCTCAGGGGTAAGAGGCGATCTTGGACGGGATGGTCTCGACGCCCTGGGCGGGTCCGCCGACACCGTTGATGACGTGGTTGATCCGGCCGTTGCCGCCGAGGGAGACGGTGAGCAGGCTGTGGAACTTCACGCCCGGCTTCACCGGGGTCTCGAAGGCGTTCTCCACCTCGATCGTCGGGTCGACGTTGAAGTAGACGTAGCTGCCCAGGCCCCAGCCCTCGTGGGTGTTGACCGCGGGGCCGACCTTGTAGGCCGCCCAGCCCTTGGTGCTGCCGTTCATGTAGGCGGCCTGGTTCGGCGGGTCGTACGCCTTCTCGTTCTGGAAGAAGATCGTCCGGCCGCGCTCGCCGTACCACTCGACGTCGTACTTGCGGTAGTGCTCGACGAACAGGCCGGTGGCCAGGACGTCGTCACCGTTGACGATCAGGCCGGTCTCGGCGGTGTTGACGTTCCAGCCGATGCCCTCGCCGTGGTCGCCGCGCCAGAGCCAGGTGTGGTCGATGATCACGTCGTCGCTGTTGATCACGACGCTGGTGGTGGCGTTGCCGGCGAAGGCGCCGCCGATGCGGACGAAGACGTCCTGCAGCGTGGTCGGGTTGGCCGCGTGGTCCGCGCTGGAGCCCTGCGGGCCGACCTCGATGAGCACGTCGGACTTCTGCGGGCCCGCGTCGACCAGGAAGCCGGCGAGCTTCACGCCGTCCACGTCGGCGACCTTGACCGCGCTGACCCCGTTGCGCGGGATGAGCGTCGCCAGGCCGAGTCCCAGGACCACGGTGTTCGCCCGGTTCACGGCGATCGGCTGGTCGATGTTGTAGATGCCGGGGGTGAGCAGCAGGTGCAGGCCCTGGGCGAGCGCGGCGTTGATCCGCGCGGCCGTGTCGGAGGGCTTGGCCACGTAGAACTGCGACAGCGGGATCGAGGTGCCGGGGGTGGACCCGTTCGCCCAGCTCACGCCGCGCGCGTTCGTCCGCCTGGCCGGGACGAACACCCGGTACTCGTTGCCGGAGAAGTACAGGTACGGCTTCTCGCGGCTGATCGGGGTGGTGTCCAGCGTGGTGTAGGACTTGCCGAGGAAGTCGGTGGCGGGTGCGCCCTCGACCCCGGAGAAGACCATGTTCCACACGCCGTTGACCCAGCCGCCCACGGAGCTGTCGCGGGTGTACCACTGCTGCTGGGAGTACGGGCCGACCGCGCCGTCGATCTTGCTGTCGGCGATGTAGCCGCCGCTGGCCCAGCCGTAGCCGGTGGGGGCCAGGTTCAGCGCGCCCTTGATGTGCATGCGGCGGAACGGCGCGGCCTGGGAGACGGCCCACTGGTTGGTGCCGCCGGGGGGCTGCACCGACAGGTTCTCGGTCGAGCGCCAGAAGTTCTGGGTCGCGTTGCCGCCGAACCAGCCCGCGTCCACGGTCACGCCGTTGAGGGTGACGTCGTCGGGGTTCTGGCCGAGGCCCACGATCGAGGTGTAGAAGCCGACCTTGGCGTTCACCGGGTAGGAGCCGGGCTTGAACAGGAAGGCGTGCCGCCCGGTGCCGAACTGCGCCGACTCCTGCTGCTGGAACACGCTGTCCAGCCGGCTCTGGATGGTCGCGGCCGGTGTCGACGGGTCGAAGACGTGGACGTTCGGGCCCAGGTCCCCGCCGCCGGGGATGACCGGGTCGTCACCCGAGGTGGTGTGCACGGCGAACTCCCACAGTGAGTAGCCGTAGCCGGTGGCCCGCGCGGTGCCGTGCATCCGCACGTAGCGACCGGAACCGCTCACGTCGTACGACTGCGTGCCGCCGGTCGCGCCGGTGACCGACTTCAGGTCGGTCCAGGTGGTGCCGTCGGCCGAGGACTGGAGCTTGAAGGCGGACGCGTACGCGGCCTCCCAGCGCAGGTCGATCCTGCAGATGGTCCGGGTGGAACCGAGGTCCACCCGGATCCACTGCGGGTCGGCGGCGGCGCTGGCCCACCGGGTGCCGGTGTTGCCGTCGAAGGCGGCGCTCGCCGGGGTGCCGGCGTTCTCCGTGGAGGACGCGGTGGCGGCCTTGTTCAGGGCGGCGTTGACGGTCCCGCAGCCGGGCACCGGGTCCGAGGTGCCGCTGTAGACCTGGAACTCCCACAGCGAGTAGCCGTAGCCGGTGGCCCGGGTGACGCCGAGCATCCGGACGTAGCGGCCGGTGCCGCTGACGTCCCAGGTGTCGACGCCGCCGTCGCCGCCGGTGACGGTCTTCAGGTCCGTCCAGGCGGTCCCGTTCGGGGAGACCTGGATCTTGTAGCCGCTCGCGTAGGCGGCCTCCCAGTTCAGCACGACCCTGCTGACCGAGGTCGAGGCGCCGAGGTCGATCTGGAGCCACTGGGAGTCGGTGGCCGCGCTGGACCAGCGGGTCGCGGTGTTGCCGTCGACCGCGGCGGCCGGGGCCGTGCCGGCGTTCTCGGTCGACGAGGCCGTCGCGGCCTTGCCCTGCGACACCAGCGTGTCGGCGAATGCGGGAAGGGGCGGGACGGCGATCAGGGCCGCCAGGACCGCCGATGCGGTCCATAAGGCGGCAGGTCGGAACAGACCTCTCATGCGTGTCTCCACAGTGGATCCGGGGGGTGAAAAATCCAACGGCAGATGAGGCGCGACTTACCTGAGGCAGTAAATCAACGCTTATTTCTACACTTAATTTAACTTGTCGGAAACAGCGGGTCAATAGATGCCGTCCCTCCGTCCTCCTCCCCGAGGTCCCGGCCGTGCGGGACCCGCTCCGACGGGTTCCGCACGGGAGATCCGCGCTGACGGGAGCCGGCCGCGCGGCACCCGCCCGCCCGCGGTCCGTCCGCCCGGGATCCGCCGCCGTCGACGGAGCGGTCACGGACGGCCCGTGCCCAGGGCGACGGCCAGTGCGGTCTCCCTGCGGCCGGTAATAAGTGCGTCATGTGCCGGAAGACCTTTTGAAGCCAATAATCTGGTCCCATGCCAGAACGGGGTGAGGACCAGCAGGAGACCCGGCAGGGGACGGGTTCGCAGATCGCACGCCTGCTCGCCGTCGGAGCAGCGGCGGGCGTGCTGGTCGCGGGGATCGCGTTGCCGGCCGTGGGAGGTGCGGGCCTGGGGATCGTGTCGGCCGTCGAGGAGGTCAACCTCAAGCCCGAGGAGCTCGTCGAGCCTCCGCCCGCGGAGGTCACGATCGTCCAGGACGCCAGGGGCAAGGAGATCGCGCGGTTCTACGAGGAGTACCGCGAGGCCGTCAAGCTCGACCAGGTGGCCGAGGTCATGAAGACGGCGATCATCTCGATCGAGGACGACCGGTTCTACCAGCACGGCGCCATCGACCTCGAGGGCACGGTCCGCGCGCTCGCCAAGAACCTGTCGTCGGGCGGGGTGAGCCAGGGCGGGTCGAGCATCACCCAGCAGTACGTCAAGCAGGTGCTGCTCAACGCCGCCGACACCGAGGAGGAGCAGAACAAGGCGCTGGAGGCCAGCTACGCGCGCAAGCTCAACGAGCTGCGCCACGCCATGGCGGTGGAGGAGAAGTACACCAAGGACCAGATCCTGGAGAAGTACCTGAACATCGCCTACTTCGGTGCGAGCGCCTACGGCGTCGAGGCCGCGGCCGAGCGCTTCTTCGGCGTCAAGGCCGCCGACCTGACCCTGCCGCAGGCGGCGACGCTGGCGGGCGCCGTGCAGGACCCCAACGCCACCGACCCCAACCTGGGCAGGAAGCACCGCGAGCGGCTGCTGAACCGGCGCAACATCGTGCTGAACCGGATGGCGGAGCTCGGCAAGATCACCAAGGCCGAGGCGGAGAAGGCCAAGGCCGCCAAGCTCGGCTACAAGGACACGAAGCTCCCCGGCGGGTGCGAGTCCAGCAGGTACGCGTACTTCTGCATCTACGTCCGCAACGAGATCCTGAGCAATCCCGACTTCGGCAGGACGGCCAAGGCCCGCCTGGGGTTCCTCAACCGCGGCGGCCTGACGATCAGGACCACGCTCGACCCGTCCATGCAGGCGGCGGCGGACAGGGCGATCAGGAAGTGGGTGCACGCCTCCGACCACCAGGTCGCGTCCGAGGCGCTGGTCCAGCCGGGCACCGGGGCGATCAAGGCCATGGCGGCGAGCCGGAAGTACGGGCGGAGCAAGGCCAGGAACGAGATGTCGTACAACGTGGTCGCGGACGCCGCGCACGGCGGCGGCGTCGGCTTCCAGGCGGGCTCGACCTTCAAGACCTTCACCCTGATCGCCGCCCTGAAGAAGGGCATGAAGGTGAACGACGGGTTCAGCGTCGGCGCCGGGTACACCGCGCCGGGCTACTCGGCGTTCAGGAACTGCGCGGGCGAGGCCGTCGGCGACCCGGGCCACACCGTCACCAACGACGAGGGCTCGCCGGGCTGGAGGACGCTGCAGAGCGGCACCTGGGGTTCGGTGAACACCTTCTTCATGACGCTGGAGCAACGGGTCGGGCTCTGCGAGACGGTCAAGGTGGCCAAGTCGCTGGGCATCCACCGGTCCGACGGGCTGAAGCTCCAGGAGTACGAGACGTTCACGCTCGGCACCAACGAGATGGACCCGGTGACGGTGGCGAACGCCTACGCCGCGATCGCCGCCCGCGGCCAGTACTGCGCGCCGATGGCGATCTCCAAGATCACCGACCGCTACGGCAAGACCGCCACCTACAAGCCCAAGTGCCGACGGGCGCTCGACCCCGAGGTCGCCGACGCCGCGGCCGACGTGCTGTCGGGGGTGTTCACCAAGGGCACGATGCGGGGCGTCGGCGGCATCGGGCGTGACGCGGCCGGCAAGACCGGGACCACCGACGGCTACGCCAGCGCCTGGTTCGCCGGGTTCACCCCGGACCTGGCCGGCGCGGTCAGCGTGGGCGACCCGCGCGGCTCGCAGAAGTACAAGCTGACCGGCGTGACCATCGGCGGGCGGTACTACGGCTCGGTGGCCGGGGCCAGCATCCCGGGGCCCATCTGGAGAGACACGATGCTGGCGGCGCTGCGGAAGGTCGACCCCAGCTCGTTCACGCCGATCAACGCGGAGCGGTTCGGCGGCTGCGGTCAGAGCTGCCAGCCCGCCCCGCCCCCCTCGGACGACGACGCCACCGTGGACGGCACCGACGACGGGGGCACCGACGGCGGGACGGAGATCCTGGCCGACCCGGACGACTGACGCTCCTTCGGATCCCGCTGACACGCCTTCGGATCCCGTACGACCGGCAGGGGGTCCCTGTGGCCGGCAGGGGGACCGGATGATCGGCGCGGTGCCCGGCCGGGACGGTGGGGCGTGATGCCGGGAGACGGTGCCGGGCCGGGACGGTATGGCGTGATGCCGGGGGCGGTGCCGGGCCGGGGGTCACCGCCCCCGGCCCACCGGCACCGTCTCCCACGCTCCTGCGGCCTTCGGCCTCGCCGGTCGTTCCGGCTCTTCAGTCGTTCCGGTCCCGTTTGGCGGGAGTCCGTTGATCCGCCTCGTCGGCGAGCTGGTCCTCGACGATGGCGCACCAGCGGTGCCACCGCGCCAGGTCGAGATGCTGGTCGACATCGCCCACGCCCGCGTCGGCCATGAGCTGGTGGCTGCTGGCCGCGGCTTCGTGGGCGTTGACCAGCGCGTGGTGACCGTGGTTGGCGAGTGATTCGCTGACCGCCAGATTCACGGCGATCTCTCCCATTGTCCTGGGTCGGCCCGAAAGTCCATCGCCGACCCCCTTCCCAATGAAGTCGTGGCTCTCCGGATCGTGGCTCATAGCTGCTGAGTGCCCCACAGGTCCTAGATCTATCTGGGACCCCCGATCCGATGTGGACGATTTCCGGGCACGGACCCGCTACGGACGGTGACGGGAGGCTCAAGTGCGGGATGCGATTCGCTTACGGGCGTGTTGCAGTTGGCCGGAGAGTGCCTTCTCCCCAAGATCTTTAAAATAGCCTCGGCACAACCGGCGTAAGGATCGTGGAGGATGACGACGCGGCTTGATCTCTCAGTTCGCAGGCACCAGGACACTTCGGTGATCGCGCTCGCCGGTGAGCTGGACAAGCTGTCCAGCCCCGGGCTCCACGACGTGCTGGCGGAGCAGCTGGACGGCGGGGCGTGTCACCTGGTCCTCGATGTCGGCGGCCTGAGCTTCTGTGACTCCACCGGCCTGTGGACGATGCTGGCCTTCCAGCGCCGCACCGGCACGGCCGGAGGGTCCCTGCGGCTGGCCGGTGCGTACGGGGTCCTGGAACGGATCCTCACCGTGACCGGCCTGGCGGCGGCGTTCCCCCGCGACCCCGACGTCTCCGCGTCGCTGCGGGCCTTGTCCCGGGCCGATGAGAACGGGGTGCACGACTAGGGCAGACTTGTCGCCCGTGGACCCGCTCCCCGGACGGGAGGCGGGTCCGGCCGACGGCCGGTCCGGTCGCGCGGCCCCGCCGCGGAGGGGAAGAGCAGGTGAGCCGTGTCCGGTGAGGTGCCCGGGGTGGACGTCCCGGATGGACGGGGACGTACCGGACTGGACAGGACGGGGCTGGACCTGACCGGCAACCCGCGGGTGCGGGTGCGGAAGGTGGAACTGCTCTCCTCCAGCTGGTACGTGCTGCGCAGGACGACGTACGACTACCGGCGCCGGGACGGCGGCTGGAGCACCGAGCAGCGGGAGACCTACGACCGCGGCAACGGCGCGACGGTCCTGCTCTACGACACCGAGCGGGAGACCGTCCTGCTGATCAGGCAGTTCCGCTACCCGATCTACGCGAACGGCCACCCCGACGGCATGCTGATCGAGACGGCGGCCGGGCTGCTCGACGACGACGACCCCGAGACCGCGATCCGCCGGGAGGCCCAGGAGGAGACCGGCTACGAGATCGGGGAGGTGGAGCACGTCTTCGACGTCTACATGAGCCCCGGGTCGGTGACCGAGCGCATCCACTTCTTCGCCGCCCCGTACCGGGCGGACCGGAAGGTCTCCGACGGCGGCGGGCTGGCCGACGACGGCGAGGACATCGAGCTGCTGGAACTGCCCTTCCGCAAGGCGCTGGACATGATCGCCTCGGGGGAGATCGCCGACGCCAAGGCGATCATGCTGCTGCAGTGGGCGGCGCTGTCCGGTCCGTTCTCCGGCCGGGACAGGTGAGCGGGCCGGGGTCGGGGACCGGGATCTCGTGGAAGCCGAGACGGTCGTAGAAGGCCCTGGCCGCGGTGTTCGTGCTCACCATGCCGAGGTGGACGGCCGGCACCCCCTTGCCGTGCAGGGCGTCGAGGAGGGCGTGCATCAGGGCGCGGCCCCCTCCCCTGCGCCGGTGGGACGGGAGCAGGTCGATGTGCGGGTGCGCCGGGTAGGCGGCCGGCCCGGGAAGGACCATGCGCTCCGGCCGGTGCCCTTCCCCGGCGGGACCGCCGTCCCTTCACGGGCGGGCCGGCGGGCAATACCCTGCACGGCATGGTTGAGGTGGAGCTGCGCGGGTGGCGACCCGACGACGTGCCGGTCGTGCTCGACGCGTTCCGCTCCCCGGACATGGCCGACCAGGCGCCCCGGCCCGTCGACACCGCGCGGGCGGCGCTGGAGTGGATCGGGGTCTGGGGGTTCCGCGACGACGCGCAGGCGTTCGCCGTGGTCTGCGGCGGGGAGGTCGTGGGGAACGTGGCGGTCAGCAACATCGACGCGCACGACACCGGCTGGGTCTCCTACTGGACGCTCCCGCGTGCCCGGGGGCGCGGTGTGGCCGTGGCGGCCACCAGGAGGCTGGCCGAGTGGGCGTTCCAGGAGCGCGGGCTGTTCCGCCTGGAGCTGGGACACCACATCGGCAACGTCGCGTCCTGCGCGGTGGCCACCAGGGCCGGATTCCTGCCCGAGGGGGTCGAACGGGCCAAGCTGCGCCACGAGGGCGTCCGCTACGACGTGGAGCGGCACGCCCGGCTGGCCACCGACCGGCCGGCCCCGTCCGGCCTCGAACCCGGCGGGAGGAACGGGCGCGGGCGGCTCACAGGGCCCTGAGGGCGTCGAGCAGGTGGCGGAGCACCTGCTCGTGCGGGATCCCGGACGGAGCGGACGGGGGCGGCACGACGATCAGCCCGCTCTCGCGCAGATCGCCGAGGAGCACCCGGAGCACCCCGACGGCCAGGCCGGTCCGCCCGGCCAGCTCCACGACCGGGAGCGGTGCCCGGCAGGCGTCCAGGATCGACACGTACTCGGCGGGCAGGCCCCGGCGCGGGGCGCCGGTCGCCACCACCGGGGTCAGCAGGTCGAAGGGGGCACCCGAGGACCTGGTCCGGCCCCGGGTCATCGTGTAGGGGCGGACGACCGGACCGGCCTCCCGGTCGAACCGGCGCTCGCCCGTCACAGCCCGCCGTCCTGCCCGGCACGCCGCCATCCGTCCCGGAACGAGGTGAGCACGCCGCCCGGCACCCCCTCCCCGCCGTTCCTGCCGTCCCGGCTCTCCCCGTGGTCCCTGCCGTCCCTGCCGTCCCTGCCGTCCCTGCCGTTCCGGCTCTCCCGGCCGCGGGTCCGTGCCGCGCCGCTCAGCGCGGGGTCCGGCTCCCCGAGAAGGGCGCCGGGCGCGCTCCGGTCCGCCGGTCCGGACGGGCCGGCCTCCGCCGCGGACCGTGTCTCCTCCTCGCCGGGCCGGGGGAGACGCAGGGCGGCCGGGTCGACCACCAGCTCCAGCGGGAGCAGCACGATCGCCGTGGTGCCCCCGAAGGGGGAGGGGCGCAGCAGGACCCGGATGCCGTGGCGGGCGGCGAGCCGCGCCACGACGAACAGGCCGAGCCGCTCGCTGTCGGCCAGGTCGAACTCGGGGGGATCGGCCAGCAGCGCGTTGAGCCGGTCCGTCTCCTCGGGGGAGATGCCCAGTCCCCGGTCCTCCACCTCGATCGCGTAGCCCCTGGCGACCGTCTCGCCGTGCACCCGTACGCGGGTGTGCGGGGGAGAGAACAGGGCGGCGTTCTCCACCAGCTCGGCGAGCAGGTGGATCACGTCGGTGACCACCGGGCCGGTCACGCACGGCCCGTACGGGACGTCGATCGTCACGCGCGGGTAGTCCTCGATCTCCTCGGACGCCGCGCGGACCACGTCGTGGACCGTGACGGGCTCCCGCCAGCCGCGCCCGGGGGTGGCCCCGGACAGGATGATCAGCCCCTCGGAGTGGCGGCGCATCCGGGTGGTCAGGTGGTCGAGGCCGAACAGGTCCTCCAGGGTCTCCGGGTCACCGGCCCGCCGCTCCATCGCCTCCAGCATGGCCAGCTGCCGGTAGAGCAGGGACTGGCTGCGCCTGGCCAGGTTCACGAACACCTCGTTGACGCCCCTGCGCAGCCGGGCCTGGTCGGCGGCGGCCTCGACCGCGGTCCGCTGGACCGAGGAGAACGCCTCGGCCACCCCGGCGACCTCGGCGGTGCTGCCGACGTCGATCGCGGGCACCTCGGAGCAGACGTCCTCGCCCCGGCGGAGCCGCCGGACCACGTCCGGCAGCCGCTCCTCGGCCAGCTCCAGGGCGGCCCGCTGGAGCCCGGCGAGCTCGCGGCTCAGCCGCCTGCCGAACCGTACCGAGACGAAGACGGACAGGGCCACGGCCACCAGGCCGAGCCCGCCGGCCAGGCCGATCCGGACCAGGACCTGCCGGGCGAGCGGCACGGAACGCTCGCCGATGCGCGCGCCCACGTCCCCGGCGCGCCTGTCGAAGGCGTCGGAGAGCGCGGTGGCGGCCGTCGCCCAGGAGGGGGACGGCATGGCGTGGCTGACCACGGCGTCCTCGATCCGCTCGAACGCGGCGTAGGCGGCGGAGTCGTGCAGGGGGGGCGTACAGGGCCCGGAACTCGGGGTCGAACTGCTCCAGCCCCAGCGAGTACAGCAGCCTCCGGCCGGTGACCAGCTCGCCGAACCTGGCGTGCTCGGCCGGGGTCATGGCCCCCTCGACCGCGGCCCCGGCCAGCAGCGCGGCCTGCCTGCTGAGCATCTCGCGGCTCCGCCCGACCGTGACCAGGGCCCGCGCCTGGTCGGTCAGCTCCATGTCACCGGATATCCGGATCTTCTCGTAGGCGTCGAACGCGACCGCGATGATCTCGCCGTAGACGTCCAGGATCCGGAGCCGGGTCTCGGCCCGGGTGTCGACCGTGCCGCGGGCGCCGGCGAGCCGGTCCAGCGCGGCGCGGAACCGGTCCAGGCGGTCCCGGGTGCCGGGGGCGAGGTCCGGCCCGGCCCTGGCGATCATCTGTTCCAGCTCGGCGCGGGCGCGGTCCGTCCGTACCCGCTGGGCCTGCAGCCCGGCACGCGAGGCGTCCACGTCCCCCAGCACGGAGAGCGAGAGCAGGCGCTCGTGCTGGAGCGCGGTGGTCATCGCCCTCACGGGCAGGACGACGTTCTGGTAACCGTCGCGGATCGCGAGGAGTTCCCGGCCACCCTGTAGGGTCAAACCGGCCGCGAACACCCATATCAATACAAGGGATACGATTGGTACAAGAAGCAGGGTAAAAATCTTTACCCCGATCGTGTACTTTCGGCCAGCCATAATCCCTCGCACCATTGCACTGCGCGGTTAACGGTGGCGAAACACTAGCAACATGGATCACTTACCAACAGCCATGCACATGATTCCCTTTGGCAGGATTTATCGCATCTTGTCAGCGCGGAACCATCGACCCTTCGGGTACGTCTCTTCATGAGGAGGGAGGCACCGATGCAAGAGATCGCGGATCTGATCGGAGCCGAGGCCGAACGGGCGGAACCGGCGGCGCGGACGCGCGGCGGGGAACTGGCGGGGGCGGGAGCGGTCCAGCTGGTCCGGTTCAGCCCGGCGCTGGTCACCGCCGAGGTCGACGACGGCGCCGCGTGCGTGGAGTTCCGCGTCGTCGACGGCGTCCTGCGCCGGCACTGCAGCTGCCCCGAGGGGCGCGCCGGCGCCTTCTGCGCGCACTGCGTGGCGACGGCTCAGTCGGTCAGGATGAGGACCGACAGGAAGGACTCCCCGGGAGCGTCGTCGGCCACGGCGTCGGAAAGGACGGTCCGGACGGCCTCGTAGGCGGGCCGGTCCGCCGCCCGCAGCGCCGACGGCTCCGTCCAGACCAGCAGGTGCTCGCCCGGCGGCAGCCAGGACAGGTCGGTCAGCACGTCGTAGAGCGCGTCGAGGTTGTGCCCGAAATGGTCGGGCAGGTCGAGGGCCTCGGCGATCGCGTCCATCGCCTCGGCGGAGGTCGTGATCTTCGCGCCGTCGAGCCGGTGCACCGTGAGGGTGCCCTCCATGGTGCCGACCGCCGTGCCCGAGGCGGCCCCGGTCGCGCCGGTCGCGCCGGTCGCGCCGGTCGCGCCGGTCGCGTCGGCCGTGTCGGCAGGGAGGGCCGCGGTGTCCGGTGTGCCGCCCCGGGCGCCACCCGACGAGCCGTTCGACGTGACGTCGGGCGCGGTCCCACCGGCGCCGTCCGAAACGGTATGGGCCATGTCGTCCAGCGGGGCGCCGCCGAACACGACGCTCACCTCGCTCGCCGGCCCGTGCCGGAACGTTCCCCTGGGCATCCCGATCACCCGATCCCGTCGCCGGCCCACCGGGGGCCGTTCCCGTGCACCCCGGCCCTCGCCCTGGCCCTGCTGTTCCTGCTGTTCCTGCTGTTCCGGGGATGTCTCACCTGGCCGAAGTACCCGCCGGCGCCGCCGGGAAAACCGGGGAACGCCCCGGCCGGGGATCGTGATCCTTCACTCTTGTCTGATTGTCAGACAATATGCCTACAATCGGCCCATGAGAATCGCCGTGATCGGAGCCGCCGTGCTCTGGGGCACCGCGGGCACCGCGGGCGTCCTGGTGGCCGGGGTCGACCCCGTCTCCCTGGCCGCGGCCCGCCTGGTGATCGGCGGCCTGGTCCTCGCGGCCGTCACCCTCCCGGCCCTGCGGCCGGCGCTCGCCCCCCGCCACGCCGTCCCGGACGGCTCCCCACCGGACGATCCCCCGGGCGGCCCCCCGCGGGCCCGTCCTGCCCGATCCCTCCGGTTCCCGGCCCGTCCCGGCTCGCTGGCCGCGGCGGCGCTTGCCGTGGCCGCGTACCAGCTCTGCTTCTTCGCCGCGGTCGGCAGGACCGGGGTGGCCGTGGGCACCGTGGTCGCCATCGGCAGCGGCCCGGTCTTCACCGGCCTGCTGTCCTGGCTCCTCGACGGGGTGCGGCCCGGCCGCCGCTGGGCCGGGGCGACCGCGGTGGCGATCACCGGCTGCGCCGTGCTCACCGGCGGCGGGGGGGCAGGTGCGCGCCGACGGTGTCCTGCTCGCCCTCCTCGGCGGCCTGCTGTACGCGTTCTACGCGGTCACCGCGGCACGCGCGATCGGCGCGGGAGCGTCCTCGGATGCGGTGATGGGACTGATGTTCGGCGGCGCCGCGCTCGTCATGGTCCCGGTCCTGCTGTGGACCGGCACCGGCTGGCTCGCCGAGCCGCGCGGCCTGCTCACCGCCCTCTACCTGGGCTGCGCCACCACCGCGCTGGCCTACCTGCTCTACGGCAGGGGCCTGCGCACCACGCCGGTCGCCACCGCCGCCACCCTGGCGCTGGCCGAGCCCGCGGTGGCCGCCCTGCTCGGCGTGGTGGTGCTCGGCGAGAGGCTCACCCCCGTGTCGGCCGCAGGGCTGGTCCTGCTCGGCGTCAGCCTCGTCGCGGTCGCCCTGCCGGACGGGGACACGGCCGGAAGCGGCGGCCGGAGGGCAATAGGGTCGTCGGCGTGACCCTGCCGCTGCATCCCGTCTCCGCCGTCGGCGCGCTCGCCGACGCCCTGCGCCGGCGGGTGCTGTCCGGCGAGATCGCCCCCGGCACGCCCCTGCCCGAACAGGAGCTCTCGGCCCTGTACGGGGTGGCCCGCCCGACCGTCAGGGAGGCGCTGGCCGTGCTCGTGCACGAGGGGCTGCTGCGGCGCGAGCGTCACCGCAGCGCCCACGTGGCCGAGGTGAGCGTGGCCGACCTGGACGACCTGATGTTCGTCCGGCGCCCGCTGGAGGACCTGGTGGCCACAACGCTGGCCGGGAGACGGGTGGCGGAGGCGGACGAGGCGCTGGCCCGGATGGCGGCCCTGCCCGCCGACGCCCCCTGGTCGGAGGCGGTGGCCGGGCACATGGCGCTGCACCAGGCGCTGGTGGTCGCGGTGGGCAGCCCGCGGCTGGAACGGCTCTACGGCATGCTCGCCGCCGAGACCCGGCTGGGCCTGGTGCGGCTGCGCGAGGTCTACCCCGACCGGCACGTGCTGGTCGCCGAGCACCGGGACCTGCTGGACGCGATCGCCCGCGGACCGCGGGAGGCCGCGAGAAGGGCGGTCGCCGTCCATCTCGACCATCACTGGGGCGATCGATAGGCATCGATGTGCATGGCTCTATTGCACGCGGAGCCCGGGAGTCGTCACAATCGCGCCCATGCACGGCAACTCAGTGCCGGACTCCTACGTGTACGTCACCGAAGAAGGCGTGACCCGCCACTACGCGGACGGCAGCGTCGACGCCCTCGCGTGGGAGGACGTCGTCGAGGTGCGCGTGACGGAGGAGCCGGACTCCGACATTCTGTACATCCTCCTCGACCGGCAGGGCCAGGGATGCGTGGTGCCCGGCTCGGCGACCGACGCGACCTTCCTCGCCCGCCTGCGCTACCTCCCGGACTTCGACCTGGAGCGGCTCGGCGCGGCCGTGGAGTCCGCGCGCGACGACTACGTCGTGGTCTGGCGCAGCCCCGAGCCGCCGTCGGCCCTTCCGGATTTCGAATACGACTAATTTAGAATTAGTTACATTATCGAATGGCCAAACGTACATGTTTGGATCGTTCCGTCAAGGTGCGTCTTACGCTGCTGCTCGGCCGATAGTGGACAGTTGCCACTATTCCCCCGCCCAATAGTGATCACTAGTATTTCCCTGGTATCGAGGCCTCCGGCCTATCGGGAATTCGTTGACCACTGAAATGTGATGCGCGGTGATTCACGCCGCCGCGTCCGGGCGTCGTGGGCGAGGTGGCATGAGAGCGGAGATCGAGGAGCTCGCCCTCGGACTGCCCCGGAGGCCGGCACGGACCGCCTCCAGCATCTGGACGCACTCCTACGTCCGCATCCTGCTCGCCGGGGACGTCGCGTGCTCGGTGATCGCCTGTGAGACGGTGCTGGGCGTCCGGCTCTGGCTCGGCGCGTACATCCCCGAGGCCGAGGCGCTGCTCGGGCTGGGACTCGCCCTGGTCTGGCCGCTGGCACTGGTGGCCGGGGGCGCCTACCGCGGGCGTACGCACGGGGAGGGCAGCGACGAGTTCCGCGCCGTCTTCAACGGCGCGGCGGGCCTGACCGCGGCCGTCGCGATCGGCGCCTACGTCACCCAGACCCCGATCGCCCGCAGTTTCGTCATGGCGATGTTCCCGCTGGCCTGCGTCCTCACCGTCGCCTTCCGCTACCGGATGCGCAAGCGGCTGCACCGCAGGCGCGCCCGCGGCGACTACATGCGCCAGGTGGTCGCGGTCGGCCACCGCGAGTCCGTGCTCGACCTGGTCATCCAGCTGCGCAGGCAGCCGCACCACGGCATGACGGTCGTCGCCGCGTGCCTGCCCACCGGCCCCGACCCGCTGACGCCCGGCCTGGTGGAGATCGACGGGATCCCGGTCCTGGGCGGCTTCTCCGACGTCGCCACGGTGGTGGCCAGGGTCGACGCCGACGCCGTCGCCGTGCTGGCCTGCCCGGAGCTGGACGGCGCCGCGCTGCGCAGGCTGGCCTGGGGCCTGGAGGACGCCCGCACCGACCTGTTCGTGGCCCCGGCGCTGATGGACGTGGCCGGCCCGCGCATCAGCATCAGCCCGGTGGCGGGGATGCCGCTGCTGCACGTCGAGCACCCCGACTTCCGCGGGGTCCGCCGCCTGGCCAAGAGCCTCTTCGACCGGACCGGCGCGCTGATGGCCCTGCTGGTCCTGGGCGCGCCCATGTTGGCGATCGCCGCGCTGATCCGCGCGACGAGCCCGGGTCCCTCCCTCTTCCGGCAGGTCAGGGTGGGAAAGGGCGGTGCGGAGTTCCGGGTGGTGAAGTTCCGCACCATGGTCGCCGACGCGGAACGGCTCAGGCTCGACCTGGAGCGCGAGAACGAGGTCGACGCCGTGCTGTTCAAAATCAGGAACGATCCAAGGGTCACCGCGGTGGGCGCCTTCCTGCGCCGCTACTCCCTCGACGAGCTGCCGCAGCTGCTCAACGTGCTGCGCGGCGAGATGTCGCTCGTCGGCCCGCGCCCGCCGCTGCCCGACGAGGTCAGGCAGTACGGCGAGGACGTGCGCCGCCGCCTGGTCGTCAGGCCCGGCATGACCGGCCTGTGGCAGGTGAGCGGGCGCTCGGACCTGACCTGGGAGGAGTCGGTCCGGCTGGACCTGCGCTACGTGGAGAACTGGTCGCTCTTCCTTGACCTGCAGATCCTGTGGAAGACCTGGAGCGCCGTCACCGGCGGAGAAGGGGCCTACTAGTGAGAGCACTCGTGCTCGCCGGCGGCTCGGGCACCCGGCTCCGGCCGATCACCCACACCTCGGCCAAGCAGCTCGTGCCCGTGGCCAACAAGCCGGTGCTGTTCTACGGCCTGGAGGCCATCGCCGCGGCGGGCATCCGCGAGACCGGGGTCGTGGTGGGCGACACGTACGCCGAGATCGAGGCGGCCGTCGGCGACGGCAGCGCGTTCGGCCTGGAGGTGACCTACATCCGCCAGGCCGCGCCGCTGGGCCTGGCCCACGCGGTGCTCGTCGCCCGCGACTACCTCGGCGACGAGGACTTCGTCATGTACCTGGGGGACAACTTCATCGTCGGCGGCGTCAGCGACCTGGTCGAGCGGTTCGCCCGCGAGCGGCCCGCCGCCCACATCATGCTCACCCGCGTCGGCGACCCCGGGCAGTTCGGCATCGCCGAGCTGGACGCGGCCGGCCGGGTGGTGGGCCTGGAGGAGAAACCGGCCGTGCCCAAGAGCGACCTCGCGCTGGTCGGCGTCTACCTGTTCACCGCCGCGATCCACGAGGCCGTGGCCGAGCTCAAGCCCTCCTGGCGCGGGGAGCTGGAGATCACCGACGCCCTGCACTGGCTGATCACCGCGGGCCGCAGGGTCGAGTCCACCGTCATCTCCGGCTACTGGAAGGACACCGGGAACGTCACCGACATGCTGGAGGTCAACCGGCTGGTGCTGGAGTCCCTGGAGCCCAGGGTGGACGGCCGGGTGGACGGCGCCAGCGAGCTGATCGGCCGGGTGGTCGTCGAGGCGGGCGCGCGGGTGGAGCGCTCCCGCATCGTCGGGCCCGCGGTCATCGGCTCCGGGGCGCGCGTCCTGGACAGCTACGTCGGCCCCTTCACCTCGATCGGGGCGGACTGCACGGTCAGCGGCAGCGAGATCGAGTACTCCATCGTCCTGCCCCGGTCGTCGATCGCGGGCGTCTCGCGGATCGAGGCCTCCCTCATCGGCCACGACGTCGAGGTCACCCCCGCCCCCGCCACGCCCCGGGCCCACCGCCTGGTGCTGGGCGATCACAGCAAGGTCCAGATCAGCTCGTGACGACATCCGGCGGGACACGCGGGGCGACCCGTCCGCGACCACTCGGGGCCGTGCCCCGGAACGAGAGGGCACGTCCATGACACCCTGCAGGCTGTGCGGCTCGGCGAGCCTGGTCAGCGTCGTCGACCTCGGCGCCACGCCGCCGTGCGAGCGCTTCCTGACCGAGGCGCAGCTGGAGGAGCCCGAGGTCACCTACCCGCTGCACCTGCGGGTCTGCACCGGCTGCCGGCTGGCGCAGATCCCGCCGCTGATCACCCCCGAGGAGACCTTCACCGAGTACGCCTACTTCTCCTCGTACTCGACCTCGTGGGTGGAGCACGCGCGGACCTTCGTGCACGGGGCGGTGGAACGGCTCGGGCTGGGGTCCGGCTCGTTCGTGGTGGAGGTGGCCAGCAACGACGGCTACCTGCTGCGGCACGTCGCCGATCTGGGCATCCGCTGCCTGGGCGTCGAGCCGTCCGAGAACGTCGGCCGGGCGGCGCGGCAGGCCGGGGTGCCCACCTGGACGGCGTTCCTCGACCCCGCGACGGGCGCCTCGGTGCGGGCCGGGCACGGCCCGGCCGACCTGGTGGTGGCCAACAACGTCTACGCCCACGTACCGGACGTGACCGGGTTCACCCGGGGGCTGCGCGCGCTCGTCGCCGACGACGGCTGGGTCTCGATCGAGGTGCAGTACCTGCCGACGCTGATGGCGGGCAACCAGTACGACACGATCTACCACGAGCACTTCCAGTACTACACGGTCGACTCGGCGCGCGCCGCCCTGGCCTCCGGCGGGCTCCGCCTGGTGGACGTCGAGCGGCTGCCCACCCACGGCGGCTCGATCCGGCTGTGGGCCAGGCCCGAGGAGAGCGCGGGCGAGCCCGGGGAGCGGGTGGCCGCGCTGCTCGCCGAGGAGAAGGCCGCGGGCCTGCACGAGCTGTCCGGGTACGCCGAGTTCGGCGCGCGGGTCGCCCGGGTGCGGCGCGACCTGCTGGCCTTCCTGCTGGACGCGGCCCGGCAGGGCAGGACGGTCGCCGGCTACGGGGCGCCCGGCAAGGGCAACACCCTGCTCAACCACTGCGGGATCCGGCCCGACCTGCTGCCCTTCACCGTGGACCGCAACCCGTACAAGCACGGCAGGTTCACCCCCGGGACGCGCATCCCGATCCTGCCGCCCGAGCGCCTGGCCGAGGAACGGCCCGACTACGTGCTGGTCCTGCCGTGGAACCTGCGCGAGGAGCTCGTCGGCCAGCTGTCCTACGTGCACGACTGGGGCGGCCGGCTGGTCTTCCCCATCCCCGAACTGGAGATCGTCGAGGTGAACCCGTGAAGGTCGTCCTCTTCTGCGGCGGATACGGCAGCAGGATGCGCTCCGGCACCGCCGGCGACGTGCCCAAGCCCATGCAGCTCGTCGGGCCCAGGCCGCTCATCTGGCATGTGATGCGCTACTACGCGCACTTCGGGCACACCGAGTTCATCCTCTGCCTGGGCTACGGCGCCCACCACATCAAGGAGTTCTTCCTGAACTACCAGGAGACGACGTCCAACGACTTCGTGCTCCGCGGCGGACGGGTCGAGCTGCTGTCCACCGACATCTCCGAGTGGTCGATCTCGTTCGTGCAGACCGGGATCACCTCGCCGATCGGCGAGCGGCTGCGCCGGGTCCGCGACCACCTGGACGGCGAGGAGATGTTCCTGGCCAACTACGCCGACGTGCTCACCGACGCACCGCTGCCCGAGATCGTCGACCGGTTCGACGCGTCCGGCGCGGCCGCGTCGATGATGGTGGTGCCGCCCTCGGACACCTTCCACTGCATCGAGCTGGGGGAGCGCGGCACGGTCGGCGGCATCACGCCGGTCAGCGCGATGCCGCTCTGGGTCAACGGCGGCTACTTCGTGCTCCGCCAGGAGATCTTCGAGCACATCCCGGAGGGCGGCGACCTGGTCGGCGACGGCTGCGCCGAGCTGGCCAAGCGGGGCAGGCTGCTGGCCTACCCGCACCGCGGCTACTGGCGGCCGACCGACACGGTCAGGGAACGGGTCGCCCTGGACGAGGCGTACTCGCGCGGCGACCGCCCCTGGGCGCTGTGGGAACGCGGGCCCGCGGCGGTGACGGTCCCGTGATCGGTTTCCGGCCGGCCGCGACGGGCCGGATCGCGCTGCTGGCCGCGCACTGCGACGACCTCGCCATCGGGGCGGGCGGCACCCTGCTCACCCTGTGCTCCGCGCGGCCCGGCCTGACCGTGGAGGCCCTGGTGCTGTCCGGCGGCGGGACCGCGCGCGAGGACGAGGAACGCGCGGCGCTGGCCGACTTCTGCCCCGGGGCCGGCCTGCGGCTGGCCGTGCTCAAGCTGCCCGACGGGCGGCTGCCCGCGTACTGGGAGGAGGCCAAGGCGGCGGTGGAGGAGCTGCGCGCCCGCGTCGACCCCGACCTGGTGTTCGCGCCGCACCGCGGCGACGCCCACCAGGACCACCGGGGCCTGGCGAAGCTGGTGCCCACGGCCTTCCGCGACCACCAGGTGCTCGGCTACGAGATCGTCAAGTGGGACGGCGACCTCGGCCGCCCCTGCGCCTACCAGCCGCTCGCGCCCGAGGTCGCCGAGGCCAAGGCGGACCTGCTGGAGCGGCACTACCCCTCCCAGCACGGCCGCCCCTGGTACGACCGCGAGGTGTTCCTCGGGCTGGCCCGACTGCGCGGCATCGAGTGCCGCGCCCGCCACGCCGAGGCGTTCCACGTCGGCAAACTGACCTTCGACCTGGCTGGAGGGTGAACCCGATGCGCGTGCTGCTGACCGGGCACCAGGGATACCTGGGGAGCGTGATGGCCCCGGTGCTCACCGCCCGCGGGCACGAGGTGACCGGGCTGGACTCCGGCCTGTTCGCCGGGTGCGTGCTGGGCCCCGCGCCCGGCGACCCGCCCGGACACCCCGTCGACCTGCGGGACGTCACCGCAGGCATGCTGGCCGGGACGGACGCGGTGGTGCACCTGGCCGCGCTGTCCAACGACCCGCTGGGCGCGCTGGCGCCCGAGCTGACCTACGACATCAACCACCGCGCCGCGGTGCGCCTGGCCCGGCTGGCCCGCGACGCGGGCGTGCGCCGGTTCCTGTACGCCTCCACCTGCTCGGTCTACGGCGCCTCGGGTGAGGACCTGGTCGACGAGGACGCGCCGCTGCGGCCGGTGACCCCGTACGCCGACTCCAAGGTCCGGGTCGAGGACGACCTGCTGGCGCTGGCCGACGACGACTTCAGCCCGGTGTTCCTGCGCAACGCCACCGCCTTCGGGTTCTCGCCCCGGTTGCGCGCGGACATCGTGCTGAACAACCTCGTCGGGCACGCGCTGCTGTCCGGGCAGGTGAAGGTGCTCTCCGACGGCACCCCGTGGCGTCCCCTGGTGCACGCCGCCGACATCGCGGACGCCTTCGCCCTGGCGCTGACCGCGCCGCGCGAGGCCGTGCACGCCAGGGCGTTCAACGTCGGTGACGAGGAGAACAACCTGACCGTCGCCCGGATCGCGGACGAGGTCGCCGAGGCGGTGCCCGGCGCGGAGGTCGTGATCACCGGTGAGACCGGGGCCGACCCGCGTTCCTACCGGGTCGACTTCTCCCGCATACGGGCCGCGCTGCCCGGCTACCGGACCCGCTGGACGGTCAAGGCGGGCGCGGTCGAGCTGGCCGACGCCTACCGGCGGTACGGCCTGACCTCGGACGACTTCCACCACCGCTTCACCCGGCTGGCGCACCTGGCGGCCCGGCGCGAGGCCGGGACCGTCGACGGCGCGCTGCGCCCGCGCCGGGCGACGGCGGGACGACCGGCGTGAGCGGCATAGACGGCGTGAACGGCCTGACCGACACGGACGGCGTGACCGGCACGGACGGCGCGGGTGGCGTGACCGGTGCGGGCGGCGCCACCGGTGCTGCCGGTGCGGAGGGTGCCGAGGAGGGGCGCGAGATGCACGCCCTGGTGGAGCGGCTCTACCCGATCTGCCGGAGCATCACCGGCGACGGCGTGCGCCGTACCCTGGAGATCGTCGGGGAGTCCCTGCCGCTGCGGGTCAGCGAGGTGCCGACGGGCACCGAGGTCCTGGACTGGACCGTGCCCCAGGAGTGGAACATCCGCGACGCCTACGTCAAGGACCCCTCCGGCACCCGGGTCGTCGACTTCGCCGCGTCGAACCTGCACGTGGTCGGCTACAGCGTCCCGGTGTCGGCGACCATGACCCTGGACGAGCTGCGCGGCCACCTGCACACGCTGCCCGAGCAGCCCGGCCTGATCCCGTACCGGACGAGCTACTACGCGCGGACCTGGGGCTTCTGCCTGGCCCAGGACACGCTGGAGGGTCTGTCCGGCGGACCGTACGAGGTCATGATCGACTCCACGCTCGCCGACGGTCACCTGACCTACGGCGAGCACGTGGTGCCCGGCCGGGTCGCCGACGAGGTGCTCGTCTCCTGCCACGTGTGCCACCCCTCGCTGGCCAACGACAACCTCGCGGGGATCGCCGTGGCCGTCGAACTCGCGCGCCGGCTCGCCGGGAGCGACCCGTGGTACACCTACCGCTTCCTGTTCGCGCCGGGCACCATCGGCGCGATCACCTGGCTGGCGCGCAACCGCGAGCGCGTCGGACGCGTCCGGCACGGCCTGGTGCTGGCCTGCGCCGGGGACCGCGGGCCGCTGACGTACAAGCGCAGCAGGCGGGGGGACGCCGTGATCGACCGGGCCGTGCGGCACGTCCTGCGCACCTCCGGGCGTGAGCACCGGGTGGTGGACTTCTCCCCGTACGGCTACGACGAGCGGCAGTTCTGCTCGCCCGGCTTCGACCTGCCGGTCGGCTCGCTCACCCGGACCCCCTACGCCGGATATCCGGAATATCACACCTCGGGGGACGATCCGGGCTTCGTCTCGCCCGAGGCCATGGCGGACACCCTGGAGACCTGCTGGGAGGTCACCCGGGTGCTGGAGGGCGACCGCCGCCACCTCAACCTCAGCCCGTACGGCGAGCCGCAGCTCGGCAGGCGCGGCTTGTACGGGTCGCTGGGCGGGCGGAGCGACACGCAGGCGGCCCAGATGGCGATGCTGTGGGTGCTGAACCTCTCCGACGGGGAGCACGGCCTGCTGGACATCGCCGAACGTGCGGATCTTCCCTTCGGCACGGTGGCGGAGGCGGCACACGCCCTGCGCGGGTCGGGACTTCTCAAGGAGTGTTCGGAATGACGGGGTCACGGGTCGTGACGGGTGCGCCGGCGGCCGGGGTCCTCGGGCTCCGGGTCGGCGAGACGGTGGAGGTGCTCGGCGAGGCCGAGATCATGGCCACCCTGGACGAGCGGGGGGAGCTGGACGGGCTTCCCTTCATGCCGGAGATGCTGGCCTGGTGCGGGCGGCGGCTCACCGTGCACAAGGTGGCGCACAAGCTCTGCGACACGATCGGCGGCAGCGGCATGCGCCGGATGGAGCGGGCCGTCCATCTGACCGGGGCCCGCTGCGACGGCGCGGCGCACGGCGGCTGCCAGACGGCCTGCCAGTTCTACTGGAAGGAGGCGTGGCTCAGGCGGGTCTCCCCGGACGACCCCGTCTCCTCGACCGGGCCCGTCTCTTTTACCGGCCCCGTCTCCCCGAACGGTTCCGGCCTCCCGGGCGACCCCGGTGACACCGGTGATTCAGGAGGCCCCGCCGGTTCCGGAGGTCCCGGTGGTCTCGGTGGCGACGGTGGTCCGGGACCGGGGCGCGACCTCGCCGCGGGCCGAGCGCTGCTGCCGATCCTGCAGGCCGCCACCCGCAAGGAGCCCGGCCCGGACGGCGAGGAGCGGTTCTCCTGCCAGGCCACCGAACTGCTGCGCGCCGCGCCCACCTGCCTGCCGCTCAAGGACGTCGGGCAGTACGTCGCCGACGTGCGCACCGGGAACGTGGGCGTGCCGTGGATGCTGCGCTCGCTCCTGGTCGGCCTGTTCAACCGCTACCAGCAGGCCGCCAAGCGCTTCCTGCCGAGATGGCTGTGGATCAGGGGCGGGATGCGCTGGGGGTTCGTCAGGGGCGAGGCCGGGGCGAAGACCCCGACGCGGACCCTGGACCTGCGGCCGGGCGAGCTGGTCCGGGTCAGGTCCAAGGCGGAGATCCTGAAAACGCTCAACGGCGACCTGCTCAACCGCGGCATGGGGTTCGAGGAGGAGATGTCGCGCTACTGCGGGCACGTGGCGCGCGTCAGTGCCCGGGTCGAGCGGTGCCTGGACGAGAAGACAGGCCGGATGCTGCGGATGAAGAACCCCTGCATCGTCCTGGAGGGCGTCGTCTGCGCGGGCGCGTACAACGTCAGCTGCCCGCGTGAGTTCGTGCCGTTCTGGCGGGAGATCTGGCTCGAACGCGTCGAGGAACTCGGCTGACACCCACGAGGCGGCGGAAGGCACGGATGGACCAGCGGCAGACACGGGACCCCGGCGCGCACGACCCCGGCGCGCACGGTCCCACCGGCACGCCCGCCGACACGCACGACACCGCCGACACGCACGACCGCACCGGCGCGCACGGTCCCCCCGGCACGCCCGATCCCACCCTCGGTGAGGCGCGCGATCCCACCGCCGACGAGCAGGTGGGGGCGATCGGCGCCAAGGCCGGGCGCGGGCTGCGCTGGAGCCTGCTGGGCAACGTGGGCACCAAGGCGACCACCTTCGTCATGGGCCTGGTGCTCGCCCGGCTCCTCGCGCCCGAGGACTTCGGCCTCTACGCCATCGCGCTCGCCGCGACCACCTTCGTCATGCACGTCAACGACGTCGGCATCATCGCGGCCACCGTGCAGTGGCGCGGCAGGGTCGAGGACATGGCGCCGACGGCGACGGTCATGGCCATGGCGTTCAGCACCGGGATATACGGGATCTTCTGGGTGATCGCCCCGTACTTCGCCGAGCTGGCGGGCAGCGCGGAGGCCACGCCCGTGGTCCGGCTGCTCACCGCGGTCATCCTCATCGACGGCGTCACCGCGGTGCGGGCGGGCTCGCTGATGCGCGGGTTCGGGCACGACCGGCTGACCAGGGCCAACATCGCGGGCTCACTGGTCAACGCCGCGGTGGCGATCACCCTGGCCGCGAACGGCGCGGGCGCGTACAGCTTCGCCGCCGGGCAGGTCGCGGCCAACACGGTCACCGGCGTCCTGGTGCTCGCCTGGGCCGGGCTGCCGTTCCGGCTCGGCTTCGACCGGGAGGTCGCGGCCAGGCTGCTGCGCTTCGGCGCGCCGTTGGCCCTGGGGCTCGGCATCGAGGCGGTGCTGATGAACGCCGACTACGTCATCGTCGGGGCCGTGCTCGGCCCGGTCGCGCTCGGCTTCTACCTGCTGGCGTTCAACGTCTCCAGCTGGGTGCCCAGCGTGATCGGGACCGCGCTGCGCTACGTCACCGTGCCCAGCTTCTCCCGGCTGGCCGAGCAGCGGCCGGAGGCGCTCTCGCTCGGCGTGCAGCGGTCGGTGCCCCTGCTGGTCGCCTCCGTGCTGCCGGTCGCGGTGGTGACGGCCACGCTGGCACCGGAGATCGTGGCGTTCCTGTACGGCGCCACGTGGGCACCCGCGGCCGGTGTCCTGGCGGTGCTCGCGGTGCTGATGGTCGTGCGGATGCTCACGTCCCTGGCCTTCGACGTCCTCACCTCGGCGGGCGCGACCCGGGCGACGGTGTGGATGAACCTGGTCTGGGCCGTGGCGCTGGTGCCCGCCCTGTGGGCGGGGACGCACTGGTACGGGGTCCGCGGCGCCGCGATCGGGCACGCGCTGGCCGGGGTGCTGGTGGCCCTGCCGATGGCGGCGCTGGCGCTGAGCCGCGCGGGGGTGCGCCTGGCCCCGGTGCCACCCACCCTGCTGCGCCCGCTGCTGGGCGCCGCGCTCTCGGCCGCGGTCACGGTGGCGCTCACCGGCGCGATCGCGGGGGTCGCGGGCGGGACGGACGGCGGCCCCGTGCCGCTGCGGCTCTGCCTGGCCGGAGGCGGCGGGCTGCTCGTCTATGCCCTGGTCGTCGTCCCCGCGGATCGGCTGCGCGCGCTCGGGCCGCTCCTGCGGCCCGGACGGCCACGGCGGCTCGGACGAACCGGGCGGCTCGGATGAACGGGGAGAGCGGGCCGGCCGGAGAGACCCCGGTGACCCCGGTGACCCCGGGAACCCCGGCGACCCGGGTGGCCCGGACGAACGGATGGAGAGGAAAGGACCGGATGCCGAACTCCGACACGCTGGTGTCCATCGTGCTGCCCGTACGCAACGGGTCGGATCGGATCGAGGGCGCGGTCCGCTCGGTGCTCGCCCAGGACCACGAGAACCTCCAGCTGGTGATCTCCGACAACGCGTCCACCGACGGCACCGAGGAGATCTGCCGCGACCTGGCCGCGGGCGACCGCAGGATCCGCTACCGCAGGCATCCGGTGAACGTGGGCCTGTTCGACAACTTCGTCGGCACGGTCGCGCTGACCGAGGGGGCGTACTTCCGCTGGGTCGGCGACGACGACCGGCTGGAGCCCTCATGCGTCTCCCGGTCCCTAAGGGCGTTCGCCGAGGACGACCGGCTGGTGCTGGTCACCACGCAGGTCGCCTACACCGGCCCGGACGGGACGGTCGCCACCGCCCCCCTGGACCGGCCGGGGCTGGGCTCGGACGACCCGGCCGAGCGGTTCACCACGATGCTGCGGCTGCTCAACGAGAGCCATCTGCTCGTCGATCCGCTCTACGGCCTGCTCCGGCGCGACCCGACGGCCGCGATCCGCCGCAGGAACATGCTCCGCGAGGACGAGGTGTTCGCGGCGAAGCTGGCGCTGGCCGGGCCGTGGGGGCACGTCCCGGAGGTGCTGGCCCACCGCAACTGGAAGCACGACCCGCTGCCCGCCATCGCCCGCCGCCTGGACGTGCCGCCCTGGCGGGCCCGTTGCTCCACCGTCCTGCAGTGCGCCGAGCTGCTGCGCTGGCTGCGGGAGAGCGACCTCGACCCGTGGCGGCGCCGTCGCGCCCGCGCGGCCGTCCTGGCCATGTACGCGCGCCGCCACCGGCTCACCGCGGCCCGCCGGGGACGCAGGCTCGCCTCGGTCGCGTCCGGCCTCCTCGGCGCCGGGCGGTGACGGACGTCCCCGACCCGCGCGCCCCCCGGCCGACCGGCCGTCCCAGCGACCTCAGTGAGGAGAACCACCGTGACCACCGTTTTCTCCAACAGCGGGGTGGACGACGACACCCGCAGGGAACTGCTCTACGACGGGCAGGTCTTCGTCCACTCGGCGACGCCCGCCTCCGGCCTGCTGGCCGCCTTCGCCCGCGAGCTGGTCGCCGAGGCGTTCGGCGGCCGGGACCCGGAGACCGCCCAGTTCGACATGCCGGTCGAGGAGTTCGCCGAGCTGCTCGCGTCGCTCAAGCCGCGCTTCATCCACCACCCCCGGTGCAAGGAGCTGCTGCCGGAGATCCTGCGGGAGCTGGGCTGCGACCTGGAGCGGACCTACTTCGACGTGCCCAGGCTGCGTACCTCCACCTCAAACGACTACCTGACCTCGGGCATCTCCTACGCCTTCCACCCGCACCGCGACTGCTGGTACTCGGCCCCGTTCAACCAGGTCAACTGGTGGATCCCGGTCTACGCGGTGGTCCCGGAGAACGTGATGGCCTTCCATCCCCAGTACTTCGGCACCCCGGTGCGCAACGGCAGCGCGCGCTACGACTACGCCGAGTGGAACCGCAGCAGCAGGCTCAGCGCCGCCCGGCACGTGCGCGGCGACACCAGGGACCAGCCCCGGCCCGAGGAGGAGGTGACGCTCGAACCGCAGGTCCGGGTGGTGCCGGAACCCGGCGGCGTGCTGGTCTTCTCCGGCGCGCAGCTGCACTCCACGGTGCCCAACACCTCGGGCAGGACCCGCTTCAGCATCGACTTCCGCACCGTGCACATCGACGACGTGCGCGCCCGCCGGGGCGCGCGCAACGTGGACGCGGCGTGCACCGGAACCACCCTGCGCGACTTCGTACGCTGCGCCGACCTCGCCCCGATGCCGGAGGAACTCGCCCTGGAGTACGAGGCGGAGGCCCTGGCCAGGTCCTGAACGGGCCGCCACCCGAAAGCGATCCCCGCCACCCCGAAGCGATCCCCGTGACGCCACAGCGACGCCACAGTGACAAGGAGTTCGTGTGCCACCACCGATACCCACCCCGTCCCGGGCGTCCGGGGCGTCCTGGGCGTCCGGGAGAGCGGGGACGTAGTGGAGTTCTGGAAAACCCTCCTCGCCCTCTCCAGACGGAGGCGGGTCGGGTTCCCGCTGCTCGGCCTGACGCTTCTCACCGCCGCGCTCACCTTCGCGCTGGTGCCCGTACGCCACGTGTCGAGCACGTCCATGGTGCTGACCACGCCTCCGGCCGGAGGGACGCTGGACCCGATCAAGCCGCAGGGGCGCAGCAATCCGCTGCTGCAGTTCAGCGACGGCCTGCGGACCACGGCCGGGATCCTCATCCTGGCCATGAACACCAAGGCGGTCATGGCGGAGCTGGGCGTGACCGAGGACGGCCCCACCGAGGTCGTGATCAACGACGGCCGCAACGACCCCAGCATGATGGGCATCCTGACGAACGGCCCCTTCGTGTACGTGAAGGTGGAGAGCGGCTCCGCCGACACCGTCAGGACCGTCATGTCCCAGGCGCAGGTGCGCCTGCGGAGCGAGCTGACCCGCAGGCAGGAGGTGCTCGGCGCCCCGGCGTCCACCTTCATCGGGCTCGTCGACGTGGTCCCGCCCGGCCCGCCGGAGGCGAACCGCAGCGGTCCCGCGCGGGCCGCGGGCGGCGCGGCGTTCCTGGTCGCGCTCCTCGGCCTCGGCACCGCGTACACCGTGGAGCGCCGCAGGGTGTTCCGGCGCCGCTCGGGCGACGGCCGCGCCGAGGTGCCGCCCCCGGCCACGAGCACGGTCACGAGCACGGCCGCGGACACGGTGCCGGCGGACCCCGCGGACGCGGCGGGCACCGGCGGCCCGGAGGATCCGGCCGGACCGGCGGGCGCGCGGGGGACACGTGGTCGGGGCGTGCAGGGGACGCGGGGTCAGGGCGGGACGGCGGAACGCGGGGACGCGGGCGTCCGGGACGATCGGGAACCGCCCGTCGTCCTCTACCCGGCGCACCCGGCCGGGCGTGGCGCCGACGACCAGGAGAGCGGTGGCCGCGGCGACCGGGAACCGGCCGTCGTCCATCCGGCGCACCCGGCGCAACCGGCGGGCCGGGGGACGGACGGCCCGGAGAGCACCAGGGCCATGAGACGTCGCAGGCGCAGGGCGGCGGCGCGACGGGCGGACGGCACCAGGAGCGCGCGGCGCAGGCGCTAGACGACCCGGCCACCGGACGGGGAGCCACGGTTCCCCGGCCCGGAGGCCCCCATCGGACAGAAGGAAGGAGAGCGCGTGGACTTCTGGGGAACGGTGCTCATCGTGACGCGGCGCTGGTACGTCGCGCTGCCGGCCTTCCTGCTCTCCCTGGCCGCCGCGGTCGGCGTCTACTCGACGATCCCGACGCCCTACGTCTCGAACGCGGTGCTCGTGCTGACCATCCCGCCCACCGGCGGGAGCCTGCCGAGCGACCCCACCCGCCCCAACGGCCTGACCAACCCCCTGCTCAACTTCGACCAGGGCCTGAGCATGTCCGCCTCCATGCTCATCCAGGTCATCGGCACGCCCGAGACGGCGCGGGCGCTCGGCGTGGTGCCCGACGGCGAGACCACCTTCACGGTCACCAACGGCGGCACCAACCCCGAGGCGATGGACGGCGGGCCGTTCGTCTACATCGAGGGCAGGAGCATGACCCCGGCCGGGGCACGGGACATCGTGACGCGCGTCAGGGACCGCGCCAGGATCGAACTGGCCTCCCGGCAGAGACAGCTCGACGCGCCACCGGCGACCTACATCGCGATGAGCGAGATGGTGGCGCCGACCGAGCCGCTTCCCCAGCGCGGGGGCAAGTCCCGCGGGGCCGCCGCGGCACTGCTCCTGGGAGTCCTCGCGAGCCTGGCGTCGGTGTTCTCCCTGGAGAGCTTCCTGGACGCCCGCGCGCGCAGACGGGGGAGCCGGGGACCGGCACCGTCCGCGCCAGGCCCGCGGGCCGTCCGGCCGTCCGCGCTGCGCAGGTGAGGGCCCCGTGACCACCACGCCCGCTGTCGCGTCCCTCGACCGTCCCGGCCTGCGCGCGGCCGACGGGGCCACCCTCGCGGCCACGTTCGCGGTGGTCCTGATGCTCTCGCCCGCGCGGCTGGTCTTCCGCGGGCTGCCGTTCTCGCTCACCCCGGCCGACGCGCTGGGCCTGTTCGCCGCGCTGTGGTGGTTCTGCGCGCACCTCACCGTGACCCTCGGCGCCGCCAAGGGCCCCAGCCTCGTGCGCACCGCGCTGTTCGCGTACGGCGCCGCGATGCTGCTCACCTACGGGTACGCCAGCACCGCCTACCTGCCGCCCGACGAGCTCGACATGGCCGACCACGCCATCGTCCTCGTCGTGGCGATGGTGGGCATCGGGCTGGCCGCGTGCGACGGCGTCCGCGACAGGGAGCGGCTGGACTTCGTCCTGAAGTCTCTGGTGGTCGCCGGCGCGGCCGTCGGGGTCGTCGCGGCGCTGCAGTTCGTGTTCGAGTTCGACCTCACCAAGTACCTCGACTTCCCCGGGTTCCGGTTCACCGCCGAGCTGCCCGCGATCCTGGAGAGGAACACGCTGCGCCGGGTCGCGGCCACCACCGGGCATCCCATCGAGCTCGGCGTGGTCTGCGCGATGATCATGCCTCTCGCGCTGCACTACGCGTTCGGCGCCCGCGACCGGGGCACCCCCGCCCTGCGGTGGTGGCTGTGCTGCGCGCTGATCGGCGCCGGGCTGATGTTCTCGGTGTCGCGGTCGGCGGTGCTCGGGATCGCCGTGGTCGCCGCGGTGCTGATGGCCGGGTGGCCGGCGCGACGGCGGTTCTGGGCGATGATCGGCGGCGCCGGCTTCCTGGTGGTGACGAAGGTGGCCGTCCCCGGCCTGCTCAGCGTCTTCCTCGGCCTGTTCACCAGCCTGTCGAGCGATTCGAGCATCCAGTACCGGACCCATGACTACGCGGTGGCGGCCACCGAGATCGGGAACCACTTCTGGGTCGGCCGCGGGCTGGGCACCTGGTACGCGCCGAAGCACCTGATCTTCGACAACCAGTACATCCTGTCGCTGGTGGAGACCGGCGTGATCGGCCTGGTCGCGTTCTCCGCGATCTTCCTGGCCGGGATCCGGGCGGCGCTGCGCGCCCGCCACCTCAGCTCCGATCCCGGGGTACGGGACCTGGGCCTGAGCCTGGCGGCCTGCCTGGTCGTGCCCCTGGTCGGGGCGGCCACGTTCGACCTGCGCTCGTTCGCCACCGTGGCCGGGCTGTCGTTCCTGATCATCGGGGTCACCGGCGCGCTGCTGCGGACCACCCGGCGGGCGCGCGCCCCCGCGCCCGTACCCGCACTCCTCACCGGGCGTGCCGGTGGCGACTCCGGAGAGCCGGGAGATCCGGGAGAGGAGGTCAACCGGCCGGACGGCCGAGCAGATCCGCCCAGGAGCCGGCCGCCAGATCGCGTTCGCTGATCGCGGTGACCGGCAGCGGCCAGTGGATGCCGAGATCGGGGTCGTCGTAGCGGACGGCGAGGTCCTCGGCGGGGTCGTGCTCCCGGTCGATCCGGTAGCAGACGTCCGCCTGATCGGTCAGCGCCTGATAGCCGTGCAACAAGCCAGGAGGAACGTAGAGATGAACGAACGCCTCATCGTCGAGGACGACCGACATCCGGCGGCCGAAGGTGGCCGAGTCCGGCCGGGCGTCGACGAGCACGTCGTGCACGGCCCCACGGGCGCACCGGACGAGCTTGGCCTCTCCCCGGCCTCCCCTGCCGTGCAGGGCCCGGATCGTCCCCCGGCGGGACCGCGACTGGCTGTCCTGGATGAAGGCGGCGGGCCGCAACCCGTGGGCTGCGGCGAGCGCGGTGTCGAAGGTGCGGGTGAACAGCCCGCGGTCGTCCCGGTGCGGGGTGGGGACGAACAACAGGACACCGTCGATCTCTGCGCGTTCGACTCTCATGGGCCCATCCTTCCCGTTCCGGGTGCCGTGGACCATGGGCGAGCGGCCTCCGGCACCCGGCAGAACGGATCCTCGCGGTACGGGTCCGGACAGAACGGTTCCGCGCACGGCGGCTCCTCCCCGGGCGGTGTCCTGGAGAACGGTTCGGCATGGAGGGGGTTCCGCCAGAACGGTTCCGCGTGGAAGGAACCCGGGCAGAACGGCTCCGCGCAGGGCCGCTCCCGGAACGACCGTCCGGAGACCGGGTCCCGGCAGAACGGATCCTCGACGGCCGGGCCGTCCGTTCCGGCGCCTTCCCCCGTACCCGCGTCCCCGTCCGTCCCCCCGCACGCACGCGTCCGGATCGGTGCCGTCGAGGTCATGGCGCTCAGCGAGGAGGAGCTGCTGGACCGGGTGGCCGACGGATGGCGGAGCGGGCAGGGCGGCGCCATCGTCACCGCTAACGTCGACATCGTCCGCGCCGCCACCCGCGATCCCGCGCTGGCCGCCCTGGTCGGCCGTTCCGAGATCGTGGTCGCCGACGGCATGCCGGTGGTCTGGGCGGCGAGACTCGCGGGCCTGCCCCTTCCCGGACGGGTCACCGGGGCCTCGCTCGTCCACTCCCTGACCGGCCGGGCCGCCCGCGAGAACCGCTCGGTCTACCTGCTCGGCGGGGAACCCGGCGTACCCGAGGCCGCGGCGCGAGCCCTGACCGCGCTCCGTCCAGGCCTGCGGGTGGCGGGCACCTGCTCGCCCCCCTTCGGGTTCGACGGGAATCCCGGGGCGGTGCGCGAGGTGGTCGCCCGGGTGCGTGCCGCGGAGCCGGACCTGGTCCTGGTCGGGCTGGGGTTCCCCAGGCAGGAAAGGATCATCGAGGCCCTCCGGGCGGAGTCACCGCGCGCCTGGTACCTCGGCTGCGGGGCCGGCATCCCGATGGCGGCCGGGCGGTTCCGCCGGGCACCGGTACCGCTCCAGCGGATGGGGGCGGAGTGGCTGTACCGGCTCGCGCTGGAACCGCGCCGCCTGGCCGGCCGCTACCTGCGCGACGACGCGCCGTTCGCCCTCACCCTCCTCGCGGCCGCCCTGCGCGACCGTCTGACCTCCCGGAGCCGTCGATGACACCCGAACGTCCCGACGGCACCGGCGCGGCCGTTCCCGACCGGCCCCCGCTCGCCATAGTGATCGTCACCTACGCGAGCGGCCGGGTCGTCGAAGGATGCCTGAGCTCGCTGGAGGCGGCACTGGCCGGTGCCGGTCCGGCGCGGGTCATCGTGGTGGACAACGCCTCGCCCGACGACACCGTCGAGCGGGTACGCAGGGCCGCTCCCTGGGCGGAGGTGGTCCAGACCGGCCGCAACGGCGGTTTCGCCGCCGGGGTGAACGCGGGCATCGCCGCGGCGGACGGCTGCGACGTGTTCGTGCTCAACCCCGACATCCGGCTCGCGCCCGGCTCGGTGCTCCCGCTCCGGCGGGCGCTGGCCGTACCGGGGACCGGGGTCGTGGCTCCCCGCCTCACCTCCGAGACCGGGGAGCTCCACCTCTCCCTGCGCAGGCGTCCCACCGTGACGAGGGCACTGGGGGAGGCACTGCTCGGCGGGCACCGGGCCGGGCGGATCCCGGCGCTGGGCGAGCTGGTCGTCGATCCGGCCGCCTACGACGGGCCGCGGACGGCGCGGACGGCCGACTGGGTGACCGGAGCGGCCTGGCTGGTCTCCCGCGCCTGCCTGGACGCCCTCGGCCCCCTGGACGAGCGCTACTTCCTGTACTCGGAGGAGACCGAGTACATGCTCAGGGCGGGACGGGCCGGGTTCGCGATCCGCTACGAGCCCGAATCCCGCGCCGTGCACCTCGGCGGGGAGCAGTCCGTCTCCAGCCGGCTGTGGGCGATCTCGGCGGCCAACCGGGTCCGGATGCACCGTGAGCTGCACGGCGGGCCGCGCGGACTGCTGATGCGGCTGGCCGTCGGGCTCAACGAGCTGATCCGGGGGGTCGCCCGGGGTCGCGAAGGAGGGCGGCGGCATCGGGCCGCGCTGCGGGAGCTGGTCGTGATGCGCAGGTGGCCGCGCCTGCCCGCCGAACCGGGCTCCGCGGCGTCCGCAGCCTCCCCGAGCTCCGCGGGCTCCGCGGGCTCCGCGGGCTCCGCGAGCTCCGCGAGCTCCGAGGGCCCGGCGGCCGGTGACGCGCCGGGTTACATCTGCTTCTCGGCGCAGGACTGGTGGTACCACAACCGGGCGCACTCCGACTTCCAGCTCATGCGCTCGATCGCCGCCCGCCGCAAGGTCCTGGTGGTCAACAGCATCGGGATGCGCATGCCGCTGCCCGGCAGGTCCACCCAGGTGCTGCGGCGCGTCGGGCGCAAGTTGCGCAGCGTCGCGATGCTCGTCCGGCGGCCGTTGCCGGAGCTGCCCGGTTTCCACGTGATGTCCCCGCTGCCCCTGCCCTTCTACGGGTCCCCGGCGGCCCGGCGGGTGAACGCCCTGCTGGTCCGTACCCAGGTGCGGGTCGTGGCGTGGGCGCTGGGACTGCACCGGCCCGTGATCGTGGTGACCATCCCCACGGCGTGGGACGTGGTACGGCCGATGCGCAGGCGGGCGCTGGTCTTCAACCGCTCCGACCGGCACTCCTCGTTCCCCGAGTCCGACCGGAAGACCATCGAGACGCTGGAGCGGGGCCTGCTGGAGGGCGCCGACCACGTGCTCTACGCGAGCCGCGCGCTGATGCGCGAGGAGATCCCGATCACCGGCGACCGGGCGTACCTCCTGGACCACGGGGTGGACGTCGACCACTTCCGCAGGTACCCGGAGAGCGAGTGGCCCGCGGACCTCCGTGCCGTCCCCGGGCCGCGCGTGGGGTTCTTCGGCGCGCTGGACGACTACCTGGTCGACGTCGGCCTGCTCGAACGGCTCGCCGTCGAGCTGCCCGGCGTCTCGCTGGTCCTGATCGGCGACGCGACCGTCCCGATGGACCGGCTGACCCGGCATCCGAACGTGCACTGGCTGGGTTTCAGGCCGTACGAGCGGATCCCCGCCTACGGGTCGGGATTCGACGTCGCGATCATGCCGTGGCTGGACACCCCGTGGATCAGGAACTCCAATCCGATCAAGCTCAAGGAGTACCTGGCGCTCGGCCTCCCGGTGGTCAGCACCCCCTTCGAGGAACTCACCGGGTACGCCGACCGGGTGAGGATCGCCACCGACGCGGACCTCTTCGTGGAGGCCGTACGCGTGTCACTGCGCGAGGGGGGCCCGCTACCGGCCGAGGCCCTGCGCGACTCGGTGCTCGGCGCGTCCTGGTCCTCCCGCGCCGAGCGGCTGACGGCCCTCGTCGAACCGTCCACCGGCCCGCCCGCCGCGCCGACGTCCGCGTCGATACATGAACCGGCGACCGAACCGATGACCGAACCGGTGCCCGAGCCGCTCGCCGGACCGGCGCCGGGCAGGGTCGCCTCATGAGCCCCCGAGAGCGAGGACGGACGCCGGGACGCGGACAGACGACCGTACGCGAGACCGGACGGTCGCTCCCGGTCCTGGCCGGGGCGGGAGCGGTGACGCTGGCGATGCTCGGCTCCTGCGCGGTCGACGCGCCGGTCGGCGGGGCCCGTCCCCCGTCCACCGGTGCCACGGGCACCTCTCCCGCGGGCGCGTCCCCCACGGACGCCCTCTCGCCGGACGCCTCCCCCTCGTCCGGCGTCCTCCCGACCGGTGCCCCCTCGTCCGGCGTCCTCCCGACCGGTGCCCCCTCGACCGACGTTCTCCCGACCGGCGTCGGCTCGAAGGGCGGCACGTCGGCCGCCGGTCACGCCTGGTCGGCCGCGGGCCCTCCCGCGACGGCCGCGCGGGTGCCGTGGGAGGGCGGCCCCGCCTACTACGGGCGGTTCGCCGCCCCGGCGGCGGCGGGCTGGACGAAACCGTCGTTCTTCCCGGTGGGCGTCTGGTTCGAGTCGGTGATCACCCAGGCCGACGTGGACAAGGACAGGGCGGCCGGGATCAACACCTACGTGGAGCTGACCGGCACCTCGAACATGGCGCTGGTCCGCAAGAACGGCATGTCGGCGCTGACGAACGTCCCCCTGCCCGGCCACGGGAAGGAGACGGTGGGCTGGCTGCTCGACGACGAGGTCGACATGTGGGCGAAGGCCGGGGACGCGCCGTGGACGGGCAAGCACCCCGGCGAGGGTCCGCTGTGCATTCCCGAGAACAAGGGGTGCGGCTTCACCGTGCTGCGCACGCAGAAGAACCGGTTCCCCCGGGGGGACGGGAGGATGCACTACGCCAACTTCGGCAAGGGCGTGATGATGTGGGAGAGGGACGCGGACGCCGCGACGTTCGTCAACTACTTCACCGACGTCGTCTCGTCGGACGTCTACTGGTACACCAGCGCGAGCGTCTGCCTGGACGGCAAGAACTTCCTGTCCATGCCGGAGTCCCGGTGCCGCCGGGCCGCCAACTACGGCGCCGTCGTCGACCGCCAGCGCGAGCTGGACGCGCTGGACGGACGCCTCCAGCCGATCTACGGCTTCGTCGAGGTCGGCTGGCCCGCCGAGAACGACACCCGGGCGATCGAGCCGCAGGAGGTGACGGGCGCGGTGATGAGCTCACTGATCCACGAGGCGCGGGGCATCGTCTACTTCAACCACAACTTCGGCGGCCCGTGTCACTCCCAGCACGTCCTGCGCGAGAAGTGCGGGGAGAAGATCAGGCCCGCGGTGGCCGAGATCAACCGCAGGATCGCGAAGCTGGCGCCCGTGCTGAACACCCAGTCCTACCGGCACCGCTTCGGCCCCGGCCTCGACACCATGCTGAAACACCACCGGGGCTCGTCCTACGTCTTCGCGATGCCCCGGGCCGCCACCGCCCCCGGCAGGCGCACGCTCACCCTGCCCCGGGGGATGCGGGCCTCACGGGCGGAGGTCCTCTTCGAGAACCGGTCGGTACGGATCGACCGCAAGGGCAGGTTCACCGACTCCTTCGCGGCCGAGCACTCCCACCACGTCTACCGGATCACCCTTGAGAACTCTTGACGGAATGAGGCCGCCCGCGTCGGGGGAGCACGATCGGTCGTCGGACAGACCGTGCAGAAGGGCCGGCGGCACCCGGAGTACTGCCGGCGATCCGCTCCGGGGGTCAGGCGGTGAACCGCACGCCGACCAACCGCTCGGATTCCTCCCAGAGCCTGCGCGCGTCGTCCATGCTCCGCATCGTCGGCCACGGCTGCTTCAGCAGAACGGGCGGTCCGCCCATCGTGCGTTTCGGACCGTAGAACCGGTCCCCTCGCGACGCGGGGTCGGTCGCGGCCATCACCGCGGGGAGCGCGGCGCCGGCCACGGTCCCGGTGATGCCGAACCGCGACAGGACGCGGATCATGCGTCGCCCGCCCGTCTCCTTCTCCCTGCCCATGCCCGGCTGCGCGGCGAGCAGGTTGGTGGGCGAGACACCCGGGTGGGAGACGTTGCTGGAGATGCCCCAGCCGGCGGCCCGGCTGCGGGCGTCGAGTTCGCGGGCGAACAGCGCCACCGCGATCTTGGACTGGCTGTAGGCCTTCATGACGTCGTAGCCGGTCTCCCAGTTGAGGTCGGCCCAGTTGATCTCACCGCTTCTGGCCGCGATGCTCGTCTGATGCGTGACCCGCGCTCCACCTGCCTTCAGCAGCGACAGCAGGCCCAGGGTGAGCGCGAAGTGGCCGAGATGGTTGGTGCCGAACTGCAGTTCGAACCCGTCCTTCGTTGTCTGGTGACTCGGGGGTGTCATCACGCCCGCGTTGTTCACGAGGATGTCGATCGCGCGATCTTCGCTGTTGAGCTGATCGGCCAGCGCGGCGACGGAGTCCAGCGACGACAGGTCGAGGGCTCGAGTCGTGACCGTCGCGCCCGGCACCTGCGAGCGGATGCGGGCCGCGGCACTCTCTCCCTTCGCAGGGGTACGCACGGGCATGATCACCTCGGCGCCCGCTCGGGCGAGGCGGGCGGCGATCACCTGCCCGATTCCGTCGCTCGCGCCCGTGACGACAGCGAGCTTGCCGGTCAGGTCGGGGATCGTCATGTCCGTCGTGCGTGCCATGTGGGTTCCTTCGTCAGGTGGCGATCAGCCACGGGCCGGCGTGTGAGCACCAGACTGCCGTCCTGTCGCCGGCGGATTCAGGGCCGCCTCATCCACTGATCGCCGATCCATGCCCGGGTCCCTCACCAGGAGGAAGCAGGGTGTGAGGGGTGGACCGGCAGGTCGTGGCTATCGCGCCGTCAGGAGAGTAGAAACGACCCGAACCGAACACGCGAGCACGGGCGAGGGGAACATGATGATCGATCGCGCAGGACTGGCGACGTTCCTCCGACGCAGACGGGAGTCGCTGCAGCCCGAGGACGTCGGGCTGTCACGCGGACCACGAAGGAGGACCGACGGGCTGCGGCGTGAGGAGGTCGCCGCACTCTGCCACATGTCGACCGACTACTACGCCCGTCTGGAACGAGGGACAGGGCCGCAACCGTCGGAGCAGATGATCGCGTCGATCGCGCAGGGTCTGCATCTGTCACTGGACGAACGCGATCACGTGTTCCGGCTGTCCGGCCACAACCCGCCCTCCCGCGGAGCGACCAGCGATCACGTCAGTCCGGGTCTCCTGCGCATCCTCGACCGCCTCCACGACACGCCGGCCGAGGTCGTCACCGAGCTCGGCGAGACCCTCCGGCAGACCAGAATGGCGATCGCGCTCACCGGTGACGCCACGCGGTTCACCGGCCCGGAACGCAGCCTCGGGTACCGGTGGTTCACCGATCCCACGGCCGGAGCGGCGTATCCGCCCGAGGAGCGATTGTTCCTCTCCCGTGTTTACGCCGCCGGGCTGCGAGAAGTCGCCACGCTGCGCGGTCCGGACTCGAAGGCGGAGCGGCTGGCCGCCTTGCTCCGCGAGCAGAGCGAAGAGTTCCGCGACCTCTGGGACGGTCACGAGGTGGGCATCCGCCCCACTCGGCTCAAGCGCTTCGTACATCCCGAGGTCGGGATGCTCGAGCTCAACTGTCAGACACTCCTCGACCCGGACCAGTCCCATCGTCTCCTCGTCTACACGGCCGAGCCGGGCAGCGAGAGCCATGAGAAGTTGCAGCTGCTCGCGGTCATCGGCGCCCACGCCGTACCCTGACCGAGATCGTCGCGCTGTGCCGGCGTGGAGACCGCTCGGCCGGCCAGGTGGCGGCAGCCTCGATCCGAGCGGGACCACGGTCCGCACCTGAATCCCGCGAACGCCGAGCCCCCGAGCCCATCCACGAGGACGACCATGCTGCCGCGTGGCCGAAAGCCCTGATGTGTCCACCGAACCGGGGCAACTCCAGCGAATCATTCTGTCAAGAGTTCTCAGACCGTGCCCGGCGTCGCGGACTCCGCGTACAGCAGCCGTCTGAGGGCCGGAAGGTCGCCCACGAGGGTCGCGCTCCCTTCGGTGAGCGCGGCGTCGAGCGAGGCCGGATCGGCCAGCAGGCCGCCCAGCGTCTTGGGGTCCGTACGAAGTGAGATGTCGGCGGTGGCGGGTTCACCGCTCTGCACCTGAACCTTTCCGGAGTCCGTGCGGACCGTCCAGACCGAGCCGTCGAGGTCGAGGCGGCAGACGATCGGCGGCGCGGCCGGATCGGGACGGACGTGATCCCGCAGGAAGATCAGCACCGAGGTGGCGCTGAGCGAGGCGGGCTCCGGAGGGCTGGGGGCGTCGATCCCCCAGTCGCTCAGGGCCAGCACGACCGGTTCGAGCCCGCGGCCCCGCTCCGTCAGCTCGTAGACCTGCGGACCTGCCGTCGACGCCAGTCTGCGGCGGCGGATCACCCCGTGGTGCTCGAGTTCCCGGAGCCGATCGGCGAGCAGGTTCGAGCTGGCGTTGGGCAGGGCGTGCCGCAGCTCGGAGAAGCGCCGGGGCACCAGGAGCAGTTCCCGGACGACCAGCAGCGCCCACCGCTCCCCGACGACGTCGAGAGCCCGAGCGATCCCGCACGAGTCCCGATAGCTACGGCTGGTCGGCATGGTCACCTTCCCCTCGTCCACCTTGATCTGAAACTACCACTCACGAAAGTTGCTTTTAACAACGCGACTCCTCGGTGAGCCGCCCGCGCCGTCGCCCCGGCCGACGGCCGAGGCGTCCGCCGGGCGGCACTTCCGCTCCCGGTGACGCCGAGGACCCGAGCCGTCCCACGGGAGGTTCCGGCGATCACGGCTGGTCCGCCTCCTTCGTCATGGTTCTAAACAGAAACCAATTTAGGTTGCTTTTAACAACCTACCGTGGTTATCGTTCAGTGCGACCTGGTGAGACCAGGCGAGATTCGGACGGCGGCGCGAGGGCTCGGAGGACGGGGTCGTGCGACGCCCCGCGTCCCACTCCGAGATCACCGGACCGATCCGGTGGTGGAACCCGCGCCAAGGTCGCGACAACCCGGCATACAGGAGCCCGCAATGAGCACTTCACTTTCGACCGAGGCCCCGGCCCCGGCGCAGAAGCCCCGGCACGCGACGGTCGTGGACCCCGACGCGCACCAGGTCCTCTTCGAGAACGAGCACGTCCGGGTGATCCAGGCGCGCGCCTCTCACGGCTGGGAGAGCGCGATGCACTCGCATCCGCCGATGCTGGTGGTCAACCTCGGCTCCGGACGGCAGAAGGTGACCTGGGCGGACGGGACGACGCAGCTCGTGGACCTGAACCCCGGTGCGGTCGTCTGGCAGGACGAGGGGTTCGACCACGCCTGGGAGCTGCTGGCGGGCGAGGTGAACGTGGTCCTCGTCGAGGTCAAGTCCGCGAACGCCGAACGATGAGCGCCAGGCGACGGCCTCCGCCGCGACCTGTGATCACACAACGAGGAGATCCGACATGACGACGCTGAAGCCCGGCAGCATACTGCTCGGCACGACCCGTCCCGCCGAGCTGCGGGCCTGGTACGTCAAGACGCTGGCGCCGGAGTTCACCGGTGAGGGCGCGATCGACCTGGGCGGCTTCCTGCTGGCCATCGACGGGCGCGACGACGTCGAGGCGAAGAACAACGAGCCGGGCCGTACGATCGTCAACTTCCACGTCGACGACTTCGACGCCGTGGAGGCCCGGCTGAAGGCGGCCGGTGTGGAGTGGATCTCGGTCGCGGACCGGCCGAAGGGCAGGTTCGGCACGTTCGCCGACCCCGACGGGAACTATCTGCAGATCATCGAATGGAAGAAGGACGCCTGAACCGGACGTCCCCGCGTGCCCGGCCGGTACCTCTCACCGGCCGGGCACGCGACCGTTCACGGGAACGCGGATCGGTGCGACCTGGTCTGCGCGCAGGAGTACGCGCTCGGTGTCCTCTACGCTTTCGCCGCCCAAGGGCTGCCGAGCCTGGCTGACCCGGGCTACGAAGGCGCTGGGACCGGCATCCACACTCCCGTCAAGCAGCCCGCCGACGGCCGCCCACTCGGCATCAGCAACCGTACCTACGACTTGCTCCTGCGGTCGCTCCGCAGCCTCGGCGAACGCGGCTTCGCCCTCCTTGCAGGCCGCCGGCGCGTCCTCCACCACGTCACCGCGTGCCCACGCAAAATCGGCGACATCGCCAAAGGTGCATTCGTACTCACCCAATTCGAACACCGACACATATATGGATAAGATCATATCAGTATGGCCATAGTGGCATTATCTTTTCATAATCCCATTATTGCCGCTTATTGTGCACTGTTGGCGATCTTGCCCATACGGTGGTAGTCGTAGTTGATTATTCCGTATTTGGGCGTGCGTGACGACACGCCCTGCGGTGAGGCCGGGAGGGCCGGTCGGTAAAGCATTCAGTGATTTCCTGACACAACGTACTCGTGGCCATACTCTCAACCTCCATGTCCGAGCCTGACTCGACCTACATGCGAACAAAAGCCTGCAGGGCGACCCCTGCACCCTGGCTCTGCCTGCCGGATGAGACGGTGCTCACCCATCACGCTTTTCATATGGACAGATACATAGAAGCGCCTAGATACGATCGAGAACGGGATGTTTCTCTCTTGACGGGCAAGCTCGCAGTCGAGCAGGCCAGCCGCTACCGAAGGCGCGTGATAACCGCCAGAGCGCTCGAGTCGGCCTCCGTACGGTATACATCGGCCGGTAGGCTCCGGGCGGAGGGATTCGCGGTCGTGCACACTCCGGGACGCCTGCTGGGGAGATGCGGGGCTGATCTGCAGCATGTTTCTATCGTTTGGCCGAATGGCGATCCCATCAACCGCCAGGACATTCCCTGGCCACCGGCCGTGTCGGAACGCTTCGTGCAGTGCTTCAATGGGTACCAGTGGACGGGAGGTGAGACGGATGAATCTGGACTCGCTCATCAAGCGAGGCAATCTTCCATGGCGTCCGAGGCTGGAAGTGGTCGATCTTGATGTCTGGCACGAGTACGAGATCCCGTTGACGGGAACCTTCCGCGTGAACGGCGATCTCGTCCTGTTCGCTCAGGTACTGGAAGGCTCTCACGGCCTGTCCGCCTGGGCCTACGTCCACCTGGACGACTCCGAGGCTCGCGAAGTGGCGGGCGTGGCATTCGATTCCCTGGATCATCTGGACAGCTTCGTCGAGGCCAGATTCCTTGGCAGAGAGGCCGTGCTGGCCCTGGCGATGGAAGATCGAATCGACAAGTGGACGCGAAGCAGAGTCGTCGGCGGACTGCTGTCGGCCGTCGAGAGCTTCATCAACGACGTGATCAAGGACACGGCGACCACCGCGAAGGTGCCGGACCCCAAGGAGCGCGTCCTGGCCAAGATCGCGGGCCTGGAGGCTGCGAGATCCCAGCTGGCCCCTGCCTAGCCGTTGTGAGAACATTCGGAACCCCTGGCCGTCTGACCAGGGGTTCCGTCGTCGATCTATCCTCGCTCGATGGCTGAGGTTTCCGAGGCGGGTTCGGGAGCGGTCAGCTCAGCCTGAACGAGCTGGCGCGCTTGTAGCAGCCGTAGTGGCCGAGGTGACCGTACCTGTCGATCCACCGCTTGCCGGCGCAGTCCCGGACGAGGTCGATGTCGGTGTGGAAGAACACGTCGCAGTGCGTGCCGTTGCCCATCCTGGTGTTCACCGAGCTGACCCGGTCGCCCCAGCCCATGTGGTCGAGCCTCTTGAACTCGTAGTCGGCCCTGCCGGAGGTGCTCCTGCTGCAGTCGCGGGGGACGGAGATGGTGAGGGTGTCGCCGCGGGAGTTGTAGTTGATCCAGTCGTAGAGCACGGCCACGGCGTAACCGGCCGCGTTGGCGACCTTGATCGCCCTGGACAGGCTGCCGTAGCAGCCCATCCCCTTTCCGTACCTGTCGGCCACGCAGTGGCTGGCCGCCGCGGAGCCGGTGGACACCGAGCCCGGCACCGCCGGCACCGCCGACGCGGCCGGTGCGGACACCGAACTCGTCGTGGACGGCGTGGCCGCCATCGCCGTGCCGGACGCGGGTACGAGGCCGGCGCCCATGGCGAGCAGGCAGGTGAGTCGAACGGCGAGCTTCCTCATGCGGATCCCTTCATGGAACGTCCGGCGCCATCCCCGCTGGGAAGGCGGTTTCATCGTTTCCCTGTTTCGGATACCGGGAGTTGTTCCTGTGGCGGGATCCACGGTCACGGATCGCTCGGAGCGTCCACAAGGAGATCCTGTTGTCAGCCTGTTCGAACGGGTTCCCCGTACAGGCGTACACGCCGTCTGACAGGTGATCCGGACGGCCCGGCCCCCCGGGACGGCGGTCAACCATGATCGGTGACACCGATGTACGGGCCTCGGGTGCCGGGGTAGCGTGCGGTGATGAGCTTCCGGCTGGCGGCGTACGCCGTGTGCGTCGAGGGCGGACGGGTGCTGCTCGCCTGCCACGTGGGACCGAGGGGCGAGCGGACCTGGACGCTTCCTGGCGGGAGGGTCGAGCACGGGGAGGATCCGTTCGACGCGGTCGTCCGGGAGGTCGCCGAGGAGACCGGCTGCGACGGGGTGGTCGAACGCCTGCTGGGCGTGGACTCCAGGCTGATCCCCGCGGCCGACCGCCTGCCCGGCCTGCCCGATCACCAGAACGTCGGCGTCTTCTACCGGGTGCGCATCACCGGTGGCCGGCTGCGGCCCGAGCCGAACGGCGAGACCGCAGAGTCGGTGTGGACCCCGATCCCCGGCGTCGCGCGCCTGTGCCGGTCATCCCTGGTCGACGTCGGCCTCGCCCTGGCACGCACTCTTCCGGCGACCGGCCACGTCGATCCCGTCCCGGTCGGCGGCCTGATCCGGCACTGAGCGCTCGCGGCGACGGTTCGGCACCGTCCGGTCAGCCGTTCTCGCGGGCGAACCAGTCGACGGTCCGGCGCAGGCCCTCCTCCAGGCCGACGGCGGGCCGCCAGCGGAGGATCTCCTCGGCGGCGGTCAGGTCGGCGATCCTGGCGCTGTCCAGGGGACGGTCACCGAGCGCGCCGTAGCGGGGACGGGCCTCGGCACCGGTGACACCGCCGACGATCCGGACGAGCAGGTCCACGGTGTCGCGGATGGAGGTGCCCTCTCCCGAGCCGATGTCGAAGGTGCGGCCCGCGGCCTGCGGGGTCGCGCCCGCCGCGAGGAAGGCGCCGACCACGTCGTCGACGTGGACCCAGTCGAGCTCGCGCGTGCCGCTGCCGAGCTCGGGCTCCCGGCCGCGCAGCAGCGACAGCGTCACGTACGGGACCAGCTTGCGGACGTCCTGGGGGCCCGGCCCGTAGACCATGCCGATCCGCAGGGTGCTGACCTGGACGTCCCACAGGTGGTGGAACATCCGCGCGTACCCCCCGGCGGCCCACTTGGAGGCCGCGTACGGCGAGGACGGGGCCCGCTCGCCCTCGTCCGGCCGGAGCTCCTCCAGGGAGCCCGCCAGCACCACCCGGGTCCCCGGGGTGGCCGCGACCGCCGTCAGCAGGTTGACCACGCCGGTGAGGTTGCTGTGCAGCATCGGCAGCACGAGCCCGGGATCCCTGGCCCCGGCGACCTCGCTGGCCAGGTGGAACACGACGTCCGGGCGGACGGAGCGGACGAGCCCCCCGACCGCGTCCGCGTCGGCGACGTCGGCGACGTGCCAGGTCTCGCCGTGCTCCGAGCCCTCCCTGGCCCTGCGGCCGACGGCGTGCACCCGCGCGCCGAGCTCGCCCAGGCGCCTGACCAGGTGGGTCCCGATGAAGCCACCGGCCCCCGTCACCAGCACGGGCCTGGCGCGCCAGTACGTCCCCGCCACCGGGTCGGCCATGTGCTTCCTCCTGGTTCGGGGGATTCGGGGGGAGCAAGCGGTAAGGCCCGCTCCGAGGAGCGGGCCTTACCGTGTGGTCGTGCGCGTGGTACCGGTCAGCCGATGCGCCAGGTGTCCCCGGCGAGCAGCAGGTCGTTCAGGTCACCCGGGCCCTTGTCCCCGACGGCCTCCTGGAGCTGGGCGGCCATGAGCTCGTCGTAGGACGGGCGGTCGACGTTGCGGAAGACGCCGATCGGGACGTGCTCGAACGAGGGCTCGTCCAGCCGGGAGAGCGCGAACGCCAGCGACGGGTCGGCGCGGCGGGCGTCGTGGACGAGGATCTCCTCCTCGCTCACCGCCGACCTCGGGACGACCTCGATGCCGCCGTCGGCCGCCCGGCGCACGGCCTTGGAAGCCGAGGCGATGGGCATGCCGTGCTCCAGGCGCAGCGTGATCTCGTCGCGCTGCTCCGGGTCCTTCAGCGGCTCGAAGGCGTTGTCGTTGAAGATGTTGCAGTTCTGGTAGATCTCGACCAGCGAGGTCCCCCGGTGCTCGGCGGCCTCGCGCAGCACCGACTGCAGGTGCTTGCGGTCGGAGTCGATGGTCCTGGCCACGAAGGACGCCTCGGCGCCGATGGCCAGCGAGATCGGGTTGAACGGCTTGTCCAGCGACCCCATCGGGGTCGACTTCGTGATCTTCCCGACCTCGGAGGTCGGGGAGTACTGCCCCTTGGTCAGGCCGTAGATCCTGTTGTTGAACAGCAGGATGTTCAGGTTGACGTTGCGGCGCAGCGCGTGGATCAGGTGGTTGCCGCCGATGGACAGCGCGTCGCCGTCACCGGTGATCACCCACACCGACAGGTCGGGACGGGACGCGGCCAGGCCGGTCGCGATCGCCGGGGCGCGCCCGTGGATCGAGTGGAACCCGTAGGTGTTCATGTAGTACGGGAACCGCGACGAGCAGCCGATGCCCGAGACGAACACCATGTTCTCGCGCTTGAGGCCGAGCTCGGGCACGAACGACTGGACCGCGGCCAGGATGGCGTAGTCACCGCATCCGGGGCACCAGCGGACCTCCTGGTCGGACTTGAAGTCCTTCATCCCGAGCTTGACCTCGGACTTGGGGACCAGCGACAGTCCGCCGCCGCTTCCGGGGAAGGACACTTCGGTACTACTCACTGTCGATCACGTCCTGAATAACGCCGGCGAGTTCCTCGGCCTTGAAGGGAAGCCCGCGCACCCGGTTGTAGCTGATGATGTCGACCAGGAAGCGAGCGCGGAGCAGGAGCGCGAGCTGGCCGAGGTTGATCTCCGGCAGGAGCACCTTGTCGTAGGCGCGGAGCACCTCGCCGGTGTTGGCGGGCAGCGGGTTGAGGTGGCGCAGGTGGGCCTGGGCGACCTTGCCCCCGGCCTTCCTGATGCGCCGCACCGCCGCCGCGATCGGCCCGTACGTGGACCCCCAGCCGAGCACCAGCACGCGGGCGTCGCCGTCGGGGTCGTCCACCTCCAGCGCCGGGATGTCGTTGGCGATGCCGTCGATCTTGGCCTGGCGGACCCGGACCATCCGGTCGTGGTTGCCGCCGTCGTAGGAGATGTTGCCGGTGTTCTCGGCCTTCTCGATGCCGCCGATCCGGTGCTCCAGGCCCGCGGTGCCGGGGATGGCCCAGGGGCGGGCGAGGGTCTCGGTGTCGCGCTTGAACGGCAGGAAGGTCGTGCCGTCCTCGGCGTTCGGCCCGGAGGCGAACTCGGTGGAGATGTCGGGCAGGTCGGCCGCGTCGGGCACCTTCCACGGCTCGGAGCCGTTGGCCAGGTAGCCGTCGGAGAGGAGCATGACCGGGGTGCGGTACTTCACCGCGATCCTGGCCGCCTCCACCGCGGCGTCGAAGCAGTCCGACGGGGTCGAGGGGGCGACGATCGGCAGCGGCGACTCGCCGTTGCGGCCGAACATGGCCATCAGCAGGTCGGTCTGCTCGGTCTTGGTGGGCATGCCGGTGCTGGGACCGGCCCGCTGCACGTCGACCACGAGGAGCGGCAGCTCGGTGGTCACCGCCAGGCCGACGGTCTCGGCCTTGAGCGCGACACCCGGCCCGGAGGTCGTGGTGACGCCCAGCGCCCCGCCGAAGGCCGCGCCGAGCGCCGCGCCGACGCCCGCGATCTCGTCCTCGGCCTGGAAGGTACGGATGCCGAACCGCTTGTGCCGGGAGAGCTCGTGCAGGATGTCGCTGGCCGGGGTGATCGGGTAGGACCCCAGGAAGAGCGGGAGCCCGGACTGCACCGAGGCGGCGATCAGGCCGTAGGCGAGCGCCTGGTTGCCGGAGATGTTGCGGTAGACGCCCGGAGGCAGCTTGGCCGGCTTGATCTCGTAGGAGACCGAGAACGACTCGGTGGTCTCGCCGTAGTTCCAGCCCGCCTGGAAGGCCGCGATGTTGGCCTTGGCGATGTCGGGCTTCTTGGCGAACTTGGTCTCCAGGAACTGGATCGTCGCCTCGGTGGGCCGGTGGTAGAGCCAGCTCAGCAGCCCGAGGGCGAACATGTTCTTGGAGCGCTCGGCGTCCTTCTTGGACAGCTCGAAGCCCTCCAGCGCCCGGACCGTCAGCGAGGTCAGCGGCACCGGGTGGACCCGCCACTCGGCGAGCGAGTCGTCCTCCAGCGGGCTGGCGTCGTAGCCCACCTTCTGCAGGTTGCGCTTGGTGAACTCGTCGGTGTTGACGATGATGTCGGCGCCGCGCGGCAGGTCGGACAGGTTGGCCTTCAGCGCGGCGGGGTTCATCGCGACCAGGACGTTGGGGGCGTCACCGGGGGTCAGGATGTCGTGGTCGGCGAAGTGAAGCTGAAAACTCGACACGCCCGGCAGGGTGCCTGCGGGGGCGCGGATCTCGGCCGGGAAGTTGGGGAGCGTCGAGAGGTCGTTGCCGAACTCCGCGGTTCCGGCCGTGAAGCGGTCACCGGTCAGCTGCATGCCGTCGCCGGAGTCCCCGGCAAACCGGATGATCACGCGGTCGAGTTGCTGAACCTGCTTGGTCACAGCTCAGTCCTCCTCGACGCGACAGCGCGCCGTTGTTCGTGGCACATTCTTTTTTCCATGCTAGATCCTCGGGGTGACGCGTAGTCTTTTCGCGCTCCACTCGGCGGAGGAAAGTGACCTTTGTCGCATTGTCCTCGGCGGCCTTGAGTCGAAGCCTGGGGGCGTGCGTGCACGGCGCATCGCGGGCGTCCACCGGCCCGCGGAGAGGTCACGATCGCGGACGGCCGGCCCGACACAGCCCGGCCGCGATCCTGCACAGGTCGACGTGCAGGCGGCCGAAGAGGACGGTTGTGGTCACGCCGTCTAATATATGTCCCGTCCCCGAGCGGCTCTCATCGCCTCCGGCTATGGCCTCATAGCCCCAGGGTATGACGCGGGCAGCCGTTCGGGCGCCTCGGGGGCCGCCCCGGAGTCGTAGATCCAGCCCGGCCGCATCGTGCGCCCACCGTACAGCTCGGGGACGGTGACGAAGGTGTAGCCCGCCTCGGTGAGCCTGCGCAGGATCTCCGGGGCCGCGTCCACGGTGGGGTCGTGGAAGTCGTGCATCAGGACGATCGACCCCGGGCCGGTGCGTGCCACGACCCGGCCGGCGATCGCCCCGGGGTCGGGGTCGTTGCGGTCCTCGGCGTCGGCGTTCCAGCGGACCACGGCCATGCCCAGCTCGCCGGCCACGGTGGCGACCCGCTGGTCGGTCCCGCCGTAGGGCGGGCGCATCAGCGTGGGGGCCTGGCCGATGGCCTGGGCGATCGCGTGCTGCGCGCGGCTGAGCTGGGAGGTGACCATGAGGGTGGTCAGCCTGCTCAGGTCGCGGTGCGACCAGGTGTGGTTGGCCACCAGGTGCCCCTCGTCCCGCATCCGCCGCAGCAGGTCGGGACGGGCCGAGGCACTGGAGCCGAGGCTGAAGAAGGTGGCCCTGGCCCCGTACCGGCCGAGGACGTCGAGCAGCCGCCCGGTGCCGGGGCCGGGCCCGTCGTTGTAGGTCAGCGCCACGCACCGGGCCCTGGTGCAGTCCACGCCGCCGGCCTTGGAGCTGCGGGCCGGGGGCTTGTCGGTGCTCGCCGCGAGCATGTCCTGCTGCGCGCTGCCGGACGGCCCGGGCGCCGACAGGACCGCCCGCCGCGCGCGCAGCCCGATCGGCGACAGCAGCGGCTCCGAGACGGCCGACGGCACGGCGACCGCCACCCGGCCGGTGTCCCTGGGGCCCGCCTGCCCGTCGTCGAACTCCACGACGAGGTCGCCGCGCGGGTTGAAGACCAGGGAGTCGAACATCCTCGGGTCGGGCCTGAGCGGGTCGAGGCGTACCGGCGTGCCCCGCCGGGTCATCTCGTCTTTGACCGCTCCGGCCAGCGTGGCCAGCGCGACGTCGTCCCTGATCAGGTCCGCCGACGCCATGACGCGCCGGTCCGCCCGGTCGTACCAGAGGGTGGTGCGGGACTCCCGCCAGCCCGTGTCCATGGACCGGCCGATGCGCAGCCGTACCCCCAGGACCTCCTTTGAGGCGGCGGCCAGCATCCAGTCCACGTTGAACTCGGGGGCGGCCGTGGTGTCACCGGGGTTCTTCCGCCAGGTGAAACGGTGAAGCTCGTCGTCGACCGTGTCGCGGAGCCGGTCGGTGAGCCGGGGGGCCCCGGCGAAGGCGGGGTAGGCGGCGTGCACCCGCCGGCCGCCGCTCTCGCCGGTGCTCAGCGTCCTGGCGGTCAGACCGTGGACGACGGACGGGTCCACATAGTTGATCATCGTTGGTTCCGAGGGCAGGGTCCGCGTGATGGGGGAGGCGGTGGCTGCGCCGCAACCAGCGAGCATTGCGACCATCCAGGCGATTCCTCCGATGAATCGCTTTTGTGGCATGAATAGAGGCTAAACGTACCAATGAGGTATTTACCCTTATTTGATATTAAGTGCACGGAGGCTTTAGTCGTTCCGTTCCCCGAACGAGCGCCGGTCCCGGCCCGCGTTCCGGCCCGGACCGGGCCCCGCACGGGGCCCCGCACCGGGCCCGCCCCCGCCCTCGTCGCGGTCCCGGCACCGCGCCGGCCCGGAACCGGTCCCGGCCCGGGGCCGCCTCCCGGTCCGCTGCGTGACGGCGGCGGTGGATCCTGCTATAGGTAGGACGAGGGAGCTCCGCCGCGCGGATCCCGGGAGGAGGAGCCATGAGCGGATATTTCGGCTCATATGTGGTGGTCCTCGCGCTGTTCGCGATCGGCCTGCTGATCGTCGCCGGAGCGCTGCTCGTCAACCGGGCGCTCCGTCCCAGCCGCCCCACCCACGAGAAGCTGCTCACCTACGAGTGCGGCGTGGACCCGGTCGGCGACGGCTGGGCGCAGTCCCAGATCCGCTACTACGTCTTCACCTACCTGTACGTGGTCTTCGCGGTGGACGCGGTCTTCCTCTTCCCGTGGGCGACGATCTTCGCCGCGCCGGGTTTCGGGGCGGCCACCCTGGCCGAGATGTTCGTCTTCCTGGGCTTCATCGCGCTCGGCATCGTGTACGCCTGGCGCAAGCGCGTGCTCACCTGGACCTGAGTCCCGGCGGGCCGCCGGAGCGCGGGCGCCGACACTGAAGGAGAATGCGTGCCATGGCGGATCTCCCGATGCCCACCGTGGGGCCGGTCTCGCGGCTGGCCCCCAGACCCATGCGCTTCATCCTCAACTGGGGACGGCGCTACTCGCTGTGGGCGTTCAACTTCGGCCTGGCCTGCTGCGCGATCGAGTTCATCGCGACCTCGATGAGCAGGCACGACTTCATCAGGTTCGGGGTGATCCCGTTCGCCAACGGCCCCCGGCAGGCCGACCTGATGATCGTCTCGGGCACGGTGACCGACAAGATGGCGCCCGCGGTCAAACGGCTCTACGAGCAGATGCCCGACCCCAAGTACGTGATCTCCTTCGGCGCCTGCTCCAACTCCGGCGGCCCCTACTGGGACTCCTACTGCGTGACCAAGGGCGTCGACCAGATCATCCCGGTCGACGTGTACGTGCCCGGCTGCCCTCCCCGGCCCGAGGCCCTGCTCCACGGGATCATGATGCTCCAGGAGAAGATCGCGGCCGAGAACCTGGGGGATCGCTATGCCTGACCTGCCCGACGTCACGCCCGGGACCGGATCTGCGGCGGGGTTCGCGACCGGTCTGGCGCGGGACGGGCGCGCCCGGGTGTCGGAGTCCTTCGGCCAGACCACGGTGGACGTCGGCGCCGGGGACTGGATCGGCGTGCTGACCTCGGCCCGGCAGGCGGGGTTCGAGTTCTTCGACTGGCTGACCGCGGTGGACGAGCCCCCGGAGGAGTTCGAGGTCGTCGCCCACCTGTTCGCCCCGGCCTCCCGCTCGCACCTGCTGCTGCGCACCCGCCTGCCGCGGGCCGACCCCCGGCTGCCCACCGCGGTCGGGGTCTTCCGCGGGGCCGACTGGCACGAACGCGAGACCTTCGAGATGTTCGGCATCGTCTTCGAGGGCCACCCGTACCTCGTGCCGCTGCTGCTGCCCGAGGGCTTCGAGGGGTTCCCGCTCCGCAAGGACTTCGTCCTGGCCGCCCGGGTCGCCAAGGCGTGGCCGGGGGCCAAGGAGCCCGGCGAGTCCGACCACGGCTCGCCGAGCCGCCGCAAGACGCTCCCGCCCGGGGTACCGGCCGGCTGGGGACGCGACCGTGGTGCCTGAGACGCCCCGCCGGAGGTGCCCGTGATCGCCGAGGTGCTCGACGCCGCCGTCCGGCTGCTCGTGATCGTCACGGCCTTCCTGGTGCTGCCGCTGGTCGCCGGGCAGATGGAGCACAAGGTCATGGCGCACATGCAGGCGCGTCTGGGCCCCATGTGCGCCGGGGGCTTCCACGGCTGGGCCCAGCTGGTCGCCGACGGGGTCAAGTTCATGCAGAAGGAGGAGATCGTCCCGGCCGCCGCCGACCGCCGGGTCTTCGCCCTGGCTCCCGGGGTCGCGCTGATCCCCTACCTGCTGGTGATGGTCGTGATCCCGGTCGGTCCCGGCCTGGTCGGGGTGGACCTGGACGCCGGGCTGTTCTTCGTCCTGGCCGTGATGGGGGTCGGCGTGCTCGGCTCGGTCATGGCCGGGTGGTCGTCGGGCAACAAGTACTCGGTCCTGGGCGGGATCCGCTCGGCGGCCCAGCTCATGTCGTACGAGCTGCCGCTGGTGCTGGCCGCCTCCAGCGTGGCGATGGCCGCGGGGACGCTCTCCCTGCCGGGCATCGTGCAGGCCTGGCAGTGGTGGTGGCTGCCCTGGCAGGCGATCGGCGCCGTGGTCTTCTTCGTCGCCGGGCTCGCCGAGCTGCGCCGCCCGCCGTTCGACATGCCGATCGCCGACTCCGAGCTCGTCATGGGCCCGATGACCGAGTACACCGGCATGAGGTTCGCGCTGTTCATGCTGGCCGAGTACGCCGGGATCGTCGTGGTGTCCGCGCTGACCACCGTGCTGTTCCTGGGCGGCTGGCAGGGCCCCTTCCTGCCGGGCCCGGTCTGGACGCTGCTCAAGGTCTTCCTGCTGGTCTTCGTGATCATCTGGCTCCGGGTGAGCTACCCGCGCCTGCGCGAGGACCAGCTGCAGCGGCTCGCCTGGGTCGTCCTGGTGCCGCTGGCACTGGCGCAGCTCGCGCTGACCGGGATCGTCAGGGTCGTCGCCGGCTGATCCCGCGTCGTTCCTCGCCGGTCCTCGCGCGATCGGGCCGCCGTACGCGATGATCTGACGTTCGAAGCGCCCACGCCGGGCAGGGAAGTAATACATTCTGTGACGCCACCTGCCAAGGACGGAACGCATGACCCTCGCGCTTGCCGTGGAGAACGACGAACTGGTCGTCGACGTGCCGGAACATCCACCGGTGCGGCTGCCGCTGACCGGCGAGGTCCGGGCGCGCACGATGCTGATCTTCGGCTACCCCGGCAGGGGCAGGACGAGGTACGGCCTGGCGGTGCTGGACGACTCCGGCCTGGTCATGCTGGAGGCCCCGGGTGCCCGCTCCCGGGAGGAGGTGGAGGCGTTCGCCGCGGCCAACGGGCTGGAGTTCGAGTTCCGGACGTTCGACACCCCGCAGCGCGCCAGGGTCGCGCTGGCCCGCCGGTCGCCCCGGTGGCGCGCGGTGACCTGGCGCCGGGCCCCCGCGCCGCTGCCGCGCCTGCGCGTGCCCGGCGCGCGAAGCCTCAGGCCGCCCCTGAGCTCGCCCAAGGTGTGGTGGCGCGAGCAGCTGCTGTACGTGCTCATGTGGGCCGTGCTCGCCTACGGGGTGGCCTTCGTGGCGCTGGTGCTGCTGAACCTGACCGACACCCGCGCCGACGTCACCCGGGGGATGGGCCCGCTCGGCATCGTCGCCCTGGTGCTCGCGGGGCTCACGGTCGTCGGGGCCGTCGTGGTGGTCGGGATCGGACGGCGCAGGACCCGCAGGCAGACCGCGCAGGGGCGGGTCCTGCGGCGGGAGGGGCAGCCGCACTGCCGCCTGGTGGTCGTCCACGAGCGGCTGCTGCTGGAGACCGCGCGCAGGACCCGGGAGCTGGAGGCGTCCGAGCTGCTGCTGTACTCGGCCGAGTCCGGGGTGAGCGGCCTGCTGGTGGGCGGGGGGGCTCTTCCACCTGCCGGGCCGCTGGGACCCCGAGGAGGTGGAGCGCTTCGCCTCCGGGAACGATCTGCAGCTCCAGGTCCGCGCGCTGACCCACGAGGAGTACCTGACCCTGTCGGCCCAGGCCAGGGACGCGGCGCCCTGACCTCCGCGCGCTGTGCACGACCTGTGCACGATCAGTGCACGATGCGCAGCATGATGTCGGAGGCCGTGGGCCGGTTGGCGGGCAGCTTGTCCAGGCAGGCCGCGGCCAGCGCGCGCAGCGACGGCGGCATGGGCGACAGGTCCGGGTGGTGGTTGATCACCCGGTTCAGGATGGCGGGGATGGTGTCCTCCCCGAACGCCGCCCGTCCCGAGGCGGCGAAGAGCATCGTCGCGGCCCAGCTGAACACGTCGGTCTCGGTGCCGATCGCCTCGCCCGCGAGCTGCTCGGGCGACATGTAGGCGGGGGTGCCCATGATCTTCCCCGAGGTCGCGGTGACCTGGTCGAGGGCACGGGCGATCCCGAAGTCGATCACCCGGGGGCCGTCGGCGCCGATCAGCACGTTGGCCGGTTTGAAGTCCCGGTGCACGATCCCGGCCCGGTGGATCGCGGCCAGCGCGCCCGCGGTGGCCAGCGCCAGCCGGGTCAGCCCGTCCTCGTCGCGCGGCCCCCGGTCGCGGACCAGCTGCTCCAGGGAGACGCCCTCCACGTACTCGCTGACGACGTACGCCTGGTCCTCGGTGATGTTCACGTCGAGCACCCGGGCGGTGGAGAACGTCGCCACCCTGCGGGTCGCCTCCACCTCGCGCAGGAAGCGCTCCCGGACCACCCGGTCGCTGCCGACGTGCTCGTGCAGCACCTTGATCGCGACCTTCTGCCCCTGCGGGGTGAGCGCCAGGTAGACCTTCCCCTGCCCGCCCTTGCCCAGCTCGCCGATCAGCCGGTACGGCCCCCAGCCACCCGCGCGGGGTCCCGGCCGACGGGGTCGACGCCGCGGGTCCGCGGGGGTTCCGGGCGCCCTGAGCGCTCTGAGCACCCTGGGCGTCTTGGAGGCCGTGAGGATTCCGGGGGGCGTCGAGGGCCGTCGTACGGGCTCGGGTCGTGACGGCCGTCGTACGGGCCGGAGCCGTGGGGACCGTCGTACGGGTTCGGGTCGTGACGGCCGTCGTACGGGTTCGAGGCGTGAGGACCGGAGTCGTACAGGTGGGTGTCGTGCGGGCGGGCGCCGTACGAGGTCTGCGACCCCTGAGGCCCCCCGTACCGGGGAGGCTCCACGTGCGGGCGCGGGGACTGCCACTGCGCGGGCGGACGCGCGGCCGGGGACACCGGATGCGCGGCCGGGTACGGGGTCCGCAGGTGCCCGTGGTCCGGGCCGTGGAGCGGCCGGGCGTCCACCTGCGGGTTCCGGAACACCGACTCCCGGAGGATCACGGCGTGGACCAGCCCGCCGATCCAGCTTCCGAACAGGCCGACCGCCCCGATGGTGTCCAGCCAGACCGGGATGCGGTCGGAGCTGCCGTAGATGGAGGCGCCGACCATGAAGACGCCGATGCCGACGCCGTAGACGACGGCGGCGAAGGCCAGCAGCGGGCTGCGCAGTTTGCGGGCGGCGTGGCCAATGATGGCCGGCGTGCCGATACCGCAGGTCAGGAGGGGGACCAGTGTCCACAGCACGCTCCACGCCATGGTGGAACGCGCCGGTGGCCGCGGCTGCCATGCCGGCGGCCCGTAGTACGACATGGGCGAACAATACGATTTTTCCGGCATTGCCGCAGAACATTGGACGCCGGGGCGGTGAGTCGGGGCCGGTTATCGAACACACAGTCTGTGGATAACTTCTGTGGATAACTCTCCGCCATGGGGATTCCCGCCGTCCGGGCCATACCACCGAGGTCTCCGGGCCCCCACCGCATTCCCGAGCGCCCCACCGTGCGCCATGATGTTGAGTTGTGGCACGGATACCAGGAGTGGGGTTGGCGAAGGGGCTTTCGGTGACCCTTCGCCACATGCTGAACAGGTCGGTGACCCAGCAGTACCCCGAGGTCCGGCCGGAGCTGCCGCCCCGGAGCAGGGGGGGTGATCGGGCTGGTCGAGGAGAACTGCACGGTGTGCATGCTCTGCGCCCGCGAGTGCCCCGACTGGTGCATCTACATCGACTCCCACAAGGAGACCCTCCCGGCCCCCGAGGGCGGCCGTCCCCGCGCCCGCAACATGCTCGACCGCTTCGCGATCGACTTCTCCCTCTGCATGTACTGCGGGATCTGCATCGAGGTCTGCCCCTTCGACGCCCTGTTCTGGTCCCCGGAGTTCGAGTACGCCGACGGGGACATCCGTAATCTTCTGCACGAGAAGGACAGGCTGGCGGGCTGGGCGCAGACCGTCCCGCCGCCCCCGGCCCACGAGCCCAACGCCGACCCGCCCAAGGAACTGGCGGCGGCCTCGCGCCCGGTCCGCCCCCGCCCCACACCCGCGGCGCCCTCTCCCGGCACGCCCTCCGGTACGTCTTCCGGTGTGGCTTCCGGTACGCCCGCGGCCGGTACGCCCGGCTCCGGTGCCTCGGCGCCCGGGTCGGGTTTCCCGGCGTCCGGTGGCCCGTCCGCCGATCCGGCGTCCGGTTCCGGTGCTGCGGTATCGGGGCCGGGTGCTTCGGCGCCCGGGTCCGGAGCGGCGCCCGGGTCCGGAGCGGCGCCCGGGTCCGGAGCGGCGCCCGGGTCCGGAGCGGCGCCTGGGGCGGTGTCCGGGTCCGGTCCGTCGGTGCCGGGTTCCACGGGGTCCGCAACGTCTGCGGAGCCTGTGGGCTCCTCGGGTGCTCCGCCCGACCCTTCCTCCTCTCGTCCCACCTCGGGTGCCGGGTCCCCGGCTACGGGCACCTCACGCTCCTCGGGCACTCCGGCCGCTCCCTCCTCCTCCGGTGCCGGGTCCCCGGCCTCGGGCACCTCAGGCCCCTCGGCCTCGGACGTCCCCGCTTCTCCGGCCTCGAACGCCCCCAGCCCTCCCATCTCGGATGCGCCCGCTCCTGCGGGATCGGCCCCGGGTTCTCCGGCGTCCGCAGGTTCTCCGGCTTCCCCCGCGTCCCCGGTTCCCCCGGGGCCTGCGGCCTCCGACGCCCCCGCCGAACCGCCGTCCGGACGGCCCGCCCGGCCGCCCGGCAGGCCCTCCAGGCCGGCCACCTCGGCGAGTCACGCGAGCGTCCGCGCGATCCGCCCGCCGGGATCCCTCCCCAAGCCCACCGGTTCGTCCACAGGCGGCTCGTCCGTCGAGAAGTTATCCACAGGTAGGGGTGGCGTGCCCCCGGCGGCGGACGCGCCGGAGCAGACTTCTCCTGCGGATCCGAATGGAGAGCCGGAGGAGGAGACGTGACCGAGGTGCCGTCCTATCTGTCACCGAGCGGGCAGGAGATCGTCTTTCTCCTGCTGGGCGCGGTGGCCGTCGGGTCGGCCCTGCTCGTCGTGACCACCCGGCAGCTCGTCCACGCCGCCCTGTGGCTGGTCGTCTGCTTCGGCGCGCTGGCGGGGTGCTACCTGGTCCTGACGGCCGAGTTCGTCGCCTGGGTCCAGGTGCTCATCTACGTCGGTGCCATCGTGGTCCTGCTGCTGTTCGGCATCATGCTCACCCGCGCCCCGATCGGCAGGACCGCCGACCTCGACAGCCCGAACAGGCCCACCGCCGCGATCGTGGCGATCGCCACCGCGGCCGTGCTGGTCACCGTCGTCGTCGACGGCTTCCGCATGGCCTACGCGCCGCTGGAGCCCGGTGCCGGTTCCGCGCGGGAGCTCGGCTCCAGCATCTTCCGCAACTGGGTGCTCCCGTTCGAGGCGCTCTCGATCCTGCTGCTCGCGGCCCTGATAGGCGCCGTCGTGCTGTCCCGCACCGACATTCGCGGGAGGGACTGACGTGCACATCGTCTACCCCGCCGTCGTCTCGGCGCTGCTGTTCTCGATCGGCGTGTACGGCGTGCTCGCCCGGCGCAACGCGATCCTCGTGCTGATGTCCGTCGAGCTCATGCTCAACGCCGTCAACCTCAACCTGGTCGCCTTCGACGTGTGGTTGCGCGATCGGTTGCACGGCGGGCAGGTCCTCACGCTGTTCGTCATCGTGATCGCCGCCGCCGAGGTCGGCATCGGTCTCGCGATCATCCTGGCGCTCTACCGCAACCGCCAGACCGTCGACCTCGACCGTCTCCGCTCCCTGGCGGAACCCACCGACGCCGACCCCGCCGACGCGAAGCCCACCGGCACCGGCCCTACCGATACCGATTCCACCGGCACCGGCACCGGCACCGGGTCCGGCGACACCGAGCCCACCGGCCCCCGGCCCGTCGCTCCCGCAGCCACCGGACCGCGTGACACGACATGATCACCGTCGCCGCCCTCGTGATCCTGCTGCCCTTCCTCGCGGCCGTCGCCGGACTGCTGGGTTCCCGCTTCCCCCACCGCTCCCGCGGTGTCATGCCCCTCGCACCCGGCACCGCCAGAGCCGCCACCGCCGAGACAACCGCCACCACCGGGACCGCCACCACCGCCACCGGAACGGTCACCCGCACCGAAACCGATCCCAGAACCGACCCCGAGACCAGCACCGAGACCGGCATCACGGCCGAATCCACGGCCGGCACCACGACCGAGCTCAGGGCCGACCTCAAGGCCGACAGCGCGGCCGGCCGCCGGGCCGCCTGGATCGCGGTGGTGCCCACCGCGGTCGCCGCCGTCCTGGCGCTCTGGCCGGCCTACGTCACGTGGACGGCCGGCCGGGGCGGAACAGGGGCGTCCACTCCGACGGGAGCCGGTGGCCAGGACGCGGCCGGCGGTGCGATCGACGGGGTCACCGCGACCTTCACCGTCATCGAGACCGGCTCGGTCCCCATCTCGGTGGGGCTGCTCGTCGACGGCCTCGCCGCCTCGATCGCGGTGCTGGTGACCGTCGTCGCGCTGGCCGTCCAGGTGTACTCCGTCGGCTACATGCGCGGCGACCGGCGATACCCGTCGTACAGCGCCTTCATCAGCCTGTTCACCAGCGCCATGCTGCTGGTCGTCTACTCGGCGGACCTGCTCGTCCTCTACGTGGGATGGGAGGTCATGGGCCTGTGCTCCTACCTGCTGGTCGGGCACTGGTGGGAGGAGAGGGCCAACTCGCGAGCGGCGATCAAGGCGTTCCTCGTCACCCGGATCGGAGACGTGGGGTTCCTGTTCGGCATCTTCGTCCTCGGGACGGCGGCCGGCAGTTTCAGGATCGCCGACGTGATCGCCGCCGTCCCCGCGATGTCGTCGGGGACGCTCGTCGCGGCCACCATGCTGCTGCTGGCCGGGGTCGCCGGGAAGAGCGCCCAGGTGCCGTTGCACGTCTGGCTGCCCGACGCGATGGCCGGACCGACACCGATCAGCGCCCTCATCCACGCGGCCACCATGGTCGCCGCCGGGATCTTCGTCGTCGCCCGCCTCTACCCGGCCTTCCTCGGCGCCCCCGCGACCCTGGACGTGCTCGCGGTCATGGCCGCGATCGGCATGCTGGGTGCTGCCCTTGCCGCGCTGGCCCAGGACGACCTCAAGCGCGTCCTGGCCTACTCCACCGTCAGCCAGCTCGCCTACATGGCCGGTGCCCTGGCGGCGGGTTCCCGAAGCGCCGCGGTCTTCCATCTGATCACCCACGGAGCCTTCAAGGCCCTGCTCTTCCTCTGCGCGGGGGCCGTGATCCACGCGGTCGCCTCCAACCTGATGAGCACGATGGGAGGTCTTCGCAGGGAGCTTCCCGTCACCTTCGCCGCGATGACGATCGGCTTCGCGGCACTGATGGGCCTCCCCCCGGCCAGCGGCTTCTTCAGCAAGGACGAGGTGCTGGTGGCCATCGAGCGCTCCCTGTCCGCCGGGCCGCTGAACGATGCCGTGGCCCTGCTGCTGTACGGGTGCGCGCTCGCCACGGTCGCGGTCACCGGCGCCTACGCCACCCGGGCCTGGCTGCGCACCTTCTTCGGACGGCGCGCCCCGGCGAACCCCGTACTCGCCCTCGGTTCCGCCGCGGGGACCGCGTCCGGCACCGTCCACGCCGCCGTGCACCGGACCCCGGCCGCCATGCGCTGGCCCATCGTCGTCCTGGCGGTCCCGGCCCTGTTCCTCGGCTTCGCCCGGATCGGTGACGTGCACTGGGGGACCGCGGCTCTCAGTCTCGCGGTGGCGTTGCTGGGCGCCGGAGTGGTCTACGCCGTGTGGCGCTCGGAACCGGGGAGCGACCCGGCCCGTCTGCTCGGCCCCCTCCGCGTCCCCTGTGAGCGCGCCTTCCATGTCGACGCCGTCTACACGGCCCTCTTCGTTCGGCCCGTCCTGCTTCTCGCCGGTCTGGTGGTCCGTGCCGACGGCCGGGTGGTGGACGGTGCGGTGCGCGGTTCGGGCCGGACGACCCTGGGCGTGGCCGGGCTGGTCCGCCTGGCGCAGAACGGCAACGCGCAGCTCTACATCACCGGCCTGCTGGCGGGCGTCCTTCTCTTCGCGGCCGGGGCGGTGATCTTCAAATGATCTCCCTGCTTCCCCGGGGTGTCACGGCCCTCGCCGTGCCGCTCCTCGCCCGTCCGGCGGTGACACGCCGTTGACCTCCATGAGCTGGCTGCCGCTCGCGCTGCTCGCCCTGCCGCTGGCCGGGGCGGTCGCGCTGCTCGTGCCGTCCCGTGCGGACGTCGTGGCCCGGGGGCGGCTGCTCCGGGCGTACGGCCTGGCCGTCTCCGGGGTCACGTTCGCGCTGTCGGTGGTGCTGGTCGCCGCCTTCGACCACGACGACGCCGCCCGGGTGCAGTTCGCGACCGACCTGGCCTGGATCCCCGGGCTCGACCTCCGGTTCCATCTCGGCGTGGACGGGATCTCGCTCCCGCTGGTGGTGCTGACCACGCTGCTGACCTTCCTCTGCTTCGTCTACCTGTGCCGGGGACGGGCCGACGGTCCGGGGCAACTGCTGCGGTCCGGTCCCGGCGGCGACCGGCCGCAGGCGATGGTGTTCACCCTCCTCGTCCTCGAAGTCGGCATGGTCGGCACGTTCCTCGCACTCGACCTGCTGCTGTTCTTCGTCTTCTTCGAGGTCGTCCTCATCCCGATGTACTTCCTGATCGCCATCTGGGGCGGCCGGGCCCGCCGGGCGGCGGCGATCAAGTTCATCCTCTACACCCTGCTCGGCTCGGTGGTCCTGCTGCTCGGCCTGCTGCTCATCTGGTCGCAGACCGGCACCCTGGACATGACGGCCCTGGCCGAGGCGCGGGGGATCGGCATGTCCCGCCCGGTGCAGACCATCGCCTTCCTGGCGGTCGGCATCGGGTTCGCGGTCAAGACACCGATGTGGCCGCTGCACACCTGGCTGCCCGACGCCCACACCGAGGCGCCGACCGTCGGCTCGGTGCTCCTGGCGGGCGTGCTGCTCAAGATGGGCACGTACGGCTTCGCCCGCATCGCGATCCCGGTCCTGCCCGACGGCGCCGCCGCGACGGCCCCCTGGCTGGGCGCCTTCGCGGTGGCCGGAATCGTCTACGGCTCCCTGGCGTGCCTGGCACAGCGCGACCTGAAGAGGATGATCGCCTACTCCTCGGTCGGCCACATGGGCTTCGTGCTGCTGGGGTTCGCCACGCTCACCCCGGTCGGGATCAACGGGGCGCTGTTCGGCAACATCGCCCACGGCCTGATCACCGCCCTGCTGTTCTTCGTGGCGGGAGCGATCAAGGAACGCCACGGCACCTCCGACATGCCCGCGCTCGGCGGCGGCATGCTGACGCGCCTTCCCCGGGTGGGGTCCCTGCTCACCTTCGCCTGTGTCGCCTCGCTCGGGCTGCCGGGGCTGGCCGGCTTCTGGGGGGAGATGCTGGCCCTGCTCGGCGCCTTCCAGCCCGCCGCGGGCCTGTCCCGCCCCCTGTACCTGGTCTTCATGGCCCTCGGAGGTCTCGGCACCGTGCTGACCGCCGCCTACTTCCTGCTCATGCTCTCCCGCGTCACCCACGGCAGGGGCACCGAGACGGTCCACGTCCCGATCCTCACCGCCGCCACCACGGGCGGCCTTCCCGCCACGGGCCCGACCACAGACCCCACCCCGGGTCCCGCCGCGGAGGACGACCCGTCCACCGCAGGGGAACGCGCGGTCACGACGGCACAGGACGCGGCGGGTCGCCCGCCCGCCCTCACCGGCAGGCCGCGCATGCCCGACGTCATGGGCCACGAGCTGGCCGCCTGGGTACCGCTGGTGGTGCTGATCCTGCTGTTCGGGCTCTGGCCCAAGGCGCTCCTCGCCCTCACCGACCCAGTGGTCCGCACCCTGGTGGGGGCACCGTGATCCAGCCCATCGACTACTACGCGATCGCACCTCCGCTGATCCTCGCCCTCACCGCCGGGCTCGTGCTGCTGCTGGACGCCTTCCTTCCCCGCAGGCCGTACGTCCGGCGCACCCTCGGCGCGGTCACGCTGGCCGGGGTGATCGCGGCCCTGGCGACGGTGGTCTCGCAGGCCGTACGGGCCGGAGATCCGCTGCGAACCTTCTGCGTGCCCGAAGGGCTGCTCGGCTCCCCCCGCGCGGCGATCGGAGGTCTCGTCCGCCCGGACGGCACGCCCGCGACGGCCCCGGCGGCCGGCGCGAGCCCCGCGGCCACCGCGGCGCCGTGCTCCTTCGTGGTCGACGACTTCACGCTGATCTTCGCCGGGCTCGCGCTGGCCGCGGGGGTCGTCGTGGTGCTGCTGTCGGCGGCCGAGTTGTCCCGTGCCGACATTCCCGTCGGGGAGTGGTACTTCCTGCTGCTCTGCACGCTGGCGGGCGCCGTCGCCCTGCCCGCCTCCCGCGACCTGATCATGCTGGTCGTCGCGCTGGAACTGGTCTCGCTGCCGGTGTTCGCGCTCACCGCGCTCAGACGCTATGACGGCCGCGGCTCCGAGGCGGCGGTGAAGCTCTTCCTGGTCTCGGTGGTCTCCACGGCCGTCATGCTCTTCGGCGTCTCCCTGCTGTACGGGACGACCGGCACCGTCTACCTCGGCCGGATCGCCCAGGCGCTGCGACAGGTCGGGCCCGCCCCCGGAATCCGGCCGGGTCTCGTGGATCCGGGCGGTGTCGCCGCCGGTTCCTCGCTCCAGATCGGCCAGGCACCGCCCGCCGTGGTGACCGTGGCCGTGGTGCTCGTCCTCGCCGGGTTCGCCTTCAAGATCGCCGCAGTGCCGTTCCACGCCTGGGCGGGTGACGTCTACCAGGGGGCGCCCGTGCCCGTCGCGGCCCTTCTGTCGGTCATCTCCAAGGCGGCGGGGTTCGCCGGGCTGATCCTCATCCTGGTCGTCGCCCTGGGCGGTCAGGGCTCCACCTGGGTCCCGATGGTGGCGATCATCGCCGCGCTGACCATGACCGTGGGGAACCTGCTGGCGCTGCGCCAGCGTGACGCGGTGCGCCTGCTCGCCTGGTCGTCCGTCGCCCAGTCCGGTTACATCCTCGCCCCCCTGGGGGTCAGGAACGGCCAGGCGATGAACGCCTCGATCGCCTACCTGCTGTTCTACGCGGCGATGAACCTCGGTGCCTTCGCCGTGGTCACGCTGGTGTCGAGAGGACCCGGGGGAGGAAGGCTCGACGACTACCGGGGGCTGGTGCTCCGCAGCCCGGCTGCCGGGCTGGCGCTGGCCTTCTTCCTGATCTGCCTGGCGGGCCTGCCCCCGGGGCTCGCGGGGCTCTTCGCCAAGATCGTGGTGTTCCGGGAGGTGCTCGGCGCGGGCGGTGGCTGGCTGGCAGCGGTGATGGCGGTCAACACGGTCGTGGGCCTCTACTACTACGTCACCTGGGTCGTGCGGATCTTCACCCCGGCCCCGGTGCCGGCCCTTTCGCCGGTGGTCCCGGCCGGTGCGGGGGCGGCAGCGGACGAGCCCGGCGCGAGCGGGTCCGGGACGGACGAGGCACCTTCCACCGGGCACGGGGCCGGCTGGTTGCCCGCCGCCGTGGCCGTCACGCTGGCCGTCGTCGTCGCGATCGTCTTCTCGGCCGCCCCCCAGCTGGTCCTCGACCTCGTCCCCGCGGCGCTCATCGCCGCAGGCTGAACCGGCCGGGAACGTTCGACCTGGGCGGAGACGTTGTCACAGGTGAGTCGGCATCGACCGGGAGGGGGATGAAGTGCACCACAACGGTCTGCGTACCGCGGTCCTCCTCGGCGCGCTGTCCGCGGTGATCATCGCGGTGGGGGCGTGGCTCGGGGGCGGCGCCGGCATGCAGATCGCGGTCGTGACCGCACTGGCGGTCAACGCCGTCGCGTACTTCTTCTCCGACCGCATGGCGCTGTCCGCCATGCGCGCCCGGCCCGTGAGCGAGGTCGAGCAACCGGTCCTCTACCGGATCGTGCGGGAGCTCTCCACCGAGGCCCGCCAGCCCATGCCCCGGTTGTACGTCTCGCCGACCATGCAGCCCAACGCCTTCGCGACGGGACGAAACCCCCGTAACGCCGCGGTCTGCGTGACCTACGGGATCACCCGGCTGCTCGACGAGCGCGAGCTGCGCGGGGTCGTCGGCCACGAGCTCTCCCACGTCTACAACCGCGACATCCTGATCTCCTCGGTGGCCGGCGCGCTCGCCACGATGATCACCTACCTCGGCTACGCCGGGCTCTTCTTCGGCGGGGACGACGACGAGGGGCCGGGCTTCGTCGGCGCCCTCCTCATGCTCGTGCTCGGCCCGGTCGCGGCGGGGATGATCCAGATGGCCATCTCGCGTTCCCGCGAGTTTCAGGCGGACGAGTCCGGAGCCAGGCTGACCGGTGACCCGCTGGCCCTGGCCTCGGCATTGAGGAAGATCGAGATGGGCACCCGCCGGTTGCCCCTCCCGGAGAACGGCCGGATCGTCTCCGCCTCACACCTGATGATCGCCAACCCCTTCCGCGGCACCGGGATCAGCAGGATCTTCTCCACCCACCCGCCCACCGCCGAGCGCGTCGCCCGCCTGGAGCGGATGGCCGGCTACCGCCGCTGACCCTCGTCCTGCGCGGGCGCCGTTCTCACCACCCGGAAACGGCAGGCAGGAGCCCCTGGCGACCCAGGGCGAGGACCGTCCCCATGACCCGAGGCCCTGGTCTCCACCCGGGAGGGCAGGCGCCTTCACCTCCCGCGACGGATCCCGCCCCACCCGTAGCAGGGACCGCTGTCACCCCATGGCGCGAAAGGGGCGCCGCCCCGACGGCCCGCACAAAGCGGCACGCTGTGACCCGGGACGGATCACGGGCTCAACCCGGCGACGATCGGATGGTGGACCGACCCCGGCACGACGAAGCCGCCGACCCGTTCCGTCCCACCCGTCTCCCGATCGACCCCGTACCAGGTGTAACGGCTACCGCCCCCCTTCCTCGCCCGGCGCGAAACGACCGTCTGCAGCTCCAGGTCGCCCCTGGCGTTCCAGCGCAACCGGGTCGCGGTCCTGCCGTACGGGACGGTGACGGGGGTGCTCTTGAGAGGGGCGCCGGACGCCACGCTCCACAGGCCGATCCCGGCGTCGCGTTCCGTGAAGTGGGCGACGGTCTCGCCTCCCGGCCCGAGCGCGCCTCCCAGGGGCGCGCGTCCCCGCTCGGCGAAGGGCGACATCGAGTACACCCGCGCCTGGAACGTGTCGTCCACCAGCAGCACGAATTCCGCGTCGGGACTGAAACTCCACGGTCGCAGCCCCGACGGCACCGTGAGGCCGGTCCCACTGTGGGTGTCCAGGATCCGGTGTTCCCCTCCGGCGCTCAGCACCACGTACCGCCCGCGCGGGGAGAGTTCGATCCGCGTCGCGCGCATGGCACTCGACCAGATCACGCCCGGCACCGCGCGTACCGCGTCCGAGGCCACCTTCCGCACCACCAGCGCCCCGCCGTCGAGCTGGAAATAGGTGACATGTCCTCCGTTGGGGGACAGGGCCAGCGGAGCACGCCGTCCACGCGAGGAGAACACCCGGGCGTCGGTGAGATCGACGACGTCGTCCCCCCGGCCCCAGAGTCTCCACGGGGCGCAGAGGCAGCCGTCGAGCCCCGCGTACCGGGCCGGAGCCCGCACGTCCACGGCTCGTGCCTGGAGGGCAACCCCCATGGTCATGACGAGCACACCGGCACAGACGCCCAGGCGGCGGAACGATCTCATGGAGAACCCCCGAGTCTCCTGGACAACGGGGGCGTTCGCTACGTACCGGCCACTGTACGCCCCGGCCGAGGTCCGGCCGGTGATGCCGTCGCGGATGTCGTCATCGGGTCCGGCGACGGAACCGGACCTCCCTGCCGGCCCTGCCGGCAGGCCGGAAATGCCTCCGCGGAGACCCCTGCCGACCAGGACGAGCACCCGGTCACGGGTCCTCCCCTGACGGGAGCGATGAAGGACGCACCCGGCCACATGTCCCGAATGGCCTCGTCCCACCGGCGGCCGTCCGGCACCGCGGATGCCGGGTGTCCCGATGGCCGGTGGGCGCCCCGCTTCGAGCAGGTGAGCGGCCGGGGCATGGAAGACCTCCTGCCCCGGCCGTGTGCCCTGGACGTGCCCTGATCAACGACGGGAATCATGGAATCCCGGGTCAGGGCGCCGATCGCTCGCCCGGTTAGCGGTAGTTCGAGAACTGAAGGGCGATCTCCAGGTCCTTACCCTTGAGCAGGGCGATGACCTCCTGGAGCTCGTCCCTCTTCTTCGAGCTCACGCGCAGCTCTTCACCCTGGATCTGCGCCTTGACGCCCTTGGGCCCCTCGTCACGAATGATCTTCGAGATCTTCTTGGCGTGCTCCTGGTCGATGCCCTCCTTGAGGGTCACCACGAGGCGGTACTCCTTGCCCGAGAGCTTGGGCTCGTCCGCGTCCAGGATCTTGAGCGAGAGCCCCCGCTTGATCAGTTTTTCCTTGAAGACCTCGAGGACCGCGTTGGCGCGCTCCTCGCTGTTGGCCTTGATCTCGATCGCCTTCTGTCCCCCCGACCAGGCGATGGTGGCCCCGGTACCCTTGAAGTCGAACCGGTGGCCCACCTCCTTGAGCGTCTGGTTCAGCGCGTTGTCGGCCTCCTGGTGGTCGATCTTGCTGACGATGTCGAACGATGAATCCGCCAAAGTACAATCCCCTCTGACCCGGTAGAACTATCAGCCACAGCCCGGCTCCCAGGTGCCGCGGACCTCGAATCGCGGCGACGTCCGCGAGCCGGTTCGGTAGACGCGTACGTAACGGATCAGCCTAGCCAGCATCTCTCACCGATGCCGAGGCGGTGGCGTGTCCCATCCCGGCCCCGTCACATTTCGACCACCCCGGCCGCCCCATCCCGTACGCGTCCCGTTTCCCGGCTTTCACGAGAGTCATCGCGACCCAGACCCGCCACACCCGCCACACCGGCCCGTCACCGTGCCGATCCCTGTCCCTTCTCGCCGCCTCCCTCTCGCGCCGGCACCGGATCGCCTCCCACGCGTCCCTCCGACCCCACCCGTAGCCGTCAGGAACAGCCGATATGCCCTAAAGGCCCAGGTGGGAGCGGGTGGAGGGCGGCGCGCGCCGCCGATGTCACGTCACCAGCCGAAGTCCGCTATTCTTCTTCCTGTCGCCGCCGCAAGCGGAGGACGCGGCAGGTTGCCCGAGTGGTCAAAGGGAGCGGTCTGTAAAACCGTCGGCTCAGCCTACGCAGGTTCAAGTCCTGCACCTGCCACCAGCAGAAACAGCAGCTCAGAGGCCCTTCGGGGCCTCTTTTGCGTTTCCGGGGTGTGCAGCCTGATACCACCTTGAGCGGCCCTGTGTCGGTGGTCGTGCAATATACGCGCAATGATCTTGAAGCGGCTTTCCCAGGTCGTGCCGGGCTCTCGGAGCGGTTCAGGGATGAGAACCGGCCGGTGAAGCCGAAGGAGACGGCTCCTAACAGCTCGTTTCAAAATGAGCGGTGTGTCGGCTGGTGACGGCAGACTCAAGCGGACAAACTCAACCGCGTGTCTTCCCCCGACCTCGTTCCAAATGATCTATGGGAGCGCATAGCTCCGCTCCTGCCGCCCCATCCACCACGCCGCCGACACCATCCAGGACGGCGGCCGATCGACGACCGCATGGCCTTGGCCGGCATCGTCTACGTGCTGCGCACCGGCGTGGCCTGGCGCGATGTCCCGGCCTCGACCATCGGCTGCTCGGGAGTGACCTGCTGGCGGCGACTACGCGACTGGACCGAGGCCGGCGTGTGGCCACGCCTGCACCAGCTACTACTGGACGAATTGCGGGCCGCGGGCCTGCTCGACCTGAATGATGCCGCCATCGACGGATCGCACGTGCGCGCCCTCAAAGGGGGGACCACGTCGGCCCGTCGCCGGTCGACCGAGGCCGGCCCGGCTCCAAGCACCACCTGATCGTCGACGCGCACGGCACGCCGCTGGCAGTGTCGGTGACCGGCGGCAACCGCCACGACGTCACCCAGATGCTCCCCTTGCTCGCGGCGATCCCGCCCATCCGCGGTGTACGAGGCCGACCTCGGCGCAAACCCCGGCGGCTGTACGCCGACCGCGGCTACGACTACCCCAGCCACCGCCGCCACCTGTGGAAACGCGGGATCAAACCGGTCATCGCCCGACGCGGTAGCCCGCACGGCTCAGGACTGGGAACCATCCGGTGGGTGGTCGAGCGGACCTTCGCCTGGCTACACCAGTTCAAACGGCTGCGCATCCGCTACGAACACCGCGCCGATCTCCATCAAGGTCTGCTCGATCTGGCATGCAGCCTCATCTGCCTGCGCCGACTCCGAACCTCATTCTGAAACCGTCAGTAAATCAATGGATCTTCCCAGCGGCCGGCCTCATCCTGTCCAGCATGGGAGAACCACAGCACGGGATCCGGGCGGTTCACACCGCCTCCACGGTCACCGTCTACCAGGCTTACGCTCCAGAGATCGGCCTCCCCGCCGCTCGTTGTGGCCGCTTTCCCGCCGCCTGGAAGCGAGACCGGATGACGTGGGTCAAACCATCGTTCCTGTGGATGATGTACCGCTGCGGCTGGGGCACCAAGGAGGGGCAGGAGACCGTCCTGGCCATCGAGATCATCCGCGAAGGGTTCGAATGGGCCCTGCGTCACGCGTGCTTGTCGCATTATGAGCCCGGGCTTCATCCCGACCGGGATACCTGGAAACGACAGCTGAAGCATGCCCCGGCCCGAGTGCAGTGGGATCCCGAACGTGATCTTCGCCTGCAGCCGCTGTCCTACCGCTCACTGCAGCTCGGCCTCTCAGGTGAGGGTGCGCGCCGGTACGCGGACGAGTGGATGGTCGCCATCACCGACGTGACTCCGCTTGCTCACGAGATCCACACACTCATGCGCAACGACGAGCCGGACATCGCGGCCCGTCTCTTGCCCGAGGAGCGTCCCTACCCTGCAGGGGACGAGCTTTTGGCTCGCCTACGTCCGTAATCCGCGCATGTCTCCTGAAGGCTGTCTCGTGACTCGGTGGGCGGACTGACGCTGGACCTGGTGTGCAGATGCTGTCGGCGAAGCGTCGTGAGCTCATCGAGGTGTTCGCCGGGCTGAACCCGGCCCAGCCTGACTGAGTCCGGCCCAGTCGGACTGAACCCGGCCCAGTTCCGGCCTGAATTGATAGCACCTACCCCGGAGGGCCTACTCGGCTGGAGGGTCGTTCTCAGCGGTTGCCGCGTGGACCGCGAACTCCTTGTAGGTCCTGGGACGGATGGGCGGGAGCGATCGCCGCCGTACGGGGCTGAGGTGGGAGAAGTCGAAGCCGTCGGGCCACACGGTGGTCTCGTCGAACACCACGTGCTTCAGCGAGGCGTCCGTCAGAACGGCTCCGGTCAGTGTGGCTCCTCGGAGGTCGCTGTAGTCCAGGCGGGCGCCGCGCAGGTCGGCGTTCCGTAGCTCGGCCTTGGTCAGGTCGGTGCCCCGGAGGTCGACGTACTCGGCGATGGCCCGCGTCAGGACGGCATCGCGCAGGTCGGCCTGGTAGAGGACCGCGTCGACAAGGATCGCCCCCGCCAGTCGCACTCCGGTGAGATCCGCACGAGTCAGGTCGGTGCCGACAAGGGAGGCTTCGGCCAAGTCGCTGAAATGGAGGTCCACGTCGTGAAGCCTGGCGGAGGCGAGGTTGGTCTTGGGCAAGACCATGCGGTCAAGGCGGAGCACCTGGTTCCGGACCGGGTCCCGGCGGCCGAGAACGGTCAGTGCCGCGTGGATGTCAGGGGCACGGAGGGAGAGGTTGACAGCGCTGCCCGGTGCCGTGGTGGCGTGACATGCGTGCTGGATGTCCCGTTGGGGATCGCGGGCTCGGTTGCCGATGAACGCGGAGAGGATCTCCCCGATGACCTGGCGGTCGGTTGTCGAGGAGCGGGAGATACGTTCCAGGGCGTAGATGCCGCCCAGGCGGACGTCCACGCTCGGGTCACCCAGATGCGCGACGGCGGAGGCGAAGGACTCGGTGGCCTGCCCGTGGCGGCTGAGCTGTAATTGGTGCCAGGTGAGGTAGGCGCCGATCAGGAGCACCAGGCCTCCGACGCCCTGAAGCAGGGTCGTGCGGATGTTGTTCACAGCAGTGGCGTAGTCGGCCGGCGGCTTTGCCGTACCCAGGTCCCATGCGAGCAGGTAGCGGGGGAGGAAGACGGCGCCTGCCAAGGCGGCGAGCCCCAGAAGTGCGGCGAGGATGAAGGGACCCGAGATCCGGGACAGCGCGGAGGGACGGGCACCTGCAATCTTGTCCGTCCGCACGGGGTGACCGGGGAGAGGGGGGATGTGATCTTCGAAGCGCTTCATGGACTCACCAGAGATCGGCTTCCGGGACCTCCAGCTTGGCCAACGGTTGTCTCGTCGACAAGCTGCACGGTGGCGTCGACGTCACGAGACAGCCGTCCACTGCAGCGTCCCGACGTCGTGCTCGCCGATCGCGGCCATGACCATGACCGATCCCCTCCGGGGAGGACCTCCGGCTCCGAGATGATCGTCCCCTCACCTAGGCCTGCTTCCCCTTCGGGCAGGACGATCCGGTGTCGGTGCGACGGTCGTGACTCGACACTCTCGATCTGGAGTCGTTGCAGGTCATGGACGGTTTCGCCGGATCTGCGGTCACCACTACGAGGGTCTCGGACATGCGCACGAAACGCGAGATCACCGTAGGCGTCAGATCCGCTACTCAAAGTGACCTGTGTGCTGTCATGGCATGGCCGGAAACAGCGGCGCCCCCCTGCGGTCCTTGAGGGGCGCTGTCGTGACGGCCTGAAATCACCATGACTGACGAAAGCAAAGAAATGATTCGACTTCCAGGCAGGCGCGTCGGCGCAGCCGTCGCAGGTGCCGTCCTCTCCACCTTCGCCGTGACGTTCGCCGGTGGGGGCGTGGGTTTCGCGCAGGCGGCCGCCCCACCCAACGTGCTGACCATGAACGGCTCCAGCGTCATCAGCGCCCCCTATCAGGGCACCCAGCCGCAGAGCTTCAACCTGGTCAAGCAGAACGACGGCAGCTGGGGCATCCGTCACAAGTACTCCACCCAGGTCCTGACCATGAACGGCTCCAGCGTCACCGGCGCCCCCTATCAGGGCACCCAGCCGCAGAGCTTCAACCTGGTCAAGCAGAACGACGGCAGCTGGGGCATCCGTCACAAGTACTCCACTCAGGTCCTGACCATGAACGGCTCCAGTGTCACCGGCGCCTCCTACCAGGGCACCCAGCCGCAGAGCTTCCAGCTGATCAAGCAGAACGACGGCAGCTGGGGCATCCGTGCCTTCTACGGCGGCGACCGGCTGCTGCAGGAACCGAAGGCCTTCGGTGACGCGGCCGTCACCGAAGCCGGATCCTCGGTGACGGTGGACGTGCTGGCCAACGACGCGGGTACCGGCACCTCCACCTCCGAGGGCCTGAGGGTGACCAGCGTGACGGCTCCGACGAACGGCACCGCCACGATCCAGAACGGCAAGGTCGTCTACACACCCAACGCCGGCCACACCGGCTGCGACAGCTTCACCTACACCACCACCGACGAGTTCGACCAGACCTCGACCGTGACCGCCCACGTGGCGACCGGCGCGATCAACCAGCAGTCCCAGCCCGGCCCGATCACCGGCACCGCGGTGACGGTGAACGGATCCAGCGTGACAGGCGAGCCCTACCAGGCAGGAAACGCCGCTCAGACCTTCACCCTGGTCAAGCAGAACGACGGCAGCTGGGGCCTGCGCAACCAGGGCACCGCCAGCGTGCTGACCATGAACGGCTCCACCGTCACCGGCGCCGCCTACCAAGGCTCCACCGGCCAGAGTTTCAGCATCGTCGCGCAGAACGACGGCAGCACCGGCATCCGTAACACCTACTCGAACCAGGCGCTGACCCTCACCGGCACCGCGGTCTCCGGCTCGCCCTACAGCGGCTCGCAGCCGCAAAGCCTGCAGCTCGTCAGCCAGGGCGACGCCTACGTCATCCTCGCCCACTACGGCGGCACCCAGGTTCCCCAGACCTCCACCGCGCGCAACGACGCGGCGCCGACGCGGCAGGGGGCGGCAGTGGTCGTGGATGTTCTGGCCAATGACAACAACGCCGGCTCGACCACGCCCCAGGGCCTGCAGATCCAAAGCGTGACCCAGCCCGCAAACGGCACCGCCTGAGCTTGCTCCGCTTTGACGGACACCATCGTTGTGGTGGTCAGGCTGCGCGGGCGGCCTCGTAATCGGCAGGGCTACGGTAGCTCAGGCTGCTGTGCAGCCGGTGCAGGTTGTACCAGCCCTCGATGAATTCGAAGATCGCGCTTCGGGCGGCGGAGCGGGTGGGCCAGGGCTGGACGTCGAGAAGTTCGCCCTTGAGCGTGGCGAAGAACGACTCGGCCAGCGCGTTGTCCCAGCACTGACCGGTACGACCGACCGACAGTCGCACTCCGAGCCGTTCAGCCAGGGCGGTGTAGTCAGCGCTGGTGTACTGGCAGCCCTTGTCCGAGTGAAAGATCACCGGTCGGGTGGGGCGGCGGCGTGCCCAGGCCTGGAGCAGCGCGTCGGTGACCAGGTCGGTGCGCAGATGATCCGCCGTCGCCCAGCCGACCACCCGGCGCGAGGCGATGTCGATGACGGTGGCCAGATACAGCCAGCCCTCCTCGGTGGCGATGTAGGTGATATCGCCACACCAGCGGGCATCGAGCCCGGCCGCATCTGGTGTGAAGTCGCGGCCGATCAAATCCGGCCGGGTGCCGGCGCCCGGGCCGGGGACGGTGGTCCGCCGCCGGCGCCGCCGATACCGTCCGGCCAGGCCGAGCACGCGCATCAGTCGGGCCACCCGCCGCCGGCCGCACTGCTCACCGTCTCGCTGCAGTTGCGCGTGCACCCGCGGCGCGCCGTAGCTGCCCCGCGAGCGTGCGTGCACCTCGGCGATGTGCTCGGCCAGCTCCGCATCACGCACGGCACGCGGACCGGGCAGCGCGCTGCGGCGCGAGTAGAAGGCGGCACGGGAGACTCCCAGCAGCTCACACGCCCGTTTGACGCTGTGGCCGCCCTGCTTCTCCGCCTCGATGAACGGGTGCACGCTCACCGGGTCTCCCTCACGAAGAAAGCCGTCGCTCGCTTGAGCACGTCGACGTCTTGGCGAAGCCGCTGGTTCTCCCGCCGCAACGCCTGCAGCTCCTGCCGCTCACTGCTGGTCAGCCCGTTCCTGTCGCCGGCATCGACCTCGGCCTGGCGCACCCATTGCCGCACCGCGGTCTCGGTCAGATCGAAGTCCTTGGCCACCTGCCCGACCGGGCGGTCACCGCGCCGGCACAGCTCGACGATCTCGGCTTTGAACTCGGGCGTGAACGAGCGGCGAGGACGCGGCTTCTTCTTCCCCATGCTCTCCATCATGGACATCCTCTCGGGGGCGAGCCCCTGATCTCGGATGTCCGTCAAACCGGATCAAGCCCAGCCGCGATCCAGAACGACAAGGTCGTCTACACCCCGCGCGCGGGCTTCTCCGGCTGCGACACCTTCACCTACACCACGACCAACAACCGGGGACAGCAGGTCACGGCCTCGGTCTCGGTGGCGATCGCCGCCAAATAGCGACACCACCCCCGCCCAGGCGCTGAGGCCAGGGCCGGCTTCGGTGCCACGCCTCAAAGGCCGCTCCCTCCAGGGCCATCACCCGAGGTGACGCGAAAGGGCGGCTCAGCGCACGATCCGGGGCGAGAACAACGACCCGGATCGTGCGCTGGGTGTCCGTCCGATGATCTCAGGATCGGCGAGTCATGATCGCTTCCGGCGTAGGCGCGCCTCGTCGCAGGGACGGTCGGCAGGTTATGACCGGGATCCGCGTTCATGAAGACCCGGAACATACGCGGAATGATCTCCAGCCGCCATGTCCGATGAGGTGAAGGAGCCCGGATCGCCGTACGGCATGACGCATGAGACGCCCTCCACTTTTGATCCGATGGTCGTGGTTCGGCGTAAGGGGGCTCACGCAGACCTTGTGGGACATGTGTTGGATGATCTTCTGTGAGAGAAGGCCGTAAAGATGCTTCCACGCCGGTCAGAGGCACTGTCGTTGCTCAGGACACAGCCTCCTGAGAACCGCCATGCCTCCGGCGGAGGCATGGTCGGGGGTTGCATCCTGTACCGGGGTACAGGCTTACCGTCAGGCTGGTAGGGATCGCCCGCACAAGAGACGGGTGGTCTTGGTACATGGAGGGCTCATGGAATGGGCACCGGCCGAATGCACGCTCCCGACCGAGGAACGACCGCTGCGGGTGGCGGAGTTCGACGAACTGTTCGCCTCCGCGCTGCGCGGACTGGAGCGAGTGGGACCGGCTCACCTACGGCTCACGCTCGATGACGGAGCACAGGTGGAGGAGACCGCGCGTGACCTGACGGCCCGGGAGACGGGCTGCTGCTCGTTCTTCACCTTCACCCTCACCCCCGGCCCTGAGGGGCTGGTCGTTGACGTCGAGGTCCCCGCGGTTCACGCGAACGTGCTCGACGGGCTGGCGGCCCGGGCGATCGAGGCGGCTCCCCGGGTCGCGTCGTGAACGGCGAATGGCTGCGTACCGGAGAGGTCGCCGAGGCGGCGGGGGTCAACGCGCAGACGCTGCGCTACTACCACCGTCGGGGCCTGCTGCAAGAGCCGCGGCGGAGCAACGGCGGGCATCGGCTCTACCCGCCGGAGACGGTGACCGTCCTGCGTGTGATCAAGGTGGCGCAACGGCTCGGCTTCACCCTGGAGGAGGTGGCCGACCTGGTCGAGGCGGCCGCCCACCGTCACGGCAGAGGGGACGGCGGTCTGCAGGCACGGGCAACGGCCAAGCTCGCCGAGGTGGAACAGAGGATCGCAGACCTTCGGACGATCCGTGAGACGCTGATCCAAGCGGTGGACGCCGGGTGTGACGACCTGGTGGCGTGCGCGGGGAGTCCGTGCTGCCCACTGCCGTTCCCCGGCCCGGCGGACGGGGGCCGGCATGCCGGCCTCAACTGATCCCGACCGGCGCAGGCGCCTGCTTCCGGCCGGTCTGACGGGCTTGGCCGCGGTGGCCTGTGCCGCGTGCTGCGTGCTCCCCGTGCTGCTCGCCGCCGGGGTGATCGGGGGCACCGGGGCTGTCGCGCTCACGGGCGTCATGCCGACGGTGGCTCTGATCTCAGGAGGCGTGGCCGTACTGGCTTGGGGGCCGGTGTGGTTCCTGCGGAGCCGGAGGCACGCCACGGGATGCGCGGGTGGAACCGGCTGTGGCTGCCGGAGCACAGGGGCTCATCGGCCCGCCGCAAGCGACCCCCTGCAGTCGCAGCCGTGACCGTCGCTCGTTCCCTTCTGCTGTTCGTGGTGGCCGCGCTCGCCGAGATCGGCGGTGCCTGGCTGGTCTGGCAGGGAGTGAGAGAACAACGTGGCCTGTTGTGGGTCGGGGCCGGAATCATCGCCCTGGGCCTGTACGGCTTTGTGGCCACCTTGCAGCCGGATGCCGACTTCGGCCGCATCCTGGCCGCCTATGGCGGCGTCTTCGTCGCCGGATCCCTGGTCTGGGGAATGCTCATCGACGGGTTCCGCCCTGACCGATGGGACGTCATCGGCGCTGCGGTGTGCCTGATCGGTGTCGCCGTCATCATGTACGCCCCGCGTGGATAGCCGGAGTTGAGCGAAGCGGTCGGCGCCGACAGAAGGTCGAAGTCGGCACAGGCGGAATGTCGATGCCGACGTGAACGGCGTGTGGATGTGCCGGACGCCACCTCGTCCTTGACGAGGCCGCCTCATGCGAGGGAGCCTCCGATCGAGGATCGGCTTTCGCGCGGGGAGGTTCACCCTGGGCTTGATCCGGTTTGACGGACATCCGAGATCAGGGGCTCGCCCCCGAGAGGATGTCCATGATGGAGAGCATGGGGAAGAAGAAGCCGCGTCCTCGCCGCTCGTTCACGCCGGAGTTCAAAGCCGAGATCGTCGAGCTGTGCCGGCGCGGTGACCGCCCGGTCGGGCAGGTGGCCAAGGACTTCGATCTGACCGAGACCGCGGTGCGGCAATGGGTGCGCCAGGCCGAGGTCGATGCCGGCGACAGGGACGGACTGACCAGCAGTGAGCGGCAGGAGCTGCAGGCGTTGCGGCGGGAGAACCAGCGGCTTCGCCAAGACGTCGACGTGCTCAAGCGAGCGACGGCTTTCTTCGTGAGGGAGACCCGGTGAGCGTGCATCCGTTCATCGAGGCGGAGAAGCAGGGCGGCCACAGCGTCAAACGGGCGTGTGAGCTGCTGGGAGTCTCCCGTGCCGCCTTCTACTCGCGCCGCAGCGCGCTGCCCGGTCCGCGCGCGGTGCGTGATGCGGAGCTGGCCGAGCACATCGCCGAGGTGCACGCACGCTCGCGGGGCAGCTACGGCGCGCCGCGGGTGCACGCGCAACTGCAGCGAGACGGTGAGCAGTGCGGCCGGCGGCGGGTGGCCCGGCTGATGCGCGTGCTCGGCCTGGCCGGACGGTATCGGCGGCGCCGGCGGCGGACCACCGTCCCCGGCCCGGGCGCCGGCACCCGGCCGGATTTGATCGGCCGCGACTTCACGCCAGATGCGGCCGGGCTCGATGCCCGCTGGTGTGGCGATATCACCTACATCGCCACCGAGGAGGGCTGGCTGTATCTGGCCACCGTCATCGACATCGCCTCGCGCCGGGTGGTCGGCTGGGCGACGGCGGATCATCTGCGCACCGACCTGGTCACCGACGCGCTGCTCCAGGCCTGGGCACGCCGCCGCCCTACTCGGCCGGTGATCTTTCACTCGGACAAGGGCTGTCAGTACACCAGCGCTGACTACACCGCCCTGGCTGAACGGCTCGGAGTGCGACTGTCGGTCGGTCGTACCGGTCAGTGCTGGGACAACGCGCTGGCCGAGTCGTTCTTCGCCACGCTCAAGGGCGAATTTCTTAACATCCAACCCTGGCCCACCCGCTCCGCTGCCCGAAGCGCGATCTTCGAATTCATCGAGGGCTGGTACAACCTGCACCGGCTGCACAGCAGCCTGAGCTACCGTAGCCCTGCCGATTACGAGGCCGCCCGCGCAGCCTGACCACCACAACGATGGTGTCCGTCAAAGCGGAACAAGCTCACCCAGATGTCCGATACAGAGGAACCGCAAGCTCAAAGGGCGGCAGATCCCGCCGCGCTCGAGCGGAGATGGCAACACCGCCTGCATCTGGACACGATGTTGTTCCAGCGCGCCAACCTGTTCCTCGTGGTGGAGTCTCTGCTGGTCGTTGCCTACGCCATGATGCTGGGAGTGGCCACACAGGCAGGCGCCAAGAACACTCAGCTGGCCCTGGTCGTGGTACGGATCATCGCGGTCTTCGGCCTGCTCCTCACCATGATCTGGGCGTACGTGGCTCACCGGCATCTGCGTTACCACCGGCTGGTTCACGACCGGGACGGAGAACTCTTCCCGGAATACGTGGAGGTCAGGAGCCAGTGGCGGAAGAGAAGGATTTCCTCCCTGCCTCTGGTCACCTACTTTCTGCCCGGGCTGGCCGGTGGGCTGTGGATTCTTCTCCTGCTGGTCACCTGGCGCTGATCGGCATGGTGAGCGCGGACACATGCGCTCCGGCTCATGGACTTCCACCCTGGATGTGGACACCTTGACCTCGTCGGGGGCGTTCGAATACCCGGCGGACTTCCGGGCTGACGCCGTGGCACCGGTGCGCTCGTTCGGCACGACGATCGGTGGTCGTGCGGCTGCGACCGCGGATCGTGGGAAAGACGCCTCCGGAGAAGTCCGCCTCCGAGCTGGAGTACTACCGGTGATGGAGCGCGCGTGCCGACCTCTTTCAGGCCGGCGGTGGCGGCCCGTGGCCCGGGCCGTCGCATGACGGGGCCACCGGCCGCCGCTCCACTTCCGGTCCGACGGCCGAAAGCCGGCTACCCGCGCGGCGGACACGCATCGGCGGGGTCGCGCAACGCGAGTGCTTCGGCTTCGGTCAGTCCTTCGCGTGCCGCGACTCTGCGCCGGGCCCGGACCTGCGCGCTCGTACGGGGACGGTACTTCGGTTCCTGGCCGCAGCCGCAGGTCTCGAATCCCTCGTACCGGAGGCCCGCCCTCAGGACGGCCTCGACCGCAGTCCAGTGACGGTCCTTGGTCCTGCGCGGTGCGGCGAAGTCGTGACCGGCGAAGAGCATCGGTGCCCGGCAGCGTGTGCAGAGGTGCTCCGCTTCGTCCCAGGGCAGCTTGTGGCTCTGGCGGCAGGCGACGCACACGTAGTGGACCCTGTAGGTGACCATCGCGTACGTGCACACGGGGACAGGATACCCGCCGTACGGACGAAGATCATTGTGTTACCGGGCGGGGCTCGGGCGCGCGCGCCGCTCCATCACCCGGTCCTGCGGTTCCTGTCGTACTCCTCGACCAGCTTGAGGAACTCGGATTCGGAGTCGGCGAACTTCGTGACGCCCTTCTTCGGGTCGGTCGTCACGAAGTACATCCAGGGCCCGGCGTCCGGCTTCAGGGCGGCTTCGATGGCGTCGGCCCCCGGGCTGCAGATGGGACCGGGCGGCAGGCCGAGGCGCCTGTAGGTGTTGTACGGCGACCGGCTCGCCAGGTCCTCTCGCGAGACCCGGCCGCCGAACCTGTTCAGGCCGTACATGAGCGTGCTGTCGAGTTGGAGCGTCATCTCGGGCCTGTGGTCCAGCCGGTTGTGGACGACCCGCGAGATCTTGGGCATGTCGCGCCTGTCGGCCGACTCGGCCTGGACGATGCTGGCGATGATCAGGATCTCCAGGGGCGTACGGCCGACACGCCTGGCCCCGTCCACCAGGTCACCGTCCTCGGCGGCGCGGTCGAAGCGTGTCACCATCGCGGCGAGGATCTCCCCGGGGCTCGACGTGGGCGAGACCTCGTAGGTTCCGGGGAAGGCGAACCCTTCCAGCCTGCCCTTGGCGTAGGCCGGAAGGCCGAGTGCCCTGCCGTCCTCGGCGGCCCGCTCGAACTCCGCCGCCGGTCTGCCGGTGGCGGCCGACAGCTGCTTCAGGATCTGCGAGAGCCGCCGTCCTTCTTTCACGGTCAGGGTGGTCCGCCCCTGCCTGGTCTCCGCGGGAGTCTCGCCGGAGCCCACCCCGGTGAAGTCCTCGGGTACCGCCTCCCGAAAGGACAGTCCCTGGACCACGAGCGTGGATCCGACCGCCATCGCGGTCACGGCCGCCGCCGTCGCCATCACCAGGACGAGGCCGCGCCGACGGGCTCGGCCCCGGCCGGCCGGGAGGAACCGGCCCGGCGAGGGTGGCTGCTCCTCATGGGCCATGTCGGAGAGGGTCTCGCGCAGCAGATCCTCGATGTTCATCCGGACTCCCTCACGGTGCTCAGTTCGGGTGCGGCCTTCTTCAGGCGCTCCAGCGACCGATAGATCTGGCTGCGTACCGACCCCACCCTGACCCCGAGCAGCCGCGCGATCTCGGTCTCGGACAGGTCTTCGAAGTAGCGCAGTACGAGCATGGTCCGCTGCCGGGGTGTCAGCCGGGCAAGGGCGTCGCGCATCACCAGACGAAGATCCGCCGTTTCGGCGTGCCCGTCGCCGATCTGTTCGGGCAGCCATCCGGCGGACACTTCCGTGACGCGGGAGCGGCGTCGCCACCGGCTCACCTGCTCGTGGTACATGACACGGCGGACGTACCCCTCAAGGGCCGCGGGGTCGCGCAGGCCGCGCCACTTCACCGCCGTCTTCACCAGCGCCGTCTTCACCAGCTCCTCGGCGGCGTGCCGGTCACCGGTCAGCAGGTACGCGGTACGGAACAGCGCGCCTGATCGATCGATGACGAACTGCCGGAAGTCCGCCTCACGTCCTGGATCCACCCGTCCTCCTCGCGATGTCACCAGGCAAGGACGCGGACAGGACGTCGATCTATGCCGGCATGGCCGCACCGATCTGCCTCAGGGGCCGCGTGCCCGTGTCACCACCGAGACCTGATGGCCGAGTACGGGCCTGGCCGGGATGATGCGAGGGCCGTGATCCGGTGGGCCGTCGGGAAGTGCTTTCAGACGGCCGGGAACGCGATCGGTCCTGATCGTCGTACGGCGGGAGAAGTCGGTTGCCCTGGCCGGGACGTCGCTGACAGGATCTTCGTCATGCCCGTCTTCTCCGCGCACGATGGCACCGAGCTCGCGTACCGGGTGTCCGGTGAGGGTGCCCCGGTGGTCTGCCTGCCGGGCGGCCCGATGCAGGACTCCGTCTACCTCGGTGAACTCGGCGGCCTGTCCGCGCATCGGCGATTGATCATGATGGATCCCCGGGGCACCGGCCGGTCCGCGGTACCGGAGGACGCCGGCTCCTACCGCTGCGACCGGCTGGTCGACGATGTCGAGGCGCTGCGGGAGCATCTCGGTCTCGACCGGCTGGACCTGCTCGCGCACTCCGCCGGCGCCAACCTGGCGGTGTCGTACGTGACCCGGCACCCGGAACGTGTCGGCAGGCTCGCCCTGATCGCGCCGAGCACCAGGGCCGTCGGCATCGCCGCCACCGGGGAGAGCCGGCTCGCGACCGCGCGGCTGCGCAGGGACGAGCCCTGGTTCGCGGCGGCCTTCGCCGCTCTGGAGGCCATGGTGGCCGGTGATGCCGCAGGTGACCGGAAGGCCGTCGATCCCTTCTTCTACGGTCGATGGGATGCGGCGGCGCAGGCCCATCAGGCGGCCCAGGACGGCCGTCGGAACGCCGAGGCCGCGGTCGCCTTCGGCGCCGAAGGGGCCTTCGATCCCGACGCCGCCCGCGCGGCACTGGCCGCGTTCACCGCGCCGGTGCTGCTGCTCGCCGGGGAGGTCGACCTGAACACGCCTCCGAGCGTCGCGGCCGAGTTCGCCGGGCTGTTCCCGGATGCCGCGTTCGTCGTCCAACCGGGAGCGGGTCACTTTCCCTGGCTCGACGACGCCGGCCGGTTCGTGGCGACGACCGCGACGTTCCTGGGATGAGGACGGTCCGGTCGTCGCTTCGTTCGCGGGAAGAGCCCGGTCCGTCCGGGTACCGGCTCCACCGGTGACCGTGCCGGCCTCTACGCCATGCTCATCAGATCCGGAACGAGGGACGACGCCGAGCGCGTCGCGGTGCTGCACGCCGAGAGCCGGCTGACCGCCTACGCCGGGATCATGCCCGACGACTATCTGAACGGGCCGCTGCTCGACGAGCGCAGGAGGGTGTGGAACGCGCGCCTCACCGCCGCTGCGGAGCAGGATCACCCCACGTGCCTGCTGGTGGCCGTCGAGGACACCGTCCTCGTGGGGTTCGTCTACCTCGGCCTCCAGGCCGACGGCCGCGTCCTGCTCGACAACCTGCACGTCCGGCCCGCGAGCAGGGGTTCCGGAGTCGGGCACCGGCTCATGCGACACGCCTTCGCCTGGGCCGTGACGCGGTGTCCGGGCAGGGCCCTGTACCTGGACGTGCTGCGGGGCAACACCTCCGCGATCGCCTTCTACCGGCGTCTCGGCGGCCGGCCCACCCGGGAGTTCGTCGAGCGCTTTCCCGCGGGGTTCGCCCTGCCCGCCGTCGAGTACACCTGGGGTCCGGACGCGGTCCGCTCGCTCGCCGGCCACCGTTCCACCGATGATCGTCACGCCTCCGGCGGGAGCCCCCCCAACCCGGAATGATCACGCTGGTCGGACGCGGGCCCGCGGACGCCGGGACCGGCCTCAGCCCCGGACGTACCTCGCGGACGCCGGGACCGGCTTCCTGCCCGGACGTACCGCAGCGGATTTCTCATCGAAAACCAGAAGGGCTACAACCATTCATCCCACGGGCCGCGTTAGGAACGGGGGAGGGGGATATCACATTGGATCATCACGACGACTTCCGCGAGTTCGTGCTCGCCCGCCAGCAGGCGCTGATGCGCTTCGCCTACCTGCTCACGGGAGACGCCCACCTCGCGGAGGACCTCCTGCAGAGCGTCCTGATCAAGGTGGTGGGGAAGTGGCCCACGCTGTCCCGGGACGGCAATCCCGAGGCGTACACGCGCAAGGCGCTGGTCAACCAGTCCATCTCCTGGTGGCGCCGGCCACGTCTCGAGTCACCGAGCGCCGACCCGCCGGAACGCGGGGCCTCCCATGACGAGGCCACGCTCGACCGGATCGTGCTCCGCCAGGCGCTGGCCAGGCTGACGCCCAAGCAGCGCGCCGTGATCGTGCTGCGCTTCTGGGAGGACCTCACCGAGACGCAGACGGCCGAGACGCTCGGCTGCTCGGTGGGCACCGTCAAGAGCCAGGTCCATCACGCGCTGGCCCGCCTGCGCGCGCTCGCGCCCGAGCTGGCGCACCTGCTGTCCGATTCCGAGGTCAGGGAGGTGGCCCGATGACGAGGCTGCACGATGCGCTGGACGACGTCGCCGGCGAGGCTCCCCTGGTGGATCTGGCCGATCGGGTCATCACCGGTCACCGGCGCAGGCGTCGCACCGGCCTGGTGGCGGTCGCCGCGGCGGTCGTGGCGCTCGGCATGGCGGCGGTGGTCGTGACGCCGCCGTGGGAGCGGGGGAACGGGACGGTGGCGTCGCGCGGGACGGACACGCTGCCCGACCTCCCGGACGGCAGGGTGGGGTCGCTCAGCCACGCGTACCTGACGGAGTGCGAGGTGAAGCAGGGGGAGGGGGGCCTCGACTGCGACGCCGCCGAGTGGCGGGTGGTCACCCGCACCGGCACGACCTACCGGGTGCCGCAGGCGCTCGCCGTCACCGCCGACCGCCGGCGTGTTCCCACCGCGATCAGCCGGGACGGGCGCATGTTCGCCTACTACAGCCGCCGGGCCCAGGCGCACGTGGTCCGCGACCTGGCGACAGATTCCGAGGTCGTCTCCCCGGTCACGGTGAAGGAAGGACGGATCGGCGTGGGCTCCATGCTCGTGGTCTCCGACGACGGCCGCTATGTGATCTTCGATCCGCGGGAGGGGACCAAGACGCCCGGGGTGCTGATCGACGTGCGGACCGGCAGGACGGTGTCGATACCGGGCGTGTACGAGCCGGTCAGTGTCAAGGACGGCATCGCCGTGCTGGTCCGGTACAGGAAGACCGACCTGTGGCAGATGCCCGTCACCGGCGGGGGCGCGCCGGTGCGCTTCGAGGGCGCGTTCATCATGTTCAGCGAGCTGGCCCCGGACGGCCGGACGGTGGCCGCCTTCGAGCACGCCGACCTCACGAAGCGCACGCTCACCCTTCTCGACAGCGGGACCGGGCGGACCCTGCGCAAGGTCGCCATCCGCGGCCTGCCGGAGGACGGCGGCGTCACCGGCACCGCCCTGTGGCGGAACGTATCCGATGTCACGATCGTGTACGGGAAAGGCGAGATCAGTACCTATACGGTCAACGTCAAGACCGGCCAGGCCCGGCGGCTGGTCCGTCACCGGGCCACGTCCCCGTACGTGATGCTGCCGGGAATGGCGGGTATCCCGTAGCGCCGGGGGCCGGGACTCCCGGCCGGGCCGGAGCGGTGCCGCGGGGTGCGCTCTCCTCCCCGATATTTGACTGATCGGTCTCATATGGTTAGGGTCCGTGGTGTGGCAAGGACCAAGGAGTTCGATCCGGACGCGGCCCTGCAGAAGGCGCTGGAGCTGTTCTGGGAGCGGGGGTACGAGGCGACGTCCATGGCCGACCTGGTGGAGCACCTGGGCATCGCCAGGGCGAGCATCTACGCCACCTTCGGCGGCAAGCACGACCTCTACCTGAAGGCGTTCGAGAGGTACCTGCAGACCAGGGACCCCCGGGTCGTCGAGGTGCTCTCCCAGCCGGGGCCCGCGCTCCCGGCCGTGCGGGCGCTGATCGAGGCGTACGCCGAGGAGTCCCTGTGCGACGAGCGCAGGCGCGGCTGCATGGTCGTCAACGCGGCCGTGGAGGTCATGTCGCGCGATCCGCAGACGGCCCGCCGGATCGAGGCGAGCTGGGACAACCTGGAGACCGCGCTGACCTCGGCGCTGACCCGGGCACGCGCGCAGGGCGAGATCCCGCAGGACCGGGATCCGCGGGCCCTGGCCCGGTTCCTGCTCGTCGTGATGCAGGGCATGCGCGTCCTGGGCCGTGCCCACCCCGACCCCGCCAGGCTGCGCGACGCCACCGCGCAGGCGCTGGCCGTCCTGGACTGAGGAAGTGATCACTGTGACGCGAGACGCTTCCGCATGCCCTGAAACTGGAACGATCGGTCTAGAAAACCGTGCCTCCCGGACGGCCTTCGCGCTGCTCGGGGCCGTGCAGGTCACGCTCATCGCGACGATCACGGTCATCACCGTGGCGTTGCCCGCCGTCCAGCGGGACCTGCGGGGTGACGACACCGATCTGGTGCTGGTCACCTCCGCCTACGGCCTGTCGTTCGGAGGGCTGCTGCTGCTCGGCGGGCGGCTGGCGGACCTCCTCGGGCCCAGGAGGGTGTTCGTCACCGGCATGGCCGTCTTCGGCCTCGCCTCGGTGGCGGCCGGTCTCGCCCCCGGGACGGGCGTGCTGGTGGTCGCCCGGTTCGCCGAGGGGGCCGGTGCGGCGCTGGCGGCGCCTGCGGCGATGGCGCTGCTGGGCGTGGTGTTCCCCGATCCGCGCCGCAGGATGCGGGCGACGGCGGTGTGGGGCGTGCTGAGCAGCGCCGGCGCGACCGCGGGGATCGTGCTCTCCGGCGTGGTGACCACCTGGGTGCCGTGGCGGTGGGTGTTCCTGGTGCCGGTCGCGGTGGCGGCCGTCGCGGTGACCGTCACGCCGAGGCTCCTGCCCGCCGACCCCCCGCCGCGCAGGAGCCGGATCGACTGGCCGGGCGCGGTGCTGGTGACCGCCGGGCTGGCCGCGCTGATCCACGGGGCGGAGCGCTCGGGCTGGACGGTCCTCGCCGGTGCGGTGCTGCTCGTGCTCTTCGTCCTGGTCGAGCGGCGCTCGGCGGTACCGCTGATGCCGCTGCCGTTCCTGCGCGGCCGCGCCCTGCCGCTGGTCGCCGTGATGCTCTGCGCCGGGGCGATGGCGAGCGGGTTCTTCCTGCTCTCCCTGTACCTGCAGCAGGTACGCGGCCTGTCGCCGCTGTGGACGTCGGTCGCGTTCCTGCTGTCCGCCCCGGCCGTCCTCGTGTCCGCCCCCCTGGCCGGGCGGCTCGTCCCCCGTCTGGGGATCCGCCGCGTCCTGGCGATCGGGCTGACCGTCGCGGGCGCCGGTCTGCTGCTGCTCAGCGTTCTCGACGCGCCGTACGCGGGCCTGGTCGTCTTCCCCTGCGGGGCGGGGATGACGTTCTCCGCCGCCGCGCTCGCCGTCATGCGTGACGCGCGGGACGGCGAGGGCGGCCTGGCGGGAGGGCTGCTGAACACCGCGATGGAGATCGGCCCGCCGCTCGGCCTCGCGGTTCTGGTCTCCCTCGCGGGCGCCCACTCGCACCACCCGTCGAGCGGCTACGCCTTCGCCCTGCGAAGCGCCGCCGCCGCTCTCGTCGTCACCGCTCTGTTCTCGGCGTTCCCGCGCCGTACCAGGTAAACGAAGGAGAAGATCATGACAGCACGTTTCACCGGCAAGGTGGTTCTCGTCACCGGAGGAGGCTCGGGCATCGGCCGGGCCGCCGCGCTCGCCTTCGCCCGGGAGGGCGCGGCCGTGGTGGTCGCCGGGCGTGGCGCCGCGGCGCTCGAGGAGACCGTGAAGCTGATCGAGCACGAGGGGGGCCGGGCCGACGCGGTGACCGCCGACGTCTCCTCCTCCGCGGACGTCGCCCGGCTCGTCGCGACCACGGTGGAGCGCCACGGCGGCCTGCACGTCGCGTTCAACAACGCGGGAGTCGTCGAGGGGGGCATGCTCGCGGACATGGACGAGGACGCCTGGGACCGCCTGCTGGCCGTGAACCTGACCGGCGTCTTCCTCAGCATGAAGCACGAGATCGCCCACATGCTCGGCAACGGCGGCGGTGTGATCGTCAACACCTCCTCCAACCTGGGCGCCCACCTGCGGCTGCCGTTCCTCGGCGCCTACGCGGCGTCCAAGGCGGCCGTGAGCGCGCTGAGCCGGACGGCCGCGAAGGAGTACATCGGGCAGGGCATCCGCGTCAACGTGCTCAGCCCGGGACCGATCGACACCTCCATGTCCCTGTGGCCCGGCGAGACCGAGGCCGACCGGGCCGAGCGGCTCAAGGGAGCGCTGCCGATCGGCAGGGTCGGGTCGCTCGACGAGGCGGCCTCCGCCGTGCTCTGGCTCGCGGCGCCCGAGTCGGGATTCGCGGTCGGCCACGACCTGGTCCTCGACGGGGGCGCCACCGCCTGAGAGGGGACCGTCGCCCGCAGGCCCGGGATCGTGATCTCCGGCCGGGCGGGCGGGGGCCGTGGTCCCGCGGGCCCGTGTCCTGCGGCCCGGGACGGTGGACCGGGCGTGCGCGGGCGGTCGCGTGTCACCGGCCGCCGAGATGTGTGAAATGATCTTCATGGCGTTCTTCCGGTCGTGCCGGGCCTCTCGAGCGGTTCCCGCATGGGGGGCGACCGGGGACGCCGAAGGGTCCCGGATGTTCCTCCGGGGCCCTTCTCGCGTGGTCCGGCGACGGTCACGGCCCGCCTCGCGCCTCCGGGACGGTGACACCCCGTGCCCGCTCGTGCCGTACGCGACGAGGTGCGGGTTGCCGTCGCGGGCCCGCGCCGTGCGCGACGCCCTCAGGGATCCTCGGTGTCCCCGGGCACCGCGGGCCCTGCGGGCTCTCCGGGCTCTCCGGGGGCTGCGGGCTCTCCGGTGTCCGTGGCGGCGAGCCGGGCGGCGCGGGTGGTGAGGTGGTCCCGCTCGGGGATGCTCGTCGTGCGGCTCGCCGCGACGCGGTACTCCTCGACGGCCGCGTGCCGGTCGCCGGCCATCTCCAGCAGGTGGGCCCGCGCGGTGTGGAGGCGGTGGTGGCCGGCCAGGCGGCCGTCGGCCTCCAGTGCCCCGAGCATGCCGAGGCCGACCTCGGCGCCGTGCGTCATGGCGGCGGCGACGGCGCGGTTGAGGGAGACCATCGGGTTGTCGGACATGCGTTCCAGCAGGCCGTACAGCGCGAGGATCTGCGGCCAGTCGGTCTCCTCGGCCGTGGCCGCCTCGTCGTGGAGCGCGGCTATCGCGGCCTGGAGCTGGTAGGGGCCGACCGCGCCCCCGGCGAGGGCCGCGGTGACGAGCGCGACGCCCTCGGCGACGGCCGCGCCGTCCCACAGGCCGCGGTCCTGCTCGGCCAGCGGGATCGGGGCGCCGTCCGGTCCGGTACGCGCGGGACGCCGGGCGTCGGTGAGCAGCATCAGCGCGAGCAGCCCGGCCACCTCGCGGTCCTCGGGGAGCAGGTCGTGGACCGTCCTGGTCAGCCGGATCGCCTCGCGGGCCAGCTCCACGCGCTGCAGGTCGGGGCCCGCGCTGCTGGCGTACCCCTCGTTGAAGATCAGGTAGAGCACGTGCAGCACCGAGGCGAGCCGTCGTGCCCGTTCCTCGGGCAGGGGCATGCGGAAGGGGACGCCGGAGGCCTTGATGCGCTGCTTGGCGCGGCTGATCCGCTGCGCCATGGTCGCCTCGGGGACCAGGAACGCCCTGGCGATCTCGGCCGTGGTCAGACCGCCCACGGACCGCAGGGTGAGGGCGATCGCCGAGGCCGGGGTCAGCGCGGGATGGCAGCACAGGAAGAGCGTGGTGAGCGTGTCGTCGCGGTCGGCCGCGCGCTCGTCGTCCGCGGCCGGTGCCGTCCTGCGGTCCGGGGGCGCCTGCGCGGCCACCCGCTCCTCCCGGAGGCGCCGCGCCTGCTCGTTGCGGACCCGCTCGGTCATCCGGCGGGAGGCGACGTGGACGAGCCAGCCCCGCGGGTTGCCGGGCACCCCCTCCACCGGCCACTGGGCCACGGCGTCCAGGAGCGCCTCCTGGACCGCGTCCTCGGCGGTGGCGAAGTCGCCGAAGCGCCGGGTGAGCACGCCGACGACCTGCGGCACCAGCGGGCGCAGCAGGTCGTCGACCACGGGATCATCCAGTGGTCACAGCTCCTCGGCCGGGCTCGCCGACATCACCTGGCGTACCTCGATCGGCATGTTCAGCGGCCTGCCGCCCGGACCGGGCGCGGCCGAGACGTACGCGGCCAGCTCGACCGCCCGCTCGGGGCTCTCGCAGTCGACCACCCAGTAGCCGACCAGGAACTCCTTGGTCTCCGGGTACGGGCCGTCCGTGATCACGGGGGAGCCGCCCTGGCCGGCCCGCACGATCCTGGCCTGGTCCGGAGCCGCCAGTCCCTGCGCGTCCACCAGCTCCCCGGCGGCGCCGAGCTTCTCACCCGTGGCCCGCATGAACTCGATGTGGGCCATGACGTCCTCCACCGGCCAGGTCTCGATCGGGGGGAAGTCGGCCTGTGCGCCGGAGGACTGCATCAGCAGCATGTACTTCATGGATTCGCTCCCTGTTTCCGGGCGCCTGTGCCGGCGCTCTCCCCGTGGTAGAAGCCGGTCACCGCTTTCTCGACATTCTTACCGGCTGTCCCGGAAGAAATCCGGCCGCGGTCGAGGGCCGGTCGCCGTCCCGAGCCCGGACGCGGTCTCGGGACGGTCAGGGGGGCGGGACGCGGAGCGCCAGGATGGCCATGTCGTCGGTCATGTGCCCCCGGCTGTACTCCAGCGCGGCGTCGCCGATCCGCCGTACGGTCTCGTGCGCGTCCAGGTCCCCGCAGGACGTCAGCAGGGCGATCAGGCGCTCGTCGCCGAACAGGTCCTGCTGCCCGGGCGGGTGCGCCTCGGTGACGCCGTCGCTGTAGAGCAGCAACGTGTCCCCGGGCCGCAGGTCGAAGCGGACGTTCTCCAGGCCCGTCTCCTCCAGGACGCCCAGCACGACGCCGCGCGTGCGCAGGGCCTCCACCGTGCCGTCCCCGTGCCGCAGCAGGGCGGAGGGGTGCCCGGCGGTGGAGAGCATCCCGGTGAACCCGTCCCCCTCGGGGCGGAAGATCGCGCAGACCGCCGTCAGGAACCGGCCGTCCTTGACCCGCTGGGCCAGCAGGGCACGGTTCAGCTGCTCCAGCACCTTGCTGGGCGAGACGTGGCGGGGCGCGTCGGCCCGCATCGTGTACCGGGCCAGGGCCGTGATCTGCGCGGCCTCCACGCCGTGCCCGCACACGTCGCCCAGGATCGCGCACCAGCGCGAGCCGCTGGCCATGAACAGGTCGTAGAAGTCGCCGGTCACGTTCACCCCGCCCGCGGCCGGGATGTACGTGGCGGCGGCCTCCAGGCCGGAGACCTCCGGCATCATCGGCGGCAGCAGGCTCTCCTGCAGGGTCCGGGCCAGTTCCTCCGAGACCCTGCCCGCGGCCTGCAGCTCGGCCACGTGCCGTTCGGAGCGGGCCAGCGCGTCCCGGAGCATGATCTCCCCCGACACGGCGCGTGCCAGGGTGGCCAGCGTCTGCGCGTCGATGTCCGTCCAGGTGCGCGGGGCCTCGTCCACCACGCAGAGCCCGCCCAGGACCTCGCCGTCCGGGCCGTGGATGGGATAGCCGGCCCAGGCGCCGATCTCCATCCGCTTCACCGCCGCCAGGCAGTCCAGGCGGGGGTCGGCGGTGACGTCCCCCGCCAGAAGGGGCTCGTTCGTGGCGATCAGGATGTGGCAGGGGCTCTCCGCCACCGGGCTCTGCCGCTCGGACATGGACAGCTCGCCCATGCCGATCGCGCTCTTCCAGAACACCCTCCGGTCGTCCACCAGGGTCACGAACGCCCGGCGTGTGCCGGTCACCCGGGCGGCCAGCAGGGCGAGATCGTCGAACGAGGGCTCCGGCTCGGTGTCGAGCAGGCCGGTGGCCTGTACCGCCGACAGGCGCTTGGGATCGAGCACCGCCTGCGGGATCTCAAAGCCCATGTGCGCAACCGCCTTCTTCCCGGCCCGCCGCCGGCGGACGCGCCGCCGCGACGAAGGGCCCCCGGGACCGGCCCGGGACCGGTGATCGTGTCTCCTGGAACGGAACGGGCCGCCGCGCGGCCGGTCCGCGCCGCGATGGTCCGGAGGCGGTGCTGCCCTCCGGGCCGCGGATCACACGGTCCCGCGGTAAATCGTACGGTGCCCTCGTCACCCGCTCCCGTCCCGCCTCGCGGGTACTTTTCGTACGGGGCCGGAGAGCGGTTGCTACAGGCCCATCTCGGAGGTCAGCAGGCGGTGCGCCTGGTCCACGTCCTCGGGGGTGTAGCCGGGAATGCTGCGGTCGAGCCGCTGCAGGAGGTCCATCAGGGCCTGCTTCTGCGCCAGGTTCCGGACGGGGAGCCGGTCGAGGTCCACGCTCATCAGCCAGTCGAGCAGCACCACCGCGTCGGCGGTCCGCAGGCTCAGCGGGGTCGTTCCCGAGGCGGCCGTCCCCAGGCCGGGCGTTCCGCTCATACGAGCAATCTACTCCTACCCAGATATGCGAAATAACCCATTTTGTCGTATGACTTTCTCCTTTCTTCGTGCCCGGGGGATCGTGATGCTCACCCCTGACCGAAAACAGTCGAAAATCCATAAAAACTGATATGTCTGGCATTTCTATCCACCGGACTCCCGGGTGATCCGCGATGCCCGGATCCCGTTGCCGCCCGTGCCGTTCGGGCCGTTCGGGCCGTTCGGGCCGCGTGCCGGCCGCCTCCCGGGGTGCGCGGAGTCTCACCCGGATCCTGGGCGGCGGGGCCGTCTCACCGGCTGAGCGCGGCCCACAGGGTGCCGAACTCCTCGGAGGTCAGGGCGTTCAGGCCGAAGTCGTCGGGATAGATCGGGCCCTCGGCCAGGAAGCCGTGCTCGTCCTCGATGTGCCTCCACGAGTACGTGCGGGCGATGCCGTCCGAGCCCAGCTCGGCGTGCCTCACCGGCCAGTACTCCCCGCCGTCGTCGAGGACGGTCTCGAACAGCCATACGTGGCCGTCGTCGTCCACGCCGTGCCAGTACAGGTGCGGCCGGTCGCTCTCGTCGAGCGCGCGGATCGCTTCTCTGCGACGGTCCTGCAGCATCGTGCTCCTTGGTGTCCCGCAAAAGCCGACGAAAGGGGCAGCCTGCTTTTTGCTGTGTTGCGCGTTCTCGGTCCGCTCCAGGCGGCGGAGATCAACGGTCCTGCGGCGGACCTCGGTCCCTCCCGGCAACGGGCGGTGGTGGCCGGGCTCGTGGCGGCCGGAGGGCACGTGGTCTCCACCGATCGTTTCATCGACGACCTGTGGCACGGGCGGTCCCCGCCCAAGGCGCCGGCCGCCCTCCAGGTCCACGTCTCCGGCCTCCGGCGGGTGCCCGGACCCGGACGGCCACCCCGCGCCCCCGCGACGGTACCGGTCGGCGCCGCCCCCGGCACGCCGGGGTTTCCGGGGGAGACGGGGTGATCCGAGCGGTCCTCGATTGATTTCGCATCCCGCTGCGGAGCCGTGTATGGTTACACCTGTCCGCAAGCGAGAGCGACACGGACAGGCCCCTTTAGCTCAGTCGGCAGAGCGTCTCCATGGTAAGGAGAAGGTCTACGGTTCGATTCCGTAAAGGGGCTCGACAGCCTAGAAGCCCTAACCCTTCGGTTAGGGCTTTCGGCTTGGTCGGCCGTAAAGGTGCAGGCCAGAAAATACTCAAGGTTCCGACGCGCCGACGGGCATACTGGGGCGACCCAGAAGGGATCGCCCCGACCTGCACAAGTACGCAGGCACTCGACGGGTCGGGTATCCTTGCGGGGTCGGTCGATTTCGTCGGCCTCAAGGCGGAGTAGCTCAGCCAGGCAGAGCAAACGGCTCATAATCGTTGTGTCGCCGGTTCAAGTCCGGCCTCCGCTACTACCCACCGGGGTCTCCTCTCATCGGAGGAGACTGCCGCGGGTTGTCCAATGTCTCGAACGTAGAAAGGCACTCCCAAGTGGCTGCCACCGACGTTAGGCCCAAGATCACGCTGGCCTGCCAGGAGTGCAAGCACCGCAACTACATCACGCGGAAGAACCGGCGCAACGACCCGGATCGGCTTGAGCTGAAGAAGTACTGCCCGAACTGCAAGACGCACCAGGCGCACCGCGAGACCCGCTAGTCCTCGCGAAGCCCCCCGCCCGGCGTCGGGGGATGAGTGCCTCGTCGGCACGTACATACTCCACGGAAACCGGCGTCCCCGAACGGGGCGCCGGTTTGTCGTGTTCCTCCATGTTCTCCGTCCGGACGTTGGTCCCGGCGCAGACCCCCGCCGCCTGTCCGCCGGGCTACGGTTTCCCGGTGGGCCCCGCGGCCCGCATCCTGGATAGCTCGTCCTGTCACTGTCAGTTCGACCCACCGGCGCCGGCCGTGCCGTGCCGGTACCCGCAAAGGAGCACGATGGCTCTGAACCGCGACTTCGTGGGGCGGGCGTCCGCGCCCTCCGCCCCGTACGAGGTCAGCCGTGTGAAGATCAAGGAGTTCGCGGCGGCGATCGGCGACGACAACCCGGTCTACCGGGACCGGGAGGCCGCCCGGGCGGCGGGCCACCCCGACGTGATCGCGCCGCCGACCTTCCCCATCGTGTTCAGCCTGTCCGGGGGGTCGATCCTGACCGATCCCGAGCTCGGCCTGAACCTGGCCATGGTGGTCCACGGCGAGCAGCGCTTCGAGTACCGGCGGCCGATCCGGGCCGGGGACGAGCTGGTGAGCGTCTCCACGGTGACCGACATCCGCGTCGTCGGGCGGAACGAGCTGATCACCGTCAGGAGCGACATCGGCACCGTCGAGGGCGAGGACGTGTGCGTCGCCTACAACACCATCGTCGAGCGCGGAGGGGCGAGCTGAGATGGCCGCTACGGTCAGGTACGACGAGGTCGAGACGGGACAGCAGATCCCGCCCGCCGACTACCCGGTGCGCCGGGCCAACCTGGTGATGTACGCCGGGGCCTCCGGCGACTTCAACCCCATCCACTGGAACGAGCGCTTCGCCAAGACCGTCGGGCTGCCCGACGTGATCGCGCACGGCATGTTCACCATGGCCCAGGGCGGCCGGTTCGTCACCGACTGGGCGGGCGACCCGGGTGCGGTCGTCGACTACGGGGTGCGGTTCTCCTCCATGGTCGTCGTCCCGGACGACGACCGGGGCGCGGTGATCACGGTGAGCGGGATCATCGAGGAGAAACTGGAGGACAAGCGCGTGGTGGTCGCACTGACCGCCAGGTCCAACGACTCCCGGGTGCTGTCCAAGGCCCGCGCGGTGGTCCAGCTCTCCTGACGCCCGCCGACGGGCCCCCGGGCCCCGGCGCGGCCGGGACCTCCCTCGGGGCGGCCGGGAGAATGGCCGAGGGGGCGGTCGGCGGGCGATCGCGGGCGGTTCGGGGGCGGTCGCGGGCAGTCCGGGGGGCAGTCGGGGGCAGTCGGGGGCAGGGCCGAATCTTCTCCCGGTCCGGGGGTAGCGTCCGGGCATGAGCGAAGCACCGACCTTCGAAGTGTGGCCCACGGTAGCGTCCCTGCCCCGGGAGGGCGGCCGTACGGCCCAGGCGGCCTCGCCCTCCACGGACGACGCCCCCGCCCCCATCACCCCGGGTGGTCACGACGCCGGGCGGACCACCGCCCCGCCGATCGTCACGGACACCGGCCCCGACGGCGCGGCGCGCACGGGCACCGGTGAGGCCGGCGACGCCGGTGGCACCGGTGAGCGGCGGGTGGACGCCGACGACGCCGGCGGGCGGGAAAGGGACGCCGATCCCGGCCGGGTCGCCGGGGCGGCCGACCCCGGCCGCGACCCCGGCGGGCTCGGGGAGCTGGACGCCAACCGGATCGCGGAGACCGAGGCCGCCCCCGGGCCGACGGCCGACGACTCCCAGCTGCTCGGCCGCTCCGAGGACCACGACGGCCATCCCGAGCGGATGGTCTCCTCCCAGCTGCTCTGGGACGGCAGCCTCTCGGTCTCCCGGATGGACGAGAGCATCGTCCCCCCGGCCGGGGTCGAGGAGGCGAGCGCGCCGCGCGCGACGGTCACCGTGGCGCTGCTGGTCGACGGCCGGCCCGACGACCTGCGCGAGTGCGTGCGCGCCCTGGTCGCCCGTACCGAGGTCAAGGTCCTCGCCCTCGACCTGGGGGACGTGGACGGCGCCGGGGCGGTCCTGCACGAGCTGGCCGGGGAGTTCCCCCGGCGGGTGGACGCCTGGCACGTGGCCGAGCTCCCGCACTGGCGGGGCGGCTCCGCCGGGTGGGGGGAGAGCCGGAACGCGCTGCTGCGCCTGGACGACTCGGACGTGCACGTCGTCATGGACTCCTCGGTCATCCTGGACGGCGACGCGGTGACGCCGCTGGTCAAGGCCCTGGAGGACCAGAACGTGACCGCGGTGGGCTGGGAGGGCGTGACCTTCGGCGACGACGGCCGGGGATGGACGGACGCCGAGGCCGGCGAGGTGCGGGGGCTGCACGGCCACCTGCTGGCGGTCAGGCGCGACGCCGCGCTGGCCGCGGGCGGATTCCCGGCCGAGGCCCGCTACCACGGCGACGCCGGTCTGGAGTTCTCGCTGGGGCTGCCGGGCACGCTCGTCGCGCTGGGCAAGGACCTGCCGGTGCACCGGGAGCGGGACCACGCCGACGACGGCGTCGATCCCGCCTACCGGGAGAGGGAGACCGCGGGGACGCGGGAGCGGGTGCTGGCGCTGCTGCGCTCGCCGTAGGCTGGTCGCGGATGTCGGCCGGGGCGGGGAGCACATGACGGAGCAGGTGACGGGTGTACGGCTGGCGCCGTACACCACGCTGGGGCTGGGCGGGCCGGCGGGGAGGTTCGCGCGGGCCGGGTCGGCCGAGGAGATCGTCGAGCTGGTGGCGGCGGCCGACCGGGCGGGCGAGCCGGTGCTGGTGCTCGGCGGCGGCAGCAACCTGGTCGTCTCGGACGACGGCTTCGACGGCCTCGTCGTGCGGGTCGACTCCCGGGGGGGTCCGTCATGAGGGGGACCTGGTCACCGTGCAGGCCGGCGAGGACTGGGACGTCCTGGTCGAGCGGGCCGCGGCCGAGGGCCGTACCGGACTGGAGTGCCTGTCCGGCATCCCGGGGCTGGTCGGGTCCACGCCGATCCAGAACGTCGGCGCCTACGGCCAGGACGTCTCCCAGACGATCACCCGGGTCCGGGTCTACGACCGCAGGGTCGGCGAGGTGCGGGAGCTGACCGCCGCCGAGTGCGGGTTCGCCTACCGGCACAGCGCGTTCAAGGAGGACCTCGGGCGCCACGTCGTGCTCGCGGTGACCTACCGGCTGGCCCGGGAGGCGCTCTCGGGCCCGATCGCCTACCGCGAGCTGGCCTCGCGGCTGGGCGTCGCCCTGGGCGACCGGGTGCCGCCCGCCGAGGCCCGCGCCGCCGTGCTGGAGCTGCGCCGGGGCAAGGGGATGGTGCTGGATCCCGGGGACCCGGACACCCGCAGCGCCGGGTCGTTCTTCACCAACCCCGTGCTGACCGCGTCGCAGGCCGCCGAGCTGGAGCTCCGGGCGCCGGGCTTCCCGCGCTGGGACATGCCGGAGGGGGCCGTCAAGGTCCCGGCCGCGTGGCTGATCGAGAACGCGGGGTTCCCCAAGGGGTACCGCCGCGGTCCGGCCCGCATCTCCACCAAGCACACCCTTGCGCTGACAAATCCGGAAATGTCGGCATCGACCGAGGAGCTGCTCGGTCTCGCCAGGGAGGTCCGGGACGGCGTCCTGGAGAAGTTCGGCGTCACCCTCGTCAACGAGCCCGTGATGATCGGCACCCGCCTCTGACCACCGTCCTCCCGAGGACCCGCGAGGGCCGGTGAGGACCCGCGGGCCCGTGAGAACCGGCGAGACCGGGATGGTGGAAGGGCGGACGGCCGGGCAGCGGGACGAAGGCCGGACGGGCGGTCGGCCGAGAGCTCGACGGACGGTGGGGAAGGCCCGGCGAGGGGCCGGGGGCACCGTAATGGGCATCCGATTTCGGCTGCTATGGTCTGATGGAAAGACCCGAAGGGGAGTAGTCCCAATCGCGTGATCGACATGCTGGCGTCTCAGGCGCCCGGTCGCGCGGGCCCCGGATCCGGCCGTTCGGTGCGGTTCCGTGGCGGACGAGACCTTCGGCCTGGCAGGCACTCATCGATGCCGCCGGGCCGGAGCCGTGCCCGAAACTCCCCGGGTACTTCCCTTCCGCCCGGCTGCGCGCGCGGGAAGGGCACCCTCGTTGGAAGCGTTCTGGATCAGCCTCGTCGTGATCTTCGTAGCCGAGCTGGGCGACAAGAGCCAGCTCATGGCCATGACCTTCGCCACCCGGTTCAGGGCGTGGCCGGTCCTGGCCGGCATCACCATCGCCACCACCGTGGTGCACCTGGTCAGCGTCGGTGTGGGCGGGCTGGCCGGTGATCTTCTCCCCACCACCGCGATCACGGTCATCGCCGGGCTGGCCTTCCTCGGTTTCGCCCTGTGGACGCTGCGCGGGGACGAGCTGACCGACGACGAGGCGGCCAAGGCCCAGCGCACGGTCCGGTCGGCGATCATCGCCGTGACCGTCGCGTTCTTCCTCGCCGAGCTGGGGGACAAGACCATGCTGGCGACCATCACGCTCGCCACCCGCCACGGCTGGTTCGGTACCTGGATCGGCTCCACGGTCGGCATGGTCGCCGCCGACGCCCTGGCCATCCTGGTCGGCCGCATGCTCGGCAGGCACCTGCCCGAGCGGACCATCCGGTACGGCGCCGCCGCCGCGTTCGCCGTCTTCGGCGTCATCCTGCTGGCCGAGGCGCTGCTCGCCTGAACGGCCGTCCACCTCGCCCGAGCGCCCTGCCGCGTTGCCCGAGCGGCCAGCCGTCTCGTCCGGGGACCGTCCACCTCTCCCGGGCGGCCGGTCCTCGTCCGGGCGCCGCCCGGGGGGCCGCCGTCAGCCGATCAGGGTGAGACGGTGGGCCGCGGCGGCGGCCTCGCCCCGGGTGGAGACGCCCAGCTTGCCGAGGATGTTGGAGACGTGGACGCTCACGGTCTTGGCCGAGATGAACAGCTCGGCGGCGACCTCGCGGTTCGACCGTCCCAGGGCGACCAGCCGGAGCACCTCCAGCTCGCGCGGGGTCAGCACGGACTCCCCGCCCCCTGGACGGTCGCCGAGGGAGATCCCGATCCGGCGGGCGAGCACCTCCAGCTCGGTGACCAGCGGCTCGGCCAGGAGCGACACGGCGATCGGGTGGGCCGTGCGCACCCGGTCCGCGGCACCGTCGCGGTCACCGGCACCCGCCGCCGCCCGCGCGGCCCGCAGCAGCGATCTCGCGCGCGGGAAGGGACGGCCCAGCCGTTCCCAGGCGGCTGCGGCCGCGTCGTGATCACGGGCGACACCGAGCCGGTAGGCCTCGGCGACCGGGCTGTCCACGGTCACCGCGCCCGCCGCGCTCTCGACGTGGGCCCGCAGCGCCGCCGCCCGTTCGGGAGCGAGCGGCTCGACCGCCTCGCAGACGCCGCCGAGCTGGGCCAGCACCTGCCAGCCCAGCATGGGCTTGCTGGTGATCTGCGCCTCCCGGGAGACCCGCTCGGCGACCTCCAGCGCGGCCAGCGGCTGCCCGTCGAGCATGTGCAGGCCGACCAGGAGCCGGGCGTTGCCCGTCAGCTCCTGCATGAACTCCTCGGGGGCGACCCCGAAGGCCCCCACCTCGTCCAGGACGGACCTGAGCACCTCGGCCTCGCCGCGGGCGGCCGCCACGTCCCCGCGTACCCTCCGCAGGTGGTGGCGGGTGCGCAGGGAGGGGTCCATGCCCAGGGTCTGCTCGACCAGGTCGACGGCCTCGTCGAACCTGCCCAGCGCCTCCAGCGCCTCGGCCCGGTTGTTGGCGAGGAACGTGCCCTCGACCCGGTAGCGCCCGTACTTCTTCGCCAGCCGCTCCCCTTCGAGGGCCAGCTCGATCGCCTCGGCGGAACGGCCCATGTTGTTCAGCGCGTCCACGTTGTTGGCCAGGGCGCGCAGGATGATGCCGCCTCCCAGCTCGCCGATGGCCTGGGCGGTCTCGTTGAGCTCGATCGAGGCCCCCAGCCGTCCGGCGATGGAGTCGCTCAGCGCCAGGTTGAGCAGCAGCTCCGCCTCCAGGGGCCCCTTCCCGTGCTCGCGCGCGATCCGCAGCGCCTCCTCGGTCAGGGAGGTCCCCTCGGCCAGCTCGCCGCTGAGCGTCAGGTAAAGGCCCAGTTTGGACAGCACCTGGGCCCGTTCCAGCCCCGGTCCGGGGACCAGCCGCTCGGCGTAGCGCAGGTCGTCGAGCACCCCGGGCTTGCGCTTGGACAGCTTGAACTGCGAGCGCCGCACGAGCAGGTCGGCCACCCGTGCGGGTTCGGCCCGTTCGTCGAGCTCGTTCAGCGCGGCCATGACGAACTTGGTGCCCCGGTCGGCCTCGCCGCACGCGCTCGCGGCCTCGGCGGCGTGCTCCAGCACCGTGGTGTGGTCCACGCCGATGCGCCCGGCGGCGTCGGGGACCTTGCTCCAGAGCGTGAGGACCCGCTCCAGCAGCTGCATCATCTCGTTGTAGGCGAAGCTCCTGGCGGCCTTGCCCGCGGCCTCCCAGGCCGAGATCAGGGCCCACAGGTCGTCGCGGGCGGCGTACCAGTGGTGGGCGATCTCGATGGCGGCCCTGCCGTGCGGGACCAGCGTGCGGTCGCGGCCGATCTCCTCGGCGAAACGGGCGTGCAGCCGTACGTACTCGCCGGGCAGGAGGTCGTCGTGCACGGCCTCGCGGATCAGCGCGTGCCGGAAGACGTAGGCGTTGCCGTCGGCGACCTGCAGCACGTTGGCCGCGATCGCGGTGCGCAGGGCGTCGTCCAGGTCGACGTCGGACAGGCCGCTGACCGCGGCGAGCAGGGCGTGCCCCACCCGGATGCCACCGGCCGCGGCGATGCGCAGCACCCGCTGCGTCTCCTCGGGGAGCCGCTCGACGGAACCGATGATCAGATCGTGCAGGGACTCGGGGAAGGTGCAGTCGCCGCCGCACTCCATCAGCGCCTCGACGAAGAGCGGGATGCCCTCGCTGCGCTGGAAGACCCTGTCGACCTGGACGAACTCGGGCGTGGTGCCGAGGATGCCGGCCATCTGGGCCGCGACCTCGACCCGGGTGAGCCGGGGCAGGTCCATCCGCACGACGTCGTCCAGCCGTCCGAGCTCGGTGAGCACCGGCCGCAGCGGGTGCTGGCGGTGCAGCTCGTCGGACCGGTAGGTGAGGACCATCAGCACCGGCGCGGTGCGCAGGTTCCTGCTGAGGAAGGCGATCAGGTCGCGGCTGGAGTTGTCGGCCCAGTGGACGTCCTCGATGAGGAGGATCACCGGGCGGCGCTCGGCGAGCCGTTCCAGCAGGGTGAGGATCTGTTCGAAGAGCCGCGCGCGGGCGGTCTCGCTCTCGGTGTCGCCGCTCGGCTCGCCGAACTCGGGCAGCAGCCGGGCCAGGTCGCGCCCGCCGCCCTCGGGGAGCAGGCTCGCGATCTCCTCGGCGCCGTGCTCCCGGACCAGCTGGCGGATCACCGCGGTGAACGGCGCGTAGGCGAGGCCCTCGGTCGACAGCTCCACGCAGCCCCCGTTGAGCACGTGGGCGCCGTCGGCCGAGGCCCGTTCCGCGAAACATCCGAGCAGACGCGACTTCCCGACCCCGGCCTCCCCGCCGAGCAGCACGGTCGTCGCCCTGCCCTTGCGGGCCTGTCCGAACGCTTCGGCCAGATCCGCGAGTTCTGTTTCGCGCCCCACGAAAACAGGACTCACCGCCCGACCCACCATGTCTGTCAGCATGTCATGCCTTACTCGGGTCGAGCCTTCTATTTATCCTTGGGCGAAACGCCGTCCCGGAGACGATGGGGCCGGTTCCGGCGGGGTTCCAGACAGGGACGAGGCCCGGCCGGGCGGCGGGGGACGACCGGGCTCCCTGGCCGGGCTCACGACGAGATGATCTTTCCGAAGAGGCCGCGGCGGCGCTTGGCGGAGGTGTCGCCGGTGGACTCCCGGTGGACCTGGACCTCGCGGGCGCGGCGGTAGTCGGCCGCCTCCGCGCGGAGCCTGGACGTCCTCTCGGAGATGAGCTGGAGGTGAAATTCGGGACCCATGAGGGTTCCTTCCTGTTCGAGTGCCTGTCGGCGCTTTCCTGACACACTCCAGATTCGTCCTAAGGCCCCCCGCCCCACATCGGGAGGATGTCCTATCTCCTGGCGCGGGCCGGCCGAAAACCTCCCTAGGGCGGGCAGGCACCGCCTTAGCCGCCCGCCTCACCCCGGCCCGCCGCCCGCCCCCCGGCCGGGTCGGGCGAATGTTGACGAAAACGGGTGAGGGTGCTGGGCAGGGTCCAGTTTGGAAGTAATCACCCCAGTAGGCATGCTGGAGAGGTGTCAACTATGACGACCTCGCTCACCGACGTGGCCACGTCCAACGTCACGCTGCGAAGCTTCCTGAACGGCCTGCCGGGTGTCGACCGCGTGGGCGCCGACCAGCGCGCCGCGATGCTCGGCACCCGATCCATCAAGACGACCGCCAAGGCCCGGGTCATCGACCTCGCCATCGGCATGGTGGACCTGACGACCCTCGAGGGAGCCGACACCCCGGGCAAGGTCCGCGCGATGTGCGCCAAGGCGGTCCGCCCCGACCCGTCCGACCCCTCGGTCCCCCGGGTGGCCGCGGTGTGCGTCTACCCCGACCTGGTCGCCGAGGCCGCCGCGGCGGTGAAGGGCTCCGGCGTCAAGGTGGCCAGCGTCGCGACCGCGTTCCCCAGCGGGCGCTCCTCGCTCGACGTCAAGGTCGCCGACACCACGTTCGCGGTGGCCGCCGGGGCCGACGAGATCGACATGGTGATCGACCGGGGGGCTTTCCTGGCCGGGGACTACGTCAAGGTCTTCGAGGAGATCGTCGCGATCAAGGCGGCGTGCGGCACCGCGCACCTGAAGGTGATCCTGGAGACCGGTGAGCTGGCCACGTACGACAACGTGCGCCGCGCGTCCTGGCTGGCCATGCTGGCCGGGGGCGACTTCATCAAGACCTCCACCGGAAAGGTGCAGCCCGCCGCCACCCTCCCGGTGACGCTGGTCATGCTGGAGGCGGTCCGCGACTTCCTGGCCGTGACCGGCCGCCACGTCGGGGTGAAGCCCGCCGGAGGCATCAAGACCACCAAGGACGCGATCAAGATGCTCGTCCTGGTCAACGAGACCGTCGGAGACGACTGGCTCACCCCCGACCGGTTCCGGCTCGGCGCCTCCAGCGTCCTCAACGACCTGCTGATGCAGCGTCAGAAGATGGCCACCGGCAGGTACGCGGGTCCCGACTACTTCACCCTCGACTAGGGGCGTTCACATGTTCGAGTACGCACCGGCGCCCGAGTCGCGTGACGTCGTCGAGATCAAGCCGTCCTACGGCCTGTTCATCGGCGGCGAGTGGGTCGACTCCCAGGGCACCGAACGCAACAAGACCGTCAACCCCGCCTCCGAGGAGGTCCTGGCCGAGATCGCCTGGGCCAGCGAGGCCGACGTCGACCGGGCGGTGGAGGCCGCCCGCAAGGCGTTCGGCGTCTGGTCGGCGCTGCCCGGCTCGGAACGGGCCAAGTACCTCTTCCGGATCGCCCGGATCATCCAGGAACGCTCGCGCGAGCTGGCCGTGCTGGAGACGCTGGACAACGGCAAGCCGATCCGCGAGTCCCGCGACGTGGACCTGCCCCTGGTGGCGGCCCACTTCTTCTACTACGCCGGCTGGGCCGACAAGCTCGGTCACGCCGGGTACGGCCCCGCCCCCCGCCCGCTCGGGGTGGCCGGGCAGGTCATCCCGTGGAACTTCCCGCTGCTGATGCTCGCCTGGAAGATCGCCCCGGCGCTGGCCTGCGGCAACACGGTCGTCCTCAAGCCCGCCGAGACGACCCCGCTCAGCGCGCTGCTGTTCGCGGAGATCTGCGCCCAGGCGGACCTGCCGCCCGGGGTGGTCAACATCGTGACCGGTGCCGGGGAGACCGGCGCGGCCCTGGTGAACCACCCGGGGGTCGACAAGGTCGCCTTCACCGGTTCCACCGAGGTCGGCCGCCGCATCGCCAGGTCGGTCGCGGGCTCCGGGAAGAAGGTCACCCTGGAGCTCGGCGGCAAGGCCGCGAACATCGTGTTCGAGGACGCCGCGATCGACCAGGCCGTCGAGGGGATCGTCAACGGGATCTTCTTCAACCAGGGTCACGTCTGCTGCGCGGGCTCCCGGCTGCTGGTGCAGGAGTCCATCGCGACCGAGCTGCTGGACGCGCTGAAGCGCCGGCTGGGCACGCTCCGGCTGGGCGACCCGCTGGACAAGAACACCGACATCGGCGCGATCAACTCCGCGGCCCAGCTCGCGAAGATCCACGAGCTCTCGGACCTGGGGGAGGCCGAGGGCGCCGAACGCTGGTCCCCGGCCTGCTCGCTGCCGGAGCGGGGCTTCTGGTTCCCGCCGACCATCTTCACCGGTGTGGCCCAGTCGCACCGGATCGCCCGCGAGGAGGTGTTCGGCCCGGTGCTGTCGGTGCTGACCTTCCGCACCCCGGCCGAGGCGGTGGAGAAGGCCAACAACACCCCCTTCGGTCTGTCCGCGGGCGTGTGGACGGAGAAGGGCTCGCGCATCCTGTGGATGGCGGACAAACTCCGCGCCGGCGTGGTGTGGGCCAACACCTTCAACAAGTTCGACCCCACCTCGCCGTTCGGCGGCTACAAGGAGTCCGGGTACGGGCGCGAGGGCGGCCGGCACGGGCTGGAGGCGTACCTCGATGTGTGAGCGGCACACCGCCCGGCGGCGTTCCCGCCGGGCCCAGAGCACCCGGGGCCACGACTACGCCCGCGCCGGACGGCCGGTGCTGCGGGGCTGGTTCGCGCACCGGTGCGGCGTGAGCCGCTGCGGTCAGATCTTCGTGCCGGCCCGGCTGGCGCAGCAGGAGAGCTCGTGGAGAGGGCTGGGAAATGAGTAAGGCGGACAGGCCGGGCCGGTCGCGGGCGTCCGACGCCTCCGGCGGGCAGGCCGGGGGACGGGCCGGGAAGCGGTCCGAGACGCGGGCCGGGGACCAGGCCGGCACGCGGGCCGGGGACCAGGCCGACCCACAGGCCGAGCCACAGGCCGAGACGCGGGTCGAGGCACAGGCCGAGGACCGGGTCCGGGAGCGGCCCGGTGAGCGGCCCGCGGACGGGACCGTGGGCGCGGGCGGGACCGCGGACGGGCAGGCGGGCGACGGTGACGGCGCCGTCCGCACGCCGGACCGGCTCGCCGTGCGCAAGACGTACAAGCTGTACATCGGCGGGGCGTTCCCGCGGTCGGAGAGCGGAAGGTCCTATCCCGTGGCCTCCTCCAGCGGTGACTTCCTCGCCAACGCCTCCAGGGCCTCCCGCAAGGACGCCCGCGACGCGGTGTCGGCCGCGCGCAAGGCCTTCGGCGGCTGGTCGGGGGCGACGGCGTACAACCGCGGGCAGATCCTCTACCGCGTCGCCGAGATGCTGGAGGGCCGCCGGGCCCAGTTCGCCGCCGAGCTGGCCGACGCCGGTACGAGCGGGGCGGGGGCGGTCGTGGACGCGGCCGTCGACCGGCTGGTCTGGTACGCCGGCTGGTCCGACAAGATCGCCGCCGTGGCCGGGTCCTCCAACCCGGTCGCCGGGCCCTACTTCAACATCTCCACGCCGGAGCCGACCGGGGTTGTCGCGGTGGTCGCCCCCGGCGATCCGCTGCTCGGGCTCGTCTCGGTGCTGGCACCGGTGATCGTCACGGGCAACACCTGCGTGGTGATCGCGAGCGAGCGCGCCCCGCTGCCCTCGATCACGCTGGCCGAGGTGCTGGCCACCTCGGACCTGCCCGGCGGGGTGGTGAACGTCCTCACCGGCTCGGTGGCGGAGATCGCCCCCTGGCTGGCCGCGCACATGGACGTCAACGCCCTCGACCTCACCGGTGTCACCGACGAGGCGCTGGCGGTCGCGTGCGAGGAGGCGGCGGCGGAGAACCTCAAGCGGGTGCTGCGCCCCGGCGTGACGGCCGACTGGTACGCCGACCCCGGCACCAGGCGCCTGACGGCCTTCCTGGAGACCAAGACCGTCTGGCACCCCACCGGCGTCTGATCCCGCTCCCGCTCCCGCTCCGGCCCGGCCCGGCCCGGCCGGAGCGGGAGCCGGTCCGCTCCGGCACGCGGCGACTCGCGGCGCGTGACGGTCCGCTCCGGTGTACGGTCCTGCGCGGCGGTGCGTGACGGTCCGCTGCGGTATGCGACTCTGCGCGGCGGTGCGTGGTCCGCTGCGGTGTGCGACCCTGCGCGGTGGCGCGGCCGGGTCAGGGGAGCGGCGCATGGCGTGGCCAGGGCCGTTCCGCCTCCAGCCGTCCGGCCAGCGCCAGCAGCTGGGACTCGCCCCCGGGCGCGGCCACGAGCTGGACGCCGATGGGCACCCCGCACGAGTGCATGCCGAACGGGACGCTCATGGCGGGCCAGCCGGCGATGTTCCAGGCCGCGGTCGCGGGAGCGTACGTCAGGTTGGCGCGGGCGTTCGCCAGCAGGCCGCGGCGTCCCCAGCGGTCGGCGGGCGGAGGCGGCGCGGCGAGCGTCGGCATCACCAGCACGTCGGCGTTGCCGAACCACTGGTCGGCGCCGTGCGCGCGCCAGCGGTCGCGGCCGGTCGCGCCGTCCGCGCCGAACCTGGCGAGCAGGCGGCCCGCCCTGGCCAGCGACCGGGTGCGGCGTTCCAGGCCGCGCGGGTCGAGGCCCTCGACGTCGCCCCTGGCGCAGGCGAACCAGGTGGCGACGGCGGAGGCGGCGAGCCAGGAGGGCATCCGGTCGGTGCGGTTCACCACGGTGTGCCCGGCGTCGCCCAGCACCTCCGCCGCCCCGGTGACCGCCTGCCGGAACTCCGCGTCCACCGGCAGGCCCGGGGGCAGCGGCAGGGGCGCGACCGCGATCCGCAGCCTCGGCGTCTCCGACAGGGTCAGCCCGCCCGGGTAGTCGTCGATGGCGCTTCCCACGCCGAGCGCCTCGCTCTCCCCGGGCCTGGCCAGGGACATGTCGTCGGCCATCACGGCCAGTGCCAGCGCGAGGTCCGCAACGGTCGTGGCCAGCGGCCCGTTCTCCGACATCCCGTACCAGTCGTGCTCGGGAGGGGGGACCACCCCCTGGCCGGGCTTGATCGAGACCAGGCCGCAGCAGGCCGCCGGGATGCGCAGCGAGCCGAGCCCGTCGTTGCCGTGCGCCAGCGGCACCATGCCCGCCGCCACCGCCGCCGCGCTCCCTCCCGAGGACCCGCCCGGGGTACGCCCGAGGTCCCAGGGGTTGCGCGTCACCCCGTACACGCTGTCGGAGAAGGCGGCCAGGCAGAGCTCGGGCACGTTGGTGATGCCGACGACCACCGCGCCCGCCGCCCTGAGCCTGGCCACCACGGGGTGGTCGGCGTCCGCGGGCGTGTCCGGCGTGGCCGCGGAGCCGTTGCGCGACACCTCGCCCCCGACCGCGACGTTGTCCTTGATCGCGACGGGCACCCCGGCGAGGGGCAGCCCGGCCAGGTCCTCGCGCCGCTCCAGCAGCCGGGCCTCGGCCAGCGCCCGGTCGGCGAGCACCTCGCGGAACGCCCCGACGCGGCCGTCGCGCTCGGCGATGGCGTCGAGGTGCTCCTCGACGACCGTGGACGCGGTGACCTTTCCCCCTCGTACGGCGGCCGCGATCTCCACTGCGGAACTTCCCACCCACGACATGAACCGAGTGTGGTCCGGCGAGTCCGTCAGGGGAAGCGCGCCACGTATCGATCCGATGTCTTGTCCGGATCATCGGCGTTACCCCGCGCAGGCCCGGCCCGCGCAGGCCCGGCCCGTGCCGGGGGGTGTGCCGTCCGGGCTACGTCCCGCCCGGCCGGCGCCGGGGGTTGACACGGCGGGTGGCGGGGGCCGCCATGGGGTCGTCGGGCCAGGGGTGCCGGGGGTAGCGTCCGCGCAGCTCGGCGCGGACCGCGCGGTACCCCTCGCGCCAGAACGAGGCCAGGTCGGCGGTGACGGCGGCCGGGCGCCCCGCGGGGGAGAGCAGGTGGATCACCAGCGGGACCCCGGCCACGCGCGGGGCCTCGGCCCAGCCGAACAGCTCCTGCACCTTGGCCGCCAGCACCGGCCGGTCCCCCGAGTAGTCGATCCTGATCCTCGACCCGCTCGGTACCTCGATCCGTTCCGGGGCCGTCTCGGCGAGGCGGGCGTTCCACGGGACCAGGCGGTGCAGCGCGGAGACCACGTCCAGGCGTTCCAGGTCGGACCGGCGGCGGGCCCGCGAGAGCTCCGGCTCCAGCCAGCGGTCGGCCGCCTCGATCAGCGCCTCGTCGTCGGTCGCGGGCCACGGGTCGCCGAGCGTGCGCCGGCAGAAGGCCAGCCGCTCGCGCAGCGCCACGGCCTCGGGCGTCCAGCGCAGCAGCGACAGGCCCTCGGCGCGCAGCCCCTCCAGGACGGCGGGACGCACGTCGGCGCCGCGGAGCACACCGGAGGAGAGCTCGATCGCGCCCAGCCGCTCCACCCGGCGCGCGGACACGTCACCGCGCCGTTCCCCCGGAGGCACGCGCCAGGTGATCTCCTCGCCGGACGCGTACAGGGGGGCCGCGGCGAGCCTGGCGGTCTCCTCGTCGATCACCACCGCCTGCCTGATCCGGGCGGACGCGGCACCGGCGGGCCGGTCCGCGACCGCGACCGCCAGCCACTCCGCCGTGCCCAGCCGCGACCCGGACGGCAGCTCCGCGGCCGTCCCCGAGGCCATCAGGTACGCCCCGCCGCGCCGCCGCGCCACCCGCTCCGGGTAGGCCAGCGCCACGACGGTCCCGGCCACGGTGTCGTCGCTCCCGTCCGGTACGGCGCCCTCGTCCCCCTGCGGCGCGGCACCGCCCTTCCCCTTCCCACGGCGCGGGCCACCGCCGGGGACGGCCCGCGCCAGGCGCCCGGCCTCCTGACGCCAGCGCGCGGAGAACGCGTCACCGCCGCGGCGCGCGGAACGCCAGACCGCCACCAGGTCGTCCCCGGCCTCGCGGGGCAGCTGCTCGGAGAGCAGGGCGACGACCTCGGCCGCCCGGGGCCCGGCACCGGCGTCGATCAGGGCCCGCGCCAGGCGCGGGTGCACCCCGGCCACGGCCATCCGGCGTCCCCGGCCGGTCACCCGGCCCGCGGGGTCGAGGGCGCCCAGGGCGCCCAGGGTGCGGCGGGCCGCGTCCATCGCCGCGGGCGGAGGCGCGTCGAGCAGGGCCAGGCCGGTCGCGGCCGGGTCCCCCCAGCAGGCGGCCTGGAGGGCGAACCCGGTCAGGTCGGCGAGGGCGATCTCGGGCCGCGCGTACTCGGGGAGCCGGTCGTGCTCGGCTTGCGACCAGCACCGGTAGACCACGCCCGGCGCCTCGCGGCCCGCGCGCCCGGCCCGCTGGGTGGCCGACGCCCTGGAGGCCCGGACCGTGCTGAGCGAGCCGAGTCCGCGGGCGTGGTCGGTACGGGGCTCCCTGGCCAGGCCGGAGTCGACCACGATGCGCACGCCCGGCACGGTCAGGCTCGACTCGGCCACCGAGGTGGCGAGCACCACCCGGCGCCCGGCGCCCGGGGACAGGACCGCGTCCTGGACGCGGGCCGGGGCCTGGCCGTGGACCTGCAGGACGTCGATGCCGTCGATGCCACCGTCGCGGCCGAGCTGCGCGGCCACTCTCCCGATCTCCCCGACGCCCGGAAGGAAGCAGAGCACGTCCCCCTCCCGCTCGGCCAGGGCGCGCCGCACCACGCCGGCGACGTGGGTCAGGAACACCGGGTCCACCCGCATGCCGTGCGGCGGCGCGACGGTGCCCGGGGGCGGCGCCCAGACGGGGGTGACCGGATGCATGGTGCCGGAGGCGTGCACGACCGGCGCGGGATCGCCGGAGCCGGACGGGCCGGGCTCGCCGGAGCCGAGCAGGCGGGCCCAGGGGGCGGCGTCGGCGGTCGCGGAGGTGGCGACGATCCGCAGGTCGGGGCGGAGCGTGGCGCGGACGTCGAGGAGGAAGGCCAGCGCGGTGTCGGCGTCCAGGTGCCGTTCGTGGCACTCGTCGAGCAGGACCGTGTGCGTGCCGTCGAGCTCGGGGTCGCGCTGGAGCCGCTGCAGCAGGACGCCGGTGGTGACGACCTCGACGACCGTTCCCGGGCCGGTCCTGCGCTCGCCGCGGATCGAGAACCCGACCTCCGCGCCCACCTCCGACTCCAGCATCCAGGCCATCCGCCTGGCCGCCGCCCGTACGGCCATCCGCCTCGGCTCCGCCACGACCACCCGCTTCGGCGCCGCGTCGTCGAGGCCGTCGAGGAGCCCGGCCAGGGCGAGCGGGACGAGCGTGGTCTTGCCGGTGCCCGGGGGTGCGGTGAGCACGGCGACGCCCCGCTCGTCCAGGGCCGCGAGGAGCTCGGGCAGGACGTGACGGACGGGCAGGCCGGACCGGTCGGGACGCACCCGTCCAGTGTCCCCGAGGATCGTGCCCGCCGAGCCCGCGGCGGAGCCGGGACGGTTCTCGGGGCGGTGCTCCTTCGGGCCGATCAGGGGCCGGGGGTGATCCTGCGGGCCGTTCGGAGGCCGGGACGGCCCTCGGTCAGGAACGCCGGGCGGGGACCAGGGCGGGGGCGGGGGCTGGGGCGTCGTACTCCAGCCGGGCCCGCTCGACCTCGGGCAGTTTGGCGGCGGCCCACTCGGCGAGCGTGGCGAACAGGGGGCCCAGGCTCCGGCCCAGCTCGCTGATCTCGTACTCCACCCGCGGGGGGACCTCGGGGTGGTAGGTGCGCACCACCAGGCCGTCGCGCTCCAGCTGGCGGAGCCGCTGGGTCAGCACCTTCGGGGTGATCGTGCCGATGTGACGTTCCAGCTCCACGAAGCGCATCCGGCCGTGCTCGTTGAGGGCCCACAGGATCGGGGTGGTCCAGCGGCTGAACACGATGTCGACCACCGGGGCGACCGGGCAGACCCCCTCGGCCCCGGCCGCGGAGTCCACCCTCCAGCTCGTACCGGCGTCCATGGGCGTCCTTTCGATAGTCACTTTCTCCTAGGTACCTACTATACGCAGGCTGTTAGCGTCTCGAAGGCGCCGGAGAAAGGCTTCCGGCGGAGTGACGACCTGATGAATCCGAGAACGGAGCTTTCGATGATCGTGGTGACAGGGGCGACGGGGAACGTGGGACGGCCGCTGGTGAGGGCCCTCGCGGCGGCGGGCGAGCAGGTGACGGCGGTCTCGCGGCACCCCTCGGACGAGACCCCCGAGGGTGTGCGGCACCGGCGGGCCGACATCACCGACGTGGAGAGCCTGCGTCCCGTGCTGGAGGGGGCCGACGCGCTCTTCCTGCTCATCCCGGGAGGAGGCGCGCATCCTCCGGACGTCCTGGACGCGGCCAAGGCCGGTGGGGTCCGCCGGGTGGTGCTGCTCTCCTCCCAGGGGGCCGGGACGCGGCCACGGGCCCGCTCGCACGACCCGCTCCGTGCCTTCGAGGACGCCGTACGGCAGTCGGGCCTGGAGTGGACCGTCCTGCGGCCCGGCGGATTCGCCTCCAATTCGTTCGCGTGGGCTCCGACGATCCGTTCCGGGCGGACGGCCGCCGCGCCGTTCGGTGACGTCGGGCTGCCGTTCATCGATCCGGAGGACATCGCCGAGGTCGCGGCCGTGGTGCTGCGCGAGGACGGCCACGACGGCCGCGTCTACGAACTCACCGGACCGGCGCCGATCTCTCCGCGCGAGCGGGCCCGGTTCATCGGCGACGCCCTGGGGGAGCCGGTGACGTTCGTCGAGCAGAGCCGCGAGGAGGCCAGGGCACAGATGCTCGGGTTCATGCCGGAGCCGGTCGTGGACGGCACCCTCGACATCCTGGGCGAGCCGTCGGACGCCGAACGGCGGGTGAGCCCCGACGTCGAACGCGTCCTCGGCCGCCCGCCCCGCGGCTTCGCCCACTGGGTGGCCCGCAACCTCGCGGCCTTCGCCTGACCGGCTCCGGACCCGCGACACGGAGCCGGGACGGGTGACACGGGGCCGGACCCACGGCACGGAGCCGGGAGAGTGACGGGGCGAAACGCGTGACAGGCCAGGCCGGTACAGCCGACAGGCCGGGACGGTACAGGTGACGGGGACGGACCGGGGCGGGTGATGGGGCGGGAGGGGACGGGTGAGGGGCCCGCGATCGCCGGCATGCCTGATTTTTCCGGTCACGATGGTGTCCGTCGTACCGGACGGGGGAATGATCGCCGTGTGATCGGGCTGACCGCCATGTTCGCCGCTGCCGTGACCGCCTACCGAGACGCCGCCCGGCTCCGGGCGGACGATCCGCCGTCCCCCGCCCGGACCTCCCCGGACAGGACCGTCCCCGCCGGGGTCGTCCAGGACGAGATCGCCCCCGCCTGAACCGCCCGGACGAGCCCGGCGAACCCGTCCGGACGAGCCCGCCTGAACCGTACGGACGGGCCCGTCCGAACCCTTCACGCGAGATCGCGTCACCCCCTCGGGGAGCCGGTCTCCGCGGTGCCGTGCCGCCCCGGTGGGCCGTTCGAACCGGACAGGCGCCCTTCGCGGGCACGGCCCGTCGAGCGGCCCACGGCCCGCCGAGCGGCCGGCGGTTCCACCGTGGGGCGGCTCAGCCCCAGCGCTGCAGCAGCCGGTCGTACTCGGCCTGGGTGACCGGCAGGACGGTGCCATGGCGCGGCCGGCCGGGCATGGTGTAGCCGGAGACGGGTGACCACTGCCGGGTGTTCAGGTCGGTGGTCGTGAACGGTACGTAGCCCCGGCCCCCGTACTCGTCGATGAACATGTACCAGCGCTCCTCGGTGTTCGACTTGAAGACCAGCGGGCCCTCGCCCTGGTTGAGCGCGTTGTTCCCGATGCAGTCCGCGACGAACGAGTAGGTGCGGTTGAGCACGGTCGCCGACCTTTCCGCGATGATGAACTTGCCGCACGCGCTCTGCGACGCGCTCCGCTCGTCCTTGGTGAAGCGGTAGTAGGTGCCGTTGTGCTTGACGAGTGTCGAGTCGATCGTCGAGTAGCCCTTGTCGACCCAGACCTGCGGGGTGCTGAAGGTCCGGAAGTCGGACGTCGTGGCGTACATCATCCGGTTGTAGGTGGTGCCGGTGTGGTTCGGGTCGGTGGTGGCGTACAGCTTCGACGCCCAGAACACGACGTACTGGCCGAGTGTCTCGTCGTAGTACGCCTCCGGGGCCCACGTGTTGCCGGCCGTGTCCGGTGAGACGCGGGCCAGGCGCGGCGCGCTCCAGTTCACCAGGTCGGCCGACTCCCAGACCACGATGGACCTGCTGCCCGTCCGCTGGGCCTGGTCCCAGTTGCCGTTGCCGTAGATCCGCAGGTCGGTGGCGATCTGGTAGAACCTGTCGCCCTGCGGCGAGCGGATGATGAACGGGTCGCGCACGCCGCGGGTGCCCACGGCCGAGGTCAGCACGGGCTGTCCGCCGTTGAGCTGGCGCCACCGGGTCGGGTCGTTGCCCTGGCTGAGCGCGAAGTGGACCTGCTCACCGGCGGAGGTGCCCTCGCCGGTGAAGTGGCTGAACAGGTAGCCGGCGTACTTCGGGACCGGTGCCGTACCGACGCGGACCAGCTGCCACTGCTGGTTGGTGCCGCCGTTGTCGGTGTACTGGGAGATGCGCGCGCCGTCGGCGGTGGACTGCTCCCAGACGTCGAGGGCCTTGCCGCTGTTGCGGTTGACGAGCTTGACGTGTCCGCCGTCGGTGTCCACGACCCGGAACTGCTGGTTGGTGCCGCCGTTGTCGGTGTACTGGACGACGTTCGCGCCGTTCGCCGTGGACGCCGAGGCGATGTCCACCACCTTGCCGCTGTGGCGGGCCCGGATCTTGTAGTGGCCGCTGCCGGCGTCGGCGAACTGGAACTGCTGGCCCGCCTGGTCGGCGCGGGTCCGCTGCTGGACGGCGGCGCCGTCGGCGGTCGACTGGCCGGCGATCTCGATCGCCTTGCCGCTGTGCCGCGAGACGATCTGGTAGTACGCCGCCGGGTCGATCACGGCCGCGCTCGCCGGTGATCCCGTGACCACCGCGGCGAGGCCGCTCGCGATCAGTGCGACGACGAGGACGAACGCGGTGCGGCGCCTGCGCGGACGCCGCGCTGAGGTCCGATCATGGAGAAGCTGTGTCATTGAACCCGTCCCGTGTGGTTGTGAAGGGTCGCCGGTGTCCCCGCCCTTACCGATACCGGTGTCGGTCGGCCGGGCGTCACCTCAGGTACGCGGAGAGGGCGAGTCGCTGGTCGCGTACCGCCCTGGTGACCAGGCCCGCGATCTGGCGTGCGCCTCCCGCCTCGAAGTGGGTGTGGTCGTCGGCGAAGAACGCGCCGACGGGGCCGGAGGAGTAGTCGCCGTTGAACGGGCAGAAGCGCAGGCCGTTGTAGAGGGTGATGCTCAGCGCGTGCAGGTCGATGACCGGGGCGCCGGTGGCCCGGCCGACGTCGAAGGTCTCGGTCAGGAATCCGCGGGTGGGCACGGCCGTGCCGCCGCTGCATCTGAGGGCGGACACCGGGGTCACCAGCGTGGGGTTGGCGCCGCGCTGCTGGGCGGCGCGGACCATGGTGGTGAGCAGTTCGCGGTAGCGGGCGGAGCCGACGTGGCGGGGGCAGGTGGACGAGCCGTCGTTGATGCCGAACTGGATGAACAGGTGGTCGCCGGCCTTCATCCCGGTGGAGGCGTCGAGCATCGCCTGCCAGCGGGCGGAGTAGGCGGTGGAGCTGAGCACGCACTCCCCGGCGGAGTTCTTGGTACCGGTGACGGCGGACTCGTACAGCCAGGTCTGGACGCTGCGGCCGCCTATGGCGCTGTTGACCACGCCTGCGTCGGCGGTGAGGTAACCGCCGAGTTCCCTGCCCCAGCCGACGATGGCGCCGCCGGAGCTTCCGGCGACGGTGGAGTCCCCGGCCAGCCAGACCGTGGTCCTGCCGGGGGCGGGCACGCCGGTCTCCAGGTGGTCGAGGTTGGGCAGGCCGCCTGCGGTGGTCGGGTCCAGCCGGATGACGTTGTCGCCGGCGTTGAGCGTCACGGTCAGGGTTCTGGTGATCCAGGTGGTCCAGGAGCCGGTGGGGTCGAAGGCGCTGTTGGCGTGGGCGACCGTGCCGTTGACGAGCACGTCTGCGGGGCGGTTCGTGGTCCCGCCGTTGGCGTGGCGGATGCCGATGGTGGCGGTTCCGGCGGCGGGGGCGGTCACGGTGAACTGCGCGGCGGCTCCGGCCGCGTTGGTGGCGTTGCAGAATCCGGTGCCGGAGAAGCCGGCGTGGTTGGACTCGATGAGGCCGTCACAGGTGGCCGGCGCGCTCTCGGCCTCGTAACGGGTCGCCGCCGAAGCGGTTCCCGCGACCATGGTGACGCCGGTGACGGCCGTCGTCAGCGCGACGACGGCGGAGAGCAGGGCGGTACGCGGTCTGCGTAGGGACATGAGAACTCCAGCATGGGGGTGGGGCGGGGCATCGCGCGTACGGCACCGGCGACGGATCGCCCGGTGCCGGATCCGCCACCGCCCTGGCAGGGAGCATCAGCGGTACGGACATCAGGGTCGTCAGGAGGAAGGGGGAGGGGAAGGACGAGCCTCGAAGAACCCGGCGGGGCCGGGGGCACGCGGCCGTCCGGCCGGGAGGAACCCATGGTGGCTCCACAGCCGTCCCGGTGTGGTCGCGCCGGGAACCGGTGCCGTCGGCCGCGGTCAGACGGAGATCGTGTCGCCGCGCGTCCCGCGGCAGGGGCGAGGGGGGGCGAAGCCGCGGGCAGGATGGGGGATGAGGCTACGCGTCCTCCTCACAGGCTGGATCAGGCTCTGTGAACGTGCACAGTAATGCACGATACGGCGCGCTGAAAGAGCCCGCTTCAAGGCCTGACCGGACGCCGGGACGGCGGGTATGCGATCGTCACCGGCGATGACGAGGGCAGTTTTCGTCCTGTGAGCACTCCCAGAGCCTTCGGCTCGTTCCGGCGGTGATGTGAACGTTTCATGCGTGGCTCTCCGTCCATGCCTGCGGCAGGGACGGCAGGGACGGCAGGGACGGGGCCATGGCCGGGATCGACGGCGGCACGCTCGCCGTACGCCACGAGGCCGCGCTCACACGTCGTCGCGGCCGACGAGCGGCTCGACGGCCTGTGAGGCACGACCTCTGAAGCACGGATCGGGAGGCGCGGGCCAGGAGGCGCGGACTAGGCCGAGGGGTCGAGGACTCCCGTGCTCACCAGGGCGATGATGACGACGCCGAGAAGGATCCGGTAGATCACGAAACCGGTGAAGCGGTGGGTGCTGATGTACTTCAGGAACCACGAGACCGCCAGGTAGCCCACCACGAAGGAGATCACGGTGGCCAGGATCGTGGGCCCCCACTCCGGAGCCCCGCCCTCACCGATCTTGAACAGCTCCAGGAACCCCGCGCCCAGCACGGCCGGGATGGCCAGCAGGAAGGAGTACTTCGCGGCCTCCTCCCGGCGGTAGTCCAGCAGCAGACCGGCGCTGATCGTGCCGCCCGAGCGGGAGACCCCGGGGATCAGGGCGAGCGACTGGGCGAAGCCGTAGATCAGGGCGTGGGTGAAGCTGAGGTGCCGCTCCAGGGTGAGCCGGTTGCGGGCGGTGTGGTCGGCGAACCACAGGACCAGGCCGAACACGATCAGCGTCATGCCGATCAGGCGCAGGTCGCGGAAGGCGCCCTCGATGGAGTCCTTGAACAGCAGACCGAGGACCACGATCGGGATCGTGCCCACGATGACGTACCAGCCCATCCGGGCGGCGTGGTGGCTCCGCAGGGCCGGGGTCCACAGGGACCGGGTCCAGGTGGAGATGATCTCCCAGATCTCCTTGCGGAAGTAGATCACCACCGCGGCCTCGGTGCCGAGCTGGATGACCGCGGTGAACGCGGCCCCCGGGTCCTGCCAGCCGAAGAACGCCGACACGACCCTGATGTGGGCACTGGAGGAGATCGGCAGAAACTCCGTCAATCCCTGAATCAGTCCGAGGACCACCGCTTCGAACCAGCCGATCACTTGAGCACCTTCCGTACCAGCGTGTGCGTAACCTACGCGAGGCTAGCGGAGCGGAGGGGGCACCGTGACAGGTCGTCCGGCCGGAACGCGCCGCGCGTCCCCGCGACCGCCCGTGGACCCGGCCCCTCCTCGGGCCGGTGACGGCCCCCGGAGCGACGGATCGGGGAGCGACGGATCGGGGAGCGACGGGCACCGGAGTGGCGGACGGGGAAGCGCGGAACAGGGGAGCGGCGCGGGGGAACGCGAAGGGTGCGACCCGCGGCGGTGCCGTCCGGAGAGGATCCGGACGGCACGAGGGGGAAGGGCCGCGGGCCGCACCTGGTACGGCCTTAGCGGGTCACCCTGACGTCGTCGATGCCGGCCTCGACCAGGGAGGCGCCGGAGGCGTCACCGGCCTCGACCAGGATGCGGACGCTCTGCCCGGCGAAGGCGGAGATGTCGACGTTGGCGGTGGCCCAGGCGCCGTCACGGTTGGCGGCCGAGCCGAGCTGCTGGAAGACCTGCGTGGTGGTGGAGCCGACGACCTTCACCCGCAGGAAGTCGGCGTTGGAGGCGTTGGAACCGTGCGCCAGGTACCAGGAGAACCCCAGCTTCAGCGTCCCGGTCGGCAGGGTGATCGCCGGGGAGCGGATGCTGCTGACCCCGCCGTCCAGGTCGTAGTCGCCGGCCGCGGCACCGGCGAGGCGGCCGGTGACCAGGTCGTTGCTGCCGCTGACGGTGGTGCCCAGCTGCTTGGTGCCGCTGGAGGTGGTGGCCTCGGGGTCACCGCGCTCCCACGCGCCGGCCGTGGCGGTGTCGGTGCCGGACGGGTTGGCCGTCCAGCCGGTCGCCGTCTCGAAGGTGTCCTGCCAGATGGCCGGCGGCGGCGGTGTCGTGACCGCGGTCGTCCACACCGCGTACGCGATGGCGTCGGAGTTCCGGTTCAGCGCCGTGTCGTTGACGTTGGTGATGGTGTCGCACGCGCGGTGGTAGCAGGGGTCGAACGGCTGACCCGCGGTGCCGCCCCACAGGGTGGCCTGGGCACTGGTCTTGGTGCCCTCGGCGCCGGTGAAGGTGCCTCCCGCCGGGATGCCCACGGCGATGAACGGCCCGTAGTCGGAGCGGCCGTCGAAGTCGGTGCCCCGGGTGGCCACGCCGATCGAGCTGAAGTACGCCTGGAGCGTCGCCTCCAGCTGCGCCGAGCCCGCAGGGCCGGGGCCCGAGCCGACGCCGTCGGAGTTGTCGCCGTCGTAGAGGAAGTAGCCCGGGTTCGGCGAGCCGACCATGTCGAAGTTGTAGTAGCCCTTGATCCTGGACCGCTCGGTGGAGGAGAGGCCGTTCACGTAGGCCTGGGAGCCTCGCAGGCCGAGCTCCTCGGCACCCCACCAGGCGAAGCGCAGGTGCCTGGTCGGCGCCAGCGACTGGCGGGAGACCTCCAGCGCGGTCTCCAGGATGGCGGCGCTGCCCGTGCCGTTGTCGTTGATGCCCGGGCCGGAGGCCACGCTGTCGAGGTGGGCGCCGATCATCAGGGTGTTGTTGGTGTCGCCTCCGGGCCAGTCCGCGATGACGTTGTAGCCGGTCGCGCCGCCGTAGGTGAACGACTGCAGGGTGGTGGTGAAGCCCGCCGCGTCCAGCTTGCCCTTGACGTAGTTGGCCGAGGCCAGGTAGCCGGGACGGCCGTGGGCACGGTTGCCGCCGTTGGCGGTGGCGATGGACTGGAACTGCGTGAGATGTGCCTTGACGGCGGTCAGCGAGATGTCCGGTGGGGCGGCCGCTGACGCCGACGGGGCGGTGAAAGCCAGGGGGATGGCGAGGATCGCCGCCATGCCCATGGTCCACAGTGTGCGCATCATGCTCCTCGGATGTGAGGGTGGGGGGTCCCCCGGGCGGCGCGCCCCCCTGTGCGGAGGCGCGCCGTGAAACCGTGGTGCGTTCGCGTGACCGCTCGCTAGCGGGCGGCGCCCTCGGGCGCCGTCATGAACCTCGCGGAGCTCGCGGCGCTCTTGGCGAGCGCCGCGGCGTTGCGGTCGGGAATGCCGGTCAGGTCGTAGGCGTAGAACGCGGTGGCGTAACCGACGGCCTTGGAGTTGCGCTCGAGCGCGGCGGCGTTGATGTTGGTGATGCCGTCGCAGGCGGAGTGGTAGCAGGGGTCGTAGGCGACACCGGCGGTGCCGCCGAACTTCGCGGCCTGCTCGGGGGTCTTGATGCCCTCGGCGCCGGTGAAGATTCCGCCGGCCGGGATGCCGTTGGCGATGAACGCGCCGTAGTCGGAGCGGCCGGTGAAGTCGGTGCCCTCGACGGGCAGGTTGCGCTTGGTGTAGAACGCCGCGAGGCGCTGCTCGATCTCGGCCGATCCGGTCGGGCCGGCCGGGGCGCCCTCGGCGTCGGAGTCGTCACCGTCGTACAGGAAGGTGCCGTCGTTCGGCGAGGCGACCATGTCGAAGTTCAGGTAGAGCCGGATCTTGTCCCGCTCGGCCTGCGACAGGCCCGCGACGTACTGCTCGGAGCCGAGCAGGCCGAGCTCCTCGGCGCCCCACCAGGCGAAGCGCAGCCGGTGCTTGGTGGGCACGTGGGCCAGCTTGAGCGCGGTCTCCAGGATGGCGGCGCTGCCGGAGCCGTTGTCGTTGATGCCGGCGCCCTCGGGCACGCTGTCCAGGTGAGCGCCGACCGCGACGATCTCGCCGGACTTGCCCCAGCGGGAGTCGGCGATCAGGTTCTTGGTACGGCCGACCTCGGTCCTGGCGTCGACCTTCAGGTGCACGGTCGTGTTCGGGCTGTCGGCCAGGTCCAGGCCGACGGCCGTGCTCGCCATCACGATGGGCATGTCGAAGCGCCACTCGATGATGTCGAAGACGAGCGGGTCGGTACGGCCCGGCTGACCCTCGTTGAAGAAGATCACTCCGGCCGCGCCGGCGGCCTTGGCGTTCGTGGCCTTGTCGACGAACGGGCAGGTGCCGCGCTGGATCAGCGCGATCCGGCCCGCGACGAAGCCCTCGAAGTCGGAGGCCTCGCAGCCCGCGGTCGAGGTGTTCGGGGTCGGCGCGGGCGGGATGACCGCGTCGACGACCTGCACCTGGGCGGTGACGTCGCCGCCGGCGGAGGAGATCACGGTCACGAAGTCGGCCGGGGTGGCGTAGGTCTTCGCCTCGGGGGCGGTCTGCTCCAGGACCGGGGGACTGAACTCCTGCCAGCCGAGCGGGAACTCGACGTCGGTCGTGGAGGTCTTGTATCCGGCCTTGCGCAGCTTGTCCTGCACGTAGGCCAGGGAGGCGTCGTAACCGGGCGTGCCCGCGGCCCGGTTGCCGCCGTTGGCGGTCGCGATCTCCTGGAATTTGTCCAGGTGCTTCTGGACGTTCTTCCCCTTGATCTGTGTCGCGAACACGTTGGCCAGCACGTCGGAGACGACGGGGCCGGTGGTGGTCGCGGGGGCCGCGCTCGCCGGGACGGTGAAGGCGAGGGGAAGGGTGATGGCCGTGACCAGCGTGGCGGTCCGGACCATGGTGCGGCGGAACCTCAGGCGCATAACGCTCCTAGGGTGGAACGGGAGGGAATTCCCTGTTGCTGTACATGGCGGAACGTACCGTGACCAAACCCGCTCGCCTAGATGTATCTCGGCTGAGATGGGCGAAAAGTTATGGGGCCGACCCTGTCAGGGTTTTCTCAGGGGTGTCCCGGGAACGGGCAGAAGGCGGCCACTCGTTTGAAGAGACGTAGAACACCGAGGCGGGGAGAGACATCGTGCACCGTTCGAGAAACCACAAGATAATCGCCGGGGTCTGCGGCGGGATCGCCGAGACCTTCAACATGCCGCCCACCCTGGTCCGGGTGTTCTGGGTGCTGCTCTCGCTCATCCCGGGACCGCTCTGGGTCGCCTACGTGCTCATGTGGATCTTCGTCCCCAAGGCGCCGGCGGTCCGCTACTGAAAATAGGCTGGGGACATGAGGCGACGCCCACTGTCCCTGGTCCAGGATGACCTGGTCGACTACGAGAAGGCCATGGAGCGGATGACCGACCTGGTCGGTCTGCGGCAGCGCGACGAGTGCTCCGACACGCTCTGGCTGCTCAGCCACCCATCGGTGTACACCGTGGGCAGGCGGACCGACGAGCGCCACCTGCCCGACCCGTCTCACGGCATCCCGGTCGTGAGCACGGGTCGCGGGGGGCAGCTCACCTATCACGGCCCCGGCCAGCTGGTCGGGTATCTGATCGTCAAGCTCGGCGAGGGCGAGGGGATCGTCGACTACGTCCGCGAGGTCGAGCTGAGGCTGGTCCGCGCGCTCGGCGCGCTGGGCGTCCCGGCCGAACGCCGTGACACCCCGCCGGGCTCGGAACTGCTGACCGGCGTGTGGACGAGCGGGACCGGACGCAAGATCGCCTCCATCGGCATGCGCCAGAGCCGCGGCGTCACCAGCCACGGGTTCGCCCTCAACGTCGACGGCGACCTGACCCCGTGGGGCTGGGCGGTGGCCTGCGGCATGCCCGAGGTGGACATGACCTCCATGCGCCGGGAGGCCCCGGACGCCGCGGGGATGGACCGGGTACGGGCGGCGGTGGCCGAGGCCTTCGAGGCGGTCTGACCGGTTCCCTCAGGGGCCTCAAGGACTCCCAGGGCCGTCCACGGCCTTCAGGACCTCCGCGACCTTCAGGGCCTTCAGGGCCTCCGGGACCTTGGGACGGCCGGGACCGCGTGACGGCCCGGCGCGGCTCCCTGGGAACCGCGCCGGGCCGTCACGGGACGCGCCGGGTCAGCCGGTGGGGTCCCCGCCGGTCGTGCCCGCCGGTCCCGCCGGGTCGAAGGCCTCGGCCATGTCGACCGTGCGGCGCGGGCCGGTGAACCAGTGCCGGGCCGACAGCACCCACCACAGGCCCACGCCCAGCACCATCACGCCGACCACGATCGGCGCGTAGTTCACCGAGGTCCAGGTGAACTCGTCGCTGAACGGCACCGCGGTCGGCACCAGCGGCATGATGAAGTAGATCGAGATGATCACGATCTCGATCAGGGCGATCCAGCACATGACCTTGTACTTGCGTCCCAGCGTCCAGGGGCCCGGCTCGAACCGGTCGCCCATCCGCAGCCGGAGCCAGATCGGGATCGCGAAGGCGATGTAGAGGCCGATGACCGCCACCGAGACGACCGCGTAGAAGGCCAGCGGCACCCCGCCGGGGGCCTCGTACAGGGCGGGCAGGGTGAGGACCAGCGCGGCCGCGCAGCCGAAGACGATCGCGTTGACCGGGGTGCGGTTGGCGTCCACCTTCGACCACAGCCGCCAGCCGGGGATGGCGCCGTCCCGGGAGAAGGCGTAGGTCATCCGGGACATCGAGGTCACGCAGCTCATGCCGCAGAAGAACTGGCCGATGGTGGAGATCGCGAAGATCGCCGTGGCCAGGTTGCCGGGGACGGCGCTGTCGAAGATGGCGCCGACGAAGCCGCCCGCCTCGTTGACCGCGTTCACGTCGGTGGCCGCGAACAAGAAGGCCAGCAGCAGGATCCACCCGCCGATCGCCGAGTAGAAGATCGACTGCCACAGCCCCCTGGCGGCCGCGGTGGAGGCGCCCTGGGTCTCCTCGGACACGTGCGCGCACGCGTCGAACCCGGTGATCGTGTACTGGGTCAGCAGGAAGCCGAGCGGCAGCACGTAGAACCAGTAGGACGCGTCGGAGAAGCCGGAGTTGTTGATCGTCTCGGTGAAGACGAACGACATCGACTGGTGCGAGTCCGGGCCGAAGACCAGGATCAGCACGACCGCCGCGGCGCCGAACACGTGCCACCAGACCGAGACGTTCTGCAGCGTCGAGATCAGCCGGTGGCTGTAGATGTTGATCAGCGCGTGCAGGACGAGGATGACCGCGAACAGGATGAACGCGTTGTTCAGGTTGGGATCCCAGCCCGGGAAGAAGCGGCTCAGGGTGATGTTCAGGAACGTCGCGCAGCCGTAGTCGACCGAGGCCGTCACCGCGATCAGCCCGATGAGGTTGAACCACCCGGTGAACCAGCCGTGCACGGGCCTGCCCATCTTCGCGGCCCACCAGTAGATCCCGCCGGCGGTCGGGTAGGCCGACACCAGCTCCGACATGCAGAGCCCGATGATCAGAATGAAGATCGAGATCAGCGGCCAGCCCCACGAGATGGCGATGGGGCCGCCGTTGTTCCACGCCTGGCCGAACGTGGTGAAGCAGCCGGCCAGGATGGAGATGATCGAGAAGGAGATGGCGAAGTTGGAGAAGCCGCTCCAGGTTCTGGACAGCTCCTGCTTGTAACCGAGTTCGGCGAGCCGCTTCGCGTCCTCGTCGACCGATGTGGGCTTGGTCATTCAAGCCTCCTTGCATGGTGGTGCGGGGGGTGTGAAGATCCGGGGCCCGCGCCCCGGACGTGATCGACGAGCCGTCCGAACCCCGGGTCGTCCAGGTCCCGTACGGCTTGCGAGAACTTGTCGGCCGCCTCGGCCCGGTAGTCGAAGTCGGCGTCGGCCGCCTGCTCCCTCAACAGTCCGTGGTGCACGGCGAACCAGAGCGTCCAGGTCAGGTTGGACATGATCAGGTTGAGCCTGACCCGGGCGGTGAACCGCCGGTCGTCGGCGCCGAGGTAGGCGCGGGCCAGCCGGGCGGTCAGGTCGGGGTCGTAGTCGGCCTCGGCGGCGATGTCGCCCAGCTCGAAGGCCGGGTCGTTGTTCCCCGACAGCTGGTAGTCGACGATCCTGACCTCGTCGCCGCAGCGGATGAGGTTCTCCGGCAGCAGGTCGTTGTGGCAGGGCACCGTGGGCGGCGGATCGGCGGCCAGCGCCCGTTCGATCTCCGCGGCCGCGGGAAGGCGGTCGAGGTAGCCGTCGGGTACGTCCAGTTCGTGGGTACGGCACAGGGTGAGGAACTCGTCCAGCTTGCGGAAGATGGAGAAGTCGTTGACGAACCGGGGGCCGGCGTGCAGCCTGCGGCAGGCCGCCGCGATCGGGCCGGGGAGCCGCCGTACCGCGTGCGCGTCCAGGGTGACGCCGTCGAGGTACTCCAGCACCAGGGCGTCGGGGAGCCGGTGCAGCACCCTGGCGCCGATCCCGGCGTCGGCGGCGCGCACGGTGTTGGCGATCTCCTGCTCGATCGGGATGCCCAGACCGGCCTCGGACACCCGGGGGTCCAGCACGCGCAGCAGCCATCGCCGCCCGTCCGCCGCGTCGAGGCGGACGATCCGGTGGCTGAGACCCCCCTTGATCGGAGTCTCGGTCACGGGCTGTCCGGCCCATGCGCGGACGTCCGCCCGGAGATCTGGCATGCTGCCCTCCTTTGGCCTACCTTCAGACCATTGATCCGATTTTGCGAGCACGGTGTTACAGAGGGGTTGCGAACCTTGAAACTTCCCAGCTCTGCGCGGGCGGTCGTGATCGGCGGCGGGGTGGCCGGGTGCAGCGTGGCCTACCACCTGGCACGGCTCGGCTGGACCGAGGTGCTGCTGGTGGAGCGGCACGAGCTCACCGAGGGGACGACCTGGCACTCGGCCGGTTTCGTGGGCCAGCTCCGCTCCACCGTCACCCAGACAAAGATGATCATGTATTCGGCGGGCCTGTACCCCGAGCTGGCCGAGCTGACCGGTCTGGACCCGGGCTGGCACGGGGTCGGCGGCCTGCGGCTGGCCACCACGCCCGAGCGGGTGCAGGAGTCGCTGCGCCTGGCCGGGGCCGCGGAGACCTATGGGCTCGACCTGGAGATGCTCTCCGGCGCCGAGGCGGGGCGAAGGCTCCCGCTGCTGAACGTCGAGGACGTGCGGGCCGCGCTCTGGCTGCCCGGGGACGGCTGGCTGGACCCGGCGCTGCTGGCCAGGGCGCTGGCGGCCGGGGCGCAGAAGCTGGGCGTGCGGATCCTCACCGGGACCCGGGTGACGGGGCTCGATGTGGTGGGCGGCGCGATCACCGGCGTACGGCTCGCGCGGGGCGGCGGTGACGGGGACGCCGGGGAGACCGAGGAGTGGTCGGTCCAGGCGGAGACCGTGGTCATCGCGGCGGGCGCGGCCAGTGGCCGGGTCGGGCGGCTGGCCGGGGTGGACGTCCCGGTCGTGCCGATCAAGCATCAGTATGTCGTCACCGAACCTTTCGAGGTCTCCTCCTTCATGCCCACGGTGCGGGATCCGGACAACATTGTTTATTTTCGGGAGGAGGACGGCGGGATTCTGGTCGGCGGATATATCCGTGACCCTGAGATCTGGGACGCCAGGGAGCCGTTGGAGGAGCCTAGAACCCTCTTTTCCCCGAATATGCCGAAATTTCAAGAATCGTGGGATTCGGCGGTGCGGCGCGTTCCCGGCCTGGCCCGTACCGAGATCGTCAAGGTCGTCCACGGCCCCGAGGCGTTCACCCCTGACGGCGAGTTCCTGCTCGGCGAGACCCCGGTCCGCGGGCTGTGGGCCGCGGCCGGGTTCTGCGTGCACGGCCTGGCCGCGGCGGGCGGCGTGGGCAAGGTGATGGCCGAGTGGATCGTGGACGGCTCGCCCGAGTACGACGTGTTCGCCATGGACCTGCGCCGTTTCTCCGGTCACGCCCGCTCGGCCTCCTGGGCCCGCGCCAGGGCCCTGGACGCGTACTCGACGTACTACGACATCGTCTACCCCGGCGAGGAGCGCACCGCGGCCCGGCCGCTCCGCCGCTCCCCGGCCTGGGTACGGCACGTGGAGCTCGGGGCGGCGTTCGGCGAGAAGTCCGGCTGGGAGCGGGTCAACTGGTTCGAGTCCAACGCGCGCCCGGCGGGCTCCGGCGCCCCGGCCCGGGAGGGTGTCCCCGCCCGGGACGGCGTCTCCACCTGGGAGGGCGGCGACGGCCGGGAGGATGGCGACGGGTCCGAGTACCGTCCCGAGGGATGGGCCGGGCGGGTCTGGTCACCGGCCGTCCGCCAGGAGTGCCTGGCCACCCGGGACGCCGCGGGGCTGTTCGACCAGAGCTCGTTCTCCAAGCTGGAGGTCGCGGGACCCGGGGCGCTGGAGGGGCTGCAGCGGGCGTGCGCCGGGCGGATCGACCGGCCCGTGGGCTCGGTCGTCTACACCCAGCTGCTGAACGCGCGGGGCGGCATCGAGGCCGACCTGACCGTGACCCGCCTGGCCGAGGACCGCTTCCGCCTGGTCACCGGCACCGCGTTCGGCGTCCACGACGCCGCCTGGCTCCGCGGCCAGGGCCTCGACGTCCGCGACGTGACCTCGGCCCACGCCTGCTACTGCCTCTGGGGCCCGCGCGCCCTCGACATCCTCGGCTCGGTCTGCCCCGACGACCTGACCTTCGGCTACCTGCGGGCCCGGGAGATCAGCGTGGGGAACGTCCCGGTGCTGGCCCAGCGGGTGACGTTCGTGGGCGAGTTCGGCTGGGAGCTGTACTGCCCCGCCGAGTACGGGCTGACGCTGTGGGACACGCTCATGGAGGCGGGGACGCCGTTCGGCATGCGCCCGGCCGGGTACCGCGCGATCGACTCGATGCGCCTGGAGAAGGGGTACCGCGTCTGGGGGCTGGACATCACCCCGGAGACCACGCCGTACGAGGCGGGCCTGGGCTTCGCGGTCGCCCGCGACAAGGACTTCCTCGGCCGCGCCGCCCTGGAGGGCGACCGTCGCGGCCCTTCGGACACCGGTGCCACCGACGTCCCCGGTGCCGCCGACACCGGCGACACCGCCGGCACTGCGAGCGCTTCCGGTGCCTTGGCGGGGGCCGCGCCCGCTCGGCGCCTGTTCTGCCTGGTCCTGGACGACCCGCGGCAGGTCTGCCTCGGCGGTGAGCCGGTCCGCTCCGGCGGCCTGCCCGTCTCGCGGGTCACCAGCGGCGGGTACGGCCACCGCGTCGGCCGCTCGATCGCCTACGCCTACCTGCCCGCGAGCACGGCACCCGGAGACAAGGTGGAGGTCGGCGTCACCGGTGTCTGGACGGGCGCCGCCGTCGTCGCGGAACCCCTCTACGACCCGTCCTCCGAGCGGATCCGCCACCTGCCCTCCTGACGCTCCCGGCTCCCCTCGACGCTCCCGGCCCCCTCGCCTCGCCGCCTCGCCTCCCGGGGAGGCGAGGCGTCACCGGTGCCCGATTTCCCGTACGCCCCCTCGGCACCGTGCGCATCGGCCATCCTGTGTCACGGAGACCGGCGTTCTCGATGCCCTCCGGGGTCGTTCGAAAGGGTGGTGACGGGGCACCGTGGGTGAACGGAGAAATACCCCCTAGGGGTATGAGGAGGGTGATGAACGGCGCGAGGAGAGTGGGCGCGTACGCGCTGGGGCTGGTCGTGGTGTTCGGCGGCGCCGTGGGGGCGGGCCGGGTGGCCGGGCCCGTCGCGAGCACGGCGGAGGCCGCCCGCGGCCCCGTCCAGGGCACGGACCGGGACGCGGGTCAGAACCAGGGGGCGGGCCAGGGGGCCGGGCCGCACACCGGTCACGGTGCCGCGCCGGACGCGGGGAACGCCGCATCGCCCGGCACCGCACAGCCGACGGCGAGGACGCCGGTCGTTCCCGGCGGGCTCCAGATCTCCCAGGACGGGTACAGCCTCCTGCCGGAGACGGACGAGGTGAAGGTCGGTGAGCGGACCGACTTCCGTTTCTCGGTGATCGGCCCCGACGGTCACCCGGTCGACGGGTTCAGAGTCCAGCACGACAAGAAGCTGCACTTCATCGTGGTCCGCCGCGACCTGACCGGATTCCAGCACCTGCACCCCGTCCAGAAGGGGGGCGGGATCTGGTCGGTCCCGCTGGAGCTTCCCTCCGCCGGGGAGTACCGGGCCTTCGCCGACTTCGCCCCCGAGGGCGGCCAGGCCATGACGCTCGGCATGGACCTGTCGGTCGCGGGCGACTACCGGCCGGAACCACCCGCCGTTCCCGCCGGGACCGCGAAGGTGGGCGACTACACCGTCACCCTCACCGGGGGCCTCGTCGCCGGGCGTACCAGCATGCTCACGCTCTCGATCGCCAAGGACGGCCGGCCCGTCACCGACCTGCAGCCCTACCTGGCCGCGTACGGCCATCTGGTCGCGCTCCGCGACGGGGACCTGGCCTACCTGCACGTGCACCCCGACGGCGCGCCCGGTGACGGACGCACCACGCCCGGTCCGGACATCACCTTCTACGCCGAGGTGCCCAGTTCCGGGACGTATCGCCTTTTTCTGGACTTCCAGCACGCCGGGACCGTGCGCACCGCCGTGTTCACCGCGGTCACCGCCCCGGACCCGGAGGCCGGCGGGGCCACCACCCCGGCCGAGGACTCCCACGGTTCCCACGAGCACGGTCACGGGTCGTGAGATCTCACGGGATCTGACGTTCCGCCGGATCGGCCCTCCGGCCCGGGTTACCGCATCGGGTCACCGCATCGGCCTCCGGCCCGGGTCACCGCCCGAGCCGGGGCGCCGTCCGGCTCAGGGCACCGGCCGGGGCAGCTGTGCCGGCCGGAGCCGGGCGCCGGTTCCCTTCGGCCCGGGCTTCCCCTTCGGGCCGGTCTTGCCCTTGGGTTCGGCCCGTTCCGCGGGCCGGAGGATCCTTCTCACCCGCTCCTCGTCCGCGGTGTAGATGTGCGGCACGTCGACGAAGATCCGCATCGGCCCGCAGCCCACGGTGAGGCCGTCCGCGACCTCGCTCTGGATCCCGCGGAGCGGCACGTAGTTGAGATAGCAGGTGAACGCATTCTGCGACCGGAAGGCCGCGGTCATGACCAGACGCCCGGCCCGGAGCCGGAAGGCCAGGCTGGTCAGGCAGGGCACCGCGTCCGGAGACTCACCGGGAGCGGTCAGCGAGATCCAGCCGCTCTTGGTGTACGGCTTGGAGCGCAGCACGTCGGAGATCCAGCCGAGCTGGTCGACGCCGAGGAACTGCCGCAGCCGTCCCCCGTAGCTGTACTTGAACGGCGGGACGATCGAGCGCTCACTGAACTTGCTGGCGTACAGCGGGATCTTCCCCGGGTCGCCGTGGCATCTCAGGATGGGATCGTCCCAGCTCAGAGCGTTGATCTCGAACAGCACGGCCGGGGCTTCGATGATCGGACCTCGGTCGTCCAGGGCGGGACCGCCGCTGTCCGTCACGTGTCGCATCAGCCAGATCCACGTCTCCCCACAAGACGCGAACCTGAGGAGGTCGGGCATTCATGTCTCCACGTTGGGGAAATGGTAGGGATTGTGTGGGAGCCGGCGTTGCCGGGAGACGTTGGCGCGCACGTAGTAGACGAAGTAGTGGATCAGCGCGAGCAACCCGATGATCACCAGCAGCAGGGCAGGGGTGGGCTCGGCCCCGATCAGCCCGAGCACGCCGACCGCGATGTAGGAGCCGTTGACCAGTGCCAGCATCATCACGTTGATCCCCGGCCACGCCAGCGGCGCGTACGTCTCCGGATAGCGGGGATCGACCGGCAGGTTCGGACTCCAGCCAAGGGCCGAGAAGTGGTCCTTGAGGGGGAGGACGTACAGCAGGCGGAAGTTGTTGAGCGCCCGTGCCGTCCTCATGTGCGCGTTGACCGCCTCGATCAGCCGCAGGAAGGGCAGCACGTTGAGCAGCCCGAACGCGGCGACCGTCGCGAACAGGTACCACGGGACGCTCTCCCAGGCGGCCAGCGCGTCCGGCCTGACCACCTTCGCGCTCGCCAGCGCGACCGCGGCGGCGAACGGGGCGGCGAGCAGGCTCATGGACAACCGGGTCATTTTGATCCGCTCGTCCTTGGCCGCCAGGTAGACCTGGTAGGTGCCGGTGAAGTCGACGGCCAGCAGGCTGACGAACTCCCTGGGCTCCACGGGCGGTGCGGGTGGAACCTCGGGCGGTGCTTCCGCGGTCGCCCGCGGCGGTGTCTTCCGCATCGGGACCCCCACTTTCGACGAAGAGTGGATTTTCCCGTAAGAAGATATTGACTCAGTTGTAAGGCCAATGAGGGCGTTTTAACGACATACGTATTAAGGCTTCCGTGGACGCCTTTCGGGCGGTTCCCTGGCGGCTTTTCGGGCCACTGGGGCCCGCGGAGCCGGTGTCGTCGGGCTCGCCCGACCCGAGCCCGAGCCGGTCCCGAGCCCATCCCGAGCCGAGGTCGTGAGTCCCGACCCCGCTCCGGCGTGCCGGACCCGCTGCCGCCCTCGCCGGGGAGGGCGAGACTGAAGCCGGGAGCCGGCTCCGGCCTCGTCGGCGCGCTGCCCCTTTCAGAGGGTGACCACGATCTTTCCGTGGACGTGGCGTCCTGCCTGCAGTCGCACGGCATCCCGGATCCGCTCCACGGGGAAGGATGCGGCGATCGGTACGGTGATCTCGCCGGTGACGATGGCGTCGGTGACCCGCTTCAGGTCCTCGGGCCGCGCGTCCGCACCGCCGGTCGGACGCACCCCCCCGGGCGGATGGGGACCGGCGGCGATCGTGGAGATCCTCCCCGGCGGGACGCCGAGCGCGAGCGCCGCCTCGGCCGTCTCCGTACCGAACAGGTCGGCCGCCGCGCTCACGCCCTCGGGGGCCATCGCGCGCACGCGATCCTCCAGGCCGGGGCCGTAGGCGACGGGATCGGCGCCGAAGCGCCGCAGGAAGTCGAAGGTGCCCTCGGAGGCTGTTCCGATCACCCGGGCACCGGCGAGCCGGGCGAGCTGGACGGCGACCACGCCGACACCGCCGGCGGCGCCTCCGATCAGGACGGTGTCACCGGCCCGCACGTCGACCGCCGCGAGCGCCGCCGAGGCGGTGAGTCCCGCCACCGAGAGCGTGCAGGCGACCTCGTCGCCGATCTCCGCCGGAGTGTGCGCGAGCGTGTCCGCCGAGGGATCGACCACCGCGAAGTCGGCGGCGGCCCGGCCCACCGCGCCTCCGTGGACACGGTCGCCCACGGCGAAGCCGGAGACGCCCTCGCCGACCTCGTCCACGACGCCGGCGAAGTCGGTGCCGAAGCCGGACGGCAGGCCGAGGCCGAACCGTTCCGCCATCTCCGGCATCGAGGTGAAGATCCAGTCCATGGGGTTGAGGCCGACGGCGCTCACGCGGACGCGGACCTCACCCGGTCCCGCATGGGGCTCCGGGACCTCTCGCAGCTCCAGGACCTCGGGTCCTCCGAACGTCTCGTACACGACGGCTCGGCTCATGACGTACCTCCACGACCAGTGATGGGACTTTGTCCTGTCACTGTACACGGTGATGAGACCGAGTCTCATAAACTGTGCTCATGGCCCGCTGGGAACCCAACGCATCGCAACGGCTCACCGACGCCGCCCTCGAACTGTTCGCGGAGCGCGGTTACGACACCACGACCGTGCTCGACATCGCGCAACGCGCCGGACTCGCGAAGAGCACCTTCTTTCGCCACTTCCAGGACAAACGGGAGGTGCTCTTCGGTGAGAACGCGCTGAACGATCGGCTCGTCACCGCGATCGAGACGGCGCCCGCCGGGGCCGCCCCGCTCGAAGCGGTGGCGTGCGGCCTCGACGCGCTCGGACGGGACGTCTTCACACCGCCCTATCGCGCGTTCACCGTCCGCAGGCGAGCGGTCATCGAGGCCCACCCCGACCTCCAGGAGCGCGAAGCCCTGAAGGGTGTGAGCCTCACCGCTTCGATGGCGCGGGCCGTCGCGCGCCGCGGGGTGCCCGACCTCGCCGCCCGGGTGGCCGCGGAACTGGGGATGCTCGCCTTCAGGATCACCTACGAGCGGTGGAGCGACCTGAGCAACACCGACGCGTTCGGTGACATCGCCCGGCAGGCCCTCGGTGAGGTGCAGGCCGCCGTCCCGTCCGTCTACGGGACGCCGCCCCTTCGGCCGGCTCACCGCCGGGCGGACCGCCGATGAGCCCGGCCGGTTCAGGGCCGTCGTCACCCGCTACGACGGGCGCGGGTACGTCTTCCCCGAAACGGTCACCGGCACGGTCACCGGCACCGGCACCGCTCTCCTCGTCCGGCCCCGCTCATGATCGAGGGGACGAGACCCGGTCCTCCCCGGCCGCGCTCGTCCCGGCCTCGCGCAGCGCCTCCTCCACGGAGTCGGCCATCGTGAAATAGGCCAGCAGACCGGTGGTCGCCAGCATGTGACGCAACGTCCGGCTCGCCCCGGCCACCACGAGGCGCGTCCCGGTCTCCTGGCTCCGGCGCAGGTTCCACAGCAGCTCCGCGAGCCCGGTGGAGTCGCAGAAGGTGATCCCCGTCAGGTCCAGGACGAGGCAGGGGGGCGCGGCCGGGGTCGTCGTCCCGCCCGCGGTGCCGGGGGACGTCTCCGGAGGCGCGTCCGGGGAGTCCGGTGAAGGGGGCGCCGGAGGGGCGGGCGGGGGCGGGGCCTCCGGGGAATCGGGAGGAAGGGGCGGCGGGGTCCCGGGGAAGGGAGGCGGCGGGCTCCCCGGGGAGACGGGTGGCGGGCCTCCGGGGGACAGGGGCGGCGTGTCGCCGGGGGAGACGGGCGGCGGACTCCCGGGAAAGACCGGTGACGGGCCTCCGGGGAAGAACGGCGACGGGACGCCCGGTTCCAGCGGTGACGGGCGCTCCGAGGAGAAGTGCCGCTCCCCGGAGAACGGGTGCTCGGGGAAGAGCGAGGTCCCCGGGGCGAACCGGTGCTCGGGGGAGGGGGAGAAGGGGCGCTCCGGAGCGAGGGGACCGTCCGTGGAGGAGATCCCCGTGAAGGAGGGCTCCGAGAGGGAGGACCCTGTGAAGGAAGGCTCCGCAAGGGAGGGCCCCGCAAGGGAGGGCCCCGCAAGGGAGGGCTCCGTGAGGGAGGGCTCCACGAGGGAGGGCTCCGTGAGGAGGGGGGAGGCTCCGGGGAGGACCGCCGGGGTCTCGGGTGCGGGCGGGGGAGGAGCCCCGGGCGACGGCAGGCCGACGCCCATGTCCCACACCCGGGTGAGCTCCCTGCGGAAGACGCGCGCGTAGTCGTAGTCGAGCTCACCGCTCGCCCGGACGACGATGGCGCCGCCGAGGGTGTCGGCCGATATGGAGAGGGGCTTCGCATCTTCGGGTGGCATGGAAAGGCTCCTTAGACCCGCGGTTCACAGGGCGGGCGTTTCCCCCGTCTTACCAGGTATGCGGATCCCGGTTCCCCGGCACCTGCCGTTCATCCCCCGTCGCGGCGGGCGTTCTTCTTGGCGATCCCCTGGAGGACCGCGGTGACGTGCGGAGAGCAGACGGGGTCACGGGAGTGCCTGCCCGAGAACCAGCGCGTCTCGATCACGTAGTCGGCCCGGTGACCGCAGAGGCACACGCCGGAGGTTTCGGAATCGAGTGGGACGACGGCCGTACGGTGAGTCACCATGAGTTAACTTTAGATGCCTTTGGTGTTTTTGTGATATTTATCATTGTTGCGAACGTACACCGGAGTCCCTCGGGCTCCTTCGGGCCCGCGTCGCCGGTGGATCCTCCGTGTCCGCGCCGAGTGCCGCCAGCGCGGCGGCCACCGCCGGAGGGCCGAGCCGTTCGGCCGGGACGTCGGCGAACTCAACGGTACAGTCCGAGAGGCCGCCGATGGCCACGATCGCGCGGGCACGGGCGTCCAGATCGGGCTCGGGGTCCGGTGCGAGGAGCAGGGCGACGAGCCGCCGCCGCCAGACCGTCACCCGCCGTCCCAGGTCGAGGTGGGCCAAGACGGCCAGCTCACGTACCGCCATCACGGTGACCTCGCGGTGCCGGAAGGTGATGTCGAAGTAGGTCTGCAGGAGATCGCGCCGGTCGCGCGGGGCGCCCGCCTCGGCCTCGTCCAGGAAGGCGTCGATGTCGTCGATCAGCGGCTGGACGATGCTCCGGAGCAGTTCCTCCCGCGAGGTGAAGTGGTAGTAGAGCGCGGGTTTGGTGATCCCCAGCCGGTCGGCGATGTCGCGCAGGCTCGTCCGCTGCACGCCCTTCTCCGCGAAGAGCTCCCTCGCGGCCGCCTGGATGCGCGCCTTGGTGTCCGACGGCCTGGCCACCCGACACCTCCCTGTCTCACACCCGGACCTTCCCGTACGCGGGACGCGGGTGATCGGACCAGGGTAGCGCCGGGCGGGAACCGCTTACCTGCCGATCGGTAAGCGGATGCGCCTCCGGCCGATGTACCCCGGGGTCAGTCGTTCTTGAAGGGGTCGTGCTCGGCCAGCAGCTTGTCCAGCCTGGCCTGGTCGACCCGGCTGACGACCGCGGCCTCCTCGTTGCGGTCGCGCACGCACTTGGCCAGCGTGAAGGTCGACGTCACCACGTACAGCAGCCCGACGGCCATGAAGGACCGCACCCAGACGGTCACGGGCAGGTACGTGATGCCGATCGCCAGGGCCGTCACCGACAGCCCGAAGGAGATGACGGCCTGGGCGTAGAAGGCCGTCGTCGTCGTGTTCTTCACCGGTCGTGTCATGCCACCATCGTCGGCACGATCGGTGTGCGGCACATGGGCGCGGTTACTTAGTTACTCATGAGTACGATCTGCGTGCCCCGCGGTCCTTTCCCGGCGTCCCGGATCCCGTACCCGGACCCTGAACCCCGGACGTCAGCCCTCCGGATCCTTCGCGCGGGCCAGGAAGAGGACGCGCTCGTGGTCGTTGCGGGTGAGCCCGGCGGCCCGCTCGAACTCCGCGCGCGCCTCGTCGAGGCGGCCCAGCCTGGCGAGCAGATCCCCCCGTACGGCCGGCAGCTGGGGGTAACCGGCGAGCGAGCGCTCCGCCGTCAGCCTCTCCACGATCTCCAGCCCCCGCGCAGGGCCGTACGCCATCCCCACCGCGACCGCGCGGTTCAGCTCGGCCACGGGCGAGGGGGAGACGTGGACCAGCAGCCGGTAGAGGGCGGCCATCCGTTCCCAGTCGGTGTCGCCGGCGGACGACGCGCGGGCGTGGCAGGCGGCGATCGCGGCCTGCAGGCCGTACGGCCCCAGCGTGCCGAGCGCCTCGGCGCGTTCGAGCGACTCCAGCCCGCGGCGTACCAGCAGCCGGTCCCAGAGCCCGCGGTCCTGGTCGAGGAGGAGGACGGGCCCGCCGTCCGCCCCGGTCCTGGCCCGCAGCCGGGATGCCTGGATCTCCATCAGCGCGACCAGGCCGTGCACCTCGGCCTGGTCCGGCATCAGGCCCGCCAGGATCCGTCCCAGGCGCAGCGCCTCCTCGCAGAGCGAGGGACGCGTCCAGTCGTGACCGGCGGTCGCCGAGTACCCCTCGTTGAAGACGAGGTAGACGACCTCCAGGACCGAGGAGAGCCTGCCGCCCAGCTCGTCCGGAGCGGGCATCTCGATCCGCACCCGCCTGTCGGCCAGCGTGCGCTTGGCCCGGGAGATCCGCTGCCCGACGGTCGGCTCCGGCACCAGGAAGGCGCGGGCGATCTCCCCGGTGGTCAGGCCGCCCAGCAGCCGCAGGGTGAGCGCCAGGCGTCCCTCGGCGGGCAGTACCGGATGGCAGGCGGTGAACAGCAGACGCAGCACGTCGTCGCCGATGGGGTCGTCGAGCGCGTCCTCGACCTCCTCCTCGGCCGCCCACCGGCGCAGCTCCAGGTCCCGGCCGACCTCCTCGAGCTTGCGCTCGTAGGTGTTCCTGCGGCGCAGCAGGTCGATGGCCCGGTGCTTGGCGGTGAGCATCAGCCAGGCGCCGGGGTTGTCCGGCACGCCGTTCAGCGGCCACTGCTCCAGCGCGATGACCAGGGCGTCCTGTGCCAGCTCCTCGGCCAGCCCGATGTCGTTCACGATCCTGGCCAGGCCGCCGATCACCCTGGCGGACTCGATCCGCCAGACCGCCTCGACCCTCCGGTGAGCATCGTCGACCCCCATGACGACCGATCCAATCACCCCGTCCCCCGCACGTGACAGCGCTCCCGCCGCCACGCGATCGCGAGGTACGGCCGGGGGCGCCGCCACGGCGCGCCGCCGGTCAGGACGGCGGCACGGCCGGAAGGGACGAGGTCAAGAAGGGACGGGGTTGGAAAGGGCCGGGGTCAGGACGGGGCGGCGAAGTCCTCGGGACCGAAGACGCGCAGCACCTCGGCCTCACCCTCCCAGCCCTCCCAGTGGTCGCGGTGCAGCTTCAGGAAACGGGAGGTCCACTCGATCGTCTCCTCCTTCGACCGGGTCTGGTAGAGGGCGTAGCTGATCATCTCCTTGGCCTCGGCGAACGGGCCGTCCGTGACGGTCAGCTTCCCCCCGGCCAGCTCGACCCGGGCTCCCTCGGCGCGCGGGGCCAGCCCGCCGTTGTCCAGCAGGGCGCCGGCCCGGGTGGCCTCCTCGCCGAGCATGGTGATGGCCTCCATCAGCTCGTCGGGCGGCGGGGTCGTGGGCTGGTTGAGGACCTTCAGGGTGACCAGGTAGCGCATCGGACGTCTCCTTCTGCAGTGTTTCTCGGTGGTGCCGGGCGACGGTGGTGTCGGACGACGGTGGTGCCGGGCGACGGACGGGGTGTTCTCCGGCGTACGGGACGCCGGTCAGGCGTGTCCGGGCGAGACGCGCCCGCGAAGGTGGATCGACAGGGCCGCGAGCCAGGCCCACAGGCCCACGAGCCCGGTGATGAAGGCCATGATGGACCAGGTGGCCCCGCGGCCCGCCGCGATGCCGAGGAAGGTCACCAGGAAGACCACGCCGGTGATCCGCGAGTACAGGGCCCATCCCCCGCGACCCTCGGCGGCGAACCTGCTCCCCGCGATCAGGCAGGCCACGGTCACGCACACGAAGCCCACGGCGGCGACGACGAAGTGGAGCGTCCCGTGCCAGCTCATCGGACCCGGCCCCTCCGGCGTGCCCGCGGGGAACCCCAGTCCCGGATCCGCCGGGAAGATCCCCGCGCCGATCAGGCTCATCCCGTACGCGGCGACGAGCCGGGGCAGCCAGGTCGCGCCGGTCCCGCCGGTGAGGGCCCGGCGCAGGCCGGCCGCGCAGGCGACGGTCGCCAGCCCGGTCACGACGAGGTTGGCGATCTGGATCCATCCGAGGTCGCCGTTGGCGAGCATGCTCCAGGCGTGGCGGGTGAGGTCGAAACCCTCCCGGGTCAGCGCCTGGGCGACCGAGACCACGACGTACACCGGCCCGGCGATGACGCCGAAGGCCAGGAGCGGCCTCGTGACGCCCGCCGCGGGGCCGCCGATCCTCCGGCCCGTGGACCTCCTGTCACCGGTACCCGTCGTCTGCTGGGTCATGGCCTGTCTCCTCACCTCTCCGGGGCCGGTCCGCTGCTTCTTCCCGGCCCTTGTGACCAGGCTTCGAACGGGACCGGGCCGATTCGACAGACCGCCCGGATTCTTTTCATGATTTTTTACAGGGGGTACGCCTTAGGCCTCCGAAGGACGCTCCCGCGTCCGGAAGGGCTCCCGCCACGGGACCCGTGAGGGAGGGGACCGTCCCGGGACCGCGTCCCCGTGCCGGGCCGGGCCCGTGGTCCACCGACCCGATCTTCACGGCGGGCCTCCCGGCTGAGAGGATGTCTCCCGTGACCTCCAGGACGACCGGCCCGGCCGGCACGCGAGCGGACATGACGTTCCGTTCCGCGCGCGCCGCCGTCTTCGCCGTGGTCTGCCTGGGGTTGAGCGTGGGAGCGCACGTCCTCGCGGGAGGCTCGGTCTCCGCGCCGGGCGCCGCCGCCGCCCTCGCCGTGGCCTTCGCGACGGCCCTGGCCGCCTCGGGACGCGAGCGCACGACGGCGACGATCCTGACGCTGCTGGCGGGCGTGCAGGCCGTCCTGCACGTGCTGTTCTCCCTCGCGCACGCCACGTCCCCGGCCGAGCTGATGGGACACGTCCACTCCGGGCTGCTGCCCGGCCTGGGCATGCTGGTGGCGCACGGGTGGGCCGTCGGGCTGACCGGGCTGTGGATGGCCCGCGGCGAGGCGGCCCTGTGGGCGCTGCTGCGCAGGCTCGGCGTGCGGCTCCGCCGGGTGGTGATCGTGCTCGTCACCCCGGTGCACGTCCCGTTCCCGGTCACGGGCACGGCCGAGCCGGGAGTCCTCCGCTCCGCCGTGCTGCGCCACGCCGTCAGCAGGCGCGGCCCCCCGGCGACCGTCACCGCCGTCCCCGGCTGACCCACCGGGTCACCCGGGACCCGTTCCCCCCTCCCGCGCGCACGCCCGCGCGGGCCTTCGCCGATGCCGCCGCTCCGGCCGCTCGTGTCCCCGCCCCGGCCGCTCGTACGGCCGCGGCGCCGCCCGCGTGACCCCAGGACCGCTCGCTCTCATGCCGCCGTCCGGTCACGCATGGACGGCAGGGACGCGCGCCTGGCCGTCCGGCCGCCCGGCGCACCGAACCATCGTGACGATCCCGGCCGTCCGCCCGGCGGCCTCCTCGGCGGCGTTCCGCCGGGTCCCGCCGGCCGTCCGGCCGGAAGAAAGGCATCACCATGTCCGCTCGACGTACCATCCCCGCCCCGATCCGCCGCGCCGTCTCCGCGGGGATCCTGATCGCGGCCGTGACCGTCCTCGGCGCGTGTGGGTCCGAGGGGTCCCCGGCCTCCCAGGGAGCCCCGGCCGGCACGGCACCGGCCGCCGTCCCGAGCTCCGCGAGCTCCGCGGGCTCCGCGAGCCCCGCGCCGTCCGCCGCGGCCGCCGCCGGCGCCACGCTGACGATCACCGACCCGTGGGTGAAGACCGCCCCGAAGGGGATGAGCGCCGCCTTCGGAACCCTGGTCAACCCCACCGACACCGAGGTGACGGTCGTCTCCGGGGCCTCCCCGCTCTCGCCGATGATCGAGCTGCACGAGGTCGTCGAATCCGGGGGAAAAATGATCATGAGGCCCAAGGAGGGCGGCTTCGTGATCCCGCCCCGGGGCACCCACCGGCTCCAGCCCGGCGGCGACCACATCATGCTGATGGGCGTCACCGAGGCGGTGAAGCCGGGTGCGCGGATCCCCTTCACCCTCACCCTCAAGGGCGGCGGGACCCTGGAGTTCACCGCGATCGGCAAGGAGTTCGCCGGAGGCAAGGAGGACTACGAGCCCGGCACGCACGCGGAGGGGGACAAGGGTGACGGCTGACCGGGAAACGGAGTAGAGCTCATGCGGGAACCTCGACTCAGCCGCAGAGGACTGCTCGCGGGGGGCGCCGCCACCGCGGCCGGTGCCCTCGCGGCGTGCGCACCCGACCAGGTCCTCTCCCCGGCCGCCCCCCGGCCCGCCGCGGCGTCCCCCGCCCCCTCGGGCGTCTCCCGCGTCCCGGGCGGCTCCGACGGCTCCGGCGGCCTGGTGACGGAACCGTTCGACGGCGTCCACCAGGCCGGGATCGCGACACCGCCGCAGACGTACGGGGTCTTCGTCGGCCTGGACCTGCTGCCCGGTGTCGGCCGCGAGGCGCTGGGGCGGATGATGCGGCTGCTCACCGACGACGCCCGGCGGCTGACCCAGGGCAGGCCCGCCCTGGCCGACACCGAACCCGAGCTCGCCGTCCTGCCCTCCCGGCTGACGGTGACCTTCGGGTTCGGTCCCGGCCTCTTCACGGCGGCCGGGCTGTCCGGCCGCCGTCCCGGGCAGGTGGCGCCGCTGCCCGCGTTCACGGTCGACAGGCTGCGCAAGGAGTGGAGCGGCGGGGACCTGCTGTTGCAGATCTGCGCCGACGACGCCCTCACCCTGACCCACGCCCTGCGCATGACGGTCAAGGACGCCCGCGCGTTCGCGAAGGTCCGCTGGACCCAGCGAGGCTTCCGGCGCGGCGCGTACACCCATGCCGCCGGGCTGACCCAGCGCAACGTCATGGGACAGCTGGACGGGACCGTCAACCCCCTCCCGGGCACCCCCGACTTCGACCGGGCGGTCTGGGTGAGCGACGGCCCGGCCTGGCTGCGCGGCGGCACCACGCTGGTGCTGCGGCGCATCCGGGCGGAGATGGAGACGTGGGACGCCGTGGACCGGGCCGGGAAGGAGTTCACGGTGGGTCGCCGCCTGGACGACGGCGCCCCGCTCACCGGGCGCGACGAGCGCGACGAGGCCGACTTCACCAGGCTCAACGCGATCGGCTTCCCCGTCATCTCCGAGCAGGCGCACATCCGGCGGGCCCACGTCGCCGACCCGGGCATGCGGATGCTGCGCCGGGTCTACAACTACGACGAGGGGCTCACCCCCGACGGGCACGCCGACTCCGGCCTGCTGTTCGCCTCCTACCAGGCCGACATCGACCGGCAGTTCGTCCCCGTCCAGCGCAGGCTGGCCGAGGCCGACCTGCTCAACGAGTGGACGACCCCCATCGGCTCGGCCGTCTTCGCCGTCCCGCCGGGGTGCCCCCCGGACGGCTGGATCGGCGAGAGCCTGCTCGGCTGAGACGGCCCCATCGCTCCGCCGGTCCCTCCTCGCCCTGGACGAGGGGGGACCGGCGGGCCCTCCCGCGCTCGCGTCCCCAGGCGTCACGCGCGAGTCACCCGCGATCCCGCCCTCCTCGTGACGGTGCCGGACCGGCACCGATTGGTATTCTCGCGTCGTGACAGGATTCGCCCCGCCGTCCGCGGGCGGTGCGAAGGCCCTGTTCCGAGGTGGCGCAGCAGGATGACAGTCCCCGAGTCGTCAGGATCCCCACGATGCTGAAAGCCGGTCGGTCCCAGGAGGAGATCCGCCGGCACAACCTGGGCGCCCTGCTCCGGCAGGTGCACCTGGGCGGGCCGGTCTCCCGTACGGTGCTGGCCGACCGGATGGGCCTGAACCGGAGCACCATCATGGCGCTGACCGCCGAGCTCACCTCGGCGGGCCTGGTGCGCGAGGAACGCCCCACCGACACCGGCAGGGCGGGCCGGCCCTCGCTGGTGGTCCGGCCCGAGTCCGACCGGGTGTACGTGCTGGCCTTCGACGTCCGGGTGGACCGGCTGGTCGCGGCCAGGGTCGGGCTGGGCGGGACGGTCCTGGAGCGGATGGAGGCGGTCCGGCCGCGCGCCGGGGCCGACCTGGACGACGTGGTCGGGGTGCTCGCCGGGTTCGCCCGGCGGCTGCACCGCGAGGCGAGCCCCGAGGCGATCTGCGTCGGCGTCGGGGCGGCGTACTGCGGCATGATCCGGCCCGGCGACGGGATGGTGCGTTTCGGGCCGAACATGGGCTGGGTGGACCAGGCGTTCGGCGCCGAGCTCGGCCACCGGCTGGGCCTCGGGCTGCCGGTCGCGGTGGGCAACGAGGCCCACCTGGGAGCGCTGGCCGAGCACGAACGCGGCGCCGGGGTCGGCTTCGACAACCTGGTCTACCTGCACGGCGACGTCGGCGTGGGAGGCGGGATCATCGTCGGCGGCAAGCTGCTGGACGGTGACGGCGGGTACGGCTGCGAGCTCGGGCACATGATGGTGAACCCGCACGACGGGCGGCCCTGCGGGTGCGGCTCCCGGGGCTGCCTGGAGGCGGAGGTCGGCGAGCAGGCCCTGATCGACGCGGCCGGCCGCTCCGCCGACCTCTTCGGCCGCGAGGGCGTTCGGGCCGTGGTGGAGGCCGCCGATCGCGGCGACCTCAGGGCCCGGGACGCGCTGCGCCGGATCGGCGACTGGCTGGGCATCGGGGTGGCGAACCTGATCAACCTGTTCAACCCCGGCATGGTGATCTTCGGCGGGATGCTGCGCGAGGTCTACCCGGGAGCGGCGGCCCAGGTCCGCGACCGGGTGGAGGCCAACGTGCTGATGATCTCCCGCAAGGCGCTGCTGCGCACCTCGGCCCTGGGGGACGACGCCACCCTCATCGGCGCCGCCGAGCTCGCCTTCGCCAGGGTGCTGGCCAGCCCCCTGGAGGTGCTCGCCCAGGGCGACGCCGTCCCGGGCCGCGGGCCGGTGCCCGCCCGCGCGACGCCGTGATCCGGTGAACCGTCCCGGTGTCCTTCCGAACACCACGATCGGCCAGGCGCGGTGAGCGGCCGGACACGGTGGACGGCAGGGCGGGTGCTCGGACGCGACAGGTGATCGGGCAGGGTGATCGGATACGACGGGTGGCAGGGCCGGGTTCAGGTGCGGCGCCGGCGGCGGTACCTCACCCAGACGAAACTCTCCGTCCTGCCGGAGAGCCGGAGTGTGACCGGGCCGGGATCCGGTCCGGGCGGCTTGTTGTGGACGCCTCCCAGGCCGCTGGAGACCACCTCGTCGGAACGGACCCGCCAGTCCTTCGGCACCGTGATCAGGATGCTGCCCGACTGCGCGTCGCAGCTCACCTCCATGAAGACCTCGCGCCAGGCGCACTCCGCCCTGGTGAAGTCGATTCTCACCGAGCCCTGCCGGGCTATGGCGTCGATGCGCGGAGGCACGACCCAGTGTCCCTCCTGCCGGACCGTCCGCCAGTTCTGGGCCACCAGCCGCAGAACGCCGGGAACGCCCGGAAGGGGCACGGGCGGATCGTTCGCCCCCGGAAGGTCGGCCACGACGGCGTCCAGTTCCCCGCGGGTCCGTGCCGCGTACGTGCGATCGAGGCGTTCGTTCAGCTCCTCGATGCTGATGCGTCCCTCGGTGACCGCGACGCGCAGCGTCTCGGCGATCCGTTCCCGGTCGTCGTCCCCCGCGCGGATGTCCGCGTGATCGGTCATGACCTCCACTGTAAGAACCGGTTTCCCGGCTCACCAGGCACATTTGCGAACACCGATCTCGCCGCCCGGAGCCGGGAGGTATAGGTTCTTCTGGCGCCATGACGGTACGACCCGCCCGGGAGCCGCGACCTGACGGTACGGCCGGGCCGGGTGCCCGCGGCGCTTCCCCATCACCCAGCGCGGAGGTAGACGGTGTCGGCTCCCGTGGACGTCCTGCCCGCCGGCCGGTCGGCGGCACGGGCGGCGCGGGCGAGGACGGGCAACGAGCGCAGGCCGGAGATCGAGGGGCTGCGGGCCGTCGCCGTCCTGCTCGTGGTGATCTACCACATCTGGCCGCGGCGGGTGTCCGGTGGCGTGGACGTGTTCCTGATGCTCACCGGCTTCCTCATCACCGGCTCCCTGCTGCGCACGGTGGAGCGCCGCGGGCGGGTGGAGTTCGGCGCGTTCGCCGCGCGCCTGGCCGGACGGCTCCTGCCGGCCGTCGCCCTGGTGCTGCTCGGCGTGCTGGCCGGGACGCTGCTCTGGCTCCCGCGGACCCGGTGGCACGACACGCTGGCCGAGGTGTTCGCCTCCGCGCTGTACTACGAGAACTGGCACCTGGCGTCGGCGGCCGTCGACTACCTGGCCGGGGGCAACGCGGCCGGTCCGGTGCAGCACTTCTGGTCGCTGGCCGTCCAGGGCCAGTTCTACGTGCTGTGGCCGGTCCTGCTGGCCCTGACGACCGCGGTGGCCGCGCGCCGCGGCCGGAGCCCGCGGGCGGCGTTCCTCGGTGTGACGGCGCTGGTCTTCGCCGTCTCGCTCGCGTACTCGGTGGCAGGGACCGCGGCCGACCAGCGGTGGGCCTACTTCGACACCGGGGCCCGGCTGTGGGAGTTCGCCCTGGGCGGGATGCTCGCGGTCGTGCTGCCGTACCTGCGGCCTCCCGGAGCGGTCCGGGTGGCGCTGGGCTGGATCGGCCTGGCGGCGCTGGTGTCGTGCGGGCTGCTGCTCCAGGTCTCCACGGTCTTCCCCGGGTACGCGGCCCTGTGGCCGACCGGGGCCGGGGTGATGATCATCGTGGCCGGGGTGACCGGCAGCGCGTTCGGCGCCGACCGGCTGCTCACCCTGCGTCCCATGATGTACGTGGGGAGCATCTCCTACGCGCTCTACCTGTGGCACTGGCCGATCTTCATCTTCTACCTGGCACAGACCGGCCGTACCGCGGCGAGTTCCAAGGGCATCGCCCTCGTCCTGGTCGCGTCGTTCGTCCTCGCCGCGGCCACCACGGCGCTGACCGGCCGGATCCCCATGGGCGGCACGGCACGCCCGGCGGCGATCGGCCTGGCGTGCCTGCTCCCGGTGCTGGTGGTCGCCGGGGTGTGGACGTCCCGGCTGGAGGACCAGGTCCGGCGGGAGGGCGGCATCGTCCCGGCCCCGGCCGTGGCCGCCCGGGACCGCCCCCGGACCTACGCCGACGGCTGCAACCAGGTCACCGGCCGCGACGAGCTGCTGACCTGCCGGTACGGCGCCGCGAACCCGGCCCGTACCATCGTCCTGGCCGGCAACTCGCACGCCGCGCACTGGTTCCCGGCCCTGCACGCCATCGCCGACGCCAACGGCTGGCAGGTGGTGAACATGACCAAGGGGGCGTGCGCGCTCTCCACGCAGCCGCAGCGCTACCAGGGCAGGGCCTACCCCTCCTGCGACCGGTGGCAGCGGGACGTGATGGCGGAGGTACGGCGGATCGGGCCGGACCTGCTGGTCACCACCGCGACGATCTCCAGCCCGTTCGAGCGCGGCGAGACGCTCCCCAAGGGGTACGTCGAGCGGTGGCGTCAGCTCGGCGCGATGGGCGTGCAGGTGCTGGCGATCCGCGACACGCCCCGCATGCCCTTCGACCCGCCCGAGTGCGTCGAGGTCAAGGGCCCCGGGGCCTGCGTGGACGACGAGCGGCACAGCCTCGCCGCGGTCTCACCGGCCGCCCGGCTCCGACGGCCGCCGTCCAACGTGACGTTCGCCGACCTCACCCCGCTGCTCTGCCCGCGGGACCGCTGCCCCTCGGTCGTCGGGAACCTGATGGTCTACTCCGACAAGGGGCACATCACCGCCACCTTCATGCGAAGCCTGGCGCCCGTGCTGGAGAAGGAGGTCCGGCGGGCCCTCGGCCCCTGATCGGGGCGGCTTTTCCCCAGCGGGCCCGTCACCGGCGGTCGTGCGTCAGCGTGGCGGGCCCGGCTCGCGTCCCGGCCAGGCGCTCAGGGCCAGCTCGGCGATCTCGGCGAGCTCGGCCGCGCCGGCCCCGTCCCGGGCGCGCTGTGACATCCCCTGGACGACCGCGGCGAAGTACCCGGCCAGCGCGCGGGGGCTCGCGTCGGCGGGGAGCTCGCCCTCCCGCTGCGCCGTACGCAGGCGGGTCTCGAAGACCGAGAGGTTGGCGTTGCGCAGGTCGCGCAGGAACGCCTCCACGTCGGCGTCCTGGGGGGTGACGTTGGTCGCCGCGCTGATGGTCAGGCAGCCGGCCGGGTGGGAGGGGTCGGGGTAGGTCGCCGCGGCCTCGCGCAGCACCCGGGCGAACGCGCCGTACGCGGTGGGCTCCTCCTCCAGGGCCAGGCCCACGAACGCGCCGGCGGGCGAGCGCCCGTAGGCGCGCACCACCTCCCGGAACAGGGAGCGCTTGTCCCCGAAGGCGGCGTACAGGCTGCCGGGCCTGATTCCCATCGCCTCGCTCAGCTCGCCGACGGAGGTGGCCTCGTAGCCGCGCTCCCAGAACAACCGGACGGCCACGGCGAGGGCCGCCTCGCGGTCGAATGTGCGCGGACGTCCCCGTGCCGCGCCTGTCGTCCCCATGCCCACATTCTAGAGCGACCCACCAAGAAATGGTGTTACCGTATTTGTTGGTAGGTCACTCAACAAAGAAGGGCGATCGTCATGTACGCACTGGAGGACAAGGTCGCGCTGGTCACCGGCGGCAGCCGGGGGATCGGACGGGCCATCGCCGAACGGCTCGCCCGGGACGGCGCCGTGGTGGCCGTCGCCTTCGCCCGCGACGAGGCCGCGGCGGACGAGGTCGTCGAGCGCATCCGCAAGGACGGCGGCCGGGCCTTCGCGATCCAGGCGGACCTGGGCGCGCGCGGGTGCGCCGCGACGCTCTGGGCCGCCTTCGACGCCGGGATCACGGAGCACGCGCCCGGCGGAGGCGTCGACATCATCGTGAACAACGCCGGTATCGGCCGCAGCGCGGACCTGGTCTCGCTCACCGAGGAGGAGTTCGACGAGGTCTTCGCCGTGAACGTCCGGGCGCCGTTCTTCATCGTGAAGGAAGGACTGGGGCGGCTGCGGGACGGCGGGCGGATCGTCAACATCTCCAGTGGCGTGGCCCGCCTCGCCATGCCGGAGATCATCGCCTACGGCTCCACCAAGGGCGCCCTGGACACCTTCACCCTCAACCTCGCCAAGCAGCTGGGCCCGCGGGGGATCACCGCGAACTCGGTGGCCCCCGGCATCGTCGACACCGACGTCAACGCGGGATGGCTGCGGGGCAACGCGCAGGCCGAGGCCCACGCCGCGTCGCTGGCCGCGCTGGGCCGGGTCGGGCAGCCCGAGGACATCGCCGACATCGTGGCGTTCCTCGCCTCCGACGACGCCCGGTGGGTGACCGGCAGGGTGATCGACGCGACCGGCGGCGCCGGGTTGTGACCTTCCCCGCCAGGGCCCGCGGCGTCGGTCCGTCGCACGTGCCCGCGCCTCGGTTCTGTCGGTGGCGCTCGGTACCGTCGGGGGCCATCGGACGAAGGGGGCACCATGGCGACGGCGACGTCCCGCGACGGCACGCGCATCGGGTTCGAGCGGGCGGGGGCGGGGCCGGCGCTCGTGCTGGTCGACGCGGCGGGCGGGTTCCGCGGGTTCGGTCCCATGGGCCCGCTCGCCGAACGCCTCGCCGACAGGTTCACGGTCGTGACCTACGACAGGCGCGGGCGCGGCGAGAGCGGCGACACCCCGCCGTACGCGGTGGAGCGGGAGGTGGAGGACCTCGCGGCCGTGATCGAGGCGGCCGGGGAGCCGGCGTTCGTGCACGGGTTCTCCTCCGGTGCGGCCCTGGGCCTGCTCGGCGCGGCGGCCGGGCTGCCGATCGCGATGCTCTCACTTCTCGAACCGCCGATCACCCTCGACCGGCCGTCGCGGGAGGACGGGGCGCAAAGGGAGGGGGACCTCGCGGCCGAGATCGACGAGCTCGTCGCCTCCGGTCGCCGGGCCGACGCGGTCGAGCACTTCCACAGGAGCATCGGCGTCCCCGACGAGATCGTCGCGGGGCTGCGGCAGGCCCCCTTCTTCCCGGCGCTGGAGGGCATCGCGCACACGCTCGCCTACGACAGCCGGATGACGTCGGCCGTCTCCGCCGCCACCCTCCGGTCCGTCACGGTGCCGACCCTGGTGATCAACAGCTCGTCCAGCGACGAACGTCTGCGCGGCTGGGCCGCGGACGTGGCGGCGGCCCTTCCCCGGGGACGCCACCTGACCCTTCCGGGCGAGTGGCACGGCGTGCCCGAGAAGGTGCTGGCCCCCGCGCTGGCCGGTTTCTTCGCATGAGAGGCACCCCCCGCCCGTACGAGCCGGACGTGGCACGCCACCCGTACCGGCCGGAAGGAGACCGGGCGCGGCCCGTGCCCGGCCGTGACCGGGAGGATCCGTGTTCCTCACCGGCCTGAGCGTCTCCCGTCCCCCGTCCGGCTGGCCCGGGGCCCTGCCCGCCGTGCGGCATCTCGCCGAACACGGTCTGGACCTCACCGTCCCGGTCACCTTCCTGGTGGGGGAGAACGGTTCCGGGAAGTCCACGATCGTCGAGGCGATCGCCGACGTGTGCGGCGTCAACTCCGAAGGCGGCAAGGCCGGCACCCGCTACGCCAGCACGGGCCCGTTCACCGAGCTGGGCGGGGTCCTCGACGCCGACTTCACCGTCACCGGCCTGCGCCTCACCCGGGGGCCCCGGCTCAAGCGGCGGGTGTTCTTCCTCCGCGCCGAGACCCTGATCAACCTGGGACGCGGGGTGTCGGGCCTGCCCGGGTACTGGAAGGAGCACCCCGACGAGCAGTCCCACGGGGAGGGGTTCCTCACCGTGCTGGAGCACATGGTGAAGGGGCCGGGCATCTACCTGCTGGACGAGCCCGAGGCCGCCCTGTCGTTCCAGTCCTGCCTGCGGCTGGTCGGCCTGATGGACCGGGCCACGCGCGAGGGCGGGCAGATCATCTGTGCCACCCACTCACCGGTCCTGACCAGCCTCCCCGGCGCGCGCATCCTGGAACTCGGCGAGGACGGCATCCAGGCGAGGGAGTGGGAGAGCCTCCAGATCGTCGACCACTGGCGGCGCTTCCTCGCCAAGCCGGACTTCTACCTGCGCTACGTCCTGGACGACGACGCCGGCGACTGACCGCCCGGTTCTACGACGGGGGGCCGGACTCTCTCCCGCCGGGAGCGTTCCGCTCGCGCCGGGAACGCGCTCAGGCCGGGAAGCGCTCACACCACGACGGGATCAGGCCGGGAAGCGCTCAGGGCGAGATCGGCCCGTTCACACCAGGACCGCTCACGCCGGGACCGTTCATGCCACGACGGCTCATGCCGGGGCGTTCACGCAGCCCCGTCCTGTGGTCGCGACGTCAGCTCGCGCATGGAACTCACGGCGAGGTGCCACGGATGGTCGCCGACGACATCCGCATCGGAGCCGTCGCCGGGCTCGAACTCCCCGGGGCCGAACAGGACGCGCACGCCCTCGGCGCGGAGCCGCTCGACGCTGTGCCGGAACGGCGTACGGGAGGCGAGGGCCGCGCTGACGAACGGCAGGACGACCACCGGGATCCCCAGGCCCGGGGCCTCGGCCAGCAGGCCCAGGGCGTAGGTGTCGGCGATGCCCTGGGCGAACTTGTTGACGGTGTTGTAGGTCGCGGGCGCGACGATGATCGCATCGGCCCGCGGCGGCTTGGGTTCGTCCGGCGTGCGGTACCGGCTGCGCACGGGACGGCCGGTCTGCGTCTCCAGGACGGGGACGTCGACGAAGCCCAGGGCGGACGGGGTGGCGACGACCTGGACGATCCACCCGTCGTCCTGGGCGAGCGTGACGAGACGGCCGACGCCACCGGCGGCACCCGCGGCGCACACGATGACGTAGAGGACCCGGCCGGACCGGGTCACGCGGGGACTCCGCGGGGTGCGGTGCGCTCGCGCGTCTCGTCGTGGCCGCCGGCTCGGGCCGCTCCGGGCCACCCGGCGCGTTCACGGTGTCGCATCTCGCCCTCGTCCTCCGCTCCGTCGACGAGGTCCACGGTACGCGGACCCGGAGGCGGTTCCCGTCCGGTCCGGGTTCCCGTCCGGTTCGGGTCTCCGTCCGGCCCGGGTCTCCGTCCGGCCCGGGTCTCCGGTCGGCCCGGGTCTCCGGTCGGGCCGCGGGCGGGAGCCGGGAGCCGCAGTCGGCCCGCTCGCCACTCACCGTCTGATGATGATCACCCATCTCCGGCCGTTTCCGGCGTACGATACCGCCGCTCTCGAATCCCCGTGGTCGCGATCCGGCGGTGCACATCGTCGTCGGAGGCGACCGTCGCCGAAGGAAGCGTGAAGATCGTGACAAAAGGCGAAGCCCCCCGTACCCGGCGCGGTGCGACGGGCGTCCGGACCGGTGTGATCCTGGCCGTGGCGTCCGCGGTGAACTACCTGGCCTGGCTGGGATGGGACCGGCAACGGGACGTCGCGCCGGACGGCAGCGTCAGCGGCCCGTACCAGGCCTGGCAGGTGGCGGGCCTGGTGATCGTCCTGGGGATTCTCGCCGTCGTCGCCGGCCGGCGCGGTCACCCCGTGCTCGGCACCGCCGCCGTCGCCGTCGTGACGTGGCTGGCATGGTCGGTCGACGCCGCCCTGTCGGACGACAGCGGCCTGTGGGTCGTGGGTTCCCTGCTGCTCCTGCCCGCCCTTCTCCTGGGTGTCGGCCTGGTCGCGTTCCTGGCGTCCCGGCGCGGAGGCGCGGCCGGATAGGCGGTCACCCGGCGTCCCGGCGTCCCTCCCGTACCGACCATAGGTAGATTGGCTACATGTAGTTCGTCTGCCTATGGAAGGAGTGCTGACGGTGACCCCCACCGCCCGCCATCTGCTCGTGTGGTCGCACGTCGTGACCTCGGTGGCCTGGATGAGCCAGGCCCTCGCCCTGTTCGCGCTGAGCGGATACGCCATGTCCTCCGGTGACGACAGCGGTTACGCGATGGCGGAGCTGCTCGACACCCAGGTGCTGCTGCACTTCGCCAACGCCTCCGCCTTCACCGGGCTGATGTTGTCCGCCATGACCCGGTGGGGCTACTTCCAGTACTGGTGGGTGCTGGTCAAGTTCGCCATCACGCTCTCCCAGCTCTACGCGGGCATCTTCCTGCTCAGCCCCAGGCTCACGGCGCTCGCGCACGGTACGCGCGACGCCGACCCCGTCCTTCTCGGGGCGACACTGCTCATGGTCTCGGCCATCGCCTTCCAGGCGTGGGTGTCGGTGGCCAAGCCGTGGAAACGGACCCCCTGGGGGACGAGGCCCGTGAAACCTCCCGCGCCGCCGGCCTGGGTGTCCGGCTTCGTGCTCCTGGCACCCGTTCTCGACTACGTCCTCGCCACGTTCGTGGTCGGCAATCCGACGCCGCTGTTCTGCGTTCTCATCGCGCTCCTCTACCCGCTCTGGCGGGCCCGCGCCTCCCGGCGGGAGAAGGACGGCCGGGTCCCCGCCGCACGCTCGCGCGAGTGAGCGAACGGCCCGGGAAGCAGGTCCCGCGAGTGAGCGGATGGTCCGGGAAAGCTGGCCCCCGCGAGTGAGCGGACGGTCCGGGAAGCAGGTCCCCATGGGTGAGCGGATGCTCCGGGAAAGCAGGTCACCGCGGGTGAGAAAGGGGACTTTCCGGGAAGGTGGCTCCGCGATGGGCGACCGCGCGCCGAGGCTCGGCCGAGCCGCCCGTTCTTCCGGGATGCGCTCTTACAACAGGCTGTCATCACTGTAAAGAGCGAGCGTTAACGAACACCGGTGTTGATCTTGACGAAGATCTGCTTCGGTGTTCACGGCCGTTTCGCCGCATTGTTGGCCGTGGCAGATTTCTGCCGCCCACGAGGCACACCCCCCGGACAAAGGCAGAGACCATGGTCAAACGCGCCCTGGCAACCGTCGCCCTCTTCCTCGTTGCATCGCTCGGACTGGCGCTCCCCGCTCACGCCGTGACGCTGGAGCAGAAGCTCGCCGCGCTCTCCAACTTCTCCCAGCCCACGGCGGCCAGCGCGTCGAGCTGGCGTGCCGCCTGGCAGAACCAGGGAGCCTGGGCGGGCTACGGGTTCGACTGGTCGACCGACCTGTGCTCGACCAGCCCCGACCAGCCGCTCGGCTTCGACTTCCGGATGCCGTGCCGCCGTCACGACTTCGGCTACCGCAACTACAAGGCGGTGAGCCGGTTCCCGGCGAACAAGGCGCGCATCGACAACGCCTTCTACTTCGACATGAAGCAGGTCTGCGCGGGATACTCCGGCGTCTCCAAGACCACCTGTGACGGTCTCGCCTGGACCTACTACCAGGCGGTCAAGGAGTTCGGCACCCTCAACGTCACCAAGGCGCAGATCGAGCGGGTCCGCCAGGCCGCGCAGGAGCAGGCGGCGCAGGAGCAGGCCACCCAGGACCAGCAGGCCACCCAGGACCAGCCCGCTCAGGAGCAGGCGACCCAGGAACAGAGCACCCCGGAGCAGCCCGCCCAGGAGCAGGCCGCGCAGGAGTGAGTACGAGGCGGCCCGGGAACGGGCCGCCCGGCAGCCGGTGCGTGACCCGTCCGCTCCCCGCGCGAGCGGGGGGCGGAGGATCACCGGCGACATGACGAGGCCCGCCCGGATCGCCCGAACCCATCGGGGTCCACCGGGACCGGACGCCTGACGGAGACCGGAGACGACCGGGGCCCGGATCGGGGACGACCCCCCGATCCGGGCCCTGCTCGTGGAACGTCCGTGTTCAGGAGGACGTGGAGCCCTCCTCCGGGGCGAACTGCGCGAGCGCGGCCTCGACCGCGGCGGCGGTGTCGGCCTCTCCCGCGGTGCCCGAGGCCTCGACCGTGGCCGTCCACGCGCGCACCGACCGGAGGGAGAACTCCCGGCCCTCAGGCAAGTCCGCCACCGTGAGGGGATCGGGACCGCTCTCGCCGCCGACGAAGAGGTCCAGTGCCAGAAGGGCGCTGTCCCATCCGGGCCCGACGTAGAGCGCGCCCGCACCGCTGCCCACCATCGCCAGGGGAACGGTGTGCTCGAGTTCGAGGGTGGTGCCCTCTCCGGCCGGGATCAGGCGCACCTCGACCAGGCTGCTCTCGCCCCCGAAGGTCACCCTGAGCAGACGGGGCGGCTCGCAGCGCAGGATCCTCCCGCCCGCGTTGCCCTCCAGCTGGAAGTCGCCGCCGACGCGCAGGTCACCGCTGATCGGCAGGAACCAGCGCTTCATGCGGTCGGGGTCGGTCAGGGCGTCCCAGACGTCCTCGGCCGGGGCGTCGTAGTCGCGTCGCAGCAGGACGGCAACGTCCTCGCCGCCGGCGCCACCGTCGCCGGGCCGGGTGCCGACCTCGCGGTGGATGGCGTTGATCTGGGCGATGATGTCGAACATGACCTTCTCCTAGGTATGAGGGGGGCCGGGCGTGGTGTCCGGGTCCCCGGTCGTCGTGTCCGGGGCCGTGGGCGAGCGGCGTTCGCGCCCGCCGCGGGAGAGCTCGGCGGTCAGCGCGTCGAGGTGCCGGCCCCAGAACCGGCGGAAGCGTTCCAGCCACATGTCGATCTCCCGTAACGGTGCGAGGTCCAGGGCGTACAGGCGTCGGTTGCCCTCCGGCCGGACCGTCGCGAATCCGCTGTCCCGCAGCACGCGCAGATGCTGCGACACCGCCGATCGGGAGATCGCGAACTCCTCGCGGATCGTCGAGGTGATCAGGCCGGAGGCCTGCTCACCGTCGACGAGCAACTCCAGGATCCGGCGCCGGACCGGATCACCGAGAACGTCGAAGGCGTTCACGGATCCGACTATGCCAGCCTGAGCTTATATAAGTCAAGACTGCTATAGCGGTGACCTGGCGACTTCCCCCCGCTTCCCGCACCGGCACGGGATCGAACGCGTCCCGCCCCGTCCCGCCCCCGTCCGGCCCCTCACGAGCGGCCTCGGCCCGGCCGTCGTACGACGGCTCAGGGCCGGTCCACGACCGGATCCTCCAGGACCTGGACGAGGGTGCGCGCCTGGACCCCGTCGCCGTCGGGGCCGGACAGGCCGGCCATGGTCACGAGGGCCTTCCACAGTGCCCATCCGCGTGCGCGCCGCCAGGCGTCGCCGGGAAGACCGGCGGCCTCCCGGAAGATCTTCCGCTCGTCCCCGGCGAAGTGGGTCCACGCCATGACGAGGTCGCAGGCGGGGTCACCGACGCCGCAGGTGCCGAAGTCGATGACCGCGCTGAGCCTCCCCCCGGTGGCGAGCAGGTTGCCCGCGGCGACGTCCCCGTGGAACCACACCGGCGGGAGCGGCCAGGCCGAGGTCAGCGCGCTCGCCCAGACGGCCCGGCAGGCCGCGGCGTCGACGCCGTCCCCGAGCCTGGCGAGGGACTCCTCGACCTCGTCTCCGTAGGCGCTGGGATGGCAGCCCCGGAAGAAGGAGTGACGGCCCGCGGCCGGTCCCCGCTCCGCGGGGGCCTGGCGGAGCGCGGTCAGGAAGCCCCCGAGATCGCGCGCCAGCTCGGCCCGGTCGACGTCCGCGGCTCCGTCGACGGTCTCCCCGGGGATCCAGTGCCGTACCGACCAGGGGAACGGATAGCCGGCCCCCGGGCGCCCGATCGCGACCGGCGCCGGTACGGGCAACGGCAGGTGCCCGGCCAGCGCGGGCAGGCAGCGGTCCTCCTTCTCGACGCTCGCCACGTACCCCTCGTCGCTCGGCAGGCGCACGGACAGCCGGTCGCCGAGCCTGAAGGTGCGGTTGTCCCAGCCCTGGCGGGGCACGGGCTCGACCGGCAGGTGGGCCCACCGGGGGAACTGCTCGGAGATCAGGGTGCCTACGAGGCCGGCGTTGATGTCGATCACGTGCCCCATTCTGCGCACACCCGGCGGGCGTCATCCACCGAGATAATCCTCCGCGCGGCAGGAGCGCGGTCAGCCGGAGGAGTAGCGGGCCGCCATGGCGCGGGAGGTCTCGGCGAGGCGTGCCCGCAGCTCCGGTGGCCCCAGGACCTCGACGTCCGCGCCCATCGCGAGGAACACCCCGTGGGCGTGGTCGATCGACTCGATGGGCAGCAGCGCGCGGATCCAGCCGTCCGGCTCGGCGGTCCCGGTGCCGTCCAGGGCCCGGGCGGCCGCGCCGGTGAGGCGGGACGCGGCGCGGGGCGAGAGGCGGACGACCGCCTCGTCCCGGTACAGGCGGGCGTGGAAGCCGGCCTGGTACCCCTCCCAGTGGCGGGCCAGGTCGAAGTCCCCGGGAGCCTCGAACTCCTCGTCCCGCACGGTGAGGCCGAGGATCTGGTCGACCCGGTACGTCCGCGGCCCCGGCCCGGCCACGACGTACCAGCGACCGGCCTTGAGCACCAGCCCGTACGGCTCCAGGCGCCGGTCGACGTCGGTCGGCTCCTTCCAGCGGCGGTAGCGGACGTCGAGCACACGGCCGCGCCACACCGCGTCGGCGACCTGCGGCAGGTACGGCACGTCGTCGTCCCCGGCGTACCAGCCGGGCGCGTCGAGGTGGAAGCGGGAGCGCATCCGGTCGGCCTGCGCGCGCAGCTCGGGCGGGAGCGCCGCGCGCAGCTTGAGCTGGGCGGTCGCGAGCGCCGAGCCGAACCCCAGGTCGGCCGCGGGCCCCGGGATGCCGGACAGGAACAGCGCCTCGGCCTCGCCGGTGTTGAGCCCGGTCAGGCGGGTGCGGTAGCCGGCCAGCAACCGGTAGCCGCCGGAGTGGCCGGCGTCCCCGTACAGGGGCACGCCCGCGCCGTGCAGCGACTCGATGTCGCGGTAGACCGTCCGGATCGACACCTCCAGCTCCCCGGCGAGCTGGGCGGCGGTCATCCGGCCCCTGGTCTGGAGCAGCAGCAGGATCGACAGGAGCCGGCTGGACTTCACTGACACAAGATGTCAGTGAACCGGCCCTACGGTCCAGCCATGGCTTTCACCGAGAAACTGCTGCGGGTGCCGCCCCCGATCGAGGTGGCAGGCCGCCGCGTCAAGCGCTACCACGTCACCGCCGACCCCTCCGGCATCGATCCGGCGGTCGAGAAGGCGGCGTACGCGATGCTCCCGGAGCTGCTTCCCGAACCGGACGGCACGCCACCGGCCACCTTCGTCGTCCTCCACCGGGGCGGGGACAACGGGGCGTACATCAACGCGTACAGCTGGGTGTGGGACAACGCCCTGCACTTCGGCGGGGCGGTGGCGGGCCAGCCGGTGCTGGGCTGCCCGGACACCGACCCGTCGAACTTCGTCCGGCTGGAGCGGCCGCTGATCGGCTGCGTCTGGGAACTGCCGCCCGTCCTGCACGAACGCGACGCCTGGGTACGGCACGTGCTCGCGCCCACCTCCCCCGACCTGGACGCCTACGTCGGCGACTCGCTCCCCGAGGGCACCACGGGGGACCGCCCGTGAACGACTTCGACTTCCTCGTCGGCACCTGGGACGTCGCCAACCGGCGGCGTACGGACTTCCTCGACGGGACGAGCGAGTGGGAGGAGTTCCCCGCCGTCAGCCGCGCCTCCCGGCACTTCGCGGGCGGGGCGAACTTCGACGAGATCACGTTCCCGACCATGGGCTTCACCGGGCTCACCCTGCGGCTGTACGACGTCGAGCGCGAGCAGTGGTCGCTGTACTGGTCCAACAGCCGCACCGGCACGCTGTTCCCGCCGGTCGTCGGCCGCTTCACCGGCGGCCGGGGCGAGTTCCACGGGGACGACACCCACGCCGGGCGAAAGGTCCGGGCGCGCTTCGTCTGGTCGGACATCACCGAGCGGTCCGCCCGCTGGGAGCAGGCGTTCTCACTGGACGGGGGAGTGACCTGGGTGACCAACTGGATCATGGAGATGACCCGTCGCTGACAGGTCGCGCGGGGGGCGTGACGGCCGTCCCGGCGCCGGCGGGCCACGCGTCGGCGCCGGTGGTCGCGGGCCACGGCACGACGGCACCTCCACCGGCGGCGATGCCACCGGTGGAGGTGCCGTCGTGGCCCCCGTGACGCCGCGGCGGGCCCGGGATCTCCTTCCGGGCCGATCGGAACGTCAGTTCCAGTTGTCGATCTTGACGTCGTCGGGGGCCGGGGAGCCCTTACCGTTCTCGATCAGCGACTTCAGGCTCAGCAGGAAGGTCGCCCACTTGGTGCTGCAGTGGTGCATGAACTCCACCGGCTCCTCCCAGCCCTTGTGCTTGAAGAGAATGACGGTGTGGTCGTCGGCCTGGGAGAGGTCCCAGTCCACGTGCGTGCCGATCCACTCCGCGGGTCCCTCGACCACTTCCCAGAGCACGTGCTTGTCCGGGTCGAGGTCGAGGGTCTTCATGTCGAACCCGCCGTTCGGGAACTGGAAGCGGAGCACGCCGCCGACGTCGTTCCCCTTCCCCTCGGTGTCGGTCGTCCACCAGCCGGCGAGCCCTTCGGTGGTCGTCAGGGCCGAGTAGACCTCGGCCGGAGACGACTTGATCGCGATCCTGTGCAGGATGTCCACCATCGTTGTTCCTCTTCCCCGTGTTGATTCTTGGATGATCTTCATGGATCTCACCGCTGCGCGTCGCGCTGGTCCTTCGCGCGCTGGACGGCCTCGGCGATCCGCTTGATGTGCCGGAGCCTGGCGTCCCATGACGCCCCCACCGACGACAGCTGCGCGACCGCGCGGGCGAGTTGCGCCTCGTCCACCCGGTATCTCCTCTCCCGGCCGGCGGACGTGGCGTGAACCAGGCCGACGCGGTCGAGGACGCCGAGATGTTTCGCGATGGCCTGCCGTGTCACGGGCAGCCGTTCGCTGAGGCTGGTGGCGGTGCCGTCACCGTCCGCCAGGAGCAGGTCGAGCATCCGCCGACGGGTCGGATCACCGACCGCGGACCACAGGTCGTCGTCGACGGCCGCGGTCACGAGGCCGACGCCAGCCGCGTGGCGTACTCTCCGAGCCGGGGGACGAAGGTGTCCCAGCCGTTGACGTGCTGGCCGTACTGCTCCTCCAGCTTGGCGGCCTCCCAGCCCATCTCCCGGAACCCGGTCTCGGTGAGCTTGATCGTGGTGCCCGTGCCCGACGGGGTGAGCTCGAAGACGACCAGCAGCGAAGGGGCGGTGTCGTCGACCTCGCCACCGGGGTAGCCCCAGCGGAACGAGAACAGCCGGGGCGGTTCGGCCTCCACCACGGTCATCGGGGCGACGTCGACCCTGTCGCCCCAGACGAACTCGCCGACGGCTCCGGGCTTCGTCTCGAAGTGGGCGTCGTCGGTCCACCACTGCGAGATGTGCTCGGGACGGCTGACGACCTCGAAGACCACCTCGGGCGAGGCGTCGACGTGGATCTCGCGTTCGATGCTGCCGTACTCCATGATCTTCACCTCTCCACGCGCAACGTTTGGTTGCACTTCACTGTAACGCGCCACGCCTCTTCGCGCAACCATCGGTTGCGGGAGGGGGGGAGCGGCCCGTCCGAACCCCGCCCGGCGGGCGGGAGGACGCGGCCTGCGGACCGGCCCGACGTCCGGGGCCGCCCTTCCTCAGCGGTGCGCGCGGTGGGTGCCGGGGGTGTGGCCGAAGGCGCGGCGGAAGACGTCGATGAAGGCGCTGCTGGAGGCCCAGCCGCACCGGGACGCGACGACCGTGACCGGGACGTCCTCGGCCAGTAGCCGCAGGGCGTGGTGCAGGCGCACCTGGGTGCGCCACTGCGGGAAGCTCATCCCGAACTCGGCCCTGCAGGGCCGGCTCAGGGTACGGTCGCTGACGCCGGCCTCGGCGCCGAGCCGTGCCAGGGTCCGATCGTCGGCCGGATCGTCGCGCAGGACGGCGCACACCGCGGCCAGACGCGGATCCCTGGCGGCCGGCACGTGGACGGGCTGCTGCGTGGAACGGCGGAGCCGGTCGAGCAGGACGGCCCGCAGGCGGAGCCGCTCGGCGGCCGGGCCGTCGGACCGCCCGGTGTAGGCGATGATCAGCTCGCGCAGCAGCGGGTCGACGCCGATGACCGCGGGCCGGTCCAGGCCCAGCGGGTTGTCCTCCACCGGCAGTCCCACCAGGTGCAGGACGGTGTCCCCGTAGGCGCGATGCTCGTGGACGGCCCCGGCGGGGATCCAGATGGCCCGGGTGGCGGGGGCGACCCAGATCCCCGCGTCGGTGGTGACGGACAGCACGCCGCGACCGGCGTAGACGATCTGGTTCTCGTCGTGGCGGTGCGCGTCGATCCCGGCACCGGCGGCCAGGGGACGCAGTCCCGTCATCGCGACCGGGGTGTGGCGGATTTCCGACATCAATTGTCATTTTATCGGAAGCGGGACGCCGTACGCGGAACCGATCATCGAGGGGACGGGTCCCGAAGAGCCCGTCACCCCTTTCCGCACGGTCTTCAGGAGCCCTCATCATGGACGATCTCGCGATTCCCTCCCTGGCGGAGCTGCGCAGGCGCCGCAGCGCGAAATGGCGGACCTTCCCCGACGACGTCCTGCCCCTGCCGGTGGCGGAGATGGATTTCCCCCTGGCCGAGCCGATCGCCAGGGCCCTGCGTGAGGCGGTCGACCGGTCGGACACCGGCTACGCGGCACCGACCCGTGACCTCGCGGACGCGGTCAGCGGCTACGCCCGGCGTACCTGGGACTGGAAGATCGACACCGACGGCGTGCGCACCGTCGCCGACGTCGGGATCGGCATCGTCGAGGTCCTGCGCCGCGTCACCGGTCCCGGGGACCGCGTGGTGATCAGCCCGCCGGTGTACGAGCCGTTCGCCTGGTGGGTGCGCGAGGTCGGAGCCCAGGTCGTCGAGGCGCCGCTGGCCGAAGGGCCGCGGGGATGGCGGCTCGACCTGGAGGCCCTGGAACGCGCCTTCGCCGACCGCGCCACGGCGTACCTGCTGTGCAACCCGCACAACCCCGTCGGGCTCGTCCACCCTCGCGAGGACCTGGTCGCGCTCGCCGGGCTGGCCGACAGGTACGGCGTCCACGTGCTGTCCGACGAGATCCACGCCCCCCTCGTCCTCCCAGGGGCCGAGTTCGTCCCGTTCCTGGAGGTGTCGGACGCGGCCAGGCGCCGGGGGTTCTCGTTCCTGTCCGCGAGCAAGGGCTGGAACCTGGCCGGGCTCAAGGCGGCCGTCGTCGTCACCGCGGACCCGGCGCCCAGGCGGTACGTCGACCGCCTGCCCGCGCACTCCCTCTACCGCACCGGTCACCTCGGGGTGATCGCCACGGTGGCCGCGTTCGACGAGGGTGACCGATGGCTCGCCGGGGCCCTCGGCATCCTCGACCACAACCGGAGGCTGCTGGGCGAGCTGCTGGCGGAGTCGCTCCCCGAGGCCCGTTACGGACCACCGCAGGCGGGCTTCCTGGCCTGGATCGACCTCCGGGCCCTCGGCTGGGGCGACGACCCCGCCGCGCACATCCTCGACGCCGCCCGGGTCGCCCTGAACGCCGGGCACCGCTACGGCTCCGCGGGCGCCGGGTTCGCCAGGCTGAACTTCGGCTGCTCCCCGCAGACCCTCACCGAGGCCGTCGCCCGCATCGCCGCGATCCGCTGAGAGGCCCGTGAGATCACGGGAACACCGGCCGCGTGCCTGCGGAGGCGTCCCGTCTCACCGCACGGTCCGGCGCGAGACGATCCGCGCCACGACGATCTGCCACGCGGCGTACGCGAGGACGAGGATCCGCTCCGGCCATCCGATCGGGACGTCGGGGCCGAAGCCACCGTCACCGGCCCCGAGCAGGACGGCCTGGGCGACCATGAACATGACCAGCGCCGCCGCGGGCAGCGCCGCGCTCCACCACAGTCCGCGCCTGACGGTGGAGAACGAGCCGTCACGGGCGAGCCCGAAGGTGATCAGCAGCGCCGCGACCGGGAGGAACATCAGCGCGAGGCCGGCACCGAGCCCGTGCAGCGTGCCGCTGGTGGACAGCTGATCCTGCGGGGTGCCCAGGGGATCGGTGACGAAGACGCCGCCGGCGACCGTGCCGGCGGCCACGACCGCCAGGACGACCGCGCCGATCCGGGCGGGGAGCCGCCGGGGCCGGGCGAGGAGGGCGATCGCCAGGGCCCCGTAGCCGGTCGCGGACAGCAGGAACGCCACCGTCATGAGCCACCCGAGGTCGCCGAGCGCGTACTCGCTGGTCGTCTGCCAGCTCGTCGAGACGTCGGGACGGATGAGGTGGAGCAGGGCGAGCAGGAGCAGGAACGCGATGCCCGCGATCGACGAGACGTCGGCGGCGCGGGCCGGGAACGACCGCTCCGCCGGTACGGCCGTGCGCCGGTCGTCCTGCGGGGGCGAGGGAGGTGTGAGGGTCACGATGCACTTCTTCCTGGAGCCGGACGGCGTCCTCGGAAGGTGGTAGAAGCCACGTCGCGGTTCTCGACATCGGCCGGTCCGGGCGTCAGCGCCGGGCGTCGTCCAGCTTCGCGCGGAGCGTCGCGGCGTCGACGGGGACTCCCGGGGACTCCCGGAAGTTCTCGGTGTCTCCCCCGTAGACGAGGCCGTACGCCGGGGTCCCGGGCTGGAAACGCCACCCGTCCGCGAGCATTCCCGCGTCCACGGCGTCGTACCCGATGCGGTCGAGGAACGCGGTCGCCTTTTCCTTCGCGTCGGCGTCGTCGCCCGCGATCGCCAGGGCGCTGCGGTCCGCCGCGCCCGAGAGCCTGGCCAGCGCCCGCAGGTGCCCGAAGTAGATGTTGTTGAACACCTTGACGACCCTGGACGTCGTCAGGTGCCGCTGCAGCAGCTCACCGGTCGTGGTGGACGCGTCGTCGAGCTCCGGGATGTTCCCGTCCCGCCCGGGATAGTAGTTGTTGGTGTCCAGCACGACCTTGCCCGCGAGCGGCTCCACCGGAACGTCGCGGTAGGCCCGCAGCGGAACGCTGACGACCACCAGGTCACCCGCCTCGGCGGCCTCGGCGGAGGTCGCGGCGCGGGCCCCGGGACCGAGCTCGCCGACCAGTTCCCTCAGCGTCTCGGGACCTCGGGAGTTGCTCAGCACCACGTCATGGCCGGCCGCGACGGCGAGCCGGGCGACCGTGCCGCCGATGTTCCCGCTGCCGATGAATCCGATGGTTGTCATGGCGACCACCAACCTTCCCCTCCCACCTGTCATTCCCGGCGCCGCGATCATCTAGCCTGACCGGCCATGGAGTACTTCGTGTACGGCCGCGACCGCCCCGGCGCCTTCGACCTCAAGATGAGCCTGAACGACGACCACTGGTCCTTCATGGACGGGTACGGGAGGCTCCTGATCGCCCGCGGACCCACACTGAGCGGCGACGGCGACGACGCCGAGTCCACGGGCAGCCTGCACATCGTCGACCTCCCGGACGCCGAGGCCGCCCGCAGGTTCGCCCACGAGGAGCCGTACTACCGCGCCGGGGTCTTCGAGTCGGTGCTGCTGTGCCGTTTCCGCACCCCCCAGGGCCGCACCATGTGGGACTTCACCGAGGCCGTCGACGGCTACGGCCGGTTCCTGGTGATCACCACGGGCGACTCCGCCCCCGTACCGGTCCCGTCGAAACACATGATCGTGTACGGCGAGCTGCTCACGCTCGACGGCGAGGCGCGGCTCGGCCGGGCGGCCATGGTGGAGGCGCCGGACCCGCAGGCCGCCGCGGCGATGCTGCCGGCCGGGGACGGCCGTACGGAGGTGCATTTCTGGCGCTTCGGCGGCAGGCCACCGAGCGCCACCGCGTGACCCGCGGGAAAGTGCTCCGGGTGCCCGCGCCTGCCTTCTGAGGGACACACGACGAGCGCGAGAAAGGAAGGGACTTTTTCCTCCTCACCTCCGCCAGGCGTCCAGGCAGCGTGCCATGAACCGGAAGGGGACGGCCTGCCCCTGCACCTGGTCGACGGTGCCGGCCAGGTGCAGGTCGAGCTCAGGACAGTGGAAGAGCCAGGTCCCGGTGACTCCCGAGTGCCCGACGAGCGTGACGGGAGGGCGCCCCGACGACATGAGCCGGCCGACCCGGAAGAACATGGTGCCCAGTCCGTACCGGAGGATGGGGATGTCGCGCAGCCGGTTGCGCCGCTCGGTGAGCAGTTCCAGTGAGCAGGCGTCATCGAAGAGGTCTCCGTCGAGCAGCGCCCGCTGGAAGACGAGAAGATCGTCGGTGGTGCTGAACAGGTCGTTTGAGGACTCGATCATCGAGGTCAGCTCCACACGGCGCTGCTTCGCATGAAGCGGTGAGGGCGCCGCGGTCGCGGGATCCGGCGGGCGATGTCCCGGGAGCCAGGTGTGCATGAGGCCGAGCGGACCGAGGATCCGTTCGGTCAGCAGCTCGGCGAACGGCCGGCCGGTCACCGTCTCCATGATGCGGATGAGCAGCTGGAAACCGGTGTCGGAGTAGCGGGCCTTCTGCCGGGCGGCCGTGAGGTCCTGCGGCTCGAAGTGCGGGCGCTGCTCGCGTGTGGCCCGCATCGTGTCCTCGAAGGTCCAGGCCACGTCCTGACCGGCGACGAGGCGCTCGTGCAGGCTGGGGCCCTCACCGCGCTTCTCGAAGTGGTCCGGCAGTCCGGACGTGTGACTCGCGAGGTGGCGCACCGTGATCGCGGACGTCCGGTCGACCCCCCTGAGGACATGGAGCCCGCCGATCGTCTCCGCAGGCAGATAGTCGCCGATCGGCGCCGCCAGTTCGAGCTCGTAGCGCTCGTACGCCTGCAGCACCAGCGTGACGATGAAACGCTTGGTGACGCTCGCGATGAAGAACGGGGTGTCGGGACGCGGCGGGTGACCGTCGGCGTCGGCGGGCCCGGCGGCGGCGGACCAGCGCTGTTCCCCGTCACCGCTTGTGACGGCGACGTTGGCGTGGTGTACGCCGCGGTGCGCGACGAGGCTCTCCAGCAGGCGCGTGAACCGCGCGTTGACGTCGTCGGGAACGCGATTGTCGTGGGCGAGGGTCGTGGCGAGCGGCGATGTCACGTGAACGTCCCCTGTCTGCGTCTTCTCGAGGTGCCCCCGGGGCCACGCCCTCCACCGGCCGGGGCGGGGCCGGTCGGCATCGGTGACGGCCGCCGTGACCATGAGCATCACCTCTCGGGGGTGATGACATGTCTAATAGACATGTCTATGAGAGTCAATAGACTCGACCGGTGGCCCACGTGATCCTCGGTCTGCTCCTGATCGCCCCGCAGACCTTCTACGACCTCATCAAGGGATTCGAGGCCGGCATCGCGCTCTTCTACAGCGCCAGCTCCGGCAGCATCAAACGTGCGCTGGACACCCTGCTCACGCGAGGGCTCATCGAGGTCGCCAGCGTCGAGGCGGCAGGCCGGGGACGGAAGGTGTACCGCCTGACCGACGCCGGTCGCCAGGAGTTCCACGCGTGGATGACCGGGGACCTGACCGGGCCCGACCTGGAGACCGCGGCGCTGTCCAGGCTCTACTTCCTCGGCCTGCTGGAGCCGGCCGAACGCGTACCGGCGCTCCGCCGCATCACGGCGCGCATCGAGGCCGACCTCGCCACCCTCTCGGCCCTCGACGAGCACCTCGGCACCCCGGACGTTCCCGAGGAGCACCACGACCTCGCCACCCACCAGCGCGCGACGCTCGACTACGGCATCGCCTCACACCGCTTCGCGCTCGACTGGTTCCGCGCCCACATCGACCGGCACGAGCCGCCGGACCACTGACACCGCACCGGGTCCCGGCCGGGCCGGTCGACCGTCTCGGCAAGGTCGTCGCCTCCGTACGGCGGCACGCCCGGTGGCGGCGATCCAGTCGTATTGAAGAACTGGAAGGACCCTGCTTCTTCCAACGACGATCTTGATTGAGGCCGGTTGGACGATCAACCGGCATATGGGCCCTGCCGTACACGCCCAGTTCCTTGATCTTGTGACCGAAGAGTTCGAACTGGTCGATCTGCTTCCTGCGGACGTGCGGCGGATGGCCGAACTCGTCCGGCTCTACAGGGACGCCCGGCTCGATCCGGCTGACGTGTCCGTGGTCGCCATCGCCGAGCGTCTGGGCGTCACGCGGATCGTGACGATCGACCGACGAGATTTCACGCTCATCCGCCCTCTGCATGTGCCGGCGTTCACCTTGCTGCCAGAGGTGCTCGCGTGAGGGGCGGCGAGGGGACGACGGGAATCGAACCCGCGCCGTCGTCTTGAGAGACGACTCTCTGCCACCGGAGTCGACGGCATGACGATCAAGCTCTTGACCTCAGTCGTTTCCACCATGAAGGCCTGATGACGCGGGCGGTGGTCCCGTGCGGTACCTCGCCTGTGACGGCGTACGTGAAGAAAGCCTGAAGGTCATGCTCGGTCCCGTTGTCGATCCGCTTGGCGACCTTGTTGTGTGGATAACCTCGAAGTCCCTGGGGGCTCTCCACGGCGGCGGCGTTCTCGACGGTGCAGTACGCCCATACCCAGTCGCTGTTTCGGACGATCATCTCGCCCAGGTACGCCCCCGCACTCATGATCACGCTGTGGGTGACCTCGGGGGACGGTTCGGAGGCGGCGAACTCGGTGCAGTAGGCGTCAAGATGGTGAATGAGCGCCGGGTCCCAATCGAAGAAGTATCCGTCTTCACGTGTGTGCTCGACGAAGTGCCCGGCCAGGCTGCGCATGTGCTCCGCCGTCTCGGCGTCGCTCGGTGGCGGTGGCATCTCCTGTCGTGAGTTCCTGCTCACCATCGACTCCTACGTCCCGCTCCAGATCATCGGCGCAGCTTCTCACGACACGGTCTGAGAACGAAAGCCCTGTTTACGTCGCATGCACCTTACTCACCCGATCGTCCCGTTTTTCGCCAATCTAACTTGTGCTCTGTGCTCGGTTGGTCCTGGCTCGCGACAGGCAGGACGATCGTGTCCCTGTTGCGATGACCGGTGGGCCGTGGTGGGGAGCATGCTCCTGGCGATCATCTTGAAGCCGGGACGTTCCGCCGGAGACCGCTTCAGACCAAGGACGAGTTCGCCTCGGCATTCCTGACAGGCGGGCCGGTCGACCCCTTCTTTCGGCTTCCGTTGTGCCGGCACGCGTCTGTCACGTGATCAAGGTCCTGACCGCCTCCTTGTCAGGACAATTCAAGCCGTCGAGGCTGCTGAGAATGAAACTTTCAGTGGTCAAGCTGAAGTTTCGTGGATCGCGTCTCCGTGTATTTCCTGCTCGTTACAAGGGTGGCGTGACCGATGATACGTGAGATGTTTTTGAGGCCGGGCCTCGAATGGCCATGCTGGACGGTCCAAGATCTGTTCTATAACCTCCGGGTGGTCCAGCACTTTTGAATGATGAGGTGTGAATTGACCGAACGCTCGCGGGGACGTCGCCTGACGACGCCGATCGCACTCGTCATCACGGCATTGGCCGCGATTCTCCTGCCCGTCACACCCGCCCATGCCGCGTACGGCCCGGATCAGCAGGTCTACGTTCAGGTGACCGCCAACGACGGATCCGGAATGCAGCTGGCCCGCCTGGAAGGGACCGTCGCGTTCGACGATTCCAACACGAGGTACCGCTACTCGCTGAACCTCTGCTGGCAGAGCGGCTCCTATCCCCAGCCGTACTTCTCCATCAAGGTCAACGGCTCGCCCGCGGGCTCCCCGGTCTGGACCGGTAACACCTCGGCTGCCGGGTGCCAGCTGGTGGCCCTGTACAGCGCCGACGTCAACGTCGGCAGCGCCGTCTACAACCTCAGCTTCGACGTGACCGCGGGCTGGTTCAGCAGCAGCAACGGATATCAGCACAGGACGCGTACCAAGAGCAGCGGCATCTACGACAATCCCTTCAACTGAGCCGCGTCACGTGATCGCCGTCCGGACCGACGAGCGGACGGCATGGCCGGCAAGGCGGAAGGCGAGGACGGAACATCCGTCCCGGTCGGCCGAAGACACACCCCTTGTTCCCTGACCGGGAACAGGGGGCGTGTCATGACAGCGGAGCGCAGGCTGAAGGTTCGGGGAAATGAAGAGGAAGCCGTACTTCTCGTTCACGGCGAACTCACGATGCCTGCCGGCGAAGCCCGGTCATAGGTGAAGTCCATCCAAGCCGTACGTCACAACCGCCGCACGGCGGTACTGAGCCACCGGTTCGAAAAATTTCGGTACAGGGTTTCTTGAAATGCTGTGATGCGGGTGAGAGACGGTATTTCTCCTTCCCGTGAGTCCCGTGGTGTCGACGATGAGTGAAACCCGACCCCGTGGTGACGATTGCCCGCATTCGCCCTTGAGCTCAGGCGACACCATCGGGGAAAGATTATGCGTCGTTGGCACCGGGTTCTTGAACGACGGTTCCCTGATGGTAGAGAACCGTCCATCCATGAGAATCGTTCTGCCAGATCGTGTCGGCGAAGTACGGGCGAGAGCGCTCAAGGACCGAGGGCCTCCCCGCCCCGCGCGAAACAGGCCTGCGCTTCGCCATCGCCCAGGACGGCGGGAGATGCGTGTGCACCTCGATCACCCCCGGCAGCCCGCGCCGGGACCCGGTCGCCCGTACCGCGTCGTCCGTGCCCCGACGTCGATGGGTCAAGCGGTAATCCGGGTCATCTCCCGCAGTTCCCCCCGGGTCGACTCGCAGTCCATCGCCCGTAGCCGGGCCAGCACCGGTCCGGCGTCCACGTTGAATCGCAGTTCCTCCGGGCAGCTCTCGACGATCCGCCACAGCAGGGCCATGGCCGCGCCCGAGTCGCCGTCCATCGCGTGCGCGGTGGCCACGGCCAGCAGGTGCCGCGCCTGGCGGTCCTTGTCGGGGAGGCGGTCGGCGTCGACGCCCGCCGCGAGGCGGATCGCCTGCGCGTACCGGCCCATCCGGACCGCGACCGCCACCCGGTGCAGGTCCACCTCCAGCGCGAAGTCCGGGCCCAGCCGGTCGCCGATCTTGCGGGCGTGGTTCAGCAGCTCCTCGGTTCGCAGCACGTCGCTCTCCTCGGCGGCGGCGAGCGCGGCCGTCAGGTAGCAGAGCCCGGTGACCTCCGGCGACTCGGGCCGGTCGTCGATCACCGCCAGGCACAGCCAGCGCGCGTCGGCGTACCGGCCGAGCGAGACGAGCACGCCCGCCAGCTCGGCCTTGGTGATCGCCGAGCCCGCCGAGGAGGCCACCGCGCGATCGGCGGCGACCAGGGCCAGCGCGTGCTGGCCGCAGCTTCGCAGCAGCGCCGCGACCAGCCGGTACGCCTGGGTGAGGATGGCCGTACCGGCCTCCCGGTCCGCGCCGGTGGCGACCCTGGCCGACAGGTCGGCCGTCGACAGCAGTGCCGGCAGGCGGCGGCGCGTCTCGGTGTAGCGATGGGGCGAGCGCTGCCAGACCTCCCATGCCGTCGTCACGTGGCGCCGTACCCGCGGCACGCTCTGGGGCGCCTCGCCGGTGAACCGGCCGGGCAGCAGCAGCGCGTTCCCGACCTCGTCGAATTCGCCGTGGTCGCAGGCGTGCGGGAGTTTCGCCCGGCCGCCGACGAGCTCGGAGAGATCCTCGACGCGGAGCACTTCGGCGATCCGCATGATGGTCGACAGCCGGTCCAGGGGTCTCACCCCGTTCTCGACCAGGCGGAGCCATTCTTCACTGCAGCCGACCAGGTCGGCCAGAATTCTCCGGGTAAGGCCGCGCGAGCGGCGCCTGGCCATGATCCGCGCGCCGTCAACCAAGAAATCGCCGGCCATGCCGCCACATTAGGTGAGGAATTCGAGACCCTCGGTGGCCGGAAACGACGGCAACTTCTTGCCATTCATACCCCCCTGAAATGTGGGTTATACTGAAGGGTTCGCCATGACGCAACTCCAGTTGGATTCAGCCGGTCGGGCTCCGCCGACACTGCCGCTACACCATTCGGCAGGAGGAGACCACGATGGCGATCGACGTCGAGTCGATTCGGAAGGAATTCCCGTTTTTCGAAACCGCCCCTGACGGTTCCCGCCCACCCGTATACCTCGACAGCGCCGCCACCACACAGAAACCCGCCGTTGTCCTGGACGCGCTGAACCACTACTACATCCGCACCAACGCGAATGTGCACCGGGGCGTGTACCGGCTGGCCGTACAGGCGACAGAGCTGTACGAAGGGGCGCGAAGCACGATCGCCGCGTTCGTGCGCGCACCGCGGGCCGAGGAGATCGTGTTCACCAAGAACGCGACCGAGGCCGTCAACCTGCTGGCCAACTCGTTCATCTGGGCGGACGGACGGCTCCGCGTCGGCCCCGGCGACGAGATCGTCCTGACCGAGATGGAGCACCACTCCAACCTGATCCCCTGGCGGCTGCTGGCCGAGAGGGTGGGGGCGACGGTCAGATATCTCGGCATCACCGACGACGGCCGCCTGGACCTCTCCGACCTGAACGAGAAGATCAACGAGCGGACCAAGGTCGTCGCGGTCGTGCACGCCTCGAACATCCTGGGCACGGTGAACCCGGTCGCGACGATCGCCGCCCGCGCGCACGAGGTCGGCGCACTGATGGTCGTCGACGCGGCCCAGTCGGTCCCGCACCTCGGCATCGACGTCACCGCGCTGGGAGCCGACTTCGTCACGTTCTCCGGCCACAAGATGTGCGGACCCACCGGAATCGGCGCCCTGTGGGGCAGGTACGAACTCCTGGAAGCGCTCCCGCCCTTCCTCGGCGGCGGCGAGATGATCGAGAACGTCACGGTGGACGCCATGCACTACGCCGCGCCCCCGCTCAAGTTCGAGGCCGGCACACCCCCGGTCGCGCAGGCCGTCGGCCTCGGCGCCGCCTGCGACTTCCTGAACAGGATCGGCATGGACGCGATCGCCGCCCATGACCAGGCCCTGATCGAGTACGCCCTGGACCGGCTCGGCGACGTGCCCGGCATCCGCTTCATCGGCCCGACCGGCACCGCGAACCGGCTGCCGCTGCTGTCGTTCGTGGTGGACGGCATCCCGCTGCAGCGCATGCGCGCGAGCCTGGACGAGGCGGGCATCGCCGTCCGGTCCGGCAACCACTGCGCGCAGCTCGCGTGCAGCAGGTTCGGCGTCCCCGCCGCGATCCGGGCCTCGTTCTACCTGTACAACTCTCCCGACGAGGTCGAGGTCCTCGCCGAGACCCTGGAGACGGCCACGAGGTCCAGGACCGCCGTGACCGCGGACACCTCCTTCGACGTCGGCCAGGTACGGCCGTACAAGGACATCCTGCTCCCGTCGATCTTCCAGCCGTGGGCGGAGCACCTGGTCGAGGCGCTGGCGCCGGCCCCCGGTACCAAGGCACTCGACATCGGCACCGGCCCCGGCACCGTCGCACGGGTGCTGGCCAGGGCGGTCGGCCCCACCGGCGCGGTGGTCGGCACCGACCTCAACCCCGCCATGCTCGCCCTCGCCGTCGAATCACCTTCCGTCGACGGCGCTCCCATCCAGTACGTGGAATGCGGCGCCACCCCGCTGCACGTCTCCGACGAGGCGTTCGACCTGATCACCATGCAGCAGGTCCTGCAGTTCGTTCCCGACCGCGGAGCGGCGCTGGCCGAGATGCGCCGGGCCGCCCGCCCCGGCGCGCGGATCGCGATCGCCACCTGGCAGCCGCTGCACCGCAACCCGCTCTTCCGTGCCCTGTACGACGCCGTCGCCACCGTCCTGGGCCCCGACAGGGCGGATCTTTTCGAGGAACCGTGGTCCCTGCCCGGGATCGAGGTCGCCACCCTGGCGAAGGAGGCCGGTTTCGTCGACGTCGAACTCCGCGAGTGGACGCTGCCGGCCACCGTTCCCGGCGAGCCCGACGCGATCTGCTGCCTGTTCGACTTCTCCGCGGTCAGCCCGTACATCGGTTCGCGTCGCGCCGACCTCACGGCCGCCGTACGCGCGAACCTGGCGCACTGCACGGACGGGACCGGCGTCCACTCGGAGACCGCGGTGACCCTGGTGACCGCCCGAGCCTGACCGCCGCTCTTCCCCGCGAAGGCCACCTCCCGCCGGGAGGTGGCCTTTCCGGCGCCCTCCACCCGTCCCCGGCCACTCTCGGGGGTCAGCCGTCATCAGACGATCGTGAGAGGCCTGCCTGGAACGGCCCGCCCTCGTCACGGCATGCCGGGATCATGCCGCACGAAAGATCCCGGACGTAAGCCGGCCGCTCCGGATCGCGTCACTCCTCGCCGGAGAAGCGCTCCCACGCGGATTGGCGGGTGATTCCGAGAGCCTGGCCGACCTCGGTGGACGGCTTTCCGCAGAAGGAACACCGAGCGAGTTCGGCCAGGGTGTCAGGCGGTGTCACAGCACACTCCTAAGGTGTCAGGGAGCCCTGACACCTCTTGCGCGCGTCGCACGTACCCCCGCCCGGCTCTTCCCGTCTTTCCTTGGTGTGTGGCACCTGTCATCCGAACGCGTCCCCCGGACGGTAGTCATCGCCGGGGCAACGAAACGGAGATGACGGATGGACGATGGATTTGCCGAATATGTGGCGCACCGGCGCTTACGGCTGTGCCGGATGGCATACCTCCTCACCCAGGATTGGGGCACAGCCGAGGATCTGGTGCAGACCGCACTGTCGAAGGCCTGGCTCGCCTGGCGGCGGGTCGAGGGCAACCCCGACCCGTACGTCTATCGGATCATCGTGAACACCCACGCCTCGTGGTGGCGAAGGCGCTGGCGCGGGGAGGTGCCGGCCGCGACCGTCCCCGAAACGGCCGATCCACGCGACACGTCCGCCGAGGTGGACGACCAGGCCGTGTTGTGGAGTGCGATCGGCACGCTTTCCCCGCGCCAACGTGCGGTGATCGTTCTGCACTACTTCGAGGGACGGACGCTCACCCAGGTCGCGGACATCGTCGGTTGCTCACCGGGGGCGGTGAAGCGCCAGCTCAGCCGGGCACTCACCCGTCTTCGCGTCGATCCGGACATGCAGACCATGAAGCTGGAGAGGGTTTAGCGATGAGGCACACCGAGAGTGAACTGCGAAAGCTCCTGACCGAGCACGGCGGGGAACGGGCCCACCACGGACCGTCCGTTCATCTCGACGCGATCGTGAAGCGGGGGCGCCGCACGCGCCGTATTCGGCGGGCGGTGACGGGCGGGACGGCGGCGGCCTTCGCCGTCGCCGCCGTCGGACTGGTGAACGGTCTGCTGACCGGGCCATCCGGGATGGCCGAGACGATGGTCGCCCAGCGTTCCGCGGACTCGGCCCAGGTGGACCCCGGACCGAAGCTTCCCGAAAAGTTTCCCGTGGTGCTGGGAGCCAACAAATTCGACCTTCCCCTCATTCATTCCCAGCGGTTCAAGACGGAAGGCGTCACCCGGACGGTGACCTTCACCCCGAGCAGTTTCTTCACCGGGTACAAGGTGGTCTGCGACGATCCTCGGGCTTGGGTCGTCACCTCACATCAACTCAAGAGCGGCGAGGGCGGCGGAACGGCCGGACGCTGCAGGGAGGGGGTGGGTGGACACCACGACCGGCTCTCGGCGCCCTCCGATTGGCTGAAGCGTCCGCAGTCCATGCAGGTCTGGGTCTTTCCGGCGGATGCCCCGGTCAAGGAGGTGGCGAAAGCCGTCACAGGCTGCCGGCCGATCTGGAAGTCGAAGGGGTGTGACGAGACGGCCCAGTCCCGCGAACTGATGCACCCCGAAGTGCGCGAACGTCTGCTGGCCGAGATCGGCGAACAACCAGGAGGGTGGGCCGTCGGGATCTACGACCGCTCCGCCACGGCCGAGCCCGCGCCGAACGGCGAACCTCCGGCGAACATCGAACCTCCGACGGAAGGCACGTCCACGCCGGCCGGCCGGTAAGGAGCGCTTCAGGGACAAGCGTGTCCTTCGATTCCCAAAGCGGCGAAGGCCCCGGTCCGGATTTACATCCCGACCGGGGCCTTCGCGCGTGGAGCGGGGGACGGGGATCGGACCCGCGCTGTCGGCTGAGAATCATCTACTGACCTTGGCGTCCCGAACCGGGAAACGGGGGACGGGGATCAGAGGGGGCGAGTGAACCGCGCCGAGTTTCGTGGACTTTGTGGTCTGCCCCGGGTCCGGTGGAGTTGATGTACCCCGAGTTCGGTGGAGTCGGGGCACATCAGGTGAGCGGTCCCTGTCACTCCTTGTGCGTTCCTGGCTGATGGCGTGGTTGATCCGCCTGCTTCGTTCGGCTAACCGGCCAGGAGGTCGATCTGTTCCGCTTGGTCGTCTCCCACGGAGATGGTGAACCGAACACCTATCGCTCTGCCGATCCGGTCGAGCATCTCCAGCGTCGGTACTCCACCACCCAGTTCGATACGCGACAGAGCCGGCTGGGAGATCCCTGCTCGCTTGACGACCTCGGCCTGAGTCAGGTTCCTCGCCACACGCACCTCACGGAGCCTGTCTCCGAGAGTCATGTCCCGGACGGCTCGTGTGTACTCGGGGTTCTCTTCGGTCTCGGCTTCCATGAGCCGTTTGGCCTTCAGGGTCTTCCACGTGCTGTGTCCAGCCATCACGATCTCCTGTCGAAAACGTGGACGACGGTCATGTCGTGTTCGAGCCGGCAGGTTTTCTTCGCTTTGACCGCACGCTCCACGTCATCATGCTGTGGCCCGTTGCGGGTCTTGCAAACACCGTGAGCAGAACGATCGCCCTACCTCCGGGTCTCCAGAACGTGATCCGCCAGGACCGTTCCCCGAGGGGCAACCTCAACTCGCTGACGCCATCACGCGGACTTTTGACCTGATCGCCATCCGGCAGGCCACCTCTCTCCGCGAGATACCGGTCCACCTTCGCCATCGCCCGCTGGAACTGCCCGAACGGCAACCCCGTCTGTTCTGGCACGGATCCGGCACGTGATCAACGCCGCCCAGGAGACCTGGACGAGTAACCAAAAGCGAGAAGTGGACGCAGGGCAGACCTGGCGCTCAGCTCCCATTGGGCGTGGCCATCGCCGTCGGTAGCATGAGAGGTAGGATAGAGAGCATGAGTGAGCCTACCGGCAAGTACTCGATCACCATGCCGCGTGACATCGCCGAGGCCGCACGGTCCCGGAGCGGCCCTTCCGGTCTGTCCGCCTACGTCGCCGCCGCCGTCGCTCGCCAGATCGAGCGCGACAACCTCAGCGAACTCATCCAGGTCGCCGAGGCCGAGCATGGCCCCATTGCCGACGACGAAGTCCAGGCACTGCGCGACCAACTCAACCAGGCCCGGCAGGGACAGGCCCACCGTGGGGCGGACACTGCATGACCCGTTCTCTCGCCACCCCCGGCGGCACGCTGGTCCTCGACAGCGAGGGACTGGCCAAAGTCGTCTTACGTGACCGCACGGTCACCACATGGCTCACCCTCGCCCGCGCCGACGATCTCCGCGTCATCACCTCCGCCGCCACCCTCGTCGAAGTGGTCCACCCCCGCATCAACCGCCCGGCTCTGGAGTGGTCGCTGTCCCGCCTTGTCGTTGAACCGGTCACCGAACCGATCGCCCGCCACGCCGCCGCACTTCTGGCTGGCGCCGGCCTGCACGGGCACAAGTACGCCATCGATGCGATGCTCAGCGCAACCGCCCTCGCTGCCCCCGGCCCCGTTACGGTTCTCACCTCCGACCCGGAGGACCTTGCCGCCCTGTGCGGCGGACGCGTCACCGTCATCAAGGTCTGAGCCGCGCGCGATGACGAGCATGACGGAGCGGTGGGAGCGACGAGAGCCAATGGCCCGAGAAGATCGGACAACCTGGAAACGACGAAGGCCCGGCTCGGGAACGCATCCCTGACCTGGGCCTTGAAGCGTGGAGCGGGTGACGGGAATCGAACCCGCGCTGTCAGCTTGGGAAGTCTCTAACCCACCTGGGCGCTGAGCTGGCGAAATGCTGACCTGCGGGGGAGTGCTTCGGTTGCCCGTGATTCCCCGTCAGTTCCCCTTGCTCCCTCTGCTGACGGGCACGCAACGGGCACGGCCTGGGAACCCCGTGCGGACGCACACGCCCCCTCCACCGGATCTTCCCGTCTGCCTCGTCCCACCCCGGAGGGGCAACAGCTCGGGGACGGAGGATCAAGGCCGTCTTCGCGTGTACGCCGGCCGGTAGACGTTCCTCGATCATGGGATGCCAACGATCACAGACGGCCTTGATCCGGAGGAGTCGAGATGTTGGGCTTGCCTGGGACGAGGGAGACGGGAAGATCCGGCTCCTACCTCAGCTACCTACGGCCCTCGGGGTGCAACATCGATCATCCCGGAGCCGAAGTGCCCCCGCCGGAGGCACAGCGGTTTTCAAGAGGACCGTGTTCTTGACTAGGCCATGCCCTACCACCCAGGCGGAAGCACCTCATGCGCTCTTGATCACCAAAGGTTATCCCGCAAATATCCCCCGAACTCCCCAGTTCCCATTGAGGATGATGCAGCTACAGACCATCCCTCTCACCTGCGAAGGCTTGTCTATTACATCATCGGACATACCAAGCACAGTGCCGGTAGCTCACGAGCGTTGGTCGCCTTAAGCGTCTGTTGATCATGTGCACGCTGTCCCATGGAGAGGCAGCCGGCCTGCCCGGACTGCTCCACACATGACCAACCGGCCGAACCGGCTAGTCATGTTTCCCGCTTCACCTGTAGGTGTCGAAGCAAATGACTCTTCTAGTACACAATAGGGATGAATCCTGCTTCAAGCCGTAGCATACAAGTAGATGGTGCTAACCTCGCCATACACCTCACTCGTGCCGCTCAAACTAAGAAATGAGGATTCGAAATGGACCTCATGGACTTCCATAAGCTGACGGACTTCGACTTCGAATGTCTCTGCAAAGATGTATTCGAGAAATTACTTAATGTCAGGCTGGAGATTTTCACATCCGGAAGTGACGGCGGTATTGATTTAAGATACATGAATCGTTATGGCGACAAGGTGATCATCCAATGCAAGCATTGGATGAAAAGCGGCAGGGCAAAGCTTGTCCGACATATGTTAAATGAAGAACTTCCCAAGGCGAGAAATCTTAATCCGACACGTTACATAATTGCATCTACAGTCGAAATGACCAGAGATGCGAAAGATAAATTATACAAAGCATTCGATCCATTTATAGTCTCTCCAAGCGACATCTATGGGGCTCATGAGCTTCTATCCATAATAGGAGATAGCCCGAATATAGTAAGAAAATACATGCGACTTTGGCTCAGCGATGCCAACATGCTTGAAGCTGCAATCTCAAAAAATATTTTGTGGCGATCTGAGCATTTTGCTGAAGAGATAAAAGAAACATTGAAGACGTATGTCCCCTCTAGCAGCTATAGGCATGCACTCAAGATGCTGGATGCGAACCACGCATGCATAATTACTGGAGGCCCAGGAGTGGGCAAGACATCTCTAGCCCAAGTACTCAGCGCACATTATGCATACTCAGGTTATGAACTAGTGGAGATCTCGGAAAACATTGAGGACGCTTATCGAATGTGGGAGTCCGAGGCTAAACAAATATTTGTCTACGATGACTTCCTCGGCCAGAGCACTCTTGAAGATAAGCTATACAAGAATGAGGATGCCCGACTAATATCACTAATGAAGAGAATTGGCAAAGATCCTCACAAAAGACTCATATGCACAACGCGCAGCTACATTTTAGCTCAAGGCAAAAACCGCTATGAACGCCTTGATCGTGAGAATTTTGAGCCAATTACCTGTGTTGTAGACCTGGATTCATATAGCAGGGAGACGAAAGCTAGGATTCTCTACAACCATACATTTTGGTCAACCTGGCCAGCCGTCGAGAAGGCGAAACTCGCCCAGCCCGAGAGTTATCGGAAGATTATTGATCACATAAACTTCAACCCGCGGGTCATATCCGATGTCCTAACAGCTCGTTTCAAAATGAGCGGTGTGTCGGCTGGTGACGGCAGACTCAAGCGGACAAACTCAACCGCGTGTCTTCCCCCGACCTCGTTCCAAATGATCTATGGGAGCGCATAGCTCCGCTCCTGCCGCCCCATCCACCACGCCGCCGACACCATCCAGGACGGCGGCCGATCGACGACCGCATGGCCTTGGCCGGCATCGTCTACGTGCTGCGCACCGGCGTGGCCTGGCGCGATGTCCCGGCCTCGACCATCGGCTGCTCGGGAGTGACCTGCTGGCGGCGACTACGCGACTGGACCGAGGCCGGCGTGTGGCCACGCCTGCACCAGCTACTACTGGACGAATTGCGGGCCGCGGGCCTGCTCGACCTGAATGATGCCGCCATCGACGGATCGCACGTGCGCGCCCTCAAAGGGGGGACCACGTCGGCCCGTCGCCGGTCGACCGAGGCCGGCCCGGCTCCAAGCACCACCTGATCGTCGACGCGCACGGCACGCCGCTGGCAGTGTCGGTGACCGGCGGCAACCGCCACGACGTCACCCAGATGCTCCCCTTGCTCGCGGCGATCCCGCCCATCCGCGGTGTACGAGGCCGACCTCGGCGCAAACCCCGGCGGCTGTACGCCGACCGCGGCTACGACTACCCCAGCCACCGCCGCCACCTGTGGAAACGCGGGATCAAACCGGTCATCGCCCGACGCGGTAGCCCGCACGGCTCAGGACTGGGAACCATCCGGTGGGTGGTCGAGCGGACCTTCGCCTGGCTACACCAGTTCAAACGGCTGCGCATCCGCTACGAACACCGCGCCGATCTCCATCAAGGTCTGCTCGATCTGGCATGCAGCCTCATCTGCCTGCGCCGACTCCGAACCTCATTCTGAAACCGTCAGTAAGTAGACCTTACGATCCCACTTGGGGCGACATCACGACACAGCTATCAGTTAGCTTGGATGACCCGACGCGTGTATGGAGGCATATCTTCGATAATCAACTGACGGAAAAGGAAAGAATTCTTCTAGCTACCTTGTTTTCTCTAGGAGGAGATTCGCTGCTTGAGGAAATAAGAGAAGCGCTCCTACACCGAGCGGACTGGGATGTTTCCCAGGTCAGACGCAGCCTCCAAATCCTCGATGGCACTTTTATTAAGGTATACCACGAGCAGTCGCACCAATACGTGGAGTTCAGCAACCCTTCTGTAAATGACTTCGTTATCCGGAAAATGAGAGACGAAACTGGATTACTGAGAAACGTTCTACTTAATGCACATTCGTTCGACCAGGTCGCCAACATTTGGTTCTACCATCCCGACGCCAACACTTGCGCAAGTAATTATTTCAGCATTGATCTGCGCCACTTATCTTGCGAAATAGAAAAATCCGCACTGTCAACTCTAGAGGCGTCGAATATTTCCGCACGCAAGCTAGTTGGCCATCTAGCTACAGCGCTCGAAATTTCTGACAAGCTCGGCCTTACTCGTCTTGGTGAGCACGTTGCAACTTATCTTAGCAAGCAAGGTTGCATCTACGGTGGACAGCATGAAGATATCGCATATTTAATTAGAAAAGTTGCTGATTCTCCGAATGCTCACATTCGCAAGCACCATAAGGCGGTTCTTATGGAGGGCCTCACGGCTCTATTTAATCGCGATCGCAGAAATAAAGGACTATTTATAGCCGCTATCTATGCGCACAGGCTGGCCGAGTTCGTGGACGAGAGAGTGCTGCATGATATTGATGACCAAGCGGCAGCACGGGCCGACCACCTGATGGAACTTCAAGAATTTGGTTCTCCTGATGAGGAGATTGACGATGAAGAGCTCGTGTCCGCGCTTGAATACATGAGTATTTTCTCAAATTTTCATGACCGCTGGCCGGGGGCCGGTGAAATTATGGATGACCGCGGCCTTAATTTCGGCGATTATAGCGATGAGGAGGAGGGAGACGAGGAGGGTGATCCTAAATGGACAGACGGTCTCATCTACACCATTATGAGCTTTTTGAAGCGCGCCGATGATTAGAACTAAAATCATGATTTAATTCCGTGATCGTATTCCAAGATTTACAAATGCCGATCAGTGCGGCATGAAGATATGGTACCAATGATTTTTCCAATGCCCGAGACCGTACATCCTAAGTGGCTGTGGTCCACTCTCTAATACGCTGGGAATTCGTTTTTTCGCCTCTCATGCCTCACCGCCTGTGAACGCCCTTCAAAAGGCAAGTCGCAATCACTGCTTCACCAGACTGCATGGTGCAACGGTAACAAGCCAGCTTTCGCGATGAGCCAGGATGAGGAACGAACCCTGGATCTTCGATTGCCCCAAGCACCTACAGCATCCAGCCATGTAGTGGCGATCGCAGAGCCGCATCTGTGTGGCGGCGTGGCAACCCTGGTCGGCGCGTTCGGTTGGTACGGCGGGGCCAGCGTGTGGTGCCCGGCCCGGTGTCCCGCCGCCGTTCGGGACCGGCCTCCAGGCCGCACGCCCGGACGGCGGGCGGGCGGAGGGCCGGGGGTACGGCGGCGCGCCGCGCCGCCTTGATATCTACAAGAACAATTCGGCAGACAAGCGGGTCGCGACAAGCGGGTCGCGACAGCTGAACTTGGTTAGGTGATGTGGGGGTATCAACCTGACAGTAGTGTGTCGGTTTCTGCAGTCCTATTCTGCAAGATATGCACAGGGCAAGGGCTGACCGGTGGAGGAGTGCAGTCGACTTTAAGCCGTGGAGTTACCGCGGGCATAAGATCGAACAGAGGAGATAGCCAGCAGCTCTTCTTGTATCTCTTCGCTATTTCAAAGATGCGAACTCCATTAGCATAGTCGCCACTATTCCGGATACGTACTGCTCTTGAGGTGATCCCGCGAACTTTCCTTGTATTTCTTCTAGCAAATCTTGAATGCGAGAATTATCGGGTTTTGGCGATTGGATCTCTCTTGACGCGTTAGCGAGTTGCTTTATAATATGAGAGAATTCCGGACTGATTTCAAGGTGCCGCATAATGGCGTCTCGTAGAAGTATTATTCCCGGATGTATGCGATTAGATCCTGTTGTGGGATTTTTGGTGATATTGCTAGATGGGCCTATAGTCATATAGTCGACGTGTACCGAGCCGTCGGACACCCATAGTCCGTGATTTGTTGGTATTCCCTGCGCCTTGTCGCGTGTGGTTATGTGTAAAGCAATAGCCCTAATGAATTTGGGTGCATATGGCAGCAGAAAGATAATCAATGCTAGCTGCAGCGTCAAAGCAATGTACTCGCCTCCCGGGAGCGGTTGTACTATGCCAGGAAGTACAAGCGCTGCTGCAGCAATGGCAAGTGCGCGACTTATTGGCGCTAGCTCGTCGTCTCGGGTTTTTATCGAACGCGGAATAAACTCTACGCCGCCCTGCTCATTATGTGGAATCAGCCTTATGTTGGGTGATTCGGCGGCGGATAGGGCCATTTTAAGCGTCACAGTGTGTTGGCGCTCTAGGTGTCCAATGATAAGAACCAGGTCGCTTCCGTCTTCTCCACCTTCTGTGACTACGCCAAACTCGGGTTCGGGTAGGGGGTCAAGAATCCACTTAAGAAGCCTTGCGCCCTTGATGTTCATTCGAATGCGCTGATTCTGAACGAGGCGGTTTCCTGTATTTTCGACAAACAGTGTAACAAAGTACAGATTGGAGACTTCTGTCTGGTCGTATTTTACGGACACGGGCTCGGCTAAGCTGCCTGCTGCTGCAGGAAGCGCCAACTGCTGATTTAAATCATATGAAAGCTGCTTGCGTTCTTCTCTTTGCTTCGAGAGATACCAAAACACATAGGAGGATAAGAATGCAAGTAAAGCTGCTACTCCCGCCACGATAAGTTTGCCCCAGAAATCATCATTTACAAACGCCACTGTTCCTCCGAAATTTTGGGCGCAACTTACCATCATCGCGACTTGTGAAGATATCTAACGCTGAGACGTCAGTCCAAGAGTTCTGGCCGGCGATTCGCTAGCGCGGCACGTGCTGAGGCAAAACGCTCATGGAACTCCACAGCAAGCGTTTCCCTTCGATACTGCTTCTGTAGCACGCGGTCGAGGTCTGCGGCGCGGTTGACGAGGTCCGTAAGAGACTTCCGTTCGATGTCAAAGGCGGCTATGCCTTCTTCGACGGCGGCATCTAGGTTGCCGCGTCGGGCATGGACAATCCCTAAATCGATGTGGGCATCAGCAACTCGCATAGGGGCGTTTGATGTGCCGTCCGGACGAGTATGCATCTGAATTGTCTCAAGGGCATGCTCTTCGGCGCGGTCGTTGTCTTCGAGCCACGTGTACGCGGTGGCGGCATAGAAGACCCACTTGGCGTGGTCGAACACGAAGTGATGATCCGGGTTCCCAGGAAGCGGGAGCTTTGCTAGGGCATCGGCTCCTCGGGTGAGGGCCTTGTCAGCTTCGCGGCGGTCGCCGATTCGGGCCAGTCCGCGGGCCTCTTGAAGAGTGAGTTGGACTTGAGCGCTGGATTGGCCGGCGACAGCCTGGCCCATGCGTGCAGAGGTGACGACATCTTCGTAGCGGCCCTCGACCAGGGCGAACCACGCGGACATCTCGTGCGCCCAGCCCATGAGTTCCCCGTGGCCGACCTGGCGGCCCATCTCGTAGGCGGCGCGGCGAGCGGTCTCGGCTTCCTCACGCTCCCCGAGGTCGTAGTGAACGCATCCGAGTAAGGCCGTCAGCCATCCGGTGATGACCAGGAGTTCGCGGTGCTGGGCGAGGGTGATCCGTCCACCGAGTAGACCGTTGACCTGGGCGAGACGCTTCTGGGTCCTGTCACGCAACGTGGCGGCCGAGACGACGGGATAGGCGCGGCAGAGCAGATCGACGGCCTCGGCGAGGGCTTCGAGGGTGCCGGTTCCGACGTCGGACGCCTGGAGCTGCTGGGCGAGTTCCATGGTGCCGTACAGGTCGGCCTCGGCTCGCAACGCGTCCATGGGAATGATGCTGGTGGCTTCGATGAGCTGGCCGGCCCCGCGTCTGTTCGGCCGGAATCCCAGGTCTTCGGGTTGAAGGCCGGTCAACTGGATGATGGCGATCCGGTACTGAGAATGAGGCCATCTGACCTCTCCGGCCTCCCAACGTCGGATGCGCTCCTCATCACACGCCAGGGACTCCTTGATGCCGATCGGTGTCGCGTTGATCCGGTGGGCCAGTTCGGCGCGCGTCAGCCGGTGCTCATTCCGCCACGCTCGGAGCTGGACGTTGGGGATGTTGTCGGGCATCTGGGGCCTTCCTCCCGGCTGGGGGCTCAAGAGGGGGAATTCGGGGGAGCGTTTAGGGGTCCTGACGATCTTGAATTGCCGGTGGACTTGCCATCAAGCAACACGGTACGTCAGCCCGCTTTCCGCCGCAGGAAACGCGGATCAAATTCGAGGAGATGGCGACGGTGACCCGGCCAGACGAGACCAGCGAGACACGCCCCTGCCCCGCGTGCCGGGGGCGTGGAACCAAGCTGCGCAGCTCGCGCCGTGCCCTTCTCGTCGGCGAGAGCAGCGGTGATCACGAGACGCAGGGAGAACAGGCATGTCTCGACTGCCTCGCAACCGGCCGGGTCGAAAGGAACGTGAGATGAACCCGATCATGCAGATCGCTGCGGTCTGCCTCCAGCAGGAACGCCAGCAGAACGAGGCGTTCGCCCTCATGCGGCTACGGGACGCACTGCTGCGGCTACGCGTACGGGCCGAACTGCGCGACAACGACAGCGCGCTGATGATTCCTCGTCCACAGGTGGGACTGCCGGTGTGGGTGTTCGTCGGCTACGGCGGCGCCTTCTACTCCTGGCAGTCCGCCGAGAAGCGCCACCCGATCAACGACGTGGCGGGCGCTGCCCAGGTTCTGGCCGATTACGTCGGTCGATAGGCGGGCGCGGCGGGGCGGTGTCCTTTGGTGCGGAGGGCACCGAAGAGCGTTGCCGCTGCCCCGTCGCGCTCTTCAACATCCCGGCAGGCAGCAGAGCCGGCGCGTGCGGCCCACCCCGTGTAACCGCAGCGTCCTTCTTCCCTCTCTCTGTCTGCCGGGATCTTCTCTGCTCTCGTTCCCCTGCCTGCCGGTGACGTGACAGGCGCGGGGAAGCCAGGTTACGCTCTGACTTGGTAAAACAACCTGTCGGGTGATGGACGGTCGTAATGTCATTAGAGTCTGTGCCGCCGAAGTACGCCCAGCTTGTTCAGGCACTTCAACGGCGCATCGAGTCGGGGGACTACCCTCCGGGCTCACTTCTGCCCAGTGAGAACCAGCTCATCAACGAGTTCGGCGTCTCCCGGCCCACCGTCGTCGCCGCACTGCGCGTGCTACGCGAACAGGGCTGGATCGACTCCCAGCAGGGCAAGGGCCGCTTCGTGCGAGGCCGCCCGGCGATGACCTCGATGGAACAGCCCCGTCCCGGACAGGCGTATCTGATCGGTCCAGAAAGTTCCTCCGACGGTGAGGTGGTGGAGGCGGCGGCGCTGGCCGTGCCCAACCGCATCGCCGCCCTGTTGGACATCGACCCGAAGAGCAAGGCGTTCCTGCGGCGTCGCCTGGTTAGCCGGAACGGCGAGCCCACCGAGATCGTCTCGGTGTGGTTGCCGCTGGAACTCTCTGAGGGCACCGACCTGACCAGTGCCGACCCGCTGGACGAAGGACTTCGCGAGCATCTCCAATCGCGCAAGGGGGTGCGCTTCGACCACATCGTGGAACAGATCGTCGCGCGCATGCCCACCACCGAGGAGGCCAAGCGGCTCGGCATGCTGAAGAACGTCCCGCTGCTGTGTGTCTACGCGGCGGTGCGCGATGCGGCCGGCCATGCCCTCGTCGTGGCGGAGGTGCTTCTCCCGGCCGATCGGCACGAGCTGGAGGACGCCTATCCGATCGGTTAGCTCAGTCTCACCCCGCGAGCCCGCTTAGGTACTTGACCTACCAAGCGGGCTCTCTTATTCTCAAATCACTTGATAGGTTAAGTGTCTATCACTCGATAAGAGGAGTGCCATCATGGCTCTGCAAGGACCCATTCCCGTCACCTTCGCCCAGGTCTTCCCGCACGGCTGTTACGTCGTCGGGGAGGTCGAGGCGGTCAAGGACTTCGACGCCTCCACCAACGGGCGCTTCGTCCAGTCCCGCGACAAGACCACCGGAGAACTCGTCTGGCAGGTCGCGGTTATGGACGCCGACCCGACCGTCAAGCCCGGTCAGAAGACCGTGGCCGTCAAGATCCTCTCCCCGGTCCAGCCCGTTCCGCCGGCCCCCATGCCGAACCTGCCCTTCACCCCGGTCGAGTTCGACCACGTCACCGCAACCCCGTACGTCAACGGCGCCGGACGTCTCGCGTACTCCATCAAGGTCCGCGAGATGCGTGCCCCGCGCACCGTTCCCGTCGCTCTCGCTTCCGCACCCGCCAAGCACACCTCCACCGCTGGAAAGGACGTCGCCTGATGACGCGTCGCAGGACTCACCGCATCAGCACCATCACCCTCAACACCGGCCGTGGCGCCCGCGCCACCAACCACCCCTACCCGGCCCGGACCCCGGTCCTGGCGCTCGACTTCGGCGCCGTCTCGCTCCTGGTCACCACCTCGGCCGGCGACCTCGTCACGGCCTCCGACGTCGAGTTCGCCCGCCAGCTCGCCCACGAGGCCGACCAGTTCGCCCGCTCGGTCGAGAGCAAGTTCACCATCCCCGACCAGGCCGACAGGTCCGACCAGGACAAAGCGGCCTGACACGTAAGCGGGGCCGCTGGAACTGGCATTCCGGCGGCCCCTCGTCTCCCCAGACAGCGAATCAAGAGAGGGCTCAAGCCTATGTTCAAAAAACTGCCCGGTGACGAGGCGCAACACCTCGTCACCACGACCCCCGACACGGCCGTGGTGTTCCGCCCGGCCGTACTCAAGACCCCCGCCATCGTCACCATCGTCATCTTCACCTGGCGGCTGCTGGCCGGTGCCGTGCGGCTGCTGTGGCGCTACCCGATCGCGTCACCCGTCGCCGTCGCTCCCGGCGCGCTGAGCTGGCTGTACGGCTGGCAGTGGGGCATCGCGCTTCTCGTCCTGGTGCCCGTCGCTCTCACCACCTGGCGGCTGGTCGACCGGGCCTCGTTCCTGCGCCTGGTGGGCTGGCGGCTGCTGGCCTGGTGGCGACAGGTGTGGACTTACCGGCGGCACTGGCAACCGGTGATGATCGTCTCTGGTCTCGGCCGTCACCTGCGGGGCCGTGACTACCTGCCCCGCCTCGTCCGCGTCACCTGCACCTCGTGGGCGGACCTGGTCGCGGTGAAGATGCTCGCCGGACAGTCGGTCAAGGACTGGTCCGACCGCATCGAGAACCTGGCCCATGGCTTCGGCGCCACCTCGTGCCGGGTGACCATCGCCCGGTCGGGCCGTCTGCTGCTGGCCTTCCCTCGGCGCGATCCGCTGGCCGTTCCCTTACCCGCTCTACCGATTCCCGCCGTGGCGTCGGTGGAGCCGGTCGAGATCGGCAAGCAGGAGGACGGCACTCCGTGGCGGCTCAAGGTCCACGGCACTCACGTCCTGGTCGCCGGGGCCACCGGGGCGGGCAAAGGCTCGATCATCTGGTCCACCATCCGGGGCCTGCTGCCTGCCGTTCGTGCGGGTCTGGTGCAGATCTGGGCGCTGGACCCCAAGTTGATGGAGCTGTCCTTCGGGCGTGACCTGTTCGACCGCTACGCCGCCGACCCGGCCGAGTGCGCCGATCTCCTGGAAGCAGCCGTGAAGCTTATGCAGGAGAGGGCGGGCCGATTCGCCGGAGTGCAGCGCAACCACATCCCTACCATCGATGACCCGTTCGTCCTGGTCGTGGTCGACGAGGTGGCGTTCCTGACCGCGTATCAGTCCGACAAGGGTCTGAGGGTGCGCATCTCGGCGGCACTGGCGACCTTGACCACGCAGGGCCGCGCGGTGGGAGTCGCCGTCCTGGCGGCGTTGCAGGACCCGCGCAAGGACGTGCTGAGCATCCGCAACCTGTTCCCCGACAAGATCGCGCTGCGGCTGGACGAGTCCGAACAGGTGGACATGGTCCTCGGTGACGGCGCTCGGGATCGGGGCGCGCTGGCCGACCTGATCTCACCTCAGCCGGAGCTCGGCGCGGGCATCGCCTACACCCGTCTGGAGACCTCACCCGAGCCGATGCGTGCCCGTGCCGGCTACGTCTCCGATGCCGATATCCGCGACATGGTCGCCGTGTTCACCGCCGACACGCTGCCGCTGACGGGTGAGGGGGCCTGATGAGAGTCATCCTGCACGGCACACCCGCCGAGATCGAGGGCCTGCCCTTCCGGCGGCTGCGGACGCCCAACGGCTCCGACCTCGCCGAAGTGACGCTGATCGTCGACCTCGACACTGCCTGCCTCCGCAGACACCCCTACAACGACGCCTGCCGGATCATCGCTGACGTGGTCAGCCGAGAGGAGGCCATGTGACCGACACCCCTCCTGTTCCACCGTCCACCAGCCCACCGGACGGCTCCGATCGCACCTTGCCCCGCCTCGTCCGTGACACCCTGCCGTTCGCCCTGGACGTCGCGATCGAGGTCGCCAAGAACAACGGCGTCTGCATCCGGCCGATCGAGTTGCGACGCCTCGACACCCACACCGGTACGGCCGAGTCGTTCAACATCCCCTGCGGCGCCACGCAGGAGGCCAAGTGCCCGCCGTGCGCCAACCGCAACCGCCAGCTCCGCCGGGCACAGTGCCGGGAGGGCTGGCACCTCGACCACGAACCGATCGCCGAACCCAACCCCTCCACCGAGGACCAGCGGTGGCTGATCGAGTTCCGAGCCGACGTGCAGGCCAAGCGCGACGAGGCCGAGAGAAACGGGGAAGACACCTTCAACTGGGACGAGGCGATCGCCGGGATCGACGCGGAGATCAACGCCGCTGGGATGCGGGGCAACGTCCTGGGCGGGCGGTCGACGCCCAAGCGCTCGCGCTCGACCAGGCGGCGTCAGGACGCTCCGGACCTGCCCAAGCGGGCCAAGCAGGATACGACCCTCGGGCGAACCTTCGTCGCCTCCGACGGCAAGGTCTACCGGCCGTCCCTGTTCGTCACGCTGACCCTTCCCTCCTACGGGCGCGTTCGCAACGGCGTCCCGGTCAACCCGAGCACGTACGACTACGCGGCGGCGGCTCGTGATGCCCTGCACTTCTCCAAGCTCGTCGACCGGTTCGTGCAGAACCTTCGCCGGGTGGCCGGCTACGACGTGCAGTACTTCGCCTCCGTCGAACCACAGAAGCGGCTCGCTCCTCATCTGCACATGGCGATCCGCGGGACCATGCCGCGTGCGGAGGTCAAGGCCGTCGCCGCCGCGACCTACCACCAGGTGTGGTGGCCGTCCGTCGATGAAGTCCGCTTCGACGGCGACCACCTGCCGGTCTGGAACGAGCGGGCCGAACGGGCTGAGCCCTACCTGGACGGGCAGGCCGGCGACTACCTCGACCCGGCCACCGGGGAACTCCTGCCCACCTGGGACGAGGCGCTCGACCAGCTCGGCACCGACGAGACGGCCGAACCACTGCACGTGGTCCGCTTCGGTGCTCAGGTCGATGTTCAGGGCGTGCTCGCTGGATCACCGGACGCTGACCAGTGCATCGGCTACCTGTCGAAGTACCTGACCAAGAGCCTCGGCGACCCCCTCGACCCTGAGGACCCGGACAACCACGCTCGCCGTGACCACGCGACCCGCATGGTCGAAGCGCTGCGCTACGAGCCCTGCTCGCCCACCTGCGCGAACTGGCTGCGGTACGGCGTGCAGCCCAAGGGTGCCAAGGCGGGCATGCTGCCGGGCCGCTGCAAGGGCAAGGCGCACAAGGCCAAACACCTCGGCTACGCGGGCCGTCGCGTCCTGGTCTCGCGTAAGTGGTCGAACAAGACCCTGCGGGAGCACAAGCAGGATCGGCGGGCCTGGGTGCTCGACATGCTCGGCCTGCCCGACGAGACGGTGACCGACCCGCATCGCTACGTCTGGCGGCCGGTCTCCTCCAAGGATCCCAACCGCACCCCACTGGCCAAACGGCTGCTACGTGAGGTCGCCAACCGCCAGCGCACCCGCGCACGGCTGATCGAACTCCAGGCCAGGGCGGACGGCCTCCCTGTTCCAGATCTTTCGGCAACTCCGGGACTGGAGGTGGCGGCATGACCAGGAAGACCAGGCAAGAGCCCGCCTCACCTCTCCCGGAACTTGCTCAAGGCCGGCTGCTCACGGTCGAAGAGGCGGCCGAACGGCTGAACACCTCGGTCCGCTTTCCTCGTCGCCTGATCGAGGAACGACGGATCGCCTTCATCCACGTCGGACGCAACGTCCGCATCCCCGAAGCGGCGCTTGAGGCGTTCATCGCTGCCGGGCTGGTCGAACCGATCACCACCACACGACGCAGGAGGGCCGCGTAATGGCCAGGACCACACTCGCCACCCCTGAGGAAGAGCCCCGGAACTCCGCCAAGGGCAAGCCGGCCAAGAGGCGCTTCGGACGCGTTCGGCAACTCCCGTCCGGCCGGTGGCAGGCTCGCTACAGAGGACCGGATGACATCGACCGGGCGGCCCCGGAGACCTTCTCGACCAAGCGCGACGCGGAGGTCTGGCTGACCAAGAAGGAGGCCGAGATCCTCGTGGAGGACTGGAGCAGTCCGGACCTCGGCAAGGTGGCCTTCAAGGAGTACGGCTCCGACTGGGTGAACGAGCGTCCCGGCCTGCGGCCTAAGACGGTCCAGCTCTACGAGGGTCTGCTCCGCCTGCACCTGGTCCCGACTTTCGGCAACCTGGCCGTGAGTGAGATCAAGGCGGCTCACGTGCGCAAGTGGCGCAAGACGCTCCTGGACGGGGGAGTCGGGCCGGTCACCGTCGCCAAGGCGTACCGGCTACTCAAGGCGATCATGAACACAGCCGTGGAGGACAAGATGATCAAGTCCAACCCGTGCCAGATCAAGAGCGGCGGTAAGGAGGAGTCGCCCGAGCGTCCGACGCTCACCATGGAGCAGGTCTTCACGCTGGCCGGTGCGATCGAACCACGGTTCCGGGCGCTGGTGCTCCTGGCGACGTTCGGCAGTCTGCGGTGGGGTGAGCTGGCGGCGCTCCGGCGCAAGAGTCTCAACCTGGATGCCCGCACGGTTCGGGTCGTGGCCTCCACCACCGAACTCAAGGACGGATCGGTAACCATCGGCCTGCCCAAGTCCGTGGCCGGTACGCGGACGGTCGCCCTTCCCGAGGTGGTTGTCTTAGAACTTCGCACGCACCTCGACACGTACACCGACGAGCATGACGAGGCGTTCGTCTTCCTCGGCGCGAAGGGCGCGATGCTGCGGCGGCCGGCCTTCAGCCGGATCTGGGCCAAGGCGCTGAAGCAGGCGAACCTCTCCGGCGTCCACTTCCACGACCTTCGCCATACGGGCAACACGTTCGCCTCGCAGTCGGGTGCGACGCTGCGGGAGCTGATGAACCGGATGGGGCACTCGACCACGCGGGCCGCGCTGATCTATCTGCACACCGAGAACGGACGGGATCAGATGATCGCCGACGGCATGGGAAAGCTCGCCGAAGCCGTCCTCAAAAAAGAAGATCCACCGGCATCGGGCACGTAACGGGCACGGAAGATCGAAGAGGCTCAGAAAACAACTAAGGCCCCGGTTCGGATTCGCATCCTGACCTGGGCCTTTGTGAGTGGAGCGGGTGACGGGAATCGAACCCGCGCTGTCAGCTTGGGAAGCTGATGTTCTGCCATTGAACTACACCCGCGTGCGGTGTGCCGCGTGACCACTCTAGCGGAAACTCGGGAGGCTCTGGACCTCCCCGGCACGAGATTCTCGGCATCCCGAGGGGCGGGAGGCCGCCGTCGCGGGGGCGTGGCGTTGGTAGGTTGCCTCACGTGCTGCTTTCCGATCGTGACATCGCCGCGGAGATCGAGGCCGGAAGGGTCAGGATCGACCCCTTCGAGCCGGAGATGATCCAGCCCTCCAGCGTCGACGTACGCCTGGACCGTTACTTCAGGGTCTTCGAGAACCACCGGTACCCGCACATCGATCCGGCGGTCGAGCAGCCCGATCTGACGCGGATGGTGGAACCGGACAAGGGCGAGCCGTTCATCCTGCATCCGGGGGAGTTCGTGCTGGCCAGCACGTACGAGGTCGTCACGCTGCCGGACGATCTCGCCTCGCGGCTGGAGGGCAAGAGCTCGCTGGGCAGGCTCGGTCTGCTCACCCACTCCACGGCCGGGTTCATCGACCCCGGGTTCAGCGGGCACGTCACGCTCGAACTCTCCAACGTCGCGACGTTGCCGATCAAGCTCTGGCCGGGGATGAAGATCGGCCAGCTCTGCCTGTTCCGGCTCAGCTCTCCGGCCGAGTATCCCTACGGCTCGGAGAAGTACGGATCGCGCTACCAGGGGCAGCGGGGGCCGACGCCGAGCCGGTCGTACCTGAACTTCCACCGGACGCCCATCTGACGGTCACCGGATCCGGGCCGACCGAAAGCCGGGAACCAGGAGTCCGGAAGCTGAGGGACCGGAAGCCGGGGGCTGGGGAAGCCGGAAGTCGAGGGCGGCGAAGCCATAAGTTCCGGGAAAGGGAGCCGAAAGCCGCGAAACGGAAGCCGAGAGACCGAAAGCCGAGGGAGCCGGAAGCCGAAGGGCCGTACGGCCGGGGAGCCGGACGCGGAGAGCGCGGGCGCCGGACGAGGTGGGCACGCGACCGGGGACCGGGAACCGGCCGGGAGCGGGACGGCCTGCCGGGAGCGAGACGCGGTCTGCCGGGGAGGCCGGACGCGGTGGGAAGGCAGGTCGTGATGGAAATCACCCTGCTCGTCGTACGGGATCACGGACCCCGGCCGACCTCCGTGGATCTCCGTCAGGCGCGCCGGAATCGGGGATCCCGGAGGACGGCGCGGGCGACGCGCCGGACGGGCTTCCCGGAGAGAGTCCTATATGTGACCTGGCTTCGGCATAATGTGGCCGAAAACCAGCAAAACGGTCACGGAAAGTTGCCCTCCAGGCTGCCTCAAGCCGAGTGTCTCCGGGTATGCGCCGGGTAGCGACATGAGGAAGAGTGCGTGTCTAGCGGGTGAAGTTCGTATTTCCGCTGGTAACCCGTACCCTTCTCTGCGGACCATCCCCGCACATCTGGAGAACGACGTGCGCCTGCGTCTCACACCGAGTGAGGACAGCTACTACGACTTGTTCGCCGACTCGGCGAACAACCTCGTCACAGCGTCCCGTCTGCTGGTAGAGATCATCAGTGACGGATCGGACCGGGAAGCCCTGGCCGAGAAGATGCGCGCCTGTGAGCACGCCGGTGACGAGCGTACTCACGCGATCATGAACCGGCTCAACGAGAGCTTCATCACCCCCTTCGACCGCGAGGACATCTACCGTCTCGCCTCGAACCTCGACGACGTCATGGACTACATGGAGGCGGCCGCCGACCTCATCGTCCTGTACCAGATCGACCACCTTCCCAAGGAGGTCGTCCGGCAGGTCGAGGTCCTGGAGCGTGCCGCGGAGCTCACCGCCGAGGCCATGCCCAGGCTGCGCTCGATGAAGAACCTGAACGAGTACTGGATCGAGATCAACCGGCTGGAGAACCAGGCCGACCAGGTCTACCGCCGCCTTCTCGCCAAGCTCTTCGGCGGGGAGTACGACGCGTTGACCGTCCTCAAGATGAAGGAGGTCATCGACCAGCTCGAGATGGCCGCCGACGCCTTCGAGCACGTGGCCAACACGATCGAGTCGATCGCGGTCAAGGAAAGCTAAGTGGATCTCACGCTCGCACTCGTCATCGGCGTGGTGGTCGTGGCGCTGGTGTTCGACTACACCAACGGCTTCCACGACGCCGCGAACGCGATCGCGACCTCCGTCTCGACGCGCGCACTGACGCCGAGGGCCGCGCTGTTCATGGCCGCGGCCATGAACTTCCTGGGTGCGCATCTCGGTACGCAGGTGGCCGCCACGGTCGGCAAGGGCATCATCGACGCCCCGAGCGGCAGTCACGGTCTCGTCATCGTGGGGTCCGGCCTGATCGGAGCGATCACCTGGAACCTCGTCACGTGGTACTTCGGTCTCCCCTCCTCCAGCAGCCACGCGCTGATCGGCGGCCTGGTCGGCGCCGCGCTCGCCTCGGCGAGCACCGTCCACTGGGACGGGGTGCTGGAGAAGGTCGTCATCCCGATGATCCTGTCCCCGCTGGTCGGCTTCAGCCTCGCCGGGCTCATCATGATCGCCATCCTCTGGGGGTTCCGCAGGTCCCAGCCCTCGAAGACCAACCGCGGGTTCCGGCTCGCGCAGACCGTCTCCGCCGCGGCGATGGCGCTCGGTCACGGCCTCCAGGACGCCCAGAAGACGATGGGCGTCATCTTCCTGGCCCTCGTGGTCGGCGGGTACCAGAACGACGGTGACCCGATCCCGCAGTGGGTCATCCTCTCGGCCGCCACGGCCATCTCGCTCGGCACCTACGCGGGCGGCTGGCGGATCATGCGGACCCTGGGCCGCCGGATCATCGCGCTCGACCCCCCGCAGGGGTTCGCGGCGGAGGCGGCCGCGGCGACCGTGCTCTACACCGCGGCCATCGGCTTCGGTGCCCCCATCTCGACCACCCACACGATCACCAGCGCCATCATGGGCGTCGGCGCCACCAAGCGCCTGTCGGCCGTGCGGTGGGGTGTCGCGGGCAACATCGTGACCGCCTGGATCCTGACGATCCCGGCCGCCGCGCTGGTCGCCGCGCTGTCCTACTTCGCGCTCCACTGGATGGTCGAGTAGCGGGCCGCGAGGGCCGGGGCGGGCGCGCCGCCCCGCGGACGCCCTCGCCGACGACCGTGCGGGAACGCCGGCCGGGATCCTTCCCGGCCGGCGTTCCGTCGTCACGGGGCCGCGCGGCGGACGCCGGGGAACGGGAGACGGGCGGCGGGCGGAGCGGCCCGCCGCAGATACGTCGCCTCAGCGTTCCGGCGCGCTCTACCGCCGGTACATCACGTCGACGTCCCACCGGGTGAAGCCGAGCTTCTCGTACAGGCGGACCGCCGAGGGGTTGCTCTCGTCCACGTACAGCATCACCTGACTCAGGCCGCGTGAGCGCAGGTACTCCAGGCCCGCCAGGGTCAGCGACCGGCCCAGGCCGCCTCCCCGCTCGCCGGGGTCGACACCGACCACGTACACCTCGCCGATCGGCTCGTGGGCGTGGTCGCCGTCGTCGTGCACCTTGGTCCAGTGGAAGCCCACCAGCCGGTCGGCGCCCCCGGGGCCGTCCTGCCGTACGGCGAGGAAGAAGCCGGCCGGGTCGAACCACGGTTCGTGCCGGCGCAGCCGGAGGTCCTCGATCGTCCACGCACCCTGCTCGGGGTGGTGGGCGAAGGCCCGGGCGTTGAGCGCCACCCACGCCTCCGGGTCGGAACCACCGGGCTCGAACGTGCGCAGCCGTACGCCCTCGGGGAGCTCGAAACCGGGCAGGTCGCCGGACAGGGGGCGGCGCATCCGCCACAGCGATCTGACCTTCTCGAACTGCGCGGACCGGGCGAGCGCCTCGGCCGCGGGGTGCCCGCCGTGCGCCCACAGGCGCAGGCGTCCCCCGGCCCGGTCGAGCGCGGCCCGCAGCAGGTGCGCCCCGTGCCCGCGCCGCCGGAAGGCCGGGTGGACGACCAGTTCCCCGACCGGGCCCTCGACGGGATCGACCGGGTCCACGTGCGCGTAGCCCACCAGGTCGTCCCCCTCGTACAGGAGCACCGCCCCGATCTGCTCGTCGCCTCCGTAGCGCAGGTGCAGCAAGGCCTGTTCGTTGAGCGGTCCGACCCCGTCGGCCTCGGTGGCCGCCTCCGCCACTTCGAGGATCGCGGCCACCTCGGCGCCGCCGAGCGATCCCCGGTGTTCCACACGCGCGTTCATGATGTGGACTCTAGGGGGGCGCGCCGGCCCCGCGTACGACGGGGACTGGCAAAAGCCGCCATGTAGTGATCCGGTGAATCGTTATCTCTCGGACGTTCCACCGTCAGACGGTCCCCCTAGTGTCGTGGTCCATGATGTCTCGTTCCTTCCAGCGGCTGGCGATGGCGGGCGTACTCGCCGGGGCCGGTCTGGTGCTCGCGATGGGACCAGCCGAGGCGGGCAACAAGCCCGCCAAGACGGTGCCGGTCCGCCTGCTCTCCCTCAACGACTTCCACGGCAACCTCGAGCCTCCGACCGGGTCCTCCGGCCGCATGGTCGACGAGACCGGCGCCACCGTCGAGGCCGGTGGCGCCGCGTACGCCGCCACGCACCTCAAGCAGATGTCGGACAAGAACACCCTCAAGGTCGCCCAGGGCGACCTGATCGGCGCCACCCCCCTGATCTCCGCGGCCTACCACGACGAGCCGTCGGTGGAGTTCCTCGGCAAGATCGGCGTCACCGCCTCCGCCGTGGGCAACCACGAGTTCGACGAGGGCTACGCCGAACTGCGGCGCATCATGAACGGCGGCTGCCACCCGGTGGACGGCTGCTCGCCCGCGGGTGAGTGGAAGGGTGCGAAGTTCACCTACCTCGGCGCCAACGTGATCTTCAAGCGGCCGACGCAGACCGCGGAGAAGCAGGCGCTGGACGCCCTGGGCGGCAAGAACACCGGCGCGCTGCGCAACCTGCTCCGGCAGTACGGCATCCCCGCGCTGCCCCCGGTCGCGATCCGCTGGATGAACGGCGTGCCGATCGGCTTCATCGGCCTGGTCACCCAGAGCACCCCGAGCATCGTCACCTCCGAGGGCATCAAGGACCTGGAGTTCATCGACGAGGTCAAGGCCGCGAACGTGGCGTCCAGGCTGCTCAAGCTGGTCGGCATCAAGGCCCAGGTTGTGCTGGTGCACGAGGGCGACCAGGTCACCGCAGGCCAGTCGCCGGACGCCTGCAGCGCCCAGCCGGGCGCGGGCAACCGGATCGCCACGCAGGTGGACGCCGAGGTCGACATGATCCTCAGCGGTCACTCGCACCAGGCCTACCTGTGCACGGTGTCCGACCCCAAGGGCGCCAAGCGCCTGTACAGCCAGGGCGGTTCCTTCGGCCGCGTCATCACCAAGGTCGACTTCCAGGTGGACGTCAGGACCCGTGACGTGGTGCGCTCCACGGTCGTGGCCGACAACCAGGTCGTGACCAGGACCGTCACCCCCGACCCGGAGATCGCCGCGTTCGTCCAGACGTGGAAGGACCGCGTCGCGCCGGTGGCCAACAGGCCGATCGGCAGGATCACCGCGGACATCACCAACACCGCCGTGGCCTCCGGGGAGTCCCCGCTGGGCAACCTCATCGCCGACGCCCAGCTCGCCGCGACGAGGACCGGCGGCAACGCCCAGATCGCCCTGATGAACCCCGGTGGCGTACGGGCCTCCCTGAACTACGCGGGTTCGCCCGCGGGTGAGGGCGACGGCGTGGTGACGTACGGCGAGGCGTTCACCGTGCAGCCGTTCAACAACCTCACGCAGGTGGTCACGCTCACCGGTGCCCAGCTCAAGACCGTGCTGGAGCAGCAGTTCACCGGCGGGCCGAACGCCCAGGCGTTCACCAAGATCCTGCAGCCCTCGTCGAACTTCACCTACACCTACAGCGCGAGCGCGCCGTGGGGTTCGAAGGTCTCCACCATGAAGATCGACGGTGTCGACGTGACGGACACCCAGACGATCCGGGTGGCGGCCAACAACTTCCTGGTCGGCGGCGGGGACGCGTTCCTGGCCTTCAGGGAGGGCACCGACCTGTGGAGCGGCCCGCTGGACATCGACGCCTTCACCGCCTACTTCGCGGCGAACCCGACGATCGCCCCGCCGGTGCCCGGCCACATCACGGTCGTGCCGTAACACCGGCGGAACACGCGCCGCGCCCGTCCGGGCCGGCGCGGCACTCCGCCGGGACGCGGCACGCCGCTCCGGCCGGGGCGGGAACGGGCACGGCGTCGCGTACGCGGTGAGGTACGACCTCGCGGGTGGGGCCCGCCGGAGAGAACGTCCGGCGGGCCCTCACGTGTGTCCGGCCCTCACGTGTGTCCGGCCCTCACGTGTGTCCGGGCCTCACGTGTGTCCGGGCCTCACCCGCGCAGGGCCCACGTGTTGTCCGGACCTCACCCGCGCAGGGCCGCAGGGCGGTGTCCGGACCGCAGGGCGTGCCCGGCCCCCAGGGGGTGTCCTGCGGCCGGAGGCCGCGCGGTGTGCGGGCCGCGGGCCCGGCGCGTACCGCAGGGGATGTACGCCGATCTCCTCCTTGCGCCGGTCGGCGGGCGGGAGCGCCTGTCCTACCGTGTCAGGGTGAGGATCGGGAGGGCGGACGCGCTGATCGCGTTCGGCGTGCTGACGGGGATCGTCGCGGGCGTCTACGGCCAGATGTCCACCTCGGGCTCGCCGGAGCGCCCGCTGGACGTGTTCGGCATCGCGTTGATCATGACGTCGGCGCTGCCGCTGGCGGTGCGGCGGAGCAGGCCCGCGACGGTGGGGGTGATCACGGTGGGGTGCGCGCTGGCCTACTACGCCTGCCGCTATCCCGGGGTCTTCACCGCCGCGCCCGCGCTGATGTCGGTCTACACGGCCACGTCCATGGGACGGCGCCGCCTGGCGATCGCGCTCGCCGCCGCGCTGGGCGTGGGGATCTACGGCCTCATCGCGCTCTCCGACGTCGACCCTGCCCCTCCGGGAGGGCTCTCCCTGATCAGCGGCTGGCTGGTGGCGGTGATGGTCGTCGGGGAGACGACCAGGAACCGCCGCGCCTACCTGGAGGAGGCCGAGCGGCGCGCGGCCGAGGCCGAGCGCACCCGTGAGGAGGCGGCCCTGCGCAGGGCGGGCGAGGAACGGCTGTGGATCGCGCAGGAACTGCACGACAGCCTCACCCACAGCATCTCGGTCATCAACGTCCAGGTCTCCGTGGCCGCGCACCTGCTGGATTCGGACCCCGAGCGCTCCCGGGAGGCACTGGCCGCGATCAGGGAGGCGGGCCGCGACGCCATGTACGAGCTCCGCGCCACGCTCGGGGTGCTGCGGCAGGGCGACCCGGACGACCCCGGGGCGGGACTCGCCCGGCTGCCCGGCCTGGTCGCCCGGGCCGAGGCGGTGGGGCTGCCGGTCAAGGTCCTCGTCGCGGGGGAGCCGCGGGACCTGCCCCCGGTCGTCGACCGGGCGGCCTACCGCATCACGCAGGAGGCGTTCACCAACGTGCTCCGGCACGCCGGGCCCGCGTCGATCACGCTGACCACCGAGTACCGGCCCACGACGATCGTGATCTCCGTGGAGGACGACGGGGCGTCGGACGCGGGGGTCGTCACGCAGGGAATGGGGCTGATCGGGATGCGCGAGCGGGCCGTCGCCGTCGGAGGGTCGTTCACGGCCGGGCCGCGTGCGGGAGGGGGGTTCGCCGTCCGGGCCGAGCTGCCGCTCACCGGGCCGTTCGCGGCCGGGTCCTCCGTCACCGGGGCGCCGCCGTCCGCGGGCGGGCCACCGCCCATGCCCGAGCCGTCCGGAAGGGGACGGCGATGATCAGGGTGCTGCTCGCCGACGACCAGGCGCTGATCCGGGCGGGTTTCCGCGCGCTGCTCGAGACGGCCGGTGACATCGTCGTCGTCGGCGAGGCGGGCAACGGCGTCGAGGCCGTCGAGCTCTCCCGCGCGCTGCGGCCCGACGTGGCGCTGCTGGACGTCAGGATGCCGCTGCTCGACGGGATCCAGGCCACCAGGAGGATCGGCGCCGACTCCGAGCTCGACGCGGTGCGGGTGGTGATCCTGACCAACTACGCCCTGGACGAGTACGTCTTCGCGGCCCTGCGCGCCGGGGCCGGCGGTTTCCTGGTCAAGGACATCGAACCGGCGGAGCTGCTGAGGTCGGTGCGGGTGGCCGCGGCGGGGGAGGCGCTGCTCTCGCCCTCGGTGACCCGGCGGCTGATCGAGGAGTACGTGTCCACCCCGCCCAGGCCCGTGGCCGGACCGGGTCTGGGACGCCTGACCGTGCGGGAGCGCGAGATCCTGGCCCTGGTCGCCACCGGCATGTCCAACCTGGAGATGGCCGAGCACCTGACGATCAGCCACGCCACCGTGAAGACCCACGTCAGCCGGTCGATGACCAAGCTCGGGGCCCGGGACCGGGCGCAGCTCGTCGTCTTCGCCTACGAGTCGGGGCTGGTCACCCCCGGTGCCCCGCCGGACGTGCGTGCCTGACGCCCGACGTGCCCGACGGCGGACGTGCGTGCTCGGCGCAGGTGAGGGTCCGTGGCCGGCGCGTGACCGGACACGGGACGACAGGACGGGTGCGGGGCCGTGACCGGCCGTTAGTTGTGGGCGGGCTCGCGCTCGTCGACGGGCTCGTTGCCGCGCTCGGGCACGAACCGGTACCCGACGTTGCGCACGGTGCCGATCAGCGCTTCGTACTCGGCGCCGAGCTTGGCGCGGAGCCGCCGGACGTGGACGTCCACGGTGCGGGTGCCGCCGAAGTAGTCGTACCCCCAGACCTCCTGGAGGAGCTGGGCGCGGGTGAAGACCCTGCCCGGGTGCTGCGCCAGGTACTTCAGGAGCTCGAACTCCTTGAAGGTCAGGTCCAGGGCGCGGCCGCGGAGCCGGGCGGTGTAGGTGGCCTCGTCGATCGACAGGTCGCCGTTGCGGATCTCGTCGGGGACGTCCTCGGCCGCGGAGAGGCTGAGCCTGCCCACGGCCATCCGGAGCCGTGCCTCGACCTCGGCGGGACCGGCGGTGTCCAGGATGACGTCGTCGACACCCCACTCCGCGGTCAGCCCGGCCAGGCCGCCCTCGGTGACGATCACCACCAGCGGGCAGGCGACACCCGTGGTCCGCAGCAGCCGGCACAGGCTCTTGGCCTGGACGAGCTCGCGGCGCGCGTCCACCAGGATCGCGTCGGCGGGCGGGGCGTCGATCAGGGCGGACGCCTCCGCAGGCGAGACCCGTACCGAGTGCAGCAGTAGTCCCAGCGCCGGAAGCACCTCGGTCGAGGGCTCAAGGGCGTTGGTGAGCAGCAGGAGATTGCTCACGATGTCTCCTTCCCGCGTCATGCCGGCAATAAGCCGTACAAACACGTAAGGACCCGGGGGCTACATTGCCCAGGTCCCGTAGTAGGTGAGGATAACCCACGGGGATGAAGCGTTCAGCGAACGTCCACCTGATGAACACGGGTTCTCCAGGTGAATTCGCCGTAATGACGTGGTAACCCTGCGTGCGGTCGAGGAGATGATTCACAGATGGCGACGGGCATCGTCAGGTACTGGGCGGCGGCCAAGGAGGCTGCGGGTGTGGCGGAGGAGCCGTTCGAGGCGGCCACCCTTGCCGAGTTGATGACCAAAATCACATCGGGCCGTGACGCGCTCGCTCACGTGGTGAGACGATCGTCGTTCCTGGTCAACGGGGATCCGGTGGGGCTGCGGGCCCACGAGAGGGTCGTCCTGGCCGACGGGGCCACGGTGGAGGTGCTGCCCCCCTTCGCGGGCGGCTGAGCCGCGGGAGGCTACCACCTGGGCGTCGTTTCGGACAGGATGGCCAGGGGAGATCACGCCCACGGCCTCACCCCGGAGCCGGAGAGTGAACAGGGAGTCGGATGCGTAAGCTCATCGCTTTTCTGGTCCTGCTTCTCGTCCTCGTCGCGGTCCTGGACCGGGTGGCCGTCACCGGGGTCCAGCGCGAGATCGCCCGGCAGGCGACGGCCAAGTACGACCTGTCCGCCCCGCCCGAGGTGACCATCGAGGGCATCCCCTTCCTCACCCAGGCGATCGCCGGCCGCTACGAGAGGGTCGACGTCGCCGCGGGCGCGATGACGATCTCGGGCGTGGCGCTCTCCAGCGTCGACTTCACCCTGCACGGCGTCACCGCGCCGCTGGAGGGCCTCATCATGCGTCCCCAGCAGGTGGACATGCGCGCCGAGCGGGTGGAGGGGGCCGTCGTGGTCCCGGTGCGGGCGCTCAACCAGCGGGCGCCGCGCGGGGTCAAGATCAGCGTCGCGGGCGACGCGCTTTTGATCAAGGGGGAGATCACGGTGCTGGGACAGAAGGTGCCCGCCGAGGCGACCATGAAGGTGGAGATCGTCCAGGGCGGCCTGCAGCTCCTCGCGGAGAAGGTGACCCTGGGCGGCGGCATCGCGGTGCCCGACCCCCAGCGGTTCCTCGACTACCGCATCCCGCTCGGGAAGCTGCCCTACAACCTCAAGCTGACCGACGTCCGGGTCGTCCCCGAGGGGCTGCGCATCTCGGGGACGGCCTCCGACGTGCCCCTGCGCGGCTGACCGTGTCCCGTGTCTGAACCGGAACGCCCCGCCGTACGTCGTGAGGGTGTGAGCCAAGCCGGAACCGCCGACGAGCAGCTCGTCAGGGCGCTCTTCGACGAACACGGCGGGCCGCTCTACGGCTACGTGCTGCGGCTGACGGGAGACTCGGGAAGGGCGGAGGACGTCGTGCAGGAGACACTGCTGCGGGCCTGGCGCCACCCGGACGCGCTGACCGGACGGTCCATCCGCGCCTGGCTGTTCACGGTGGCCCGCAACCTCGTCGTCGACCAGCACCGGGCGCGCAGCTCGCGCCCGCCGGAGACCGGTGACGAGGCGCTCGCGGTAGTGCCCGCCGAGGACGAGCTGGAGCGGGCCGTGGAGTCGTGGGCGGTGGCCGAGGCACTGGCCGCGCTCAGGCCCGAGCACCGCGAGGTGCTGGCCGAGGTCTACTACCAGGGCAAGTCCGTCCGGGAGGCCGCCGACGCGCTCGGCATCCCCGCCGGAACGGTCAAATCGCGCACGTATTACGCGCTTCGGGCGCTCAAGCTGGCGCTGGAGGAGCGGGGGCTCGCGCCATGACGACGACCTGTGACGAAGTACGGATGTCGCTCGGGGTCTACGCCCTCGGTGCGCTGGAGCCGGACGAGCGGACGCTGGTCGAGACCCATCTCGCCGGGTGCGCCCGGTGCCGCGCGGAGCTGGAGGAGCTGACCGGGGTGGCCACGTTCCTGGGCAAGGTGTCCCAGGCCGACGTGGCGCAGGTGGCGAGCCCGCCCGGCGCGGTGCTCGACCGGCTGCTCAGCGCCGGTGCCCGACGACGCCGTACGACCCGGCTGATGCTCTCGCTGGCCGCCTCGGTGCTGGTGGTCGGGCTCGGCGGCGGGACCCTGTGGACGGTCTCCCAGTCCCAGCAGGACGTCGGCACGGCGGTCTCCGCGCCGCAGCCGGCCGCGGGCGCCGAGACGGAGGCCGGTCAGGGGGCGGACGCCCGGAGCGGAGGCCGGGAGCAGGGGGAGACGCTGCGGGACCCGGGCTCGTCCCAGGACGACGCCCAGACCAAGGCCGCGCCCTCGTCGCCCACCTCCCGGCGGCCCCTTCCGTCGTCCTCGCCGTCCTCGACCGGGGCCCGCCCGTCCGACCCGGAGTCGCAGATCATGCTCGCGCCGAGCGAGGTGCGGGCGGCGGATCGGCGCGGCGCGGTCCGCGCGGTGGCGACCGCGTCCGTGGCGCGGGGGGTCACCACGGTCAGGGTCGTGCTCACCGGGGTGGCCGACGGCACCCGCTGCCGGCTGAGGGTGTTCGGCGACGGCGGTCTCAGGCAGACGGCGGGTGTGTGGACCGTCGGCGGGGCCGCCCAGGACGCCTCGGGCGCCTTCGTGACGACGACCACGATCCCGCCCGAGCGCATCACCTCGTTCGAGATCGCCACCGCCCGGGGACGGGTGCTGATCACCCTCCCCGTCCCCTGATCGCCTCCTGATCGCCCGCCGGCCGGCACCGGCCCGCGTCCGCGGGAATCGCGCGGGGGCCCCGGCGCGTTGTCCTTCGTCATGACCGGGTGGACGGTACTGGCCGTCACGCTCGCCCTGGCCACGCTCGCGGGCGTGCTGGTGCGGCGGCGCGACGGCGTGGTGCGGAAGGCGAGGGGCGGGGTGGAACGGCTCACCGCGGACGACCTGCAGGTGGAGCTCGGAGAGCGGGCGACCCTCGTGCAGTTCTCCAGCGCCTTCTGCCAGCCGTGCCGGGCGACCCGGCGGATCCTCGACGAGGTGGCCCGGATGGTGCCGGGCGTCGCGCACGTGGAGGTCGACGCCGAGTCCCGCCTCGACCTGGTCCGGTCGCTGAACATCATGCGCACCCCCACGGTCCTCGTCCTGGACGCGTCCGGCCGGGTGGTGCGGCGGGCCTCCGGCCAGCCACGGAAGGCGGACGTGATCGGCGCCCTGGGAGCGGCGGTGGGCGAGTGAGCGGGGCACCCTACCGTCCACCGAACGATCTTGTCTCAGAAATTGGACAGGGATGTGACAGATGGCGGGACGCCGGGGTAATGTCATGGGCATGAACCCGACGACAGAGCTGCTCACGAAGCGGCGCGCGGTTGATTTCTGCCGCGTGACCACCGCGCTCTGTCGCGCTTCCTAAGGGCGATCTCAAGCGGCCGTTCGAGCCGCACCGATCTGCACGACCCTTCAGGAGCATCACGCGATGCAAGCCGATCCCCGAGCTCTCCGTTTCGCCGCGGCCGTCACCGCCGTCGTGCTCGCGCTCGTCCTGGTCACCGGTAACCCCTGGTTGCTGGCCGCCCAGGCCGTGGTGTTCGCACTGGGCGTCGCCGGCCTGTCGCCGTACGGAACGGTCTTCAAGGCTCTGGTGAGAACTCCTCCCCGGCAGGTGGAGGACGCCTCGCCGCCGCGCTTCGCGCAGGCGGTGGGACTCGCCTTCGCCCTGGTCGGCCTGGTCGGATACGTCGCACAGATCACGCCGCTGGCCCTCGGCGCCACCGCCGCGGCACTCTTCGCCGCCTTTCTCAACGCCGCTTTCGGGCTCTGCCTCGGCTGCGAGATGTACTTGATCATTCGTCGTTTACCACCCGCCGCACGATGATCCCGGAGGATCAAAAATGAGCCGCTCCGCCGTCCTGGTCGACGCCGACTGGGTCGAGGCCAACCTCGACGCCCCCGGTGTCGTACTCGTTGAAGTGGACGAGGACGCCAGTGCCTACGACACGGGCCACATCCGTGGCGCCGTCAAGATCGACTGGAAGCAGGACCTCCAGGACCCGGTCCGCCGTGACTTCGTCGATCGCGAGGGCTTCCAGGCGCTGCTGTCGTCCCGGGGCATCTCCAACGACGACACCGTGGTCCTCTACGGTGGCAACAACAACTGGTTCGCCGCCTACGCCTACTGGTACTTCAAGCTCTACGGCCACGAGAACGTCAAGCTCCTCGACGGTGGCCGCAAGAAGTGGGAGCTCGACTCCCGCGAGCTCGTCAAGGACGTCACCGAGCGTCCCGCGACGAACTACCAGGCCAAGGACCAGGACCTGTCCATCCGTGCCTTCCGCGACGACGTCGTCGCCGCGATCGGCAAGCTCAACCTGGTCGACGTGCGCTCGCCCGACGAGTTCAGCGGCAAGCTGCTCGCGCCCGCCCACCTCCCGCAGGAGGCGGCGCAGCGCGGCGGCCACGTCCCCACCGCCCGCAACATCCCGTGGTCGAAGACCGCGAACGACGACGGCACCTTCAAGACGGACGAGGACCTCAAGGCCCTCTACGAGGGCGAGGGTGTCGACTTCTCCAAGGACACCATCGCCTACTGCCGTATCGGGGAGCGCTCCGCGCACTCGTGGTTCGTCCTCCACGAGATCCTCGACCAGGCCAGCGTCAAGAACTACGACGGATCGTGGACCGAGTACGGCTCGCTGGTAGGCGTGCCGATCGAACTGGGAGAGGCCCGCTAATGACTCAGGGATGCGCAGCTCCGGAACAGACGGCCGCCATTCCGGCCGGGATCGACCTCGCGGGACAGGCCGTGATCCAGGGCGTGGTCTCGGGCGCCGGCAGGGCGTACGCCCGCCTGCTCGACCACGCCGGCGAGTTCACCGGTGAGGTGGTGGTGTCCGACGAGGGCGTCTTCCGCTTCTTCGCCGCCCCCGGTGACTGGACCGTCCGCATCATCGCGGGCGGTGGCGTCAGCAAGGACATCCCCGCCCAGGCGCGCCTGGGCGAGGTCACCCAGCTCGCCGTGAGCGTCTGACCCGGTAGGGCCGGACCCGTTCACCTCGTCAAGGACCGGTACCCCCTCGGGGGTGCCGGTCCTTGCGCGATGCGGGACCTTTCCGGTGTCTCCGGCCGGTGAGGTCCTCGCGGCCTTACGCCGTCCCCGTTGAAAGGTCAGGCGGGAAGGCGGTCCTCCACCCGCCGTACGGCGTCGGCGTAGTCGGGCTCGGGGGACATGGCCGCCGCCAGGCGCAGGTGCGGCAGCGCCTGCCCGTGCCGCCCGGCGCGCTCCAGGGTCCTGCCGAGCAGGAAGCGGGCGTAGTGGTCGCCGGGGGCACGCTCCAGCAGCGACTCCAGCGTCTCCCTCGCCCGGCCGAGCTGGGCCGAGCCGAAGTAGGCGCGGGCCGCCAGCAGGCGTACGGCCGGGTCGTCACCGTGCTCGGTCAGCAGCGGCTCCAGCGTCCGCAGCGCGCCGAGCGGGTCCCGCAGACCCAGCAGCGCCTCGGCCTGGCGCAGCCACCGGACCTCGTCGGGGAGCTCCCGCGGCGGAGCGGCGTCGCGTACCAGGTCGGCGAGGACCTCCGGGGGCTGCGCGCCCGTGACCGCGGAGGCGCCGACCACGAAGGTCGGTGAGGTGGCGACCCCGTGCGCCTTGCCACGCAGCAGCTCGGAGCGGACCTCGTCCGTGCCGTCGCCGCGCTCCAGCGCCTCGGCCATGCCGTCCAGGCCGGCCTCGGCGGCGAGCGCCGCCAGGGTGGCGCGGTCGGCGATGTCGGCGCCCTCGGTGAAGTGGGCGCGCAGGATCCGCTCGACGACCGCGTCCTGCAGCGCCGCGCCGCCCCGCCCGTGGGCGAGGGCGATCACCCGGTGGGCGTCGAACGTGTTCGCCCGCCACACCGCGCCGTGCCGCCGGTCGGCGCCGCTGCTCCCACCGGTCCGCGGGTCGGTGCTCTCGCCGATCCGCTCTGTGGCGGCGGCGGTTGAGAGACTGGCCCGGTTCCCGGCCGGGGGCAGGGCGGGGTGGCAGGCCCGCAGCGCGCCCTCGGCGACCGGGTCGCGAAGGGCGTCCTCCAGGGGCTCGGACGGTACCGGGGCCATCGGGTCGATGAGGTACGGCCGCCAGACGACCTCCACGTCCTCACCGAGTCCGGCCTTCTCCAGGCGTCGCTTGCCGACGTAGGCCCAGGGGCAGACCATGTCCGCCCAGATCTCCATGCGCTTCATGGCCTCTGCAACACACGACAGGCGTCGTTTATTCGACACATGTCGTTTAGGCTGGGCGGCATGCCCGCAGACGATCCGAGAATCCGCAGGACGCGGGCCCGGCTGCGCTCCGCCGTGCTGGAGCTGGCCGGCGCGCGCGACCCCGACTCGATCACCGTCGCCGAGATCGCCCAGCTGGCCGGGGTGAACCGGGCCACGGTCTACGTCCACTACCGCGACCGTGACGACCTGGTGCTCGACGCCATGGAGACCGCCGTCGCCGAGCTGGCCGCCGACGCCGCGCGGTGCCCCTACCGGGAGCCGGGGCCGGTGCCCGCGTCGCTGATCGCCCTGTTCGAGCACATCGGGGAACGCGCCGGGCTGTACCGCAGGATGCTCGGGCCGTACGGCAGCGCCCGGTTCCGCGCGCGGCTGCACGAGGCCCTGGCCGCGGGACTGGACGACCCCTTCGCCGCGGGCTCCAGGCCTCCCGGGCACGACGACGTGCCGCCGGAGATACACGCCCATCACGTGGCGGGCGCGCTGGTCGGGATCGCCACGTACTGGCTGGGGGAGCATCCGCCCCGTCCCGCGGCCGACATCGCGGCGGCGGCGTGGAGCCTGGTGCGCTGAGCCCTCCGCCGCGTCGGGCGGTTTTCCTGTGGCCGGTGAGGCCGGGGCCCTACGATGCATCGGGTGTCCGGAAGGTCTGTCATGCCGCCAGCTCCGTCCGTTCCCGCGCCGCCCGCGCCGTCACGGGCCGCCGGACGGGAGCCGGCCTCGCTCTCGGCGGCCTCGCTGCCCTCGCACATGCTCGGGATCCTCGCGGCCGGCGCCCTGTCGCTGGTCGTCTGGTTCTCGATGGGACGGGTGGTCCGGGCCCTGCTGATGGTGGCCGCCAGTGAGGTCTCCCACGGCGACCACCGGCAGGTGCGGCTGGTCGTCACCATGTTCCTGTTCACCCTGATCGTGCTGACCGAGCTCGTGGTCATGGCCGGGATGCTGCACTCGGTACGCGGGGCGCTGCGGGAGATCCGGGCCCGGCGCCAGGACGGCGAGGCGGACGAGGGCATGTTCGGCGCGCTGAACCGCGCCACCCTGGTCTTCGCCACCATCTACCTCGCCTGGGGCTTCCAGAGCGCGGACGCCCGGGAGTTCATCGCGGTGGACACGGCCAGGCGGATCGACCAGGACCTCGCCGGGAGCCTGGCGGGCAGGGAGATCGAGGGCGGCACCGGCCTGATCGCGCTGGACCCGCGGATCTCCCTGACCGTCGCCGTGGTCGCGTACCTGCTCAGGACGCTGTTCGGCTGGTGGCACGCCAACGGCAGGGTCACCGGGAGCGGCGTGGCCGCGACCTTTTTCGAGCTGGCCTTCGCCTTCTACAGCCTCAACGCGCTGTTCGCCTTCGCCGAGGCGCGCTCGGACTGGCTCGACCACCGGGCCGTCGTGTCGGCGGTCGAGGGGTGGGCCGAGGACGCGCGCGAGAGCCTGCCGTGGTGGAAGACGTTCTCGCACGCGGCCGGCGACGTCTGGCCGCACGTGGTGGAGGGCCTGATCGTCCCGCTCACCTGGCTGACGGTGGCCTCGCTCGTCTACGGCGCCTTCGCCGAGGACACCCGCGCGGTCGTGCGGGGGACCCGGCTCGACGACGTGGCGACCCGGGTGGAGCGCTCGCACCGCCTGACCCGCACCACGATGAGCCAGGCCACGACCGGGCTCCAGGAGCGGTGGATCCCCCCGGTGAACGCCTTCCGGCTGGTCACCCGGGGTGGTCCCGCGCTCTTCGGCCTGTTCTGCCTGTGCCACGTCGGGATCCGGGTGGCGGCCGACTACGCGGACCGGGGCGTCCGGATGCTGATCGGTACCGAGGAGCCGTTCGTCTGGGTGGCGCTGGGCGGGCCCACGGGTTTTCTGCGGGACCTGGTGGTGGCGGTGCTGACCGTCTGCCTGCTGGCGGCCACGTTCGACATCGCGGCCACCCGGAGCCGGGAGACGGGCCGGGCGCTCACCGGGTGAAGCGCAGCACCAGGTCCTGGGGGATCTCCTCCTTCGCGCTCCTGGCGAACATGTCCTTGACCGACTCGTCCTCGACGATGCGGGCCGTGGAGGGGCGCACGTGGACCTCGACCTGCCCGGCCACCCCCGAGGGCACCATGCCGACCAGGTCGTAGGAGTAGGGCGTTCCCGTCCTGTGGTCCTTGACCTCGTCGGGGAGGTCGTCGCCCTCGGGCAGGGCCTTCCAGACGCGGCCGTCGGGATGCCTGATCTCGACCCCGGGCTCGCCGCGCCGGCTGACGCCCTCGGCGTCCAGGGAGGTCCTGGTCACCTTGATCCTGAGCCATGTACGGCCCGGCGCGGGCTTCTGGCCGGGCAGGTCGTCCAGTTCCCTGACCGCGACCTTCCAGGAGACCCGCATCAGGGTCGCCTCGGCTCCCGCGGCGACCGTCAGGATCCTGTCCGGGGGGTGGGTGTCCCGGTAGACGCTGTAGCCGTTCCAGGTGGAGGCGGCCAGGGCGAGCACCACGGCCCCGGCCGCCCCGGCGGCCCGCAGCGCGGTACGCCCGCGCGGACGCGAGCCCGCGTGACGCCCGCGGGACCGGGCGGACGCCTCACCCGGGGACGGCGCCTCGTCCCGGCCGGGCGGCCTTTCCTCCCGGACGGGCATCCCGTCCCGCGCAGGTACCTCGTCCCGCGCAGATACCCCGTCCCGCGCAGGTACCCCGGCCCGCACGGGAAGCCCGGCCCCGTCCCGGACGGGCGGCCCGCCCCGTGCGGGGAGCCCGTCCCGGGTGGGCCGCGGCTCCCGTTCCGGTGAGAACCAGTCGCGCTCCGGCTCGTGCCCCGGCGTGCCCCGGTACGGCGTTCCCATCAGCCCGTCACCCCCTGCCGGCCGGCGTGTAGACGTCCTTGGCGGCCGCGATCAGGCGCTTGGCGGCCTCCTCGTCCAGTCCCAGGTCGATCTCGATCTCGGGCCCGTTCGGCTCGACGACGAGACCGCCCTGGGGGGCGAGCACGATGCGGGAGCCGGCCAGCTCCCGGGGCGGGATCTCGAAGACCGCCACGCCCTCGGTCCACCAGCCCGGCTGGACGAAGGGGTAGACGATGGTCGAGGTCTCCTCCATCCGGTCGGTCGCCTCGTAGCCGCGCCCGCTGTCGGCCAGCAGCACCGGGGCGCCCAGCCGCTGCGGCTCCCGGGTCGCCGTGGCGCCCACCTCCACGATGACGAAGATCCCTTTCGTGGTGACCCGCTTCTGCCCGTCAGGGGAGTTCCCGGAGCCGCCCGGGGACGCGTTCGCGATGGACCGGGCGGCGTGCACCGCCTTGACCCGGGCGGAGAAGCGGGAGCCGGTGACGTTCTCGCCGACGCTCCCGGTCCAGGTGAGCGGTGCGTCGTGGTCGGAGACGTCCGCGCCGAAGGCGTGCAATCCCACGGCCGCGACCGCCAGCGCGATGCCGGTGAGCACGGCGCCCGCGGCGCGCCACCGGCCCGGCCGCTCGCCGTCGCGGCGGCCGGGTGTCCCCGGTCCTTCCCGGGACTCCCCGCGCGGTCCCGTCTCCGGGTGGGGGCGGACGGGGGTGCTCACGAGCGCGTTCCCTTCGGCACGACGGGGAGCGTGACCCGGGCGGCGGTCACGGGCCTCTGCTTCTTCCCCTCGCCCTTGGTCACCAGGTGCCAGCCCGGCGTCAGGGTGATCCCCTCCCTGAACTCGTACCTGCCGACGTCGATGGTCAGCTCCCGGGGGGCCTGCTGCCCCTCCGTGAGCTCGTAGGCGACCACGACCCTGGCGGGCAGGGCCGGGTGCAGCTGACCGCCCTCCCCGCCGGGGCCGGACACCGACGGGCCGTAGGTGCCGCCGAGTCTGGGGGTGATCGCCAGCAGGGACGAGCCGAAGGACGGGCCGCCCGGCCCGCCGCTGTACGGCAGCCCCATGGACGCGGTCTCCTCGCCCTTGTTGACGACCTCGAACTCGATCTCCAGCAGGCGCTTGGCCGGGCCGCCGAACGCGCCGGGCTCGCTCACCGTCCGGGACTCGACGAACCGGGTGCTGAACTGCTCCTGGTCCAGGGTGGCGCCCGGTCCCAGCCGCTTGGGCGGACGGTCCGGAGCGGTCGCCAGGCCGCCGAGGGCGGCGACGATCGCCAGGCAGGAGGCCGCCGTCAGGGCGGCGAGGGGGACCGCGACGGGACGCCGCCGGCGGGTGGGCCCCTCGGGGGGATCCTCCGGGGAGGCAGTCATGGGAGACGATGGTAATCGGTGAGTCCGTCCCATCCGCCTCATTTATCCCTTAAGCACGGGTGAACCCGGGGAAAATGCAGCGGATTGGCGGGAACGCTGCCCGAATGGGAGGTCGAACTCTTACGCTGTCTCCGAGGCTTCCGATGAGCCCGATGGCGGAGGTTCCGTGGCGGACGTGCATCCCGAGCATGCGCAGCTCCAGGCGGACCGGATCTACCTGGGCTGGCAGTATGCCTTGTTGCACCCTGATCCGGGTCCGGCCCCCAAGCGACCCTCCCCGCTGGAGAACCCTCCCGAGCCCGTCGATCCCGAGTGGATCCGCAGGGAGCGCCTGAACGAGGACCTGCTGAACCGGCCGGTCAGGATCGTGCGCGCGTTCATGGCCGGGCTGGCCACGCTGATCCTCGTGCTGGGCGTCACCGAGATGCTGAGCTGGTCGTTCGCCGCGGTCGGGGTGATCGCCGCCGGTGGCATCGCGGCGTTCTGCAGCTACGCCGTGCACCAGGGCGACCGGGCGGTCCGCCACCGCATCAGGGAACGCGAGGCGGCCGGGGACCGGCTGCGCGAGGAGCGTGACAGGGAGCTCTTCCTCGCCCAGGAGGAGCACGCCGCCCGCTACCGCGAGTGGGCCGAGAAGAAGGAGCGGCACGACCGCCAGCTCACCTGGTACGCGGTGGCCGTACCCGACGAGATCGACCGGATCGACGTCGCCGGGGGCACCCTGCCCGGCTGGTCGGCGCTGATCACCCTGCTCGGCGCGACCCGCCTCTACAGCGGCGGCCACCTGACCGTGCTCGACCTGTCGGAGGGCGCGGTCGCCAAGGACCTCATCGAGCTGGCGCGCAGGGGCGGCGACGAACCCCTGGTCTGGGTGCTCCCGGTCGACCTGCCCCGGCTCGACCTGGGCGCCACGCTGGCCCCGGAGGCCTTCGCCGACGTCCTCGCCCACGTGGTCAGCGTCAGCGAGGAGCACCGTACGACCAGGGACCTGTCGTTCGACAACGCCATCCTGGAGCGCGTCCTGGAGGTCCTGGGCGAGAGCGCCACGATCAACCAGGTCACCGCGGCGCTGCGCGCCCTGGCCCAGGTCGGCGACCCGCGCGAGGACCTGCGGCTCGGCCTGATCACCGCCACCCAGCTGGAGCGGATCGGCACCCTGTTCGGCCGGGGCGTCAGCGACCGGGTGGTGATCGAGCGGGCGTGGGCTCTGGAGTCGCAGCTGCGCAAGCTGGAGACCCTGGGCTCGGAGGCGGTGCGCCTGCCGCCCGCGCGGCTGCGGGTCGTGTCGATGGACCGCCAGGCGGGCGTGTTCGGCAACCGGGTCCTCGGCACCTACGTGGCCACCGCGCTCACCCACATCCTGCGCCAGTCGCCCGCCTCCGAACGGCCCTGGTACCACACGATCATCGTGGCGGGTGCGGACAAGCTCCGCGGCGACGTGCTGGACCGGCTCATGGACGCCTGCGAGACCTCCAGGACCGGCCTGGTGCTCACCTACCGCTCGCTCACCCCGACCGTACGGGAGCGGCTCGGCCGGGGGCACGCGGCCGTGACGTTCATGCGGCTGGGCAACGCCGAGGACGCCCGGATCGCCAGCGAGCACGTCGGCACCGAGCACCGCCTGGAGCTCGCCCAGCTCACCGAGACGATCAGCGCCGCCGGGGCCGGGATGGACGGAGGCTACGTCTCCACGGTCGGCCAGGCCGAGGAGGGCGAGGACGGGCGCGAGACGACACCCGCCGACCTCAAGGAGGACATCACCGAGTCCACCGAGTGGGGCCGCCGCGCGACCAAGGCGATGGGCGACACCGAGCGGGTGCTCCACCGCTCCAGGGAGTTCCTGGTCGAGCCGCACCAGCTCCAGCAGCTTCCCACCACCTCCGTGATCGTCACCGACGCCACCGCCGAGGGCCGCAGGGTCCGCCTCGCCGACGCCAACCCGGCGATACTGACCTTCCCCAGGACGACGCTGGGCGAGTTCGACGAGATCAGGGACGCCGTGCTGGAGCGGGCGCAGGACAGGCGGCCCGACCCGCACGAGCCGAACCCGTTCGAGGACGCGCCGCCCAACCTCGGCCCGCCCCCGGCCAGGCTCGACTGGCGCCGCCGCCGATGAGACGACGACCGGGCCGGTGGGTACGTCAAGGGGGCGTCCGTATGTCGTAATGGGATGGTCAATGCGGAGGTGCGAGCCCCGAGTCAGGTTCGACCGTGGTCACGGGGGTGGCCCACCCCCGATTACGCGTCGGCCGGTACGGCGGAGCGATCCGTGAAGCGTCAACCCTCCGGCCTGGAGCCGGGTCCCCCGGGTGGAGACCAAATGCAGCCAAGTGTGTCCCGTCCGCCCCATGCCCTGACCGGGCCCTGGTACAGAATCCAGGCGATCACGGCGCCCTCGCGCAGTTCCTCGGCCGAGTGGGACTTCGTCACCGTCCTGCCCGCCGTGCTCTCCACGGCCCAGCGCGGCCGGCCCTTCGTGGTCGGCTGGCTCTCGCGGGGATCCGGCGCCCCGCTGGAGCTGATCACCAACGCGGGGCCGCTGACCCCGCCGCGCCCGCCCCGCAGGGCCGCCACCGCCGAGCCGGAGCCCGTCCCGGCCGGTCCCGAGCCGCTGCTCTTCCCCGGCGGCGCCCGCGGCGTGCGGATCGGCGACGAGTGGCTCCGCGACCTGTCGGACCTGGCCTGGACCGTCTGTCCCGGACGGCAGGCCCCGCCGCTGGGCGGGCGGCGCGAACCGGACGCCGACGAGATCAGGCGGCCCACGCTCTTCGAGTCGACGCTGGTCACGCTCATGTCCCGGCCGTTCGCCTGGCTGGTGGTGGCCGAGCAGACCGACCTGCTGGACGCCGAGGTCGCGCACCTGCGCACCCAGCTCAACGTGCTGCGGCAGTACGGCGACGCCTCCGAGCGATCCCGCTACGACGCCGAGCGGGCCGAGCGGCGCATGCAGGAGCTGGACGCCTTCCGCGAGGCCGGGCTGTGGAACGTCCGGGTGCTGGCCGGGGCCGCCGGGCCCGACGAGCTGCGCCAGATCGCCCCGGTGCTGGTCGGCTCCGCCGAGATGAGCCACCACCCCTACCGCCTGCGCAGCGCGCTGTCCGGTCCCGTCCTGGGGTTCGCCGAGGCACTCGCGACGACGCTGCAGGACCCGGCCGACGGCGCCGCGGCCCCGTTCGCGGCCACCGCCGGGGCGCTCGCCGCCCTCGCCGGGCTGCCGCACCGGGAGGTCCCGGGCGTGCGGGTGCTCGACGCGGGCTTCTTCGACGTGACCAGCGAGGCCGACACCGTGCCCGGCGCGCTGACCGTCGAGCTCGGGTCGATCCTCGACGGCCAGGACCGGCCGGTCGGCTCGTTCAAGGTCCCGCTGGCCACCCTCAACCGGCACGCGTTCATCACCGGCGCCACCGGTTCCGGCAAGTCCCAGACCGTCCGGCACCTGCTGGAACAGCTCACCGGCGCGGGCATCCCGTGGCTGGCCATCGAACCGGCCAAGTCCGAGTACGCCGCGATGGGCGGCCGCATCGAGCACCTCGCCCCGGTGACCGTGATCAACCCCTCGGCCCCGGAGAGCGTGCCGTTCAGCGTCAACCCGCTCGCCCCCGAACCCGGCTACCCGGTCCAGGCGCACATCGACATGGTGCGGGCGCTGTTCATGGCGGCCTTCGACGCCGAGGAGCCGTTCCCGCAGATCATGTCGCTGGCCCTGCAGCGGGTGTACGAGGCCAACGGCTGGGACGTGGTGACCGGCTGGGCGGCCCCCGGCGCGGCGGTACGGCCCGCGGTGCCGACCCTGGAACAGCTCCAGCGGCACGCGATGGACGTGATCAAGGAGATCGGGTACGGCCGGGAGGTCCAGGCCGACGTGGAGGGCTTCATCTCACTCCGGCTCCGGTCGCTGCGGGTCGGCTCGGCGGGCCGGTTCTTCGAGGGCGGGCACCCGGCCGACATCGGCGACCTGCTCCAGCGCAACGTGGTGCTCGCCATCGAGGACGTCGCCAACGACGAGGACAAGGCGTTCCTGATGGGCACGCTGATCATCCGGATCGTGGAGCACCTGCGGATGCGGGCCAGGAAGGAGCGCAGCAGCGGGCTGCGGCACGTCATCGTGATCGAGGAGGCGCACCGGCTGCTCCGCGACCGGGGCGCCGGGCGGGCCAGCACGCACGCGGTCGAGCTGCTGGCGGGCATGCTGGCCGAGATCCGCGCGTACGGGGAGGGCATCGTGGTCGCCGAGCAGATCCCCACCAAGCTCGTCTCCGACGTGGTGAAGAACACCGCGCTGAAGGTCATCCACCGGTTGCCCGCCGAGGACGACCGGCACCTGGTCGGCGCGGCGACCAACCTGAGCGAGGAGCAGTCGCGCCAGGTCGTCTCGCTCCCGCCGGGGGTCGCCGCGGTCTTCGCCGACGGCATGGACCGGCCGCTGCGCATCCAGGTGCCGCTGGGCGAGGACCGCGAGCGCCCGGTGCCCGGTCACCTGCCGCCGATCTGCGGGCGCCGCTCGGCCGCGTGCGGGCAGGAGTGCCAGGAGGGCCGGGCGTGCACGCTGGTCGAGCTGCGCGAGGCCGACCTGCTCGCCGAGGCGCCGGAGTGGGCCTGGCTGCGGATCTGGACCGACACGCTGGTGCTGGCGTTCTGCACCAACCGGCCGGTGCCGGGGGTGCCGCGGGCGCTGGCCGACCTGTGGTCGGAGCTGCCCGCGCGGCGCCGCGAGTGCCTGCTGGCCACGACGGTGGAACGGAGCGTGGGCCGCCGCGCGTGGTCGCTGCGTACCGTCGGCGACCCGGCCACGCTGACCGAGCAGGTCGCCGCGGTCGCGACCCGGCTGCTCGGCCCCGACCGCGAGCCCGGCGAACGGCCGGGACCCGCCTGGGTCATCCCGCAGGTGCGGTGGCTGCACGAGGTGGACCGGCTGTTCCCGTACGGCAGGCCCGCTCCCAACCCGCGCGGAGCCGCGCCGGTGATGGAGTACGCGCTGTTCAGCCGCGCCTCGGGCGCCTCGGAACTGCTCGGCCACCGGGCCAAGGCGTTGCGCCACCACCCCCTGTCGATGGAGGTGGACCGCAACCGGGAACTGGCCTGGCGGGCGATCCTGGGCGACGACGAGCGCGAGGGGGTGGACCGCGACGTCGACACCGTCACGATCGGCATCGACCCGGCCGAGCGGCTCCGGCACGTGGCCCAGACGATGGGGGCGGGCTGGCTGGAGAGCGTGCTGTCCTGGCCGCACCGGTTCGTCCTGCCGTTCGACGGCGGCTCACCGGAACCGGCCGAGCTCGCCTTCGCCGAACGGTGAGGCGTCCCGTCCACGGACCCGGGACGGCCCGGAGCGGTGTCCGGGGTGGCCCGGGTGGCCCGGGGCGGCGTTCCGTTCCCGTCCGGCCCGATGATCCGTTACGGGCGGGCGTACGGCGCGCGGCCGGAGGTGGAGGTACCGAAGCAGGGCTAGGATCTGCGGCATGAACGATTCGGCGATCCCGGTCCCCGGGCGGGGCCCACGGGCCGCGGGGTCGTTCCACGACCGGTCGCCACGCGAGGAGACGGCATGACTCAGCTTCCGCTGCGGGCGCAGCTCGCGACCGCTCTGGGCCGCACGGCCGCCACCCTGTCCCGGGTCACCGGACGCGGGGACGGGTCGGTGATCGGGGGCCGGGTCAGCCTGGTCCTGGAGCCCGACCTGCTGCGCAAGCTCGCGCACGACCGCAAGCTCGTGCTGGTCAGCGCGACCAACGGCAAGACCACGACGACGCGCCTCATCACCTCCGCGCTGTCGGAGCTCGGCGACGTCGCCACCAACGCCTTCGGCGCCAACATGCCCGCCGGGCACGTCTCGGCGCTGTCGTCGGCCAAGCACGCCCCGTACGGCGTGCTGGAGGTCGACGAGAAGTACCTGCCCGAGGTGATCGACACGACCGGCGCGGGGGTCATCTGCCTGATGAACCTCAGCCGCGACCAGATGGACCGGGCCGGGGAGATCTGGCTGCTCGCCCAGAAGTGGCGGCGGGCGCTGGCCGGGAAGAACACCCACGTCATCGCCAACGCCGACGACCCGCTGGTGACCTGGGGCGCCTCCACCGCCGCCTCGGTCACCTGGGTGTCGGCCGGGCAGCCGTGGAAGGAGGACTCCTGGTGCTGCCCCGAGTGCGGCGGCCCCCTCGACCGCAAGGGCATGGAGTACGTTCCGCCGGGAGGCGTGGGCACCGGTGCCCCCTCCGTCGCGGGGGAGAACGACTGGGCCTGCCGCGAGTGCACGTTCCGCCGCCCCGAGCCGTCCTGGGTCCTCGACGACGACGCGGTCGTCGACCCGCGCGGGCGGCGCTGGGTGCTGGACATCCAGCTCCCCGGACGCGCCAACCGGGCCAACGCGGCGATCGCGCTGGCCACCGCCGAGGCGTTCGGCCTGCCGGTCGAGCGGGCGCTGCCCCGGCTGCGCGAGGTCAGGTCGGTCGCCGGCCGCTACACCACGGTGGAGCGCGACGGCCGGCACGCCCGGCTGCTGCTGGCCAAGAACCCGGCCGGCTGGCTGGAGGCCTTCGACGTGCTCGACCCCTCGCTGCCGGTCATCCTCTCGGTCAACGCCCAGGGGCCCGACGGCCGCGACACGTCGTGGCTGTGGGACGTCGACTACCGGGTGCTGCGCGGCAGGCCGGTGCTCGTGACCGGCGAGCGCAGGCTCGACCTCGCGCTCCGGCTGGACGTCGCCGACGTGCCGTTCCAGCTCGTCGGCTCGTTCGAGCAGGCGCTCGGCGCGCAGCCACCGGGCAAGGTCGACGTCATCGCCAACTACACCGCCTTCCAGCAGATTCGATCGGAGTTCGGTCGTGCAGTCTGACAGCGCCCTGCGCCTCGTCTGGATCTACCCGGACCTGTTGAGCACGTACGGCGACCAGGGCAACGTCCTGGTCCTGGAGCAGCGCGCCCGGCGTCGCGGCATCCCGGTCGAGACCGTGCACGTGCGGTCGGCCGACGCCGTCCCGGAGAGCGGTGACATCTACCTCATCGGCGGCGGCGAGGACCGGCCGCAGATCCTGGCCGCGGAACGGCTCCGCCGCGACGGTGGCCTGCACCGGGCCGTCCAGCGGGGCGCGGCCCTGCTGGCGGTGTGCGCGGGCTACCAGATCATGGGCACCACGTTCGGCGGCGAGGAGGGCCAGCCGGTCGACGGCATCGGCCTGATCGACATCGCCAGCGGCCGGGGCGAGGGCCGGGCGGTCGGGGAGCTGGCCGGGGACGCCGACCCGGTGCTCGGCATCCCGACGCTGACCGGGTTCGAGAACCACATGGGCGTCACCCGGCTGGGACAGGGCGTCCGGCCGCTGGCGCGTACCGCGGTGGGCACGGGCAACGGCGACGGCACCGAGGGCTGCCACATCGGCAAGATCGTCGGCACCTACCTGCACGGCCCCGCGCTGGCCCGCAACCCCGGTCTCGCCGACCTGCTGCTCACCTGGGCGGTGGGCGCCCAGCTTCCGCCGATCGACGACGCCTGGTTCGAGCGGCTCCGCGAGGAGCGCCTGGCCGCGGTACGCCCGGGCTGAGGCGATCGCGGGTACGGGTGCCCGCATGGGTCTCCGGCCGGGGGTCCCCGGCCGGAGCGGGTGCTCCCGGCCGGAGACGCCGGAGACGGCGAGGGGTCCGCCGGTGGACGTCGTTCAGTAGACGAGGGCCTGGACGCCCTCGCCGAGGACCTCCTCGACGAACGTGGGGGCGCCCGCGATGCGGACCCCCTCGATCACGTCGTCGACCGTGATCTCCCGCCGCGCCGCGCACTGCGTGCAGAGCGTCACCCTGCCACCGGCCAGGACCGCGCCGAGCAGGTCGCCCAGCCCGGCCGCGTGCGGGAGGGAGAACGTCTCCGCCCGCCCGGGAAGGGCGAACCACGACGCCTCGCCGGTCAGCCAGAGTGAGACGGGGACCCCGCTCGCCAACGCCGCCGCGGCCACCGTGAACGCCTGGTTGCAGCGCTCGGGTGCGTCCTCGCCGGCGGTCACCTTGATCACCAGTGATCGTGCCATGTGCGAAGCCTATGCGGGTCCCCCTCGCGGGCGCGAACCGTACCGGGGCGGCTCTAGGCTCGGATCCATGGACGTTCCCGAACTTCATCCCGATCTTGAGCCGATCGCCTTCCTCGTGGGCAGGTGGGAGGGCGCCGGAGTCGGGGGATATCCGACGATCGAGAGCTTCAACTTCGGCCAGGAGATCGTCTTCGGTCACAACGGCAAGCCGTTCCTGACCTACACCAGCCGCACCTGGCTGCTCGACGAGGCGGGCGCCAAGGTCCGACCGCTGGGCACCGAGACCGGTTTCTGGCGCCAGCTTCCCGGACGCCAGCTGGAGGTGTGCCTGTCCCACCCCACCGGCATCGTGGAGATCTACGTCGGGGAGGTGGTCTTCCACAAGATCGAGCTCCAGACCGACGTGGTCGCCCGTACCGCGACCGCCAAGGAGTACACCGCGGGCCACCGCCTGTACGGCCTGGTCAACGGCAACCTGATGTGGGCCTACGACATGGCGGCGATGGGGCAGCCGCTCCAGTCGCACATCTCGGCCGAGCTCAAGCGGGTGGGCGACTTCGTGCCCGACAGCTGATCCGCGGGAACCGGCCGGGGGCGCCGCCGGGTCGCGGGCCGCTCCCGGCCACCGGCCGGTCGCGGCCCTCGTCGGGCACCGTCGGGCGCCGTCAGACACTGTCAGACACTGCCGGGCGCTGTCAGGCGCTTCCCGACCGGGCCGCGGGCCGGCCGGGAGCCGCGTCCGCGGTGGTGTCCCGTGCGGTGGTGTCCCGTGCGGTGACGTCCGTCCCCTCGGCCGCGTCGGTCCCGGGGCGGCGCAGCGTGAGGAGCGCGACCACGAGGGCGGTGAGCAGCAGGGCCGCGGAGACGGTGAAGGCCAGGCGGAAGCCGCCGGTCAGCGCGGCGGCCTGGTCCTGACCGGCGGCCAGCAGCTCCCCGGTACGCGAGGCGGCCAGCGTGGACAGCACCGCGACACCGACGGCCATGCCGACCTGCTGGGTGGTGTTGAACAGTCCCGACGTCAGGCCCGCGTCGTCGGCCCTGGCGCCGGACATGCCGAGCGAGGTCAGCGCGGGCAGCACCAGCCCGCCACCGGCGATGAGCAGCATCACCGGGAGCAGGTCGGTGACGTAGTCCGCGTTCACCGGGACACGGCTGAGCCAGCCCATCGCCCCGAGCAGCAGCGCCAGGCCCGCCACCAGCACCGTGCGCTCGCCGAAGCGGGTGTTGAGCCGTGCGGAGACGAACAGGGACACGCCGCCGATGGCCACCGCCGCGGGCAGCATCGCCAGGCCGGTGTCGAGCGCGCCGTAGCCGAGGACCTTCTGCACGTACAGCGCCAGAAGGATCTGGAAGGCGAACATGGCCGAGAGCGTCAGCATCTGCGCGAGGTTGGCGCCCACGACGTTGCGAGAGCGGAGGATGCGCAGCGGCATCAGCGGGGTCCTGGCGGTGGCTTGGCGGACGAAGAACGCGGCCAGCAGCGCGAGCGACACCGCGCCGAGGCCGAGGGTGTGCGCCGCGAGCCAGCCGTACTGCTCGACCTTGACCACGGTGTAGATGCCGAGCATCAGCCCTGCGGTGACCAGCACGGCGCCGAGCGCGTCGGCTCCGGCGGCGAGCCCGGCCCCGCGGTCGTTCGGCAGAACCCGGATCGCCAGCGCGATCGTGGCCAGCCCGATCGGCAGGTTGATGAAGAAGATCCAGTTCCAGCTGAGCGCGTCGGTGAGCACCCCGCCCAGCACCTGGCCGATCGAGGCCCCGGCGGCACCGGTGAAGCTGAAGACCCCGATCGCCTTGACGCGCTCGCGCGGCTCGGTGAACAGCGTCACCAGGATGCCCAGGACGACCGAGGAGGCCATGGCACTGCCGACGCCCTGCAGGAACCGGGCGCCGATCAGCAGGCCGGGCCCGGTGGCGGCCCCGGCCAGCAGCGACGCGGCGGTGAAGACCGCGTTGCCCGCCAGGAACATGGTCCTGCGGCCGATCAGGTCCCCCAGCCGGCCGGCCAGCAGGAGCAGCCCGCCGAAGGCGATCAGGTAGGCGTTCACCGTCCAGCTGAGCCCGGCGGGGGAGAAGCCCAGGTCTCGCTGGATGGCCGGCATCGCCACGGTGACGATGCTGCCGTCCAGGATCGTCATCAGCATCGCGGCCGACAGGACGGCGAGCGCCGTCCAGCGTGACCTGCCGGTGCCGGCCGGTGCCGGCCGGGAGGAAGGGGTGGGTGACATGGTCGTCTCCTGTCCGAGAGGGAACAGGAAAGACCGTAGCAGATAGTTTTGTTATAGACGATCCTCGTCGGATCTACTTCGTGCTCTGCCGTGCCCTCCGGGCCGCCTGCGGGGCCTCGACCGGGGTGGCCAGGTGTCCTTCCGTCAGCCGTCTCATGGCTCTGACCAGTACCTCGGCCTCGTCGCCCGGCAGCGAGTCCAGGATCGCCCGGTGGACGCCGTCGACGATCTCCTGACTCCGCCGCGCGACCTGGGCGCCCTTCTCGGTGACCACGATGATCCGTGCCCGCCGGTCCGTACGGGACGGCCGGCGCTCGGCGAGCCCGGCCTTCTCCAGGGCGTCGACGGTGACGACCATCGTGGTCTTGTCCATGTCGCCGAGCTCGGCGAGCTGGATCTGGGTGCGCTCCTCCTGCAGGGCGTGGACCAGCACGCAGTGCATGCGCGCGGTGAGCCCGATGTCGGCGAGCGCCGCCGCCATCCGGGTCCTCAGGACGTGGCCGGTGTGGTCCAGCAGGAACGACAGGTCCGGCTCGGTGCAGGTGACTGCCATGGCGATCATGTTCCTCAGTCTACCAATTGGTTTCCTTGTGGATTATCTATGTCAGGACGCATGTGGGCCGGACGCCCCGCGTCTCCGGGAACGACCCGTCGTTAGGCTTCCGGGATGGACACTCCCTTCACCCCCGACGTGGTCGAGGCGATCAAGCGCCACATGAACGACGACCACGCCGACGACGCGCTGCTGATCTGCCGGGCCCTGGGCGGGCGGCCCGAGGCCACCGCCGCGACGACCACCGGCGTCGACGCCGAGGCGATCGAGTTCGCCGCCGTGGTCGACGGGCGGGAGGTCACCGTACGGGTCCCGTGGGGCACCAGGCTGACCGAGCGCGCGCAGGTCCGCGCCGAGGTGGTCCGTCTCTACCGCGAGGCGTGCGCCGAGCTCGGCGTCCCCGCCCGGGGCGAGCACTGATCCATGAGCGGTGATCGGGTGTGCCGGCCGACGGGTCCTGACGGGTGGACCCCGATCGGTGGACCCCGATCGGTGGACCCCGATCGGTGGACTCCGACGGTGAACTCTGACGGGGTTCCCACGGTGGATTCCGAGGGGGGCTCCGGCGAGGCTCTGACGGTGCGCTCCGACGGGGGATCGAAGGCCGGGCATCGTGCGCCGGGTGCCGACCGGCGGGGACGGGACGCGGTCCGGGGCGGACGGTCGGTGAGGCGGTCGGTGACGGTCGGGTCACTGCCGAGACTCTGCGTGACGTTCGTGGAAAGCTCCGAGTACCAAAATTTCCTGACACAGGGAGGTGCGGTGAAGCCACGAGCGCTCGTCCTGGCGCCCATGCGGGGTCCGGAATGGAACCGCCTCAGGGAACTGGCCGACGTCCACTACGACCCGGCCGAGCACCGCCCCCACCGGGCGGACGACCTCGCCCGCCGCCTGGCGGACACCGGCGCGCGCATCCTCGTCACCGAGGCCGACGAGGTGGCCGGCCCGGTCCTGGACCTTCCGCTGCTGGTCGTGGGCTGCGCCCGCGGTGACGCGGAGAACGTGGACCTCCCGGCGGCCACCGGCAGGGGCATTCCCGTGGTCTGCGCCCCGGGGCGGGACGCCGACGCGGTCGCCGAGCTCACCCTCGCGCTGATCCTCGCGGTGACCCGCCGGGTGGCGGTCGGCGACCGGGAGATCCGGCAGGGCGTGGTCTCCCGCCTCCGGCACCGCGCCTGGGAGCTCGCGGGCCGGACCGTGGGCCTGATCGGTTACGGGGCGGTCGGCCGCGCGGTGGCGTGGCGGATGAAGGGGCTGGGCATGCGCGTCATGGTGTACGACCCCGAGGCGGAGGAGAACCGGTACGGTCTCGGCGTCCTGCTGGCCCAGGCCGACGTGGTCTCGGTGCACGCCCCGGCGTCGGCGGGCCCGCTGGTCGGCGCGGCGGAGTTTGCCGCCATGAAGACCGGAGCGATCTTCGTCAACACCGCCGACCCGTATCTGTACGACATGAACGCGCTGGTCGGGGCGTTGAAGACGGGCCATCTGGCCGGTGCCGGTCTCGACCGGTTCGCCGGGGAGTGGCTGGAGCCCGGTCACCCGCTCACCGACATGGACAACGTGGTGCTGACCCCGCACGTGGGCGCGTCCACCTACGACACCGAGATCAACCACACCAGGATGATCTGCGAGGACATCGTCAGGGTGCTGGGCGGGGAACGCCCGCTGCACTGCGCCAACCCCGGCTTCCGGGAGTGACCGTCGCGCAAGGGGAGGGCCGGGAAGGGAAGAACCCCGGGCCACTTCCTCCTGCCGGGCAGGAGGGCCGGTGGACTACAGGCGGGATGAGACTCCCGCCCTCCGGCGGCCCGGGGTTCCGGTGATTGTCGTGGATTCGCCGAACGTCGCCAGACGCCCGGACAGAGTCCGGTCGCGGCGTCCTAGCGGACAGCCACCTCGCTAGCCCAACTATGATCAACCATTGTTCGGACCACCTCCTTTCGGCGTGCCTGTACGTTATGAAATCCTGGGCCCGAGGGCAAATGAATATCCACACCGGTCGCGAAGATCTTCGGACCCGTCCCTGACCAGGTGTTTCTCCCGGCCGCGGCGCCGCTCACGGGGCCGTCCGCGGCGCCGCTGCGAAGCGCCCGCACAGCCGCCGGCGGCACCGCCCGGACCGTCCGCGAGACCGGGCGGGAAGAGGGCCGAAGATCCGGTGATCACGACGGCGAGCAGGGCCCCGGTGCTCTTAGACTCGAGCCATGACCGAGACGTCGTGGCATGAGGAACTGCGGGCGCGCGGTTATCGGGTCACCCCGCAACGCCAGCTGGTGCTCGAGGCGGTCAAGGACTGCGAGCACGCCACCCCCGAGGAGATCTGCGCCCGGGTGCGGGAGACCGCCCGCGGGGTGAACATCTCGACCGTCTACCGGACCCTGGAGCTCCTGGAGGAGCTCGGCATGGTCACCCACAGCCATCTCGGGCACGGCGCCCCCACCTACCACCTGACGGCCGAGGCCGACCACGTGCACCTGGTCTGCCGCGGCTGCGGGGAGATCAGCGAGGTCAGCCCGGACCTGGTGAAGAACTTCGTCACCCACCTGGACACCGAGCTCGGGTTCGCCACCGACGTGCACCACCTGACGATCTTCGGCCGCTGCCGCGACTGCCGCTGAGCCGCGGCCGTCGCTCCCGGCGGGGCCTCGTAGGCTGGGGGTATGCGAAGCCCTCTGCTGGACACTCCCGGCGCGGTCGCGGCCGAGGCCCCCGACGCCGACGTCGCCGGACACTACGGCGACCCGTTCGCCGAGCAGCGCGCGCTGCTCGCCGGGGAGGCGATGGTCGACCGGAGCAACCGCGAGGTCGTCAAGATCGCCGGACCCGACCGCCTGAGCTGGCTCAACAGCCTGACCTCGCAGAAACTCGACGACCTGCCCCCCGGACGGCCGACCGAGACGCTGCTGCTGGACGCCCAGGGCCGGGTGGAGCACCACCTCGTCCTCGTCGACGACGGCGAGGCCGTGTGGGCCCATGTCGAGCCGGGCACCGGTGCCGCGCTGGCCGCCTTCCTCGACCGGATGCGGTTCATGCTGAGGGTCGAGGTCACCGACGTGACCGAGCGCTACGCCGTCGTCTCCGTGGGCGCGAAGGCGCATCCCGTGACGCCCGAGGGGACCGTCGTCATCGGGCAGGACCTCCTGCTCCCGCGCGAGCTGCTGGCGGTCGGGGTCGGCCTGGGCCTGGCCGGGCTCTGGGCGTACGAGGCACTGCGGATCGAGGAGTACCGTCCCCGCCTGGGCTTCGAGACCGACCACAAGACGATCCCGCACGAGGTGGGCTGGATCGGCACGGCCCTGCACCTCAACAAGGGCTGCTACAAGGGGCAGGAGACCGTGGCGCGGGTCCACAACCTGGGCCACCCGCCCCGGCGCCTGGTCTTCCTGCACCTGGACGGCAGCGTCGACACCCTGCCCGGGCACGGCGCCCCGGTGACCCACGACGGCACGGAGGTCGGCTCCGTCGGCAGCTCGGCGCGCCACCACGAGCTGGGTCCGGTCGCGCTGGCCGTGATCAAGAGGACCGTGCCGGTGGACGCCACGCTGGAGGCCGGGGGGGTGGCCGCCTCCCAGGAGGTGGTGGTGCCGCCGGACGCCGGGCGCAACGTCCAGATCGACCCCGCGCTGCGCCGCCGCATCCGCTGACCGCGCGACGCCCGGCCCTGACCCGTCCGGCCACGCCCTGACACGTCCCGGACCGGTCAGGTCCTGTCACGCCCCGGACCGGTCAGGTGCTGTCACGCCCCGGACCGGCCGGATGCTGTCACGCCCTGGACCTCAGGTCCTGTCACGTCCCGGACCGGCCAGGGCCGAGGTGGTCACACCTCCAGGATCAGGGTGATCGGCCCGTCGTTGGTCAGGGCGACCTTCATGTCCGCGCCGAACACCCCCGTCTCCACCCGGGCGCCCAGCTCGCGCAGCGCGGCGCAGACCGCCTCGACCAGGGGCTCGGCCACCGGGCCCGGCGCGGCGGCCTGCCAGGTGGGGCGGCGTCCCTTGCGGGCGTCGCCGTACAGGGTGAACTGGCTGACCACCAGCAGCGGCGCGCCGATGTCGGAGCAGGACCTCTCCCCGGAGAGGATCCGCAGCCCCCAGAGCTTGGCGGCGAGCCTGGACGCCTCCGCCGGGGTGTCGGTGTGGGTCACGCCCACCAGGACCAGCAGTCCGGGCTCGTCGACGGCTCCGACCGTCACACCGTCCACCGTCACCGACGCGGAACTCACCCGCTGCACCACAGCACGCATGTCCCCCATCATCCCGTGCCGTGCCCCCTGCCTAGACTCTGGGCGAAAGGAGACAACGGTGTCTGCTGAGTCATTGTTCGTCGATGTCGTCCGGTCGGGGTTCGTGGAGTCGGTCCACCGGGCCAGGGTGCTCGCGGTGGCCGCCGACGGGTCGCTGGTCAGGGTGCACGGAGCGGTGGACGCCCTGGCCTCGCCGCGTTCGTCGGTGAAGCCCCTGCAGGCCCTCGCCATGGTCCGCGCCGGGCTCGGCCTGACCGGGGAGGCGCTCGCGCTGGCGTGCGCGAGCCACTGGGGGGAGCCGTTCCACGCCGAGGGGGTACGCGGCATCCTCGCCGGGGCCGGGCTGGACGAGAGCGCGCTGCGCTGCCCGGAGGACCTGCCGCTGGACGTCACCACCCGTGACGGGATCCTGCGCTCGGGGAACGGCCCGGCCAGGGTCCACATGAACTGCTCGGGCAAGCACGCGGCGATGCTCGCCACCTGCGTGGTCAACGGCTGGCCGACGGAGAGCTACCTCGACCAGGTCCACCCGCTGCAGCGGGCCGTGCGCGCCACGATCGAGGAGCTGACCGGCGAGCGGATCGCGGCCGGAGGGGTGGACGGCTGCGGCGCCCCGCTGTTCTTCGTCTCCATGCTCGGTGTGACCCGCGGGTTCCGCGCCATGGTCACGGCGGAGCCGGGCACCCCGGAGCGCCGCGTCGCCGACGCGTTCCGCGCCCATCCCGAGTGGACCTCGGGCACCGGCCGGCCGGAGGCCCGGCTGATGCGGGCCGTCCCCGGCCTGATGGTCAAGGGCGGCGCCGACGCGTTCCTGGCCTTCGCCCACACCGACGGGCGCGCGGGAACCGTCAAGATCGAGGACGGTGGCCAGCGGGCCGTGGTCCCGGCCACGGTGACGGCCCTGACCGCCCTCGGGTTCGAGGGGCCCGAGCTGGACGAGCTCGCCACCGTGAGCGTGCTCGGCGGCGGGCGCCCGGTGGGCGAGATCCGGGTGCGCTGACCCTCCCGCCCCCGTCCCCGTCGTCCCCGCCGTCCCTCCCGGCCCGGGGAGTGCGGCGGGGGCGGGGTGTCAGAGCGAGCGGAACTGCCGGGTGGTGGAGATCGCCCCCGAGGTGGTCATGGTGAACGTGCGCATCGAGTCGGCGAACCTGGACAGGTCCCACTCGGCCGGGCCGTGGTACCAGTACAGGTGGTCGGCCTCCTGGCCGTTGCCGGTGACCGAGGAGACCACCCGGGCCCACCGGTCCACGCTGTCGAAGATCACGGCGTAGGGCAGGTAGCGGGAGAACAGCTCCACCCGCTGGGCCACCGGGACGTCGTGGCCGATGTCGCCCGTGGACAGGTACTCCCTGAACCCCAGCGTGTGGGCGAGGGCCCCGGCGCCCTTGGCGGTCTTGGCGGGCATGTACTGGCCGCCGACGGCCAGGGCCGCGCCCGCGATGATCAGCGCCAGGCCGAGCAGCCCGTACGTGGTGAACCAGGCCAGCGCGACCGTGGCCAGCACGCCGAGCACGGTGAGCACCACGCCCCCGGTCGTCCAGCGGGTACGGACCGTGTCGGGGCGGCGGGCGAACCAGCCCTGCGAGACCACGTCGCGGTAGAGCGCCTCGCGGACCTTGCCGAGCTTGGCCCCGAACGAGCCGTGCAGTTCCGAGAGCAGCACGGCGTCGCGGTCGTCGAAGATGGCGTCGTAGAGCTCCCGCTCGTACGGCATCAGCGAGGTGACCTGCCCGCCGGGCAGCCGCACCAGCCTCCAGTCGGGCGTCTGGTAGGTCTGCCGGGGCTGCTCGTCGATCCTGAGATAGCCCCGCACGGCCAGGTCGACGATCGTGGCGGTCACGTCCACCACGTCGGCCTGCTCGTCCATCAGGGTGCCGATCTGGCCGGGACGGACGCCGTCCGGCGGGGCGAAGTGACCGTCCCGCACGCCGCTGAGCGAGCCCGACTCGTGGCCGACCACGCGGGCGTCGCGTCCCCGCGTCCAGTACAGCAGGGCGAGGCCGCCGAGCAGCAGGAGCAGCAGGGCGGCCAGCGCGCCGCCGGTGACGGTGTTCACGGCGAAGGCGTTGGACAGCTCGAAGCGGCGCTCCAGGACCGGTGTGCCCTTGCTGGCGTCGGCGGGATAGCCGACGACCACGGTGAGGACCTCTCCGGCGCCGAGCCCCTGCTGCCCGAACTCGGCGGTGACGCCGGTGTGGTCCATGGACGCCTCGGTGCAGGCCATCGCCGAGGCCGGCGGGCCGGCGAAGCACGACAGGCTCTGCATCGCGGCCGGGCCGTTCACGACGACCTTGGCCCGCTCGACCGGGACCGACCAGCCGCCCACGGCGTACCAGCGCAGTTCCTGGGCGCCGGCCATCGGGGTGACGGTGCCCCCGACGTCGTACTCCAGCGTGGCCTTGCCGGTGCCCTTCAGGGTGATGGCGCCGTCGGCCAGCGTGGCGCCGCCCTTGAGGCCGGTGACCGGGTAGAGCCGGTCGGCGGTGTCGTCGTGGCGGGTCCGGCCGACGAGGCTCCGCGACGGCGGGGGCCCCTCGAAGACGACCTCCTCCTTGACGTGCAGTACGCCGTCCTGCCGGAGCTCCAGCCGGACCGTCGTGCTCGTCACTCGGCCGTCCCGCGCGGCGGGGACGGAGCCCATGGAGCCCGCGGAGCCCACGAGGCCCCTGGAGGCGACCGAGGCCGTCGGGCCCACCGCGGCCACGGAGGTCACCGGGGAGCCGGGGAGGGCGACCACGGGGGCCGGGACGGGGGACGCGGGCACCGAGGGGGCCGCGGAGGCCGGAACGGGGGACGCGAGGCTGGGGGACGCGCCGAGCGCCAGGATGAGCACGGCCGTCACGGCCCGTCTCCCGGCCACCCGGCGCCAGAGGGATGCCGCCATGGCTCGCGAGCTTAGCGAGAACCGCCCGCCCATGACGGACACTCCCAAACCCGGATTTTCACCCGATGAGAACTCATGTACGTCATCCGGTGGATCGTGACGCGGCCCGCGTCCCGGATCCGTCGTGGGGATGCGGCTTTCCGGCCCCGCCCACCGGCGGGTGTCTGCCATCATGTCGGCAGTCCGACGTTTCCCGAGGTGGCATGCGCGCGCCCGTACACAGACGACCGTGGGCGTCCGCGGTCGCGTTTCTCGTGGTGATCTCCTGTCTCGTCCCGGGATGCAGCCTCGGGGGCGTCACGGCCGTACCGGTTCCGGGCGGTACGCCGCACCCCTCCTCCGCCGTGACCATGCCGCCGTCCCGGGCCCCGCTCGTCATGGTCATCGGTGACAGCTTCACGGTCGGCTCCGGTCCGGTACGGGGATGGAACGGCTACGCGGCACGGGTGGCCCGGGAACTGGGCTGGCAGCTCGTCACCGCGGGTGCCGCCGGGACGGGCTACGTCAACCCCGGCAGGGTGGGACGGACCTTCCAGCGCTCCTTCGAGGAGGAGCTCTCCTGGCGTCCCGCACCCGACCTGGTGATCGTCTCCGGCGGGCGCAACGACCGCCGGATCGGGGCCGCCAGGATCGAGAACGCGGCCGTCCGGCTGGTGGGGTCGATCAGGCGGCGGTGGCCGCACACCGGGATCGTGATGGTCGGCCCGATCTGGGTGGCCAAGGCGCCGCCGTGGGCGTACCGGATCAGGGAGGCCGTCGCGATCGCGGCCGAACGGCTGGAGGTGCCCTTCCTCGATCCCCTCGACGTGCTCGACACGCACGGCCGGGGGTGGGGCCGCGGGGCCGTCCTGCCCGACGGCGTGCACCCCACCCTCCTCGGCCATCTGCGCCTGTCCCGCTGGATGATCGCCGAACTGCGGGAACACGGCATCGAGGCCGGCTCGCCGTAGCGGGGCTGCCCCCGGACCGTACGGCCCCGCGCGGGCCGGTGGGATCCGCGCGGGGCCGGGTCGGGGGCGGTGCTCAAAAACGGTGCTCAAAAAACGGTGTTCACAGGACGGTGCTCAGGGGACGGCGGTCAGGAGAGGACGGGGGTGGGCGGGGCTCCGGTGCCGTTCCAGGTGCCGATGAAGCCGAAGGTGGTCGATCCTCCGGCGGGGACGGAGCCGTTCCAGGCGGCGTTGACGAAGGTGAAGGCGGTTCCGGCACCCGAGACGGTGGAGCTCCAGCTCTGGGTGACGCCCACCCCGGCCGGGTAGGTGAGGGTGGTTCTCCAGCTGGTGACGGCACCGGTGCAGGTGACGGTGACCTCGCCCTGGAAGCCGCCCTGCCAGGAGCTCACGGTGCGGTAGGTGGAGGTGCAGCCGGTGGGCGGGGTGGAGGTGGTGGTGAAGGTGGTGGTGGCCGAGGGGGTGGAGGTGTTGCCTGCGGCGTCGCGGGCCACGACGTGGACGGTGTAGGCGGTCTGGGCCGCAAGTCCGGTCAGGGTGATGGAGTTGGTGGTGCTGGAGCCGAGTTTGGTGGTTCCGCGGTAGACGTCGTAGCCGCTCACGGCGCGGTCGTCGGTGGAGGCGGTCCAGGTCAGGCGTGCTCCGGTGGAGGTGATCTGGGACACGGCCGGGGTGCCGGGTGTGGTCGGGGCCTGCGTGTCAGGGGTGCCGGTCCCCCCGGCCAGCGCGTCGTGCACCGCCGTGTAGGCGGGCTTGGCGGCGTAGTTCTCGTCGTAGATCAGGGCCGCGCCCTGGCCGGAGAAGGTGTCGGGGACCCAGGAGTACCTGTCGGTGAAGCCCCACAGCGTGATGCCCGCGCACTGGGGCACCGCGAGACAGGCCTTGACGACGTTGGTGTAGTAGGTGGCCTGCAGGGCGTCCTTGGTGGCGTCGCGCGGCGTCTGCATGCGGATGTCGATCTCGGTGAACCGCACCTGGACACCGAGGTCGGCGAAACGCTGCAGGTTCTCCTGCACCTGGCCCGGGAAGCCGTACTGGATGGCCAGGTGGCCCTGGAAGCCGACGCAGTCCACCGGGACGTCCGCCGCCCGCAGCGAGCGGACCAGGTTGTACATCGCGGTGCTCTTGGCGTTGACGCCCTCGACGTTGTAGTCGTTGATGCAGAGCCTGGCGTCGGGGTCGGCGGCCCGCGCGGCGCGGAAGGCGTCGGCGATGTAGCTCTCGCCCAGCTTCTGGTACCAGAACGAGGTGCGCATGGTGCCGTTGTCGTCGAAGACCTCGTTCACCACGTCCCAGGAGACGACCGTGGGGTTGGAGGCGTAGCGGCCGACGACCTTGGCGATGTGGTTCTGCATGGCCGCGCGCATGGCGTCGGCGCCGAGACTCTGCACCCAGTCGGGCGTCTGGTTGTGCCACACCAGCGTGTGCCCGTGCACCTGCTGGTCGTTCTGGGTGGCGAAGTCGACGATCGCGTCCGCCCCGGCCCAGGTGAACTGGTTCGGGCTGGGTTCGGTGTCCGTCCACTTCATCGCGTTCTCCGCGGTGATCTGGTTGAACTCGCCTCCCGCGATGTCGCGGTAGGCGCTCTCGCTCGCCAGGGGGCCGGTGGCGAGCGCGGCGCCGATGAACTTGCCGCGCGCCTCGGCGTGCTCGCGCAGGGGGGAGTCGGCATGGGCCGGGGTGGCGGGGAGCAGCGCCATGGCGGCCGTGGCGATCGGGATCAGGGCGGCCGCGGCCACCCTGAGCGCCGTGCGGAAACCGGACACGGGAGGTCCTTTCTCGGGGCCGGGAGATCCGGCCGGGAACTGCGATCGGGAGGTCGCCGGGATGTCTGAAGGCGGAACCGAGGGAGGGGGCACGGCGGGTGGCCGTGCCCCCTTGCCCGGCGGACCGGGCTCCGGGCGGTCCTTCCACCGGACGCGCTCCCCGGGAGAGCCGTGCCCTGGGGAGTCGCGTGGAAGGTCTCCGCGAGAAAGCCGCCGTCGTCCGGGCGGGTCCCGTACGGGTGCGTCGCCGTACGGGACCCCGTCGGGGGAGCCGCTCCGTGGGAGCCGCTCGCGAGGAGAGGAGTGGGAGGACCGGGAGGACTAGGAGAGGACGGGGGCGGGCGGGGCTCCGGTGCCGGTCCAGGTGCCGATGAAGCCGAAGGTGGTCGATCCCCCGGCGGGGATGGAGCCGTTCCAGGCGGCGTTGGTGAAGGTGAAGACGGGCGCGGCCGCGGAGAGGGTGGAGCTCCAGCTCTGGGTGATGTTCACGCCCGCGGGGTAGGTCAGCACGCTCTTCCAGCTGGTGACGGCGGCGGTGCAGGTGACGGTGACCTCGCCCTGGAAGCCGCCCCCCCAGGAGCCCGCGGTGCGGTAGGTGGAGGTGCAGCCGGTGGGCGGGGTGGAGGTGGTGGTGAAGGTGGTGGTGGCCGAGGGGGTGGAGGTGTTTCCTGCGGCGTCGCGGGCCACGACGTGGACGGTGTAGGCGGTCTGGGCCGCAAGTCCGGTCAGGGTGATGGAGTTGGTGGTGCTGGAGCCGAGTCTGGTGGTTCCGCGGTAGACGTCGTAGCCGCTCACGGCGCGGTCGTCGGTGGAGGCGGTCCAGGTCAGGCGTGCTCCGGTGGAGGTGATCTGGGACGCGGCCGGGGTGCCGGGCCTGGTCGGGGCCTGCGTGTCAGGCGTTCCCGTACCGCCGAAGATCGTGGCCTCGGCCGCGGTCTGCGCGATGCCGTTCGCGCCGTTGAAGAGCCGCTCTCCCCAGGGGGTGAGGTTGGCGACGTTGAAGTTGGTCACCTGGTCCAGGTACTCGACGCCACCGCCGTTGCCGCTCCACGACCACCCGAAGTAACCGATGCCCCTGGCCTGGGCCTGGGCCATGATCGTGTCCTCGTCGGGGTTGCCGTCGGAGTGGTTGAAGCCGAACTCGCCGACCACCAGCGGCAGCCCCGCGGTCTGGAACGCCTGCAGGTAGGAGGTGACCTCGGCGGCCGTGTCGAACACCCCGTACATGTGCACGGAGAAGACCGTGTTGCGCTGCGGGTCGGCGGCGGCGACGGTCGCCGCGTTGTCGCGCATGGTGAAGCTCCAGTCCTGGCCCCAGTTGGGGGCGTCCACCATCAGCAGGTGCTGGAACCCGTTGCTGCGCATCCGGGTGATCGCGGCGGAGGTGGCCTGGGTCCAGTTCGGGGTGGTGGCGTTGTTGCCGATCGGCTCGTTGCCGATGTTGATGACGACGTAGTCCTCCTGGCCGACGAGCGCGCTCTTGATGCCGATCCAGTAGTCCACGGCCTGGTCGAGGGTGTAGGCGCCGCTCTGCTCGCCGTAGCCGGTGGTGTCGTGGTTCTCCAGCACGCAGATGAGCTTGTTCTGCTTGCAGAGCGAGACGACGTTCGCCACGTCGGCGGCGTTGTTGGCGGTCCACCGGCCTCCGCTGAGGACCACCCGGACGGCGTTCGCGCCGAGCGACTTGATGTCCGCGAACGAACCGGTCTGGCTCGCGTACCAGGTGTGCGCGTGGCTGGTGCCGCGCATCACGAACGGGGTGCCGTTGCCTTCGACGATCTTCGTGCCGCTGACGTGCAGGCCGACGGCGGCGTGGGCGGGGGACATCGAGACGAAGAACGAGAGAAAGAGCGCCGCGAGCAGCGCCAGTCGTGTTCGCATGACCTACCTCTGGTGGAGAGTGCCCGGCCGGGCGGAGGGGTCGTCGCGCCCGGCCGGGGCGTGGGGACGGCGGCTCGTGGGAGCCGTCGCCGGGATTCCGGGACGAGATCCCGGCCCGCGGTGCGCATCACCGGGACCGAGATCTGGGGAGGGCGGGATCGGGGGGCCGAGGTCCGGAGGGGCGGGGTCACGGCCCGCGGTGCGCATCACCGGGGCCGGGGTCCGTGGAGATCTGGAAGGAGAGGGCCCGGCCCGCGGTGCGCATCACCGGAGCCGGGACCCGGGGGAGGACGGGGGCCCGGCCCGCGGAGCGGATCACCGGAGCCGGGACCTGGGAAGGCGAGGTCCCGGCCCACGGCGGGTGGCACCGCGGGCCGGAGCTCAGCCGGTGGTGCAGTTCACCGGAGTGGGGACGCCGTTGGTGCCGTTCTGGCTCGCGGTGAAGCCGAACGACGTGGAGGCGCCGGGGGCGAGAGCGCCGTTCCAGGCCGCGTTCCTGACCGACACGTCCGCTCCCGACTGGGTGTGCGCGCCGCCCCAGAGCTGGCTGATCGTCTGCCCGTTCGGGAACCTCCAGGTGACCGTCCAGCCCGTGATCGCCGAGGTGCCCTCGTTCTTGACGGTCACCTCGCCCTGGAAGGCGCCCTGCCAGTTGCCGCTGACCTTGTAGGTGGCGACGCAGCCGCCGGCCGGGGCGTCGGTGGTGGTGAAGGCGGTGCTCTCGGAGGCGGCCGAGGAGTTGCCGGCCGTGTCCCTGGCCACCACGGAGACGGTGTAGGCCGTCGCCGGGGTCAGGCCGGTGAGGACGTGGGAGGTGCCGGTGGCGGTGGCGACCTTGGTGGTGCCCCGGTAGACGTCGTAGCCGGTGACGCCCACGTTGTCGGTCGAGGCCGTCCAGGTCAGCGTGGCGCCGCTCGCGGTGATCGCCGACACGGCGGGCTTGCCCGGCCGCGTGGGCGCCACGGTGTCCTCCGCCGGGGCCTCGGTGGTGGTGAAGGCGGTGCTCTCGGAGGCGGCCGAGGAGTTGCCGGCCGTGTCCCTGGCCACCACGGAGACGGTGTAGGCCGTCGCCGGGGTCAGGCCGGTGAGGACGTGGGAGGTGCCGGTGGCGGTGGCGACCTTCGTGGTGCCCCGGTAGACGTCGTAGCCGGTGACGCCCACGTTGTCGGTCGAGGCCGTCCAGGTCAGCGTGGCGCCGCTGCCGGTGATCGCCGACACGGCGGGCTTACCGGGCCGCGACGGCGCCACGGTGTCCTCCGGCTCGTCGCCGGGCGGGTTGCCCCAGATCCTCGTCGTGCCCGAGTGGACCGTGATGTTCTGCACCCGCACCGGGGTCGCGCCCGGGGTGGGGGCGACGCCGGTGTAGGACCAGTCGTTGGACGGGTCCCACGTCCCGGTGCTCGCGAGGCGGAACTGCACCTCGCGCCGGTGCTGCGACTGGCCGGCCGGGGCGATCGAGGTGTTCGAGCAGTCGATCGTGACGTAGTAGGTCTTCCCGGACAGCAGGGTCGGGCCGGTCGGGGGCTTGCACTGGTTGTAGGCCGAGGTCACCGTGACCTGGCTCGCGGTCGTGTCGCCGTCGAGGGTGAAGTAGTAGCGGAACGAGCCGTCGGTGAGCTGGCGGGCCGGCCAGGCCGACTGGTTCCTGACGATCGCCTTGATCTCGGTGAACGTCGAGCCGGTGGCGTTCACCCCGGCCTCGATGAAGATCTCCGGGCCGTCCGGGGTCTCGGCGACCGGGAAGTTCGCCGCGGGGGCGCCGCCGTACTCCTTGTACAGGCGGGCCAGCGCGCTGGTGAAGCCCGCGTTGTAGTCGGTGGCGACCTCGTTCATCACGTAGTCGTCGCGCTTGTCGGTGTAGGCGTCGTCGGGGTCGGGCGGGCCGCCGACGAGGGCGCCGTACAGGGTGTGGCGGGTCTCGACCGGGTTGGTCATCTGGTCGGTCCACGAGCCGTGCGCGGTGCGGTGGTGCGGGTTCTTCGGCGGGTTGACGCCGAACCCGATCATGTACGAGGAGTTGCGCGGGTTGTCGCCGAGCGCGTAGTTGATCTGCCGGACCGCGAAGTCGTGGTAGCGCGCCTTACGCGTCGCGTCGGTGATCGAGTCCGAGTGGACCAGCGCCGCGAACGAGGTGTTGGCCGCGTAGCGCAGCGAGCCCCACCGGTCCAGGACCGCCTGGCCGCCCGGGGAGTAGCGGATCCGCTGCCCGTTGACCCCGACCGTCCAGTAGTCCAGCCAGCGGTTGGCGTCGTCGAGGTAGCGCTGCTTGCCGGTCAGCTTGTGCAGCAGCACGTAGGCGCCGTAGGACTTGTCGTCCCAGGCGATCGTCCACTTGTAGGACTTGGTCGTGGACTGCGGCTCGGTGCCGAGGTTGTCGTAGTACGCCTCGGCCTTGGCCAGGTAGGAGGCGTCCTGGGTGGCCCGGTGCAGCCAGATGGCGCCCCAGACCAGCTCGTCGTTGTAGCCGCTCCAGGACTGGTAGTACCCGGCGGCGTCGGTGATGCAGTCGCTGTACTTCTTCCGCACGGTGTCGGCGAAGGTGTAGAGCTGCTTGGCGTGCGTGAGCAGCGTGTCGGCGTACGCCGGGTTCGTCGGGCGGAAGACGATCGACGAGGCGGCCATCGCCGCCGCGGTCTCCCCGGCCAGGTCCGACCCGCCGCAGGAGGCGTCGATCTTGTACGAGGGCCGTTCCATCTGCATGGCCTCGGCCGGGCCCCACCAGGCGTGGTCCTTGCCGCCGTTGCCGATCTGCCCGTAGAGCACGTTCGGCGACGGGTGGGCCTTGATGAAGTAGTCGTTGACGAACTTGAGGTTGTTCAGCAGGTGGGTGAGCTGTCCCGAGGAGGCGTACGCGTCCCGGTACTCCACCGCTCCCCAGGCCAGCATCGTCGCGCTGGCCGCCATCGGCAGGCCGAACTTGACGTGGTCGCCCGCGTCGTACCAGCCGCCGGTCAGGTCGAGGCCGACGTCCTGGCCGTCGGTGAGGGCGGAGTCGCCGCGCCAGCTCACGCGGTTCCAGCTCGGCAGTTTCCCGGCCTGCTGGGCCTCGTAGAACCAGATGGACTTCTGCAGCGCCTCGCCGTACGCGAAGGCGGGTGCGGCGGTCCGTGCGGTGGTCTGGGCGGCTGCCTGGGCGGCGGCCGGTACCGGCACGGCGGCCAGTGCCAGCAGCGCGAGCGCCGCCAGGGTCTTCTTCATGGGGGGTGCCTCTCGGGGGTGGTGCTCGGGGCGTGACAGCAGGTCAGGGATGCCGTCACCTCCCCGAGGTCTCGGGGAGGTGACGCCGGTCCGGCGGGCCCGGCTCACGAGGAGCCGGGCCCGCCGGGCGCGGGATCAGGGGAAGAGCCGGCCGTACTCGGCCAGGGCGACGGCGACGTCGACCTGTGCCCAGAAGCGGTGGTAGTTGAAGGACGGGGCGGGCCCGGTGCCCTTCAGGAAGGCGTCCACCTTCGGCCAGTCCGGGTCGTTCTTGTAGAAGGACCGGATCGACATGAAGGTCGAGTTGGAGTTGATCACGTCGCCGTTGGGCATCTTGCCGGTCCAGCCCGGGGGCACGTAGACCGGGTCGTTGAGGCGGCTGTAGTCGGCCTTGGTCTCGGTGACCGAGACGCCCTTGGCGTCCTGGTTGTTCCTCCAGAGACCGTCGAGCAGACCCTTGGCCACGTTCTTGGCGACGGCGTTACCGGACTTGGCGGCGTAGTACGTCAGCACCTTGGCGTACGAGCCCGCCACACCCACGTCGGTGGTGTAGTCCCTGATGCTGACGTGCAGGCCGGCGTTGGAGCCGGGGCTGGTCGGGTTCCAGGTGTCGGGCTGGCCGGTCCACACCAGCGTCGAGGGGATCTGGTAGGTCCCGTCGGCGTTGATCGTGGTGTTGTCGGTGGCCCACTTGACCCACTTGTCCAGCACGGCCTTGGCGTCGGCGTTGCCGGTCGCGTAGTACAGCTCCGCGACCCGCTCCATCGACCAGGCCTGGAAGCCGAACCACTGGTTGGACGGCGGGTCGTGGTAGACCGGCTGCCAGTCGTAGGCCATGCCGTAGAAGGTCGGCAGCGTCGACGGCGGGGCCGCGTAGTGACCCTGCCAGCTGTTGGTGGCGCCACCGGCGATGGCACCCTCGGTCGACTGGAGCCAGCGGTAGAACTCCAGCTGACGCTTGGTGCTGGTGGTCCAGTCCTGCACCGCGGTCGCACCCTTGGGCTTGAGCGCGTCCACGCTGGACAGGGCCCAGGCGGCCATCGGGTTCTGGTAGCCCGAGTGGTTGTGGCTGGAGCCGATCCTCCAGGCCCAGCCCGCGGAGGTGTCCAGGGCGCCGCCCCAGGCGTAGTACCAGCTCAGCAGGTAGGACGCGCTGTCCTTGCCGGTGCCGGCCGGGCAGGAGGTGCTGGTGCAGCCCTGCTTCTTGAAGTACTTGTCGAACAGGGAGTAGCGCAGGTAGTCACCCATCTTCGCGGCCTTGGAGACGGTGGCCGAGACCTGGGCCTCCTTGCCCTGCTCCTTGGCCCAGGTGTGCGCCCAGTAGGCCACCTGGACGGCGCGCGCGTCGGCGTCGGGGGCGTTGGTGTACTTCCACTGCTTGGCGTAGGAGCTGTCCCCGGTGAACAGGTCGAGGAAGCCGTTGGGGCCGCCGTGCTTGAAGGTGTCGCAGGACGGCTGCGGAATCGTCTCGAAGACCGACTCCTCGGGGCCGCGCTGGTAGGTGTTGATGTACACGGGCTTGGTGGTGCCGTCGCCGCAGCGGCCGAAGCCGTAGGTGTTGTCCACGTCGAGCAGCCAGTGCATGCCGTAGACGTCACTGGTGCCGTAGGCGGTCTTCAGCTCGTTGCCGATCGGGTCGACGCCGACCGAGACGCCGCCGTCCAGCTTGGACGGGTACTGCTTGATGTCGTCCCACTCGCCGGCGTACGTGGCGGGCTTGGCCGGGTTGTAGAAGGAGTTGGTCGGCTGGTCGGCCGTGGCCGGGATGATGTACTTCTCCATCGAGGCCCAGGCCTCGTTGAACTTGGTCCAGTCGCCGGTCACCTTGCCGTAGGCGGCCTCCAGCCACAGGTAGTAGCTGTAGGCCTCGGAGGTGGTCTCGTGCCCGTGGTCCGGCGCCTCGACCAGGAAGGTCTCGACCGAGTGGTAGGGCACGCCCTGCGGCGAGAAGTACCCGTTCGCCGGGTCCTTGAGCTTGTTGTACATCGTGGTGAAGCGCTTGATGTACTCGTTGTCGCCACCGGTGGAGTCGTTGTCGACCTCGGTGGCGGTCGCCTTGGCCGCGGTGTGACCGGTGGCGGTCGAGGTGAACTCGGCGCTGCCGGAGGTCTCGTCGCTGTCCTCGGCGGCGGCGATCCGGACCGTCTGGGCGGTGTTCCAGTTGGCCGTGGTGAAGGTCAGCGACGCGCCCGAGGAGACGGTCAGGTCGCTGTCACCGCTCGTCCTCGCGGTCGTCACGGTGACGTTCGAGGCCGGCGCCTTGGAGAGCTTGACCGACAGGTCGGCGTTGCCGCCCTCGGCGACCGCGAGCGTGGCCGGGGTGACGACCACCGCGGCGGTGGAGGTCCCGGAGACGGTGATCCCGGCGGGCGCGGACGTGGTGGCCAGGCCCTTGTCGTCGGTCGCCCGCGCGCTGACCGAGTAGCTGCCCGCGGCGACGTTCGTCCAGTTGTACGTGTACGGCGCGGTGGTGTCGGTGCCCACCACGGTGCTGCCGTTGAGGAACTCGACCTTGGAGACCGTGCCGTCGGGGTCGGAGGCGTTCGCGGTGAACTCCACCGTGGCGGGCGCGGTGAAGGTCGCTCCGGCCGTGGGCGCGGTGAGCGTCGCGGTCGGCGGCTGGTTGACCGGGGTGGTCCCACCACAGACGGTGCCGTTGACGGTGAAGCTCGTCGGCTTGGGGTTGGTCCCGGACCAGTTGCCGTTGAACCCGACGCTGGTCGAGGCGCCCGTCGCCAGGTTGCCGTTCCAGGCCAGGTTCTTGGCGGTGACGGACTGGCCGCTCTGAGCCCAGGTGGCGCTCCAGCCCTGGACGAGCTTCTGCGTGGTCGTCGGGAAGTCGAACCCGAGCGTCCAGCCGGTCAGCGGGTCACCCAGGTTCTTGATCGACACGCTGGCGGTGAAACCGCCCTGCCAGTCGTTGGTGCTGTAGGTCACATCGCAGGAGACGGCCGCGGCTGCGGGGGAGGCCGCGAGCGCGGTGGTCGTCCCGGCCGCCAGGCTGATCAGCGCCAGCGCGGCGACCCGCCTTCGGAGGCGTGGGAGCGCTCCCGCTTTGATGGGGAATCTATACATGAAATGGGCCTCCATGGGTGGGATCGACGCTAAGCCGCTGGTGGTGACTTTGAGTCGGATCGAGCAGAGGAGAGAAAGGGTGGGAGCGCTCCCATAAGGGATTCTGGGGACGGGGGCGGGGATGTCAATGGCATGTGCCCCCGGTTACGTCGATGTTTCAGGCCCCATGCCGCCAGGCTGCTGCGATCCGGGCGGCGTTTTTCCCGAGTCGTGAAACTTTCAAGCTTTCCCGATCTTGAGGCTCGAGCGCTTGCTTGTGGGCGGGCCTCCCCCGGCCCCCGCCCGGCCCTCGCCACCGGCGAGGTCAGGGTCGCCCGCCGGTGGCCGGACACCCGTCGCGGGGGACCCGCGGGCCCCGTGCCGCGCCTGTGCCGTGCCGGTGCCTCGCCGTGCCGGGAAACGGCGGCGGCCGGGGACGTGAAAGGCCCCGGCGCGCCGCGGAGGTCGTGGGCTCCGGCGCGCGCCGGGGCGCGAATTCACGGTCCGCCGCGTTTTCCCGGCATGCCGTTCCCGGGTCGTTCCGGGTCGTGTGAATCGCCGGACGGAATGGCCCGGCGGCCGTTCCCGGGAATGCGGGCGGATGACATGCGTAAGGGACGTCCCCGTGGATCAGCCGCGATGACGGCGATTGCGCCCGCGGTCCCGCAGGGTTATCACGCTCCCGTCACGCTGGCGGTTTTTGATGCTGCTCCGCTCGCTCCCGCCCGTGGACCGCGCGGACGCCGCCGACGCGCAGAGGCCGTCGGGGCCGACCACCAGATCCAGCGGTACGGAGGCGCCGGGATCGAGCAGGGCCGTTCCCGGGAAGGTCGCCACGAGGCTGCGGATCCCCGGCGGCAGGCCGGTCACGGTCAGGGTGGCCTGGCCGCCCGCGTCCAGCAGGGCCGCGCCCACGCTCACCCCGTCGGAGAAGAACTCGACCGGGCCGGTGGGCGCGGTGGGTCCCGCCGAGGTGACGGTCGCGGTGGCGAGAAGCCTGCCCCCCGGTCCCGGTGAGCAGGCCGCGGACAGCGTGACGCCGGTCGACCTCGGCGGGTCGGCCGCGCACAGGGACCGGGCGACGATGTCGGTGTCGAGGGTGACGGCTCCGTTGCGGGCCAGCAGGCGGCCGTCGACGGTCACGTCGATGGTGGTGGTGATCGAGGTCAGCGCGAGGATGTTGCCCGCGAAGCTGGAGCCGGTGCCCAGCGTGGCCGAGCTTCCCACCTGCCAGAACACGTTGCACGCCTGGGCGCCGTTGATGAGGTTGACGGTGCTGGCGGAGGCGGTCGTCAGGGTGGAGGCGGTCTTGAAGATGAAGACCGCGTTCGGGTCTCCCTGGCCGTCCAGGGTCAGCTCCCCGGTGATGCCGAAGGTGCCCGCGGCGGAGTCGTAGGTGCCGGGGGGTGACGGTGGTGCCGCCCAGCTCGGTGGGCAGGGTGGCGTCGACGGCCTGACCGGCGGCGTCGTTGTAGGCGGTGGTGAGGTCGACCTGGGCCTGGGCGGCGACGGCGTCACCGGCGTTGACGGTGCCGACCACGACGCCGGGCGGGAAGCCGGTGACGGCCACCCCCGGGCTCACCCCGACATCGCCGGTGATGACGGTGGTACCGGTGTTCGTGACCGTCGTCCCCGCCAGGACCGCGAAGTTCCCCGCGGTGCCGAGCGGCACCGGGGTCGCCGCGGCGGCGGTGCCCGGTGCCGCGGTCACGCACCCCAGCGCCACCGCACCGGCCAGCGCCCCCGCCAGCCAGGAACGAACGATATTCCGAGGGATGGCGCGCGAGAAGCCCATGCCCGTCATAATCATTTCCTCTTCTTTTGGTATTTCCCCGTTCAGACGCATTGCCGATGATGCGCCATTTTTCTCACTGTAACGATCGGCCACATCGTATTCGTCATACGACATGCGGGATTTTTCCTGCGGCCATTGATGCCGAATGCGAGGAATGTACGGTGGGCATGCCGCGGGGGCGTGCCGCCCGGCGGCACGCCCCCGCGATGTCGACGGGCGACGCCCGTCATGGGAGTGGGAAAGGATCAGGAACAGGCGATCCCGGACGCGCCGGGGGTGGAGGGGCCGTTGGCGGTGAAGCCGACGACGACGGACTGACCCGCCCCCAGGTCGGCCGCGTGCCCCGGTGCCTTGGCGGTGAACGTGGTCCCGCTCTGCGTGACGGTGGCGTTCCAGCCGCTGCCGAGCGTCACCCCCGACGGCATGGTCCAGCTCGCCGACCAGTTCCTCCAGGTCGACGTCCCGGCGTTCTTCACGGTCAGCGCGCCCTGGAAGCCGCCCGACCAGGAGTTCGTCACCGCGTAGGTCGCCTGGCAGGTCGTGGCCGTCGGGGTGGGCGTGGGGGTGGGGGTGGGCCCGCCGCCCCCGCCGACCGGCGGGATCAGGTACGGCTGCAGGATGCTCTGCTTGGCCTGGTCGATCGTGGTCCAGTCGTCCTTGGCGATGCCGCCGGTGTCACCGGAGTTGGGGTTCCACGACCAGTAGGTGAAGGACATCCCGTTGACCCCGGTGCCCGTGTACTTCATCAGCTCCTGCAGCCAGGTCTTGTCCACGGCCGCCTGGAGCGTGGTGCCGAACTCGCCCAGCATGATCGGGGCGATGTTCTGCTTGTGCAGGTAACCCCAGTACTTGTCCCAGATGGCGGGCATGTTCGCCGGGTAGTCCGGCGCGTCGAACCACGCCTGGCGGTAGACCGAGGTGGCGTACTCGTGCGGCGAGTAGACCAGCCGGTTCGGCACGTTCAGCCGCACCGGGAACTCCCCGGCCTTGGAGAGGTTCCCGCCCCACCAGCCGCAGTCCTCGTCGTTGCTCGGGTCGTTGTCCCAGACGTTCGACAGGCCGCCGCTCGGGCAGCTCACGCCCTCGACGAAGATCAGCCAGTTGGGGTTGACCGAGAGCACCGCGTTGCCCGCGCGCTCGGCGGCCAGACGCCAGTCGCGGGCGGTGTCGCCGCATCCCCAGCAGGCCCCGGTCGCGGCCGGGTTGGTGCCCTCGGCGTGCGGCTCGTTGTGCAGGTCGGCGCCGATGACCGTGGTGTTGCCCGCGTACCGCTGGGCGAGCGCCTTCCAGTCGTTGATCCAGGTGCTCTCGGGCGTCGAGGGGACGTACCACAGGGCCGACTGGCCCGCGGAGGTCGGGCGGTGGCGGTCGAGGATGATCCGCATGCCCTTGCTGCCGGCGTAGTCGATGACCTTGTCGAGGATCTGCAGGGGGCTGTTGCCGACCAGGTCGGGGTTGACGAAGTCGTTCACGCCGGAGGCCGTCGCGCCCGGCTTGAGCGCGTCGTTGGAGAACGGCACGCGGAGCGTGTTGTAGCCGAGCGAGGCCATCGTGTCGATCTGGCCCCGCCAGGGGTTGTTCGACCACAGCCCGTGGAAGGTCTTGTTGTCGGTCTCCATGCCGAACCAGTTGATGCCGGTCAGCCGGACGGTCGCGCCGGTGCTGTCGACGATCTTGTTGCCGGAGGTGTGCAGGTAGCCGGTACCGGTTCCGCCCGCGGCACCCGCGGGAGCCGAACCGAGCGCCACCGTCAACGCGGAGGTGGTCAGGAGCGCCGCCAGCGCAGCCGACCACCTGCGAAAACGCAGGACTTTCATGGGAGCCCTTCGAGGAGGGGAACTGATCGCGGGCAGGAGGTCCCGCGATCGAGGGGTGCGGCCGGTCGCGTTCGTCATGGTTCGGCGCCCACCCCGTGGTCGTCAACATCACGGCCGCGGCCGCTCCCGCCGGAAACGGACCCGCGACCCCGTCTAGCTCGCCCGGGGCGTCCGCGGCCCGGACCGGCGACAGGTGAAAGTTTCACCGGCCCCGCGAGGAGCCGGTGAGGGAACGCCGGACCCGGGACGTCGCGTGCCGGACGGCCTCACCCGGCCGGCTCTCGCGTGCCGGACGGCCTCACCCGGCCAACGCGACCGAGACGAACACGAGTTGCGCCTCCAGCGCGTGCCGGAAGTCGTCGGGCAGCGTCCCCTCCCGGTGCCGGTCGGCGATCTTGCCCCGGATCGGGGCGAGGTCGCGGGAGCAGCAGACGCTGTTGGCCAGCACCTGCCGCAGGTCCAGCGCCACGTCGGGACGGATCCTGCCCTCGTTCTCACCCCTGGCCAGCACCGCGTTGAAGCGGCGCACGCTCTGGCTGAGGCTCGGGACGGAGGAACGGATCGCCTCGGTCCAGGGCGTCTCCTCCGCGGCCTGCCCGCCCCGCTCGGGGGGGTCGCGGAGCTCGCGGCGCGGGGAGGGCGGGAGGCTGAGGGTGGGACGGGCCGAGGCGACCGGGGTCGGACCGGCCGAGTCCAGGACGGTGGGAGGGGCCGTGCCGTGCGCCCGCGGACCGGCCACCTGACCCGTGTGAGGCCCGGACAGCTGGGTCCAGATCGTGACCCCGGCGAGCAGCGCCACGGCCGTGGCGACCACCGCCCAGCGCAGCAACCGTTCCCGGGCGGCCGGACGGGGCGGGGCCAGGGCCAGCCTCAGGCCGTCGGCCACCTCCTGCGCCCTGGGCCGCGCCTCGGGCCGCTCCAGCAGGCAGGACTGGCAGAGCGCGCCGATCCGCGCGGGCATCCCCGGCACCTCCGCCACCGGGGGCGGGCCCTCCCGGTGGACGTTCTCGATCTCCTCCCAGGTGCGTTCCGGGTACGGGGGAGCGCCGGTGAGCATCTCGAAGAGCAGCACCCCCAGCGCGTAGACGTCGCTGGCCGGATCGGCGACGGTGCCGGTCAGCCGCTCGGGCGCCACGTACGGCGGCGTGCCGTAGTCGGAGGCCCGGTCGTCGTCGTCCTCGCCGATGAACGCCGCGATGCCGAAGTCGAGCAGCTTGGCGCCGGTCGAGGTCAGCAGCACGTTCTCGGCGGTGACGTCCCGGTGGACGATCCCCCGCTCGTGGGCGACGGCCAGCACGGTGGCCAGCCTGGCGGCGATCAGCGCCGCCTCCGCCCACGGCAGGGGACCCTCGGCGATCCGGTCCGACAGGGGACGGCCGTCCAGCAGGCGCATCACCACGTAGGCGGCCAGCCGTCCCTGCGCGGTCACGGCCTCCCCGTAGTCGTAGACCTCGATCGCGTCGGGGTGGATGAGGCGCGCGGTGGCGCGCGCCTCCCTGCGGATGAGCTCGCGCTCCCCGCGGTCCACACCGAGCTCGCCGTCCAGCAGCTTGACCGCGACCATTCGCTGGAGCGACTGGTCGAAGGCGCGCCAGATGACGCTCATACCGCCCCACGCGATCCGCTCCAGCAGCATGTATCTGCGGGTCAGCACGTCCCCCGCGCGCAGTCCCCCCGGGTCAGGTGGACTCACGGACCACCAGCTCGGTGGGCAGGATCGGGTTGTCGCACGGGCTGTCGGGTGACCCCATCGAGAGCAGGAGCAACCGGGTGGCGAGTGCGGCGAACTCCTCCACGGGCTGGCGGATCGTGGTGAGCGTGGGCGAGGTCCGGCGCGAGGCGGGGGCGTCGTCGAAGCCGATGACGGCCACGTCGTCGGGCACCCGCCTGCCACTCCGGCGCAGCGTCTGCAGCGCGGCGGCGGCCATCACGTCGGAGGCGGCGAAGACCGCGTCGACGTGCGGCATCCGGCGCAGCAGCCACTGCATGCCGTGCACCCCGGAGGCGTGGCTGAAGTCACCGTAGGCGACCTGCACGCCGGTCATCCCGGCCAGCGCGAGGGTCTGCAGGAACCCGTCCAGCCGGTCACGCGCGGCCGGCAGGGCGGGTGGCCCCGCGATGACGCCGATGGACTTCCGGCCGCCGAGCAGCAGGTGCTCGGCCGCCTGCCGTCCGCCGTCACGGTTGTCCATGTCGACGTGGGGCAGGTCGATGCCGTCCGGGGGACGGCCCGCGCTGCGCACCGGGATCCCCGACGCGGCCAGGGTGACCACGAGGGGATGCCGGTCACGGGCACCGATCAGCAGGACGCCGTCGATCCCGCCGGCGACGAGCGGGGGCGTGGCGATGGTCGAGGTCGCCGCCGTGGCGGTCATCACGGCGAGCGGTACGCCATGCCCGGTGAGCACCTCCTCCGCGGCGGTGATCATCCGCGCGTAGAACGGCTCGGTGAACAGGCGGTGGGCGGGTTCGCAGACGACCAGGGCCACCACCTGGTCCGTTCGGCGGCCTGAGCCGCCTCGGGGAGCACGATGCCTTACATAACCGAGACGCGAGATTGCGTCATGCACCTGCCTACGAGTCGACGTGCTGACTCTGACTGAACCAGTGAGTACCCGGGACGCGGTGGCGGGGGAGACCCCTGCCTCCGCTGCGACCTGGGCAAGTGTGGGTAGATCGGCCATAACTTCCTCCACACCAAGATTCCGCACAGGTGGGAGCGCTCCCAGTGAACGTAGCATTGTTTCGGAAGTGTCAAAAGATGTTTCCGAAAAATCACCATATGTCTGTCAAATTTCTCTGACAACCCAGTCAGGGGCAAGTATCGACATGATGACGGAGTCGTACCACTCGCCGCCCATGAACAGCGCATCACGGCAGACCCCCTCCTGGACGAATCCGAGCTTGCGGTAGACGTGCGCGGCCCGTTCGTTGAAGGCGTAGACCTCCAGGCCCACCCGGTGCAGCGCGGTGGTACGGAAGACGTGGTCCAGGGTGAGCCGGATCGCCTCGGTGCCGTACCCCCTGCCGTAGGCGCGCGGGCCGATGAGCGCGATGCGCAGGTTGCAGGAGAGGTTGTCGGCGTCCAGCTCGTTGAGCACGATCTCGCCCACGTAGGCGTCGTCCCCCGCGGCGCAGATCGCCAGGTCCAGCCGGTCGGCCTGCATTCCGCGCGAGCCGTACCAGCCCTTGAGCGCCTCCAGTTCGGGCCTGCCGTGCGAGCCGGTCAGCCGGACGGTCTCGGGATCGTTGACCAGCTCCCAGAGCCCGTCGACGTGCTCGGGACCGACCGGCCGGAGCGTGACGAGCTCTCCGGGGAGGGTCGGCTTGTGCACGAACATCATCCGGTGTGTCTACCGGTCACCGGCCCTGGGGGCAAGCCCCTGACCGAGGGGCGGACACGCGGGGCCCCGAAAGGGGCCGGTGAGCCCCGCCCGTCGCGGGGCGCCCGGGCACGGGGTGCGGGGTCATGGGGTCACGCGGTCACGGGAACGGATTCGGGGGATCGGGTGGATCGGGTGGATCCGTGAGGTCTACCAGGGTCCGTACGGCCCCTGGCTGCCACCGCCCTTGCCGATCTCCCGCACGGCGGGACGCACGTCGGCCAGGTAGATGCCGGAGGCGATCACCGAGGCGATCGTGAAGATGCTCAGCACGCTGAGGTACTGCACCGCGGCGGCGAAGCCGAACAGCGCGGCCAGGCCCAGGATGAACAGCCAGAGCTTCTTGCTCTGCTTACCGGTGACCGCGAACGCGCGCGCCGGGGTCTTCACGGCGTGCACGAGCGCCCAGCCGGAGAGCGCGAACACGCCGACGGCCAGGATCCAGAAGACCAGGTCCAGGGCACCGTGGATTTGGATCATCGTCTCTCCAGAACGCTCGCCTCACCGGTCTCCCTCAGCCTAATGCCGAAAGCCCTCCCCGCGTCGTCCGGACCCGCACGTAACGGGCGGTCCGGGGCCGGGAGGGCCGGGGCGGGCGGGCCGGTGGGCTCACGCCCGGCCCGCCCCGCGAAAGGACGGCCCCGCACCGGGATCAGGAGGTCGCAGACCTGCCGGAACGGGTGTTCTTCCTGGTGGTGGCGGTGGCCGCGATCGCGGGCTCGGCCGCCTCGGAGACCTCCTCCAGCTCCAGGGCCGCCTCGCCGCTGGCCTTGGAGACGACCTTGCGGCCGCGGGTGGCGAACTCCTCGTAGAGCTCGGTGGCCCTGCCGGCGAACTGGTCGGCGTAGTCGCGGGCCTTGACCGGGATGTCCTTGGCGTAGAACTCGGCCTTGCCGGCGATCTGGCGGGCCCGCTCCGGGAGGTCCTTGGCGGCCTCGCGGATCTCCTCGCGGCGGCTCTGCAGCCTCTGGATCCGCTCGGGAAGCTCGAGCAGCTTCTCGACCGCGAAGTCACCGGCGCCGGCGACGGCGTAGAACGGCTTGGACTCGGCCAGCTTCTTGACGTCGCTGTTGATGATGGGCATGAATGATCAGCCTTCCTTGATTTCCTTGATTTCCTTGATGGCGCGGTCGTCACCCGGGGACGTCCCGTACGGCCTCAGCGCGGAGAGGTAGTCCTCGGGCAGCGGGGTCTCGTCGTCCCCGGAGAGCGCGCCGGCCTCGGCGGCGAGTCGCGCCTCCTCCTCGGCGGCCGCGGCCTGGTTCTCCTTGCGGAACGACTCGTAGATGTCGACCAGCACCTGACGCTGGCGTTCGGTGATGAGATGGTCGGCCCTGATCGCGGCCAGCACGTCGCTCTCCTCGGGCTCGCGTTCCTCGATGAGGCCCGCCTGCACGTAGAGAGCCTGGGAGGAGATGTGCAGCCCCTTGGCGATCTGGTTCAGGATCTCGGCGCTGGGCTTGCGCAGCCCGCGCTCGATCTGGCTCAGGTAGGGGTTGGAGACCCCCGCCGCCGTGGCGAGCTGCCGGAGTGAGATCTTCGCGTGCGTGCGCTGCTCGCGGATGTACTCACCGATCGAGCCGACCTTCGGTAATGCCATGTCTCGATTCTGCATCACCGTGCTTGCAATTGCAAACAGGTTGGCTAACTCCTGCAAGCACCCTCGGGTGAGTCGCTCTGTGAACGCTCCCGGACGCGCCTGGGGTGCCGGGTCGCGCGCTCGGGGTGCGGACCGCGGACGCGACGGCGGCCGCGGGCGTGACGGTCATGGGTGTACGGGCCGTGGACGCGGTAGCCGTGAGCATGACAGGCGTGGGCGTGACGGTCGTGGGCGTTGACCGCGGCCGTGGTCCCCGGGACGACGGCCGGGGTCAGTGCGGGATCAGCCAGAGCAGCGGGGCCGAGGAGGTCAGGACGACCGAGAAGGTGACGATGGCGTAGCGGACGCGGCGGGGCATGACCGGCCCCGGCGTCACCAGGCGCTCGACCCGGGCCATCACCGCGGCCGCGGAGGTCGCCGCGCCCAGCGCGCCGCGCGGCGTGGGGACGGCGTCCGCCGTGCCGAAGCGGAGCAGGGCGGTGGCCAGGCGGCGCGCCGAGCAGCAGCGCCGCGCGACGTCGTCGGCGGCCATCTCCACCAGCAGGGCCACCTCGCCCTGGGCGTCCCTGACCACCCGCGACCAGGGCAGCGCGCGGCGCAGCGCGGCGAAGGGCAGCAGCACCAGGTCGTGCCGCTCGCGTACGTGGGCGGCCTCGTGGGCGAGCACCGCGGTCAGCTCGTCGGCCGAGAGCAGCTTCAGCGCCCCCTGGCTGACCACCACCTGGGAGCGGAGGCCGGGCACGCAGTAGGCGGTGGCGCCGGGGTGGTCGAGCACCCGGACGCCGGGCACCACCGGGTCCTCCCGGGCGATCAGGGCGAGCAGGGCACGGTGACGCTGCCGGGCGCGGAACGTCTGCACCCCCGCGGCGAGGAGCACCAGGATCAGCACCGCGAGCGCGGTCAGCCCGGTGATCAGGGCGAGGATCCTCGGCAGGTCGTACGGCCTGGGGGGCGACTGGCCGCCGAACAGGGCGGCGCCGAAGCCGCCGAGGCCGCGCAGCACCCCCTGGCCGTAGGGCTCCAGGGCGTATCCCAGCAGGGCCCCCGTACCGGCCAGGCCCCAGGTGACGCCGAGCGCCTGCCAGAGCACGATGGCCACGTGCGGAGCGCGGTAGGTCCAGCGCGCCCGGGTCAGCCGCCAGGCTCCGACCGCGCAGGCCAGGGCGAGCATCGCCAGGGCCGTGGCGGTCATCTATTCGCCCTCCAGCTCCTCCTCCAGGTCCGTCAGGGCCCTTCGCAGGATGTCGGCCTCGGTGCCGGTGACGGCCTGGGCGAACCGGGTCAGGGCCGCCGACCGGTCCCCGGTCATGTCCAGCGCCTCCAGCATAAGCTCCGCGATGTAGGCGTCGCGGCTCTCCGCGGCCTCGTACCGCCAGGCGCGGCCGTCACGGGTGCGGAGCAGGAAGCCCTTGCGGGTGAGCCGGTCGAGCACGGTCATCACCGTGGTCGGCGCGAGGTCGCGGTCGGCGATCAGGCGGCCGACCTCCCGCGCCGTCACCGGGGACGGCTGTGCCCAGATGATGTCCATGATGCTGCGTTCAAGCTCGCCGAGTCCCTTCACGCCTTCAAGACTAGCTCCCGCACCACGAGGGGTAGTACTACGGGTTGTCGAGTGACCTTCGTCACAGGCTCCTGACCATGTAGATCTCCTCGCGGTCGTCGCCCGGGGCGACGCGGATGGCGTTCGGGATCCGGCCCACCTCGGCGTAGCCCAGACGGGCGTAGAAGCCCTCGGTCCCGGTGCCTCCGCGCACCGTCAGGTGCAGCGCCTCGACGCCCAGTCTCCGGCCGGCGTCCTCGGCGGCGCGCATGAGCCGCGTCCCGTGGCCCAGGCCCTGGTAGGCGGGACGGACCATCACCCGCAGCACCCGGCGCCAGTGGGAGTACAGGCTCACCCGGGGGTGGTTCAGGACCAGCCAGCACACCACCCGGCCCTCGGGGTCGAACCCGGCCAGCAGGTGGTCGGGCTCGGGGCACGCGGCGAAGGTGGCGGCGGCGGTCTCCTCGACGTCGGCCCGGGTCACCGGGGGCGTGAACCCCACCGCGCCGCCCGCGTTGGTCACCTCGACCCAGCAGTCCAGCAGGTCGCCGGTGAGCGCGGGGGTGAGCTCGGGGTCCAGTACGAACCGCGGTTCCGCCATGGCAGGGGATCGTATCGGGCGATCTCTTCCGGCTCCGGGCGGACCGGGCCGAGGCCGGTTCGCCGGGGTCACGCGCCACCGGGCGCACGGGGTCGCCAGGGTCGCCGGGGTCACGGGGGTCATCGGGGTCGCCGGGGTCGCCGGGGTCGCCGGGGTCGCCGGGGTCACTGCGCCGGGTCACCGCGCCGGGTCACCGGGGTGCGACCGCGCTCCAGGGGAGGGTGATCTCGCCGAGCCGCCAGCGCGACCGGCCGCCGAGCGGGGGGCGGCCGGCCAGCGGCCAGGTCGCGGCGAGCGTCTCGGCGGCCGCGATCCAGCGCTGGCGGGAGCCGTACGCGCGCAGGGGAACGCTGATCGCCCAGGCGTGGTCGAAGTCGCGCAGGAAGGCGTGGACGGGCTCGCCCGGGACGTTGCGGTGGATGAGCGTCTTGGGCAACCGGTCGGCCAGGTCCGAGGGACGGTCGAAGGCGTCGAAGCGGGCCGACAGGGTGAGCGTCACCGGGCCCGAGCGGTCCAGCCCGGCCCAGACCGCGCGGTGACCCACCTCCGAGCAGGTGCCCTCGACGATCACGCCGCCCGGCGCGAGCCGCTCCGACAGCATCGCCCAGTAGGTCCACGCCTGCTCCTCGCCGTACTGGCGCAGCACGTTGAAGGCCCGCACCAGCAGGGGCGGCCTGGCCACCGGCAGCTCGAAGCCGCCCAGCGCGAAGGAGAGCCCCGGCCGCTCGTACGGCCTGGCCGCGGCCACCCGGGCCGGGTCGATCTCGACGCCGACCACCTCGACCGAGGGGCAGATCCGGCGCAGCCGCAGGAACATCTCCAGCGTCGTGGTGTGCGAGGCCCCGTAGCCGAGATCGACCACCAGCGGGCGGTCGGCGGCGCGCAGCAGGCGCCCGTGGGCGGCTGCGATCCACCGGTCGGCCCGCCGCAGGCGGTTGTGGCCGGTGGTCCCTCTGGTGATCTCCCCTATCGGCTTCGGCACCCCCCTTATCCTGCCAGGGGGGTAACAAATGGACCCAATCGCGGTTATGTGTCGGGAATGTTACGGATTTCTCGGTGGTTGAGCTCTCTCGGAGGTGGTGTCGGTGAGGCGACGGCGCGTCGGCAGAGTGGCGACGATCAGCATGCACACGTCCCCCCTGGACCAGCCGGGGACCGGGGACGCGGGCGGGATGAACGTCTACATCGTCGAGGTGGCCAGGCGCCTGGCCGAGCGCGGGGTGGAGGTGGAGATCTTCACCAGGCAGACGTCCAGGGACCTGCCGCCGATCGTCGAGATCGTCCCCGGCGTCTCGGTACGCCACATCACCGCCGGGCCGTACGAGGAGCTCGACAAGGGCGACCTGCCCGGCCAGCTGTGCGCCTTCCTGTCCGGAGTGCTGCGCGCCGAGGCCATGTACGAGCCGGGCCGCTACGACGTCATCCACTCCCACTACTGGCTGTCGGGCCAGGTGGGCTGGCTGGCCAAGGAGCGCTGGGGCCTGCCGCTGGTGCACACCATGCACACCATGGCCAAGGTGAAGAACCTCCTGCTGGCCGACGACGACCGCCCCGAGCCGGCCGCCCGGGTGCTGGGCGAGCAGCAGGTCGTGGAGGTCGCCGACCGCCTGGTGGCCAACACCCCGACCGAGGCCCGCGAACTCGTCGAGCTGTACGGCGCCGTCCCCGACCGCGTCGAGGTCGTCAACCCCGGCGTGAACCTGAAGGTCTTCCGCCCCGCGTCCAAGGGGGCGGCCCGGCATCGGCTCGACCTGCCGCAGGACGCCCACGTCCTGCTGTTCGTCGGCCGGGTGCAGCCGCTCAAGGCGCCGGACGTGCTGCTGCGCGCCGCCGCCCGGATGCTCGTCGAGGACCCCTCGCTCAGGTCGAGGCTCGTCGTGGCCTGCGTCGGAGGGCCCAGCGGCAACGGCCTGGCCCGTCCCTCCTACCTCACCGACGTGGCCACCTCGCTGGGCATCTCCGACGTGGTCAGGGTCGTCCCGCCCACGCCCCAGAACGAGCTGGCCGACTGGTACCGCGCCGCCGACGTCACCGTCGTCCCCTCGTACAACGAGTCGTTCGGCCTGGTGGCCCTGGAGTCCCAGGCGTGCGGCACCCCGGTCGCCGCCGCGTCCGTCGGCGGGCTGCGCACCGCCGTACGCGACGGTGTGTCCGGAGCCCTCGTGCAGGGGCACGACCCCCACGACTGGGCACGGACGCTCGGCCGGTTCGTCTACGAGCCCGCCTGGCGGGACGAGCTGTCGGCGGGCGCGGTGGAGCACGCCGCGGCCTTCGGCTGGTCGGCCACGGCGGCCCGGCTGGAGCAGGTCTACGCCGGGGCGATGGCGAACCTGCACCGGCTCCAGGTGGCGGCGCTCTCGTGAGCCCGGCTCAGGCGCTCTCGTGAGCCCTGCTCATAGGGTGGGGTCATGCGCGAAGTGATCGAGGCGGCGCTGAAGAGCGCCGACGCCTCCTACGAGGAGCCCCGTCCGGGAGCCTTCCTGGTGAAGCTGCCGGGCCAGCACAAGCTCGCCACCATGACCTGGCTGATCGTCGGTGACCAGGCCCTGCACGTGGAGGCGTTCTTCTGCCGCCAGCCCGACGAGAACCACGCCGAGTTCTACCGCTGGCTGCTGACCAAGAACGGCACCACGTACGGCGTGCACTTCGCCCTCGACCCGATCGGGGACGTCTACCTGGTGGGCAGGCTCCCGCTGGAGGCCGTCACCGACACCGAGATCGACCGGCTGCTGGGGTGCGTGCTCACCTACTCCGACGAGGGGTTCGACCGCGCGCTGGAGCTGGGCTTCGCCTCCTCGATCCGGCGCGAGTGGGAGTGGCGCGCCAAGCGCGGCGAGTCGCTGGCCAACCTCCAGGCGTTCGCCCGCTTCGCCGACCCCGGACGCTGAGCCCTTCCCCGTCCTTCTCCCGGGGCCCGTGCCAGGGCTCTTCGCCCAGCCCTTCCCCGGTTCCGCGTTCCTTCCCGGACGCTTCGCGTCCCCGGGCACCGGGCCCCGTCCCGGGCACCGGGGTCTGTCCGGAGGGGGCCCACTAAGCTGGTCGGCATGTCGACTTTGGTGTTGCTCAGGCACGGTGAGAGTGAGTGGAACGCAAAGGGTCTGTTCACCGGATGGGTGGACGCGGGGCTCTCGGCCAAGGGTGAGGAGGAGGCGCGGCGCGGCGGACGGCTGCTGCTCGACGCGGACGTGCGGCCGGACGTGGTGCACACCTCCCTGCTGACCAGGGCGATCCAGACGGCCAACCTCGCGCTGGGCGCCGCCGACCTGCTCTGGCTGCCGGTCAACCGGTCCTGGAGGCTCAACGAGCGCCACTACGGCGCCCTGCAGGGCAAGGACAAGGCGCAGACGCGCGCGGAGTTCGGTGAGGAGCAGTTCATGCTCTGGCGCCGTTCCTACGACGTCCCGCCGCCGCCCATCGCCGACGACGACGAGTACTCCCAGGCGGGTCACGCCCGCTACGCCCTCATCCCCAAGGAACTCCTCCCCAGGACCGAGTGCCTCAAGGACGTCGTCGATCGCATGCTGCCGTACTGGTACGACAGCATCGTCCCCGATCTCGCGGCCGGGCGGAGCGTCCTGGTCGTCGCGCACGGCAACTCGCTCCGGGCCTTGGTCAAGCACCTGGACGGGATCGGCGACGACGAGATCGCCGGGCTCAACATCCCCACCGGCATCCCGCTCCGGTACGAGCTGGACGACGACTTCCACCCGGTCACCAAGGGCGGCCTGTACCTCGACCCGGCCGCGGCCGAGGCCGCCATCGAGGCCGTGGCCAACCAGGGCCGCTGAACCAGGGCCGCTGAACCAGGGTCCCTGAACCAGGCCACTGAACCAGAGCCGCGAACCGGCCCCCTGAACCAGGCCGTTGAACCGGACCCCCGACCGGCCCCCGACGACACGGCCGTCGGCCCCCCGTATGCACGGCACGAGACAGGAAAGGGCCCGCCGGATCCGCTTCGAAGCGGATCCGGCAGGCCCTTTCCTCGTGGGCGTCCGCCCGTCGAGTCGTACGAGGCCGGAGGGGGCAGGGGTCAGAAGGCGTTGGAGTCCGCCGGTCGCGAGCCGGTGACCAGGTAGACCACGTCGTGCGCGACCCGGACCGCGTGGTCGGCGTAGCGCTCGTAGTAGCGGCCGATCAGCGTCACGTCGATGGCCGGCTCGACGCCGTACTTCCAGTCGGGGGCCATCAGGATCGTGAAGAGCCTGCGGTGCAGCTTGTCCATGGCGTCGTCGTCGGCCTCCAGCTCCAGGGCGGACTCCACGTCGCGCGAGGCGATGCAGCTGCCGGTCTTGGTGATGAGGCGCTCGGCGATCTGCCCCATCTCCAGGATGGTGGCGCGGATCTCCGGAGGGATCGCGGAGTCGGGGTGACGCAGCCTGGCGATCTTGGCGACGTGCTCGGCGAGGTCTCCCATCCGCTCCAGGTCGGTGCCCATCCGCAGCGCCGCGATGATCATTCTGAGGTCGACGGCCACCGGCTGCTGCCTGGCCATCAGGTCGAAGATCGTGGCCTCGACCTCCGCGAAGATCCTGTTGACCTCCTCGTCCTGGGAGATGACGCTCTCCGCGAGGTGCAGGTCGGCGTCGAGCAGGGCGGTGGTGGCCCGCGATATCGCCGACCTGACGAGCCGGGTCATCTCGACCAGCCGCCCGGTGAGCGCGTCGAGTTCTTCGTGGTAGGCGTCTCGCATGCCCCTCACGCTATGAGAGGAACGGTGAACGAACCCCGACCGTAAAGTGAACTTTGTGGGAAAGGCCGTGGTCATGCCCCCCGGACCGTCCCTCTCGGGAAGGGCCCGACCTACCATCGAGGACGTGACAGCCTACGGGAGGACCACGTGAGTGAGCTGATGGCGAGCCTGGCCGCGCTGGCCGGTTTCGTCGTGGGAGCGCTGGCCGTGATGGTCGTCCGACAGAACCATGAACAACAGCGGAGTGCGATGACGCCGATCGACAGCGTGGAGGCCGGGGCACTGCCGCAGGGGGTCGCCTCGGTGCTGGCCGTACTGCCCTCTTCGGCGGTCGTGCTCGACAAGGAGGACCGGGTGCTGCGCGCCAGCTCGGCCGCGCGGGCGTTCGGCCTGGTCAAGGGCGACCACCTGATGGCGGCCGAGCTGCTGGCCCTGGCCAGGAAGGTGCGCAGGGACGGCGAGATCCGCGAGAGCGAGATCGAGGTGGCCGGCCACAAGTTCGGCCAGGAGTCGACCAGCTTCGCGGTACGCGTCGCCCCGCTCGGCTCCTACGGCCAGGTGCTCGTCCTGGCCGAGGACCAGACCGAGCACCGCCGCGTCGAGGCGGTGCGCCGCGACTTCGTGGCCAACGTGAGCCACGAGCTCAAGACGCCGGTGGGCGCGCTCTCGCTGCTGGCCGAGACCATCCAGGACGCCGCCGACGACCCCGAGGCGGTCACCCGCTTCGCCGGGCGCATGCAGCACGAGGCGGCCCGGCTCACCTACCTCGTCCAGGACCTGATCACCCTCTCCCGGATCCAGGGCGCCGAGCCCATCCCCACCCCGGGCCCCGTCCTGATCGACGAGGCGGTGCACGAGGCCATCGACCGGTGCAACACCACCGCGGCGGCCAAGGACATCGCCCTGGTCACGGGCGGCGTCGAGGGACTGCAGATATGGGGTGACGACGAGCTGCTCGTCACCGCGCTGCGCAACCTCATCGACAACGCGGTCGCCTACAGCCCCGAGCACACCCGAGTGGTGGTCAGCGCCCGCGCGGCCGGCCCGCACACCGAGTCCGTCGAGATCAGCGTGAGCGACCAGGGGATCGGCATCCCCGAGAGCGCCCAGGAGCGGATCTTCGAACGGTTCTTCCGCGTCGACGCGGCACGGTCGCGCGCGACCGGCGGCACGGGTCTCGGCCTGGCCATCGTCAAACACGTGGCCGCCGCCCACAACGGCGCGGTCACCGTGTGGAGCAAGGAAGGCTCCGGTTCCACCTTCACGCTCCGCCTGCCCGCCTTCGGCGGCATGGCGGTGGCGATACCAGCCACCACCACGATCCCCCTGGAGGCCACGCAGTGACCCGCGTGCTTGTTGTCGAGGACGAGGAGTCGTTCTCCGATGCCCTGTCGTACATGCTGCGCAAGGAGGGTTTCGAGGTGGCCGTGGCCACCACTGGGCCCGAGGCGCTGGAGACCTTCGACCGCAACGGGGCCGACCTCGTGCTGCTCGACCTGATGCTCCCCGGCCTGCCGGGTACGGAGGTCTGCCGCTCGCTGCGCCAGCGCTCCAACGTTCCCGTGATCATGCTCACCGCCAAGGACAGCGAGATCGACAAGGTCGTCGGGCTGGAGCTGGGGGCGGACGACTACGTCACCAAGCCCTTCTCCTCCAGGGAGCTGGTGGCCCGCATCCGCGCGGTGCTGCGCCGCCAGGGCGACGTGGAGGAGCTGGAGTCGGCCGTGCTGGCCGCCGGTCCGGTCCGGATGGACGTCGACCGCCACACCGTCGCGGTACGGGGCGAGGCGGTGCAGCTTCCGCTGAAGGAGTTCGAGCTGCTGGAGGTGCTGCTGCGCAACGCCGGGCGGGTGCTCACCCGGGGGCAGCTCATCGACCGGGTCTGGGGCGCCGACTACGTGGGCGACACCAAGACCCTGGACGTCCACGTCAAGCGGCTGCGCGCCAAGGTCGAGTCGGACCCCTCCAACCCGCGGTGCATCCTCACCGTCCGGGGACTGGGCTACAAGTTCGACCCCGCCGAGGCCTAGAGGCCCGCTTCGTCCGGGCCCCGGCCCGTCCCCGTCACCTGCCCGGTCCAGGTTCGTCCCCGCCCCCTGCCGAGCCCAGGCCCGGGACCGTTCCCGTCGGCCCTCGGCCCGGCGACCGCCCCTCCGGGCGGCCACCGGCGGCCGGGGCCGTTCTCGGCGTCGTCATGCCCGCGGGGCGGCCACGGTCCGGTGGGCCGCCCCGGAGGAGATCGTCAGTGGCCGCCGGTCCCGGAGGTCTCGGCGCCCGTCGCGGCCGGCGTCGGGGTGGGCGTCGGCGTGGGGGCCGCCGAGGCGCCCGGAGCCTGCGGGTAGGCGGTGTACTCGCGGCTGCGCGTGATCACCGGAACCCTGACCTGGATGATGCCGGCGTTGGCGAACTGCAGCTGCACCGGGATGCTCTCCCCGCCCCGCAGCGGCTTCTTCAGCCCCTCGATCAGGATCGTCGGCGTGGGCCTGCCGACGCCGACCCGCTCGTTCTGCGGGAGCGCGACCGGGGCCGTGACCTTCGCCGTGCCGAGCGCCGGGTCGACCCCCAGGCCGACGAGCTGGTCGGTGCCCGCCTGGGTGTTGACGACCGACAGGTAGAGCGGCAGCGCCCCTCCCGCGGGAAGCGTCGCGCCGGAGTCGGGACCCAGGAAGAACGCCTGGGAGATGTCGATGCCCTGTGGCGTCTTGGTCGTCAGCGCCTCGGTCGGCGAGTAGGGCCTGTTGGTGATCGCATCGGTTCCGGCGCCGCAACCGGCCAGAGCCGAGACGGCTGCCAGGAACGCGGCGGCGACGATCGCCCGGTGACGGCTGTTGCGGGTCACGGTGCGAGTTCTCCTTGTCACGCATGAGATAGGGCAAGGGCCACCCTATCGGCGATGATTGCCGGGTTTCCCGGCGCCCCGCCCATCCATCCGCACCCGTGGAACGCAGGTCATAAGTGCTTTTGACCCCCTTGATTCATACAGTTTGGCACTTGTCAAGTCATAAGATGCGGCTTTGACCTGCAGTTATGGTGATTTCACTGTTCCGGGAGGCTGTGGATACGTGGTACTCTTGAGTACAGCGGAAGGGGTACTTGTCACATGACTTTCCAGGTCGGCGACACTGTCGTCTACCCCCACCATGGGGCTGCTCGGATCGAGGCGATCACGACCCGAACCATCAAAGGTGAGGAAAGGACCTACCTGGTTCTCAAGGTCGACAAGGGCGACCTTACCGTCCAGGTGCCGGCTGACAACGCAGAACTCGTGGGTGTTCGCGACGTCGTCGGACAAGAGGGCCTTGAGCGCGTCTTCGACGTGCTTCGAATGCCTCACACCGAAGAGCCCACGAACTGGTCCCGCCGCTACAAGGCGAACCTTGAGAAGCTGGCGTCCGGCGACGTCAACAAGGTCGCCGAGGTCGTTCGTGACCTGTGGCGACGAGACAGGGAGCGCGGGCTCTCCGCCGGAGAGAAGCGAATGCTGGCCAAGGCCAGGCAGATCCTCGTCAGCGAGCTGGCGCTCGCCGAGAAGACCAACGAGGACAAGGCCGAGGCCCTGCTGGACGAGGTTCTCAACTCCTGAACACGAGATTTCCACGGGTGGGCGTCGGTGTCGACGTCCACCCGTTCGCTTCCGGCCGTGAGCTTCACCTCGCAGGCCTGCACTGGCCCGGTGAGACCGGCCTGGCAGGGCACTCCGACGGTGACGCCGCCGCCCATGCCGCCTGTGACGCACTGCTGTCCGCGGCCGGCCTCGGTGACATCGGCGGCCTGTTCGGCACCTCCGACCCTCGCTGGGCGGGTGCCTCGGGCGCCGTCCTGCTGGAGGAGACCGCCCGCAGGGTGCGCGCCGCGGGCTTCGAGATCGGGAACGTGGCCGTCCAGGTGATCGGCAACCGTCCCAAGCTGGCCCCCCGCCGTGCCGAGGCCGAGAAGGCGCTCGGGGCCGCCGTGGGGGCCCCGGTGAGCCTCAGCGCCACCACGACCGACGGGCTGGGCCTGACCGGTCGCGGTGAGGGAATCGCGGCCGTGGCGACCGCGATCGTGGTGAACCTATAGCGCATCCCGGGCGTCTTCTCATACGGAACGTGAAAACGTTCTGGCGAGCGGCGCGGAATGCTCGCCGATCCCTATCAGGCGGTGGCCCGTTTCCTGGCGCGGTACGGGCCACCCCTTTTGGGTGATCATGAGCACGTTGGGTAACCCCTTGGTGACCATGTCTCGTATATCGGGGGGAGCCGGACATGATCGGATCGATCGTCGCCGCAGTCATCATCGGCGCCATCATCGGGGCGCTGGCGCGTCTCATCATTCCCGGGCGTCAGAACATCAGCATCGGCCTGACGCTCATCGTGGGAATCGTCGCCGCGCTCATCGGCACGCTCATCGCCGCGGCGCTCGGGCTGACCAACACGCGGGGGATCAACTGGCTGGAACACCTCATCCAGCTCGTCCTGGCCATTGGCGGGGTCCTCCTTGTGGTGCAGATGCAGGCACGGAAGACGCACTGAAGGAATTTTTGCCGCCTATAGGAATAACTGTGACGTGGGGGGTAGCCACCTGTCCGTGAGGGTGAAGGTCTCACTCTCGCTGGGAGGTTGAAATGACTATCGCGTCCATTCTTGGGGCTATCGTCATCGGTGCTGTCGTCGGCGCCATCGGTCGTCTGCTGCTTCCCGGCAGGCAGGCGATCGGATGGATCCTTACCGTCGTCGTCGGAATCGTCGCAGCCCTCATCGGTACCGCCATCGCGCAGGTTCTCGGCGTGGCGACCACCAACGGGATCGACTGGATCGAGCTCGTCATGCAGGTCGTTCTGGCCGCCGTGGGTGTCGGCCTGGTCGCCGGCCTCAAGCGGTCGAGGGTCTGACGGAGACCTACATGCCCGACGTCCGGCGCAGGACGGGACGCACCGTCCCGATGACCTCGCCGGGCTCCACCGGACATCCCTCCGGCCTGAGATCGCGGTGACGCGCACGATGTCACCGCCGTCAGGAAGGACCCGCTCGGCCCCGTACGGGGTCCCGAGCGGGTCTCGGACGTTCCGGAACGGTTCGAGCACCGTTGCCGAACCGGATCCGGTCCGCTCCTGGCACGGGCCCGGAGGTGAGAGAACGCCGGTCCGCAGCGGGGCGCCGCTCACACGTGTGTGAGCGAATAGCTGCGGGCCGGTCCACCCACGGGTGACCGGCGGCGGCTCCTGAAGGGGCCGCCGCCGGTCTTCCGAGGTGGGAGAACCACGTGGCCCCCGCACCCGGCATCCCGGGTGCGGGGCGCCGGTCACGTTGCCGTACCCGGCGGAGAGATCCGGCCGGGCACACGGCCCCCGAGACCGGGCCGGCTCCTCCCAGGCCCCGGAGCTGGTCCGATCGTCCGCCGTCCTCCCCGGCCCGCCCGGGAGCTACTCCTCGCCCGGGGGGACCGGCGTGCTGCGCATCCGCCCCGAGGGCGGGGCCGCGGTGCCGTCGTAAGCCCGAGCCTCGGTCTCCTCGCCGCTGTCGGCGGCCTCGGCGCCGTGGGCCGGATCGGGTGACCCGCCGCCCTTCCTGCCGGGGGTGCCCGTCTCGTCCGTCCCCGCGGAGCTCTCCTTGGCAGGCCTGCCGGTGACCGGTCTGCCCGCGACGGGCCTGTCGGTGACGGCCCCGGCCGAGGCCCTCCCGGTCGTGCCGCCTCCGGGCCGATCGGGGACGGTGCGGATCGGCTGGGTGTCGGCGTCGCGCTCGCTCACCTCGGGGGCGTCCTGCCCCCCCGTCCCGGACGTTCCGCGACCCGCCACGGGGGCCGTGTCCTGCCGGGTTCCGGCCCTGTCGTGCCCACCCGGTTCTTCCACCTCGTGCCGGGACACGTCGTCTCGCCCGGTCCCGGTCGTGTCGTGCCGGCCCGGCTCTTCGGCGTCGTTCCGGGACCTGTCGTCCCGACCGGTTCCGGTGGTGCCGTGCCCCGCTCCGGTCTCCCTGGCCGGGAGGTCGGCGTCGGCGTCCCAGGTCTCGATCCGCTCACCGACCCTGCCGGAAGGCTCGGGCCGGGCGCCGGACCGGGTCTCGGGACGCGGGCCGGGCGTGTCCTCCTGCCGCGGTGTCCCGGCGGCGGGACGGGGCGGATGGACGAGCACGTCCCCCTCGCGCGGCCGGACCAGGTCGCCCCAGCGCATCGGCTTGGCCGGTGCGGGGACCGCGGGGGCGGGCGGGGGGTCGTCCCGCGGGATGTCGGTGACCTCGGGGGTCTCCGGCGCCGGGGTGGGGCCGATCACCGGCTCGGCCGGGGGCAGGTCGTGGTGGGGGACGCTCTCCAGCGGGGGAGCGGCGTGCGGGTCGAGCATGATCTCGGCCGCCGGATGGTGCACCAGCTGGCCGGAATGACCCGGAAGGTGGTGATCCCCCTGCCCGGGACGTGCCTGCTCGGGGCGTACCGCCTCGGGACGGGTGGGCTCGGGACGGGGGGGCTCGGCCTGCGGGGCGTGCCCGTGCCGCCGGTCCCCGGTCCCGGGCGCGGCCGGGCGTACGGAGGCCGGATCGGTGCCGGCGTCCCTGTCGCCCTCCCCGGGGAAGGGCACGATGTCGCGGGGCGAGGAGCGGCCGGCCGAGGCGGCGTCGGTCGCGGCCCGGCGGGCGGCGGCGTGCTTGATCAGCAGCAGCCAGAGCCAGAGGGCCAGGACCAGGATCACCCACGGGGCGACGGCGACCACGATGGCCGCGCGCTGCTCGTCCACGGCGGCCCGCATGGCGGTGACCACCTCGGCGGCGATCGCCCCGGCGAACAGCAGCGTCAGGATCAGGCCCGCCTGCAGCCGTACCGGCCACCACCCGCCTCTCAGCAGGAGCACGCCGATCATGGCGATCACCAGCAGCGCGTCGAAGGCGGCGGGGTAGAGGTACGCCAGACCTGCGGGGGCCCTGCCCGCCACGGCGAGCGCGCGCAGGTCCTCGAAGGAGAGCACGCAGGCCGCGGCGGTGAGGGCGGCGACGCCGATTCCGGCGACGGCGATCCCGGTGCGGCGGAGGGCGACGGCCACCCGGCTCGGCCGGGCCGAGGCGGTCGGGGGCGGAGGCGGGGGCGGGGACGGACGGGAGACCTGGTCTGCCGCCGCGAGGGGTTTGTCGTCCATGGCGCCTCGAGCCTACAGAATCGGCACCTGGCATGATCGGTGGAGTCGGCTCACGCAGGGAAGTCGGCTCACGAGAAGAGGTAAAGATGGCGATTCTGCCCGATGGCGCACGGGACCTGTTCGATGCGGTGAACTTCGCCACGGTGACCAGCCTCAACGCCGACGGCGGCCCGCACGCCAGCGTTGTGTGGGCCAGGACCGACGGTGACGACATCCTCTTCTCCACCCTCCGGGGGCGGCGCAAGGACGTCAACTTCCGGCGTGACCCGCGTACGGCCATCGTGGCGTTCGACCACGCCGACCCCTACCGCTACGCCGAGGTGCGCGGGAGGGTCGTCCTGACCGACGACCCCGAGGGGGCGCTCATCGAGGAGATGTCGCGCAAGTACACCGGAAAGGCATGGGTCGAGGCGGATCCGCAGGCACGCAGGGTGATCGTCCGGATCGTTCCCGAGCACGTGTTCTATCGCGGTTGATCCACCGGCGTTGTCAGGTGACATTTGCCGCTAATGGCCATAAAAGCCACCGGCGGGTGCCTTCAAGGTCTCACAACCTGGTTTGTGAGGGGAGGTGAGGCATTAGCCTTGCCTTTGTGAGCCTGCAGCTATACGACACCAGCGTACGTACGGTCCGCGAATTCGTCCCGGTCGAACCCGGCCGGGCCTCGATCTACCTGTGTGGTGCCACCGTGCAGGCTCCCCCGCACATCGGGCACATCCGCTCGGGCGTCAACTTCGACGTGCTCCGGCGCTGGATGATCCGGTCGGGGTACGAGGTGACCTTCTGCCGGAACGTCACCGACATCGACGACAAGATCATTCGGGTCGCGGCCACCGAGAACGTGCCGTGGTTCGCCGTCGCTGAGCGCAACCAGCGGGCCTTCACCTGGGCCTACGACGTGCTGGGCTGCCTGCCCCCCACGGTCGAGCCCCGGGCGACCGGTCACGTGCCCGAGATGATCGAGCTGATGGAGCGGCTGATCGCCGCCGGGCACGCCTACGCCGCGGAGGGTGACGTCTACTTCGACGTCATGTCCTACGCCGACCGCTACGGCTCGCTGTCCAATCAGAAGCTCGAGAACATGCGGGCGGCCGGTGACACCGACACCGACTCGTGCAAGCGCGACCCGCGCGACTTCGCGCTCTGGAAGGGCGAGAAGCCCGGAGAGCCGACCTGGCCGACCCCCTGGGGGCGGGGCCGCCCCGGCTGGCACCTGGAGTGCTCGGCCATGGCGACGAAGTACCTCGGGGCGACCTTCGACATCCACGGCGGCGGCGTCGACCTGATCTTCCCGCACCACGAGAACGAGCTGACCCAGTCGCAGGCCGCCGGTGACGGCTTCGCGCGCTACTGGATGCACAACGGCATGCTCAAGATCGGCGCGGAGAAGATGAGCAAGTCGCTCGGCAACTCCCTGCTGGTCCCGGAGATCATCAAGAAGGTCCGCCCGGTCGAGCTCCGCTACTACCTGGCGGCCCCGCACTACCGCTCCTCGATCGCCTACTCCGAGGAGGCGCTGCTGGAGGCCGCCGCGGCCTACCAGCGCATCGAGGGCTTCGTCACCCGGGCCGCCGAGGTCATCCACGACGTCGACGCGCACGCGCCGCTGCCCCAGGCGTTCTCCGACGCCCTCGACGACGACCTGGCCACCTCCCAGGCCCTCGCCGTGGTGCACGAGGTGGTCCGCGAGGGCAACGTCGCCCTGGCCCAGGGCAACAAAGAGCAGGTCGCCAGGCTGTTGGCCGAGACGCAGAACATGCTCGACGTCCTCGGTCTCGACCCGCGCTCGGAGCAGTGGCGCTCCTCGGGCGGCGAGACCGGCATGCGGGCGACCGTCGACGCCCTGGTCGCGGTGGCGCTGGAACAGCGGCAGGCGGCACGGGCCCGCAAGGACTTCGCGGCGGCCGACGGCATCCGCGACCGGCTCGCCCACGCGGGGATCCACGTCGAGGACACCCCCCAGGGCCCCCGCTGGGAACTCTCGCGGTGAAACCAGGCCGTACGCTATAGACCATGGCTGGTGGGGGTAAAGGGTCCGGGCGACCCGCGAAGAAGAAGAGTCCGACCAAGGGCACGGGCGGCAACGTTCGCCGCGGTCTGGAGGGCAGGGGGGCCACCCCGCCGGCGCACATGCGGCACTGGCACAAGGACAAGTCGCGTACCGAGCGGATCGAGCGCGAGGAGAAGGGCGGCAGGACCTCGTCCTCCTCCTCGCGGACCCCGGTCCGCACCAGGCGGAGCGAGGACGCCCCCGAGCACATCGGCGGGCGAAACTCCGTGGTCGAGGCGCTGCGGGCCGGGGTGCCTGCGAGCACGCTGTACGTGGCCCTGCGCATCGACAACGACGACCGCGTCAAGGAGTCCGTCCGCATCGCCGCCGACCGCGGCATCGCGATGCTGGAGGTCGGCCGGGAGAAGCTCGACCGCCTCACCGACGGCGCCGTCCACCAGGGCATCGCCCTGCAGGTCCCGGCGTACGACTACGCCCACCCCGACGATCTGGTCCGCATCGCCCAGGAGGCCGCCGAGGCCCCGCTGATCGTCGCCCTCGACGGCGTCACCGACCCGCGCAACCTCGGGGCCATCGCCCGTTCGGCCGCCGCCTTCGGCGCCCACGGCCTGCTCGTCCCCTCCCGCCGTTCGGCCGGGGTCACGGGCGGGGCCTGGAAGACCTCGGCCGGCACGCTGGCCTCGCTGACCGTCGCCCGCGCCGCCAACCTCACCGCCACCCTGCGGGAGTACCGCGAGGCGGGCCTGTTCGTGGTCGGCCTGGACGGGGAGAGCACGACCGACATCGGCGAGGCCAACCTGTTGGACGGCCCGCTGGTCATCGTCGTGGGCTCCGAGGGCAAGGGCCTGTCCCGCCTGGTCCGCGAGTCGTGCGACCTGGTCGTCCGGATCCCGATGGGAGCCGCGGCCGAGTCCCTGAACGCCGGCGTGGCCGCCGGCATCGCCCTGTACGAGGTGGCCCGCCACCGCCGCCCCTGACGACCGCCGATCACCGGGCATACCTCGGTGACGCGGAGGGGGCGAGCCGACTACACTCGTCAGGCGACCGTGCCGACGTAGCTCAATCGGCAGAGCAACAGTCTTGTAAACTGTAGGTCAGGGGTTCGATTCCCCTCGTCGGCTCGCACACGAAAGGCCAGGTCGACCGATATTCGGTGACCTGGCCTTTCGCCGTTCAGGGGATTTTGTGATCTCCCGTGCCCGATGGCTTTTCATGCCCTGTGAACGCCTTGGCGATGACCTCGTCCCGGCCCCGATCGGCACGTCGGCAGATCACCGCCCTTGCCGAGGTCGCGGTCACGCCGCCGCGGTTCGCGTGATTTCCTGCGAACCGCGGCCGGGACCGGTCTCGCGCGGAGAATCACACAGGCCGGTGGGCGGCCGGATCGTTGAACAATCCGATGGCCGGCATTCCTGGAGTTCATTAGCGTGACCAGGTGCCCAGTTATCACGATCTCGTCGAACAGGCCGCGCACGCGTCCTTGCGCGGATGGGACTTCGGCCGGCTACGTGACCGGACGAGTGGCGGGAACCCGTCGTGGCGATACACCGAGCGGGCCTCGGCGCTTCTCTCGACGGCACCGCGACTGCTCGACCTGGACACCGGGGGTGGTGAAGTCCTGGCCTCTCTGGCCCCACTGCCTCGTCGCACCGTCGCATTGGAAGCGTGGCAGCCGAACATCCCCATCGCCGCCAAGCGGCTTCGGCCACTCGGTGCCACCGTGCTCGGCGGTACGGCGGATGCCATCCCCGTGAGCGAAGCCACGTTCGATCTCGTGTTCAACAGGCACGGCGCCTTGGACGCCGCCGAGGTCGCCCGAGTCCTCGTCCCCGGAGGCCGGCTTCTCACCCAGCAGGTCGGCACCCGCAATGATCTGGAGCTGAACGTCGCCCTCGGCGCACCTGTCCCCGATCCAGAGGAATGGACACTGGCCGTCGCGGTGAATCGCCTTCGCCGTCACGGATTTCGAGTCCTGGACGCCCGCGAAGAGATGATCGACCATGTCTTCCACGACATAGGTGCCGTGGTCTTCCAGCTGCGAGCCGTCCCGTGGCAGATCCGCGACTTCGACGTCGAACGCTATGAGCGGCCGCTACAGAGCCTCCATGAGCGCATCTGCTCACAGGGTGCGTTCACCGCTCGTAGCCATCGCTTTCTCGTCGAGGCCGACCTGCCCGCCGCATCGAGGTCGCACGCCACCTGACCGGAGGCTGCTCCCATCGCCCCGCCATCAAGGCCGTCTGTGACCGTCGGCACGCGGTGGTCGAGGAACGTCCATCGGCCGAGGTGCACGCGAAGACGGCCCTGATCCTCCGTCCCCGAGTTGTCGCCCTTCCGAGGCGGGGCCAGGAAGCCGGGAGGATCCGGTAGGCGAAGCGTGCGCTTGAGCGCCTCAACGATCGGACGTAGCCACCTGGAAACACCCCAATAGACTCCTGCTCTCGTTCGCACGATGGAAAAGGCCCGGTGAGCATGTCGTCCGACCGCACCCATGAACTCTGTGTCGAGATCGGGCGGATCGTGCAGGCAAGTGCCCCGGACGGATGGCGGGAGGCCGATGTCCTTCGCTGCCAGCTCGGCACCTTCGGCATAACCGCGATCACCTATCAGATGGCGGACGGTTCCCAGAAAACTCGAGACGGCAAGGACCTCGGTGACCTTTTCCATCAGCTGAAAGTGGCCGAGTACAAGCCGGGTGAGGGGACATGGTTCGTCTGCCGGCTCGGCTACAGCCTGCGCGGGAAGTCGTACGACTCCATGATGGAAACCTTCGGGATGGAGTCGCCTTTCTCCCAGGACTACACCGCCATGATGCCGCCGGCCTTCGGGATGGAGCTGCCTTTCACCCAGGACATCGAGGTGCCCGCCTGGGCCTGCGTGGAGGAATTGACCATGTTCCCGCGCAGGCCGGATCTCACGCCGCCGTGGATGCACGCCGCCCGGCCCGACGGTGTGCCCCTGCCCGAGAGCGGCTCCACCGCCACCTCACCGGCGGACAACGGGCCCAGCCCTGCCTGGCCTCCTCTGGAAACCATGGTCGCGCGAACCGTCGGCCGAGACGAGGCCCCGGAGACGATCGTTCTCGGAATGGCCGAACATGAGGACGGAACCGGGAATGCCTTGATCTTCATGATGTCCACCGAGGAACCGGACGAGCAGGAGATCGGGCTCGGTATGGACACGTACTGCATCGTCCGCGAAGACCAGGCGGGCACCACCTACGGCGGCGTGACTCACTGCGGGATCGACTCCGGCCACCTGACCCTCCACTTCACCGCGGAGGCCGCGAAGGAACTGAACGTGGAGCCCGTCGTCCGGATCGATCTCCAGATCGACGACGACAGCGTCGAACTTCTCAGAAGCAGCCTGCGAGAGATCCTGCTGTCCGGCCGTCACGACCAGCACCCTGTGGGCCAGGGGTGGGACCCCTTCGTCGGCTCGTAGGCGAAGCGCCAGGTCAACCGGCGTCCGGTGACCTGGCTCTTTGATCCTCAGGTGGGATCGTCGCTCCTTCGTGCCACCCGCTTATTCGAGACCGCCGAACTCGTTCACGGCCTGCTCGACGGTCTCGCGGAATTCCAGCCGCTGATCCAGGTTTCCCTGCCGGAAACGCTCCCTGAGATCGGCCGGAGTCGCCGCGATGAGCAGCCTCCCACCGGCCGTCACGACCCACTTCGCCACACCGATGACGGCCCCGACCCCATTGTCATCCCAGACGGGAACTTCCTTCAGGTCGAGAACCAGGCGCGGGGGACCGTCCGTCTGCAGGCTCCTTATCTCGCCCTGGAGAAGCATCGCCGGAGCAACGTCCCGGGTGAGTCCGCCCTTCACGTGCAGAACGGTGCACTCACCGCGGTGATCCACCTCCAGCGTGGTTCCAGGTCTCTTGCTCGGCATGGCGTACCCGCCTTTCTGTCCCTGCTCGCCGCACTCGGACGGCGCGTCGCACCGGGGTCGCGCCGTCGCGTCGGGATCGCTCCGGCCACCGTTCCCGGCGGCTGCGCTTCCCGTGAGGGCGCCTCATCTCGGCCGCCCACTTCGCCCTCCGGGAGGGCTACACCTGCGGTCCTCCGCGCCCGGAACGTTCACGGTCATGCTTCAGGGCCAGGCGTACGGCGAAGTAGATGACCAGGAACTGCACGAGAGCGCCGAGCAGCATGAAGAGCACGCTCATGACCGAAGTGCCGAAGTTCATGATTTCTCCCTCGTCGCCGTGTGATCAGCCTGCCCGCCCCGGCCCACGCTGTCCATCGCCGATCCCACGACGGGCGCTCTCCTCAAGGCGGCGATGCGATGGCGAAGCCGGTGACGACCTCCCGATCACCGACAGGGGCCGATCCTCGTACGGAGGCGAGGGTGCCGGTCCGAGGCGGCCGGTGAGTGTGCCGATGCTCGCCGGTCCGGATGCCGCGCTTGACGTCAAGCGGGCTTCAAGCCGCAGGATCCCCGCCATGGACAAGACTCAGACGACAGGCCGTACCGGTGACCGCACCGACGCGCTCATCGCCCTGCTCGACATCGCGGACGCCCTTCCCGGGGCGGGCGAACTGCGTGCGCGCTCCTACGAGCTGCTCGGCGTCGCACCGGACACGACGATGGCCGACGTCGGGTGCGGGTCCGGCCGCGCGGTCGCGGAGATGGCCGAGCGAGGCGCGCGGGCGGTCGGCGTCGACCTCGATGAGCGAATGGTCACCGTGGCCCGCGGTCGCAGGCCCGCCATGGACTTCCGGGTGGCGAGCGCCTACGAGCTGCCCTTCGCCGACGGCGAGCTGCACGGCTACCGGGCGGAGAAGGTGTACCACGTCCTGGACGACCCCGCCCGCGCGGTCGGTGAGGCGCGGCGCGTGCTCGCCCCCGGGGGACGCATCGTGCTGATCGGGCAGGACTGGGACACCTTCGTCATCGACGCCGACGACGCCGTGCTCACCCGTACCATCGTGCACGCGCGCGCCGACCTGGTCACCGATCCGCGCGTCGTCCGCCGCCACCGTGCCCTCCTCCTCGACGCGGGCTTCGCCGACGTCACCGTCGAGGTCCACACTGGCGTCTTCACCGACGCGACGATGGTGCCCGTGCTGGCCGACCTCGCCGAAGGAGCGCGCTCGGCCGGGGTGATCAGCGACGCGCAGGCCGAGGCCTGGCTCGCCGAGCAGCGTGAACGGGGCCGTCGTGGGCGGTTGTTCCTCGCCCTCCCGCTGTTCGTGGCCGCGGCCACGCGCCGGTGACCGCCCGGCGTCGCGTCCGGAACCGCGCCGGACGGTGACGGCGCCGGACGGTAACAGGGTCGGACGGGAACGGCGCCGGACGGTAACGGGATCGGATGGGAACCGTGCCGGACGGGAACGGGGTCGCCTCGGGTGTCAGGAGGCGACGGCGACGAGGCCGCCGTCGATGATCAGGTCCTGCCCGTTGACGTAGGACGCGTCGTCGGAGGCGAGAAAGGCGACCGCGCCGGCGACGTCCTCGGGGGTGCCGATCCGGCCGGAGGCCACCGTGGCGATGACGGCGGCCTGGGCCTCCGCGGAGATGTTGGCGTGGAACATCGGGGTCTCGATGTAGCCGGGGCTCACGGAGTTGACCCGGATCCCCCGGGGCCCCAGGTCGGCCGCGAGAGTGCGCGTCAGGGTGTGCACCGCGGCCTTGGTCGCCGCGTACAGGGAGGCGCCGGGCATGCCGCGGTGCGCCGTCCACGACGCGTTGATCACGATCGCGGCGTGGCCGGACAGCAGCGGGAGGACCTTCTGCAGGGTGAAGAACACGCCCTTGACGTTGATGCCCATGACACGGTCGTACTCGGCCTCGGTGATCTCGCCGGCCGGCTGGAACGAGGCGACGCCCGCGTTGGCGAAGACCACGTCCAGCCGCCCGTACCGGTCCCGGATCGAGGTCGTGAGCGCGTCCAGGTCGTGAAGGTCGGCCGTCTCGCCGCGCACCGCCAGGACGCGGTCCCCGCCGTCCAGAGCCGAGACCGCCTCGTCGAGCCTGGTCCGGTCGCGTCCGGTGACGACCACCCGTGCGCCTTCGTCGAGCAGCCTTCGTGCGGTCGCCAGCCCTATGCCGCTGGTGCCGCCGGTGATGAGCGCGATCCTGTCGTCGAACCGTGAGGTTCGGGAGATGCCGTACGTCATGGGAGTCAGCGTGCCGGGGGGCGCGCGGGGTGAACAGTGCGGGCGTATCCGGGGAGTGCCACCACCACCTTCGCCGGAGCGGCGAGTCGGCCGCGGGGAGCCGGCAGCGGGGGAGCCGTCCGCGGGGGAACCGTTCGAGCCGGTGGCGGTCCGCAGGGCGGTCACGCCGGAGCGGTGAGCCGGGTGCGCGGGAGCCGTTCGAGCCGGTCGGCGGTCCCGGTGCCGGGCCGCGGGTTGTACAGCTCCAGATGCCAGCCCGGGTGGTCGGTCACCGCCAGGGGCGTCATGTCGAAGAACAGGTCACCGGCCTCGGGGTGACGCACCGCCTTCACCGCCTGGGCCGGGTGGCCGACGTCGTGGCGCGCCCACAGCCCGGCGAACTCCGCGCTCACCGCGCTCAGGTCGCCGACCAGCCGGTCGAACTCCGGATCCCCGGGAGTGTGCGCCGCGTCGGCGCGGAAGGCGGCGACGACGAGGGGGGCGGCCGCCTCCCAGTGGGCGTGCGCGTCGCGGTAGCGGGCGCTCGTGAAGAACGTGATCAGGCAGTTGTGGTCGGTGTCGCCGTACCCGAACACCGTCCGGGCCGCGTCGTTGACCGCGAGCAGGTTCCAGTGGCGGTCCCGCAGCACCGCGGGGCGCGGGGCCCACGCGTCGAGCAGGTGCCGCAGCTCCGGGGTGACCGCGGCGTCGCGCGTCACGCGGGCCCGGGGCGGGTTGAGACCGGCCAGCAGGTACAGGTGCGCGCGTTCGGGCCCGTCCATGCGCAGCGCCCCGGCGATCGCGTCGAGCACCTCGGCCGAGGCGTTGATGTCGCGGCCCTGTTCGAGCCAGGTGTACCAGGACACGCCGACCCCGGCCAGCACGGCGACCTCCTCGCGCCGCAGCCCCGGCGTCCGGCGCCTGCCCGCCACCGCCATGCCGACGTCGCCGGGCGTGAGCCGTGCCCTGCGGGTGCGCAGGAAGACTCCGAGCTGCTCACGGCGCCGCCGCGTCGCCGCGGGGGGTTCGCTGGTCATGCGCCGTGTAACGACGGCCGGTGCCGGCCGATTCCTGGCGCAGGTCGCGACGCCAGGTGAGCAGGGTGATGCGATCCCCCTTGCGCTCGAAGGTGACCGGTTCGGCGTCCGTCAGGTGGAAGCCGGCGGCGCGCGCCACCGCGACGCTCGCCCCGTTCGCCGGGTCGGCGCGCAGGACCAGGCCGCGCATCCCCAGGGACGTGGCGGCGTACCCGGCCATCACCTCGACGGCGCGCACCGCCAGCCGCCGTCCCCGGTACCGGGCGCCGATCGCGTACGCGACCTCGGCCACCCCGTCGTCGTCGGCCGTGCGGAAGAGCAGCACCTCTCCCCGTGCCCGGTGGCCGTCGTCGGTGACGGCGAGCTGCACGCCGCGGTCGGCGGCACGCGCCGCGCGGGCCCGGGACAGGTACTCCCGGGCGGCGTCGGCGTCGAACGGCGAACGCAGCGGGGTCCAGCGGGCGACCTGAGGCTCGTCGAAGAGGGCGACCATGGCGGGCAGGTCGTCGTCGGTCCACTCGCGCAGGTGCAGCCCGAGGCCGGACAGCCGGATGTGGGAGGGGAAACGGTTCGCGATCTCGTCCGGTGCCGTCATGACGTCGATTCTGCGGGCAGGCGACTCTTGTGATCAAGGTCGTGGGACAGGGCCCCGGCGGGGTGGCGTCTCGTGCAAGCCGTACGAATCGGGGGCTTTCCCGCGACGGGCCGCTGCCCGGTGGTGATTCGGGGAGGTAAGAGCTGGGATTCGCCACGTGCGATCACTCTCCCGTCACATACTGAGACACTGTACAAGCGGAGAGTGACCGACGAGGGGCGCGGCGGTGACGGTAACGATCCTTCAGCGAGTCCGCACGGGGCCGGACGGCTGTGACATCACGGACGGCTGTGACATCAAGGGCGGCCCTGGCGTCACGGACGACCGTGACGCCACGGGCGGCCGGGACATCACGAGAGAGGAGACGGTCCGGTCCGACGTCGACGTCACCGTGATCGTCCCCCTGCACAACTGCCGTCCCTATCTGGACAGGTGCCTGACCTCGCTGCTGATCCAGCGGGTGGCCCTGGAGGTGGTCGTCGTCGACGACGGCTCCACCGACGGCGGCGGGGCGCTGGCCGACCTGTACGCCTCCTACCACCGGGGCGTGGTCCGCGTCGTCCGGCAGGAGGCCTCCGGCGGCGCCGGGCGCCCGCGCAACGTCGGGCTCTCCCACGCGCGCGGCAGGTACGTCTTCTTCTGCGACGCCGACGACTACCTCGGCCCCCAGGCGCTGGAGCGGATGCTCGCCATGGCCGACCGCAACGGGTCGGACATCGTGCTGGGGAAGATCGTGGGGCACGACCGCAGGGTGCCGGTCTCGATGTTCAAGGAGAACGCCGAACGGGTGCCGCTCGGCGACAGCGCGGTCTACAACAGCCTGAGCTGCTTCAAGCTGTTCCGCAGACAGATGCTGGAGCGGCACGCCATCCGCTTCGACGAGACGCTCCTGGTGGGTGAGGACGTGGTCTTCACCACCCACGCCTACTGCCACGCCGACGTGATCTCGGTGGTCGCCGACTACGACTGCTACCACCTGGTCGACCGGCCCGACGGGACCAGCATCATGCAGCGCCCGGGCAGCCGGGACCCGGTCTCCTGGCTTCGGATGATCAAGAAGCCGATCGGGGTGATGCTCGCCCACGTGCGTCCGGGCGAGCTGCGCGACCACCTGCTGCGGCGGCACTTCCGGATGGACGCCTTCGGCAACCTGGGCAGGCCCTTCCTGGAGGCGGGGGAGGTCGAGCGCAAGGAGATCGTCGCAGAGGTGGCCGACATGTGCGAGCGGTGGCTGACCGACGGGGTCCGCGACCGGCTCCCGGCGATCGACCGGAGCCGGATCGCCGCGCTGGAGGACATCGACCGCCTGGTGCGGCTGGCCCACATCGAGTCGGCCGCGGTCCGCAGGGAGCTGACCGCGCTCCGCTGGGAGGGGGCGGGGCGGCTGGCCGTGTCGGGCAAGGTGGCGCTGAGCACGCTGGAGCGCTACGACCGGCCGGAGATCGCGGGCGGGGACCCGGCCCTGCTGCTGCGCCGCAGGCACTCGGGCGCCGGCCCGGCGGAGGAGGTCGTGATCCCGGTGACCGGCGACTGCGCCGAGTTCACCGGGATCGTGGACGTCACCGCCCTGGCCGCGGGCATCTGGGACGTCCACGTCGGCGTCACCTTCGAGGGCGTGCGCAGGATCGCCAGGCTCGGGGCCGACCGGGACGGGATCGTCGTCCCGCCCGCGCCGCGGGTGGCCGGGGACGTGGTCGCCCTGCCGTACTTCACCCGTCCCTACGGCAACCTCAGCCTGGACATCGGCGGGTACGTGGTCCCGGTGCCGGGGGGCGCCAGGCTGGTGCGCGCCCGCTGGACGGCCGGGCACCGGCTGGTGCTCGACGGCCAGGCCGTGGTGGGAACGGCCTGGCCGGCCGGGAAGGCGGTGCGCCACCTCGTCTGGCGGGAGCGCGAGTCCGGGCGGGAGCGGCGCGAGCCGGTCGCGGTCGGCGGGGACGGCACGTTCACGGCCTGCCAGGCGATGGGCCGGCTGGGCCCGGGGACGTGGGACGCCTACCTGGAGCTGGACCTGGGCGGGCCGCCCGCGCGTTTCCGGATCGAGGCGGTGCCCGAGGTGATCGAGCATCCGCGTACCTGGTGGCGGGGGGCGACCCGGTGGAGCGTCCGGCCCTACGCCACCGCGGGCAAGGGGCGGCTCAGCACGGTGGTGCGCACCCTGGGCCCCCGGACGTTCATCAGGCGCATCGTTCGCTAATGCCAATATGTTGCAACTACAAGTCCATGGCCTAAAGTGGGGTCACATCCGCACCTCGGAGGCTTGTCGTGCACGTACCCGATGGCTTTTTCAACGCGGCCGTGTCGCTGTCGGCGGGAGTCGTGGCCGCCGCGGGCGTCACCGTCTGCCTGCGCGGTGCCCGCCGTGAACTCGACGACCGCACGGCCCCGATGGCGGGCCTGGTCGCCGCCTTCGTCTTCGCGGTCCAGATGCTCAACTTCCCGGTCGCCGCGGGCACCAGCGGTCACCTCCTCGGAGGGGCGCTCGCCGCGATACTCGTCGGCCCCTACACGGCGGTGCTCTGCGTGGCCGTGGTGCTGCTCGTGCAGGCGTTCTTCTTCGCCGACGGCGGGCTGACCGCGCTGGGCGTCAACATCACCCTGATGGGCGTCGTCGCGGTGCTGGTCGCGTGGGGCGTCTTCCGCCTGATCACCCGGAGCGTGCGGGGCAGGGGGGCCGTGGTGGCGGCCTCGTTCGTCGCGGCGCTGCTCTCGGTGCCCGCCTCGGCGCTGGCGTTCACGCTGCTGTTCTGGATCGGCGGCACCGCGCCGATCGAGATCGGCACGGTGGCCGCGGCCATGGGCGGCGTGCACCTGCTGATCGGCATCGGGGAGGGCCTGATCACCGCCGTCACGGTCAGCACGGTGCTGGCCGTCCGGCCCGACCTGGTGTACGGCGCCAGGGGGCTCGCCGCGCCGCTGGTGCTGCGCGGCGCGGACGGGGACGTGACCGTCGTCCCGGGCGCCCCGGCCCCGGCCGCGACCCCTCGCGGTCCCGGCTGGTTCCTGCCGGCCGGTGTCGCGGTGGCCGCGCTGCTGGCGGGCGTGGTCAGCTTCTACGCCTCCTCCTCGCCGGACGGCCTGGAGCGGGTCGCCCAGGACAAGGGCTTCATCGGCCAGGCGGCCGACCACGCGCTGGGCGAGCAGCCGCTGGCCGACTACGGCGACGCGGGCGGCCTCCCGGTGGGGGTGGCCGGCCTGATCGGCGTCGGTGCCACCCTGGTGACCGGCGGTGGTCTCTTCCTGGCCGTACGCCGCCGGGGCGGGGACGCCGGATCGGCCGACGAGGGCCGGGAAAAGGCCTCCGTCTAGTGGGGGCGGGCCACGCCAGCCGCCTGCACCGGCCCGGGGACACGCTCGTGCACCGGCTTCCGCCCCAGTGCAAGCTGGTGGCGGTGGCCGGTTTCGCGCTGGTCGTGGTCGCCACCCCGCGCGAGTGGTTCTGGGCCTTCGGGCTGTACGCGCTCCTGCTGGCCCTCGTGGCGGTACTGGCCCGCGTTCCGGCCGGGTTCGTGCTGCGCAGGATGGTGGTGGAGGTCCCGTTCGTGGCCTTCGCCCTGGCCATCCCCTTCATCGGGACCGGCGAGCGGACGACCTTCATGGGACTCTCGCTCAGCGTCGCCGGTCTGTGGGCCGCCTGGAACATCCTGGCCAAGGCGACCCTGGGCGTCGCCGCGAGCGTGCTGCTCGCGGCCACCACCGAACCCCGGATGATGCTGCTGGGCGCCCAGCGCCTGAGGCTGCCGCCGCTGCTGGTGCAGATCGCCATGTTCATGCTCCGCTACCTGGACGTCATCCTGGACGAGATGCGCCGGATGCGGGTGGCCAGGGAGTCGCGCGGGTTCGTCGCCAGGGACGTGCGGCACATCCCGGTGATCGCCAGATCGGCCGGCGCGCTCTTCATCCGCTCGTACGAGCGGGGCGAGCGGGTGCACCTGGCGATGCTCAGCCGGGGGTACACGGGCTCGATGCCGATGATCCAGGACGTGTCCGCGGTGTCGCGGCAGTGGCTGGCCGCCGGTATGTTGCCGGGTGCGGCGCTCGCCGTGCTGCTCGGAAGCTGGGGGATCACATGAGCTCGCCCTGGTCCTCGGCGCCCTCATCGTCCTCGGTGTCCTCGGTGTCCTCGTCGTCACCGCTCCCGTCGCCGTCCGGGCCGGTGCCCGTGCCGCCGTCGCTGGAGGTGAGCCGCCTGGCGTACGCCTACCCGGACGGCACGCAGGCGCTGTTCGGCGTGGACCTGCGGGTCGAGCGGGGCGAGCGGGTCGCGCTGCTGGGGCCGAACGGGGCGGGCAAGACCACGCTGGTGATGCACCTCAACGGCATCCTGACCGCGGGGCACGGTACGGTCTCGGTGGCCGGGCTGCCGGTCGGCAAGGGGACGCTCGCGGAGATCCGCAGGCGGGTGGGGCTGGTCTTCCAGGATCCCGACGACCAGCTCTTCATGCCGACCGTCCGCGACGACGTGGCCTTCGGGCCGGCCAACGCCGGGGTGACGGGACAGGAGCTGGAGCGCCGGGTCCGGGACGCGCTGGAGCGCGTGGGCATGCTGGAGACGATCGACCGGCCGCCGCACCACCTGTCGTTCGGGCAGCGCCGCCGGGTCGCGGTGGCGACGGTGCTGGCCATGGAGCCGGAGATCCTGGTGCTCGACGAGCCGTCGTCCAACCTGGATCCGGCCTCCCGGCGCGAGCTGGCCGAGATCCTCCGGGGGCTCGACGTGACCGTGCTGATGGTCACCCACGACCTGCCCTACGCGCTGGAGCTCTGCGAGCGCTCACTGATCCTCTCGGGAGGCGTCATCGCCGCGGACGGGCCGACCCGCGAGATCCTCACCGACGCCGCCCTGCTGGCCGCGCACCGGCTGGAGCTGCCCTACGGGTTCGCTCCGCCCTGAGGAGCCGGGCCCGGGATCGCTTCGAGAGGTCGTCCGGGTCGGGAGGGACGCCGGGCACCGGAGGGGATGCGACCACGGAGAGTAAGGGTTCCGTACGGGGCCGGAAGTGCCGTCGAGGCCGACAGGCAGGGCCCTGCGGGCGTGGCGAGGGTGAACTTCTCCCGAAGAGTCGCGCGCGACCTCGCGCGGAGTGACGGCGAAGTAAAGTAGGTCTGCCCTTCGGGCGCGAGGAGGACTGATGAAGCTACGGCTGGCTCGCCGCGCCGTCGGTGACACCGTGGTGGTGGCCGTCGAGGGTGAGCTCGACCTGTTCACCGCTCCCTTCCTGCGGGACGAGATCCGTGAGGCGATCAAGCTGGACGGCTCCCGGCTGGTCCTCGATCTCACCGCGCTGTCCTTCATGGACTCCAGCGGGCTGTCGGTGCTGATCGAGGCGTGGCGGCTGGCCACGGGCGAGGGCGGCGGCGTCTGCCTGGCGGCCCCCCAGGCGCCGGTGGCCAGGATCCTCCGCACCACCGGCCTGGACCGGAGGATCAAGGTCTACCCGGACGTGGGCAGCGCCGTCGGCGAGGTCCAGCGGGGCGGAGATTTACCCCACCCCCAGTAGAACTTCATTCGGTCGGCGCGTTAAAGTCCGCTCATGGACCTGAACGGAGCAGCAGCAATCATCTCGGGCGGCGCCAGTGGCCTCGGCGAGGCCACGGCCCGCGACCTGGCCGCGCACGGCGCCACCGTCGTCATCGCCGACCTCAACGAGGAGCGCGGCAAGTCCCTGGCGGGCGAGCTCGGCGGCGTCTTCGTCAAGACCGACGTGTCGGACGAGGGGCAGGTGCAGGCGGCCGTGGACGCGGCGGTGGCGGTCGGCAGCCCGCTGCGCGTCGTGGTGAACAGCGCGGGCATCGGCTGGGCCAGCCGGACCGTGGGCCGCGACGGCTCGCCCCACGACCTGGCCTCGTACCGCAAGGTCATCGAGGTCAACCTGATCGGCACCTTCAACCTGATGCGCATCGGCGCCGCGGCGATCGCCAGGACCGAGCCGGTCGACGCGGACGGCCAGCGCGGCGTGGTGATCAACACCGCCTCGATCGCGGCGCTGGAGGGGCAGACCGGTCAGGTGGCCTACTCCGCGTCCAAGGGCGGCATCGTCGGCATGACCGTCCCGGCCGCGCGTGACCTCGCCGCCGTCGGCGTGCGCGTCAACACCATCTGCCCCGGCATCATCGACACCCCGATCTACGGCACCTCGCCGGAGTCGGAGGGGTTCAAGGCCAAGCTCATCGCCCCGGTGGCCTTCCCCAAGCGCCTGGGCCTGGCGTCGGAGTTCGCGCACCTGGTCCGCGCGCTGATCGAGAACGACTACATGAACGCCGAGACGATCCGTTTCGACGGCGGCATCCGCTTCCAGCCCAAGTAGGAGTCATCCGGTGTCTGACGAGGTTCTGGTCGACGTGGACGGCGGCGTCGCCGTCATCACGATCAACCGCCCCAAGGCCAGGAACGCCATCAATGGCGCCGTCGCGCGCGGGGTCGCCGCCGCCCTGGACGAGCTGGAGGAGCGCAGGGACGTCTCCGCCTACGTCCTGACCGGCGCCGGTGGCACGTTCTCCTCCGGCATGGACCTCAAGGGGTTCCTGACCGGCGACCTCCCGGTGGTGGAGGGGAAGGGTTTCGGAGGCTTCGTCGAGGCGCCGCCGACGAAGCCGCTCATCGCCGCCGTCGAGGGCTACGCCCTGGCCGGAGGGTGCGAGCTGGCGCTGGCCTGCGACATCATCATCGCCTCCGAGGAGGCCAAGTTCGGGCTGCCCGAGCCCAAGCGCGGCCTGGTGGCCGGTGCGGGCGGCGTGATGCGGCTGCCGCGGCGCATCCCGTACCACGTCGCCATGGAGATCGCCCTGACCGGCGACCACTTCCCCGCCTCCCGGCTGTACGAGCTCGGCCTGGTCAACCACGTCACGCCCGCGGGTGAGGCGCTGGCCACGGCCGTCGAGCTGGCGAAGAAGATCGCCGCCAACGCCCCGCTGGCGCTCGCCGCCACCAAGCGGGTGATGGTCGAGTCCGCGGACTGGAGCCGGGAGGAGATGTTCAGGAAGCAGGGCGAGATCATCAACCCGGTGTTCGGTTCCAAGGACGCCATGGAGGGTGCGGCGGCCTTCGCCGAGAAGCGCGCCCCCCAATGGAAGGGCGAGTAACCCCCTTCAAGGGATTTTCCGCCGGGCGCGATCCAAAAGGGTCGCGCCTGGCGCGTTCACGGCCAAGAGTGCGTACGGTAAAGGTATGGACGAGTGCGGCGGGGGCACGTGACGCCCATCCACCGCTCCGAGGCCGGGAGAAGTGAATGAACGACCACGCCCACGGAACGACCCCCGTCGGCCGCTCCACCGGCGCCGTCCTGAAGCGCAGGGCGGGAAATCTGGCGGCGGGCGCCCTGGGGGCCGCGATCATCAGCGTCCTGATGGTCGGTTCCATGTGGGCGGTCGAGGTCGCCGACTATGTCCTTCCTGCGGAGTTCGACGTCTACGGCATCTGGGCCTGGGATCCCGACGGGCTGGGGGGCATCTTCCTCGCACCCTTCCTGCACGCGGGGTTCGGCCACCTGATGGCCAACTCGCTGCCGCTGCTGGTCCTGGGATTCCTGGCCGCGCTGCGCGGGATCGGCCGGTTCCTGGCCGCCAGCCTGATCATCGTCCTGGTCAGCGGCCTGGGAGTCTGGTTCACCAGCGCGCCGCAGACCCTCACGGTCGGTGCCAGCGGACTGGTCTTCGGCTACTTCGGCTTCGTCGTCGCCCGCGGGCTGTTCGACCACCGGGCCCTGGACATCGTGGTCGGCGTGGGCGTGGCGATCGCCTACTACTCGATCATCTGGGGCGTCCTGCCCGGCGAGGCGGGCATCTCCTGGCAGGGACACCTGTTCGGGCTCCTGGGCGGCGTCTTCGCGGCCTGGGTGGTGCGCCGCAGGCGCCGCGCGCTCTCCCCGGCCCGCTGAGGCACGTCCCGGACCGGGTCCGTCCGGCCGGGACGGCGCCATGATGCTCGGTGGGGACGGGTCACTGCCGGGGTCGCCCCACCGGGACGGCTTGCTGAGCGAGGGACGGTCCGCTCCACTCCGGTCAGGTGAGCGGATGTGCTGATTCGACCTCCTCTGCCCCCCTTCGTGCTGAAGGGCGCCGGGCGGGCCTGTGGACGCCGTACGGAACCTGCGCGGTATCGGGTGGCTTCCCACGCCGGGTGGCGTTCTGCGTCCCTCAGGATCGAATAGGGTCGGCCGGGAGCATCGTCGGGGAGGAGGGCCTGCGGCCATGGGGGACGACACCGCGACCGGCACTTCGACCGGTGGGCCCCGGGTGGTGGTCCGGCGCGCGATCCCCACCGAGCCCGCGGTGCGGGGGTCGGAGTCGCTCTTCGTCACCGAGGCCGCCCGCCAGGGCGTACGGCCCACCCGCAGGATGCTCTACGTCGGCCCCGAGCCGGCCGGTGACGACGTCGCCGCCGCGTTGCGGGTCGAGCCCGGCACGGAGGTCCTGGCCCGCAGGAAGATGATGTTCGCCGACGAGGTGCCCGTACGCGTCGCCACCAGCTACCTCCGCCTGGACCTCTTCGGCGGGACCCCGCTGGCGGACCCGGGTTTCCTGCGGCCCAGCCTGCAGGCCGCGATCGAGGCGCTCGGCCACCGGTTCGGCCACGCCGAGGAGCACCTGGTGGCCCGGCCGCCGTCCCCGTCCGAGACCGGGACGCTCCGGCTCGACCCCGGCGAGTGGGTCGTGCGGATCCTGCGTGCCGCATACTCCCGGGACGGCACCCCGGTGCACGTGCTGGAGACCGTCTGCGCCGCCACGCGTCACGTCTTCCCCATCGCACAGGTCACCGGCGCCGACCAGTTCTGACGGGCGGCCGTCCACCGGTCGTCGTTCACCGGTCGTACGCGTCCGGAAGAGGCCAAACGATCATGTCGAGGGCGATCTGCTATGGCCGCATCGAGGGATTTAAGTGACAATATGACAAAATTTCATGTGTGGACCTGCTCGGCGGCGTGCCCGTACGTGTTCCACAGGGCCGTCACCGCCGGGCGCGATCCTCGAGAGGTGGCCGCGGGTGAACCTGGGATCCCTGGAACGCGCGATCATGGACGTGCTGTGGGGCTGTAAGCAGCCACTGCTGGTCCGCCAGGTACAGGACATGCTGAACCGGGACGAGGAACGGAACCTGGCCTACACCACCGTGCAGACGGTCGCCGAGCGCCTCGTCAGGAAGGGGCTGCTGGAGAGGGCCCCCGCGCGCAACGCCTTCCGCTACACCGCCAGCCGCTCCCGGGACGAACACGTGGCGGGACTGATGCTCGCCGCACTGGAGGGCAGCCCGGACCGGGCCCCGGTGCTCTCCCGCTTCGCCGAGGGGGTGACCCCGGACGACGCCCTGCGCCTGCTGCACGAGCTGGCCCGGCGTACCGGGGAACGGGTGCACGTCTCCGGGACGGGCGGCCTCCCGAGCGTGCTGCCCTGAGACGCCCCGCGGGCCGTCTCCTTCGGGAGACGGCCCGGACGGCGGCTACAGCCGCTCGGTGACGTAGTCGATGCAGGCGGTCAGGGCCTCGACGTCGTCGGGGTCGACGGCCGGGAACATGGCGACGCGCAGCTGGTTGCGGCCGAGCTTGCGGTAGGGCTCGGTGTCGACGATGCCGTTGGCGCGCAGCACCTTCGCGATCGCCGAGGCGTCGACCTCGTCGGCGAAGTCGATCGTGCCGACCACGGTGGAGCGGAACTCCGGCCCGGCGAACGGGGTGGTGTAGGAGGTCTTCTCGGCCCAGGTGTACAGGCGCCGGGCCGAGTCGGCCGTGCGGGCCGTCGTCCAGGCCAGGCCGCCGTTGCCGTTCATCCACTCGATCTGGTCGGCGAGCAGGAAGAGCGTGGCCACCGACGGGGTGTTGTAGGTCTGGTCCTTGGAGGAGTTGTCGATGGCGACCGGCAGGCTGAAGAACTCGGGGACGTAGCGACCGCCGGCGGCGATCTCGTCCACCCGGGCGAGCGCGGCCGGGGACATCAGGGCGATCCACAGGCCGCCGTCGGAGGCGAAGCTCTTCTGCGGGGCGAAGTAGTAGACGTCGAACTCGCTCGCCTCGACCGGCAGGCCGCCGGCGCCGGAGGTGGCGTCGACGAGCACGAGCGAGCCCTCCTCGCCCACCCGCCGGATCGGCATCGCCACACCGGTGGAGGTCTCGTTGTGGGTGAGCGCGTAGACGTCGACGCCCTCCTCGGTCCTGGCCTCGGGGTGGCTGCCGACCTCCGACTTGATCACGGTCGGGTCGCCGAGCCACGGCGCCTTGGCGGCGACGGAGGCGAACTTGGAGGAGAACTCGCCGAAGTGCAGGTGCTGGGACCTCTCGCGGATCAGCCCGAAGGCGGCGATGTCCCAGAACGCGGTCGTGCCGCCGTTGCCGAGGACGACCTCGTACCCCTCGGGGAGGGAGAACAGCTCCGACAGCCCCGCGCGGACGCGCCCGACGAGCGACTTGACCGGCTTCTGGCGGTGAGAGGTGCCCAGGACGGCGGCACCGGAGGCCGCGAGAGCCGAGAGCTGCTCGGGGCGCACCTTCGAGGGCCCGCAGCCGAAACGGCCGTCGGCGGGCTTGATGTCAGAGGGAATCACGATGTCAGCCACCTGACCAGCCTACTGAGCCCGCGGGGCGTTCCAGGACGGGGTCCGGATTCTGAGACGAGACGTGTCAGGAAATGGGCGGCATCCAGGGACGGCTGCCGCGCGGACGTCCGCGCGGCAGCCGTGAGGGAGGAGGCGGAGATCTCTAGACGGAGCCGACGACCTCGGAGGCCCCGGGGACGTCCTGGACCGACCGCTGGGAGGGACCCACGTAGTCGGCGCTGGGGCGGACGAGCCTGCCCGTGCGCTTCTGCTCCAGGATGTGGGCGGCCCAGCCCGCGGTACGGGCGCAGGTGAACATCGAGGTGAACATGGACGAGGGGATCTGGGCGAAGTCCAGGATGACCGCGGCCCAGTACTCGACGTTGGTGGCGAGCACCCGGTCGGGCTTGCGGGCGTGCAACTCCTCCAGGGCCGCCTTCTCCAGCGCCGCGGCGACCTCGTACCGGGGGGCGTCGAGCTCCTTGGCGGTGCGGCGGAGCACGCGCGCCCGGGGGTCCTCGGCACGGTAGACGCGGTGGCCGAAGCCCATGAGCCGCTGGCCCTTGTCGAGCTCGGACTGCACGTACTTCTTGGCGTCGCCGACCTGCTCGACGCCCTCGATCATGTGCAGCACGCGCGCGGGCGCGCCACCGTGCAGCGGCCCGGACATGGCGCCGACCGCACCGCTCAGCGCGGCGGCGACGTCGGCCCCGGTGGAGGCGATGACCCGGGCGGTGAAGGTGGAGGCGTTCATGCCGTGCTCGGCGGCGGACGTCCAGTAGGCGTCGATGGCCTTGACGTGGCGGGGGTCGGGCTCTCCCTGCCAGCGGATCATGAAGCGCTCGACGATGGTCCGGCCCTTGTCGATCTCGCTCTGGGGGACCTCGGGCCTGTCCTTGCCGCGCGAGGACTGGGCGACGAAGCTCAGGGCGGTCACGCTGGCGCGCGCGAGGTCGGCGCGGGCCTGCGCGTCGTCGATGTCGAGCAACGGCTTGAAGCCGTACGTGGTGGCCAGCATGGCCAGCCCGCTCTGGACGTCGACGCGGACGTCACCGGAATGGACAGGAACGGGGCAAGGCTCGGCCGGGGTCAGCCCCGGCTGGAACTCGTTATCGACGAGCAGGCCCCACACGTTCCCGAACGGGACGCGGCCGACCAGCTCTTCGATGTCGACGCCCCGATAGCGGAGGGCGCCCCCTTCTTTGTCCGGTTCCGCGATCTCCGTCTCGAAAGCTACTACGCCTTCGAGCCCGGGTTTGAAGTCGGACATTCTCGGCCGCCTCCCTTTCTTGAAGTCAAAGCCTTGATGTCGAGATACCGGCGGGTCATATTCAACCCCCTGGGGCGAGGCGGTGTGCCGCCGGACCCGCCTGAACGCGATCGCCGCAGGTGGGGGGCGCCGTACGGGCTTCCGGCTCGGCACGCGAGAATACCTTCCCGTGGATGCCGCATCGCGACCGCCTTCGGTGGCGGGACTTCGCCGTACGTATCAGGGACTGCCTCTGCTGGAGGCCGATCTCGCACCCGACCCCGTGTCGCAGTTCGCCGCCTGGTTCGGCGACGCCGTGGACGCCGGGCTTCCCGAGCCGAACGCGACCGTGCTGGCGACGGCCTCGGCGGGCGGCCGGCCGACGGCCAGGACCGTACTGCTCAAGGGGTACGACGAGAACGGGTTCGTGTTCTACACCAACTACGAGTCGCGCAAGGGCCGGGACCTGGCGGAGAACCCGCGGGCCGCCCTGCTGTTCCCCTGGCACTCGATCCGCCGCCAGGTACGGGTCGAGGGGAGGGTGGTGCGGCTGCCCCGCGAGGAGTCGGCCGCCTACTACAGGACCCGCCCCTACGGGTCGCGGATCGGCGCCTGGGCGTCGCGGCAGTCGGCGGTCGTGAACTCCCGGCAGGAGCTGGACGACCGGTACGAGGAGCTGGCGGAGCGCTGGCCCGACGACCCGCCGGTCCCCGACTTCTGGGGCGGGTTCCGCGTGGTGCCCGCGGAGGTGGAGTTCTGGCAGGGCCGTACCGACCGCATGCATGATCGCCTCCGTTACCGCCGCTCCGGTGCCTCCTGGGTGGTCGAACGCCTGGCGCCTTGAGAACGTGCCTAGGGGCCGGACGCCCGACCCCGGGAAACCTGCCCCCTATTCGTTCATATATCCGTGTATGTCCGTTGAGAGGGGAGGGGTGCGGGGTCAGGCGATCTCATTTGCGGGCATCCGGCCGGCCCGCGCCCGCCCGCCGTCCCCGGAGCCGGTCGCCGGCCCCTCGCGGAGGCCGTTCCGGCTGCTCGGGAAGGATTTCATGACCGTCGGTGTTGCTGTCCCTTGTCACCGCGGCCCGTTCTCCCAATAGGGTCGTGTTCTCAAACTTCCACGGTCCCGCGCCGCTCTCCCTGGAACGCCGCGCCATGGACGTAGCATCGAGAGAGGACGGGAGGAAACCTTGACCGCACACGGCCTGATCGACACGACGGAGATGTACCTTCGTACGATCTTCGAGCTGGAGGAGGAGGGCATCGTCCCCCTGCGCGCTCGCATCGCCGAGCGGCTCCAGCAGAGCGGTCCCACGGTCAGCCAGACGGTCGCCCGGATGGAACGCGACGGCCTGGTCCGCGTCGAGGGCGACCGGCACCTGACCATGACCGACCTGGGACGCACGCTCGCCACGCGCGTCATGCGCAAGCACCGGCTCGCGGAGTGCCTGCTCACCCAGGTGATCGGCCTGCCCTGGGAGGAGGTGCACATCGAGGCCTGCCGCTGGGAGCACGTCATGTCCGAGTCGGTGGAGGCGAGGCTGGTCGGCCTGCTGAACAATCCCACCGAGGATCCGCACGGCAACCCGATCCCCGGCCTGGAGGAACTCGGCGTCATCGGCCTGCCCGAGGGCCGCCTGGAGACGCTGCCGTCGATGGCCGCGATGGCCGGACCCAGAGATATACCCGCTGTGGTGCGGCGAATTAGCGAACAAGTGCAAAGCGATCCGGCTGTGATGCTTAAACTCAAGCAAGTTGGGATACAACCCGGACGCGAGGTGACGCTCGCGGCGAGCGACGACGGTGTGCGGGTGACAGGTGATAACGAGGCGGACAATTTCCTTGCGGTTCTCCCGCGAGAGATTGCAGCTCACGTTTTCGTCTCCACACGCTGACCGAGGCCCCTTAGCTCGGTTGGATCCCGTTCGGGAGTCCCTCCGCTCCCAGGCCGAGACTGCAGGAGCAACCGTGGTTCGCTTTGCACACACCCGCCCACGAGGGGCGGTCGCCGGATGAAGCGGTGGGGGGATGTTTCCCAGGACGCCGCCGAGCACCTTACGGCCGGTTCCGTCCTGGACCATGCTGAGATGGCGGTGGTCGTCACCGACAGGTTCAGCAACCTGCTCTACTGGAACCCTTTCGCGGAAAGGCTCTTCGGACGTCCGGGAACGTCCGGGCCCCGCGACCCGTCCCTCTCCCTGGGCATCATGGAGAAGGACCACCCGCTGGCCGTCGAGCTCTCCAAGCACGTCCTCAAGGGCGGCGTCTGGGAGGGCACGTTCGACGTCAGGCGCGGAGACGGAACGATCATCTACGTCCGGGCCCAGGCCGTGCCGCTGCGCCATCCCTCGGGAGCGGTGACGGGCATCGTCATCACCGCCCGCGAGGCGATGCGCAGCAACGAGCGCGAGAAGGACCGCTTCGGGCTGCTGGAACGCATCGGCGAGCGCCTCGCCGGTTCGCTGTACGTCGAGGAGACGCTCAAGCGCGTCGCCGAGATGCTCGTCCCGCAGTTCGCCGACCACTGCTTCATCGAACTGATGGAGGAGGGCCGGATGGTCCGCAGGGTCTCCACCCACGTCCAGGGATGGAGCCCACCGGCCGACACCTGGGCGCCGGTCGGCGCGGAGATCCGCTACCCGGCGGGGCACTACGCCGACACCGCGCTGCGCCGCCAGGAGACGATCCTCGTCGAGGACTTCTCCCAGACCAGCTATCCCAGCACCGGCGAGGCCAACACCCGCCTGGCCGCCGAGATCGGCATGACCTCGGCCATCGTGGCGCCGCTGTGCGTGCGCGGCGAGACCCTGGGACTGATGTACCTGGGGCTGTCCAACCTGACCGACCGGCGCAGCCCGCACTACGACGCCTTCGACCGCGACTTCGTGGGGGCCATCGCCACCCGGGTCGCCCTGGCCGTCGACAACGCCCTGCTGTTCGAGGAGGAGCGGCACACCGCGGAGTCCTTCCAGAAGCACCTGCTGCCCCGCGCGCTGCCGCAGCTCGACGGGCTGGAGATCGCGGTCCGCTACTACCCGGCCGCACCCCTGGCCAGCCACGGGCAGGGCATCCAGACACAGGTCGGCGGCGACTGGTACGACGTCATCCCGCTCTCGGCGGGCCGGGTCGGCATCGTCATCGGCGACGTCGAGGGCAGGGGCGCCAAGGCGGCGGCGGTGATGGGCCAGCTGCGCGCGGCGCTGCGCGCCTTCGCCCAGGACGACAAGCCGCCCGCGGAGATCCTGGCCAGGCTCGACGAGTGGACGCGCATCATCGCCACCCCCGAGCAGGACGAGAGCGGCGCCGACATCAGCATCCCGCCCATCGTCACCTGCCAGTACCTCGTCTACGACGCCTGGTCGCGGCAGCTGTCGTTCGCCAACGCCGGTCACGCCCCCCCGCTGCTGCTCATCGGCAACACCTGCACCGAGCTGGACATCCGCGAGGTCGGCCAGCCGCTGGGCGTACGGGCCAAGGGACTGCACGCGGACCTGGTCTACAAGGAGGAGACGCGCACGCTGCCCCGCGGGGCGGCCCTGCTCCTCTACACCGACGGGCTCGTCGATCGTCGCCCCCTCCGCGACGCCGACGGCCATCCGCCCGACGTCGAGGAGACGCTGGCGCAGCTCTGCGGCAAGCTGGCCGAGCTCACCGACGCCTCCGTCGAGCGCATCGCCGACGTCGCCACCGTCGCGGTGCCCGGCGAGATCGACGACGACATGGCCATTCTCGTGATCAGGTCCGCCTCCGAGGACCTGGCCGTCGAGGAGCGCACCTTCCCGGCCCAGCCGATCATGGTGGGGGAGGCGCGCAGGATGGCCCTGGAGGCGTTCGTCAGCTGGAACGTCCCCGAGGAGCGGGCCGAGCTCGCCTGCCTGCTGGTCTCCGAGGTCGTCACCAACGTCGTGCTGCACGCCGCCACCGCCAGCGTCCCGCGCAGGGAGCTGTCGATGGACGGCCCTCCGCTGCCGTTCGACGAGTCCTGGGACGTCCCCGGCTTCGAGGACGACGTCGTCAACGAGAAGGAGTTCACGCTCCGGCTCAGGCGGGGCGGGGAGTCGGTCTGGGTCGAGGTCTTCGACCAGGACCTGCGGCTGCCGCGCATCCGCAGCGCCGGGGAGAACGACGAGGGCGGCCGGGGTCTCTACCTGGTCGACCAGCTCGCCAGACGCTGGGGCTCGCGCCCCACCAAGGAGGGCAAGGCCGTCTGGTTCGAGATCCCCACCAGGTCGCGCTGAGCCACCGCCGACGAGGCTGGAACGTGCTCCCGATCGGTGGTTGACTCGGGGCATGGAGCTGGCGTTCGAACGGCGAGGTACGGGTCCGTCCCTGGTCCTGCTGCACGGGATCGGGCATCACTGGCAGGCATGGCTGCCAGTGCTGGACCGGCTCGCCACCGAGCGCGACGTGATCGCCGTCGACCTTCCCGGCTTCGGGGTGTCACCGCCGCTGCCGTCCGGCACGCCGTACACGCCCGAGAGCCTGGCGGACGCGATCGAGTCCTTCTTCGCGATCCTGGGCCTGCGCGACCCTCACGTGGCGGGCAACTCCCTGGGCGGCTACGTCGCCCTCGAACTGGCCTCGCGCGCCGTGGTCCGCTCGGCCACCGCGCTGTCTCCGGCGGGGTTCTGGAACCGCACCGAACTCGCGTACGCGCGAGCCGTCCTGCGTCTGAGCAGGGCCTCGGCCAGGAGACTCCCCCCGGACCGCGCGCTCGCCCTCGCCGGGGACCCGCTGGGCCGCACGCTGACCGCGGGCCTGATGGTGGCCCGTCCCGCCGGCCTCTCCCCGCAGGCGCTGCTCGCCGCCCTCCAGGCGCTCGGGGACGCCCCCGGATTCGACGAGACCCTGGCCTCGTTCACCGGGCTGATGCCTCCCGCGCCGCCCAAGGTGCCGGTGACGATCGCCTGGGGTGAGCGCGACCGGCTGCTCGTGCGCCGCCAGGCCGTCCGGGCCGCCCGGTGGTCCGGGCAGCGGGTGAAGCTGCTGCGCGGCTGCGGGCACCTGCCGATGACGGACGATCCCGAGCTGGTCGCGCGCGTGCTGCTGGAGGCGTCGTCCGGGTAGGGCGGATCCCGACCCTCGGGCCCGGCCGGTCGAAGGTCCCGATCCGGCTCGCGGCCGGTGGACAGGTCCCGATCCGGCTCGCGGCCGGTGGACAGGTCCCGATCCGGCTCGCGGCCGGTGGGAGATCCGGCCCGGCTCGCGGCGCGGCTAGCGGAAGGTCTGGCCCCAGACGGCGAGCATCACGATCACGAACACGATCATGACGCCCGCGTACGCCATCGGGCCGAGCCGGAAGGCGCGTCGCACCCGGTTCAGGCCCCAGGCGAACAGGAACGCCAGGAAGACCAGCAGAATCAGCCCGCTGTCCATTCGTCACCATCCCGTGGAGGTCTCCGCTGACCAGTATGCGTCGGCGGAGCCGTTCCCGCGGCCGGTTAACCGTTGTGCCCGGCCCATGAGATCGTTGCGTCTCGTGAACAGAACATCGAAGATGACGCGGGTCCTGCCGGTGGCGATGCTGGCCACCGGCCTCTGCGCGTGTTCGGGCGGGGTGGGCCTGTCCGCGGTGGCGCCGACCGCGACCGTCACGGTGACCGCCTCCACCTCCCCGTCCCTGTCGTCCCCGTCCCCCCTCCTCTCACCGTCGGCCTCGCCCTCGGTCGTCCCCTCGCTCACCCCCTCCGCGTCCGAGACCCCCTCGCCCGACGCGCTCTCGCCGTCACCGTCGGCGAGCATCCCCGGTGGCCGGGGCGTCGACGCCAAGCTGCACGGGCAGCTCGCCCTGCGCGGGGTGGACGCGATCACGGTGACCCCCGAGAGCGACCAGGAGGTGAAGGCGCTCCTGCTGCCGTTCACGGTGGTGAACGACGCGAAGGGAGTGATCTGCAGCAACGGCAAGGCCCCGCGCAGCTGCTCGATGGAACAGCTCCAGGAGGCGTTGCAGAAGGACGTCGTCCTCTTCGCCGAAGTGACGATCAAGGACGGGGTGGCGGTACAGATCGACAAGATCACCGAGGAGTGACGGGGCCGGCGCGAGGACCGGCCGGCCCGGGCATCAGGCCGGGATCCGGGTCGCCGACCGGTCCGGAAGCCGCTCCGGGGCCGGGTTCCCGGACCGCACCGGGGCCGGTCCCGAGACAGGCCGGGGGCCGGTTCAGAAGCCGAAGGAACGGCCGATGATCTCCTTCATGATCTCGGTGGTGCCGCCGTAGATGGTCTGCACCCGGCTGTCGACCCAGGCCTTGGCGACGGGGTACTCCATCATGTAGCCGTATCCTCCGTGCAGCTGGAGGCAGCGGTCGATGACCTTGGTCTGCAGCTCGGTGGTCCACCACTTGGCCTTGGCGGCGTCCACCGCGGTGAGCTCTCCGGCGTTCAGGGCGAGGATGCACCTGTCCACGTAGTGACGGGCGATGTCCACCTCGGTGTCCAGCTCGGCCAGGACGAACCGGGTGTTCTGGAAGCTGCCGATGTTGCGGCCGAAGGCCGTGCGGTTCCTGCAGTACTCGATGGTCGTCCGCAGCACCGTCTCCGCCGCCGCCACCGCCATCACCGCGATGGACAGGCGCTCCTGCGGCAGGTTGGCCATGAGCTGGAAGAAGCCCTGCCCCTCCTGCGGGCCGAGCAGGTTGGCCGCGGGCACCCGGACGTTGTCGAAGAACAGCTCCGCCGTGTCCTGGGCGTGCATGCCGATCTTCTCCAGGTTGCGTCCCCGGGTGAAGCCCTCCATGCCCCGTTCGACGACGAGCAGCGAGATCCCGCGGGCCTTGGCCTCCGGGTCGGTCTTGGCGACCACGACGACCAGGTCGGAGTTGATGCCGTTGGTGATGAAGGTCTTCTGGCCGTTGAGCAGGTAGTGGTCGCCCTGGCGCACGGCCGTCGTCCGGATGCCCTGCAGGTCGCTCCCGGCGCCGGGCTCGCTCATGCCGACCGCCGTGATCAGCTCGCCGCTGACGAACCCGGGCAGCCAGCGTGCCTTCTGCTCGTCGTTCGTGAGATCCACGAAGTACGGGGCCATCACGTCGTTGTGCAGCGAGTAGCCCAGGCCGGTCGCGCCGATCGCCATGACCTCCTCGACGATGACGGTGTTGTAGCGGAAGTCGCTGATCCCCGCCCCGCCGAACTCCTCGGGCACGCCGAAGCCGAACATCCCGATCTCGCCGGCCTTCTTCCACACGTCGCGCGGGACGATGCCGTCCTTCTCCCAGCGGTCGTGGTGGGGGGCGACCTCGCGGGCCAGGAACTCGCGTACGGTCTCCCGGAAGAGCTGGTGCTCCTCCTCGAAAAGGTCTCGCTGCACGGTGTGCCTCCTAGGGTCCGTGGTACAGAATACGATTCTGTTACTTCCAGGTACACCCGGTTCCAGGCCTCCCGCGGCCTTCGTGGGGGTGCGCGGAGATCCGTCCAGATCACAAGTGCGCCACGGTATACGCCCGTACCCATCATCTCGCTGCGGCGAAGACGGGTAAAACCGTACGATCTACCCTCGGTGTGCCATGGGTATGCCCGTTCAGGGCGGCCTTCGTGATCGGAGTGTGTGGTGGTTCGGTGGCGATCTCGGCTCCCTAGGACCGTGGCGGTCTCGGCCCTGTTCCTTTTCGGCGGCGCGCTGGTCGCGCTGCCCTCGGGCGCGGCCGGTGCCAGCAACGCCGAACTCGTGGTCGACTACGCCTGCACGGGCGGCATCGCCCTGAACGGCGGCACGGTGAACCTCCGCACCAAGGTGTCGATCCCCACGACGCTCACGGTCGGCGAACCGCTCAGCATCGGCTGGGACCTCAACTACAAGAACGGTAACCCGACCCGGTTCGGCTCGCCCGACTACTTCGAGGCCGGGGCCAAGACCCTGGTCACCGGGAACGTGCAGATCTCCGGGAGCTGGGTCGGTGTCCTGCAGCCGAAGGGCTCCGCCGACCAGCCCGGCAAGCTCCAGCCCGGACAGATCCTGAAGCTTCCCGAGGGGATCTCCGACTCCGCCCACACCGCCGAGGCCGGCAAGATCAAGGTCACCCCCCGGAAGCTGTTCGTGGACTTCATCCCCCCGGCCGGTGAGGTCATGGTCAACGACGACGACCCCCGGGTGAGCTACCACGCGGCGGGCGACTGGCAGGACCTGAACGACCAGGCGCCGACCATCGGCGACCACGGCCGCGACCTTCACCGCACGGACATCGTGAACTCGTGGACCTCCTTCACGTTCACCGGCACCGGGATCGAGTACGTCGCCCGGCGCAGCAACACGGCGGGCAAGGTCGGGTTCAGGATCGACAACCAGGACGCCACGCCGTCCTTCGTCGACGCCTCGAAGAACGCCGACGGCACGCCGACGAACGCCGCGCACCAGGGCGGGGTGACGCTGTGGAAGTTCAACGGCCTCAAGTACGGCAAGCACACCATCGAGGTGAAGAACCTGGAGAACGGCAAGTGGGCACAGCTCGACGCGTTCCGGGTGATCACCAGGGAGCTGCAGAACCCGCCTGAGGACTACCGGGCCACCTGCACGCTCCTCAGCACGCCGGTCTCGGTGGACGTCACCATCTCCGAGGCGGGGGCGAGCCCCTCGGGCAGCGTCTCCCCCTCCACCAGCGTCTCCCCTTCCACGAGCGTCTCCCCCTCGGGCAGCGTCTCCCCCTCGGGCAGCGTCTCCCCCTCGGGCAGCGTCTCGCCCTCGGCCAGTACCTCCGTCTCCCCCTCCCCGTCGGGGAGCCAGAGCAGCGGCCCGTCGGCCGCGCCGAACGGGGGCACCTCGTCGCCCAGGCCGACCCTGACCGTGACCGCCACCGTCATCCCGACCAGGACCGCGCCGACCACGCCCCAGGTGGTCATCACGCCGAGCGGCGGGGCTCAGACCGGTGAGGCGCCGGGCGGAGGCTCCCCCGGACTGGGGCTGCTGGGCGCGGGGACGGCGATGGTGGCCGGGAGCGCGTTCGGCGGCGTGGCTCTGATGAGGCGGCGAGCGGCACACGCGCGAGGCCAGAGGGACGGCTGAAGGAGGCCCGGATGTACCAAGGACCGACCGGCCCCGACCAGTACCACGGCGGCCCCGACCCCTACCACGGTGGTGGCCCCGCGCCCAGGCGCAAGGGGAACCTGCTGATGGGCGGGCTCCTGGTGGCCGGCTCCCTCGGCGGAGTGGCCGCGATCATGGCCGGGCTGCTCACCTACCTGTCCCCGGTGGAGCAGGACGAGCCGTACGGGCCGCCCGTGCCGCAGGCGGCGGGCAGCACCCTGGGACCGCAGGACGTCCCTGGAGGAGAGCAGCCGGTCACCGACCAGCAGCCTCCCGGCGTGACGCTGCCGTCCTCGGTGGGACCGGGCGGGCTCGACGTCCCGCTGACGGCGGCCGCTCCCACGGCGGCCCCGCCGCCGCCCGTGGTCCAGCCTCCGGAGCCGCTGAAGAGCGACGGGGTGAAGCCCCGCCGCCTGGCCATCCCGAGGATCGGGGTGATGGCCCCGCTGATGGCGCTCGGCGTCGACTCCAAGCGGGAGATCCAGACACCCCCGCTGAGCCGGCCCAACCAGGCCGGTTGGTACAGGCACGGCCCGATCCCCGGACAGCAGGGCCCCTCGGTCGTGCTGGGACACGTGAACACCAAGCGCGGGGCCGCGGTCTTCAGCCGCCTCAAGGAGGTCAAGCGCGGGGACAAGATCAAGGTCTCCCGGACGGACGGGACCGTCGTGGAGTTCACGGTCGACGGCGTGGAGCAGGTCAGCAAGAAGGCGTTCCCGTCGAAGCGGGTCTACGGCAACACCGGTGAGGCGACGCTGAGGCTCGTCACCTGCGGCGGCGTCTACAACGCCAGGACCGGCCACTACACCGACAACATCATCGTCTACGCGACCCTGTCGAAGACCCGCCGCGCCTGAGCGTCGCCCGCTCCGCGGACGGGCAGCACCGCTCGCTCCGCGGACGGGCCGCCGGAGAGGCGCACGGGCCGTGTACCGCTTCCCGGAGGATCCACCGGGGAGCGCTCGCGTCGTGGACCGCGGGCCCGGCCGGGTCACCGGAGGAGCACTCGCGCCGTGGATCGTCCCGGCGCGCCCGGCGCGTTCGTTAGCCGTCCGTGCGATCCGGGTAGAAGCCGTTTGTACCAGGTGAGCCCCCCGACCGATCACAAGACGGGGGTGTGCCCAGGTGAGCGTCATGCGGGCCGGTGTCGTGGCCGTAATCATCGGTGTGGCGGCCGTCGGCGGTGTCCAGCACTCGAAACAACCGCATGACCGGTCCTCCGGCTGGATCGCCAAGCGGCCGGCGAAACCGGCGATGAAGCGCGCCGGGGCCTGGACGGTCAGACGGCCGGACGCCGACACCGGACGGCACGACCGGCGCACCTCCGAGCGCTCCTTCGGCCGGGCCTTGGAACGGGCCTTCGGGCGGAAGAAGCCGGGCACCGGACGCGGGTGGGCGGAGCGGCGATCGGGCCGGTCGGAACCGGGACGGTACGGGGGCCGGGAGGCCGGTGACTGGGGAGCCGGCTCCGGACGGTACGCGGAGCGCGACCGCTCCCGGGACCCGGGGTACGGTCGCGGGCCAGGCCAGGACGGGTCCGGGTGGCGCGGCGCCGATGCCGGGCGCGACGGGCGGTGGGGGTCCGGGCGCTCCCCGGGCCCCGGGTCCGGCTCCTCGCGGGACCGCGGGTTCGGCCGCTACGGGGACCGCGGGCTCGGACGTTCGCAGGACCGCGGGTTCGGTCGTTACGGGGACCGCGGGTTCGGGCGTTCGCAGGGCCCGGCGTACGGGCGGCACGACGAGCGCGCGTTCGGACGGCGCGGGTCGGAGGTCCGGCGCGGAGGGGAGGCCCGGCGCGGAGGGAAGCGGTGGTCGGGACGCCAGCCGCGGGCGTACCACCGTCACCGGCACGGGAGGGCCGACCGCTCCCGCCACACCGGTAGGTAGATTACGCCCCATTTCATCCGCTGCTTGCTTGTGCTGGGCATTCGCGCATCCGGTCCGGGTATAGAGGCTTATGCCAATGTGTCCCCCCGCTGAGCCGGAGCGAGGGGTGTACACGGGTGAGCAAGACGCGGGCCGGTGTTCTGGCCGTACTGATAGGAATGGCCGCGATCGGGGCTCTCCACCACGCGGAGACGACGGGAACGCGCGCGGGAGGCCAGGCGGCCGAACGTCCCGGTCATCAGGCGGGACGGTCCGCGACGTCCACCACCGGGCGGGCCGCGGGCGCGAGGACCGGACGGCGCGGGAACCCGGCCTCCGGCAGGCGCGCGGACCGCGAGGTCACGCCGATCGTCATCGCGCATCGCGGCGCCAGCGCCTTCCGGCCGGAGCACACGCTGCTGTCGTACCGGGTCGCCATCTCCATGGGCGCCGACTTCATCGAGCCCGACCTCGTCTCGACCAAGGACCACGTGCTGGTCGCCCGGCACGAGAACGAGCTCTCGGCGACCACGGACGTGGAGAAACACCCCGAGTTCGCCTCCCGCAGGACGACCAAGCTCGTCAACGGCGCCCGGCGCACGGGCTGGTTCACCGAGGACTTCACCCTGGCCGAGCTGCGCACGCTCCGCGCCAGGGAACGCTACGCCCGGCAGCGGCAGGACAACACCGCCTACGACGGCAAGGCCCGCATCCCCACGCTCGACGAGATCGTCCTGCTCGCGCAGAAGCACGGGGTGGGCGTGTACGCCGAGACCAAGTTCCCCACCTACTTCGCCTCGATCGGCCTGCCGCTGGAGAAACCGCTGCTGGAGACGTTCAAGCGGTACGGCTGGGAGGACGAGAACGACCCGGTGTTCATCCAGTCCTTCGAGCCCGGCAACCTCGGGCGGCTGCGTCCCCTCACCCGGATACGGCTCATCCAGTTCGTCGCCGCGACCGGGGCGCCGTACGACCTGGTGCGCGCCGGTGACCCGCGCACCTACGACGACATGGTGACGCCGAAGGGCCTGGCGAGGATCGCCGAGTACGCCGACGGCATCGGCGTGGTCACCAAGCGGATCGGGCCCGGGGAGACCGGAGGCATCGACGGCAGGCGGATCTCACCGGCCGCGCTCGTCGGGAACGCCCACCGCGAGGGCCTCCTGGTGCACGCCACCACGGTCCGCAGGCTCGACGCGCGGCTGCGGGCCGAGCGCCGCGGGCGCGACACCGACCGCGTCACCGAGCAGGTCAGGACATGGCTGAGGCACCTGTACCGGCTGAAGGTGGACGGCGTCATCGCCGACGACCCGGGCCTGGCACGCGCGGTACGGGAGAGCCTGCGCCACGGGGACTGAGGAACGGGCACCCCGGGGAGCGGGATCGCGCGTCACCCGGTGCCGGGACTCGCGGGGTAGCGCAGGATGCGGTCGTCGCCGTCGCGTACGTCACCGCGCCCGTCGGTGTTGGACGTGGTCAGCCAGAGCGCGCCGTCCGGTGCCACGGCGACCGTGCGCAGGCGGCCGTACCGCCCGGACAGCTCGGCCCTGGGCTCGCCGGCCCGGCCGTCGCGCAGCGGCACCGTCCAGAGCCGTTCCCCGCGCAGCGCGGCCACGTACAGCGTGTCCCCGGCGATGGCGGCACCGGACGGCGACGCCTCGCCGGTGGGCCAGGTCACCAGCGGGTCGGTGAACCGTCCCCCGGCGGTGTCGCCCTTGCCCTCCACCTCCGGCCAGCCGTAGTTGCGGCCGGGCTCGATCAGGTTGACCTCGTCCAGCGCGTTCTGCCCGAACTCCAGGGCGAACAGCCGTCCCCGCGCGTCCCACGCCAGCCCCTGGACGTTGCGGTGCCCGAGGCTGTAGACGGCCGAGCCCGCCCGCGGGTTGCCGGGGGCGGGCTCGCCCTCCGGGGTCAGCCGCAGGATCTTCCCGTTCGGGCTGTCCGGGTCCTGCGAGGCGCCGCGCACCCCCGCGTCCCCGGTCCCGGCGTACAGCATGCCGTCCGGGCCGAACGCGATGCGGCCGCCGTTGTGGATGCCCGCCTTGGCGATGCCCTCGAACACCGTCTCGGGCGTGGCGTCGTCGAGGCGGAAGCGCACGATCCGGTTGTCGGACGCGGCGGTGAGGTAGGCGTACACGTACCGGTCCTCGTCATAGCCGGGCGAGACGGCGAGCCCGAGCAGGCCGCCCTCCCCGCCCGGGGTCACGCCGGGCACCCGGTACACCTCGCGCGGCTGCCCGCCACCGGCCGGGACCCGGAGGATCCGGCCGCTGTCGCGCTCGGCCACCAGCGCGTCGCCGCCCGGCAGGAAGGCCAGCCCCCAGGGGGTCCGGATCCCGGTCGCCACCTCCCGGCCCGCACCCAGATCCGGTGTCCCGGTCCCGCCCGGCGCGGGGGAGGCCGAAGGGCTCCGCTCGGCGGCGGGCGTCCCGGTGACGGGCGCGCTCGCGCTCCCGGTGGTCGCGACCGGTGTGGCGGCGGCTCCGGAAGCGGTTCCCGGGGTGGCCGGGTCGCCCGCACAGGCGGCCAGCAGGACCGCCAGCCCGGCGGCGGCCGCGATCCGGCTCGCGTTCTTCCTCATGCTCACCCCTCCTGAAACCGGACGTCCCGGCCGGATGATCCGGAACCGGTCGACCCTTCGTACCCCATGCTGGTCCATGCTCGCGCCCTGACGTGTCCCGCGCGGCCGGACACCGCCGCGCGGAGTGCCCGCGGCCGGGGGTCAGGCCGGTTCGGCGAGCAGGCGTTCGGCCACGTCCAGGTCGGTGATCAGCACGTTGATCCACCCGCCCCGCAGGGCCGCCTTGATCGCGGAGTACTTCCGCTCGCCCCCGGCGACGGCGACCCGGCGCTCCACGGCACGGAAGGTCTCGACGTCTATCCCGACGACCCGCCGGTCGAAGGCCGAGTCGACCACGTCGCCCTGGGCGTCGAAGAAGTGCAGGCACACGTCGCCGACGGCGCCCAGCGAGCGGAGCTCCTCCTGGTCGGCGTGGCCGACGGCGTTGCCGCTCCGCAGCAGGAGCGGGGAGGGCTCCAGGCTGCCGATGCCGACCAGGACGACGGTCAGCTCCCGCCACTGCGCCATCACCTCGACGACCGCCGCGTCCTGCAGCAGCGCGTCGCGGACCATCGGCGTGCCGACGACGCCCGCCGAGGGGACGAACACCGGCCGGGCGCGGGTGACTCCGGCCAGACGGCTGATCAGCCGCGTGGCGTGCACCTGGGCCTCGGGGCTGCCGACCCCCCCGACGACCTGCATGACGCGGTCGGCGACCTGGGTGTTCCTGGGGTGCATGCGCTCGACGGCGGCCAGCAGGGTCTCGCTCCAGGAGGAGATGCCGATGACGTCGCCGCCCGTGAAGGTGGTGTCGAAGTAGGCCGCGGCGGCCGAGCCCAGCGCCGGGATCACGTCGCCCTGGGCGCCGCCGGTGTCGACCACCACCGCGTCCCGCAGCCCGTAGCGCCGCTGGAGCTCCTCCTCCAGCTCGGTGTGCACCCCGTCGGGGAGCACCACGACGGTACGGACGATGCCCCGGGTGATGGCCTCCTTGAGCAGGCGGGAGACGCGCGGCTGCGAGATGCTCAGCGCCGCGGCGATCTCGGGTTGCCGCATGCCCTGCTCGTGGTACATCCGCGCCACCCGCGCCAGCAGGCGCAGGTGGTCGACGGCCACGGCACGGCCGGAACGGTGGACCCGCCCCAGCTCGGGGACGACCATGCACCGCCTCCTCATCAGATCGTCGGACCGGCTCCGCGATCGGCCACTCAGCGTACCGGCCCGGGTTTCCTCATGCCCGATGAGCCCGGACATGGGAGCCGTGACCGGAACCTCCGGCCGGGTCGGCGGCCGGAGGTCCCGGTGGGCGGTCACTTCCTGCCGAAGACCCCGAACTCGTCGGCGTTCTCCTTGGTGACCAGCTCGCAGTCGATGGACTGCTTCTCCTCCGCGCCGGTGGAGCCCGTCTTGATCAGCTTGTCGGCCTGCTCCACGGCGCTCTCGGCGGCCAGCGCGGCCGGCTGGAGGGCGGTGGCGTGCATCTGGCCCGCCTTGACGGCGGCGATGGCGTCCGGGCTGCCGTCGAAACCGACCACCACCACCTTGTCGATCATCCCGGCGGCCTTGAGCGCCGCCACCGCGCCGAGGGCCATCGTGTCGTTGCCCGCGATGACGCCCTGGATGTCGCGGTTCTTCTGGATGATGGTCTCCATCTTGCTGAACGCCTCCTGCTGGTCCCAGTTGGCGCTCTCCTTGGCCACGGACTTCAGGTCCGGGTACTGGGAGATCACGTCGGCGTACCCCTTGGAGCGCACGCTGGCGTTGGTGTCGGACTCCTTGCCGACCAGCTCGACGTAGTTGCCCTTCTCCTTCATGGCCTCCACGAACGACTGGGCGGCCAGCTGGGCGCCCTGGGAGTTGTTGGAGACGATCTGGGCCTTGGCCACACCGGTCGCGTTGATCTCCCGGTCGATCAGGAAGACCGGGATGCCGCTCTGCGTGGCCTTCTTGACCGGGCCGATGGACGCGTCGGCACCGGCGTTGTCCAGGATGATGGCCCTGGCCTTCCGGGAGATGGCGGCGTCGACGAGCTCGCTCTGCTTGTTGGGGTCGTCGTCGTGCGAGGCGACCGACGTCTGGTAGCCGAGCTGCTCCGCCTTGACCTTGGCCGCGTCGGCCTCGGCCTTGAAGAAGGGGTTGTCCGGGGACGGGGTGATGATGGCGATCAGCCCGCCCGCCTCGCCGCCGCCGGACGGGCCGGCCGCCTGGCTGGTCTGCGCGGTGGGCGCGCTCTGCGCCGAGGTCTCGGCGCCCCCGCACGCCGCCAGCAGCGAGGTGCCGGCGAGCAGCGAGAGCGCGAGGCCGAGGCCCCGCCTGCGGATGGAACCAACGATGGGAACGGACATCTCCGGCCTCCGGAAAGTGGTGAACGGTGGGTGGACGAGCGGGTGAGGGGTGGCCGCCACGGGGCGGTCGTCTGGTCGTTCTCCCGCGAGGGGCCGGCGGATCCGGCCGGCTCGGCGGAGCGGCGTCGGCCCGGTGCGGCCCGGTGCCCGACACGGGTCGCGGGGGTAGCGGGGTCAGTCGGGTCGTTTGCTGGCCACCACCGCCGAGACCGCGGCGCCGCGCCGCTGGAACCGCTGCTGGCCCTGGTCCAGCATCACCGCGAGGATGATCACGGCCCCCTTGATGAGGATCTGCCAGAACGTCGACACGCCCAGGATCACCAGGCCGTCGGCGAGGAAGCCGATCACGAAGGCACCGACGAGGGTTCCCCGCACGGTGCCGCGTCCCCCGCTCAGCGCGGCGCCGCCGATGACCACCGCGGCGATCGCGTTGAGCTCGTACGTCTCACCGGCCTGCGGCGCGGCCGAGGTGAGCTCCGAGGCGATGATCAGGCCCGCGATCGCGGCGCAGGCGCCGGAGATCACGTAGACGGCCGTCTTGACCCGGTTGATCGGGACGCCGGATAGCTCGGCGGCCCGCTCGTTGCCGCCCGTGGCGTACAGCCAGCGCCCGAACGGGGTCTTGACGAGCACCAGCGTCACGACGACGGCGAGGATGATCATGATCCAGATCGACGTGGGCAGGCCGAGCGGCCGCCCGCTGCCGAGGAGGTCGAAACCGGTGTTGCCGAGCTGGGGGGAACCGGCGAGGTTGGGGTAGGTCGTGCCGCCGGAGATCAGCAGGGCGAGTCCCCGCGCCACGTACAGCATGCCGAGCGTGGCGATGAACGGTGCCACCTTGAAGCGGGTGACCAGGACGCCGTTCACCAGGCCGACGAGCATGCCGACCGCGATGCAGAGCGCGATCACCCCCCACACCGGCGGGTAGGCGATGACGTCGACGAACCCGAGGGGCAGTCCCTGGAGCAGCTCACCGGCGACGACGCCGGAGAGCCCGACGATCGAGCCGACCGACAGGTCGATCCCGCCCTTGAGGATGACCAGCAGCATGCCGAGCGCGATCACCGCGTTGATCGCGACGTGCTTGGTCATCGTGATGAGGTTCGGCACGGTGAGGAACGACTCCGACAGCAGGCCGAAGACCACGATCAGGACCGCGAGCGCGATGAACGCCCGCAGCTCGAACAGGGCGTTCAGCAGGGACAGACGGCGGGCCTCGGCCGCGACCTTCTCCGGCGGGGCGTCGCCCGGGGCCGGTGGGGCAGGGGTGGTTCTCTGCGAGGTCACGTCGCGTCCTCCTCGGCCGCGTCGATGGCGGCACCGTCCGACACACTCATCAGTTCCTCCCGGGTGATCTCGCCGCGCCGGAACTCACCGGCGACGACCCCGCGGGCGAGCACCAGCAGCCGGTCGGGGATGTGCAGGGCCTCCTCGGCGTCCGAGGTGGTGAACAGGACGGCCAGGCCACGCCTGGCCTGGACCGCCATGAGCTCGAAGATGTCCGCCTTGGCGCCGACGTCGACGCCGCGCGAGGGCTCGTCCAGCAGCAGCACCCGTGGGCCGGTCAGCAGCGCCTTGCCGATGACCACCTTCTGCTGGTTGCCGCCGCTCAGTGAGCCGATGGGCGCCCCGGCGCCGTCCGTCTTGACGGTGACGTCGGAGATCATGCGGTTCACCGCGTCCCGCTCGCGGTCGGCCGAGACGAACAGCCGCCGGACGAACCGGCCCAGCCCGGCCAGGGAGAGGTTCTGCCCCACCGACATCGTCTGGACCAGGCCGTCGCGCTGGCGGTCCTCGGGGACCAGGACCATGCCCCGGTCGATGCGGTCGCGGATGCCCGCGTCCTGCAGCGCGCCGCCGGAGAGCAGCACCTCCCCCGACTGCGCGGGGATCCGTCCGGCGAGCGCCTCCAGCAGCTCGGTACGGCCCGAGCCCATCAGGCCGTAGACGCCCACGATCTCGCCCTCGCGGACGCTCAGCGAGAGGGAGTCGATCGCCAGGCGGTCGGGGTTGGCCGGGTCGGCCACCGTGAGCCCGCGCAGCGTCAGCAACTCCTCGCCGATGACCGGGGTGCGGTGCGGGAACAGGGCGTCCTGGTCGCGGCCGACCATCTGCTCCACGATCCACCGGATGTCGACGGCACCGGCGTCGGCGGTGGCGACCCGCCGCCCGTCGCGCAGCACCACCACGTCGTCGGCGATCTCCAGGGCCTCGTCCAGGTGGTGGGAGATGTAGACCACCGCGACCCCGTTCGCGGTCAGCTCCCGGATCACCCGGAACAGGACCTCGACCTCCGGCGCGGTGAGCGCCGAGGTGGGCTCGTCCATGATCAGTACCCGGGCCTCCTGGAGGAGCGCCCGCGCGATCTCCACGACCTGCTGCTGGCCCAGCCTCAGGTCGCCGACCGGCCGGTCGGGGTCCAGGTCCTCCTCCAGGCTGCGCAGGATCGCCACGGTGGTGGCCCGCTGGGAGGCGCGGTCGATCGTGCCGAACCCGCCGTGGATCTCGCGGGCCAGGAAGAGGTTGTCCTGGATGCTCAGGTTGGGGCAGAGGTTGAGCTCCTGGTGGATGATCGAGATGCCCTGATCGGCGGCGTCCCGGGGGGAGAGCAGCTCGACGGGCCGCCCGTCCATCTCGACGTGGCCGGTGGTCGGGTACTCGATCCCCGAGAGGATCTTCATCAGGGTGGACTTGCCGGCCCCGTTCTCGCCGAACAGCGCGGTCACCCGGCCGGAGGCGACCTCGAAGTCGACGCCCTTGAGCGCGTGCGTGCCGCCGTAGACCTTGGTGACGTCGCGGGCGCGCAGGATCGGGGTGGCCGAGGTCGTCACGACGCCTCCTCGATCGAGATCGGGGTGATGGTCACCACGGAGGGGCTGAGCAGGCTGAAGGCGCCGACGAAGGTGATCTGCTTGCCGGCCAGGTCCGGCGCGTCCAGGGTGGTGAGCAGCTTCCGGCGCATCTGGTTGTTCAGCGCGGTGGCCGCGTCGGCGTACTCCACCTGGTTGAGGAACTGGCCGAAGGTGATGTACCCGGCCGCGTCCCGCAGCGCCGTGCCGTTGATGGCCGGGCCGACCTGCAGCGACACCCGGGTGCCCTCGGGCAGGTCCGGCACGGTCACCGGCATCAGCCCGGACTTCGCCGTCCCCGCCTCACCGGTGCCCTTGACCGCGAAGCTGTAGGGGCCGGTGCCCTGGCGGGTGCCGTACCGCTTTCCGGCCGCGTCCTTGTCGGCGGCCAGCGCCTTCACCAGCACGGGCAGCTCGACGGCCTTCTTCTCGATGGCGGGCACGACCTTGCTCTCGTAGTTCTGCGCGCCGAACGCGGCCGGGTCGAACCGCTTGGGACCCGAGGCCGCGGCCGACTCCGCCGAGCGGTACTGCGTGCTGAACCCGATGGCCGCGAGGAGGAGCGCGACCAGGGCGGCCGCGATCCATCTGGCCGGGATCCGCCGGTGGGGCGCGCTCCCGGCGGGTGCCTGCGCTGCGGTCGGCGTGCTCATGCGCCGCTCCTCTCGGCCAGGCTGTCGCCCGCCTCCTGGTTCGTGGGGTGAGACCCGGCCCCGTCCGGGCCGGTGTCCAAGAAGGTCTCCGGGCCGATGCCCGGGCCGAGGGTCGGGAAGGGGTCCGGGCCGAGGGCAGGGAAGGTATCCGGGCGGGGGTCCGGGGAGGCGTTGCGGTGCGCGTCCGGGCCGGTGTCGCGGGGTACGCCGGCCCGCGGGGACGCGGTCGTCCCGGTAGAGGGCAGGGACCGTCCGACCGCCCGGTGCCAGGCGGCGCGACGGGCGGCCCGGTCCGGCGCGCCGGCGGCCGGGTGGAAGTCGTCGGACGGGCGGGGGCGGGCCTCCAGGTCGGCCAGGCTCCACAGGCCGGCCACCAGCCCGGCCGCGTCGGCCGCGCCGAGCGCGGACAGGTCGTGCTCGGCCGAGCGCGAGACCGTCCGGCCGCCGATGTCGGCCTGGAGCCGCATCATCCGGTCGCTGCGGGTCAGCCCGCCGTCGGCCAGCAGCACCCGTACCGTGCCGGTGGCCCGCTCGACCGCCGCGATCACGTCCTCGACCTGGAAGGCCACGGACTCCAGGGCCGCGGCGACCAGGTGGCCGCGGCGGGCGCCCAGGGTCAGGCCGCTCAGCACCGCGGTCGCGCCGGGCTCCCACCAGGGGGCGCCCAGCCCGCCGAAGGCCGGTACCAGGTGAACGCCCAGCGACGTCTCGGCGGCCTCGTCGAGAAGGGCCGGCGTGGTGGTGCCGAACAGGCCGGCGAGCCAGCCGAGGGTCCGGCCGGTCGCCCGGATGTTGCCCTCCACCGCGAGCACCGGCCCGGTCACGTCCCAGGCGACGCTGCGGCACAGCCCCGGCACGTCCCCGCCCTCGCCGACGGCCATCACCGACGAGCCGGTCCCGTAGGTGGCCTTGACCACGCCGGGCCGCCACCCGCCGTGCGCGAACATCGCGGCGTGCGAGTCGCCCATCACGGCCAGCACGGGCACCCCGTCCGGGAGCGGCGCCAGGCCGCGGACCGCGGGGAAGGGACCGCGGGAGGGGACGATCCTCGGCAGGACCTCGCGCGGCACGCCGAACAGGTCCAGCAGCGCGGGGTCCCACCGCCGGGTCGCCAGGTTCATGAGCTGGGTACGGGAGGCGTTGCCGACCTCGATCAGGTGCTCACCGGCTCCGGCACGGTCCCCGGGGCCGCCGCCCAGGCGGTTCAGCAGCCAGGAGTCGACCGTTCCCAGGCACAGCTCGCCCGCCAGGCTGCGGCGGCGGTCCGGGTCGTGGGTGTCGAGGAGCCGGCGGGCCCTGAGCGCGGAGAACATCGGGTCCAGCGGCATCCCGCTGGACGCGCGCACCGCCGGGCCCGCGCCGGTGGCGGCGAGCGCCAGGCAGTCCGCCGCCGTGCGCTGGTCCTGCCAGCTGATCAGGGGACCGGCCGGACGGCCGGTGCGGCGCTCCCAGAGCACCAGCGACTCGCGCTGGGTGCTGAGGCCGACCCCGGTGACCCGGGGGGCGAGCGAGGGGTCGACGCAGTCCGCGACGGCCCGGCGCACGCTCTCCCAGATCTCCTCGGCCGACTGCTCCACCCAGCCCGGACGGGGCTGGCTCTCGGAGACCGGGGCCGATCCGCGCGAGACGACCTGGCCGTCGCGGGCGACGAGCAGCGCCTTGGTGGAGCCCGTTCCCTGGTCGACGGCCAGAACGAGCGGGCCGGTGCTAGCCATGTCCCAGCAGTTCGCGCACGGCGGCGGCGACACCGTCGGCGGAGAGCCCGAAGTGGTCGAGCAGGAACGAGGCGTCCCCGGTGGGGGCGAAGACCCGCGGCACACCGAGGATCCGCATCGGGCACGGGTGGCGGGCCACCACGACCGAGGCGACGGCCGCGCCCAGCCCCCCGCTGACCGTGGCCTCCTCGGCGGTGACGATGCCCCGGGTCTCGCGGGCGGCGGCCACCACGGCCTCCTCGTCCAGCGGGGACACGAAGGGCATGTTCAGCACGCGTACCGACACGCCCTCGTCCCGGAGCCGGTCGGCGGCCTCCAGAGCCCGGGAGACGAGCGAGCCGACGGCGATCACCGTGACGTCGCCGCCGTCGCGCAGCAGGACGGACCGGCCGCGTTCGAAGGGGGCGTCGCCGGGGGTCACGTCGGGCACCTTGAAGCGGGGGACGCGCAGGTAGGAGGGCCTGCCGGAGGCGGCGGCCCAGCGTACGGCCGCGCGGGTCTGCGTCGGGTCGGCCGGTACGACCACGTCCAGGCCGGCCACCGCCCGCATCCACGACAGGTCCTCGATGGAGTGGTGCGTGGGGCCGAGCTCGCCGTAGGCCATGCCGGGGCTCTGGCCGCACAGCACGACGTGCGTCTCGCTGTAGGCGACGTCGGCCTTGATCTGCTCCAGGGCGCGGCCGGTGAGGAACGGCGCCGCCGCGCAGACGAAGGGGATCTTGCCCGCGTTGGCCAGCCCCGCGGCGACGCCCACCAGGTCCTGCTCGGCGATGCCGACGTTCACCAGCCGCCGGGGGAACTCCTGGCGGAAGCCCACCAGGTTGCTCGACCCGACGGAGTCGTTGCACACCGCGACGATCCGCTCGTCGGTACGGGCGAGCGCGATCAGTTCCTCGGCGAACGCCTGGCGGGAGTCGAAGGTCGGCCGCTGGTCGGTGACCGTCATCGGACCGGCTCCAGCTCGGCGAGGGCCGCCTCGACCTGCTCGGGACTGGGCACCTTGTGGTGCCACTCCACCCGGTCCTCCATGAACGACACGCCCTTTCCCTTGACGGTGTTGGCGATGACCACGACCGGCTTCCCGCTGGTGGAACGTTCCAGGGCGCCCAGCAGCGCGAGGTGGTCGTGGCCGTCGACCTCGCGGACCTCCCAGCCGAAACTGCGCCACTTGTCGGCGAGCGGCTCCAGCGTCTTGGTCTCCTCGGTACGGGCGCCCTGCTGGAGGCGGTTGCGGTCGACCACGGCCGTCAGCGACGACAGCCCGTAGTGGGACGCGGTCATCGCCGCCTCCCAGTTGCTGCCCTCCTGGAGCTCGCCGTCGCCCAGCACCACCACGGTCCGCCAGGGCGCCCCGTCGAGCTCGGCGCCGAGCGCGCAACCGGTGGCGACCGGGAACCCGTGCCCGAGCGCCCCGGTGTTCGTCTCCACGCCGGGCACCTTGATCTTGTTGGGATGCCCGTTGAGGGCCGAGAGCGGGGCCATGAAGGTCTCCAGCTCGGCCGTCGGGAAGAAGCCGCAGTGCGCCAGGGTCGAGTACAGGGCCGCCGCGCAGTGGCCCTTGCTCAGCACGAACCGGTCGCGGCCCTCCCAGCGGGGGCGTTCGGGGTCCACCGACAGCACCCCGTAGAAGCAGGCCACCAGGATGTCGGTGACCGACAGGTCGCCGCCGACGTGACCCAGCCCGGCCCGGGAGATCATCTGGACGATGCTCCGGCGGACCTGGACGGAGACACGCTCCAGCTCGGCGACCGCGTCCCGGGGGTCTCCCGCGCGGATGCGCCCGGAGACCTCCCGGTACTCGGTGAGGCGCAGCGGATCAGCCGTCAACATGGCGCTTCCATTCCTCGGCGCGGTTCTCGACATGGTCGTCATGGTCGTCATGGTCGTCTCCGTGACGGTGGCCGGTGGCCCGCCCGCCGGGGGAGAGCCCGGGGAGGGGCTCGCGGACGGACCGGGACAGGGTCCGGGGGAAGGCTCGGGGAGAGCCCTGGGGCTTTCGCGGGAGCCCGGGGGAGGCGGGTTCCCGCGGAGCCCGCGGAGCCCGCGGAGCCCGGGGGCGGGGGCCCGGACCGGAGGCGAGGGGGAGGATTCCGGCCGGGAGCCGGGGAACGGCGCCGGGGGGCCGGCGGGGCGGGGGCGTCACCGTTCGACGAGGGAGCTCAGCAGGGCCTGCTGGACGATGCGCTGCGCGGCCAGCGCGTCCTGGGCCTTCTGCGCGGCGGCGAGGGCCTCGCGATCCACCAGGTCGAGAGCGCGATGAATGTTCCTCATCACCCGTATACCCGCTCGGGCGGCTTCCACCGAGTTCTCGCGGAACGGGAATTGGTCGAGCTGCCAGACGCCGTCCCAGCCCGCGTCGCGCAGCGCGTAGAAGAACTCGAAGGTCTCGGTCAGGTGGACCGAGCCGACGACCATGTCGTCGTCCCAGCCGCGGTGGTTGTCGTTGACGTCGATGGCGAACAGGCGCCCGCGGGAGATCGCCAGCCGTGCCGCGTCCGCCGGGGACTCGCCGCCGTAGAGGGAGTGGCCGAAGTCCAGCAGGATGCCGACGTTGGGCAGGCCGATCTCCTCGATGGCCAGCAGGGTCTTGGCCGCGGAGGAGAAGACCATGCTGTTGCGCGGCTCGCGCGGCTTGTACTCGATCGCGAAGCGCAGGTCGGGGAAGGCCGTGGCCAGCTCGCGCACCGCGTCCAGGGAGAAGCGCCACAGCTCGGAGTGGTCGGCCTGGAAGGGGTAGTCCCATCCGTCCTGGCCGGGCCAGAGCTTCACGTAGTCGCATCCCAGCTCCCGGGCCGTCTCGGCGCCCCGGGAGACCAGCTCGACCGCCTGGCGGCGCACCTCGGCGTCGGGGTTGGTGAACGCGCCGCGGACGAAACGCCGGGTGTAGATCTCCGGCGTGACCGCGATCGCCCGCAGGCCGTTGCGCTCCAGGGCCGCCTTCACCTCGTCCAGGCCGAGCTCGGGCGGGTCGAAGGGGAATGTCAGGTCCACCACGGACAGATCGCCCACCTGGCCGGCCAGGTCGATCGCCTCCAGCGTGCTGACCGGCGGGCCGTAGCCGTCGGTGGCGTACCGGTCCACGTACCGCCCGAAGTGCCAGATACCTGCGCCGAAGGTCGGCTCTTGAATATCTATGCGTGAGTGACTAGACATAACCCTGACGGTAGGATCAGCCGGGCGTCCATGTCAATGAAATCTTTCGGCAATGTCCGCGACGCTCCGGAGTCACCGCCGGGACGGGCGGGCCGGTTCCACCGTGCCCGCCGGGGCTGCGGGGCGGAAGGCTCTCACCTGCGACGACGTCGACCTTGACCAGGTTTTTCCCCGTGATCCCGGCGCCGCCACCCGGGGGTCACGGGCGTGGGCCGGCGCGCGCCGTCCGGCCGGGAGGCTTATGACGATCTTCGGCGAAACATGCCGGTAACATGTATCGGTTGCCAGGGAAGACGGCTTTCGTCCCGCCGTTCGTGCTTCGTCCATGTAGCGTGGCGTTTGCGGTGGGATAGATGGGAATTTGTGTCCGTTTAGCCGACCGGCTCGCATGGCCGGGTTCGTGTTCGTAGGATCTATGCCGAACCTTGACCGAGACCTGTAAGCCCCCCACCGGTACGAGCCGGTGACATCCGGAACGAGGAGAGACCGTGCTGAAGTCCAGGACGCGGCGGCGTATGGCGGTCAAGACGGCCGTGATCGCGGCGGCGGGCGTAGGCGTCTTCGGTGCGTTCCCGGCGCTCGCCTCGATCTACGCCGCCCCCAAGCCCGTCACCTACACCTGCACGGTGGTCGGGGGCACGGCCATCGCACCCACGTTCGCGTTCCAGATGGACCTCACCGGTCCGACCGCGGCGGTGACCAACGCGCCGCTCACGGCCACCTGGAAGATCGGCGCCCCCAGTGGGACGCCCTCCTTCGTGGCGCCCATGCCCATCCCGGCGACCATGCGGCTCGTGATCGACGCCGACATGGACGTCTACAGCGTTCCCAGCACGCCCGCGCTGGTCCCCACCGGGCTGCGTTCGGTCGCCGCCACCGCTCCGGCCGTCGCGATCACGTCGGGTCAGCCGCTGACCGCGCCCCCGCTGGTCGTCACGGTGACGCCCACCGCCACCGGCGTCGTCGCCTTCCAGCCCGACACCTTCAGCGTCCTGATGAACACCGGCACCGGGACGGGCACCGGGACCGACACCGAGCTGTTCAGCTGCAGCGTCGCGGATCCGGTGCAGGCGAGCGCGGCGGCGCTGCAGGTCACCGTCAAGGCGACGATCTCCACCTCGACCTCCCCGAGCGCCTCCGCCTCGGTCAGCCCGAGTGCCTCCGCCTCGGTCAGCCCGAGCGCGTCGGCCAGCCCCAGCGCCTCGGCCACCCCCAAGCCGACGATCACCGTCACCCGGACCAGGACCTCCAAGCCCACCAGGAGCCCCGACGAGCAGATCGAGGAGACCCCCGACGGCGCGGCCTCCACGGGCGGCGGCGGGGACGCCGGGCCGGACGCCCGCACGATCATGTTCAGCGGCATGCTGATGGTGGCACTCGCCGGAGCCGGGGGCCTGGTGCTGCGGCGCCGCACCGCCGGGCGCGGCTGATCGGGGCCGCCGGATGACCGCCCCTCCGCCGGAAGGATGGCCGCCGGGACAGGTGCCCGGGTACCGGCCGGTGGGCCCGCCCTACCCGCCGCCCGGCGCGCAGCAGTACGGCCCGCCGTACGGGGAGTGGCCGCCCCCGGAGCCCCCCGCGCTCGACGGCGGGCGGGTGATGCGGTCGGTGCTCATCCTGGCGGGGATCGCCGGGGTGATCACGGTGCTGGTGGGCGTGCTGTTCATGCTGGCCTCCCCGGAGGAGTACGGCCTGGCCGACGGACGCACCACGCTGCCGCCGCGCAGCGAGGTGGCCGGGGCGCCGGCCGACCCGTACTTCAAGGGACCCGCGACCGCGCCGCCGCCGCAGCCCACCGTGCCGGCGGCACCGCCCATGCAGCCCTCGTCCCCGGTACGCCTGGTCATCCCCAAGCTCGGCGTCAACGCGCCGGTCAGGTCCGTGGGGCTGGACCGCAAGGGCGCGATCGAGGTGCCGCCGGTCGGCAACCCGAACCTGGTCGGCTGGTACCGCTCGGGTCCCACCCCCGGCGAGGCCGGTCCCGCGATCATGCTCGGGCACAAGGACACCCGCTCGGGGAGTGCGGTGTTCAGCCGCCTCGACGAGATCCGCAACGGCGACGTCATCGAGGTGCACCGCAAGGACGGCATCATCGCCGTCTACACGGTCGGCGGGCTGGAGCAGGCGGAGAAGTCGGTCTTCCCCACCCAGCGGGTGTACGGGGAGTCCCCCGTCCCGCGGCTGCACCTGATCACGTGCGGCGGCGTCTACGACCGCGCGACCGGCCACTACACCGACAACGTCATCGCCTACGCGACCATGACGAGCACCAGGAGCGCCTGAGCCGTTCCCCGGCCGCCCCGGACTCCCGCGGCGTCCCGGTCCCCGCGGTCACGCAGGGTCCCCGCGGTCCTCAGGGGCCCCGCGGTCACGGAGGGTCTCCGCGGTCACGCGGGGTCCCGGTGGTCAGGCCGGGTCGCCGCGGTCAGGCCGGCGTCACGCCGACGGGGTCCGGATCGTCTCGACGAGGCGCGCGAAGCTGTCGGAGCCCCGGCCCGCGTCGATCGCCCGCCGGGCGGTGGCGTGGGCGGCGGCCAGCACGCCGATGTCGAGGCCGTGCCCTTGCGCCGTGTGGACGATGTGCTCCATCCCGGCCGCGGCCGAGAGCAGGTCGGAGCCGTCCGCCGGGTACTCGCCCTTGTCGGCCTTGACGGCGAAGTCGTCGATGATGTCGGGGAGCAGGCCGCTGATCCCCTTGGCGTACGGGGCGAGGTCCCGGGCGGAGATGTTCTCCGCCGCGGCCAGCGCGAAGGCGTGCACGATGCCGCTCATCGCGGTCCAGAAGACGTCCAGCAGCGCGACGTCGTGGGCGGCGGCCCGGCCCGGGTCGGTGCCGAGGTGCACGGCCGTGCCGCCCAGCTGCTGCAGCACCGGCCGGTGCGCCTCGTACACGGACTCGGGCCCGCTGTACAGGACGAGGGTCGCAGGGCTGCCGATCACGGTGGTGGGGACCATGATCGCACCGTCCAGGTAGCCGGCGCCGGTCCCGGCGGCCCAGGCCGCGGTGGCGCGGGCACGGTCGGGGGAGTCGGCGGTGAGGTTCACCACCGTACGGCCCGCCAGCTCACCGGCCACGGGTTCGAGGATGGCGTGGACGGCGTCGTAGTCCAGCACGCAGACGACGACGAGAGGGCTCGCGGCGACCGCCTCGGCGGCCGTGGCGGCGAGGACGGCACCCTCGGCCACCACCTCGGCGGCCTTGCCCGCCGTGCGGTTCCAGACGGTGACGGGGTGACCGGCCCGCAGGAAGGTGGTGGCCAGGGCCCGGCCCATCGGCCCGAGGCCGAGGACGGTCACCGGCGAGGGCAGGCTGGGGGAATGGCTCATCGGGTGCTCCCGTTCAGAGGGGTGAGGACGATCGTGGATCGGTCGGAGGTCGGAGGGGACATGACCCGTGAGGTACACGTCTGTGGCGTCGGCGCCGCGATCGACATCGTCCAGGGCAAGTGGAAGACGTTCCTCCTCTGGACGCTCGCCGAACGGCCCCGCCGTTTCGGTGAGACCAGGCGGCTGGTGCCGGGCATCAGCGAGAAGGTGCTCACGGAGCAGCTGCGCGAGCTCGAGACGGACGGGATCGTCCACCGCGAGGTCTACGACGAGTCGCCACCGAGGGTGGAGTACTCGCTGACCGCGAAGGGACGAGGGCTCTTCGAGGCACTCGAAGTCCTGGACGTCTGGGGCAGGCGGCACCTTGAGGAGGATCGGGTGTCGGCCGGGGTGCGTGGCGCGCCTTCACCAGACTCCCTGTCGCGCGCGATCTGATCAAGTACGCACCTGGAAGTGGGTGCCCACCTCCGGGTACGTGACCCCGGTGCGTCGCACGACCGCTGCCCGGTGGCGGCCGGGGCGGGGGCTCCCGGGTTCGCCGGCCGGCCCGGCGGCCGGTTCGCTCCCGGATCGGGTCCGGCCTTGCGACGGTGGGCGAAGGCCCGCCCCGGGAAGGCGTGGACGAAAGTTCTGTTGTAATCTCCTACTGACCGAACATTGCTCGGTTTCATACGCAGGAGGCACTGTGGCAGAGGCGTACATCGTCGGGGCGGTCCGTACCCCGGTCGGTAAGAAGAAGGGCGGTCTGTCCACCGTCCACCCCACCGATCTGGCCGCGCACACCCTGGGAGCGCTGATCGAGCGCACCGGGGTCGACCCGTCCGCGGTCGAGGACGTGATCATGGGCTGTGTCATGCAGTTCGGCCCGCAGAGCATGGACATCGCGCGCAACGCCTGGCTGTCGGCGGGCCTGCCGGAGAGCGTCGCCGGTGTGACCATCGACCGCCAGTGCGGCTCCTCCCAGCAGTCGATCCACTTCGCGGCCCAGGGAGTGCTCTCGGGCACCCAGGACCTGGTGGTGGCCGCCGGGGTGGAGTCGATGAGCGTCGTCCCCATGGGGTCGAGCATCACCGCCGCCCTGGAGAAGGGCATGCCCTTCCCCTTCGGCGAGAAGTGGGTCGAGCGCTACGGCAAGCAGGAGATCTCCCAGTTCCGCGGCGCCGAGCTCATGTGCGAGAAGTGGAACCTCAAGCGCGACGAGCTGGAGCGGTACGCGTACGAGAGCCACCAGCGGGCGGCGAAGGCCATCGCGAACGGCTACTTCAAGGACCAGATCGCCCCGATCAACGGTGTCGAGGACGACGAGGGCCCCCGCCCGGACACCACCCTGGAGAAGATGGCGTCGCTGAAGACGCTGCGGGAGGACGGCCAGATCACGGCCGCCACCTCCTCGCAGATCTCCGACGGCTCGGGAGCGCTCCTGATCGCCTCCGAGCAGGCGGTCCGCGACCACGGCCTGACCCCCAGGGCGCGCATCGTCACCCTCGCGCTCACCGGCGACGACCCGGTCTACATGCTGACCGCGCCGATCCCGGCGACGCAGAAGGCGCTCAAGCGGGCGAACCTCTCCATCGACGACATCGACGTCACCGAGATCAACGAGGCGTTCGCCCCGGTCCCGCTGGCGTGGATCAACGACCTGGGCGCCGACCCGGCCAAGGTCAACCCGAACGGCGGCGCGATCGCCCTGGGCCACCCGCTGGGCGGCACCGGCGCGATCCTGATGACCAAGCTCCTGCACGAGCTGGAGCGGACCGGCGGCCGGTACGGGCTGCAGACGATGTGCGAGGGCGGCGGCCAGGCCAACGTCACGATCATCGAGCGTCTGTGACCCGGCGTCCGCGGCACCTCGCGGGGGCCGCGGCCCGCGACCGCGAGGTGTGATCGAGGTCCCGCGGCACACGGAAGGCCCCGGCCCCGGACTCCTCCGGGGCCGGGGCCTTCGTCGAACACGCGGTCCTCGCCCGGGAGGGCACGCCGTCCCCGGCGAGGCCCCGACCGCCTCGTGAACCCCCGGCCGGGGGTTCACGGAAGGGACGGGGCCCTCAGGGGATCAGCGACCACCCTTGCCCGGGATGCGGCGCGGCTGCCGGGTGGGCCTGATCGGCATCGGCGGCATCGGCCTCGGCGTCCGCTTGGGCACCGGGGGCGTGACGCGCTCGGCCGGCGGGGTCCGCGGCTCGAACGGTCCGTTGATCTTGACGGTCGTGACGGGAAGGGCGGACACGGGGCCGCCGTCGTGCTTCCGGGCGGCGTGAATTCGCATATGGACTCCTTGAGGCATGTGGCGACGCGGTGAGATCCCGGTCGAGACTCAGCTGCCGCGTCGGAACGGACGGGCCTGACGGCTGAGTGCGGGCGGATCAGCGATGGCTGATCGACGCCGGCTCCTAGGAGTTGATCCACATGTGAACGAGGTTACGTCGCCGCCGCCGGGACGTGCAAGACGTTTTCCGGCGGCGGCGCGCGGTGCGGTTCCAGTACGCGGTGTGGTTCCAGCGTGCGAGCCGCCGACGCGCGCGGGTCACCGCGACAGGCGCGTCACTTCTTGGGGACGCGGGCGACGCAGAAGACGGTCTGCCCGAACGGCGGGCGGACGAAGCGCTCGATGAGCCGGGTCAGCGGCACCACCGTACGGTCGTAGATCTTGACCAGGCGGGGGTCGGGGTAGCCGACACCGCCGCGCCGCACCGCGGCCCACCAGGCGATCCCGCCCAGGAAGTTGATCGGCTTGAGCACGTCGATGTCCAGGCCCGCCTTGGAGACCGTGCTGCGCAGGGTGGCGGGGGTGTAGCGGGTGACGTGGCCGACCTTGCGGTCGAAGTCCCCGTACAGCTGCATGTAGCCCGGCACCCAGATGATGATCCGGCCGCCGGGGAGGGTGACGTCGGCCAGCGACCGCAGGGCCTCGACGTCCTCCTCGATGTGCTCCAGGACGTTCATCAGCACGACGGTGTCGACCTTCTCGCCGATCGGGATCTCGGTCGGCAGGCCGAACTGCAGCACGTCGATGTCGTCGCGGCCCTCGAAGCGCTTGTTCAGCTGCTCCACGCAGTAGGGGTCGAAGTCGCTGACCACCAGCCGGTCCAGGCGGGGCAGGAACTGCTCGGCGAAATGGCCCAGACCGGAGCCGATCTCCAGCATGGAACGGCCCACGTGCGGGGCGACCATGTCGAACTCGTACTGCCGGTAGTTCTTGGCCTCGTCCCCACCGAGGTGGTTCTCCAGGGCCTCGTCACCGGCCGCGGGTTGCACTACGCGGTCATACCCAGACATGCGGTTCCGTCCAGCTCGTTCGGGGAAGGCCGCGGCGCGAACCGCGGATCAGGGACAGCCAGAGTCTAGTGGCCCCGCCCGCACCGCGGCCTCCCGACGATCGATGCCGGACCCGGCCGTCCGCGCCCCACCGGGATCGGGGCCCCGTTCCGCCCCTGGTTACCGGCTCCGCCGAATCACCGATAAAGCACCTGCATTCTCGCCCTTTCCTCCGTACGGGAGAAGTCCGGCCCGGATGCGGCGGTGAGATGTGCACCGCAGGGCAAGGAAAGCCCCCCTGGAAAACGATGACCCGGCCGTTCGTGATGTGGGAGGAGTGCGATTCCCGGTAAGTGAAAAAGGAGCGCGAACCCATGGAACAGGTCCAGTGGTGGCGTGGGAACCTCCCCGCGGAGACGGATTCCCTCATCGGCCGGGAGAGCGAGGTGCGGCGGTTGCTGAAGCTCGTGGCCGACACGCCGCTGACCACGGTCACCGGTGCCGGAGGCGTCGGCAAGTCCCGGATCGCGGTCAGGGCCGCGCGGGAGCGGCACGGCCACCACCCGGACGGGGCCTGGCTGGTGGAGCTGTCCGGTGAGCGCAACGGCGACCTGCTCGCCGACACGGTCGCGGCCGTGCTCGGCCTTCCCGAGCGGTCCGCGCGGCCGCAGACCGAGGCGCTGGCCGGGTTCCTCGCGGGCAGGAGGCTCCTGCTGCTCCTCGACGGGTGCGAGCACGTCCTGCCCGCCTGCCGGGAGCTCGTCACCGCGATCGGGGCGGCCGCTCCGGACGTGCGGATCGTCGTGACCTCCCGCCGCCCGCTGGGACTCACGCGGGAGGCGCTGCTGCACGTCGAGCCCTTCGACGTGCCCGGCCCGCGGGACCCCGTCGGCCCGGCGGTACGTCCCCGGACGCAGGGACGCTCCTCGTGGGAGGGGCCTGCGGGCCGCGACGCGCTCCGGTTCTTCCTCGACCGCGCCGCCGCCGTGCCGAAGGCGGAACCGGCCGGAACCGGCCCGGCACGGACGGAAGCCGCAACGCCCGCGGAGACGGGCAGGCTCGCGGGGGCGAGGAGGACGACGGCGACGGCGAAGGCAGGGGCGAAGGCGGGGACGACCACGGAGACGGGTACGACCGCGCGGGCGACGGTGGAGGCGGGGCTCAGGATCTGCCGCCTGCTGCACGGTGTCCCGCTCGCCGTCGAACTGGCGGCCGGAGGGCTCCGTACGGTGTCGCCGGGACGGCTCGCGGACCTGGTGGAGAACCGCCTGCGCGAGCCGTCCGGCAGGAGCGTCCCGGCCGGCCGCCCGCGGACCCTTCCCGGCGGGACCGCCCTCACCGGGACCGCCCTCACCGGGACCGCCCTCACCGGGACCGTCCTCGACGAGCCCGTGCGCGACCCGGACACCTGCGACCGGGCCGTGCGCGCCGCGCTCGACGTGGCCCACGACCTGTGCACCCGCAGGGAGCGGCTGCTCTGGGCCGGGCTCTCGGTCTTCGCGGGGGGCTTCACGGCGGCCGACGCCGAGTGGATCTGCGGTGGCGGGGACCTGTACGACGTGCCGGAGCTGCTGGAGCGGCTGGCCGCGCGGTTCCTGCTGGACCGGATCCCCGGTGGCTACCGGCAGCCGGTCGCGGTCCGGGAGTACGGCGGCGAGCGGCTCGCCCTGCGCGGCGACGAGGCGACGACGACGCGCCGGCACCGCTACCACTACCTGGACCTGGCGCGCCGGGCCGAGGCCGGCTGGTACGGACCCGGGCAGGAGGAGTGGGCGGCCAGGCTGGCCTTCTCCATGGCCGACCTGCGCGCCGCCCTCGACGTGACCTCCCCGGTCCGCGTCGAGCTGGCCGGCACGCTCTGGATCCTCTGGTTCTGCCTGGGACGGCTGAACGAGGGCCGCTACCACATGGGCCGGGCGATCGAGACGGCCCCGGTGACCGATCCCGGGCTGCCCCGGCTGCTGTGGGCGGACGGCTGCGTGGCCATCGCCCGGGGCGAGCTGGAACAGGGCCGCTGCCGGGCCGAGGCCGCCCTGTCCGCGGCGCTCGACTGGGGGGACTACGCGGCGGCCGGGCACGCTCAGCTCGGGCTGGCCAGCCGGTCGCTGCTCGCCGGAGCCCTGGACGAGGTCGAGCCCCGCGTCGAGCGCGTGCGCGAGTGCTTCCGCAGGGCCGAGACGGCCACCGTCAGCGAGCCGCTCGCCCTGGTGACGGCGGCGACGGCCGTCACCTGGCGCGGCGAGTTCGGCCGGGCCGTCTCGGTGCTGCAGGAGGTGCAGCGGCTCTGCGACGCGCGCGGCGAACGCTGGGTCCGCGCCTGCGGGGACTACGTGCTGTCCATCGCCCAGCTCGGCCTCGGCCGGCCGGCCGAGGCGGCGGAGGCCGCCCGGCAGTCGCTCGACGCCAAGTGGCGCCTGCGCGACGCCATCGGGGTGGCGCTGGCCGTCGACCAGCTCGCGGTGATCGCCGCGGTCCAGGGCGACGGCCGCCGCACCGCCAGGCTCCAGGGGGCGGGGGTACGGCTCGGGGCGACCTTCGGGCTCCGCGACCTCGGCTCCGAGGGCATGTCCGAGCCGAGGACCGTCGCCCAGCGGACCGCCAGGCAGCTGCTCGGCGACGAGACCTACGAGGCGCTCTTCGCCGAGGGCTACGGGGACGAGCCGGACGCGGCGGTCGCCTACGCCCTGCGGTGAGGGTCGATCCGGTCGTCCCGCTCGACCGTCCGACACCGGCCGGTCGTCCCGCTCAGCCGTCCGACACCGGCCGGTCGCCCTCCCGCTCAGCCGTCCGACGCCGACCGGTCGTCCCGCTCACCCCTCCGACGACGGCCGGTCGCCGATCCGCTCGGTGCCCGACGCAGGCCGGTCGCCGTCCCGCCCGTCGTCCGACGCCAGCCAGTCGTCGATGCCCTGGAAGAGCCGCTTGCGCACCTCCTCCGGGGCGGCCGAGACCCGGATCGACTGGCGGGCCAGCTCGGCCAGCTCCGGGTCGGAGAATCCGTACACCTGCCTGGCCAGCTCGTACTGGGGCAGCAGGCGGGCACCGAAGAGCAGCGGGTCGTCGGCGCCCAGCGCGATCGGCACCCCCGCCTCGAACAGGCGCCGCAGCGGCACGTCCTCGGCCCGCTCGACCACCCCGAGGCCGACGTTGGACGTCGGGCAGACCTCGCAGGCGATCCCCCGCGCGGCCAGGCGCTCCATGAGCCGCGGCGACTCGGCCGCGCGCACCCCGTGGCCGACCCGGTCGGCCTCCAGCACGTCCACGCACTCGGCCACGCTGGCGGCGCCCAGCAGTTCCCCGCCGTGCGGCACGGCCAGCAGCCCGGCCCGCTTGGCGAGCCGGAAGGCCCCGTCGAAGTCGCGGGCCCGGCCGCGCCGCTCGTCGTTGGAGAGACCGAACCCGACCACGCCCTGGTCCATGTAGCGCGTGGCCAGGCGGGCCAGCGTCTTGGCGTCCAGCGGATGGCGGGTGCGGTTGGCGGCCACCACCACCGCGATCCCTATCCCGGCGTGGTCGGCGGCCCTGCGCGTCGCGTCGAGCATCAGCTCCATGGCCGAGGTGAGGCCGCCGAACGTCGAGGCGTACCCGGACGGGTCGATCTGGATCTCCAGCCAGCCCGACCCCTCGGCCGCCTCGTCCTCGGCCGCCTCGCGCAGCAGGCGGTAGACGTCGCTCTCGCGCTGCAGCACCGAGCGCGCGATGTCGTACAGCCGCTGGAAGCGGAACCAGCCCCGTTCGTCGGTCGCCCGCAGCTGCGGCGGCCAGTCCTCCTTCAGGGAGTCGGGAAGGTGTGAGCCGTGCCCACGGGCGAGCTCGACGAGGGTCGAGTGCCGCATGGAGCCGGTGAAGTGCAGGTGCAGGTGAGCCTTGGGCAGTTCGCTGAGGGGACGTGGCATTTCAACATGGTGCCGTACCCGGGGTGGTCGCGATGTTTCTTGGTCTCAACCTGACGGGGTCTCCGTACGTTGGGGAGGGCGAAAGGGGACCTCGATGACGGAAGAAGACGAGGCGGCCTTCGACGAGTTCCTGGCCGCACGGAGTACGGCGCTGCTGCGTACCGCGATCCTGGTCTGCGGCGCGTCGCCGCACGACGCCGAGGACCTGGTGCAGAACGCGCTGGAGAAGGTCTACCGGCACTGGGGCCGGATCCGGCACGACAATCCCGAGTCCTACGCCCGCAGGGTCGTGGTGAACGCCGCGATCAACGTCTCCCGGCGCCGCAGGGTGATCCAGGAGATCACCTTCGCCCGTCCCCCGGAGACCGCGGTGGACGCGCCGGACGTGGACCTGCGCGACGCGCTCCTGGCCGAGCTGCGCAGGCTGCCCGCGCGGATGCGGGCGGTGCTGGTGCTGCGCTACTGGGAGGACCTGTCGGAGAACGAGACCGCCACGTTGATGGGCTGCTCGGCGGGGACCGTGAAGAGCCAGGCCGCACGGGGGCTGGCCAGGATCCGCGAGCGGATGGGCACTTTGGAAGGGGTACGGGGATGACGCTGGAACAGGAACTGTCCGAGGCGATGGGGGAGCACGTGGCCGACGTGCGGGCCTCCTCCCTGATGGGTACGAAGATCCGCCGCCGGCACCGCGGCAGGCGGGTCCGGGTCCGCACGGCCGGGGCCGCCCTGGTCACGGTCGCGGTGGCCGGGGCCGTTCCCTCGTACCTGGCGCTGACCGAGGGGCCGCGGGCCACGGTGGCCGGTCCGGCCGGGACGGATTCCGAGGCCAGGGCCGGGATCGCCCCGCCGGTCGAGGTGCCGCGCGCGATCAAGATGACCGTGGCCGAGGCCAGGGCGGTCCTGGAGGCGGCGGGCCTGACGGCGAGCGTCGAGGGCGAGACCGGCGAGGCGGGCCTGGTGGTCGAGCAGACCCCGCACATCGGGGAGAGCGTCCCCCGCGGGTCCACGGTCAGGCTGGTGGCGATCGACCCGGCCCGGCCCGCGCCGTCCTCGACGACCGATGGCCCCGAGGAGAGGATGACGATGCCGCAGGACCTCGGTGACCTCGGGGACGGCCGCGCGTTCGGCGGCGTCAGGTTCGGCTACCTGCCCGACGGCCTGGAATGGGGGAAGTGGTCGGGCAAGAACGGCTTCGGCACCACGAGCTACACCACGACCTGGCAGCGGCCGGGCCTGCCCGAGGGAGAGTACGACGTCCAGGCCGTGGTCTACCGGGACGGCGCGGTCGCGCAGCTGAAGAAGCGGATGAAGGGGTACGAACGGCAGGGCGCCGAGCCGATCACGATCGACGGGCGCACCGCGTACCTCGTCCGGGCGGGCGAGGCCGCCTCCCAGCTCGACGAGAACGGCACCCTCACGCTCGTGTGGACCGAGAACCGGGACGTGGCCGTCGAGGTCATGATGAGCCCCGGCTACGCCGGTGAGTTCGGCGACCGGGCCGGGACAGAGATGAGGAAGATCGCCGAGGGGGTCGAGCCCACGAGGTGAGGCCGGGTCGGCGGTCGATCCCTCTCACCGTTTCCCCCGCGGTTCGGTAATTACGCTTTTACCTCAAAGGTGTTATTTCGGACGGACGTCACCGGTTTTCGGCGGCGTCCGTCCATATCTCATTCCGCCATATATCAAGGAAATCTGGGAAACGGGCTTTCAGTCGAGCGCGCCCCCGTGCGACCGTAGAGCCACACGTTGTCAGGAAGACGGTGGGGCTGCCATGGAAGCGGACGTCTTCGTCGGCAGGGAGACCGAACTCGCCGACGTGTCCGCCCTGCTGGAGAGGGTCCGGCACGTCACGCTGACCGGTCCCGCCGGAGCCGGCAAGACCGCCCTGGCCCTGCGGCTGGCCCGCACCCTCGCGCCGGCGTTCCCCGGCGGGGTGCACGTCGTGGAGCTGGCCGAGGCGCCCGCGGACCTGGACTCCCTGGCCGGGACGCTCGCCGACGCGATCGGCGCCCCTCGGCGGCCACGGACCCCGGCGCTGCGCGCGCTGGCCGACGGGCTCGCCGAGCGCCGGAGCCTGCTGATCCTCGACACCTGCGACCGCGTGGTCGGCGCCGCGGGCATCCTGGTCGGCCTGCTGCTGCGCTCCGTCGAGGAACTGCGCGTCCTGACCACCAGCAGGCAGCGGCTGGGCCTGCCCGGTGAGCACCTCTACCCGGTCGGCGGGCTCCGCGACGCGGACGCCGTCCGGCTGCTGACCGCCCTGGGTCCCGGCCGCCCCGACCCCGGCGACACCGGCGGCCTCGACGTCCCCGACGTCCCCGACAGGGCCGACACGGACCCGGCAGGGTTCTGCGGGAGCCTGGACAACCTGCCGCTGGCCATCCGGCTCGCCGTGACCGGCCCGACGGCGGACGGCACCGTCCACCGGCACACCTCCATGCGCGTCGCCCTCGGCTGGAGCCACGAGCTCTGCACCCCGCTGGAGCGCCTGCTCTGGGCTCGGGCCTCGGTCTTCGCCGGCACCTTCGACCTGGAGGCGGCCGAGGGGGTCTGCGCCGACGACGCCCTCGCCTCCGCCGACGTCCTCGACGGATTGCTCGGCCTGCTCGACAAGTCCGTCCTGGTCCGCGAGGAGGGTGAGGGCGGGGTCCGCTACCGCCTGCTGAACACCGTCCGCGACTTCGGCGCCGTCTGGCTGGACCGGCTCGGCGAGACCGAGGAGATCCGTCGCCGGCACCGCGACCACTACCTCGCCCTGTCCGCCCGCGCCGAGATGAGCTGGCAGGGCCGCCAGCTGGAGTGGTACCGCAGGCTGGTCCTCGAGTGCGGCAACATGCGCGGTGCCATCGAGTACTGCTACGCCAGGCCCGAGGAGTACCGCAGGGGCCTGGACCTGGTCGGCAACCTGTGGTTCCTGTGGGCCTGCTGCGGCATGCAGGCGCCCGGCGACGACCTCCTGCAGCGGGGCCTGGACCTGGAGCACGCCGCGGGCCCCGAGCGGGTCAAGGCCCTGTGGGTGCACGCCTGGGTCTCGATCCAGCGCGGCGACCTGGAACGCGCCGAGCGGACCCTGGCCGAGTGCGCCGCCCAGGACGCCGACGGCTACGCCACCGCCTACGTCAGCCAGTTCCAGGCCCACCTGGCCGTCGTCAGGGGCGACGTGGGCGAGGCGCTGCGGCTCATCAAGCACGCCCGGGTACGGCACCGCTCCACCGGCAACGTCTTCCCCGGCTTCCTGCCCACCTACACGGTGGTCGCCACCGCCATGATGCTCACCGGCCGCCACGACCAGGCCGTGTCCGTGCTGCGCGAGGGACGCGAGCTCTGCGACTCCTGCGGCGACTACTGGACCCTCATCCGCCTGGACCTCCTGCTGGGCCAGGCCGAGCACCTCCTGGGCAACACCGCCTCCGCGGCCGCCTCCGCCCGCGACTCGCTGCGCGGAGCCCGCCTGTTCGGGGACACGGTCTCGCTCATGGAGGCGCTGGAGGTGTTCGTCGTGATCGCCGAGTCGTGCGGCGACGACGTCCTCGCCGCCACCCTGTTCGGGGCCTCGGGGGCCGCGTGGCGCGAGGCCGAGGTCCCGCCCAGCCGGTCCCCCATGATCGCGAACCTGCTCCGCACCGCGGAGCTGCGGCTGCGCGGGCGCCTGGGCAGGACGAAGTTCGAACGGCTGCTGGAACAGGGAGGTTCGATCAGCCTGCGGGACGCCGTGGACCACGCGCTGCGGGGAGAGTCTTCTTGACGCGGCGCGGCAACCTGCCGATCGAGATGAACAGCTTCGTCGGCCGCGCGGCCGAACTCGGCGAGATCGCGGAACTGCTCACCCGCACCCGCCTGCTCACCCTGCACGGGGCCGGGGGGGGTCGGCAAGACGCGCCTGGCCCTGCAGGCCGCGCGCGTCCTGCAGGGTGGCCACCCCGACGGGGTCTGGGTGGCCGAGCTCTCCGACGAGACCGACGGGGACCTGCTCGCGGGCGTCGTCGCCGGCGCCTTCGGCCTGTACGAGACCGGCGGGCGCCCGATCCTGGACCGCCTCGTCGACCTCCTCTCGGCCCGGCGCCTCCTGCTCGTGCTCGACGCCTGCGAGCACCTCGTCGGACCCTGCGCCGCCGTGGTCACGGCCCTGCTGGACGGCGTGCCCGGCATCCGGATCATGGTGACCAGCCGCCAGGAGCTCGGCCTGCCGGCGGAGGTCGTGCTGCCCGTCGAGCCGTTCCCGGTGCCCCCGCCGGAGGCCGCCGACCTCGCCGGCTACGACGCGATGAGCCTCTTCCTCGACCGCGCCACGGCCGTCGCCCCCGGCCTGCGCACCGACGAGCGGGCCCTGATGGCCGTCGCCAGGCTCTGCAGGAGGCTCGACGGCATGCCGCTCGCCATCGAGCTGGCGGCCAGCCACATGCGCGGGCTCTCGGCGACCCAGCTCGCCGACCGGTTCGAGAACCGCTTCGGGCCGCCCTCCGGCGGCGTGGGACTGCTCCTGCGCCACACGCTGCACGCCGCCACCGGCTGGAGCCACGAGCTGTGCACCCCGGCCGAACGCCTGCTCTGGGCCCGCCTGTCGGTCTTCGCCGGCACCTTCGGCGCGGAGTCGGCGCGCGGCGCCTGCGAGGACGGGCGCCTGCCCGGCGTGCCCGAGGTGCTCGACGCGCTCGCGGCCAAGTCCGTCGTCACCCGGGTCGGGGACCGGTACCGGCTGCTCGACACCATCAGGGACTACGGCCGCGACCGGCTCGACGAACTCGGCGAGACGGACCTGACGATCCGCCGGCACCGCGACCACTACCTGTCCGCCGCCCGGCGGATGAGCGCGCGCTGGTCCGGCCCGGACCAGATCGCCTGGGCCGACTGGGCGTACGGGGAACTGCGCGACATCCGGGCCGCCCTCGACCGCTGCCTGGCCTCCGGCGACCCCCGTACGGCACTGGAGCTGGCCGGGGCCCTGCGGGTGCTCTGGTGCCACCTGGGCCTCGTCCGCGAGGGCCGCCGCTACCTGGACCGCGCGCTGGCCGCGGTCGCCGCCCCCGACCGGGTGAGGTCCAGGCCGCTGTGGGTGGCCGCCCACCTCGCGGTCGTCCAGGGCGACATGTCGCTGGCGCGCGCCAGGGCCGAGGAGTGCCTGGAGTCGGCCCGGTACCACGGCGACACCGAGGCCGAGGCCGAGGCCCACCTCCGCCTGGCCGCGACCGACATGCTGGCCGGTGACCTGGAGGGCGCCCGGGAGCGCGTGCTGCGCGGGGCCGCAGGGCTGCGGCGGACCGGGACGGAGTCGCCCGGCGTGCTCCTGGTCCCCCTGCTGCTCGCGGGGATCGCCACCTTCGGCGGCGACCTCGACGAGGCGGTGGAGATCCTGCGCGAGACGCGCCGCAGGTGCGAGGCGCGCGGCGAGCTGTGCCAGCGCGCCATGGCCGACTACGTCCTGTCGCTGGCCCTGTTCAGCCGCAGGGAGCTCACCGCGGCCGCCGCCGCGGCCAGGGCGGCGCTGGAGACCAAGTGGCGGCTGCGGGACACGGTCGGCAGCGTCCTGGCCATCGGCCAGCTCGCCAGGATCGCGGCCGGCGCGGGCGACGGCCTTCGCGCGGCCTGGCTGCTGGGCGCCGCCCGGCGGATCTGGATCACCTTCGGGCTGCCCGGCCAGGGCGTGGACTCGGTGTTCGAGCTCCGCGAGGCCGCCGCGGCCCGCGCGGCGACCCTGATCGGTGAGGCCGCCTTCACGCGGGCCTTCGAGGAGGGCTCGGCCGCCCACTTCGACGCCGCGGTGGCCTACGCCCTGCGGGACTGAGCTCAGCCGGCCTGGCCGAGGAACTTGGCGATGCGTCCCACACCCTCGGCGAGGTCGTCGTCGCCGAGCGCGTACGACAGCCGGAAGTAGCCCGGGGTGCCGAAGGCCTCGCCGGGGACGACCGCCACCTCGGCCTCCTCCAGGATGATCTCGGCCAGCTCCGCGGAGGTCGCCGGGCGCCTGCCGCCGAACTCCCTGCCCAGCAGCCCCTTGACCGACGGGTAGGCGTAGAACGCGCCCAGCGGCTCGGGACAGAGCACCCCCGGGATCTCGTTGAGCATCCGGACCATGGTCCGGCGGCGCCGGTCGAAGGCCTCGCGCATCTCGGCCACCGCCGACAGGTCACCGCTCACCGCGGCCAGCGCGGCGATCTGGGCGACGTTGGAGACATTGGACGTGGCGTGCGACTGCAGGTTGGCCGCGGCCTTGACGACGTCCTTGGGACCGATCAGCCAGCCCACCCGCCAGCCGGTCATCGCGTAGGTCTTGGCGACGCCGTTCAGGATCACGACCCTGTCGCCCAGCTCCGGGACCACCGTGGCGATGCTCGCGAACGTCGCGTCACCGTACGTGAGGTGCTCGTAGATCTCGTCGGTGACGACCCACAGGTCGTGCTCGGCCGCCCAGCGGCCGATCCGCGCGACCTCGTCGGGGCCGTACACGGCGCCGGTCGGGTTGGAGGGGGAGACGAACAGCAGGACCTTGGTGCGGTCGGTGCGGGCCGCCTCCAGCTGCTCCACGCTCGCGAGGTAGCCGGTGGTCTCGTCGGTCACCACGTCGACCTGCACGCCCCCGGCGAGCTTGATCGCCTCGGGGTAGGTCGTCCAGTACGGGGCCACGACCAGGACCTCGTCACCCGGGTCGAGCAGCGTGGCGAACGCCTCGTAGACGGCCTGCTTGCCGCCGTTGGTCACCAGCACCTGGGACGCGTCCACCCGGTAGCCGGAGTCGCGGAGGGTCTTGTCGGCGATCGCCTGCTTCAGCTCGGGAAGGCCCCCGGCCGGCGTGTACTTGTGGAACCGCGGGTTCCGGCAGGCCTCGGCGGCGGCCTCGACGATGTAGCCGGGGGTCGCGAAGTCCGGCTCGCCGGCGCCGAAGCCGATGACCGGGCGGCCCGCCGCCTTCATCGCCTTGGCCTTGGCGTCCACGGCGAGCGTGGCGGACTCGGAGATCGCGGAGATACGCGCTGAGATGCGAGGACGGGTCATGCCTCCATGGTTACAGACCTGTGCCGCCGATCCCGCCGGATATCCACCATCCGGACCCCCTTCCGGACCCCCGCCCGGGCCCCGCGGCGCTGCCCGCGCCCGTCCCCGCGGCGCCGTCCCTGGACGGGAAGCCCCTGACCAGGGCTCTCACCAACCGGTTCGACGTGATGGCCAATCACCCGTAGACTCCGGCATGGTCTTTCCGCCGCATGCGTGAACCGGCGGTCAAGACCGTGAGCCACGGACAAACTTCGGTCCAACCGATGTATGGTGGTTCATGTCTTAGGGCACTAGCGCAATTGGTAGCGCACCGGTCTCCAAAACCGGCGGTTGGGGGTTCGAGTCCCTCGTGCCCTGCGAGGAGCGGTCCGCGCATCTGGCGTCTAGCGCGCCGCTGATATGCGTTGGACTCGAAGGATTCAGGTGAGGACTGTGGCGATCGACACGCGCGGCGAAACCGCAGACAAGCCGAGCGGTGAGAAGAAGACGAAGCGCACTTCTCCCGCCCTTTTCTATCGGCAGGTTGTCGCCGAGCTGCGTAAGGTCATCTGGCCTACGCGTAAAGAACTGATCTCTTACACCATCGTCGTCCTGGTATTCGTTCTGCTCCTGGTCGGGATCGTGTCGGCGTTGGACGCGCTCTTCACCGAGGGTGTGCTGAGAATCTTCGGCGGAGCCTGAGCCGCGCCATCCGGCGGGTGAGGTGTCCCAGGACGCCCCGCCGGCCATCGACCATCGACGAAAAGAGATAGAGCACCGTGTCCGAGTCTGCACAGTCGGCCGGCCAGTCCCGCGACGAGCGCGAGGACGGGCCGGAGGAGGCCGTCGACGTCACCCGGGATTCGCTTGACGATTCCGACGGGCAGACCGTCGACGCCGAGACCGACGCCGAGATCGCGGAGGCCGGGTCCGGCGGCGACGCCGAGACGTCCGACGCCGACGCGGAGATCGAGCAGGCCGGGCAGGCCACGGCCGGTGCCGCCGACGGCGAGGACGGCGGCGTGGACGAGGACGGCGACGTCCTGCCCGACGTCGACCCGGTCGAGGACTTCAAGCGGCACCTGCGCGGCCTGTTCGGCGAGTGGTACGTGATCCACTCCTACGCGGGCTACGAGAACCGGGTGAAGTCGAACATCGAGACCCGGACGCAGTCCCTCAACATGGAGGACTACATCTTCCAGGTCGAGGTGCCCACCCACCACGTGACCGAGATCAAGAGCGGCAAGCGCCAGCTGGTCAAGGAGCGGGTGCTGCCCGGCTACGTGCTGGTCCGGATGGAGCTCACCGACGAGTCCTGGTCCGCGGTGCGCAACACGCCCGGCGTGACCGGCTTCGTGGGCCTGTCCAACAAGCCGAGCCCGCTGAGCCTGGACGAGGTCGCCAAGCTGCTCGCGCCCGAGCCCTCGGAAGAGGTCAAGAAATCCACCGCCAAGGCCTCGGCCGCGACGGTCGACTTCGAGGTCGGCGAGTCCGTCACCGTCATGGACGGCCCGTTCGCCACGCTGCCCGCCACGGTCAGCGAGATCAGCGCCGAGTCCCAGAAGCTCAAGGTGCTCGTGTCGATCTTCGGCCGCGAGACCCCGGTCGAGCTCTCGTTCAACCAGGTCTCGAAGATCTGACCCGGTCACGTAGACTTCATCAGTCTGCCCCGCGTTCGCGGGGATGGTTCCACGACCGCCGCGCCGCTCACGGTGCAGTCGCGGCCGGCTCCGCGTGCGCGGGGGTCGGGAACATCGCTCAGAGAAGAAGGACCCGGAGAGAATCATGCCTCCCAAGAAGAAAGTCGCAGCGCTGGTCAAGGTTCAGCTTCCCGCTGGCCAGGCCACGCCCGCACCGCCGGTCGGTACCGCCCTCGGTCCGCACGGCGTCAACATCATGGAATTCGTGAAGCAGTACAACGCTGCCACCGAGGCCCAGCGGGGCAACATCATCCCCGTCGAGATCACCATCTTCGAGGACCGCAGCTTCACCTTCGTCACGAAGACGCCCCCGGCGCCCGAGCTGATCAAGAAGGCCGCCGGTGTCGCGAAGGGTTCGGCCGTCCCGCAGAAGGACAAGGTGGGCAAGCTCACCAGGGAGCAGCTGCGCCAGATCGCCGAGACCAAGATGCAGGACCTCAACGCCAACGACGTCGAGGCGGCCGAGAAGATCATCGCCGGCACCGCACGGTCGATGGGCATCACGATCGCCGACTAGCACCATCCGCCGTACGTTCCCGGCGGTGACCTCGTGGCGGTGAACACGCCCGCGGGTCGGCCGGGAGGCGGCGGCGATCGCGACCCAGGTCGCGCCAGGACACCGCACGTCGACGTCGAGTGGAGGGGCCCGCGCAGGCCCGTACCACGGACACTCGGATTCACAGGAGTGATCACATGAAGCGCAGCAAGGGATACCGCGCCGCAACGGCGCAGGTCGACCGCGAGACCCTGTACAGCCCCGCCCAGGCGGCCAAGCTGGCCAAGGAGACCAACGTCGCCAAGTTCGACGCCACCGTCGAGGTGGCCCTGCGGCTGGGCGTGGACCCCCGCAAGGCCGACCAGATGGTCCGCGGCACCGTCAACCTCCCGCACGGCACCGGCAAGACCGCCCGGGTCCTGGTCTTCGCGACCGGCGACCGTGCCGAGGAGGCCCGCGCCGCGGGCGCCGACATCGTCGGTGCCGACGAGCTGATCGACGAGGTCGCCAAGGGCCGCCTCGACTTCGACGCCGTCGTCGCCACGCCGGACCTGATGGGCAAGGTCGGCCGCCTGGGCCGCGTGCTCGGCCCCCGTGGCCTGATGCCGAACCCCAAGACCGGCACCGTGACCCCGGCCGTCGCCAAGGCCGTCACCGACATCAAGGGCGGCAAGATCGAGTTCCGTGTCGACCGGCACGCGAACCTGCACTTCATCATCGGCAAGGTGTCCTTCGGTGAGCGTCAGCTCATCGAGAACTACGCCGCCGCCCTCGACGAGGTGCTCCGTCTCAAGCCGTCCGCGGCCAAGGGGCGTTACGTCAAGAAGGTCGTCTTCTCCACGTCCATGGGCCCCGGCATCCAGGTCGACCCCAACCAGACGCGGGCGCTGACCGCCGAGCTCGACGCCTGATACCAGACGCGTTCCGCAGAGGGCCTCGACCGAATGGCCATTCGGTCGAGGCCCTCTTTCGTTCCTCCGGACGACGCGCCCGGCCGAGTCGACGCGTAGTGTCGTAAGTCAGGATCATCGGGGGAAACGAAGGAGTGAGGACGAAATGCGCCGAATGGCTCCCGCACTTGCACTGGGAGCGGCCGCGCTCGTCGCGGTCGCCGGATGCGGTGCGCAGCAGAACACCGTGGCTCTCGGAAACGTCAAGCTCGCCGCGGCCGACGCGGTGCAGCAGAGCGCGCAGAAGGCCGAGGCGGTCACCTCGTACTCGGCGGACGTGGTTCTCGACACCAAGGGCGGCGGCCAGCAGGGCTCCGGCAAGGTCCAGGGCAGCATGCTCTACCAGAGCCAGCCCGAGCTCGCGACCGACATCAGGCTCGACACGATCAACTTCGGCGGGCAGAACGTGCCCGGCGGTGCGCGGGCCATCCTGACGGACGAGACCGTCTACGTGAAGTCCGAGATGCTGAACCGGATCGGCGGCATCACCAAGCCGTGGGTCAGGGTGCCGCTCAGCCAGGTCGGCGCCGAGGGACAGGCCGAGATCAGGAAGTTCATGGACCAGGCCAGGCAGTTCGACCTGGCCGGCACCGTCAAGCTGCTGACCGCGTCCAAGGACGTCAAGGCGGTCGGCACCGAGACGGTCGGCGGGGTCGACACGACCCACTACAGCGGCACGTTCCCGGTCGCCGAGGCCGCCCAGCTGGTCGACCCGGCACAGCGTGAGAAGCTCCAGGAGGGCCTCTCGCACGCCAAGGACGTGAAGTTCGACCTGTGGGCCGACGCCCAGAGCCTGCCCCGCAAGGTGACGCTCAGCGGCTCCGAGAAGGACGCGACGTTCAACCTGACGGCGCTCTTCAAGGGCTTCAACGAGCCCGTGGAGATCACCGCTCCGCCGGCCGACCAGGTGGACGACCTTCCCAAGGGGCGCACCGGGAACTGACGCTCCCTCGCCCCCGCTCTTGCGCCCGCGCCCCCGGTCCAGCGACCGGGGGCGCGGTCGCGTCCCGCACCGCCGTACGTCCCCGCGCCCGGCGGCCCGCTCCCGTCGCCGTCCTCGTGCCCGTCTCCGTCCCCGTGTATGTCCCCGCGGCCGTGCCGGATCCGCCGCCGCCGGCCCGGAGCGGATCGGTCGCCGGGATCGATTTGGCATCCGGGGCGACAGGACGTACGCTGTCAACGCCGAAGACCGCCGGTCGTCGTCGGGCCTCATGGCCTGCCGACCTAAAGGATCCACGTTCAGTGGACGGCCCGCGTAGGTGTGATGTGAGTTTTCATCTGGACTAACCTCCTCATGTGAGCCCCGTGCGCCTGCGCCGGGGCTTGTTCTCTTTTCCAGGCCCTTTACCCCGGCGGCACATCTGGAAGGAGGCCCATGGCGAAGGCAGAAAAGGCAACGGCTGTCGCAGAGCTGAAGAGCAGCTTCGACGGCTCCAGCGCTGCCGTTCTGACCGAATACCGCGGTCTCACCGTCGCCCAGCTCAAGCAGCTGCGTGTTTCTCTCGGTGAGAATGCGAAGTTCGCCGTGGTGAAGAACACGCTGACCAAGATCGCGGCCTCCGAGGCCGGGTTCAGCCAGCTCAACGACCTGCTCGCGGGTCCGTCGGCGATCGCTTTCGTCAACGGCGACGTGGTCGAGGCTGCCAAGAGTCTGCGTGAATTCGCCAAGGCCAATCCCCTCCTGGTCATCAAGGGCGGCGTGGTCGACGGCAGGTCGATGACGCCGGACGAGATCACCAAGCTTGCCGACCTCGAGTCGCGCGAGGTTCTCCTCGCGAAGCTGGCCGGTGCCCTGAAGGCGAAGCAGGGCCACGCGGCCGCCGTCTTCAACGCGCTGCCCACCAACATGGCTCAGCTGGTCGAGGCCCTGCGCGCCAAGCGCGAAGGCGCCGACGAGTAGGTCCGCGCAGGCGGTCACAGGGGATTAACGCAACCGCGGTCCCAACTTTCCCAGCACGTCAGATCCGTATGGAGGAACCATCATGGCGAAGCTCAGCACCGACGAGCTGCTCGACGCTTTCAAGGAGATGACTCTTCTTGAGCTGTCCGACTTCGTGAAGGTCTTCGAGGAGACCTTCGACGTCAAGGCCGCCGCTCCGGTCGCCGTCGCCGCCGCGGCCGCCCCCGGCGCCGCCGCCGCCGAAGAGGTCGAGGAGCAGGACGAGTTCGACGTCGTCCTCGAGGCCGCCGGCGAGAAGAAGATCCAGGTCATCAAGGAGATCCGCGCCCTGACCAGCCTGGGCCTGAAGGAGGCCAAGGACCTCGTCGACGGCGCTCCCAAGTCCGTCTTCGACGGCAAGGTCAACAAGGAGCAGGCCGAGAAGGCCAAGGCCGCCCTCGAGGGTGCCGGCGCGACGGTCACCGTCAAGTAGTTCGTTCGCTCCACACGCAAAGAGCGGGTCCACCAGGTGCCGGTGGCCCGCTCTTTTCGCGTTCTCACGCCGTCCCGTGAGACGCCGTGACGATCCCCGGAAGCCATCGGACCCCCTTCCAATCCGGGCGATCGCGGTTACCGTTGATCCCATCGAGGGCTTGCGCCGGTGGAGTCTCCGCCACACCGGGGGCGGACGTCGTCCGGCGGGTCCCGGAAGGGCGGCAGGGTGGGCGTCGAGGTCGTGGCCGAGGGACCGGCCGGGTCGTTCGGCAGGCAGGTCCTCCGGGAGGACGTCACGCCGCCCCTCCCCGCGGGGGAGATCCCGCACCGGCCGCGGGCGCTGAGCGGGCGTTGAGCGCCGCGGGTGCGCCAAGGCCGCCGTACGTGCCGGTGTGGCGGGTTATGATCCGGCGGTCGGGGAGCATGCCGTCCCTGGAGGCGGGGGAGCCGCGCCCGTCCGCCCGCGTTCCGCAGACCGCGTGAGGGGAGAGAACGCATGGCATCGCACGCCGCCCGTCCCCCAGGCTCCCGCCGCCTGCGCCGCGCCCGTGCCCGCAGGCCGCGCAGGCTCGCCGGGCCGGTGCTCGCGACGCTGATCGCGGTGCTGATCGCCGTGGCGTTCTGGGTCGGCACGGACCTGCGCGACGCCCAGGCGGCGGCCGACGACAGGCAGGCCGCGATGCGGGCCGCGGGGACGCACGCCGTGCACCTGCTCTCTGTGGGCCACCGCGCCGTCGACGCCGACATCGGGCGCGTCCTGGCCACCTCCACGGGCACGGCCAGGGCCGAGTACGCCGAAAGCGCCGCGGAGCTGAAGAGGACGACGGCCGCGGGCAGGCTGCTGCGCACCGGCGCGCTGCGCGCCACCGGCCTGGTCTCGCTCAGGGACGGCACGGCCCGGGTGATGGTGGTGGGGGACGAGCTGACCAGACGGGACGGGGGCAAGGACGCCCCGCAGGAGCGGTTCCACCGCTGGAACATGGAGGTGACCAAGGTCGGGACGGCCTGGCTGGTGTCCAAGGTGGAGCCGGTGCCGTGACGGGCGCCTCCCGGCTGGCGGTCGGGCTCATGGCCGCCGTCGCGCTCGCGCTCTCCGCGGTGATCTGGATCATGCACACCGACCTGAGCCGGCTCCGCGCCGACGAGGAGGCGGCACGGGAGGCGCTGGCCGCCGCCCGCGCGGTCGCCGCCGACATGCTCTCCTACGACCACCGGACGATCGAGCAGGATTTCGCCCGGGCGGGCGGGTACACCACCGGGGCGCTCAGCCTGCACTACCGGGAGCTGTCCCGGACCATGGCGGCACAGGCCCGGCGCGAGAAGGCGGTCCAGCAGGCCGCCGTGACCGGGGCCGGGGTGGAGTCGGCCTCGGGGCGTTCGGGCCGCGTGGAGGTGCTCCTGTTCATGAACATCAGCACGGTGAAGACCCTCAAGGGCGAGGAGGAACCCCGCCGTCAGGTCAGCCGGAACCGGGCCCGTTTCATCATGGTCGAGAAGGACTCCCGCTGGCTGGTCGCGGAGCTCTCCACACTGCTCGGGGACCCCCCTCCGCCGTGATCGGCGCGCCGCTTCATTCAATTGTTAGCAAAGACCTGGTTTGAGTTCGGTCGGCCACCGGGTACACCGGCCATGGCAGCGTCGATCGTCGGTCGAACCATCGGCCGGCGACCGGAACGCCGGGTTACTCAGCGTCAGTCACACCAGGTCGGTCACCGTCTTGGATCGTGGAGGTGTACGCAGGTCACCCGGTGGGAAAACTCCCATGGCCGCAGCTGTTTCCCGGCCGAAATGTCAGCTCCCGGGCTTGACGTTTCGGTTCTGAAGAGCGATGCTGCGACCAACGTGGAGCTTGCAGCGAGACTGAAGTGGACAGGTGTATGCCGTTCGGCTACACTGCCCCTTTGCGCTGCCCTTTGACGACCCGCTTCTTTTGGTGCTCTGATGCATGGTCGTCTGGCGTGCGTGTAGTCAGTCCGCCGCGAGCCCTCGGAAGGACATCTGTTGGCAGCCTCGCGCAACGCCTTCGCCGTACCCGCCGGTCCCCGTCGTGTGTCTTTCGCACGAATTCAGGAGCCGCTAGAAGTTCCTGACCTTCTCGCCCTACAGACCGAGTCCTTCGACTGGTTGCTCGGAAACGAGAAGTGGAAGGGGCGGGTCGAGGCGGCTCGCCAGGCCGGGCGCAAGGACGTTCCGGCCCAGTCGGGCCTTGAAGAGATCTTCGAGGAGATCAGTCCCATCGAGGACTTCTCCGGAACCATGTCCCTGTCGTTCCGGGATCACCGGTTCGAGCCGCCCAAGTACTCCGTCGATGAGTGCAAAGACAAGGACATGACCTACTCCGCCCCGATGTTCGTCACGGCGGAGTTCATCAATAACACCACCGGTGAGATCAAGAGCCAGACCGTGTTCATGGGCGACTTCCCGCTCATGACCGGCAAGGGAACGTTCATCATCAACGGCACCGAGCGTGTCGTGGTCTCCCAGCTGGTCCGCTCGCCCGGTGTCTACTTCGACCGCAGCGTCGACAAGACCTCCGACAAGGATCTCTACGGCTGCAAGGTGATCCCGTCGCGGGGTGCCTGGCTGGAGTTCGAGATCGACAAGCGCGACAGCGTCGGTGTGCGCATCGACCGCAAGCGCAAGCAACCCGTCACGGTGCTGCTCAAGGCCCTCGGCTGGACCAGCGAGCAGATCCTCGAGCGGTTCGGCCAGTACGAGTCCATGCGCGCGACCCTGGAGAAGGACCACACGGCCGGCCAGGACGACGCGCTGCTCGACATCTACCGCAAGCTGCGCCCGGGCGAGCCGCCGACCAAGGAGTCGGCGCAGACGCTGCTGGAGAACCTGTACTTCAACTCCAAGCGCTACGACCTCGCCAAGGTCGGCCGATACAAGATCAACAAGAAGCTCGGGGTGGACAGCGAGATCACCCAGGGCACCCTGACCGAGGACGACATCGTCGCCACCATCGAGTACATCGTCCGGCTGCACGCCGGCGAGGTCGAGATGCCCGGCGCCAACGGTGAGATCGTCGTCGAGACCGACGACATCGACCACTTCGGCAACCGCCGTCTGCGCACGGTGGGCGAGCTCATCCAAAACCAGGTCCGCCTGGGCCTGGCCCGTATGGAGCGCGTCGTGCGTGAGCGCATGACGACCCAGGACGTCGAGGCGATCACGCCGCAGACCCTGATCAACATCCGCCCCGTGGTGGCGTCGATCAAGGAGTTCTTCGGTACCTCCCAGCTGTCGCAGTTCATGGACCAGACCAACCCGCTGGCCGGCCTGACGCACAAGAGGCGTCTGTCCGCGCTGGGTCCCGGTGGTCTGTCCCGTGAGCGGGCCGGCTTCGAGGTCCGTGACGTGCACCCCTCGCACTACGGCCGGATGTGCCCGATCGAGACCCCGGAAGGCCCGAACATCGGCCTGATCGGCTCGCTGGCCTCCTACGGCCGGGTCAACTCCTTCGGCTTCGTCGAGACGCCCTACCGCAAGGTCGTCGACGGCCGGGTGACCGACCAGGTCGACTACCTGACCGCCGACGAGGAGGACCGGCACGTCATCGCCCAGGCGAACACGCCGATCGGTCCCGACGGAACGTTCCTCGAGCCGCGAGTCCTGGTCCGGAGGAAGGGCGGGGAGTTCGAGTCCCTGCGCGCCACCGAGGTCGACTACATGGACGTCTCGGCACGCCAGATGGTGTCCGTGGCGACCGCGATGATCCCGTTCCTGGAGCACGACGACGCCAACCGCGCGCTCATGGGCTCGAACATGCAGCGTCAGTCGGTGCCGTTGCTCAAGAGCGAGGCGCCGCTGGTGGGCACCGGCATGGAGTACCGTGCCGCCACCGACGCCGGGGACGTGATCACCGCCGAGAAGGCGGGCGTGGTGGAGGAGGTCTCCGCCGACTACGTCACGGTGATGAACGACGACGGCACCCGCACCACCTACCGGGTGGCGAAGTTCAAGCGCTCCAACCAGGGCACCTGCTTCAACCAGAAGCCGATCGTGGCCGAGGGCGACCGCATCGAGGTCAATCAGGTCGTGGCCGACGGTCCGTGCACCGACAGCGGTGAGATGGCGCTGGGCAAGAACCTGCTGGTGGCGTTCATGCCGTGGGAGGGTCACAACTACGAAGACGCGATCATCCTGTCGCAGCGCCTGGTGCAGGACGACGTGCTGTCCTCGATCCACATCGAGGAGCACGAGGTCGACGCCCGCGACACCAAGCTGGGCCCTGAGGAGATCACCCGCGACATCCCCAACGTCTCCGAGGAGGTGCTGGCCGATCTCGACGAGCGCGGCATCATCCGCATCGGCGCCGAGGTCGTGCCGGGGGACATCCTGGTGGGCAAGGTCACGCCCAAGGGTGAGACCGAGCTGACCCCCGAGGAGCGGCTGCTGCGGGCGATCTTCGGTGAGAAGGCCCGCGAGGTGCGCGACACCTCGCTGAAGGTGCCGCACGGCGAACAGGGCAAGGTCATCGGGGTGCGGGTGTTCTCCCGCGAGGAGGGCGACGAGCTTCCCCCCGGCGTCAACGAGCTGGTGCGCGTCTACGTGGCGCAGAAGCGCAAGATCACCGACGGCGACAAGCTCGCGGGCCGGCACGGCAACAAGGGCGTCATCTCCAAGATCCTCCCGGTCGAGGACATGCCCTTCCTGGAGGACGGCACGGCCGTCGACATCATCCTGAACCCGCTGGGCGTGCCCGGCCGGATGAACGTCGGCCAGGTGCTGGAGACCCACCTGGGGTGGATCGCCGCCCGCGGCTGGGACATCTCCGGCATCGAGGAGGCGTGGGCCGAGCGCCTGCGCGACAAGGGCTTCGCCGAGGTGGAGCCGCGTACCAACATGGCGACCCCCGTCTTCGACGGCGCCAACGAGGAAGAGATCATCGGTCTGCTCGACAACACCCTGCTCAACAGGGACGGCGGGCGCATGGTCGGCGCGAACGGAAAGGCCCAGCTGTTCGACGGGCGTTCCGGTGAGCCGTTCCCGCACCCGATCTCCGTGGGTTACATCTACATCCTGAAGCTGCTCCACCTGGTCGACGACAAGATCCACGCGCGGTCGACCGGTCCGTACTCCATGATCACTCAGCAGCCGCTCGGCGGTAAGGCCCAGTTCGGCGGCCAGCGCTTCGGTGAGATGGAGGTCTGGGCCCTGGAGGCCTACGGCGCGGCCTACGCGCTGCAGGAGCTGCTGACCATCAAGTCCGACGACGTCCTGGGCCGGGTGAAGGTCTACGAGGCGATCGTCAAGGGCGAGAACATCCCCGAGCCGGGCATCCCGGAGTCGTTCAAGGTCCTCATCAAGGAAATGCAGTCGCTGTGCCTGAACGTCGAGGTGCTCTCCAGCGACGGCATGTCCATCGAGATGCGCGACACCGACGAGGACGTCTTCCGCGCCGCGGAGGAGCTCGGCATCGACCTGTCCCGGCGCGAGCCGAGCAGCGTCGAAGAGGTCTGATCTAGAAGCTGAGGGGGATTACAAGTGCTCGACGTCAACTTCTTCGACGAGCTTCGGATCGGCCTCGCGACCGCCGACGACATTCGCCAGTGGTCGCACGGTGAGGTCAAGAAGCCCGAGACCATCAACTACCGGACGCTCAAGCCCGAGAAGGACGGACTCTTCTGCGAGAAGATCTTCGGCCCGACCCGGGACTGGGAGTGCTACTGCGGCAAGTACAAGCGCGTCCGCTTCAAGGGCATCATCTGTGAGCGCTGTGGCGTCGAGGTGACCCGTGCCAAGGTGCGCCGCGAGCGGATGGGCCACATCGAGCTGGCCGCTCCGGTCACGCACATCTGGTACTTCAAGGGTGTCCCGTCCCGTCTGGGATACCTGCTCGACCTGGCCCCGAAGGACCTCGAGAAGGTCATCTACTTCGCGGCCTACATGATCACGCATGTCGACAAGGAGATGCGCGAGCGCGACCTGCCGTCGCTGGAGGCGAAGATCTCCGTCGAGCGGCAGCACGTCGAGCAGCGCCGTGACTCCGACATCGAGGCCCGCCAGCGCAAGCTGGAGACCGACCTGGCCGAGCTCGAGGCCGCCGGGGCCAAGGGCGACCAGCGCCGCAAGGTGCGCGAGGGTGCCGAGCGCGAGATGCGGCAGCTGCGCGACCGGGCCCAGCGCGAGCTGGACCGGCTGGACGAGGTCTGGAGCCGTTTCAAGAACCTCAAGGTCCAGGACCTGGAGGGCGACGAGCTGCTCTACCGCGAGATGCGCGACCGCTTCGGCCGCTACTTCCGCGGTGGCATGGGCGCCCAGGCCATCCAGGAGCGGCTGACCAACTTCGACCTCGCCCTGGAGGCCGAGAACCTCCGCGAGACGATCCGCAGCGGCAAGGGCCAGAAGAAGGCCCGCGCGCTCAAGCGTCTCAAGGTCGTCTCGGCGTTCCTGAACACCCGCAACTCGCCCAACGGCATGGTCCTGGACTGCATCCCGGTCATCCCGCCGGACCTGCGCCCCATGGTGCAGCTCGACGGTGGCCGGTTCGCGACCTCGGACCTGAACGACCTCTACCGCCGGGTGATCAACCGGAACAACCGCCTCAAGCGGCTTCTCGACCTCGGCGCGCCCGAGATCATCGTGAACAACGAGAAGCGGATGCTCCAGGAGGCCGTCGACGCGCTGTTCGACAACGGCCGCCGTGGCCGCCCGGTCACCGGACCCGGCAACCGCCCCCTGAAGTCCCTCAGCGACATGCTCAAGGGCAAGCAGGGCCGGTTCCGCCAGAACCTGCTGGGCAAGCGAGTCGACTACTCCGGCCGTTCGGTCATCGTCGTCGGCCCGCAGCTGAAGCTGCACCAGTGCGGCCTGCCCAAGCAGATGGCGCTGGAGCTGTTCAAGCCGTTCGTGATGAAGCGCCTGGTGGACCTGAACCACGCGCAGAACATCAAGTCGGCCAAGCGGATGGTCGAGCGTGCCCGGCCGGTCGTGTGGGACGTCCTCGAAGAGGTCATCACCGAGCACCCCGTGCTGCTCAACCGCGCGCCCACCCTGCACCGCCTGGGCATCCAGGCCTTCGAGCCGCAGCTGGTCGAGGGCAAGGCCATCCAGATCCACCCGCTCGTGTGCACCGCGTTCAACGCGGACTTCGACGGTGACCAGATGGCCGTGCACCTGCCGCTGTCGGCCGAGGCGCAGGCCGAGGCCCGCATCCTGATGCTGTCCACCAACAACATCCTCAAGCCGGCCGACGGCAAGCCCGTGACCATGCCCACCCAGGACATGATCATCGGCCTGTACTCGCTGACCACGCTCAAGGACGAGGACGAGAACGGCGCGGGCAGGGGCCGGGTCTTCGGCTCGGTGTCGGAGGCGCTCATGGCCTTCGACCGCCGCGAGCTGGACATCCAGTCGCTGATCCAGATCCGGATGAAGGGCGACGTCCCGCCGCCCCGCGACTGGACCGCCCCCGAGGGCTGGGAGCCCGGCGAGGGGTACCGCCTGGAGACCACCCTGGGCCGGTGCCTGTTCAACCAGACGCTGCCGGCGAACTACCCGTACGTGAACTCGCAGGTCGGCAAGAAGCAGCTCTCGGTCATCGTCAACGAGCTGGCCGACAAGTACCCCAAGGTCGAGGTCGCGGCGGCGCTCGACGCCCTCAAGGACGCCGGTTTCTACTGGGCGACCAGGGCCGGTGTGACGATCTCCATCGAGGACGTCATCGCGCCGCCGAACAAGGCCGAGATCATGGAGACGTACGAGCGCCGGGCCGACAAGGTCCAGCGGGAGTACGAGCGCGGTCTGATCACGGACGAGGAGCGCCGTCAGGAGCTCATCGAGATCTGGACGCACGCGACCAGTGACGTGACCGACGACATGCAGAAGGCGTTCCCGAAGACCAACCCGGTCTGGATGATGGTCCAGTCGGGCGCCCGAGGGAACCTGATGCAGGTCCGGCAGATCTCCGGCATCCGTGGCCTGGTGTCCAACACCAAGGGTGAGACGATCCCGCGTCCGATCAAGGCCTCGTTCCGCGAGGGCCTGTCGGTGCTGGAGTACTTCATCTCCACCCACGGCCAGCGGAAGGGTCTGGCGGACACCGCGCTGCGGACCGCCGACTCCGGCTACCTGACCCGTCGTCTGGTGGACGTGGCGCAGGACGTCATCGTCCGCGAGATCGACTGCGGCACCGACCGCGCCGTGCCGCTGCACGTCGCCGACCGCGACGCCCAGGGCAACCTGGTCAAGGCGGAGAACGCCGAGAGCAACGTGCACGGCCGCATCCTCGCCGAGGACGTGGAGGTGGACGGCAAGGTCGTCGTGCAGATGGGCGTCGACATCAACGACGCCCACGTCACCGCCCTGGTCGAGGCCGGTGTGGAGACCGTCAGGACCCGCAGCGCCCTCGTCTGCGAGGCCAAGATCGGTGTCTGCGCCACCTGCTACGGCCGCTCGCTGGCCACCGGCAAGCTCGTGGACGTCGGCGAGGCGGTCGGCATCATCGCCGCCCAGTCGATCGGCGAGCCCGGCACCCAGCTGACGATGCGGACCTTCCACACCGGTGGTGTGGCGGGCGCCGACATCACCCACGGCCTGCCCCGTGTCACCGAGCTGTTCGAGGCGCGCGTCCCCAAGGGCGTCGCCCCGATCAGCGAGGCCGAGGGCCGGGTCCGCATCGACGAGACCGACAAGACGCGGAAGATCGTGGTCGTCCCCGACGACGGCTCCGAGGAGGTCGCGTACCCGGTGTCGATGCGGTCGCGGATGCTCGTCTCCGACGGGCAGCGGGTCGGCGTCGGCCAGCAGCTGATCGCCGGTGCGGTCAACCCCAACGAGGTGCTGCGCATCCTCGGCCCCCGCGCCGTGCAGCTGCACCTGGTGGCGGAGGTCCAGCAGGTCTACCGCTCGCAGGGTGTGTCGATCCACGACAAGCACATCGAGATCATCGTGCGGCAGATGCTCAAGCGCGTGAACGTGCTGGAGTCCGGCGACGCCGACATGCTGCCCGGTGAGCTCGTCGAGCGGCCGCGCTTCGAGCGGATCAACCGCGAGTGCGTGGCCGAGGGCGGCACGCCGGCCTCGGGACGCCCGGTGCTGATGGGCATCACCAAGGCCTCGCTCGCCACCGAGTCGTGGCTGTCGGCGGCGTCCTTCCAGGAGACGACCCGGGTGCTCACCGACGCGGCGATCCACGCCAAGTCGGACTCGCTGCTCGGTCTCAAGGAGAACGTCATCATCGGAAAGCTCATCCCGGCGGGTACGGGCATGCCCCAGTACCGCAACATCCGGGTCGAGCCCACCGAGGAGGCCAAGGCCGCGATGTACACGGTCGGCGGCTACGACGGCTCCGCGGCCGACTACACCTTCGGCTCGGGCTCGGGCGAGGCCGTGCCGCTGGAGGAGTACGACTTCGGTCAGTACAACCGCTGAGCGAGCACGCCCGGCACAGTGATCGAGACGGCGCCCGGTCCCCGCGAGGGGGCCGGGCGCCGTCCGTCTTGACCGGAACGTTGCGGCCGAAGCCGTACGTCAATGCGGAGAACGACCGGAGAAGTGTCCGGGGCCGGGTAAACTTCGGTGTGGACCCGGACGTGGTCGGTCGGAAACCGGTCACGGGAGCCAGGGCACGGATGCGGGCGCGCGTGACGGCGCCCGGCCAGTGCGGTCGTTTTGACGTGTTGCACTGGGCTGGGTAGTCTTTCCCTTCGTGCCCATGTCTTCATGGGTCCTCATGCGTGCGCGTCGACGGTTTCCCATCGAGGAGTCGGCAGGGGCGCCGTGTGGCCTCCTCCAGCGGATCGTTCCTTTCCGGGACGTGGTACGACACCCCGCGACACGCCCGAACGCGTGGGTCGGAGGAGCTGGAAGAACCGCAGGTCATGACACCGGCAGTACCTGCAAATGCACCACATTCGAATAACCGGCTAGCACGAACGGAGACGCGGTGCCCACGATTCAGCAGCTGGTCCGCAAGGGCCGCCAGGACAAGGTCACCAAGACCAAGACCCCGGCGCTCAAGGCCAGCCCTCAGCGACGCGGCACCTGCATGCGCGTTTACACCACGACCCCGAAGAAGCCGAACTCCGCCCTCCGCAAGGTGGCGCGTGTCCGGCTGACCAACGGCATCGAGGTCACGGCTTACATCCCCGGTGTCGGTCACAACCTCCAGGAGCACTCCATCGTGCTCGTCCGTGGTGGGCGTGTGAAGGACCTTCCGGGTGTTCGCTACAAGATCATCCGTGGTTCGCTCGACACCCAGGGTGTCCGCAACCGCAAGCAGGCCCGTAGCCGTTACGGCGCGAAGAAGGAGAAGTAGGAATGCCTCGCAAGGGTTCTCCTGGCCGTCGTCAGCTCATGGCCGACCCGGTTCACAACTCGCCCCTGGTCACCGCTCTGATCAACAAGGTGCTCCTGGACGGCAAGCGATCCATCGCCCAGTCCATCGTGTACGGCGCCCTCGAAGGCGCCAAGGAGAAGACCGGCAACGACCCGGTCGTCACCCTCAAGCGCGCGCTGGACAACGTCAAGCCCACTCTCGAGGTCCGCAGCCGCCGTGTCGGTGGCGCGACCTACCAGGTCCCGGTCGAGGTGCGCGCGGCGCGCAGCACCACCCTGGCCCTGCGCTGGCTGGTGCAGTACTCCCGCGCCCGCCGCGAGAAGACCATGACCGAGCGTCTGATGAACGAACTGCTCGACGCCAGCAACGGCCTCGGCGCAAGCGTCAAGAAGCGCGAGGACACCCACAAGATGGCCGAGTCCAACAAGGCCTTCGCCCACTACCGCTGGTAACAGCGGGTTCGACGAGACGACGAGGACGCGAGAGAAGTGGCCACCACGACCGCTCTTGACCTGGCCAAGGTCCGTAACATCGGGATCATGGCCCACATCGACGCGGGCAAGACCACGACGACCGAGCGCATCCTGTTCTACACCGGTATCAACTACAAGATCGGTGAGGTCCACGAGGGCGCAGCCACGATGGACTGGATGGAGCAGGAGCAGGAGCGTGGTATCACCATCACCTCCGCTGCCACGACCTGCGAATGGCTCGGCCACACGATCAACATCATCGACACGCCGGGCCACGTGGACTTCACGATCGAGGTGGAGCGCTCGCTCCGCGTCCTCGACGGTGCCGTCGCCGTGTTCGACGGCGTCGCCGGTGTCGAGCCGCAGTCCGAGACGGTCTGGCGTCAGGCCGACCGCTACGAAGTGCCCAGGATCTGCTTCGTCAACAAGATGGACCGGGTCGGCGCGGAGTTCCACCGCTGCGTCGACATGATGGTCAGCCGCCTGAACGCGACCCCCGCCGTCATCCAGCTTCCCTGGGGCGTCGAGGCCGACTTCAAGGGCGTCATCGACCTGGTCAAGATGAAGGGCCTGCTCTGGAGCGCCGAGGCGGCCAAGGGCGAGATGTACGAGACCGTGGACATCCCGGCGGAGCACGCCGAGGTCGCCCGCGAGTGGCGTGACAAGCTCGTCGAGACGGTCTCCGAGAACGACGACGAGCTGATGGAGCTCTTCCTGGAGGGCGTCGAGCCCACCGAGGAGCAGCTGGTCGCGGCCATCCGCCGCGCCACGCTGAAGAGCGTCATCAACCCGGTCCTGACCGGCACCGCGTTCAAGAACAAGGGCGTCCAGCCCCTGCTCGACGCGATCGTCGCCTACCTCCCCGCCCCGATCGACATCGCGGCCTTCAAGGGCCACGCGGTCGGCAAGGAGGAGGAGATCATCGAGCGTCACGCGGACGTCACCGAGCCCTTCTCCGCGCTCGCCTTCAAGATCATGAGCGACCAGCACCTGGGCCGTCTCACCTACATCCGCATCTACTCGGGCACGCTCGAGACCGGCACCGCCGTGGTCAACTCGGTGAAGGGCCGCAAGGAGCGGATCGGCAAGATCTACCAGATGCACGCCAACAAGCGCGAAGAGCGCCCGTCGGCGGTCGCCGGTCAGATCGTCGCCGTGATGGGCTTGAAGGACACCACCACCGGTGACACCCTGTCGGACCCGGCTCACCCCGTGGTCCTGGAGTCGATGAACTTCCCGGCGCCGGTCATCAGCGTCGCCATCGAGCCCAAGACCAAGGGTGACCAGGAGAAGCTGGGCACCGCGATCCAGCGGCTGGCCGAGGAGGACCCGTCCTTCCAGGTCCGTCGTGACGACGAGACCGGGCAGACGGTCATTTGGGGTATGGGCGAGCTCCACCTGGAGATCCTCGTCGACCGGATGCGCCGCGAGTTCAAGGTCGAGGCCAACATCGGCCGGCCTCAGGTGGCCTACCGGGAGACCATCCGCCGCAAGGTGGAGAAGGTCGACTACGTCCACAAGAAGCAGACCGGTGGTTCGGGCCAGTTCGCCAAGGTCATCATCGACATCGAGCCGCTGGGCGAGGGCAACGACGGCTACGAGTTCTCGAACAAGGTCTCCGGTGGCCGCATCCCGAGGGAGTACATCCCCTCGGTCGACGCGGGCGCCCAGGAGGCTGCCGAGTTCGGTGTCCTGGCCGGCTATCCCATGGTCGGGGTCAAGGTCACCCTGCAGGACGGTGCCTACCACGAGGTGGACTCGTCCGAAATGGCCTTCAAGATCGCCGGCTCGATGGCCTTCAAGGAGGCCGCGCGCAGGGCGGACGCCGTAATCCTGGAGCCGATGATGGCCGTCGAGGTCACCACGCCCGAGGACTACATGGGTGACGTCATCGGTGACCTCAACGGTCGCCGCGGGCAGATCCAGGCGATGGACGAGCGCTCCGGCGCTCGCATCATCAAGGCGCTCGTGCCGCTCTCCGAGATGTTCGGCTACGTGGGAGACCTCCGTAGCAAGACGCAGGGACGCGCGAGCTACAGCATGCAGTTCGACTCCTACGCGGAAGTGCCTGCGCACATCGCCAAGGAGATCGTCGCGAAGGTGCGGGGCGAATAAGTCCGGCATCCGTTCCGGGTGCGGGAGGCGAGGAGATCGCCGCCCCGCCACCGGAGGGGTGCGGGGCGGATAAGTCCGGTATCCGTTCCGATCCATGAGCGGGCTCGCCCGCTCATGGATCGGGGGATGCGGGGCGATTCGGTCCGGCATCCGTTTTTGAAGACGCAAGTCACGTCAGAATCTCTAAGGAGAGAGCAGTGGCCAAGGCCAAGTTCGAGCGGACCAAGCCGCACGTAAACATCGGCACCATTGGGCACATCGACCACGGCAAGACCACTCTGACCGCGGCGATCACCAAGGTGCTCCACGAGCGTTTCCCGAACCTCAACGAGGCGACCCCGTTCGACAAGATCGACAAGGCGCCCGAGGAGAAGGCTCGTGGTATCACGATCTCCATCGCGCACGTCGAGTACCAGACCGAGAAGCGCCACTACGCCCACGTGGACTGCCCCGGTCACGCCGACTACGTGAAGAACATGATCACCGGTGCGGCTCAGATGGACGGCGCGATCCTCGTGGTCGCCGCCACCGACGGTCCGATGCCGCAGACGAAGGAGCACGTCCTCCTGGCCCGCCAGGTCGGCGTCCCCTACATCGTCGTGGCCCTCAACAAGTCCGACATGGTGGACGACGAGGAGATCCTGGAGCTCGTCGAGCTCGAGGTCCGCGAGCTTCTCTCGGCCCAGGAGTTCCCCGGCGACGACCTGCCGGTCGTCCGCGTCTCGGCGCTGAAGGCGCTCGAGGGCGACTCCAAGTGGGGCGACTCGATCATCGAGCTCATGACCGCCGTGGACGAGAACGTCCCCGAGCCCACCCGTGAGACCGAGAAGCCGTTCCTGATGCCGATCGAGGACGTCTTCTCGATCACCGGCCGCGGCACCGTCGTGACCGGTCGTATCGAGCGCGGTGTCGTCAAGGTCAACGAGACCGTCGACATCATCGGCATCAAGGAGACCAAGACCACCACCACGGTCACCGGTGTCGAGATGTTCCGCAAGCTGCTCGACGAGGGCCAGGCGGGCGACAACGTCGGTCTGCTCCTCCGTGGCATCAAGCGCGAGGACGTCGAGCGCGGCCAGTGCATCATCAAGCCGGGCACGACCACCCCGCACACCGAGTTCGAGGCCCAGGTCTACATCCTGAGCAAGGACGAGGGCGGCCGCCACACCCCCTTCTTCAACAACTACCGCCCGCAGTTCTACTTCCGCACCACCGACGTGACCGGCGTGGTGAACCTCCCCGAGGGCACCGAGATGGTCATGCCGGGCGACAACACCGAGATGAACGTCCAGCTCATCCAGCCCATCGCGATGGAGGACGGTCTCAAGTTCGCCATCCGTGAGGGTGGCCGCACCGTCGGTGCGGGTCGAGTGACCAAGATTCTCAAGTAGGACGATCGCGGAGTGGCGGCCGGCCTCCGTACGGGACCGGCCGCCACACCACGAGGGGCCCGCGCCGCAGGGCGCGGACCCGGCAGGACCCACGAACCGTGATCTCGCAGTGGCTTCGGCCGGAAGATCTGCCGAAGTGACTGCCAGATCACGGAAGAAAGCGCGGACTCTCAGCGTCTGCTACGTGGGACACGTACGGAGAACGCCCCCGAGGGGGGACACGGGCTCCCGTACGAGGCGGAGGGGACGTCGCGAGGCGGACCCGCCCCACAGCACAGCGGCAACAGGCCGCACGTAACTTTTTCAGACGACAGCGAAGGACACCGAGGCCATTATGGCGGGACAGAAGATCCGCATTCGGCTCAAGGCCTATGACCACGAGGTCATCGACGTTTCGGCCAAGAAGATCGTCGAGACGGTGACACGGACTGGCGCCAAGGTCGCGGGCCCGGTGCCGCTGCCGACCGAGAAGAACGTGTACTGCGTCATCCGCTCGCCGCACAAGTACAAGGACAGCCGCGAGCACTTTGAGATGCGCACGCACAAGCGGCTCATTGACATCATCGACCCGACGCCGAAGACCGTCGACTCGCTCATGCGACTCGACCTTCCCGCCGGCGTCGACATCTCGATCAAGCTCTGAGGGAACGCACTGACATGGCTAAGCAGATCAAGGGCGTCCTGGGCAAGAAGCTCGGCATGACCCAGGTCTTCGACGCGGACAACCGGATGGTCCCGGTGACCGTCGTCGAGGCCGGTCCGTGCGTCGTGACCCGCGTCCGCACCCCCGAGAAGGACGGCTACTCCGCCGTTCAGCTGGGCTTCGGGCAGGTCGACCCACGGAAGGTCAACAAGCCGCTCGGCGACTACCTGCGCAAGCACGACATCACCCCGCGCCGTTACTTCGCGGAGATCCGCACCGACGACGCCGGTGACTACACCCTGGGCCAGGAGCTCTCGGCCGACACCTTCGAGGCCGGCCAGTTCGTCGACGTGACGGGCAAGAGCAAGGGCAAGGGCTTCGCCGGTGTCATGAAGCGCCACGGCTTCAAGGGCCTGGGCGCCTCCCACGGTACGCAGCGCAAGCACCGCTCGCCGGGTTCCATCGGTGGCTGCGCCACCCCGGGCCGCGTCTTCAAGGGCGTCCGCATGGCCGGCCGGATGGGCAACGTCCGCACGACCGTCCAGAGCCTCAAGGTTCACGCCATCGACGCCGAGAGGGGCCTCATCCTGATCAAGGGTGCGATCCCCGGCGCCAACGGCAGCCTGGTCCTGGTCCGCACCGCCACCAAGAAGGGGGCTGCCAAGTGAGCACCATTGACGTCCTCGACGTGAGCGGCGGCAAGGCCGGCACCGTCGACCTGCCGGAGGACATCTTCGGCACGAAGGTCAACATCCCGCTGATCCACCAGGTCGTCGTGGCCCAGCTCGCCGCTCGCCGGCAGGGCACCCACAAGGCCAAGACCCGCGGTGAGGTCCGGGGCGGCGGCAAGAAGCCGTACCGCCAGAAGGGCACCGGCCGCGCCCGTCAGGGCTCGACCCGCGCCCCGCAGTTCGCCGGCGGTGGCGTCGTCCACGGCCCGGTGCCGCGGGACTACTCGCAGAAGACTCCCAAGAAGATGAAGGCCGCCGCCCTGCGCGGTGCCCTGTCCGACCGGGCGACCGGTGGCCGCGTTCACGTGGTCAGCGGTCTGGTCGCGGGGGAGACCCCGGCGACCAAGGCGGCTCTCGAGTCACTTCGCAGGATCACCAAGGCCCGTAGCGTTCTCGTCGTCGTCGACGAGGGTGACGAGCTCACCTGGCTGAGCCTGCGCAACGCTCCCGAGGTCCACCTGCTGGACGCCGGGCAGCTCAACACCTACGACGTGCTCTGCTACGACGACGTGGTCTTCACCCAGGCGGCCTACGACCAGATCGTGGCCCGCCTGAGCAAGAGCGGGAAGGAAGACGCCTGATGGAGAAGATCGCCGACCCGCGCGACATCATCATCAAGCCGGTGGTCTCCGAGAAGAGCTACGGCCTGATCGACGAGCACAACAAGTACACGTTCCTGGTGCGGAAGACGGCCAACAAGACGCAGGTCAAGATCGCCGTAGAGAAGATCTTCGGTGTCAAGGTGGCCAGCGTCAACACCATCAACCGCCAGGGCAAGCGCAAGCGGACCAGGTTCGGCTACGGCCAGCGCCCCGCCACCAAGCGGGCGATCGTGAGCCTGGTCGAGGGCGACCGGATCGACATCTTCGGTCAGATCGGCTGACGCGCTCGCTCAGTACGTACAGGGAGAAAGCCCCTCACCAGCCGGTGAGGGGCATTCGACCGGATTAACCGACGAAGGATGAACGAAAAAGATGGGCATCCGTAAACTCAAGCCGACGACCCCGGGTCGCCGCGGCGCCAGCGTCTCGGACTTTGCCGAGATCACGCGCAGCACGCCCGAGAAGTCGCTGCTTGCACCCTTGCACAGCAAGGGTGGCCGTAACGTCCACGGCCGAGTCACCACCCGTCACCAGGGCGGTGGCCACAAGCGCGCCTACCGGATCATCGATTTCCGGCGTCACGACAAGGACGGGATCCCGGCCAAGGTCGCTCACATCGAGTACGACCCGAACCGCACGTCCCGCATCGCGCTGCTGCACTACGCCGACGGGGAGAAGCGCTACATCCTCTGCCCGACCGGCCTGAAGCAGGGCGACAACATCGAGAACGGCCCCACGGCCGACATCAAGCCGGGCAACTGCCTCCCGCTGCGCAACATCCCGACGGGTACCTTCATCCACGCGGTGGAGCTCCGTCCGGGCGGTGGCGCCAAGCTGGGCCGGTCCGCCGGCGCGCAGATCCAGCTCCTGGCCAAGGAGGGACAGTACGCCACGCTGCGTATGCCCTCCGGCGAGATGCGCCAGGTCGACGTCCGCTGCAGGGCCGCCGTCGGCCAGGTCGGCAACGCCGAGCAGGCCAACATCAACTGGGGCAAGGCCGGACGCATGCGGTGGAAGGGCAAGCGCCCCACCGTCCGCGGTGTCGCGATGAACCCGGTCGACCACCCGCACGGTGGTGGTGAGGGTAAGACCTCCGGCGGTCGTCACCCCGTCAACCCCAAGGGCAAGCCCGAGGGTCGTACTCGTGCGGCGAACAAGGCCAGCGACCGGCTGATCATCCGCCGTCGTACCAAGCGGAAGAAGCGGTAGGAGCAGCCAAAATGCCACGTAGCCTCAAGAAGGGTCCCTTCGTGGACGACCACCTTCAGAAGAAGGTGGATGTCCAGAACGAGAAGGGCACCAAAAACGTCATCAAGACGTGGTCGCGGCGCTCCATGATCGTGCCCGACATGCTCGGTCACACGATCGCCGTTCACGACGGCCGCAAGCACGTCCCGGTGTTCGTCACCGAGTCGATGATCGGCCACAAGCTCGGCGAGTTCGCCCCGACGCGAACCTTCCGCAGCCACGTCAAGGAAGACCGCCGCAGCCGGCGATAAAGCGCCTCACAGGGAGGGCTCGTCCCGCCCGCAGACGGCCGGACGGCGAGAGCCGTACCGGTCACCACCGGGCGAGACGGACCCGACCGACACGAAGCAGAAGGTAAGAGGAGTAAGCGATGGAAGCCAGGGCTCAGGCGCGGTTCGCGCGCCACACGCCCATGAAGGCCCGCCGCGTGGTGGACCTCATTCGCGGGCTGCCCGCTTCGGAGGCGCAGGCCGTGCTGCAGTTCGCTCCCCAGTCGGCGAGCGAGACCGTGTACAAGGTGCTGTCCAGCGCCATTGCCAACGCGGAGCACAACTTCAAGCTCGACCGGGAGACGCTCTTCGTGAGCCGTGCCTGGGTCGACGAGGGCCCGACGCTGAAGCGGTTTCGTCCCCGCGCCCAGGGTCGCGCCTATCGGATCAACAAGCGGACCAGCCACATCACCGTGATCGTGGAGTCCCGCGAGCCGAAGGGGAGGACCCGCTAGTGGGTCAGAAGGTCAACCCGCACGGGTTCCGCCTCGGCATCACGACCGACTTCAAGAGCCGGTGGTACGCCGACAAGCTCTACAAGTCGTACGTGGCCGAAGACGTGGCGATCCGCCGCATGCTCAAAAAGGGCATGGAGCGGGCCGGCATCTCCAAGGTGGAGATCGAGCGGACCACCGACCGGGTACAGGTCGACATTCACACCGCCCGTCCGGGCATCGTCATCGGCCGCCGAGGCGCCGAGGCGGACCGGATCCGCGGTGACCTCGAGAAGCTGACCAAGAAGCAGGTCCAGCTGAACATCCTCGAGGTCAAGAACCCTGAGATCGACGCTCAGCTCGTCGCCCAGGGTGTGGCCGAGCAGCTGTCCAGCCGTGTCTCGTTCCGCCGTGCCATGCGCAAGGCGATGCAGTCGGCGATGAAGAGCGGCGCCAAGGGCATCCGGGTGCAGTGCTCGGGTCGTCTGGGCGGCGCCGAGATGTCCCGCTCGGAGTTCTACCGCGAGGGCCGCGTGCCCCTGCACACCCTCCGCGCGGACATCGACTACGGCCTGTACGAGGCCCGCACCACCTTCGGCCGCATCGGCGTGAAGGTGTGGATCTACAAGGGTGAGGCCCCGACCAGCCGCGCCGAGCGCGAGGCGGCCGCCGCCGGTGCCCGCGCCGGCGGCCAGCGCCGTGACCGCGACGACCGTCGTGGCCCCGGTGCCGGTGGCGGCGACCGTCCCCGTCGTGGTGGCGGCGGCGCCGGTGGCGCCCGTCGTGGCGGCGGTGCCGGTGGCGCCGGTGCCGGTCGTGGTGACCGCGCCGCGGCTCCGTCCGCACCCAGGAACGAGGCGGCCTCGCAGGCCGCCCCCGAGACCGGCCCGGCTGCGCAGCCGGGTGCTGAAGGGAGCTGACCATGCTGATCCCGCGCAGGGTCAAGCACCGCAAGCAGCACCGGCCCGACCGTCACGGCGCCGCCAAGGGCGGCACCAGGGTCGTGTTCGGCGAGTTCGGCATTCAGGCGCTTGAGCACTCCTACGTGACCAACCGCCAGATCGAGTCGGCTCGTATCGCGATGACCCGTCACATCAAGCGTGGCGGAAAGGTCTGGATCAACATCTACCCGGACCGTCCCCTCACCAAGAAGCCGGCCGAGACCCGCATGGGTTCCGGTAAGGGTTCGCCGGAGTGGTGGATCGCCAACGTCAAGCCCGGCCGCATCATGTTCGAGCTGTCCGGTGTCGCCGAGCCGGTGGCTCGCGAGGCCCTGCGGCGCGCCATGCACAAGCTGCCGATGAAGTGCCGGTTCGTCAAGCGTGAAGTGGGTGAGGCGTGATGGCTAAGGGCCTGACCGCTGGTGAGCTGCGGGTGGAGGACCAGGACACGCTGGTCACGAAGCTGAAGGAAGCCAAGGAGGAGCTGTTCAACCTCCGCTTCCAGGCCGCGACCGGCCAGTTGGAGAGCCACGGGCGGCTGCGTGCCGTTCGCCGCGAGATCGCCCGTATCTACACCGTGATGCGCGAGCGGGAGCTCAAAATCGTCACGGTAGAGAAGGAGTCGATCGATGGCTGAGGCCGTGGAGACCACCGAGAGCACCGAGAGCACGACCAAGGCGCGGAACTACCGCAAGACCCGCGAGGGCCTGGTCGTCAGTGACAAGATGGACAAGACCGTCGTGGTCGCCGTCGAGGACCGCGTCAAGCACCCCCTGTACGGCAAGGTCATCCGCAGGACGACCAAGTACAAGGCGCACGACGAGGCCAACGACTGCGGCGTCGGCGACCGCGTTCTCCTGATGGAGACCCGGCCGCTGTCGGCCAGCAAGCGCTGGCGCGTCATCGAGATCCTCGAAAAGGCCAAGTAGGCCACACGCCTCGTGGGGGGTGACGGGTGTCACCCCCCACGACGGCGTCCAAGGGGGCGAAGCGATCTTCGCCCCGCCTCGGCCGCGGTCCGTCAGGGCTGTGGTCGCAGGACAAAGACCCAGCAGGTTCCGCAAGGCTCACCCGAGGGTGAGAACCGGCGAGACAAACAGGAGTTCAAGTGATCCAGCAGGAGTCGCGGCTCAAGGTCGCCGACAACACCGGTGCGAAGGAAGTCCTTTGCATCCGGGTGCTCGGCGGCTCGGGCCGGCGCTACGCGGGAATCGGCGACATCATCGTCGCCACGGTCAAGGACGCCATCCCGGGCGGCACCGTGAAGAAGGGCGATGTGGTCAAGGCCGTCATCGTCCGTACTGTCAAGGAGCGCCGCCGGCCCGACGGCTCCTACATCCGCTTCGACGAGAACGCCGCCGTCATCATCAAGGACAGCGGCGACCCGCGGGGCACTCGCATCTTCGGTCCCGTCGGACGCGAGCTGCGTGACAAGAAGTTCATGCGGATCATCTCGCTCGCGCCGGAGGTGTTGTAATGCCGAAGCTGCACGTGAAAAAGGGTGACCTGGTACTGGTCATCGCCGGCAAGGACAAGGGCGCCAAGGGCCGCGTGATCGCCGCCCACCCGCGTGACGAGCGCGTGGTGGTCGAGGGCGTCAACATGGTCACCAAGCACACCAAGGAGACCAACCAGGGTCCGCGCGGCGCCAAGAGCGGCGGCGTGCAGACGATGGAGGCTCCCATCCACGTGAGCAACGTCAAGAAGCTCAAGGATGACGCCAAGCCCGCCAAGGCCACCAAGGACGACGACACGTCCACCAAGGCCACCAAGGACGACACGTCCGCCAAGGCCGAGGCCAAGCCCGCCAAGGACGACAAGCCCGCCAAGAAGGAGACGGCCGAGGCCGCCTCCGACGAGACGGGTGGGGACAAGTGATGACCGCGAACACCACCGAGACCGAGCAGCGGGCCCTTCCGCGCCTCAAGCAGCGCTACCGCGAAGAGATCATCGCGAAGCTGAACGAGGACTTCGGGTTCGAGAACATCATGCTGGTGCCCACGATCACCAAGATCAAGGTGAACATGGGCGTCGGCGAGGCCGCGCGCGACTCGAAGCTGATCGAAGGCGCCGTCCGCGACCTCACCGTGATCACCGGCCAGAAGCCGGCGGTCGTCCGCGCCCGCAAGTCCATCGCGCAGTTCAAACTGCGCGAGGGCATGCCGATCGGCGCGCACGTCACGCTCCGCGGTGACCGCATGTGGGAGTTCCTCGACCGGCTGCTCTCGCTGGCGCTGCCCCGTATCCGTGACTTCCGGGGCCTGTCGCCCAAGCAGTTCGACGGTAACGGGAACTACACCTTCGGTCTCACCGAGCAGGTCATGTTCCACGAGATCGACCAGGACAAGGTCGACCGTCAGCGGGGCATGGACATCACGGTCGTGACCACCGCTAAGACCGACGACCAGGGCCGGGCGCTGCTGAAGCACCTCGGATTCCCCTTCAAGGAGGCCTGATCATGGCGAAGACGTCGCTCAAGGTCAAGGCTGCTCGCAAGGCCAAGTTCGAGGTCCGGGCCTACACCCGCTGCTCGCGCTGTGGCCGTCCCCGCGCCGTCTACCGGAAGTTCGGCCTGTGCCGCATCTGCTTCCGCGAGATGGCGCACCGGGGCGAGCTGCCCGGCATCACCAAGTCGAGCTGGTAGCCCTCCGCGCGGTCCCGTGACCCCACGGGTCCGCGCGGTCTCCGGCCCCGCATAGAATCTCGATACTCACCGGGCGCTGATCGAAGCGCCCATGACCGCACCGTAGGTCCCCTGTGGAAACCGCGGTGAGGAAGGCCACCGGCCATGACGATGACCGACCCGATCGCAGACATGCTGACGCGTCTGCGAAACGCGAACTCGGCGTACCACGACAGCGTGGCGATGCCGTACTCGAAGATCAAGGCGCACATCGCCGAGATCCTCCAGCAGGAGGGATACATCCAGGCCTGGACCGTCGAAGACGCCAAGGTCGGGAAGAACCTCGTGGTGGAGCTCAAGTTCGGGCCGAGCCGTGAGCGGTCGCTCGCGGGCCTGCGCCGGGTTTCCAAGCCCGGCCTGCGGGTCTATGCAAAGAAGGACAACCTGCCCCGAGTCCTGGGCGGACTGGGCGTCGCGATCATCTCGACGTCCGGCGGTCTCATGACGGACAAGCAGGCCGGCAAGCGTGGAGTGGGCGGGGAAGTCCTCGCCTTCGTTTGGTAGAGGGGAGAACGAACAGCATGTCAAGAATCGGACGGCTGCCCATCCCCGTACCGAACGGAGTGGACGTCGCCATCGACGGCCGGGACGTCACGGTCAAGGGTCCTAAGGGCACACTTTCACACACGGTCGCGGAGCCCATCGCGATCGCCAAGGGCGACGACGGGAACCTCTCCGTCACCCGCCCCAACGACGAGAACAAGGTCCGTGCGCTGCACGGCCTGTCCCGCACCCTGGTCGCCAACATGGTGACCGGTGTGACCCAGGGGTACTCCAAGACCCTGGAGATCGTCGGCGTCGGTTACCGCGTCCAGGCCAAGAGCCCGACTCAGCTCGAGTTCGCTCTCGGTTTCAGTCACCCGGTGATCATCGACGCCCCCGAGGGCGTCACCTTCCGCGTCGAGCGGCCGACCCTGTTCCACGTGGACGGCATCGACAAGCAGAAGGTCGGCGAGATCGCCGCGAACATCCGCAAGTTGCGCAAGCCCGACCCGTACAAGGGCAAGGGCGTGCGTTACCAGGGTGAAGTTATCCGCCGCAAGGTCGGAAAGGCTGGTAAGTAGGCATGGCTGGCAAGACTGCGTTCGGCAAGCACACGGCCGCCCGCGCCGTCTCGCGGGCCCGCCGCCACGGCCGAGTCCGCAAGAAGGTGGTCGGCACGGCCACGCGTCCGCGTCTGGTCGTCAACCGCTCCACGAGGCACCTCTTCGTGCAGATCGTCGACGACGCCCAGGGCCACACGCTGGTGAGCGCGTCCACCATGGACTCCTCGCTGCGTTCGGCGGACGGCGCCAAGACCGACAAGGCCAAGCAGGTCGGCGAGCTTCTCGCTCAGCGGGCCAAGGCGGCCGGGATCACCGCGGTCGTGTTCGACCGGGGTGGCAACCGCTACGCGGGCCGTATCGCGGCGCTCGCGGAGAGCGCCCGCGAAGGCGGACTGGAGTTCTGATGACTCCTTTCCGAGGACCGCAACCGATGGCCCGTCTTACGAATGAGAAGAGGAACCACTAATGGCTGGAGCTCCGCGTCGCGGTGGCGCCGCCGGTGGCGAGCGGCGTGACGGTCGTCGTGACGACCGCCGCGGTGGCAACGCTGACAAGGGCGTCTCGTACATCGAGCGCGTCGTGAAGATCAACCGAGTGGCCAAGGTCGTGAAGGGTGGTCGTCGCTTCAGCTTCACCGCCCTCGTCATCGTCGGTGACGGCAACGGCATGGTCGGCGTCGGCTACGGCAAGGCCAAGGAGGTGCCCGCGGCGATCGCCAAGGGTGTCGAAGAGGCCAAGAAGAACTTCTTCAGGGTGCCCCGGATCCAGGGCACCATCCCGCACATCGTGCAGGGCGAAGAGGCCGCGGGCGTCGTCTTCCTGCGTCCGGCCTCGCCCGGTACCGGCGTCATCGCCGGTGGCCCGGTGCGCGCCGTGCTGGAGTGCGCCGGCATCCACGACGTGCTGTCCAAGTCGCTCGGCTCGGACAACCCGATCAACATCGTGCACGCCACCGTGGCGGCTCTGAAGGGCCTCAGCAGGCCCGAGGAGATCGCCGCCCGCCGTGGCCTGCCGATCGAGGACGTCGCGCCCAAGGCGATGCTCAAGGCTCGCGCCGAGGGTCTCGCCGAGGCCGCGGCCGCGAAGGCGGTGAGCTGACATGGCACGCCTGAAGATCACCCAGGTCCGCTCGAAGATCGGTGGCAAGCAGAACCAGCGTGACTCGCTGCGCTCGCTCGGTCTGAAGCGAATCGGTGACGTCGTCGTCAAGGAGGACCGCCCGGAGATCCGCGGCATGGTCACCGTGGTGACGCACCTCGTCACCGTGGAAGAGGTCGACTAGACATGGCAGAGAACACTCCGCTCCGCATCCACCACCTGCGTCCGGCTCCCGGCGCCAACAAGTCCAAGGTCCGCAAGGGCCGTGGCGAGGCGTCCAAGGGCAAGACCTCGGGTCGTGGTACCAAGGGCACGAGGGCCAGGAACAAGGTTCCCCTGGGCTTCGAAGGTGGCCAGGTCCCGCTGCAGCGGCGCCTGCCCAAGATGAAGGGCTTCTCCAACGCCCTTTTCAAGACGACCTACCAGGTCGTCAACCTCGACCGGCTCGGTGAGCTGTTCCCCGACGGTGGCGACGTCACCGTGGAGACGCTCGTCGCCAAGGGCGCGGTCCGCAAGAACCAGCTCGTCAAGGTTCTGGGAACCGGTGAGCTGTCCGTGGCGTTGAACGTGGAGGCGCACGCGTTCTCCTCGGCCGCCAAGGACAAGATCGCCGCTGCCGGGGGCTCCGTCTCCGAGCTGTAGGTGTCATCATCACGTGGCGCGGGGGCTCAGCAATGGGCTCCCGCGCCCGTAGTGCGTTAGAGTTCGCTGGACAGTGGGCCTCGACTCATTTCCTCGGGCTCATTGACTGGATATGGCAAAGATGGAACACCCCCGCACCATCGCTGACCGACCTCGCCTTTCAGGCGCGCAGGAGGGACCGTGCTGACCGCATTTACCCGAGCGTTCCGTACGCCGGACCTGCGTAAGAAGTTGCTCTTCACCTTGGGCATCATCGCGCTGTTCCGACTTGGATCGGTTCTGCCGACCCCGGGTGTGCATACCGAGAACATCAGCCGTTGTCTCACCCAGGCGCAAGCGGGGGACGCGGGCAACATCTACGGAATGGTGCAGCTGTTCAGCGGCGGCGCGCTTCTGAAACTTTCAGTCTTCGCCCTGGGCATCATGCCCTACATCACCGCGAGCATCATTCTTCAGCTGCTCGTCGTGGTGATTCCGAGGCTGGAGGCCCTTCGGAAGGAGGGCCAGGCCGGGCAGACCAAGATCACGCAGTACACCCGTTACCTGACGGTCGGGCTGGCCGTTCTCCAGTCGACCGCCTTCGTGGCGCTGGCGCGCAGCGGGCAGCTGTTCCCGCAGTGCCGCGAGGAGATCCTGCTCGACAAGGACAACGTCTTCGCCATCGTCACGATGGTGCTGACCATGACCGCCGGCACCGCCGTGGTCATGTGGCTGGGTGAGCTGATCACCGACCGCGGCATCGGCAACGGCATGTCGATCCTGATCTTCACGCAGGTCATCGCGGTCTTCCCGTCCGAGCTGATGAACATCGCCCGCCAGAAGGGTGCCTTCGTCTTCGCCGTGGTCATCGTCGTCGGTATCGCGATGATCGCCCTGGTCGTGATGGTCGAGCAGGCCCAGCGCCGCATCCCGGTGCAGTACGCCAAGCGCATGGTCGGCCGCCGGATGTACGGGGGGACCTCCACCTACATCCCGCTCAAGGTCAACCAGGCCGGCATCATCCCGGTCATCTTCGCCTCGTCACTGCTGTACCTGCCGCAGCTGATCACGACGCTCTTCACGAACACCCAGTCGGAGCCCCACCCGATCATCCAGTGGATCTCCCAGGAGTTCGGCGGCGGCGGCACCACCCCGACGTACATGATCACGTTCTTCCTGCTGATCGTCTTCTTCACGTACTTCTATGTGTCGATCACCTTCAACCCCGTTGAGGTCGCCGACAACATGAAGAAGTACGGTGGGTTCATCCCGGGCATCCGCCCGGGGCGCCCGACGGCTGAGTACTTGAACTTCGTGCTCACGCGACTCACCGCTCCCGGCGCGCTGTATCTGGGCCTGATCTCCATGGTGCCGATCGTCGCGCTGGCGCTCGTCGGCGCGAGTCAGAACTTCCCGTTCGGAGGGACGAGCATTCTGATCATGGTTGGTGTCGGCCTTGACACCGTGAAGCAGATCGAGAGCCAGCTGCAGCAGCGCAACTATGAAGGCTTCCTGAAGTAGTGCGCCTCGTCCTGGTCGGGCCCCCCGGAGCGGGTAAGGGGACACAGGCCCAGTTCGTCGCATCGAACCTGTCGATCCCGAAGATTTCGACAGGTGACATCTTCCGCGCCAACGTCTCGGGCGGCACGGAGCTCGGCAAGCTTGCCAAGGAATACATGGACCGCGGCGACCTCGTGCCCGACGAGGTCACCATCGCGATGGTCCGCGACCGTCTCGCCGAGAAGGACGCGCAGGACGGTTTCCTGCTCGACGGCTTCCCCAGGAACGTGCCCCAGGCCGAGATCCTGAAGAAGATCCTCGCCGAGTTCGGAGCCGGGCTGGACCTCGTCCTGGAGCTCGTGGTCGACGACGAGGAGGTCGTGCGCAGGCTGGCGGGCCGCCGTACCTGCAGCCAGTGCGGCCGTATCTGGCACGTCGACTTCGACGACAAGAAGGACGACGTCTGCGACGCCTGCAACGGGAAGCTCTACCAGCGCGACGACGACAAGGAGGAGACCGTCAGGCACCGCCTGGAGGTCTACCAGGAGCAGACCGCCCCCCTGGTCTCCTTCTACGCCGACGAGGGCATCCTGGTCGGCGTGGACGCCACCGGTCCGGTGGAGGAGGTCACCCGGCGCGCGATGGAGGCCCTGAGCCCCTACGCCGGCTGACGACGCGGTCATATACGCCCTGTACGCCACCCATGGGTTCCCATGGGTGGCGTACTGCCATTTAGGGCAGAATCGGGGGAATTGGCGTCCCGGTCCGTCCGTTGAGTCACCCCAGGGGGTGTGCAGGTGTTCAAGAAGAACAAGCACGGAATCCAGATCAAGACGCCCGAGCAGCTCGACAAGATGCGGGCGGCCGGCCTGGTGGTCGGCCGCACCCTGAGCCTGCTGCGCGAAAGCGTCCAGCCCGGCATGACGCCCCTGGACCTCGACGCCATCGCCGAGAAGGCCATCCGCGACGAGGGGGCGATCCCCTCGTTCAAGGGCTACCAGGGTTTCCCCGCGACGATCTGCGCCTCGGTCAACGACGAGGTCGTGCACGGCATCCCGAGTGATCGCCGCAAGCTGCGCGAGGGCGACATCATCTCGATCGACTGCGGCGCCATCCTGGACGGCTGGCACGGCGACTCGGCCGTGACCGTGCCGGTCGGCGAGGTGGCCCCCGAGCTGACCGAGCTCATGCGGGTCACCGAGGAGGCCATGTGGCGGGGCATCGCCGCGCTCACCGTGGGCCGTCACCTCTCCGACATCGGCCACGAGGTGGAGCGGTACGTCCGCTCCCAGGGGCGCTACGGCATCCCGCAGGAGTACGGCGGGCACGGCATCGGCACCGAGATGCACATGGACCCGTGGGTGGCCAACCACGGCAGGCCTGGCCGCGGGCCGAAGTTCGAGCCGGGAATGTGCTTCGCGGTCGAACCCATGGTCAACCTGGGGACGGACCGGACCAAGGTGCTGGCCGACGACTGGACCGTGGTCACGGTGGACGGGAAGATGTCCGCGCACTTCGAGCACAGCGTCGCCGTGACACATAATGGTCCTTGGGTACTGACCGCGCTTGACGGGGGTGAAGAGCGGCTTGCCAACCTGTTGGGAGACGCGGGCTAGTTCGGGCCCGGTGCTGAGTGGATGTGGTTGACATGCCGTCCGGTCCTGAGATGCGGGCCTCCGACGGGGACCGCGACAAGGTCGCCTCGGTCCTGCGGGAGCACTACGCCCAGGGGCGTCTGACCACCGAGGAGTTCGACGAGCGCCTGGAACAGCTCTACACCAGCAAGACCTACGGGGAGCTGGCCACGCTGACCTACGACCTCCCCGACGTCGACATGCGCAGCCTCCCCGAGACCCCTTCCAGGGCCCCGCAGCGTGCCACCGGGGCCGCGGGGGCGTCGGCGGCGGACAAGGGCCTGAGGGCCGCCTGGGCCGTCTGGGCGACGGCCAGCGGCGTCAACTGGATCATCTGGCTGATCGTCGGCGTGACCTCCGGGCTCGACTTCCCTTACCCCTGGCCACTGTGGGTGATGGGTCCCTGGGGTGTGGTGTTGCTGGTGTCCACGCTCGCCTCCGCCGCGGGACAGTCGAAAAAGCCGTAATAGTGCACTCTGCGGCTTGAGTGTGCATTCCTCCGCAGAAGGGGACGACGAATCTTCCTAACGTGAGCGGTGTCCGAACGGCAGGACCCCCGCTCCACAGGAGGAAGAAACCATGAGCATGATCCGTACCGCTCTCGTCGGTGCCGCGCTGGCCGGTTCGCTGGCCGCGGGTGTGGCCGCCGCCCCGGCGTCGATGGCCTCCGCCGCCCCCGCCTCGACGGCCTCGGCCGCCGTGGTCCAGGAGGCCCAGGCGTCGAGCAAGCACTTCTTCGGCCCGTACTACTCCGGCTTCGGCCGGGGCGAGAGCTTCGGCAAGCGCTCCTACTTCAAGGGCTACTGGACCAAGGACAGCGGCCGCTACTGGTTCTACGGCGACCTGTTCGACCGTGACCGCGACCGCGACCGCAGCTACGTGTGGTTCAAGTGGCACGACCGCTTCGGCTCACACACCAAGGTCTTCAAGACCTCCGGCCGCTCGCACTTCGACCGCTTCGGCGGCTTCAGGAAGAGCAACGGCTTCGACGACTTCAAGATCCGGGTCTGCGAGGGCGACAACAAGTTCGACGACTGCGGCCGCTGGGGCGACGCCTTCTGAGAAGGTGACCCGCCCACGACGGGCCCCCGCCACGGCGAGGGGGACCTTGCGTCCAGGAGCCGATCGCGAGGAGCCCCCCGGTGGCCTGCCACCGGGGGGCTCCTCGCGTGGGAGGCGCCGGGAGGGTCAAGGAGGTCCGGGAGGGCCGGGAGGCATGGGGGCGCCGGGGCCGGTGCCGCGGCGTGGGAACGGCTCCCCGCATCCGTGAAGGAGGGCCCGGGTGCTGGCCTGACCAGGCCGGACGTGTCACAATGAGGGCGCGGGTACACGTGCGCCGAGCCGCGCCGTCCGTCCCTTGCGGGATCTGCGGTATCCTATGTAGCGGTTGTGTCAAGGCACCGGCCGTGTGTTTCGCCTTTCCTCGCCCGGTGCCGTACACTCCTTTTTCGGTTCACTATGACCATTGCGCATCGGCGGTTTCGCAACCGTCGCTCTCATCGAAGCGCTGGGTCGCGGCTGCGTAGTGTTCCGAAGCCTCAGACGACCGATCAGTGAAACGCGAGGGACATGGCCAAGAAAGACGGCGCCATCGAGATCGAGGGCACTGTGGTTGAGTCGCTCCCGAACGCGATGTTCAGGGTGCAACTCGACAACGGCCATAAGGTCCTGGCCCACATCAGCGGGAGGATGCGGATGCACTACATCCGGATCCTTCCTGACGACAGGGTTGTCGTCGAACTGAGCCCCTACGACCTCAGTCGTGGGCGGATCGTCTACCGATACAAGTAAGCGTCTGAGGGACGAATAGGACTATGAAGGTCAAGCCGAGCGTCAAGAAGATCTGCGACAAGTGCAAGGTGATTCGCCGGCACGGTCGCGTCATGGTGATCTGCGACAACCTGCGCCACAAGCAGCGCCAGGGCTGATTCGCTCCACCAGGCCCCGCAAGAGTCCGCTCCACGTGGCGGACTCGACCCATGTCGGGCCGACACCGTAAATGCGTCTCACACCTGCGTCGGCGGCTTCGGCCGTACCCCGCAGGAGACCCCCGGTCGGAGGCCGGGGCCCTCACCCCGGGCATGGGGAGGGGAAGTGAGGCGTAAGACCTCCGTCACAACGAAGGAGAATGCCCCACCATGGCTCGCCTTGCTGGTGTGGACCTCCCCCGCGACAAGCGGCTGGAGATCGCTCTCACCTACATCTTCGGAATCGGCCGCACCCGTGCGCTCGAGACCCTCAAGGCCACCGGCGTGAACGGCGACCTCCGTGTCCACCAGCTCACGGACGAGGAACTCGTCCCGCTGCGTGACTACATCGAGGCGAACTACAAGATCGAGGGTGACCTCCGTCGCGAAGTTCAGGCCGACATCCGCCGCAAGATCGAGATTCAGTGCTACCAGGGCATCCGGCACCGCCGTGGCCTTCCCGTGCACGGTCAGCGCACGCAGACCAACGCGCGTACCCGCAAGGGCAAGAAGAAGACCGTGGCCGGCAAGAAGAAGCCCGGTAAGAAGTAGTCCGCGTAGCCGCAGGACCGACCACCTCAGGAGTGAAGGCACAGAATGCCTCCTAAGAGCCGCCAGGGTGCACCCAAGAAGGTGCGCCGCAAGGAAAAGAAGAACGTCGCTCACGGGCACGCCCACATCAAGAGCACGTTCAACAACACGATCGTCTCGATCACCGACCCGAGTGGGAACGTGATCTCCTGGGCCAGCGCCGGCCACGTCGGGTTCAAGGGCTCCCGTAAGTCCACCCCGTTCGCCGCGCAGATGGCCGCGGAGAACGCCGCCCGCCGCGCGATGGAGCACGGCATGCGCAAGGTCGACGTCTTCGTCAAGGGTCCCGGCTCCGGCCGTGAGACCGCGATCCGCTCGCTTCAGGCGACCGGGCTCGAGGTCGGATCCATCCAGGACGTCACCCCCGTGCCGCACAACGGCTGCCGCCCGCCCAAGCGCCGTCGCGTCTGACGCCCAGGAGAAGATAGAAAATGGCTCGTTACACGGGTGCGGACTGCAAGCTCTGCCGCAGGGAGAAGACCAAGCTCTTCCTCAAGGGTAAGAAGTGCGAGTCCGCCAAGTGCCCCATCGAGATCCGTCCTTACCCGCCGGGTGAGCACGGCCGCGCTCGTCCCAAGGAGTCGGAGTACCAGCTCCAGCTCCGGGAGAAGCAGAAGACCCGCCGCATCTACGGCGTCCTCGAGAAGCAGTTCCACAACTACTACGAGGAAGCCAACCGCAAGACCGGCAAGACCGGCGAGAACCTCCTCCAGATCCTGGAGAGCCGTCTCGACAACGTGGTCTACCGCGCCGGTTTCGCCGAGTCGCGCGACGCCGCCCGCCAGCAGGTCCGTCACGGGCACATCCTGGTGAACGGCAAGAAGGTCGACATCCCGTCGTACCGGGTGCGCGAGCACGACATCGTCGAGGTCCGCGAGAAGTCGCGCAACCTCCTGCCCTACGAGGTGGCCCGCGCCACCGCCGGTGACAAGACGTACCCGGCGTGGCTGGGCGTCATCCCGGACGCGCTCCGCGTCCTGGTCCACCAGCTCCCGGTCCGTCAGCAGATCGACACCCAGGTCCAGGAGCAGTTGATCGTCGAGCTCTACTCCAAGTAGCGGCTCTGTCGGTGCCGTGCGGCCCTGTGCCGCACGGCACCTATGCTGTTGTTCGAGCGGCGTCAAATAGCGGGCGCCGCCATGCAAGGGAGATCCCACATGCTGATCGCTCAGCGCCCCTCCCTCCTTGAGGAGTCCCTCGAGGAGACCCGGTCCAAGTTCATGATCGAGCCGCTGGAGCCGGGTTTCGGCTACACCATCGGCAACTCGCTGCGGCGCACGCTGCTGTCGTCCATCCCGGGCGCGGCCGTGACCAGCATCCGCATCGAGGGCGTGCTGCACGAGTTCACCACCGTGCCGGGCGTCAAGGAGGATGTCACCGACATCATCCTGAACCTCAAGGACCTGGTCGTCTCCTCCGAGCACGACGAGCCCGTGGTGATGTACCTGCGCAAGCAGGGCCCCGGTGACGTCACCGCCGCCGACATCGCGCCCCCGGCCGGTGTCGAGGTGCACAACCCCGAGCTGCGCATCGCCACCCTGAACGGCAAGGCGAAGCTGGAGATGGAGCTGACCGTCGAGCGCGGTCGCGGCTATGTCTCCGCCGCCCAGAACAAGCAGCCCGGCCAGGAGATCGGCCGCATCCCGATCGACTCCATCTACTCGCCGGTCCTCAAGGTCACCTACAAGGTCGAGGCGACCCGTGTCGAGCAGCGCACCGACTTCGACCGCCTGATCCTGGACGTCGAGACCAAGCCGTGCATGAAGCCCCGCGACGCGGTGGCCTCCGCCGGCAAGACCCTGGTCGAGCTGTTCGGCCTGGCCCGCGAGCTGAACGTCGAGGCCGAGGGCATCGACATCGGCCCGTCGCCGACGGACGCGGCCCTGGCCGCCGACCTGGCGCTGCCGATCGAGGAGCTGAACCTCACGGTCCGCTCCTACAACTGCCTCAAGCGCGAGGGCATCCACACCGTGGGTGAGCTCGTGGCCCGCAGCGAGCAGGACCTTCTCGATATAAGGAACTTCGGCGCCAAGTCCATCGAAGAGGTCAAGCAGAAGCTGCACGAGATGACGCTGGCCCTCAAGGACTCCCCGCCCGGGTTCGACCCGAGCGCGGTGGCCGGCGGCGGTTACGACGACGACGACAGCGCCTACGTCGAGACCGAGCAGTACTAGAGCCTCACGCCCCGCCGGACCGGTGCCCGCACGGGTCCGGCGGAGGTACGGGTTCCGCGCGTTTCACGATGACGGGGGCCCTCCGGCCCCCGGCCCGACCCCGGTACCTCGTACGGCCGGGGCGGTTTCACTCCCAAGGAGAACGTTATGCCCAGGCCCACCAAGGGTGCCCGTCTCGGCGGCAGCCCGGCCCACGAGCGGCTGATCCTGGCGAACCTCGCCACCCAGCTGTTCCAGCACGGCCGGATCAAGACCACCGTGGCCAAGGCGAGGCGTCTGCGCCCGCTGGCGGAGAAGCTGATCACCAAGGCCAAGCGGGGCGACATGCACAACCGTCGCCAGGTCCTGACCGTCGTCAAGGACAAGGGCGTGGTTCACCACCTCTTCACCGAGATCGCCCCGACCTTCGCGGAGCGTCCCGGTGGCTACACCCGGATCACCAAGATCGGTCTCCGTAAGGGCGACGCCGCCCCCATGGCCGTGATCGAGCTGGTGTCCGAGCCGCTGAACCAGGTCCGGGTCGGCCAGACCCAGGCCGCCGCCAGGCCGGCCGCCGCGCCGAAGCCCGCGGCGGAGGAGGCCACCAAGGCCGAGACCGAGGAGACCAAGGCCGAGCAGGCCGAGGCGACCGAGGCCGGGACCGCCCAGGAGCCGAAGGCCTCCGAGGAGGGCGCGGAGACGAACGAGGCTCCCGCCACCGAGGCCAAGAAGGACGACGCCTGATCTCTCAGGTCCGGTGAACGGGCCCGGCACCCTCCCAGCGGGGGTGCCGGGCCCGTTCTCGTTCCCGAGGGGTCCGGCCAGGCGCAGGAAGGAACATCGTGGTACGGCTTCGGCTGGATCTCGGCTACGACGGCACCGACTTCTCCGGCTGGGCCAAGCAGCCGGGGCGGCGCACGGTCCAGGGAGAGATCGAGGAGGCGCTCGGCAGGATCCTCCGCCTTCCCGAGCCCCCGGCGCTGACCGTGGCCGGACGGACCGACGCCGGCGTGCACGCCCGGGGCCAGGTGGCCCACGTCGACCTGGACGCCGCCACGCTCGCCGCGCTGGACGGCCGCGCCCGCAGGAAGGGCCCGGAGCAAGAGATTCCGGTGGACGAGGCTCCCGGGGAGCCCGGTGCCGCGGCCGAACTCGATGAGCGGCTCTCCGCGCTCCGCAGGAGGCTGGCCGGGGTCCTGCCCCCGGACGTACGGGTGCATCGCGTCACCGTGGCTCCTGAGGGCTTCGACGCCCGTTTCTCGGCGCTGTCGCGGCGGTACGCCTACCGGGTCTCCGACGCCCCGGGCGGGCCCGACCCGCTCCGCCGCCGTGAGGTCCTCTGGTACGCCCGCCCCCTGGACGTGCCGAGGCTGAACGCGGCCGCCGCCGCGCTCCTCGGCGAGCACGACTTCGCGGCCTTCTGCAGGAAACGCGAGGGCGCGACCACGATCCGCGAGCTGCAGCGGCTGGACTGGGCCCGGCAGGACGGTCTGGTCGTCGCGACCGTGGTGGCCGACGCCTTCTGCCACTCCATGGTCCGCGCGCTCGTGGGCTCCCTGCTGCCGGTGGGCGAGGGACGGCTCGGGGTCGACTGGCCGGCCGGGGTGCTGGCCCGGGCCGTACGGGACTCCGGGGTGCACGTCGCGCCCGCGCTCGGGCTCTGCCTGGAGGAGGTGCGCTACCCCGGCGCCCCGGAGCTCGCCCGGCGGGCCGCGGAGACCCGCCGGGTGCGGACGCTCAGCTCGTGACGCGCCGCTCGACGACCTTCGCGGTCTGGTCGCGGAACGCCCCGCTGACCTTGGCGAGGGTCTTCTCCTTGGCGGTCGGGGTGTGGCCGTCGCTGAAGGTGGCGTAGCTGAACACGATGTAGCGGCCCCACACCATCCCGGCCGCGTAGCCGCCGGCGATGTGCACCCGCTCGGCCCCGCTGCCGGCCGCGGCGGGCAGGCCGCGGAACCACAGGTTGTCGTCCAGCTTCTTGGCCCGGTCGGCCGCGATCGCGGACTCGCGGGTGGGCAGCACGGCGATCCCGGTGGTCACGGCGTACCTGCGCTTGCCGTCCACGTACGTCGCCCGCAGCACCCGTCGGCAGTCCTGGTCGCGCAGGGTGTCGGCGAACTTGCCGGCCGCGGCCTTCTGGCACCGTTCGGTGACGTCGGTCTTGACCCGGGTGAACGTGGTCCCGTCCAGGGTGACCTTCTTGACGAAGGCGTCGGACACCTTCACCGTGCCCGGGTCGGTCTTCTCGGAGTTGAGCACCGTGGTGTTGACCGGCTCCGGCTCGGAGGTGATGTTCAGCTCGTTATCGGTGTCGATCTCTCCCGGGGTGGGGATCGGGTTCGCCGCGGTCGCGGACTGGTCGGCGCTGAAGGAGCGGTAGGCGAAGAAGGCGCCGATACCGATGCCGATCACCACGACCGAGACCACGGCCGCCAGCAACAGCGTGCTCGCCCGGCTGCGGGACGGCGCCGGGGGGGTGGGGGGCGGCTCGGGGGTGAACTCCGACAGCGGCGTGAACGGGCCACGCGCCGTCGCCGGATCGCCCGGGGAGGTACCCGTCTGCGGACCGTCCGCCTGCGCGGGGACCGCAGGCAGGGCCGGGAAGATCGGGATGCCGCCCGGCGGGGTCGCCTCGTCCACCGGGGGCGGGGGTGGAACGGGCAGGGAGGGACGGGCCGTCCGGGGACGCGTGACCTGCTCGGTGTCCTGATCGTCGGACCGTTCGAGGGGCGGCACGGGTGACTGCGCACCCGGCTCCGTCACCGGTGGAGTCATCGGCGAAAACATCGGCGGAGTCACCGGTGGCACCACGGGAGCGGAGGACGCGCCGGGTGATCCGGCGGGCGACCCGACGGGCGCGGAGGGCGCGGGAGGTGCGGACGCGAGGGGGCCGGGGGGCAGCGGCGGGGCGGCCGGTGGCTCCTGCCGAGGAGCCGGACCGTGGAGGGCCGAGGCGCCCTGGTCGGCGGGGGCGGGACCGGGGACCCACGCTCCCGTCCGTCCGGGCTCCTCGAAGGTGCCGGGCGCCTGCCGTCCCGCCCCCTCGGGAGCGGGGAGCGCCGGAGACTCCACCGCGTCGGGCGTGCCGGGCGCTCGCGCTCCCGCCCGCCCGAACTCGGCGGGTACCGCGGGTACGGCGGGTGCCGGGGATCCCGCCCTGCCGGACGCGCCGGGTACGGCGCCCCGGACATCGGCGGTGGTCTCGTCGGTCTCGCCGGCCGAGACGGCCTCCGGTGGCCAGACGGCGACGTCCCCGGGCTCCCCGGGACGGCCGGGCGACTCCTCGGGATCGGACCAGACCGGCTCGCCGGTGGCGGCGGGCCAGGGGGAGGCCTCCTGCCCGGCTGCGGGCCAGACCTGCATGCCCGCGGCGGCGGCGGTGAAGGCCGGGGGAGGCTGCCACGGCGGGGCCCCGGGGACGACCGGCCCCTCGGGGAGCGTCCGATCGCCCGGCGGGCTCACCGGACCGGGCGACGAGCTCAGGACGTCGGACGAGGACGAACCGGCGGGACCGGGCGGGGACCCCGGGGACCTCGGGGACCCCGGGGACCTCGGGGAACCCGGCGGTGGCGAGCCCAGGGGGTCGTGCGGGAAGCCCTCGGGCCGTACGGGCCAGGCGGGGCGGCCGGGCTCGGGGGGCGTGGGGGAGTTGATCCACGCCGGGGGAGCCGGCTCCGGCCGGGAGAAGTCGGTCCAGGGAGGACCTGCGGGACCTGCGGGACCCGCGGGATCACGGCCGTGAACCGGGTGACCGGGATCGGAGGGGTCGAGAAGATCGAAAGACCCGGAGCTCGGCTGACCTGGGCCGGGCAGACCTGGGCCGGGCAGACCTGGGCCGGGCAGGCCGGAGCCCGGGGCTCCGGAGGTCGCGGGACCGGGAGCCGTGAGGCCGGGAGGCGGAGCGCCGAGCGGGCCCAGGGGACCCGACCCTGAGGGGCCGGGAGCCGGGAGGCCGGGTGCCGGAGCGTTCAGGGGGTCCGGGAGGCCGGAACCCGAAGGGCCGGAGCCCGAGGCGCCGGGATCCGAAAGACCGGGGCCCTGAGGACTCTGGGGGCTTTGAAGACCCTGAGGACCGAGCGGGCCGGAGGGCCCGGAGCCCGGCAGGCCGGAGCCGGACGCGCCGGAGCCGGGGACGGCGGGATCCGAGAGGCCGAAGGTGCCCGGGACGCCGGAACCCGAGGGCCCGAGAGGACCGAGCGGGCCCAGCGGCCCGGAACCCGACGGACCTGAACCGGACGGTCCTGAACCCGACGGACCCGACGGACCCGACGGGCCGGCACCCGGGGAGCCGGGAGCCGCGTGAGCGGGACCCGGGGGGCCGAGGGGACCCGAGGGGCCGTAGCCCGAAGGACCGCCCGGAGCCGAAGGACCGCCCGGGACCGGGAAGGCCGGGGATGAGGACCCCGGAACAGGAGAACCGGGAGCCGGGGAGCCCGGTCCTGCGGCCTCTCGGGGGAGGCCGGTCCAGGCGGGCCCGGCGTGCGGGTCGGCCGGAGGCGCGGGAGGCTGTGACGGCGGGTCGGACCAGCCCGGGGGCGGGTCCTCCTCCGGCTGGGCGTACCAGTCGTAGGGGACCCCGTCGTCCACGGGAACCGTCCATGGCGAAGCCGCCCCCGGGGCCGGCTCCTGCCACGCGGAGGGGCTGGGAGGCTGCTCTTCACCTGCGACTTCGGCCCGCAGCACGTGTGGCGAGGGTCGGCCGAAACTCGGCGGTGGCGTCGCCGGTGCCGCCGAACCCTCGGTGTCACGGTGCTGATCGGACCCGGATTCCTGGCCACGCATACGCCGAAGCCTAGCGACAGCCGGAGATCGCCATGCGGGTATGGCTGTATCGTCTGCCGGATTCATACCCGAAAACGGTGGTATGGCTCCTTGGTCAGGGCCGCTTGCCGGTCAGGGAACGCGAGTCCAGCGCGGGAGTGACGGTCGCGTCCACCACGGCGTACGCCGTCCGGCTCAGCTTCTTGGCCTCGGTCTTCTTGGGCAGATGGCCGTCCTTGTACTGGAACCAGACCAGGATCGCGTAGTGGCCGTGGGTCCAGTAGCCGACCGACGCCTGTCCCGCGCCGAGAAGCTTGGTGACCTTGTCCTTGCCGGGCAGCGCCTTGAGGTACTCCTCCTGCTTCTTGTCCGACTTGACGGCGATCACCTTGGTCGCCCCGGCCGAGGTCTTGAGGTTGGCGACCCCCACGGTGCCGATGATCTTCCCGGAGGAGTCCCGGAAGCTGGCGCGCAGCAGCTGGGTGCACTTGGCGGCGGTGAGCGCCTTCTTCAGCTTGGTCCCCACCACGGCCTCCTCGCACTTCTTGTCGAGCCTGCGGGTGGTCATCAGATAGGTCTGGTCGCCGGCCCGGACCTTCTCGCGTCCGAACAGCTCCTTCAGGGTCAGGGGATGCGGGTCCTTGGCGCGGGAGGAGGCGAAGCCGAACTCGCCGCTGGGGATCTCGACGGTCGGCGCGGCGGGGTTCTCCGCCGCGGGGCCGGCCGAGCCGGGGCCCGCCGCGGGGTCGGATCGGGCCAGCATGGCCAGGCCTACGCCCCCGGCGACCAGGAGGGCGAACGCCCCGGCCGCGATGAAGATCGGGCGGTACGAACGGGGGCCCTCGTCGTAGGGGCTCCACATCCGCTGGGGCGGCCGTTCCTTCGGGGTCTTCTGCGAGCGGGGGGACCCGGGGGGCGGTGTGGAGCCCCGCGAACCTCGCGAGCCCCGTCCGCTCCGCCTGCCCTCGACCGTCTCGGCGGCGCGGGGATCCCCGGGCGCCCCGAAGGCGCCGGGGGCGTCGGTGGCCCCGGGATCACCGAAGGAGCCGGGGTTGCCGAAAGACCCCGGAGCGCCGAACGCTCCGGGAGCGCCGGGACGGCCGGAGTCGCCGGGACCACCGGAAGGGCCTCGGGCGCCGGGAGCCCGGGAAGGACCTGGAGCACCGGGAGCACCGGAGGGGCCCGGGGCGCCGGGCGCGCCGGGAGGCCCGGCGGGGCGGTCGGGCGCCGAGGGGTCGAACCAGTGCCGGTCCTGCGCGGGCGGCGGTGCGTCGGGCCGGTCGGGCGGTGCGTCGGGCCGGTTGTAAGGCCGGCGGCGCGGCGGCTCCACGGGAAAACCCATGCGCCGAGGGTAGCCCGGTATCGGGGCCACGGGCCTCAGGAGTATCCGAAGTCCTGGGTCCACCAGGGCCCGTCGACCCCCTGGACGGCTCCGACGCCGGTGGCCCTGAGCTCGCAGTTGAGGATGTTGCGGCGGTGCCCGGAGGTCTTCATCCAGTTGGCCACCGCCTCGTCCGGGGAGGTGTAGCCGCGGCCGATGTTCTCGGCGCCGCCGTCCCGGTAGCCGGCGGCCTCCATCCGCTCCCAGGGCGAGGTGCCGTCGGGGGAGGTGTGGGAGAGGGCTCCGCGGGCCGCCATCCCGGCCGAGTGCCTCCCGGCCGACCTGGCCAGCCTCCTGTCCATCCGGAGCGGCCCGCACCCGGCCCGCCTGCGCTCGACGTTGATCAGGCGGACGACCTCCCGCTCCATCGCCCCGAGGGCGGAGCTGGCGGCGTCGTCGCCGTTGAGCAGGTAGCGGGAGGGGCCGCCCGGGCCGGTGCGGTCGCCGGTGGACGGGGTGGCGGTCCCGGAGGGGCGCGGGCGCCGGTTCTGGGAGGCGGTGGGGCGGACGGCCCGGGCCAGCGGGGCGCGCTGCTCGTCCGGCTGCTCGTCCGCCCGGCCCGCCGCCGCGCCGCCTGTCGGGGTGGCCATGGCGGGGCCGGCGTTGTCCAGGTAGATCTGGTCGACGGCCGTGCCCTCGCGGCTGTTGCGGCCGATGAAGAAGCCGGCCAGCAGGACGGCGGCCAGGCACGCGAACATCCCCATGCGACGCAACCGCGCTCGCTGGGTACGCCGGGCGTGAGGAAGCTGCCACATACCGCTATCAAAGATAGGGATGTTCGCGGTGATGAAGAAGGGAATATTGAGAACGAATCAAAACCGTTCCGTGAGACGGGCCCGGCCGGGTCCCGGCGGATCGCGGCGCGGCGGCCCCGGGCACCGGCCGGGCCCGGGTAGACTGACCGCGTACCGGTGTGGAGCCCTGTCGTTTTGACCAGCGCTCATCCGCACCGGTATTCTGCTAGTTCGTTGTGTGCGAATTGGTCTCCTCTGCAGACCGATACGCGGCGCGTCCGGCGTCATCTCCTCTTTCCTTGGAGACGGAAGGTCCGGGCTGTCGTGTGCCCGCACCTACCGACCATGTTGCTGTCACCTCCGACAGCGCCGACGACGCGACCAAAGAAGGCATACGACCGTGCGCACGTACACACCCAAGCCTGCCGAAGTCGAGCGTCAGTGGCACATCATCGACGCCACCGACATCGTGCTCGGCCGGCTGGCCAGCCACGTCGCGATCCTGCTTCGCGGTAAGCACAAGCCGACCTTCGCCAACCATGTCGACACCGGTGACTTCGTCATCATCATCAACGCCGACAAGATCGCGCTGACCGGCAACAAGCTTGAGCAGAAGAAGGCGTACCGCCACTCGGGCTACCCGGGCGGACTGCGCTCCATGACCTACGGCGAGCTGATGGACAAGCGTCCCGACCGCGCCGTCGAGAAGGCCGTGAAGGGCATGCTGCCGAAGAACGCCCTGGGCCGGAAGATGATCAAGAAGCTCAAGGTCTACGCCGGTTCCGAGCACCCGCACCAGGCGCAGCAGCCGGTGCCCTTCGAGCTCACCCAGATCGCCCAGTAGTCGCTAGCCGCTTGTCGCCAGCAGCGTCGGCCGAGGGCCGGCGCCGAGTAGGAAAGTTAGAGGAGAACCGTGGCTGAGCCCACCGGTGTCGAGACGCCCGTCGAGGGCGATCAGGAAGCGTACTCCGCGGAGGAGTTCCCCTCCGAGTACACCTCCGAGTCCACTGCCGGCGGCACTGACGCCGCCGTCCGCAAGCCCATCACCACCGGTAACTCCTACGGCACGGGCCGCCGCAAGGAATCCGTCGCCCGGGTGCGCATCGTGCCGGGCACCGGCAAGTGGACGATCAACGGTCGCACGCTGGAGAACTACTTCCCCAACAAGGTGCACCAGCAGATCGTCAACGAGCCCTTCGTGGTGCTCGGTGCCGAGGAGCAGTTCGACGTCATCGCCCGCATCAACGGCGGCGGCGTCACCGGCCAGGCCGGTGCGCTGCGCATGGGCCTGTCCCGCGCGCTGACCGCGCTGGACGTCGAGGTCAACCGGGCGCCGCTGAAGAAGGCCGGCTTCCTGACCCGTGACGCCCGCGCCACCGAGCGCAAGAAGTACGGTCTCAAGAAGGCCCGTAAGGCCCCCCAGTACAGCAAGCGTTAAGTTGGGTCGCCTCTTCGGCACCGACGGGGTACGTGGGGTCGCCGGTCGCGACCTCACGGCCGAGCTCGCCATGGACCTGTCCGTGGCCGCGGCTCATGTCCTCGGCGATGCCGGGGCGTTCAACGGCGGCGGGCGGCGAGACCGTCCCGTCGCCGTCGTGGGCCGGGACCCCCGCGCTTCAGGAGAGTTCCTGGAGGCCGCGGTGGTCGCCGGCCTGGCGTCGTCCGGCGTGGACGTTCTCCGGCTCGGCGTGCTGCCCACCCCGGCGGTCGCTTATCTGACCACGGCTCTCAGAGCCGACATGGGCGTGATGATCTCCGCCTCCCACAACCCCGCTCCCGACAACGGGATCAAGTTCCTCACCCGCGGCGGATACAAGCTGCCCGACGCGGTGGAGAACGACATCGAGCAGCGGCTCGGCGAGAAGTGGGAGCGTCCTGTCGGTGCCTCGGTCGGCCGCGTACGCGAGGCGTACGGCGAGGCCGACCGTTACGTGTCGCACGTGCTGTCCACGGTGGACGGCCGTCTCGACGGTCTCAGCGTGGTCATCGACTGCGCCCACGGAGCCGCCCACATGGTGGCCCCCGAGGCGCTGCTGCGGGCCGGGGCCACCGTCGAGACGATCGGGGCACGCCCCGACGGCCTCAACATCAACGCCGGGGTGGGCTCCACCCACCTGGAGAAGCTCCAGCAGATCGTGGTCTCCCGCAACGCCGACGTCGGGATCGCCTACGACGGCGACGCCGACCGCTGCCTGGCCGTGTCGCACACCGGTGAGATCATCGACGGCGACCAGATCATGGCGGTGCTGGCCATGGCCATGCACGCCGAGGGCACGCTGACGGGTGACACCGTGGTGGCCACCGTCATGTCCAACCTGGGCTTCAAGATCGCTCTCAAGAACGCCGGCATCGACGTCGTCGAGACCGCCGTGGGCGACCGCTACGTCCTGGAGGCCATGAGGGCGGGCGGCTACAACCTGGGCGGGGAGCAGTCGGGTCACGTCCTGATGCTCGACCACGCCACCACCGGCGACGGGTTGCTGACCTCGCTTCACCTGCTGGCGGTGGTCGCGCGGCAGAAGCGGTCGCTGGCGGAGCTGGCCTCGGTGATGACCCGGCTGCCGCAGGTGCTGGTGAACGTCAAGGGCGTGGACCGGACCAAGGCCTCGGTCCCGGAGCTGTCGGCTGCGGTCACCGCCGCGGAGTCGGAGCTGGGTGAGAGCGGCCGGGTGCTGATCCGGCCGAGCGGCACCGAGCCGATGATCCGCGTCATGGTCGAGGCGGCCTCGGCCGAGCAGGCCGAGTCGCTGGCCGGCCGCCTGGCCGACGTCGTCCGTACCGCCTGCGTCTGAACGACCGAAGCACGGCCCGCACTTCGGTGCGGGCCGTGCTTCGTTTCGTGACCGGCGCCGCCAAGGTCGCGCAGCACCCGTTTCGCCGCGCTTTCGGTCCCTCGCCCAGAAAGAGGAACGGGGTCGCCGACGCGTGGCGGGAGCAATGGCCGACGCCACAAGCCCGGCCGCTACCTGTCGCCGCCACCCCCGTAGCGACTTGGAGCAACGGAGTACCGGGGTTCCGCGCTCCATTGCTCAGGAGTGTGACCGAAGCTGTGCGTCCAAGGTCCAGATACCGACCTCCACATTGACGACCCTTGCGCGGTAGAGCTCCCGTTCGGTCAGGATGCAGAGATCGCCCAGGCCGAGCTTGACCATCACATGGTCGGCGAATGTCGTCCCGGTTCCCGCGCCTGCGAGAAGCGACCGGAGGAAGTTCTCCCCCCACTCGACGGTGTGCAGCACCCAGGGGGCCTGGTTGGTGACGACCAGTTTGAGAAGATCGCTCAGCTTGTCGGCATGCTGTCTGCGAAGCTGCCCGTCGGCGAGCTGCGCGATGTGGTTGCCGGTCTCGATGACCGCTGTGATGGGCAGGATGAGATCGCACTCCTGCCTTTTCTTCTTCAATTGGTCGATGACCGGCTGGTGATCCTGGTTCTTCCCAGGGATGTCGAGAAGGTTGCAGAGCACAGAGGTGTCGACGAACTCCACTCTTCGCGCCATCGTCAGCCGATCCCCATCAGCCGGTCGAACTCGGTGAAGTCGCGATCCGGGACGGGGGCATGCTCCAAAAGGCCGGAGGCGACGACCGTACCGAGGTCGCCTTGAGCCATCAGGCCGGGATACCCCTCCATCTCCGGGAGTTTTCTGAGGTGGGAGAGTCCCGTGGCAGAGTCACGAGAGCAGACGACGACATGTTGGTGCTCTGTCGGCCGCAGTGCCGAGAGCAGGGCGGGGCTGTGTGTCGTAAAGATCACTTGGGATGCGTGGTCCAGGGTGGCCTGCCTGACGAGATCGAGGATCTGGGTGGCCTGGGAGGGATGCAGGCCGTTCTCCAACTCCTCGATGACCAGGGTCGGGGATCTGTCGTCGTCCGCCGCCCCGCGTCCGTCGAGGTCAAGGTCTTGTCCCTGTCGGAGCAAGCTGGTGGCGATGGCCGCGAATCTCAGCAGGCCGTCGCTCATCTCCCTGGCAGGCGTGATGGACTCCTCCTCCCTGAGGGCCAGCATCACGTCGTTGAGCTGCGAACGAATGATCTCGATCCCGGTCACCTCGTACTCGACGAGGCTCCGTACGCGGGTGACAAGCTGCCGGAACCGCTGGGGGTCGTGTTCTCTCATGTGGTTGATCACCGCGGGAAGGTTCTCCGCGGTTCGGCGCAGCCGGATGTCACGGCTGGGGACGTACTGCCGCATGAGATGTGGAACGGGGTCAAGATGGAAGACCCCGCGAAGCGTCTCCAGGACGTCCTCGGCAGCGGTGATGACACGCCGTTCGGTCTCCGTCTCGCCCGCCAGCCGGAAGGGAAGCTGACTGGTGAGGAGTCGGGTGGACCGGAACGGAGCCCGAGGGTCCCGCCCTCGGCGTCCGTTGTACCAGGTGGCCTCGATGCTTCCGGCTCCCGGATTCGGGTCCATCGTTTTGAGAAGGTCGTGCTTTGTCCGGCTCGCCGGGTTACGCGTCGAACGGTTTTTACCCGAGAAACCGGTGAGAGTCTCACTGATGATCTCCGGCTCCGGATGGAGTCGGATTCCGACATCAAGGTCGACGTAGAAATAGCCTTTGCCGAGTCGCTCGGGAGCCAAAATGCTGCATCCCAGCCGGAATCGGTCCGTCCCGTGGGGAGGGCACCCTTCTATGCCCCCGCGAAGGGGTCCCTCGTCGCCTCGCCTGCTGTCCAGCGCGTCGACGAGATCCGCTCCCGAGGCCAGCCGGGAGAGTACTTCAAGCCCGTCCAGGGCATTGGACTTTCCGCTGCTGTTACGGCCGATGAGCGTGGTCATGTCGCCTAGAGGAAGTGACGCGTCACGAAAAGTCTTGAACTCGGTGAGGCGTAGTGCCATCAGGCGGGACTTCATGGGGAAACCGTACACGCGCCCTCTATGACAGAGGGCGCGCACACGGTCACTCGTCGCCGGTGAGGGAGAAGCTCCGCAGGCGCCTGCCCGCCCACAGGACCGCGCCGACGGTGACGACGGCGAGCGCCGGGGCGGCGAAGCCGAGGGCGATCTCGGTGGAGAAGAACGCCGAGGACGACAGCTGGTCGGCGACCGTCTGGGCCCACTGCTGGATGGAGAAGCGGCGGGCGCCGGGCACGAAGTTGCCGACCACGCCCTCCCAGACGAGCGCGTAGACGATGCCGATCGTCACCGCGTGCCGGGTCAGCACGCCCAGCAGCATGAACACCGCGGCGTAGGCGACCCCGCCGACCAGCGAGCCGAGCGCGAAACCGGAGGCGATCCCGGACTCGGTGCCCACCAGCAGGTAGGCCGCGACGAAGGTCGGCACGGTGCCGAACAGCGCGAGCAGGGAGGCGGCGACCACGAACTTGGTCTGCGCGATCACCGGCCGGGAGATCGGCTTGGAGAGCAGGTGAATGATCGTGCCGTCGTCGATCTCGGGGGCGATCACCCCCGTGCCCGCGATCAGGCCCAGCAGCGGGAGCATGGTGCCGATGGCGAAGGTCTGCATGAGCGTGACCGCGCTGCGCTCGTCGTCGGCACCGAGGAACCGCAGCAGGACGGCCATGGCGATCAGCGCCACCGGCAGCATGATCAGCAGCCAGATCCGGCGGCGGCCCAGGAGCGCCCGGTAGGAGAGTCCGGCGATGACACCGTTCATGGTCAGCTGCTCCTGTTGATCAGGTAGGAGAAGACGCTCTCCAGGTCTTCGTCGGAAGGGGAGACCTGCCAGAGGCGTACGCCCGCGTCCTTGGCGACCCTGGGCAGCAGCCGGGTGAAGCGCCGGAAGTCGACGGCCTGCACCTCCAGGCCCGCCTCGGTCAGCGACACCGCGCCCGAGGAGGCGTCGGCGATCAGCGCGGACGCCAGGCGGCGGTCGTCGCTGGAGCGGACCCGGAACAGGTGCGGCCGGTCGGTCATCCGGCGGCGGATCTCCCGGAAGTCGCCGGAGGCAGCGTGACGGCCGGCCACCAGCACCTCGATGTGCTGGGCGACCCGCTCGACCTCCTCCAGGATGTGCGAGCTGAACAGGATGGTCTTGCCCGCGGTGCCCATGGCGCGGACCAGGTCCATCAGGTGCAGGCGCTGGCGCGGGTCCATGCCGTTGAACGGCTCGTCGAGCAGCAGGACCTGCGGGTCGTGCACCAGGGCGGAGGCCACCTTGACGCGCTGGCGCATGCCCTTGGAGTACGTCTCGATCCTGCGGTCCTTGGCGCTCTCCATCTCCACCAGGGCGAGCGCCTTGCGGGCGGCGTCGTCGGGGTTGGGCAGGCGGTGCAGCCTGGCGCTGGAGAGCACGAACTGCCAGCCGGTGAGGAAGCCGTAGACGGCCTCCCGCTCGGGGACCAGGCCGATGGAGCGGTAGATCTGGTGGTTGCGCCAGATCGGGACGCCGTCCAGGGTGGCGGTGCCGCCCGAGGGGGCCAGGAACCCGGCCATCATGTGCAGCAGCGTGGACTTGCCCGCCCCGTTGGGGCCGAGCAGGCCGGTGACGCCGGGGCCGATGGTCATGGTGATGTCGTTGACGGCGACCACGTTGCCGTACCAGCGGGAGACCTGGGCCAGTTCGATGTTCATCGGGAGGCCGCCTTACGGTAGCGCGCGACCAGGGCCGTCACGGACAGGGCGATCAGCACGAGCACGAGCGCTCCGGCGACCAGGGGCCCGGCGCCGGAGGGGTAGATGACGCTGGAGGCCGGGGGCGCGTCGAAGATCCCGACGTGCACGGCGGCGTCGACCATGAAGAACGGGTTGATCAGCCAGGCCCACGAGGCCATGGCGTCGTCGCCCATCGACTCCAGCGTCGCGTACAGCACGGTCGAGACCGCGGAGGCGAGCAGGTAGAAGGCGATGATCGAGGCGACGCCCAGCCCCCGCCGGGGGGTGAACGAGGCGATGGCCACGCCCAGGCAGGACAGCAGCACCGCGTAGCAGACCGCGCCGGCCATGGCGGTGAGGTACGCGCCGGTGTGGGTGTCCCCGGGCAGGTCGATGACCACCTCGCCGATGAACAGCACCGTGAGCGGCACCGCCAGCAGCAGGAACATGGCCGCCGTCATCGCCGCGAGCTTCGCCCCGACGTAGTCCCACAGCGTCACCGGGCGCGACAGGTAGAGCGGCAGCACCCGGAAGCGCAGGTCCGGCGCGACCGCGTACGGCGACTGCGAGGCCAGGAAGATCGCGAGCACTGCCTGCATGACGACCGCGTACTCGGTGTAGCGCATCCCCTCCTGCTTGGCCAGCGCCATGATCGCGATGGAGACGACCGCGGGCAGCATCATGACGCCCACCAGCACGAAGGGGATGATCTTCGAGCGGACGGTACGGCCGAGCCCGAAGATCCCGCGCAGGGTGTGCACGGTCAGCGCGGCGGTGGCGTGGCCGCGTCCGAGCCGCGCCCCCTCGTAGTGGCGGTATCCGATGTCGTGGATGACACCCGTGGGCTCAGACACTGGCGGGCTCCCTGAAGACGTCCTCGATGCGCTGGCGGCCCTGTTCCACCCGGATCAGGCTGAGGTCGAGCTCGCAGACGGCGTCGCGGAGCGTGTCGAACGTCTCCGGCGCGCGGACGTGGACGAGCAGCGTCCTGCCGTGCGCGGTGACGGTCTCGCCGAGCTCGGTCAGCCGGGCCGCCAGCGCGTCCTGACCCTCCTCCACCTCGACGGAGACGGTCTGGGTCTGCTGGGTGAACTCGCCGATGGCCGAGGAGCGCAGCAGCTTGCCTCCGTCGATCACGATGACGTGGTCGCAGACCCGCTCCAGCTCGCCCAGCAGGTGCGAGGTGACCAGCACGCTGATGCCGAAGTCCGAGCCGATCCTGCGGATCAGCGCGAGCATCTCGTCCCGGCCGGCCGGGTCGAGGCCGTTGGTCGGCTCGTCCAGCAGCACCAGGCGCGGGTCGTGCACCAGGGCCTGGGCCAGCTTGACGCGCTGCTTCATGCCGGTGGAGTAGCCGCCCATCGCCCGGTAGCGCTCCTCGTACAGCCCCACGTGGCGCAGCACGTCGGCGGCGCGCTCGCGGGCGGCGGTGCGCGGCAGGCCGGACATCTGGGCCATGTGCACGGTGAACTCGGTGGCCGACAGGTCGGGGGGCAGGCAGTCGTGCTCGGGCATGTACCCCACGACCCGGCGGATCTCGGCGCCGTGGGTCGTCACGTCCATGCCGAGCACCTGGGCGCCGCCCTCGCTGGGGTCGAGCAGGCCGAGCAGGATCTTGATCAGCGTGGATTTGCCCGCGCCGTTGGCGCCCACCAGGCCGGTCACGCCGGGGCCGACGGTGACGGTGAGCCGGTCGAGCGCCGTCACCCGGGGGAAACGTCTGGTCAGTCCCTCGGTGGCGAGGATAGTCATGGTCGGACCTTATCGGCCGGGATGGGACGGGCACCTCGGCCATACGAACGAGTCGTCCCTCGTCCGAAAGGGCAGCGCCGGGGCCGCCGGCCGGGACCTGGGCAGGACGGCGGGCCCGGATCCGGGCGGGAACACGCGCCCGGATCGGGGTGGGACCGCGGGTCCGCGTCCGTCGTCGGCCCGGGGAGCGGAGGCCCGGCGCGCGCCCGGCCGCCGGGACCACCCGGCGCCCGGGACCGGCATGGGACCGGCGCGGGACCGGTACGGACACGGGGCCGGGGTCCGGCGGCCGTCAGCCGGGGCCGGGGCGTGCCGGAAGCCGCATGCCGAACCGGGACCAGTAGGCCTTCTGGACCAGGAGCGTCACCACACCGGAGATGACCATGCCCGCGATGTTCACCGCGAGCTGCAGGGCGGAGCCGGCCATGTCGTCCCAGCGGGAGAGCGCCGCGGCGACCGCGAAGTAGCCGGCGGCGGGGACCGTGGTGACCGAGATGAAGACGCCGACCAGCGCCGAGGACTTGCCCGCGGTGACCGAGAGCACCCCGGCCGCCCCGGCGAGCAGCGCCACGATGAACGACCACCGGTCGGGTTTGACGATGAACTCGATCTCCTCGTGCCCGCTCAGCGAGCCGGCGTCGATCCAGCCGAGCCAGCGCGCGGCCAGCGCGAAGGCGAACGTGATCGCCAGGGCGGCGCCGAAGCCCAGGACCAGGGTACGGAGCGCGCGGCCGATGAGGTGGCGGTCGAGGCGGAGCAGGCCGAAGCAGACCGCGGCGACCGCGCCGAACTCCGGCCCCATCACCATCCCGCCGATGATGAGGATCGGCGAGTTGACGATCACGCCGATCGCCGCGAGCAGCGTGGCGATCGTCAGGAACGCCAGGAAGGCCCAGGTGAGCTGGATGTCCTCCTCCACCCGCTGGGCGAACTCCGCCCAGACCACGGCGTCGTCCCCGTCGCCTGGCGCCTCCTCCCTGGCGCGGTCGGCCACCTCGGAGATGGACAGGTCGATCTGCTCGGCCGCGATCGACCCCTCGGCGTGCAGGCCCAGCTCCTGCAGCCGGTCGATCACCTCGTTGGCCGACTCCCGGGCGATGTCGAACTGCACGAGGTCACCGGCGGGGGAGCGCGCGGCGCCGGGGAAGACGACGATGTTGACGACGCCGACGCACTCGTCGAGCACCTTCAGCACCCCGTCCGACAGCTCCGCCGGGGTGATCACGCGTAGATGTAACACGGGCCAACCCTAGGACCTGTGCCGTGACCCGCTGAAGCCCGCGGGCGACGCGGGCACGCGGCGGCTCCCGGGACCGATGCCGGGTTCGACGATCCCGCCGTACGGCGGCAAGGAGCGGGGCTCGTCCGGTGCGGGTCCTTTGCCGTGGAGGTCGGGCTCCGGGGACGGGGGCGAGGGCCGCGGCGGGTCAGATGCGGCGGAGCCTGACGCGCCTGATCGAGTGGTCGGCGCCCTTGTGCAGGACCAGGTCGGCCCGGCCCCGGGTGGGGGAGATGTTCTCGACGAGGTTGCGCTCGTTGATGTCGCGCCAGACGTTCCTGGCGAAGTCGGTCGCCTCCTGCTCCGACAGCTCGGCGAGGTGCCTGAAGTAGGACTTGGGGTCCTCGAAGGCCGTCCGGCGCAGCTTGTGGAAGCGGTCCACGTACCAGTCGCGGATGTGCTCGACCTTGGCGTCCACGTAGATCGAGAAGTCGAAGTAGTCGTTGATCGCCAGCGCGGTGGGCGGTGCGGGCTGGAGCACGTTCAGGCCCTCGACGATGAGGATGTCGGGGCTGCGCACGGTCTGGACCGCGCCGGCCACGATGTCGTACTCCAGGTGGCTGTAGACGGGGGCGGTGACCTCGGGCAGGCCCGCCTTGACGCCGGCGACGAACCTGACCAGGGCCCGCCGGTCGTAGCTTTCCGGGAAGCCCTTGCGGTGCATGATGTCCCGGGCGGTGAGCACCTCGTTGGGGAACAGGAAGCTGTCGGTGGTGATCAGGTCCACCCGGGGGTGCTCGGGCCAGCGGGCCAGCAGGGTGTGCAGCAGCCTGGCGGTGGTCGACTTGCCGACCGCGACGCTGCCGGCGATGCCCAGCACGTACGGGGCCGCCCGCCGCCCGCCGCCGAGGAAGGTGTTCAGCGCCGCGCTGCGCTGCCTGGCGCCGGTGAAGTGCAGGTTGAGCAGCCGGGTGAGCGGCAGGTAGATGTCGGTGACCTCGGCCAGGTCGATCGGGTCGTCGAGGCCGCGCAGCTCCTCCAGCTCCTCCGCGGTGAGCGTCAGCGGGGTGTTCCTGCGCAGCTCGCTCCACTGGGATCGGCTCAGCTGCACGTACGGTGTCGCGGCGTCCGGACCGTTGGCCATGGTGCATGAGCCTACTGATCGCACCGGGACGCGCTCCGGCCGGGGCGCCGGGCGGGATTCTTGGGCTGCGCTGGGGGTTCTCGATAGGTACGGTGGCCGATCCTCAAGGAAGGGGGGTGGCCATGTGCGGGATCGTGGGATACACCGGGCGGCGGCAGGCGATCGAGGTCGCGGTCGAGGGGCTGGGACGGCTGGAGTACCGGGGGTACGACTCCGCGGGAGTGGCCCTGGTGGGACCCGGCGGCCTGGCGGTGGAGAAACGGGCGGGCAAGCTGGCCAACCTGCGCTCTGCGCTGCTCTCCCGGCCCGCGCCGCCGTCCACGACCGGGATCGGGCACACCCGGTGGGCCACGCACGGGGCCCCGACCGACCGCAACGCCCACCCGCACACCGACTGCGCGGGGCGGATCGCGGTCATCCACAACGGGATCATCGAGAACTTCGCCGCGCTCCGGGCCGAGCTGGAGGACGCCGGGCACCTGCTCGTCTCCGAGACCGACACCGAGGTGGTGGCGCACCTGCTGGAGGAGTTCGCCGCCGGGGGCCTGGCCGAGGCGATGCGCCGGGTCTGCCTGCGCCTGGAGGGGGCCTTCACGCTGCTGGCGATCTCGGCCGACGAGCCCGAGGTGGTGGTGGGGGCACGGCGCAACTCGCCGCTGGTGGTCGGCCGCGGGGACGGGGAGAACTTCCTCGGCTCGGACGTGGCGGCGTTCATCGCCTACACGCGCGAGGCGGTGGAGCTGGGCCAGGACCAGGTGGTCGAGCTGCGTCCCTCGAAGATCACGGTGGTCGACTTCAACGGCATGCCGGCCGAGACGCGCGACTACCACGTGGGCTGGGACGCCGCGGCCGCCGAGAAGGACGGCTACGACCACTTCATGCTCAAGGAGATCGCCGAGCAGCCCCGGGCCGTCGCCGACACGCTGCTCGGCAGGGTCGGCCGGGACGGCCGGCTGGTGCTGGACGAGATGCGCCTGTCGGACCAGGAGCTGCGGGACATCAACAAGATCATCCTGGTCGCCTGCGGGACCTCGTACCACGCGGGGCTCATCGCGAAGTACGCCATCGAGCACTGGGCCGGGCTGCCGTGCGAGGTCGAGGTGGCCAGCGAGTTCCGCTACCGCGACCCGATCCTCGACCGCGACACGCTGGTGGTCGTGATCAGCCAGTCCGGCGAGACCATGGACACCCTCATGGCGGTACGGCACGCCCGCGGGCAGCGCTCCCGGGTGCTGGCGATCTGCAACGTGAACGGTTCCACGATCTCCCGGGAGTCCGACGCCGTCCTGTACACCCACGCGGGCCCGGAGGTCGCGGTGGCCTCCACCAAGGCGTTCCTGACCCAGCTCGTCGCCTGCTACCTGGTGGCGCTCTACCTCGCGCAGGTGCGGGGCACGAGGTTCGGCGACGAGATCACCCAGATCTTCGACCGGCTGGCGCAGCTGCCGTCCAAGGTGAGCGAGGTGCTGGCGACGGTCGAGCCGGTCCGCGCGCTGGCCAGGTCGCTGGCGGGCGAGCGGTGCGTGCTGTTCCTCGGTCGGCACGTGGGCTTCCCGGTCGCGCTGGAGGGAGCGCTCAAGCTCAAGGAGCTGGCCTACATGCACGCCGAGGGGTTCGCCGCGGGCGAGCTCAAGCACGGCCCGATCGCCCTGATCGACGCGGGGTTGCCGGTGGTGGTCGTGGTCCCCTCCCCGACCGGCCAGCGGGTGATCCACGACAAGATCGTGTCCAACATCCAGGAGATCCGGGCCCGCGGCGCCAGGACGCTGGTCATCGCCGAGGAGGGCGACCTCGCGGTCGAGCCGTACGCCGACACGCTGATCCACATCCCGGCGGTGCCGACCCTGCTCCAGCCGGTGGTCGCCACGGTGCCGTTGCAGGTCTTCGCCTGCGAGCTGGCCACGGCCAAGGGGCACGACGTCGACCAGCCCCGCAACCTCGCCAAGTCGGTCACGGTGGAGTGAGCCCTTCCCGGGGCTCCCGCGGCCCGCGGGCGGCGCCGGGGAACGTCGACGGACGTCGAGGGACACCGCTGCACCGGTGACGTCATCGGCACCACGGACACCGGGAACACCACGGACACCAAAAGCGGCAAAAGCCTCGAAGAAACCTATGGGCACCGGAAACCGGCAAAAGAGGAGTCGTTTACCTTTCCGGATTATTAATTATTCATAAATGCCCTATAGCGGTCCTCCGGAACAGATTAACGTTGCGTGAACGTACCTGATCCAAGGGAGCCACAGATGGATCGTCGCCGTTTCCTCGCCCGGAGCACCGCACTGGCGGCGATCGGGGTGGCCGGGCCCTTCGCCGGGGTCGCGCGGGCGGGACAGAGCGGGCAGGTCCGCTCCGGCAGCGGCTACGGGCCGCTGGTTCCGATCGCGGACGAGCGGGACGGCGTGGTCCGCCTCCACCTGCCCTCCGGCTTCCACTACCGCTCCTTCAGCGTCGCCGGCGACACGTTCACCGACGGTTCGGTGGTCCCCTCGCGGCACGACGGCATGGCCGCCTTCCGGGGGCCCGGAACCAGCGCGATCCTGGTCCGCAACCACGAGGTCAACGGGCCGGTCGGCGCGTTCGGCGACCCGGCCAAGGCCTACGACCCGGCGGCCGGCGGCGGCACCTCCACGCTCCGGGTCAGCCGCTACGGCGAGGTGCTCGCCTCCGCCCCCAGCCTGACCGGCACCCAGATGAACTGCTCGGGCGGGCCGATGCCCTGGGGCGCCTGGGTGAGCTGCGAGGAGACCGTCAACGGCCCCGACGTGGGCAACGACCCCACCGGCCAGGACAACAGCAAGCTGACCCAGAAGCACGGCTACATCTTCGAGGTCCCGATCGACGGCCGCGGCCGCGTGCCGATCAGGAGCGCCGGGCGGTTCGCCCACGAGTCGGCCGCGTTCGACCCGCTCACCGGCGCGATCTACCTCACCGAGGACGACTTCCTCTACCCGTCGGGCTTCTACCGTTACCTGCCCCCCAAGAATCCGCTGGCCGCGGGCCGCATCCTCGACGGCGGCAGGCTGCAGATGCTGGCCGTTCAGGGTGCCCCGAACAAGGACCTCTCGCTCGGCCAGCCCGCAGGGGCCTCCTACGCGACGACCTGGGTGGACATCGACGACCCCGACCCCACCTACACCGGCACCACCACCTACGAGACGGCCATGCTGGCGGTCTCCTCCCAGGGCAGGGCCAAGGGGGCGGCGCTCTTCTCCCGGCTGGAGGGGGCGGTCAGCCACCACGGCACGATCTACTTCGTCTCCACCCAGGGCGGCGCGACCGCGCCCGGCGACACCCCGCCCGGCGGCTACGGCAAGGGACGCGGCCAGGTGTGGGCGTACGAGACGTGGAGCGGCCGGCTCAAGCTGGTCTACGAGTCGCCGGGCTCGGTCACCCTGGACCTGCCGGACAACGTCACCACCAGCCCCCGGGGCACCCTGGTCCTGTGCGAGGACGGCTCCGACGGCAACTACCTGCGCGGGCTCACCGCCGCCGGTCAGATCTTCGACTTCTCCAGACTGGCCCCGGTCCAGGGCGACTCCGGCGCCGAGTTCGCCGGTTCGACCTTCGGCCCCGGAGGCCACACGCTCTACGTCAACATGCAGGCGTCCCAGGGCATGAGCTTCGCCATCTGGGGTCCCTGGCAGCGCGGCGGCTTCTGACCGGCCCGCGGGGCCCTTCCGGAGAAGGCCCCCGCGAGTCGGGCCGCCGGGCAGGGGGCCGCGAGAGGCCCGGCCGTCACGGGGAGGGCCGGGTCACCAGGGGAGCGGGCCCTCCTGCGCGCCGAACGTGCCGGTCGGGCCGTCCTGGCCGAGGAGGGCCATCCGCACGGCCACCGCGGCGCCCTCGGCCGCCGTGCGGGTCCCGGTGTGGCCGGTCAGGTCGGTGGCGCAGTGCCCGGGATCGACGGCGTTGACCAGGATCCCGGATCCGCGCAGCTCGTTGGCGTACATCACGGTGATCGCGTTGAGCGCGGTCTTGGCGGAGTTGTAGGCCAGCATCGTCCAGTCGCGGTTGATGCCGTCCCTGGCCGCGGTGAGGGTCAGCGAGCCCAGCCGGGAGGTCATGTTGACGATCCTGGCCTCGCCGGAGGCCCGCAGCAGCGGGATCATCGCGTGGGTGACCGTGACGACCCCGAACACGCCGACCTCGTACGTGCTCCGCATGTGCCCGGCGGTCACGTCCGCCGGGGCCACCCCGTAGTCGCCGCAGAGCGCGGCGTTGTTGACCAGGACGTCGAGTTTTCCGAACTCCTCGCCGACGACCTTGGCGGCGTCGCGGGCCGCCGCCTCGTCGGTGACGTCCAGCGGCAGCGGGCGGGTGCCCTCGGGCGCCTGGCCCTCGTCGCGTACCCCGGCGAACACGGTCATCCCGTGTTCGGCGAGCTGCCGTGCGATCTCCCTACCGATGCCCCGCCCCGCCCCGGTGACCAGTGCGATTTTCATGAGCCGTCGTTCCCCTCTTCGATGTCCGTAGATGTCCTGCGATGTCCACGCCAAGGACGCACAGTATGGGCGGGGCCGCTTGGAAGTGACCTGGGGGCGGGTTGTGACGGCGCGGCCCTCCAGCGGCCGGCGGCCCGCGGGCCGGACCCCTCGGACCTCCGCCCGGGTGTCCGCCCGGCCCTGGGCGTCACGGCACCGCCGCCCTCTCTTCTAGCCTGGGGGGATGATCGTTGGTATCGGCGTCGACGTCGTGGACGTGGCCAGGTTCGAGGTGACGCTGACGCGCACGCCCGCGCTGAGGACGCGCCTGTTCACCCCGGCGGAGAGCGGGCTGGCCACCGAGTCCCTGGCCGCCCGGTTCGCGGCCAAGGAGGCCGTCGCCAAGGCGCTGGGGGCGCCTCCCGGGCTGCCGTACCGGGACGCCGAGGTCGTGCGCGGCGAGCACGGCCGGCCCGAGCTGCGGGTGACCGGCCGGGTGGCCGACGTCGCCCGTGAGCTGGGCGTGGCCCGCTGGCACGTCTCGCTGACCCACGACGGGGGCGTCGCCATCGCCTACGTGATCGCCGAGGGATAGATTCGGTGGAATGCGGACCGCGTACACCTCCGACCAGATCAGGGCGGCCGAAGCCGCGCTGATGGCGACCCTGCCCGAGGGGGCCCTGATGGAGCGGGCGGCCACCGGGCTCGCGGTGGTCTGCGCCAGGATGCTCGGCGGCGTGTACGGCTCCCGCGTCGCGTTGCTGGTCGGCGGCGGCGACAACGGCGGGGACGCCCTGTACGCCGGGGCGCGCCTGGCCGCCCGGGGAGCCCGGGTCGAGGCGATCGCGGCCGGCACGCGCGTCCACACGGGCGGGCTGGAGGCCCTGCGCCGCGCGGGCGGCCGGGTCGTCGACCCCGAGGGCGCGGCCGCCCGCGCGGTGCTCGGCGCGGCGGACCTGATCGTGGACGGGATGGTCGGCATCGGCGGGAGCGGGGCGCTGCGGGAGCCGTACGCGACCCTCGCCCGGCTGGCGGCCGAGGCACCCGGCGAGGTCCTCGCGGTGGACGTGCCCAGCGGGGTGGACGCGAGCAACGGCCAGGTGGAGGGCGCCGCGGTCCAGGCCGACGCCACCGTCACCTTCGGCGCCTGGAAGACCGGGCTGCTCGTCGACCCCGGCCGCGGGTACGCGGGCCGCACCGAGCTCGTCGACATCGGCCTCGGTCCCCACCTGCCCGATCCCGCCGTGACCGCGCCGCAGGACGCCGACGTGGCGGCCCTGCTGCCCAGGCCCGGCGCGACCTCCGACAAGTACCGCCGGGGCGTCGTCGGGATCGCGGCGGGCAGCGAGCGCTACACCGGCGCCGCGGTGCTGGCCGTGGGCGGGGCGCTGCGGGGCGGGGTGGGCCTGGTCCGCTACGCCGGGACCGCCGAGCCGGTGGCCCAGGTACGGGCCCGCTGGCCCGAGGCCGTGATCACCACCCTGGCGCCCGGCGAGGGCGTGGAGCGGGTCGGCCGGGTGCAGGCATGGGTGCTCGGCCCGGGGCTCGGCACCGGCGACGAGGCGCACGCCGTGGCCCGCTCGGTGCTGGCGAGCGACGTGCCGGTGCTCGTCGACGCCGACGGCCTGACGCTGCTGGCCGCCGACCGGTCGCTGCTCCACCGCTCCGCGCCCGTGCTGCTCACCCCGCACGCGGGCGAGCTGTCCCGCCTGACGGACGTACCCCGCGACCGGATCGAGGCGCGGCGCCTGGAGAACGTACGGCAGGCCGCGGCGGAACTGGGCGTGACCGTGCTGCTCAAGGGCTCCACCACGCTCGTCGCCCAGGAGGGGCGGCCGGTCGTCGTCAACCCCACCGGCAGCCCCTGGCTGGCCACCGGCGGGACCGGGGACGTGCTGTCCGGCCTGACGGGTGCCCTGCTGGCCGCCGGCCTGGACACCTACGACGCGGCCTCGGCCGGTGCCTACCTGCACGGGATCGCCGGGCGCAGCGGCCCGCTGTCCGCCTGGGACGTGGCCCAGGCCCTGCCGGAGGCGGCCCGTGGCCTGGTCAACGGGCGTCGGAGGGGTGTCCCAGCTGCCAGACTGGGGCGATGAGCTTCCCGACGACTCCCGCCGAGGCACGGGTGGATCTCTCGGCGATCCGCGAGAACCTGGCGCTGCTCACCGGTCACGCCCCCGGCGCCGAGATGATGGTGGCGGTCAAGGCCGACGCCTACGGGCACGGAATGGTCCCGGTGGCGCGCGCCTGCCTGGAGGGCGGGGCCGGGCGGCTGGGCACCGCCTTCGTCCGCGAGGCCCTGGAGCTGCGGGCCGCCGGTGTCACCGCGCCGATCCTGGCGTGGATCATCCCGCCGGGGGAGCCGCTGGAGGAGGCCGTCGCCGGGGACGTCGAGCTGTCGGCGTCCGGTCCGGCGACGCTCGACGCGATCGCCGACGCCGCGGCCGCGGCCGGGCGTACGGCACGGGTGCACCTCAAGGCCGACACCGGCCTGTCCCGCGGCGGCGCGACGATCGGGGACTGGCCCGCGCTGCTGGACCGGGCACTGGCCCGCCGGGCCGAGGGCACGATCGAGATCGTCGGGCTCTGGTCCCACTTCGCCTGCGCGGACATACCGGGGCACCCGTCCGTGGCCGACCAGATCACCGTCTTCGACGAGGCGCTGGGCATCGCGGAGAAGGCCGGGCTCGGTGGGTCGCACGTGATCAGGCACATCGCCAACTCGGCGGCGCTGCTGACGCTTCCGCACGCCCGCTACGACATGGTCCGCTCCGGGATCGCGGTCTACGGGCTGAGCCCGGTGCCCTCGATGGGGGACTTCGGGCTCCGTCCCGCGATGACGCTCGTGGCGCGGGCCGCGCTGGTGAAACGGGTGCCCGCCGGGTCCGGTGTGTCCTATGGACACCTCTATGTTACGGATCGGGAAACCACGCTTGGCCTGGTTCCGCTCGGGTATGCGGACGGCGTCCTGCGGCACGCCACCAACCGAGCGGAGGTGCTGGCGGGTGGCCGCAGGCGGCGGATCGCCGGCCGGGTCTGCATGGACCAGTTCATGATCGATGTGGGAGACGATCCGCTGGCGGAGGGCGACGAGGTGATCCTGTTCGGTGACGGCTCACGAGGTGAGCCGACCGCCCAGGAATGGGCGGATTCCCTTGGCACGATCACGCATGAGATCGTGACCGGGATCGGATCGCGGGTCCCGCGCGTTCACCGGTGAAGGGCATCTCAGGGGGGCTCATGAGTACTACCAGACGGCGCAGGGCCGGGGTCGCGGGTGCGATCGTCGGTGCGGCGTCCGCCGGAGTGGCCGCCGCGGCCCTCGCCAAGCGATACGCCGTCGGCCGCATCAGGCTCCGCCCCGACCTGGAGGCGAGCGAGCCCCTCGGAGAGCTGCGCGGCCGCCCCGCCACGGTCACCGCCTCCGACGGTGTCCACCTGTACGCCGAGGTGGACGGCCGCGAGGACGCCCCGCTGACCGTGGTCTTCTGCCACGGCTACACGCTCAACCTCGACTCCTGGCACTACCAGCGGCGCGACCTGCGCGACTCCTACCGCCTGGTGCTGTGGGACCAGCGCTCCCACGGGCGCTCGCCGCGCATCCCGACCGAGGACAGCTCGATCGACCGGCTCGGCGAGGACCTGGCCGAGATCATCGAGACGCTGGTGCCCGGCCCGTGCGTGCTCGTCGGCCACTCCATGGGCGGCATGACGATCATGGCGCTGGCCGACCGGCACCCCGAGTGGTTCGGCGACCGGATCAAGGGCGTCGCGCTGATCTCCACCTCGCCCGGCAGGCTCGGTGAGATCTCCCTGGGTCTGCCCGCGCTGGTGGCGAAGGCGGTGCACCTGGTCACGCCGAGCGCGGTGTCGATCCTGCGGCGCGGCGGCACGCTGGTCGACAAGAGCCGCCAGGTCGGCAACGACGTGGCCTTCCTGGCCCTGCGCCACCTCGGGTTCGCCGATTCCAGGAACGTCAGCCCCACGCTCGTCGACTTCGTGGAGTCGATGATCCGCTCCACCCCGTTCGAGGTGATCGCCGAGTTCTACCCGGCGCTGGTGTCGCACGACAAGATGAACGCGCTCGGTGTGCTGAACGGCGTCTGCACCGCCATCATGGTCGGTGACGAGGACTGGCTGACACCGGTCGAGCACAGCAGGGAGATGGCCAAGGCCCTGCCGGAGGCCCGCTTCACCGAGGTCCCCGGCAGCTCGCACCTGGTCCAGCTGGAACGGCCGACCGCCGTCAACGACGCGCTGCGCGACCTGCTCAAGCGGGCCGCGGCCGACGGGGGCGCGGAGGCGGGCGGCACCGGCGCGAGCGGCGACGGCGTCGCCGCGGACGGCTGAGACCGGCCGGGATCGGTCGGGGTCGGCCGGGACCAGCCGGGTTCGGTCGGGATCGGCTGGGACCGGTCAGGGCCGGCTGAGGCCGGCCGCAAACGGCCGGGACCGGTCGAGGCCGGTCGGGACAGGGCTCCGGGCCCGCGCGGGCCGGGCCACAGAGATCGACAGGAGTGACGAGGCACGTGAGAGACGTGGCGACCGCCGAGGAGATGCGGGAGCTGGGCGAGGAACTGGCGGCGCTGCTGCGGCCGGGGGACCTGGCCGTGCTGTCCGGCCCGCTGGGCGCGGGCAAGACGACCCTGGTGCAGGGGATCGCCGCCGGGCTCGAGGTGCGCGGCCCGATCACCTCGCCGACCTTCGTGATCGCCCGGGTGCACCCCTCGCTCTCGGACGGCCCGGCCCTGGTCCACGTCGACGCCTACCGCCTCGGCGGTGACCTGGAGGTCGACGACCTGGACCTGGACGCCTCGCTGGAGGAGTCGGTGACCGTGGTCGAGTGGGGGGAGGGCCTGGTGGAGGGGCTGGCCGAGGACCGGCTGGAGATCGTCATCGCCCGGGGCGCCGCCGAGGAGGCGGGCGAGGGCCGCACCGTCGCGCTCCGCGGTGTCGGGGCCCGCTGGGAGGGCGTCCTCTGAATCCCCTACGGGGACGGGGAAATCCTGGCACGCTGGCACTACTCCCCATTGGTCTAGATCGTCCGGCGTGATGATCGACTGTTGCGGGTTTGCCCATGTTTAATGGGGAACAGGTGGGTCATCGTGCCGGGCGAGGGTCGTCGGCCGGAGGGCGAAACGGAGTTCGACGGTGCCAAGCGTCAAGCGTGTCGCGGTTGCAGGAGCCATCGTCCTTTTCGGGATGACCGGATGCACGGCCGAGGCCACCTCGGGGGGCAGCCCGACGGGCACGCCCACCCCGACCCAGCCTGATTTCGGCATCAGCAGGCAGGACATCGAGGTCCAGCTCCAGCCGGCCCGTGCCAGGGCCGGGCAGAAGGTATGGATCCTGGCGAACTGCCCGATCCCGCAGGGAGGGCCCGAGCACCGCGGCACCGCCTCCTCCCGGATCTTCCGCACCCCGGTGACCCTCGACCCGATCCTCGCCACGCCGACCCCGGACCCCGCGGCCACCGCGACCCCGACGCCGCGCCCCTGGGTGCGCGGCCAGGCGACCGTCGCCGCGGGCACCGCCGTGGGCGTCTACGAGATCAACGCCAGGTGCGAGGGGACCAACGACACCGGCACGACCAACCTGCGGATCGTGGCCGCCACCGAGCCCAGCTCCACGCCCACCTCCAGGCCGACCAGGACGATCATCAGCACCGAGGGGCCGGGCACCGGTGGCGGCGGCACCGCGGCCGGTGGGCCCGCGGACCCGGGCGCGCCGATCGGCACGGCCGGGGTGCTGCTCGCCGTGGCGCTGGCGGGTGGCATCGGCATCGCGGTCGTGCGTCGCCGCCGCTCGTAGTCCGCGATGGCCGACTCCACCCGCTGGTCCAGGATCGTCATGGCCGGTGTCATCACCGGGATCGTCATGGTCGCGATCAACGGCAGGGGCGGGGACGAGGAGAAGCCGCAGGCCCGTGCCCCGGTCGTGCCCAGCCGCATCGACATCCCGTCCCTGGGGATCAAGGCGCCCCTGATGAAGCTCGGCGTGGACGACGGCCGGGTCGAGCTGCCGCCGTACGAGAAGCCGAACGTCGCGGGCTGGGTCACCGGCAGCGTGGTCCCCGGCGACAAGGGGCCCGCGGTGATCCTGGGGCACGTGGACACCAAGACCTCGCCCGCGGTCTTCTACCGGCTCAAGGACATGCGGCAGGGGCAGGTCATCAAGGTGGTGCGCAGCGACGGCAAGGTCGCCCAGTACCGGGTGGACACGATCGAGCAGATCAGCAAGAACCGGTTCCCGGCCGACAAGGTCTACCTCGAGGACGGCCTGAGGCTCATCACCTGCGGCGGGACCTTCGACCGGGACGAGAACGAGTACCGGGACAACCTGATCGTCTACGCCACCCTGGTCGAGACCTGAGACGTGAGCTCTCGCGGGACGGACTAGGCTAACTGTCCGTGCTGGTCCTGGCCTTTGACACCGCCACCCCCGCCGTCACCGCAGCGCTGCACGACGGTGAGAGGGTCCTCGCCGAGTCGACCACGGTCGACGCGCGCCGCCACGGCGAGTTGCTCGTGCCCACGATCGAGACGGTCCTGCGGGAGGCCGGGGTCTCCCTCGGCGACGTCACCGCCGTCGTCGCGGGCTCCGGGCCCGGTCCCTACACCGGCCTGCGGGTCGGTCTGGTGACCGCCCAGGCCCTCGCGACGTCGCTGGGCGTCCCGGCGTACGGGGTGTGCACCCTCGACGCGCTGGCCTACGGCAGCGGCCTGGACGGGCCGTTCCTGGTGGCCACCGACGCGCGGCGCAAGGAGGTGTTCTGGGGCCGTTACGCCGACGCGCGCACCCGGCTGTCCGGGCCCTCGGTGGACCGGCCCCACGACCTGCCGGGGGATCTCCCGCTGGTCGGCGCGGGCGCGCGGATGTACGCCGAGGTCCTCGGCGCCTCCCGGCTGGCGGACGCTCCGGAGTACCCCTACGCGGGTGCGCTGGCCGCGCTGGCCGCCACCGCGCTCGGCGAGCTGGGCACCGGCGGCTCCCGGGAGGCCGGCGAGCCCCGGCGCACCGGTGAGCCCTGGGGCACCGACGCGAGCACCGACGCGAGCACCGGCACGGGCGAGCCCGGCGACGCCGACGGGGCCACGGGGGAGACCGCGGCCGCCGGTGAGGCCGAGGGGGCCGGTGCCCGCTCCGTGCTGGGCCCGCCCCTGCCGATCTACCTGCGCCGTCCCGACGCCCGGGTGCCGTCGGCGCCCAAGAAGGTCTCCACGTGACCCCGGTGCTGCGCCGGATGACCGCCGACGACCTGCCCGCGGTCATGGAGATCGAGCGGACCGTCTTCCCGGACGACGCCTGGAGCGAGGGCATGTTCCGCGGCGAGCTCGACGACCAGCCGAGGACCAGGCACTACCTGGTGGCCCTGGTCGACGACGTGATCGTCGGCTACGCCGGGCTGGCCGCGGCGGGCGACCAGGCCGACGTCCAGACCATCGCCGTCCTGGCCGAACGGCGCCGGAGCGGTGTCGGCGGCGCTCTGCTGACCGAGCTGCTGGCCGAGGCCGCGCGCCGGGACGCCGTCTCGGTCTTCCTGGAGGTACGCGCGGACAACCCGGACGCGCAGGCGGTCTACCACAGGTTCGGGTTCGAGCAGATCGGCCTGCGCCGCCGTTACTACGAGGACGGCACCGACGCGATCATGATGAGGAAGGATCTCCATGAGTGACGAACCGGTGGTCCTGGGCATCGAGACCTCCTGCGACGAGACGGGCGTGGGCATCGTCCGGGGGCACACCATGCTGGCCAACGCCATCGCCTCCAGCGTCGAGCAGCACGCCCGCTTCGGCGGGGTGGTGCCCGAGGTCGCCTCCAGGGCCCACCTGGAGGCGATGACCCCGACCGTGGAGCGGGCACTGGAGAAGGCCGGACTGCGGCTGGCCGACGTCGACGCCGTCGCGGTCACGGCCGGGCCCGGCCTGTCCGGGGCGCTGCTGGTGGGCGTCGCCGCCGCCAAGGCGTACTCGCTGGGCCTGGGCGTGCCGCTGTACGGGGTCAACCATCTGGCCGCCCACGTCGCGGTGGACCAGCTGGAGCACGGGGCCCTGCCCAAGCCGTGCGTCGCCCTGCTGGTCTCGGGCGGGCACTCGTCCCTGCTGCTGGTGCCCGACGTCGCCAAGGAGATCGTCTCGCTGGGCTCCACGGTGGACGACGCCGCGGGCGAGGCGTTCGACAAGGTGGCCAGGGTGCTCGGCCTGCCGTTCCCGGGAGGTCCGCACATCGACCGGGCGGCCCGCGAGGGCTCCGGGACCGCCGTCGCCTTCCCCCGCGGCAAGTACGAGGACGGGACGCTCGACTTCTCCTTCTCCGGCCTGAAGACCGCGGTCGCCCGGTGGGTGGAGGCCAGGCAGAAGGCGGGGGAGACGGTTCACGTGCCCGACGTGGCGGCCTCGTTCCAGGAGGCGGTGGTGGACGTGCTGACCCGCAAGGCCCTGCGGGCGTGCGCCGAGCACGGCGTCCAGGACCTGCTGATCGGGGGCGGTGTCGCGGCCAACTCCCGGCTGCGCGCGCTGGCGCAGGAGCGCTGCGACGCGGCCGGTGTCCGGCTGCGGGTCCCCAGCCCCGGGTTGTGCACCGACAACGGGGCCATGGTGGCCGCCCTGGGCTCGGACCTGGTGTCGGCGGGCATCACGCCGTCCCCGCTGGACATCCCCGCCGACTCCTCGCTGCCCGTCACCACCGTCCACGTGTGACGCCCGGGAGCCCCCTTGGCCTCGGAGTGGTTCCCGTGTGCCCTTGCACGCCCCCGCATGCCCCCGTGCCGCCGGCCGGTCTCAGGCCGACGCCGGGTGCAGGGACAGCACCGGGTAGTCGGTGTAGCCCCGGTGGTCGCCGCCGAAGGCCGTGGCGAAGTCGGCCTGGCTGAGCTCGGCGCCGAGCCGCAGCCGGAGCGGCAGGTCGGGGTTGGCCAGGAACGAGGCGCCCAGCGAGACCAGGTCGGCGCCGCGCTCCAGGGAGTGCGCGACCCTGGCGGCCGGGTCGCCGATCGCGGGGGTGTTGAGGATGAGGGCGTTCGGCCACGCCTTGCGGATCCCCTGTTCCAGGTCGTCGGAGGCGCCCGCCACCAGGTGCAGGTAGACGAGGTCGAGCGCGGCCAGCTCGTTCACCAGCGCCGGGTAGACCTCGTGCATGTCCTCCTCGACCAGGTCGCCCATGCCGTTGCCGGGCGAGAGCCGGATGCCGACCCTGGAGGCGCCGATCCGGTCGACGACCGCCCGCGCGGTCTCCACGGCGAAGCGGATCCTGTTCTCCACCGACGACCGGCCGAAGCGGTCCTCGCGCAGGTTGGCGTTCTGTGACAGGAACTGGTGGATGAGGTAGCCGTTGGCGCCGTGCAGCTCGACCCCGTCGAAGCCGGCCTCGATCGCGCGGGCGGCGGCGTCCGCGAAGTCCTGGACGGTCGCCTCGACCTCGGCGGTGGTCAGCTCGATCGGCGTGAGGTGGTCCTGCATGCCCGCGGGCGTGAAGATCTGCCCGGCCGGCCGTACGGCGGAGGGGGCGACCGGCACGGCGCCGGTGTTGTCGGGGTGGCCGATCCGGCCGGAGTGCATGATCTGGGCGAAGATCCGCCCACCCGCCGCGTGCACGGCGTCGGTGACCTCACGCCACCCGGCCACCTGCTCGTCGGTGTGCAGGCCGGGGGTGTTCATGTAGCCCTTGCCGGCATGGCTGGGCTGCACCCCCTCGGTGACGATCAGGCCCGCGGAGGCCCGCTGGGCGTAGTAGAGGGCGGTCAGCGAGGACGGGACGCCGTCGGCGTCGGCCCGCGAGCGGGTCATGGGGGCCATCACCAGGCGGTTGTGCAGGGTGATGTCACCGAGCGCGAACGATGAGAAAGGCATGACGTTTCCCTTCTTGGCCGACCAACTTGGCCAGCCAAGGGTTATTTCTACAACTTGGTCGGCCAACATGCAAGCGGTAGTCTCGACAGGGACGGAAAGGACCCGGACATGGCGGAGACGCGGATCGAGACGGTGTACGAGGCGGACGGAAGCTGCGACGGCACGGGCGGAGGCTGCGGCGAATACGAGGAGAGCCTCAACTGCCTGATGGTCGTCGCCGGCCGTGACCACCGTGCCCTGCTCGCGAACCTCCTCGCGGAGATCGACCTGTACCCCGGTCAGGAACGCGTGCTGGGCGCGCTGGGGGACCACGGTCCCCAGTCGCAGAACGCGCTGGCCAGGATCGTCGGCGTCGACGTGTCCACCATGACCAAGACGCTCCAGCGCCTGGAGCGCAGCGGGTTCGTCAGCCGCAGCCCCTGCCCGGCCAACCGGCGGATCAGCATGGTCGAGATCACACCCGCCGGGCGCGCGCTCCTTCCCGAGGTGGACCGGGTCATGGCCGAGCTGCAGCACCGGATGACCCGGGGGCTGACGGCCGAGCAGGTCGAGGAGCTGTCGTCCCTGCTCAAGGTGGTCAAGGGGAACCTCTGCCGCGAGACGTACCCTCCGGGAGGGCAGGTCGCGGGCGCCCCGGTCGTCGCGGGTGGGACGATCCCGGCGACCGCGCGGATCGAGCCCGCGCGCACCGGGGCCGCATAAGCCGGCACCGCACGGACCGGAACGGCACGGACCGGGACTGCGCGGACCCGGACCGGGTGAACAGGGACCGCACAGGCCGGGATCGCACGGACCGGAACCGCGCGGACCCGGGCCGGGCTGACAGGGATCGCACAGGCCGGACTCACGTGGACGGAGCCCGCGTGGATCGGGCCCGTGTGGCCCGGGGCCCGGGGCCCGGTCAGCCCTTGTCGGGCCTGGCCGGGCGCAGTAAAGCCTCCGCGAGCGCCAGCATGGTCTCCTCCAGGGCGCCCAGGCGGCGGGTCAGGTCGGCGTGCGCGGGCTCCACGGTCTCGCTCAGCGCCTGGGTGAGCTGCTCGCGGTCGGGCCGGGCGCGGACCATCTCGGCCAGCGGGGCCAGCGCGGCCTCGGCCCGCCGGGCGCGCTCCTCCAGGGTGTCGAAGCGCTCCCGCTGCTCGTTGGCCTGGGCGCCGATGAGCACGTCCAGGCCGAGGATCGCGGGCAGGAAGCCGACCCGCTCGTCCAGGCTCTCCAGGCGCTCGGCCGACTTCTCCGCGTGGCCGTCCAGGGTGGACAGGCGGGAGTCGATGACGTCCATGCGGCCGGTGACCCGGCCCTCGATGTCGTCGAGACGCTCCTCCAGGGTGTCGAAGCGTCCTCCGGCCGCCGTCCGGTGGCCGTCCAGGCGGTCGATGCGGCTCTCGACGGCCGCGGTCCGCTCGTCGATCCTGGGCACGACCAGGTCGACCCTGCCGCTCACCTGGTCGACCTTGGCGTTGAGCTGGTCGACCGCGGCCAGCACCCGGTCGGTGGCGGTGACCAGGGCCTGCTGCAGGCTCGTGGACGCCTCGAGCATCCCCGCCTCGACGCGCCCGGTGCGCTGGGCCAGGTCGGCCAGCGCCCGGTCCAGCCGGCTGAACCGGTGCGCGGCGATGCCCATGTCGGCCTGGAGCCGGGCGAGGTGCTCGGCCAGCCCGCGTACCTGCTCGTCGACGCCCTGGGTGCCGTCCGAGATCGCGCGCAGCCGGGCCAGGGCCTCCTCCACGCCCTCGCCCATGGCGCCGAGGTCGGTCCACAGGCTCGGCAGCTCGCCGACGTCCGAGATCCGGTCGCGCACCGCGTCGACGCGCCGTCCGACGGCGTCGACGTGGTCGCGGACCGCCTCGACGTGCTGGGCCAGGCCCTCGGCCCAGGTGGGCGGGCGGGCGGCGATCTCGTCCAGGCGCCCGTGCACGGATTCGAGGGTGCCGTTCAGCCCGCCGATCTCGCGCTCCCTGACCTCGCGGAGCAGCCACTCCATGCCCTCCAGGCGCTGCCGGATCTCGTCGAGCACGGCGCCCTGGGTCCGCTGCTCGTAGACGTGGTCCTGGGCCGCGCGGGCGAGGAGCTCGCGCATCCGGTCGGAGATGGCGGTCTGGCTGCCCGCCTGGAACAGGGCGTGGTCGGAGTGATCCACCGAGAACTCCTTCACTCGCCGACGGTCGGCCGCGCGGTGGGATGGGGTCGGTCGCTGATGAACGCTGATGAACGCTGACGAATACTGCTGAACATGGTGAAACCGCAGACGAGAGAGAACTCCCGCCCCGAAACCTTAGCCGGTGGATCAAGGTTTTCCAGCGGCGAGACTAAAAGATGGGAATTGCCGGCTGATTGGAAGAATTAACTATTTTGGCTGGTCAGCCGGGGCTGCAGACGAAGGCGAACGGCCGCTCGCCGATCCGGGTGAGAATGACCGTGACGGATTCACCGCCGGAGAGGCGAAGGTCTTTCCTGAGCCGGTCGACGTCCACCGCGGAACCGCGTTTCTTGATCGTCACGTTTCCGGCGTCGCGCTCGCGCAGCGCCGCCCGCAACCGCTTGAGCGAGAACGGCAGCGTCTCGTGGACCTCGTACCGGGACGCCCACGGCGTCGCCACCGCGTCGTCGCCGGTGATGTAGGCGATCTGCGCGTCGAGCAGGCGCCCGCCGACCGAGGCGGCGATCTCCGCGACCAGGTGGGCCCGGATCGCCGCGCCGTCCGGCTCGTAGATGTAGCGGCCCACCGGGCCGGTGGGCGGGGCGCCGAGCGCGGGGTCGGGCGTCATCGTGACGCCGGACGGCAGGAGCGTGGCCCTTCGCGGTGTCGCCCCGGCCAGCGCGCCGCACCAGATCACCGCCTCCTTGACGTCGCCGCGCCAGGAGACCCACTCGGCCTCGGCGCCGTCGGGGACGAATTCGTACGGGATGCCGGGGGCGACCTTCAGGCAGGCGGCATCGGCGCGGGCCACCATCCCCAGCACCGCGGGCCAGGGCGGCGAGTACCCCATCGGGTCGAAGGTCCTGCCCCGGGCGGTGCGGCGCGCGGGGTCGGCGAACAGCACGTCGAAGGCGGCCGGGTCCAGGACGGAGGCGTCGGCGGCGCGGACCGAGACCCGCTCGCCCAGTCCCAGCGCGTCCGCGTTGGCCCGCGCCACCGCGGCGGTCAGCGGGTCGGCGTCCACGGCCTCGACCGTGCATCCGGCCCTGGCCAGGGCCAGCAGGTCGCCGCCGATGCCGCAGCAGACGTCGGCGACCCGCGCGCCCGCCGCCAGGCGGCGCGCCCGGTGGTCGGCGACCTCGCGGCGGGTGGCCTGCTCCAGCCCGGCCCGGGTGAAGTACATCAGGTCGGCGTCGGGGCCGAACTTGTCCCTGGCGCGCACCCTGAGCGCGGCCTGGGTGAGCGCGGCCGACGTCAGGTCCGCGTCGTAGTGCCTCCGCAGGCGGGTCACCGCCGTCACCGGGTCGTCGCCGACGGTCCCGGCCGCGGCGGCGAGCGCCTCCTGGCCGCGCGGGGTGAGCAGCTCCCGGAATGCGTCGAGATTCACAGCAGCCGACGCTATCGCCTTCCGTCACGGGCCTGGTGAGGGGTTTTCCTCCCGGTTCGCCTTCCGCTCCAAGCGCAGAAGGGCGCTCCGTGTTGACTGTCAAGGCCTCCTTGCATACTGTTCCGTATTGGCACTCTCCCCGTGAGAGTGCCAAATCAATGCGACGAGGCAGGTCTGACACCCGCGACGGCAGACCGCTGGTCGCCTCTTCTAGATCGTTCAAATCTGAAGGGGAGGTCCGACGTGACGACCGCCACCAAGGTTCCCGTTAAGCCGCTCGGCGACCGCATCGTGGTCCAGCCGCTTGAGGCCGAGCAGACCACCGCTTCCGGTCTGGTCATCCCGGACACCGCCAAGGAGAAGCCGCAGGAGGGCAAGGTCCTCGCGGTGGGTCCCGGCAACTGGGACGACGCCGGCACGAAGCGTGTTCCGCTCGACGTCAACGAGGGCGACGTGGTCCTCTACAGCAAGTACGGCGGCACCGAGGTGAAGTACGGCGGCGAGGAGTACCTGGTGCTCTCCGCCCGCGACGTGCTCGCCATCATCGAGAAGTAGATCTCGCTTCACAAAAAGATGACGTATCGAGCCCCGGGTCGCGACAGCGCCCGGGGCTTTGATGCGCCGACGTACTTATAGAGAGGATTGTCATGCCGAAGATCCTGTCGTTCGAGGAGGACGCGCGCCGAGCTCTCGAGCGCGGCGTGAACGCTCTCGCGGACGCGGTCAAGGTGACGCTGGGCCCGCGTGGTCGCAACGTCGTCATCGACAAGAAGTTCGGTGCGCCCACCATCACCAACGACGGTGTCACCATCGCCCGTGAGGTCGAGCTGGAGGCGCCGTACGAGAACCTCGGCGCGCAGCTGGCCAAGGAGGTGGCGACCAAGACCAACGACGTCGCCGGTGACGGCACCACCACCGCGACCGTCCTGGCCCAGGCCATGGTCCGCGAGGGCCTGCGCAACGTGGCCGCCGGCGCCCAGCCGCTCTCCCTCAAGCGCGGCATCGACATCGCCGCCAAGACCGTCAGCGACCGGCTCATCGAGTCCGCCCGCCCGGTCGAGGACAAGAAGGAGATCGCGCACGTCGCGACGATCTCCGCGCAGGACGCCAAGATCGGCGAGCTGATCGCCGAGGCGTTCGACAAGGTGGGCAAGGACGGTGTCATCACCGTCGAAGAGTCCAACACCATGGGCCTGGAGCTGGAGTTCACCGAGGGCCTGCAGTTCGACAAGGGTTACCTGTCGCCCTACATGGTGACCGACCAGGAGCGCATGGAGGCGGTCCTGGAGGACCCCTACATCCTGATCACCCAGGGCAAGATCTCCTCGGTCGCCGACTTCCTGCCGCTGCTCGAGAAGATCGCGCAGACCAAGAAGGCCCTGCTGGTCATCGCCGAGGACGTCGAGGGCGAGGCCCTGGCCGTCCTGGTGACGAACAAGATCCGCGGCACCTTCACCTCGGTCGCGGTCAAGGCGCCCGGCTTCGGTGACCGCCGCAAGGCCATGCTGCAGGACATCGCCATCCTCACCGGTGGCCAGGTCGTCAGCGAGGAGATCGGCCTCAAGCTGGAGCACGTCGGCGTCGAGGTGCTGGGCACTGCCCGCCGCGTCGTGATCACCAAGGACTCCACCACCGTCGTCGACGGTGCCGGCGAGGCCACGGCGATCGCCGACCGCGTCAAGGAGATCAAGCTCGCCATCGAGCAGTCCGACTCCGACTGGGACCGCGAGAAGCTCCAGGAGCGTCTGGCCAAGCTCTCCGGCGGTGTCTGCGTGCTCAAGGTCGGCGCGGCCACCGAGGTGGAGCTCAAGGAGAAGAAGCACCGCCTGGAGGACGCGATCTCGGCCACCCGCGCCGCGATCGAGGAGGGCATCGTCTCCGGCGGTGGCTCCGCGCTCATCCACGTCTCCAAGGCCCTCGACGACCTGGGCCTGACCGGGGACGAGGCGACCGGTGTCTCGATCGTCCGCAAGGCGCTCGTCGAGCCGGCCCGCTGGATCGCCGAGAACGCCGGTCTCGAGGGTTACGTGGTGACGGCCAAGGTCACCGAGCTCTCCGTCGGCCAGGGCTTCAACGCCGCCACCGGCGAGTACGGCGACCTGATCGCCCAGGGCGTCATCGACCCGGTCAAGGTCACCCGCTCGGCCGTCCAGAACGCCGCCTCCATCGCCGGCATGCTGCTGACGACCGAGGCCCTCGTGGTGGACAAGCCCGAGGAGGAGGCCCAGGCCTCCGGCGGTCAGGGCCACGGTCACGGCCACGGCCACTGATCGGTACCGCTCCCGCGCGGCCCGCGTCCCCCTCGGGGGACGCGGGCCGTTCGTGTCTCCGCGTCCGGGACCGCCGGGCCCGCGTGGAGGATGAAAAACGTTCGCTTCCGGCGGTGAACCGAAAGCGGCCCCAAAGCGTCATGGCACGTCTTCCGGCGTGGAAGATCCAAAAAACGCTTCTGCTCTATAGAACGCATTCTGGCAATCGAGCGGAATATTCCTACATACCGTAGTCGATAGTGTCGCCCCTTGATTACGCGCGGTTATCACCGCCTCAATGTGACCAATCCGTAGCCGTTTGCCATGACGACAGGCACTATCAGGGCGGGCATCATGCCTAACGTGACCGAGGGATGCGTCGCCGACGCCAAAAATGGGGTGAGGCTTGCGACGAGGTCCGATGGGGTCGCCCACAGGGATGATCTCAAGGATCTGACAAGCCTCGCCGTTCAGGGGGATCGCACCGCGATCGAGGCTCTGATCGCGCAACTGCGGCCGATGGTCGTGCGTTATTGCCGTGGTCGTCTGGGCCGGGTCTCCGGTCAATATCACATCGCGGACGACGTGGCCCAGGAGGTGTGCATCGCGGTGCTGTCCGCGCTGCCCCGCTACCGTGACATGGGCCGCCCGTTCGCGTCCTTCGTCTTCGGCATCGCCTCCCACAAGGTGGCCGACGCGCTGCGCAGCTCGGTGCGTTCGGCCGTGCCCACCCAGGACCTTCCGGACGGCCCCGACGAGGGGCCCGGGCCGGAGGAGACCGTGGTGCGCTACATCGAGGCCGAGCATGCCCGCCGGCTGCTGTCGCGGCTGCCGGACAACCAGCGGGAGCTGCTCATGCTCCGGGTGGTGTCGGGCCTTTCCGCCGAGGAGACCGGTAATGTACTCGGCATGTCACCAGGTGCGGTTCGCGTCGCCCAGCACAGGGCGCTGGCCAGGCTTCGGGCGATGGCGGAGCTGGAGTCGATAGCTTGACCGCGGAGCCGCTGAGCAGGGGCCGCGAGCGGAGACCCGAACCGCGGGACGGGGCTCGCGACGACCCGGAGCGAGAACGATCATGACAACGGTTCACCCGCGACGTCCGGCTCGCAGGTACGGGCCGGACGAGGATCCGGCCGTGACCGAGACCGAGGCGGTCGTCGAGGCACTGTCCCGCAGGACACCGGTCTCCCCCTCGAGGGCCGGAGACGTCGCGGTCGCGCTACTGGCGGCCCTGGCCGACGACGTGGATCAGCGGTGTTCCTCGGTGTCGATCACACCGTCCACGTAACCCCGGGCGTACTCCCAGCTCACGTAGTCGGTGGGATCGGGCTCGTAGGCGGGCTCATGGACCTGCGGCTGGCCGTTCTCGATCATCTGGCGCAGGTTGCCTCGGAGCAGTTCCCAGTCGAAGTAGTGCTGCTCGCCGCACTCGGGGCAGTCGAGCACCAGGCCGAGCACTCCCTGGGGCTCCAGCAGTGAGCGGAAGACCTCCACGTCGGCGAGGTCGGTCATGGCCTCGTCGCGCTCGTCCGTGGTGAGCGGCTCGGGATCGTCGGGATCGCCCAGCGCCGCCGCCGGGTCGTCGGGGTCATCCGCGAACGGGTCGCGAGGGACATCGTCGAGCACGATCCCACCTTATGGCCTGGATGTGACAGAGAGGCATGGAACTGCACGAGTGCGGCGGTCCCGGGCGAGGCGCCTCCCGCCCTGCCTGGGACGTCCGGCGCCTCGGAAGGCCGCGGAGAGCCGGGCGTCCCAAGAACGCGGGAGACCGTCCCCGACGCGTCGGAGACGGTACCCGAAGGCTCCCAGGGGGTCGTGGAGGTCCCCGGTCGCCGGTCGCCGAGGAGGGCCGCGGTCCTAGGAGAGCCAGCCGCGCCGGGCCGCCTCCACCCCCGCCTGGAAGCGTGACTGCGCGCCAAGCTCGGCCATGGCGTCGGCGAACCGGGCCCGTACCGTGCGGACCGAGACGCCCAGCTGCCGGGCGATCATCTCGTCCGGGACGCCCTGACCGGCCAGCCGCAGCACCCGGACCACGACGTCGTCGCGGTGGGTCCAGGGCAGCCGGGCCGAACGGGCCCACAACTCCCTGAACAGGGAACCGAGCGCGGCCACCACGACGGGCGCCCGGAGCAGGTGGAAGTTGTAGGCGTTCTCCGGCAGCGTGCCTCCCCACTGGGGCGGCAGGCCCGCGGCGTCGGCCCCGGCGACCAGGAACCAGCTCGGCACCACGTCCAGGGTGCGCACCTGGGCGCCGGCCCGCTCGAACCGGTCCAGCTTGTCGCGCAGGCCCGGGATCTCCAGCGTGTGGACCGGGATGACGACCCGGCAGGAGAGCAGGCCGGCGTGCTGGGCCCCGATCCACTGGTCGGCGTAGCGGTGCGCGAAGTCGCTCATCATCCGGCCGTCCGGGATGGCCGACAGCAACGTGAGCGGCGGGGACTGCACGGCCATGCCGATCACGCTCTCGTAGAACTCGTCGGCCCCGCCGACGGCCTCCACCGGGAACCGGCCGGCCTGGTAGTCGTGCCCGGCGTCGTACTGGTGGATGAAGCCGCGGATCGAGCCGAGCACGCGGTCGATCCCGCGGCTCTCGGCGGCCAGCCGGTCCAGCCTCTCGGCGATCAGGTTCCCCAGGGCGGTGGCCGGGTGCCGGGCGAGGTACTCACCGCCCTGCTCGGTGACCACGCCCAGCCGTACCAGGGTGGCCAGCTCACGGGCGATCGGCTCCGACGAGCCGTCGGTGGCCTGGACCAGGTCGTCGCGGGTGGCACGGTGCAGGCGCAGGACCGTGTTGTACAGGCTGGCCTGGGCCGGGGTGAGCCCCAGCGTCTCCAGGGGGTCGGACGGGCCGGACGTGATGGATGTGTCAGTACGCATCAGTGAGGGACTCCTGCAGATGACACGGGGGGTCTGGCGAGGATAGCCCGGTGAATCATCCCTGTCCGGGCGTTGCCTCTACCGGCATGCCGTCGTGTGCAACTTCGTGCAATTGCACGTTTCTACATTGCCTGCCGAACGTATCGTGACGCACCCTTGACGCAGCGTCGGTACCGACACGGATGTCGCCGCCATCCGGGTGCGGAGGGGGGTCCGGTGGCGCCAAGGCGCTTCGTGACGGTACCGGTGATCCGGGGGACCGAGCGGGTCACCGACCGCTCGGCCCCCCGACCTCTCTCCCTCTCCCGGACGGCTGTCTCCCCTGACGGCCCGCCTTCCCGGAGGGGCCGTCCCGAGGTGTCGCGCCCGCCTCCCCGGACGGCCCTTCCCGGGACGGCCCGTCCTTCCCCGTCCTTCCCCGGCTTTCTTCGACGACGACCCTCTTTGGCGACGCCTCCGGCCGTGGCCCCCCGCCACGCGCGGGCTTTTCCCCCGGGTCGGCCCGGATCGGTGCCAGACTCTAAACTGTGAGCTCGGGGGTCGGCGCCTTTCCCCGTCATGAGAGCGCCGTGGCAGGAGGGTTGCTGATGGGCAAGTTCACCGAACCGGGGCTCACGTACGACGACGTGCTCCTGGTCCCCGCCTATTCGGACCTGCAACCGGGTGAGGCCGAGACCACCACGCGCCTGTCCAGGGGCATCACCCTGAGGATCCCGCTGATCTCCGCGGCGATGGACACGGTGACCGAGGCCCGCATGGCGGTGGCGATGGCACGCCAGGGCGGCATCGGCATCCTGCACCGTAACCTCTCGATCGAGGACCAGGCCCAGCAGGCCGACCTCGTCAAGCGCTCCGAGGCCGGGATGGTCACCAACCCGGTCACCTGCTCCCCGGACGACACGCTCGCCGACGTCGAGCGCCTCTGCGCCACGTACCGGATCTCGGGCGTGCCCGTGACCGACGGGACCGGGGTGCTCGTCGGCATCGTCACCAACCGCGACATGCGCTTCGAGACCGACCAGAACCGCCCGGTGCGCGAGGTCATGACCCCGATGCCGCTGGTCACCGCGCCGGTCGGGGTCTCCACCGACGACGCGTTCGACCTGCTCAGGCAGAACAAGATCGAGAAGCTTCCGCTGGTGGACGCCGGTGGACGGCTGCGCGGGCTGATCACCGTCAAGGACTTCACCAAGAGCGAGAAGTACCCGATGGCGACCAAGGACGCCGACGGCAGGCTGGTCGTGGGGGCGGCCGTCGGCGTCGGCGGTGACGCCGACAAGCGGGCGGCCGCGCTGATCGAGGCCGGGGTCGACGTGATCGTGGTGGACGTCGCGCACGGTCACTCCAAGGGACTCGCCGACATGATCGCCAAGATCAAGGCGAACGGCGGGATCGACGTGATCGGCGGCAACATCGCCACCCGCGCGGGTGCCCAGATGCTGATCGACGCCGGGGCCGACGCGGTCAAGGTCGGGGTCGGCCCGGGCTCCATCTGCACCACCCGGGTGGTCGCCGGTGTCGGCGCCCCGCAGGTGACGGCCATCCACGAGGCGTCGCTGGCCGCGGGGCCCGCCGGGGTGCCGGTGATCGGCGACGGCGGCCTGCAGTACTCGGGCGACATCGTCAAGGCCATCGCGGCCGGGGCCGACTCGGTCATGCTCGGGTCGCTCCTGGCCGGCTGCGAGGAGTCCCCGGGCGAGCTGATCTTCATCAACGGCAAGCAGTTCAAGTCGTACCGGGGGATGGGCTCGCTCGGCGCGGTCCGCAACCGGGAGCGCGGCGGCACCTCCTTCAGCAAGGACCGCTACGCCCAGGCCGACGTCGGCACCGAGGACAGGTTCATCCCCGAGGGCATCGAGGGCCAGGTCCCCTACCGCGGCCCGGTCGCCGCGGTGGCCCACCAGCTCGTCGGCGGCCTCCGCCAGGGCATGTGGTACGCCGGATGCCGCACGGTCGCCGACATGCACGAGCGGTGCGAGCTGATGCCGATCACCGCCGCGGGCCTGAAGGAGAGCCACCCGCACGACATCCAGATGACGGTCGAGGCCCCCAACTACCACGGTCGTTAGAGCGGCGGGCACGGCGCGCGCGTGAGGGTCACGACGCGCGCCGCATCCGCATGAACGGGAAAGACAGGCATATGACTCAGGTGGAGATCGGCCGCGGCAAGAACGGCCGTCGTGCCTACGCGCTCGACGAGATCGGCATCGTCCCCTCGCGCCGGACCCGCGACCCCGAGGAGGTCTCGATCGCCTGGCAGATCGACGCCTACCGCTTCGAGCTGCCCGTCGTGGTGAGCCCGATGGACAGCGTGGTCTCGCCGCGGACCGCCATCGAGGTCGGCAGGCTCGGCGGTCTCGCCGTGCTCGACCTCGAAGGGCTCTGGACCCGGTACGACGACCCGATGCCGCTGCTGGAGGAGGTGGCCGCGCTCAAGGGCGCGCCCGCCACCAAGCGGCTGCAGGAGATCTACAACGCGCCGATCAAGGAGGAGCTGATCGGCCGCCGGATCGAGGAGATCCGCGCCGCCGGGGTGGCCACGGCCGTCCGGCTCTCCCCGCAGCGGACCGTCCAGTACCACAAGGCCGTCATCGACGCGGGCGTGGACATCTTCGTGATCCGCGGCACCACGGTCTCGGCCGAGCACGTCTCCGGCAGGGCCGAGCCGCTCAACCTCAAGCAGTTCATCTACGAGCTCGACGTCCCCGTGATCGTCGGGGGGTGCGCCACCTACACCGCGGCGCTGCACCTGATGCGGACCGGCGCGGCCGGGGTGCTCGTCGGCTTCGGCGGCGGCGCCTCGCACACCACCCGCACGGTGCTGGGCGTGGTGGTGCCGATGGCCACCGCGATCTCCGACGTGGCCGCGGCTCGCCGCGACTACATGGACGAGTCGGGCGGGCGCTACGTCCACGTCATCGCCGACGGCGGCATGGGCACCTCCGGTGACATCGCCAAGGCGATCGCGGTGGGAGCGGACGCGGTCATGGTCGGCTCGCCGCTGGCGCGGGCCTCCGAGGCCCCCGGCCGCGGCTTCCACTGGGGGTCGGAGGCGCAGCACCCGGAGCTGCCCCGGGGCAAGCGGGTCGAGTTCGGCACGGTCGGCACGCTGGAGCAGATCCTGCAGGGTCCCTCCTCGGTGGCCGACGGCTCGATGAACCTGATGGGCGCGCTCAGGCGCACCATGGCCACCGCCGGGTACTCCGACCTGAAGGAGTTCCAGCGCGTCGAGGTGGTCGTCGCCCCCTACGTCACCTGAGAACGGCCCCGCACCCGCGGGGCCGTTCCACCGCCGGGCCGTCCCGTCCGCCGGGGGCCGTTCCCACGCCCGCCGGTCCGTTCCACCCGCCGGGCCGTGACCCGGTGGGTGGTCCGGTGCGTGACCCGGCGGGGGCGGGCCGGTGGGTCAGCGTGGGTCAGCGCGGTTCGGTGATCCAGGAGCCCCGGCGCATCACCCCGGAGACCTCCAGGTCATCGGAGAGCACCACCAGGTCGGCCTGCTTGCCGGCCGTGATCGAGCCCAGGCGGTCGTCGAGGCCGAGCACCCTGGCCGGGGTCAGGGACGAGATCCCGGCCGCCTCGGTCAGCGAGAGGCCCACCTCGCGCACGGCGCGCCGGAACGCGACGTCCATGGTCAGGGTGCTGCCCGCGATGGCGCCGCCCTCGGCCAGCCGGGCCACCCCGTCGATCACGTTCACGCTCATCGGGCCCAGCCCGTAGACGCCGTCGCCCATCCCGGCCGCCGCCATCGCGTCGGTGATCAGCGCGGTCCTCGCGGGGCCCGCCGTCGTGAAGGCCAGGCGGGTCATGGCCGGGTGCAGGTGCACACCGTCGTTGATCAGCTCGACCGTGACGCGCTCGTCCTGGAGCAGGGCGGCGATGGGCCCGGGGTCGCGGTGGTGCAGCGGCGGCATCGCGTTGTACAGGTGGGTCGCCACGCTGCCGCCCGCGTCGATGCCCGCGATCGTCTGCTCGTAGCTCGCGTCGCTGTGACCGAGGGCGGCGATCACGCCGCCCGCCACCGCCTCGCGTACGGTGTCCAGCGCGCCGGGCAGCTCCGCGGCGAGGGTGACCATCCGCACGTGGCCGCGTCCGGCCTTGATCAGCCGGGCGAGCTCCCGCGGGGAGGGTTCGCGCAGCAGGGCCGGGTCGTGGGCCCCGCACCGGGCGGCGGCGATGTAGGGGCCCTCGAAGTGGATCCCGGCCAGCAGGCCGTCCTCGCACAGCTCGGCCAGCGCCGCCGCCGCCGAGGCCAGGTCGTCCAGGGAGGCGGTGACCAGGCTCGCGACGAGCGTGGTGGTGCCGTGCCGGGAGTGCAGGTCCGCCGCGGCCCTCGCCTGCTCGGGGTCGCCGGAGGGGAAGGAGCCGCCCGCCCCGCCGTGGTTGTGGATGTCGACGAAGCCCGGCACGACGTACCGGCCGGCCAGGTCCAGCCCGGGCCCGGGGGCGGCGCCCTGCCCCACGTGGGTGATGCGGCCGTCCTCGATGGTCAGCCAGCCCTCGTGGACACCGTCGGGGGTCACGACGCGGGCGTCGGCGAGTGTGATGCTCATGGCCCCATCCTCCCGGGTCCGCGTGCGGACGCCTCCCCGGCCCGGGGCTCCGCGCCGGGGAGGATCTTCTGCCCTCATCCCGAGCCCACGTGCTCCATGAGGGCGAGGTAGCCGTCCTCCAGGGTCGGTTCGGCCGGGAGGGCCGCGGGGCCGGGGGGGACGGGGGCGATGACGCGGTAGCGCGTTCCGGTGCCCTCGGGGACGGCGGCCACGACCTTGCCGTGTGCGGGGGCCGGGCCGGGGGTGGTCAGGGTCCACACCCTGTGGTCGGCTCGGGAGACCAGCGCGCCGACGTCCCCGGTGAAGGCCAGGCGTCCCCGGGCGAGCACCGCCAGGAACCGGCAGGTCTGGGCCACGTCCTCGACGGTGTGCGTGCTGAGCAGGACCGTGCGGTCGCCCGCGAGCCGGGAGAGCAGGGTGCGGAACCGGATCCGCTCCTCGGGGTCCAGGCCGGTGGTCGGCTCGTCCACGACGAGCAGGCGGGGATCGGCGAGCAGCGCCTGGGCGATGCCGACCCGGCGCAGCATGCCCCCGGAGTAGCCCCTGAGCCTGCGGTCGGCGTCCTCGGTCAGGGCGGCCACGTCGAGCAGCTCGCCGATCCGGCGTCGCCGGGTGGTGCGGGAGTCGATCCCCTTGAGCAGGGCGATGTAGTCGAGGAATCCCCGCGCGGTCAGGTCGGGGTAGACCCCGAGGTCCTGCGGGAGGTAGCCGAGCGTCCGCTGCACGGCGAGGCGTCCCTCGGCGGTGGCGATGTCGTGCCCGCCGACGCGGACCGTCCCCGAGGTGGGCCTGAGCAGCCCGGCCAGGATCCGCATGAGCGTGGTCTTGCCCGCGCCGTTGGAACCGAGCAGGCCGTACATGCCGGTCGGCACGTCGAGGTCGATCCCGTCGAGGGCCCGTACGCCGCCCCGGTAGGTCTTGGTCAGGCGGGAGATCTCGATGCGCATGTCAGGACTCCGTCCGGAGGGCGTGCAGGCGGGTGAGGAACAGGACGCAGGCCGCGAGCCCGAGCATCAGGCCGATCCACAGGCACGCGACGGCGGGGGTGGCCTCGGGCCGCAGGAAGCTCAGTGCGGCGTCCGGCCAGGGGGCGTAGCGCGTGCTCTCGGGCGTGATGACGAGGTGCGGGGCCGGTTCCGGTACCAACTCATGGCCGAGAAGGCCGAAGGCCACGTACTTGGCGCTGGGCGACAGGACGCTGTGGGTCAGCGTCGGCATGACGTTGCTGGTGACGACGTTCCCCCAGAACCAGTAGGCGACGAACAGCACCTGGAACGGGATCGGCGGCATCAGCAAGGGACCGGCCAGGGCGAGCGCCCCGGTGAAGAGCAGCCCGGGGACCAGGGCCAGGACGAGGATCGCCCCCGCCCAGCCCAGCGCGGCGGGCTCGCCCTCGGTGATCGCGTAGGCCACGGCCCGGCCGGTGTGGGCGAGCGCGAGCGGTACGGCGGTGGCCGCGCAGACGCCGAGGTACTTGCCGATCAGACGGGAGGTACGGCCGGCCGGGGTCGCGTCCAGGAGCTCGCCCACGCCGAGCCGCCGGTCGCGGACGAGCCGGTCGGTGATCAGGCATCCGTAGACCATGGGCGGAAGCGTCATGAGCAGGGAGGCCGACACGACCATGGCCGTCTTCGGGGCGTCCCCCGCACGTCCCAGGGTCGGGTCCAGGTACAGCGGAAGGAGACTCACGGCGGTCGCCGTGTAGACCAGCCCGTGGACGATCCACAGGGCGGGACGGCGGATCTGCATGCGGAACTCGTAGCGGAAGGTCGCGATCATGTTCTCTCACTTTCGGGAGGTCGCCCGGGGTCGCCGAGCGGGGGACGGGCCACCGCGGGCCTCATGATCTGCGGGTCGCGCGGACGCGCCGGATCGGTTCACCCGCACCGGCGGCGGCCACGGCGGCGACCGCCAGGGCCAGGGCGAGCCCGATCGTGAGCGGGCTCGTCGTCCAGAAGTCCCGGAGACCCGCTGTCACGGGCAGGCCGGTGGTGGTCATCGCGTGGAGGACCCAGATCGCCAGCCCGGTGCCCATCGCGCCCACGGGGTTCCAGCACACCGACAGCAGCAGGCTGAGCGCCGCGAGCATCGCCATCGGACCCAGCCAGGCGGCGATCAGCGACATCAGCCCCCACGAGGGGGAGCCCTGCGGGAGCGCCGTCATCGCCGCCGAGGCGAGCAGCGCCAGCGCCAGGTCGTAGCCGAACACCAGCGTCACCCGGGCCAGCAGGACGACGCGCGGTGAGACCGGCGTGGCGGCGACCAGCTCGAAGGCGTCGTCGTGCTCGGGGCCGTACGCCATGGCGAGGCCGGCCAGGGCGACCAGCGAGACGACGAGGGAGAGCACGTCGCCCGCGGCCTGTCCCTGGGCCATGACGAGGAGGACGCCGACCGCCATGACCAGCGCGGAGGTCGGCCAGACCGCCGGGTGCAGCAGCCTGGCCTCCATCGTCAGCAGCGCCCACGCGCGGTACGGCCCGGGGGCCGAGGCCGCCTCGTCCGGTTCGAGCCGGGTCAGGGCGGACCTCGCCAGGACGGCGCGGACGATCCCGGGGCCGGGCGGATCGGGGATGCCGTCGTGGAACCCCCGCAGCTCGGGCCATTCGTGGATCTCCACCGGCGGTCCGGGACGGCCGGCATCGCCGGGGTCGCCGGGGCCGCCGGGGTCACGAGCGCGGCCCGGACCCGGCGGTCCGGGTCGTGCGCGGGCCTTCGGCGGCACGGACGGGTCGTGGGGCCGCCACGGCTCAGGACGTTCGTTCATCGGCGTACTCCCTCAGGGTCGCTCGGGCGTGGTGCAGGCGGCTCTTCACCGTGCCGACCGGGATCTCCAGGACCTCGGCGATCTCCCGGTGGCTCAGGTCGCCGAGGAAGGCGAGCACGACCACCTCGCGCTGGGCCAGCGGAAGCCGGGCCAGCGTCGCCCGGACCCGTTCCTGGCCCACGGCCAGTTCCTCCGGTCCCGGCAGGGGGTCGGCGCCGTCGTCCGGTTCGGCCGCCACGGGGGGCGGGACGCCGCGGAGCCGGTTGTGCGCCTGCCTGCGCGCCACCCCGAACAGCCAGGTGCTCACGCTGGAACGGCCCCGGTAGGTGCCCGCCGAGCGCCACACGGCCAGCAGCGTGTCCTGGAGGATCTCCTCGGCCGTTCCCCGGTCCCCGGCGAGCCGGTAGAGGAAGGCGAACAGGGGACCGGCGTAGCGCTCGTACAGCGCGGTCAGCGCGGCCGCGTCGCCGTCGGCCACCGCGGCCAGTACGCGCCCGTCGTCCCGCCGGGCACGGGCGGGCCGTGCGGCACCGGACCGGTGCGGCGGCATCTTCTCGGCACCCCTGCTCATGTCGTGTGGGTAGCGACCAGGGTGGCCGGAGGTTCACGTGATCTCGCCGGGATCCCTGGGAGAAGGGGCCCCGGCGACGGGTTCGCGCTGTTCACCGGGGTTGTGACGGGAATCTCGCCCGTCGTTTCCTACCGGCCGGTAATGGTGCCTAGGGTAGATGGGTAGATACCTCACGTAAGGCGACAAGACGCACCCCAGGGGGTTGCACATGACGGCGCGAATGGGCACGGGACGGCTCGGGCCTGCCGAGCGATCCGCCGCACTGGCGCAGATGAGCGCCGCGGAACTCGACGTGGTGGTGATCGGAGGCGGGGTCGTCGGAGCCGGGGTCGCGCTGGACGCGGTGACCCGGGGACTGTCCGTGGGGCTGGTGGAGGCACGCGACTTCGCCTCCGGCACCTCCTCCAGATCGTCCAAGCTGATCCACGGGGGTCTGCGCTACCTGGAACAGCTCAACTTCGACCTGGTCAGGGAGGCGCTCCAGGAACGCTCGCTGCTGCTGCAGCGGATCGCCCCGCACCTGGTCCGGCCGGTGCCGTTCCTGTTCCCGCTCAAGCACCGCGGCTGGGAGCGGCCCTACGTCGGCGCCGGCCTGGTCCTGTACGACACCATGGGCTTCTCCTTCGGGTCCGGCCGGGGGATGCCCGGCCACCGGCACCTGTCGCGCAGGCGGGCGCTGCGGCTGGCGCCCTCGCTGCGCAAGAGCGCCTTCACCGGCGCCGTGCAGTACTGGGACGCCCAGATCGACGACGCCCGGCACGTGATGACCACGCTGCGCACGGCCGCCATGTACGGGGCCAGCGTGGCCTCCAGGACGCAGGTGGTGGGCTTCCTGCGCGAGGGGGAGCGGGTCACCGGGGTCCGGGTGCGCGACCTGGAGAACGGCGGCGAGATGGAGATCCGGGCCCGCCAGGTGGTCAACGCCACCGGCGTGTGGACCGACGACCTCCAGGAGATGGTCGGCGGACGGGGGCAGATCCACGTACGCGCCTCCAAGGGCATCCACCTGGTGGTGCCGCGCGACCGGATCCACTCGCTCACCGGGATCATCCTGCGGACCGAGAAGTCGGTGCTGTTCGTCATCCCCTGGGGCCGTCACTGGATCATCGGCACCACCGACACCGCGTGGGAGCTGGACCGGGCCCATCCGGCGGCGTCGCGCTCCGACATCGACTACGTCCTCGACCACGTCAACGAGGTGCTGGAGGTCCCGCTGACCCGCGAGGACGTCGAGGGCGTCTACGCCGGGCTGCGCCCGCTGCTGTCGGGGGAGTCGGAGGAGACCTCCAAGCTCTCCCGCGAGCACGTGGTGGCGCACCCGGTGCCGGGGCTGGTCATGGTCGCCGGAGGGAAGTACACGACGTACCGCGTCATGGCGAAGGACGCGGTCGACGCGGTGGCGCACGGCCTGGACTACCGGGTCCCGCCCTCCTGCACCGACCGCATCCCGCTCGCCGGGGCCGAGGGCTACCAGGCGCTGTGGAACTCCCGCCACCGGCTGGCCCACTCCTCCGGGCTGCACGTGGCCAGGATCGAGCACCTGCTCCAGCGGTACGGGTCGATGATCGACGAAGTCCTGGCGCTGGTCGAGCAGGACCCCTCGCTGGGCAAGCCGCTCACCGGCGCGGACGACTACCTGCGGGCGGAGGTGGTCTACGCGGCCACCCACGAGGGCGCCCGGCACGTGAACGACGTGCTGACCAGGCGCACGCACATCTCGATCGAGACCTTCCACCGGGGGGTGGCCGTGGTCGAGGAGGCCGCGCAGCTGCTCGCCGGGCCGCTGGGCTGGGACGCCGAGCAGATCAAGCGTGAGGTGGAGTACTACACCAAGCGCGTGGAGTCCGAGCGCCTCTCCCAGGAGCAGGACACCGACCAGGAGGCCGACGCCATCCGCCTGGGCGCCCCGGAGATCGTGCCGGTGGCGACCCCGGAGACGCACCCGGTCTGACGGCCGGGGACGCGTCCGATCCTTGGGACGGCCGGGGACGCGTCCGATCCTTGGGACGGCCGGGGACGCGTCCGGTCCGATCCTTCGCAGACGAGTGCGGCCCCCGCCGGGAGGCGGGGGCCGCACTCGTCTTTCTCAGGCACTCGTCTTTCTCAGGCACTCGTCTTTCTCAGGCACTCGTCTTTCGCGGGTCCCGGGTACGGCGTGGCGAGCCTTGCCGTACCCGGGGAGCCCGGTGTCGTGAAGGAACGAGGCGCTAGCGGGTGAACGCCTGGAACTCGGCCGCGCGCAGCTGGTCCCTGGCGGGGCTGGCGGTGGCGCAGTCGGTGAAGGAGTTGGGGTCGGCGTCCTGCTCACCGGCGTAGAGCGGGTTGCCGGTGCACTGGGTGGAGACGGCCCGCAGGGTCAGGTGGGTCGCCGTGGTGGTCGGGATCGCGAAGGACTTCATGATCAGGTCGGCGCCTCGGGGACGCGGCAGGCGGGTCTGGAAGGCGTCGGCCGGGCTGGTGTAGACGACCGAGAAGGACTCCGGCGAGGAGCAGTCCTTCTTGGTGGCGTCACAGGCCAGGACCTCGAAGGCACGCAGGGCCGTGAACCGGTTCTGGGCGCCGGGGTCGGCGGTGTCGCCGATGTTGGGCCGGAGCATGGCGCTGACCTGCACCCGGCGGACCTTCACCGGGTCGGTCCCGGCCAGGTCCACGGTGACGGCCTTGCCCTTGACCGGCGCGGTGAGCGAGGCCCAGTTCGTCGCCTCGGTCTCGTCGATCAGGCGGGCGTGGTTGACGCCGTCACCGGCCGCGGTGGCACCGAGCGCCGCCGAGGCGAGGTTCTTCGGCACCGACACCGGCAGCGGCAGCTTCACGCCCGGCAGCACCGCGTACTTCAGCCGGGTGTGCCCGTACCCGTTGCCCGCGACCACGAAGTCGTACAGGCCCGGGGTCATGGTCACGGTGTCACCGAGCTCGGTCGCCGGGTCGGTGTCGGCCACCGGCACCACGCGGCCCTCGTAGTGGCCCACGTACAGCCGGAGCGCGGCGCCCTTGGACTCCAGCAGCGGCTTGAGCTGAAGCTGCCCGTTCTTGCCGGACGGGTTGACGAAGCTCGGCGTCGGGTCGGGGTCGTTCGACCCGGAGCTCGCCGCGCCCTCACCGAGACCGTGCTCGGCGAAGGCCCGCCACATGATCCCCTGGTTGGCCCCGCCGAAGCGGATGGCGTCGGCCGCGAGCAGCGCGTCGCGGTGGTCGACGTAGCTGACCGCGCCGGAGGCCATCAGCAGCAGCGCGTCGAAGGAGAGCTGGGCCCAGCGCCGGTTGCCGGGGCACTGGGTGAGCGGGGTCTTGCCGTCGGCGCACGCCTTCTGCCTGGCCGGGGTGCCCTGGCCGTACTTCTGCACGAAGGCCTTGCGCACGTCGAACTGGGTGGCCGACCAGATCTCGCCGTCGGCGTGGACCTGCTGCCCGACGAGGTCGTAGGCGATGTCGCTGTAGTTCAGCGGCGAGGTGGACATGTCGTAGTTGCGGATTCCGGCCTTCTTGTCGCCGGTGACGTAGCCGCCGGTGACGTACGGGGTGTCGCCCGCGGGACGGAAGCCGTACTCGGACAGGTACTCCATCGCGAACAGGTCCGAGGTGCTCTCGTTCATGGCCCCGGCCTGGGCGCCGCTCCATCCGGCGTCCGGGCCACCGATCATGCGGCCGGAGATCGCGTGGGTGTACTCGTGCCCGATGACCGACATGTCGTAGTCGCCGTCCACGCAGGGGGCGTAGAACGCGCCCGCGACCGGCTGCCAGAGGTACATGTTGGTGATGGGGGCGACCCCGTCGGGGCCGGTGATCTGGTTGGCGTTGTCGCGCACGCTGAGCACCCGGGCGCCCGCCTGGGCGTTGCCCTGCTCGGGGTCGCCGTCCAGGCCGCCACGCTCGCCGTTCTCCTGCTGCATGTTCCACGCGGTCTCGGTGAAGCCGAGCCGGTAGGACCAGTCGTGCATGCGGTTGTGCATGACGTGCAGGTTGGTGATGGCGGCCTCGAGGTCGGCCTCACCGGGCTGGTCCAGCGCCGCCGGGTCGCACTTGGCCCCGTACCACTTGTTGGTCCACGGGTAGACGTACTCGCGGCTGGGCGTGTTCACGTTGCTGCGGGTGCCGACGGTGTACGGGTCGCCGCTGGCGCGGTTCTCCACGGTCTTGGCGGCGTTGCCGATGCTGGTGAACGTGGGGGTGCCGGCGACGTGGTCGAAGTCCCACGGCTTGCCGGTGGCCGGGTCGGCCCCGATGACGTCGCAGCCGGGGCCCGCGATGGAGCACCACGTCGCACGGGTGTCGGCGGAGGAGTAGTCGGCCGGGGGGTTGGCCGGGAACGCCTTCCAGCGGGGGTCGTCCGGTGCGGAGTGGTGGTCGACCAGGTTCTCGCGGGTGAGGATCTCGCCGCTGACCGCGTCCACGTGCGTGGTGTAGGCGGCGGGCTCGCCCTGGCCGCCGCCCACCAGGACGACCTGGAACGCGTTGTGCGTCCCGTCCGGCGCGGGGACCGCCACGGGCGTGGCCTTCTTGACCGTGGCCGTGGCCAGGTCGATCCCGCCGTCCCTGGCCGCGGCCTCCAGCGCCTGCTGCTGGGTGAGCCGGGCGGCGGGGGGCGCCTGGGTGGAGCGGGAGAGGGTCGAGGTGACGTGCAGGACCTTGCCGTCCTTCACGCCGACCACGACCTGCCCGTCCACGCCCGCGGGCAGGTCGCCGAACTTCTGCCTGAGCAGTACGGCGTGCCCGTCCCCGACGGGGTTGGCGGCGATCTTCTGCAGCGCGTCCACTGCTTCGGCGGAGAGGCCGAACAGGTTCTCGTTCGCCTTGAGGTAGGCGCGCGCGGCCTGCTCGGGGTCGGCGCCCAGTCCCTCGGCGAGGGGGGCGGAGGAGGTGACGACGGCGGGGGTGCCGAGAGCGTTCCAACGGACCGTCGCGGCGCTCGCCAGTGATCGGGCGGACGACGACGGGGGCGCGACACTGCCGCGCCGGTTGTCCAGGTCGGGCTTGGCGCCGTGTTCGGCCTGGAAGTCGAGAGCCCTGGGGGGCTGCCCTCCGGGTTCGCCCTGGGCGACTCCCGGAAGGGGAAGTACGAGCGCCGCTGTCGCGGCCGCTATGACGGTGAGGCGTAACCGGGGGTTGGTCGGCACCGATCCTCCTGCGCAGAGATGGCCGTCGTTGGCCATGCCACACGCGACTCGCGTGTGTTGCGCAAGAGGTAACACCTATTCAAGTGACATGACAAGATATTGTAAAGAGGGATATGTAGGTGTAAGAGGGGCCCTATGGGGACGGGGAAACCGTCCCCCGGCGGGTGGGCCGGGGCACGGTCCCGAGGTGGCGAACGCCTGTCAGGAGAACGGGATCCAGGCCCGTTCGGCCAGGCCGTCGAGGGTGTTGATCTTGAGTCCGAGGTCGGAGACCGTCCACAGCTCGTCGCCGATGACGACCGAGCGGCGGATTCCCGGGTCGTAGGCGGCGAGACGGGTGTTGTTCGCCCGCTTGCGCGCGGAGTGCTGGATCGTGCCGACCTTGGTGATCTCGGTGTCGCCGATGTCGAGGACCACGGCGGCCCCGGTGGTCGGCTCGCTCCCGGTCCAGGAGCTCAAGGGGATGACCGCGGTGCCCGTCTTCGGCCAGTACAGGAAGGCGTGCGGGTCCCACTCGGCCTCGGAACCGGAGTCCTTCTGGAACATCTGCGACAGGCGGCGCGGGGCGGCCGGGTCGCCGACGTCGAACAGGGAGACCTGGGTGCCGAGCGTGCGTCCCTGCTCGCTCGCCTCCTGGCCGACGCCGATCAGCCGTCCCTCACCGGCCGGGTGCAGGTACGCCGAGTAGCCGGTGATCTTCAGTTCGCCGGTCGCCCTCGGCGCGGCCGGGTCGCGCAGGTCGAGCGTGTAGAGCGGGTCCACCTGGCGGAACGTCACCACGTAGCCGAGCGGGCCGATGAAGCGCACCGAGTAGATCCGCTCGCCCCGCCCGAGCCCGCCGACCTCGCCGGTCTTGACCAGGGTGTCGGCCTTGAGCACGTGGACGGAGCTGGAGGTGTTCGGCACGCCCCGCGGCTCGACGGCGGGGTCGACGGCCGGGTCGGGGGCGGGAGCGGTGGACGGGTCGGCCGACAGGTCGGCGGACGGGGAGGCGGACGAGCCGGCGGACGGGCCGGCGGACGGGGAGACGGGCCGTGCGGGCAGGGTCAGGGTGGTGGCGACCCGCAGGTGCCCCTCGTGTTCCGACAGGGAGTACTGGTTGAGCAGCCTGCCCGGGACCCTGCCCGAGGCGACGTAGCGCGGCGCGCCGGGCGCGGTGACGTCGAACCGGTGGATCTCGGTCTCCTCGGGAGGCTCCACCGGCTCCGCCGACGGCGTGCCGGTGGCGGGCGAGGAGACGACCGGGGTGGCCGTGCCCGGCGTGACGGCCGGGGGCTCGGCCGGGACCGGCGAGGTGACCGGCGCGCTCGGGGCGGGCTCGGGGGAGGCGGTGGACGCGTCCGGGGCCGGTTCCGGCAGCAGGCTCGGCTGCGGGTCGAGGCCGGGGACGGCGCCCGGGGCCGCCGGGGCGTCCGGCGCGGTCGTGCCGGGCGTGGCCGTCGAGACCGCCGGGGGAGCCGGGGACGCCGGGGGCGGCGAGGACGCGGTGGGGGTGGCGGCCGGGGTCGCCGGGGCGTCGTCGACGATCACCGAGTCGATCGGCCGGGGCGACCACCAGCCCGGGTTGCTGGTCACGTACAGGCTGGAGCCCGTCCCGTAGACGGTGTCGCCGTCGGCGACCACGCTGATCGGGGCGGTGTCGGTGAGCGTTCCGGCCAGGTCGAGGGTGTGCACGCTCAGCATCGACGTGCCGGTGTACTTCGCGGGGTGGCTGATCCGCTCGCATCCGACGGTGCGCTTCGAGGCCGTCCCGCCGGTGGGCGCCAGCTCGTACCGGGGCAGCCACGCCTCGATCGGCGCCTTGGCGACGATCTCCGCGTTCCGCCGGGTCCGCTCGGCCTCCGAGACGTCGCCGTGGTCGGGGAACTCGATCCGCGGCTGGTTGCGGACCACGATCCGCACGGTCGAGCCGACCATCCGGGCGTCCACGTGGGAGCCCTCGGGGGTGAGCGAGCCGATCACCTTCGGCTTCCCGGACAGGTCCACGAGGGCGTAGTGCGGCCCGCCGATCGCCGCGCGCTTGGACGTCGCGCCGAACGGGACGATCCCGCCGCCGGAGAACAGCACCAGTGCCCGGTCACCGCTGACCAGCAGGTCGGCCGGGGCCCACATCTCGGGGTTCACCAGCCTGAGCGTGCCGGTGACCTTCCTGGTCGCGGTGTCGACCACGCGCAGCACGCCGCGGTTCACGGTGATCACGCGCTTGCCGTCGGTCTTGACCAGGTCCGGCTCGTCCACCCCGGCCTCGTGCACGTTCGTGGTGGAGTGCTCGGGCGCCTCGCCCCCGCTCTTGGCGGAGGCGGCCGAGTCCCGCGCCGTCGCGTACAGGATCGAGGGCCCGCCGAGACCCCAGGGGCCGACGTTCCCGGCCGTGGACGCGCGCAGCCCGGCCAGCATGTCGTCGCAGCCGTCGTAGGCGACCAGCGTGACCGGGGGCAGCTTGACGGTGCCCTGCGTGGCCGTCCTCGTGCCCGGCGCGCCGCCGGTCCCCGTCTGCGTGCACGCGGTGGCGAGCAGGGCGGCGGCCAGGGTGACCGCGCCGACGGTGCCGGCCGTACGCGTCGATGTCCTCATGCCCCTATGACGGATCGCGGGGGCGGGCGGTTCAACGGCTTGCTACCGGTTGGTAGCCATGACGGGTCCGTCCCGATTACCCTGCGAACATGGCCGTTCCCCCCGAAGTGACGCGGGCCCTGTCCCCCCGCATGATCGAACGCGTCGTACGACACGTGGCCTCCACCGGCAAGACGCAGGAGATCGTCGCGCCGTTCACCGGTGAGGTCCTCACCGAGATGCCCGTCTCCACCGCCGACGACGTCCGCGACGCCTACCGGGCCGCGCACGAGGCGCGGCGGGCGTGGGCGGCGCTGCCCGCCCGGGAGCGCGCCGAGCCCTTCCTGCGCCTGCACGGCGCGATCCTCGACCGCCGTACCGAGGTCCTGGACATCCTGCAGTGGGAGACCGGCAAGGCGCGCAGGCACGCCTTCGAGGAGGTCCTCGACGTCGCGGGCTGCACCCTGTACTACGCGCGGCGCGCCCCCGGCCTGCTGGAGCCCGACCGGCGCGTCCCCTTCATGCCGCTGGCCACCAGGACGGTGGAGAACCACCGCCCCAAGGGGGCGGTGGCGGTGGTCTCGCCGTGGAACTACCCGCTCTCGCTGGGCGTCACCGACGTCGTCCCGGCGCTGCTGGCCGGCAACACCGTGGTGCACAAGCCCGACACCCGGACCGCGCTCTCCACGCTCTGGACGATCGACCTGCTGGTCTCGCTGGGCATGCCCCGGGAGATCTGGCAGGTCGTCCTGGGCGAGCCCGCCGAGGTGGGCGACGTGCTGATCGAGGGCGCCGACTACGTGGCGTTCACCGGCTCCACCCGGGCCGGGCGCCGGATCGCCGAGCAGGCGGGCAGGAACCTGATCGGCTGCTCGCTGGAGCTCGGCGGCAAGAACCCGATGCTGGTGCTCGACGACGCCGATCTCGACCTCGCGGCCCAGGGCGCGCTGCGCGCCTGCTTCACCAACGCGGGGCAGCTCTGCCTGTCGGTCGAGCGGCTCTACGTCCACGACTCCGTCCACGACGCGTTCGCCGACAGGTTCGTCCGCCAGGTCGGCAACATGAGGCTCGGCGCCGGGTTCGACTGGAACCTGCAGATGGGCTCGCTCTCCTCCCGGCGGCAGCTGGAGGCGGTCACCGCGCAGGTCGACGACGCCGTGGCCAAGGGCGCCCGGGTGCTGGCCGGAGGCCGGGCCCGCCCGGACCTGGGCCCGTTCTTCTACGAGCCCACCGTGCTGACCGGCGTGGACGAGAGCATGGAGCTCTGCCACGCCGAGACCTTCGGGCCCGTCGTGGCGCTGTACCGCTTCGGCGACGACGACGAGGCGGTGGAGCGGGCCAACGACACCGCCTACGGGCTCAACGCCTCGGTCTGGACCCGCGACGTGGCGCGCGGCCGTGCCCTGGCCGCCCGGATCGACGCGGGGACCGTCAACGTCAACGAGGGGTACGGCTCGGCCTACGCCTCCTACGACGCCCCCATGGGCGGCATGAAGTCCTCGGGGCTTGGCCGCCGTCACGGGGCCGAGGGCCTGCTGAAGTACACCGAGTCGCAGACCGTCTCCAGCCAGGCCCCCTGGCTGGGTTTCGAGCCGATCCTCGGCATGACCTACGAGCGGTACGCCGACACCCTCGTGAGCGTCTTCAAGGTCCTCAAGGCGCTCCGGGTGAAGTGAGGTTCCGTGTTCGACCATGACGTGCTGGTGATCGGATCGGGATTCGGCGGCAGCGTCTCGGCGCTGCGGCTGACCGAGAAGGGCTACCGTGTCGCCGTGCTGGAGGCCGGGCGCCGCTTCGACGAGAGCACGCTGCCCAGGACGTCCTGGCGGGTCCGGGACTTCCTGTGGGCGCCCGCGCTGGGCCTGAAGGGCATCCAGCGCATCCACGTGCTCCGCGGCGAGAAGGGCACCGGCGTCATGGTCCTGGCGGGCGCGGGGGTCGGCGGCGGTTCCCTGGTCTACGCCAACACCCTCTACGAGCCGCACGAGGCGTTCTTCCGGGACGCCCAGTGGGCGGGCATCACCGACTGGAAGGCCGAGCTGGCCCCGTACTACGACCAGGCCAAGAGGATGCTGGGCGTGGTGCTCAACCCGACCGTCACCCGCGCGGACGAGGTGATGCGCACGGTCGCCGAGCGGATGGGCGTGGGCGACACCTTCCACATGGCCCCGGTCGGCGTCTTCTTCGGCACCCCGGGCGTCGAGGTCGACGATCCCTACTTCGGCGGGGCCGGGCCGCGCCGCAGCGGCTGCACCGAGTGCGGCGAGTGCATGACGGGCTGCCGCCACGGGGCCAAGAACACGCTGGTCAAGAACTACCTGCACCTGGCCGAACGGGCCGGTGCCAAGGTCTTCGCCGAGGCCACGGTCACCTCGGTCGCCCCGCTGGAGGGCGGCGGCTACCGCGTCGAGGTGCGCAGGACCGGCACGCCCTGGCGCCGGCGCGTGCTCACCGCCGAACAGGTGATCTTCGCGGCCGGGACGTACGGCACCCAGCGGCTGCTGCACCGGCTCAGGGCGGACGGCACCCTGCCCCGGATCTCCGACCGGCTGGGCACCCTCACCCGGACCAACTCCGAGGCGCTGCTCGGCTTCGAGCGCCTGTCGGTGAAGGGGGAGAAGCTCAACCGCGGGGTGGCGATCACCTCCTCCATCCACCCCGACGCCCACACGCACATCGAACCGGTCCGCTACGGCGACGGCTCCAACGCGATGGGCATGCTCCGCTCCCTGCTCATCGACGGCGGTGGCACCCCGCGCTGGCTGAGGTTCCTCGGCGAGGCCGTACGCGGGCCGCACCGGGTGGCGCGGCTGTTCGACCATCGCCGCTGGTCCGAGCGCTCGATCATCGCCCTGGTCATGCAGGCCAAGGACAACTCGATCACCCTGTCGGCGCGCCGGGGGCCGTTCGGGCGGCGGCTCCGCTCGGGGCGGGGGCACGGCGAGCCCAATCCCACCTGGCTGCCCGCGGGCCACGAGTTCGTCCGGCACGCGGCCGAGGAGATCGGCGGCATGCCCGGCGGCTCCTGGCTCGACCTGTTCGACATCCCGGCCACCGCGCACTTCCTGGGCGGCTGCGCGATCGGCGCCGGACCGGAGACCGGGGTGATCGACCCCTACCACCGCGTCCACGGGTACGAGGGCCTGCACGTCGCGGACGGCTCCGCGGTCTCGGCCAACCCGGGCGTCAACCCCTCGCTCACCATCACCGCCCAGGCCGAGCGGGCGATGGCCCTGTGGCCCAACCGGGGCGAGCCGGACCCGCGTCCGACCGTCGGCTCCCCGTACGTCCGCCTGGCGCCCGTCGTCCCCAAGAACCCGGCCGTCCCGGCCGCGGCCCCCGGGGCCCTGCGCCTGCCCATCGTCCAGATCACCTGACGGGAGGCGCCGATCTTCTCGCGCCGGGGCACGGCAGGGCGTCCGCCGATCCCGATGTGCTCACGAGCGGGTCCGGTCCGTCGCGGGAGAGATCACTGCCCCCACCTCTCCGGTTCCCGTCGTCCGTACTCGACGAGGAGTTCCAGGGCCCGCCGCTGGCCGGGGCTCATGTCGGTCGTCATCATCTGCCCGAACCGTGCCGTGCCGGCGACGGCGGACGCCTGCTCCTCGGTGAGCTCGGCGGGTATGTCCGCGGGCAGCAGGCCGGGCAGCATCGCGTAGAGCTCACCCGCGATCTCCTCGACGCGAGGGTCGTCCGTGCCGGCGTCCGCCAGCGCGGCCAGTCTCAGGTTCCACCCCTGCCAGGGTGAGTCCTGTCCGGCACCGGCGAGATAGGGGTCCACGAGCTCGGGTGCCGCCACCTCGGCCGCCCGGAGGAAACCGGCCTCGTCCCGCGGCACACCGAGGCCGCGCACGGCCGCGGCGAGCTCGGGCGACAGTGTCGGGTCGTCCCCGTGTTCAAGGAGGCGCGCTATCACGGCACGGCGGCGCTGGATCTCCGACCCCCTGCCGGCCAGTTGCGTGTCCAGCTCGGTGAGGATCTCCCTCATGTCCGCCCCGCCGGTGTCCGCCAAGGCGTCGGCGACCTCGCCGAGTCCCATGCCGAGCGCGGTGAGCCTGCGGATCTGGAGCAGGCGGCTCAACGCGTTCATGCCGTACCTCCGGTAACCGCCGGAGGTGCGCTCCGGCTCGGCGAGCAGCCCGATCCGGTGATAGTGACGTACGGTTCGCGGGGTCACGCCCACGAGCTTGGCGATCTCGCCTATCAGCAACATGGCGACCAGTAGAACCCCTGTCCCTGCGACAAGGTCAACCCCGCCGAGGCCGCGTCCGCAGGGTCAGTGGCCGCTGGCCTCCCGGCACGCCTCGGACGCCCCCGCCATCGTGACGGCGGTGATCGCGCGGGCGGCGTCGCCGAGCGCGGTGAGCTGCTCGGGCGTCAGCACGTCGACGACGAGCCGGCGCGCCTCGCGGACGTGACCGGGGGCGATCTCCTCGACCCTGGCGAAGCCGGCGTCGGTGAGCCGCGCCTGCGTGCGCCGGCCGCCGCGGCAGGCCTCGCTGTGCCGCTCGACCCAGCCGGATCGCTCAAGGCGGGTGATCGCGTGGGAGAGCCGTGAGAGCGACCCCTGAGACAACGCGGCCAGGTCGCTGAGCCTCACCGTGCGGCCGGGCGCCTCGGAGAGGGCCGCGAGCACCTGGTACTCGAAGGAGTTCACGCCGGCGTCGCGCTTGAGCTGCGCGTCCAGTGCGGGCGGCAGGGTCATGAACAGGGCGACCAGTGCCCGCCATTCGCGCTGCTGGTCGGGCGACAGCCACGGCGGGTCGGGCTCGGGGGTGTCTTCGCGAGGGGTATCGGAACTCACACGCCAATCCTACCTGGTGACTTGAACATTCAAGTCGTTCGGCATATCGTCGACTTGAACATTCAAGCCGACTCGTTCGTCAGGGGAATCCCATGTCCGTGCTCCGCGTCGACGCCTCCATCCAGGGCGACCGCTCCGCCAGCAGCGCACTCGCCGACCGCATCCTCGACGAGTTCGCCGCCGCCCGCCCCGGAGTGCCGGTGGTACGGCGTCACCTCGGCCGGGACCCGCTGCCCGCGCACGCCTGGGAGACCGCGATCTCCGGCAGCTTCCTTCCGGAGGCGGACCGCACCGCCGCGCAGCGCGAGGCGCTCGCCACGGCCGAAGGGCTTGCCGGCGAACTGCGGCAGGCGACAAGCGCCGTGCTCGCATTGCCGCTCTACAACTTCGGCGTCTCGCAGCACGTGAAGACGTGGATCGACCTCACGCTCGCCGGAGCGCCGCACGGCACCCGCCTGCTCGACGGCACGCCGACCGTCCTGGTCACCACCCGCGGTGGTGCCTACGGTCCCGGCACCCCGCGCGAGGGGTGGGACCACAACATCGACTACCTGCGCCGGATCCTCGCCGACATCTGGGGCGCCGACCTCACGGTGGTCGAGCGCGAGTTCACGCTCGTCGGCGTGAACCCGGCTCTCGACGAGTTCACCGAGATCGCGGCGATCATGCACAAGACGTCCGAGGAGGCGGCGGCCGAGGCCGGAAGGGCCCTCGCCGCCCGGCACGCCGCCTGATCCCTCGCGGGGAACCGGTTCCGGACGGCCGGCGCGCCGACGGCCTGAGCCTGATCGAGCGGCGAACGTTCTCGGGCGGGGCGGCCCGCACCGGATACGCCCTCTGAACGCTCCCGCGGCACCCGTCCCTGCTATCAGGTACCTTATAGTCAACTATCAGGTGCCTGATAAGGGGTGGATCGTGAGAGTTCTGGTCATCGGGGCGGGGATGGGCGGGCTGACGCTGGCCCAGGCACTGCGCCGCAACGGGATCGACGTGGTCGTGCACGAGCGCGACCGGGCTCTGGAGGCCACCGGCGGATACCGGCTCCATCTCGACGACCGGGCCTGCGCGGCACTGCGCCGCCACCTCGCGCCGGCCCACTACCAGGCGCTGCTGGCCAGCTCGGCCGGGCCGCAGGCGTTCACCCGGTTCGCGGTCGCCGACCACAGGATGCGGCTGCTGTTCGCCGAACCCCGCGAGCGGGCGTCGGAGACGCTGATGATCGGCCGGATCCCGCTGCGGCGACTGCTGGCCCACGGCCTGGGCGACGCGCTGCGGCTGGGGTCGGAGTTCACCGGGTACCGGACCCACCCCGACGGCACGGTCACCGCGTCCTTCGCCGACGGCGGCACCGACCACGGTGACCTGCTGGTCGGTGCCGACGGCGTGCGGTCGCGCGTCGCGCGGGCGCTGGCCGGACGTCCGACGTCCCTCCCGGCCGGGGTGAGCGGCATCGCCGGCCGCACCCCCCTGACACCCGGCACCCGGCCCCTGATCCCCGCGTTGCTGGCACGGGGGCCCGCCCTGGCGTTCGGCCCCGGCGGCGTCGGGCTGTTCCTCACCGTCCACGACCCCGGCTCCGGTACCGCGGTCGACTCCGCGACCTGTACGGAGATCGCGCCGATCACCGAGCCGCCCACCCTGATCTGGGGTGCGCTGGCGCCGGACAGGGCCTACCCCGGCCGGCCGCGCGAGCTCGACGGCACCGCGCTGGTCCGGCTCGCCGGCTCACTCCTGCATGGCTGGGACGGGGCCGTACGCGCGCTGGTGCGCGCCGCCGACCCCGCGACGGCGGCCTTCTTCGCCTTCCACGCCGCCGACCCCGACGCCGACCTCACCCCGTGGCCAGCCGGTGCCGTCACCGCGCTGGGCGACGCCGTCCACGCCATGCCTCCCACCGGGGGCAGGGCCGCGGCCACCGCCGTCCGCGACGCCGACGTGCTCGCCGAGGAACTGCTCCTGGTACGGGACGGGGAGTCCACGATCCCGCTGGCGGTGCACCGTTTCCAGAACCGGATGGCCGCCTACGCGGGCGAGGCCGTGCGCACGTCGATGCAGCCGTTGCGCTGGATGCAGCGGCTCGCCACACCGGCGGGGACCCGGGCCTCCCGGATCGCGCTGCCGACCGTCGCCGCCGCCGCACGGCTGGGCCGCACCCTCACCGGGGCCCGCGGTGCCTGAGGCGCGGCCCGGCGAGGGGACATGGCCCGAGGGCGAACCGGACCTGCCGCTCTGGGAGCTGATCCAGACCTCCTACGTCGTCGCCCGGGGCTTCACCGAGGTCTTCGGCGCCGTCGGGCTCACCCCCACCCAGTTCGGCGTGCTGGCCTCACTCGCCGACGGCGACGACCTCAGCCAGGCCGAACTCGCCCGAACGATCATGGTGCGGCCGCAGAGCCTCGGCGAGGTGGCCGCGTCCCTGATCGAGCGCGGCCTCGTCGAGCGCGACGGGCCGGGCGGGCGCGGACGCCGCGCGGCACTGCGCATCACCGCCGAGGGTCGGGCGATCCTCGGCCGCGCCCTGCCCGGCGTCATGGCCTTCAACGCCCCGCAGGCCATGGGGCTGTCGGACACGGACGCCGCCGAACTGGTCCGGATGCTCCGCACCGTCCGCGCCACCCTGTCCTCCGGGGGAGGTCCCGGATCCGAGTGATCGGATGCGTCGTTGCCGCACCGAAGGTCCTCGGCTGGCAAAGACCGGCGTCAGGCCACCGCATGGCGGAGCCGCTCGCGATCCTTTTCCGGAAGCCGCTGCTGGAGGCGTCGGGCGCGGATGAGCGAGTCCGCGATCTCGCACACCTCGGCGAGCTCCACTTCCATGGACGAGACCTCGGCAAGGCGATTCCTGTGAAGCCAGGTCGCCACCTCGGCCCACGACCACAGGCTCACGCGGGGACGCCGCACCTTCGGTTCGGGGAAGTCTCCCGGCCCGCGGCGGCCGACGGCCCAGTGATCGGCCGTGGCGAAGGTCCGGCCGGTACGGTCGGCGATCTCGGCGAGCGTCACGAGGTCCTCGCTCACCCCGGTCACCTCGACTCCCGCCGAGCGTCCCTGGGCGATCGCGGACGCGACGGCCTCCACCGCCCCGGCGGCCTCACGATCGAACGCGGCGACACCGGGCCCTCCCGCGGCGGGATCGAGTGACACTGTGGCGTCGTCCCATCCGGCCTCGTACAGAGCGTCGATCACCGCTTCACCGCTCGGAGCCGTGAAGCGGAGTTCGAAACTGTAGACGGTCATGGGACTCACCCTCCCTCTGGTAGGTCGTTCTCGAACCCGTGCGGGCACTGGTCGACGAGACGTCGCAGCCGCTTGGCGTGCTCCTCGGGTGAGCGCGGTGTCGACCAGATGGACGTGGGAGGTTTGCATCCTCGATGCCCTCCGGGACATGAGGCACGTCCCCAGGCATGGCCTCCTGCCTTCTCGACGATCCAGCCTGCGGTGATCATGTAATCGATCGCCGCTCGTATCTCCTTGTTGGGATGCCGATCCATGCAGGAATGATGATACCTGATGTAGAGCTAATTCTACAGAACACGTAAGGCGATGAGATGGAAGGCCGGTAGGCCGTACCTCGTCGAGCGGAATCCTCGGATTCACCACTTATGGCCTCCCTCCTCAAGGTTCTGCTCGCCGTGGAGTTGGGACACGAAAGCGCTGCTGTACGACGAGAGCCTCCCGGTCGTCGACCGGGAGGCACTCGTGTCTCCGGAGCAGAAACTGGAAGTCGAACTCGCCCTTCTCGGTTCCGTCGATGAAGGCGTCCCAGCCGCCGGTGCTCACCACGAAGGGGGGCCTTGTGGAACCCCTGTGACGACGCGGCCACAAGCTACGCTGAAGCTCCAGCCCAGGGGACGTGACCGAAGGGGGTGGGGCGACGATGAGCGTGCACCTCGAGCACGAGCCCCTTCATGGCCTCGCCCGCCGGGTCGTCCGGTTGGCCGAGGAAACCCAGCACGCCGCTCAAGTGCTCGAACGCCGCCTGGAAGCGCTGGAACACCGCACCGGAGTCGCCGACAGAGCCGAACGCATCCTGAGCATTGCCGTCAGCATGCGAACCCACCTTGGCCAGGACGAACTGTCCACCGATGACCTCTACGGCCCGGACACCGTCCTGCCTTGCCAGGAGAGTGCTGCCCGGTCCTCCACTTCTTGCCGGTTCGCAGGTTGATTCCCACGATCCGGGCTGCCTCGCGCGTACTGAAGCCCTGATGCGTGAGTCGGAAATATTCCTCCTGCTCACGCATCAGGGCTCGTGACTCCTGCGATCTCCGGTTCTTCCAGATCTCGAGGTCCATCGCACCCCTTCAAGCCGGAGTGTTGCGACGACCGCTAGAAGGAGCAGGTGGCTGAGGGTCCTTGTGTCTTTTGGGCACCTTGGAAGTCGAATTCGCCCTTCTTGGCTACGTCGACGAACGCGTCCCAGACGCCGACGCTCACCACGAAGGAAGCCTTCTCCGGGGCCTCGGTGTCGCGCAGGCCGACCCTTCCCCCCGGACAGCGGAGCCACCTCAAGGCAGTCGCCGCCGTTGGGGCCGCTCTTGGTCGCCTTACGCCAGACCGCGTTCTCCAGCTCCTTGCTCAGGTCCACACTTTCTCCGCCTCTCTGATCAACCCGGTGGAGACGTGCTGAGATGTGCATGAACTCGAATCATGTCGTACCCGATTCCCCGCATCAGTGAGACACGGACATGCCAGCCGACCACGGGCCGGGGCAGCCCCGGCACCTTCTGAGCGCGGGTCAGCCGGTGGGCCGCTGGACGGGCTGGGTCTCGGTCCGGTAGATGAGGGTCGTCTCGACGTGCACGATCTCCGGGCGGATCAGGAACTTCTCCAGCAGGAGCCGGTGCAGGCGGTCGGCGTCGGCGACCGCCACGTGGACCAGGAAGTCCTGCGGCCCGGCCACGTGGAACAGGGCGATGGTCTCGGGCAGGCCGAGGACGAAGGCCCGCAGCGGGTCCACGAGCTGGCTGGTGTGCGGTCGGACCCGCAGGGCGAGCAGCGCCTGCAGGGGACGGCCCAGCGTCGCCGGGTCGACCTCCGCGCGGAAGGCGCCGATCACTCCGCGCCTGCGCAGGGAACGCACCCGCTCCAGCGCGGTGGACGGGGCGACGCCCACGCGCTCGGCCAGGTCCTTGTTGGGCAGCCGCGCATCCTTCTGCAACTCGACCAGAATCCGCCGATCCACCGAATCCAGTTCGACACTCATCGTCTTCGGTCCTCCGCGATTCGGACAGGATGGCGAGCCACCGTGAATTCCACCAGTATCCCCGTGTGATGTGGAATGTCGAAGAATTCGTGAACGCGGCGAACGCGACCGTCGGTGAGCTGGCCGCCTACGTCGACGAGAGCCAGCGGGGCGTGCCGCCCGTCATCCGCCGCAGGCCCCCGCGCGAGCTGGCCGAACGGCTCGGTCTCGCCCGGTGGATCCGCGAGGGCGGGATGACCGCCGACGACCACGCGGAGTTCCTGCGGGTCTACCTCGCCGAGGGCACCCGGCTGCACCACCCCGCCTACCTCGGCCACCAGGTCGCCGTGCCCGACTTCCCGGCGGCGCTGGCCGACCTCGTCCACGGGGTGAGCAACAACCCGATGGCGATCTACGAGATGGGCGCCTCGGCCGCGACCGTGGAGTTCGAGGTGCTGCGCTGGATGCTCGCCACGGTGGGCTTCGGCGAGGCGGGCGGCGGGGTGCTGACCCACGGGGGGTCGCTGGCCAACCTCACCGCGTTGCTGGCCGCGCGGGCCTCGGTGGCCCCGGACGCGTGGACCGACGGCGTACCGGGCGATCTGGCCCTGCTCGTCCCGGCCTCGACGCACTACTCGCTCACCCGCGCCGCCGCGATCCTCGGCCTGGGGGAGCGGGCCGTGATGCCGCTGGACGTGGATGGGCTCGGCAGGATCGACGTCGCGCGCCTGCCCGAGACCCTGGAGCGGGTACGCCGTGCCGGGCGGCGTCCGATGGCCCTGGTGGCGAACGCCTGCGCGACCGGGACCGGCCTGTACGACGACCTGCGCGGCGTCGGCGGGTTCTGCGCGGCCAACGGGATCTGGTTCCACGTGGACGGCGCCCACGGCGCCTCGGCGCTGCTGTCGCAGGGGCACCGCCACCTGCTGGACGGGATCGAGCTCGCCGACTCGCTGATCTGGGACGCGCACAAGATGCTCCGTACCTCCAGCCTGGCGGCGGCGGTGCTGACCCGCAGGGAGGGCGACCTGGACGCGGCCTTCCGGCAGAAGGCCAGCTACCTGTTCTACGGCGAGCAGGGCTTCGACCTCATCGGCAGGACCGTGGAGTGCAGCAAGGCCGAGCTGGGCCTGAAGATCTTCCTCAACCTGGCCTGGCGGGGTGAGCGCGGCCTGGGCGAGTACGTCGCGCGGCGGTACGCCACCGCCCACCGCCTGTGGGAGCTGGCCACGCGCCGGCCGGGCTTCACCTGCCCGTACGAGCCGGAGAGCAACATCGTCTGCTTCCGGTACGGCACCGGCGACCAGGCGGCCGTCCGGGAACGCCTGATGGAGGACGGCTCGTTCCAGCTGACCTCGACCGAGATCGGCGGCGTCCGGCACCTGCGGGCGGTGGTGATGGCCCCGGCCACCGACGACAAGACGCTGGAGGCGCTGCTGGACCGCGTCGCCGAGCCGGACGGGCGGGTGCACGGCGGGACGGTCCCGGGGTGACCCGTGCGACAACGGCCCGGGTGACCCGTGCGACGACGGTCCCGAGATGACCGCGTGCGACGACGGCCCGGGGTGCCCCTGCGACGACGGTCCCGGCCCGAGGGGGGACCGCGTGCGACGACGGGCCCTCCCCGAGGGGACCTTGTGCGACGACGGGCCCCTGCCCGACCGCGGAGAGGGCAGGGGGCCGTGTGATCAGTTGTCGGTGCAGAACATGTGGATGCGGCAGTTCGTCACGCGACCGGCCTCGTTGGCGGCCGGCTCGCGCTCCTGCAGATCCTGAAGGTCCTGAACGTCGAAGGACATCGTGTTCACCTCCCTGTCGATCTCGTGGCCACGCCTGCGGCGGGCCGCTTCTCCTTCCACCGCCCGGGAGCGGGCGGTGAGCCTGTGAGGGGGGATCGCCAGGCGTCCCCCATGACGTCGTCGAGCATCCACGGCCGCGCGTGCCCGTGCCGGAGGCGCAGGAGGAAGGCGACGACGCCGGCCGTACCGCCGAGGAAGGTCGGCACGACCGTGGAGAACGGGTCCGGCACGAGCGTCCTGCCCGAGCGGGAGACGGCCCGTGCCCGCAGGCATCCGGCCAGGTCACCGGCCTGCCGCAGGTAGCGGTCCTCGCCCGTGAAGGCGGCCATGTCGAGCAGGAACTCGCCCTCGCCCGGCAGGCCGTGGCACGGGACCGTCCCCGTCTGCCACCGGGTGCGGTGCGCCGCGACCGCCGCCTGCCGGGCCAGCCGCAGCGCACCGGCCTCGCCGGTGGCGCGCCAGTACCGGACGAGGAAGGAGCCGATGCCCGACGACCCGCTGCACCAATGCGGCCGTCGCGGCCGGAGCGTGCGGGGCTCCTCGGCCAGGGTCGGCCACCAGGCGCAGTCGCCGTCGACGTCGGCGTGCTCCTCCAGGGCGGCGGCGACCTCGCGCACGGTCGCCATCCACTCCGGACGGTCCAGGGCGACCGCTCCGTAGAGCAGCGCCGTGCCGATCCCGGCGATCCCGTGCGCGAAGCCGAGGTGGTCGGCGCCCGCCAGCCCGGAGTCGAACGACTCCGGGACCGGCCAGCGCGGTTGCCCGCGCCGGTAGGAGCGCGCGGCGTGCAGGTTCTCGAACGTCCTCGCGGCCCGCTCACGGAGCACGGGGTCACCCGAGCGGACGGCGAGCCGCAGCACCGCCATGCCGGCCCCCGCCAGCCCGTGCGTCACGTCGGAGTTCGGGTACGCGACCGGCAGCCGGGCCGCCGCCCGCAGCGCCACGTCCATGGTCTCGCCGTCACCGGCCGCCTCGGCCGCGTCGTACAGGGCCCAGACGGCCCCCGAGCGCCCGAAGTACAGGCCGGGAGGCCAGAGGTCCTCGGCGGCGAGGCGTCCGCGCAGCCACCGGGTCACCCCGGCCGCGAGCTCCGCGAGCTCCGCGACCCCGGCGGGCCCGGCCGTCTCCGTCGCCTTCGCGGTTCTCGCGGCCTTCGCGGCCTTCGCGGTGTCGTGCGGTGCGCGGGAGGCGAGGGTGAGGACGCCGAGGATGCCCGGTACGCCCCCGTTCACCGAGCACGGGTCCGCCTCGACGCCGCGCTGGACGCCCGGCCACGGCGACGGGCCCTGCCCCGAGGTGTCCGCCGTCTCCACCAGCCACGCCAACCCGTCCGCCACCAGGTCGTCCACCCCGCCGTCCGCCCCGCCGTCCGTCACGGTACGGACCGGGGGACGATCGGCCACCGGTGCCCGGTCCACGGCCGATGGGTGATCCGCGATCGACGCGTGGCCCGCGACCGGTGTGCGGTCCGCGACCGGTGGGTGGTCCGGGGGCGGCGTGCGGTCCGTGGCGAGCCCCGCCAGGTACGCGGTGCAGCGGTCCAGCGGCCAGCGTCGTTCCGGCTCGGTGACCAGCCCCTCCACCAGGGGCCGCAGCAGGGCCAGGGCCGGGTTGGACGCGGACACCGCGGCGACGTGGTCGAGCAGGCGCCGTCCCCGGGCCGGGCCGGTGACGCCGTCCTCGGGAAGTTCCAGCCCCGCGCCCACCGCGAGGAAGTAGACCAGACCGCCGAGCCCGAACAGGTCGGCCTCCCGGCCCGGGGCGGGCCGGAACCTGCCGCCGTACGGCACCAGCTCCGGGGCCAGGTAGCCGGGGGTCCCGCCGATCATGACGATCTCGCCGGGCGCCGCCACGTGCTCCGGGTCGATGAGCCGGAGGTCCCCGCCGGGAAGGATCATCACGTTGTCCGGCGAGAGGTCGCGGAAGACGTACCCGCACGCGTGGACGGCGCGCAGCGCCTCGACGAGGCGCCGCACGATCGGCAGGATCTCGGCGGGCCCGTGCCCGAAACCGTCGTGCCCGACGGGACCGGCGTTCTCCTCCGACCAGCGTCGCAGCGTCGTGCCGGGGACGTGCTCCTCGACGAGGAAGACGTGCCCGCCCTGCTCGAAGAAGTCGACCACGGCGGGCACCAGGCCGGTGCCGGCCAGCGCCTTCAGGCGGGAGCGCTCGGTCGCCAGCCGGGAACGGGCGTCGTGGCCCGCGAGGTCGGACGACGCGTGCGGACGCCCCTCCTTGATCACCACCTCGGCGCCGCTCACGTCGTCCCGTGCCAGGTACACGCCGCCCCTGTTGGCGTGTCGTACGGCCTCGCGGACCACGAAACGGCCGTTCAGCATCACGGCCGCCGGTGCCGGGCGGCCGTTCCCGTTCCCGTTCCCGCTTCCGGTCCCGTCGCGGGTGCCGGAGGGCCGCGCCCCACCGGCCGGGTCGTCGGAAGTGGAGACCCCCGAGGTGGAGGCCCCAGAGGTGGAGATCCCCGAGGTGGAGGCCCCCGAGGTGGAGGCCCCCGCAGTGGAGATCCCCGGCGTGGAGGGGCCCGCGGACGTGGCGGCCGGGAACGCGGCGAACGGGGAGGTCGCGAAGGACGGTGGCGAGAACCTCGGCAGCCGCTCGTCGGGGATCGCCCTCCCCTCCGGTGTGCGGATCCGCAGCTCGTAGAACCCGTCGTTGCCGAGCACCCGGTGCCCGCCGAAGGTCCCGTACCGGTAGTGGACGATCCCGCCCGGCCGCCAGGGGCGGTCCGACAGGATCGCCGGGCCGGGCAGCCCCCAGGTGGCCTCGTCCAGGAGGGCGGCCAGCCGGGCCGCCTCGACGTCGTCCGCGGGGTAGACGGTGACGAACTTCCCCGCCTGCGCGCGGGGGCAGTGCGGCATCAGGAGTTCCCAGTAGTCGTCCAGCCGCGCCGGGAACTTGAAGGCGCACCCCTCGGCGGAGAGCACCCGGACGACCCGGGAGAGCACGACCGGAGCCGAGAGCATGGTCGCGGAGACGTGGAGCTTCCAGCCCTGCGCCGGCAGGACGCCTCCCACGGGAGCGATCCGGCACCAGAAGTCCTCGTCGGCGATCGACCAGGCGCGGGCCGGGGCCCGCCCGATCTCGGCGATCGCGATGTCACGCAGGAGGGCGTCGTCGCCCGGAGCGTTTCTCACGGCAGATCGTCCCGCCCTTCTGCTCTCACGGTTCCGCGTCACCTGGAGGCCACGTGGAAACGCACGGAGACCACGTGGGAATCGCCCCGGGACGACCCGAGGGTCGCCGGGAAAGAGCGGCGCGAGGACCTCTCGCCGGTGGTCGTACCGGCCGGTCCGAGGTCCGTCCGGGCACGTGTGCCCAGGTCCGCCGGGGTCGGCGGTGGTGGTCGCGCGTATGTGCGAGCGGCGGGATCCGCCGCGTTCCCTCGCCTTTCGGCGCTTGCACCAGAGAACACGGCGGACGGCGGGAGTGCCAGGTAAAAATACGCATCCGCGACCCGTCGCCCCCATTCCGACGGCCTTTAAAGCGCATTTTTCGTATTTACAGTATTCAATTCGTGGTGGTCTCCTCCCCGTCCCGCCGCCCGGCCCGGACCGCCGCGAGAACGGCGAGCCCGGCGACCTGCGCCGAGGCCAGGACGATCACACCGGCGCGGAAGCCGCCGGCCCCGCCCCCGGCCAGATGCCACGCCAGGGACGTCACGGCCGGGCCCACGGTGAAGCCGAGGGTCCGGACGGTGGCGCCGACCCCTCCGGCCGTGCCCGTCATGCCGGAGGGTGCCGCGGCCAGCAGCGCGACGTTGTTCGGGGCGTTGAACAGTCCCTGACCGGCACCGACCAGCGCCAGCCGCCAGGCCAGGTCCACGAGCCCCGCGGACGGGCCCAGGGTGAGCATGCTCAGCGTCCCGGCCAGGGTCACCGCGCCGCCCGCGACGGCGATCACGTTGGGCCGGTACCGGTCGGCCAGCGCCCCGCTGACCGGTGAGCACACCGCCATCCCGCCGACGAAGAACAGCAGCGCGACCCCCGTCGTCCCGGGGGTGCCCCGCAGCACGTCGGCCACGAGATAGGGCAGCAGGAACAGCGTCAGCCCGACGACCGAGCTCATCAAGAGCAGGGCGGCCAGCGGCAGGCCGTACGCGCGGCGGCGGACGAGCGTGATCACCGGCCGGGAGGCGGGCAGCCGGCTCCACGCCACGGCCAGCGCCAGGGCGGTGACCGCGAGCGGTACGACGACGACCGCGCCGCCGCCGACCCGGTCGAACGCCAGGAGCAGGGCGGCGACCGCGCCCCCCAGGATCGCGACCTCGCCCAGCAGCGACCGGTCCGGCGCGGGCAGCCCGCCCCGGCCGCCGGGAACGGTGCGGTACCCCAGCCACAGCACGACGAGCAGGATCGGGATCTTCAGCAGGAAGACCGGGCGCCACCCGTAGGCCCCGGCCACGAGCCCTCCCAGCGACGCGCCGGCCATCGTGCCGAGGGGCATGATCGTGGCGATGTAGCCCAGGGCGCGGCCGCGGTGCTCGGCCCGGACGCTCGTCCGTACGACGGGCATGTAGATCGCGACGACCAGGCCCCCCGCGATCCCCTGCAGCACCCGGGCGACCAGGAGTGTCCAGAACGCCGGCGCGAACGCCGCCAGCAGGCTCGTCAGCCCCACCCCGGTCACCGCGACCATGAGCACCGACCGCAGGTCGGCGCGGTCCACCCACCGGCCCGCGGGGACGGCCAGGGCCGCCGTGGGCAGGACGTAGGCCAGCAGCACCCAGGCGGTCGCGGCGGGGCCGACGCCCATCTCGGCCCCGATCACCGGCAGGGTGACCGCCGCCAGGCTCATCTCGACCGAGACGACCAGCATCGCCATGGCGAGCGCCACCACCGGTCCCCATCGCGTGCGCTCCACGGCCCCGGCCGTGGTCGGTGTCCCGTGCTCGTTCATGGTCACGACGCTAGGGAGGGACGCGCCGCGGCGCTTCTGTCGATCGACTGGCGCCGGCGACCGGACGCGCAGGTCACGCGGGGCCGGGGCCCGCCTGCGGGGGGCCGTGCCGGTCGCCGTGAGACACCAGTCATATGACTCATGCGGCGCCGTCCCGCCTCCTCCTACCGTCGGTGTCACCGACCGAACACGACATGAAGGAGATCACGGTGTCCCAGGACCGGCTGCGTCTGGCGATCATCATCGGCAGCACCAGGGAGGGACGTTTCGCCCCGACCGTGGCCCGGTGGTTCACCGGCCGGGCCGAGCGGCACGGCGACATGGACGTCGACGTGCTGGACCTGGCCGAGGCCCGGCTGCCCGCCACGCTCACCAACGAGCCCCCGCCCGAGGTGGCCGCGATCACCCCGCGGCTGGCCGCGGCCGACGCGTACGTCGTCGTGACCCCGGAGTACAACCACAGCTTCCCCGCGTCGCTCAAGAGCGCCATCGACTGGCACTTCACCGAATGGCAGGCCAAACCGATCGGCTTCGTCTCCTACGGGGGCATGGCCGGCGGGCTGCGCGCGGTGGAGCACCTGCGGCAGGTGTTCGCCGAGCTGCACGCGGTGACCGTCCGCGACACGGTCAGCTTCCACGGCGCGCACGACCGGTTCGACCCCGACGGCCGGCCCCACCGGCCCGAGGGGTGCGACGCGGCGGCCGCGTCCATGCTCGGCCAGCTCGCCTGGTGGGGCCACACGCTGCGGGAGGCCAGGTCCAGGCGGCCCTACACCGGCTGATCCGTCCCCTCACCGAACCGATTCAGGAGATCGTCATGCACGCCATCCGGCAGTACGCCTTCGGCCCCGCCGAGAACCTGCTCCACGAGGAGGTCGAGGACCCCTCGCCCGGCCCGGGACAGGTCCGCATCGCGGTACGGGCCGCCGGGGTCCACCTCATGGACACCTCCATCCGCGCCGGTTCCGCCGGCGAGCTGCCCTTCCCGCTCCCGGACCTGCCGATGACCCCCGGCCGCGAGGTGGCCGGCGTCGTCGACGCGGTGGGCGAGGGCGTCGAGGAGAGCTGGCTGGGCCGCAGGGTCGTCGCCCACCTGGGCCTGGCCAGCGGCGGCTACGCCGAGTTCGCGGTCCGCGAGGCCGAGGCGGTGCACGCGCTCCCCGACGGCCTGGCGGACGACGTCGCGGTGGCGATGATCGGCACCGGCCGCACCACCATGGGCATCCTCGACGTCGGGCAGATCGTGTCGGACGACGTGGTGCTGGTGACCGCGGCCGCCGGCGGGATCGGCAACCTGCTCGTCCAGGCGGCGCGGAACCTCGGCGCGACCGTCGTGGGCGTGGCCGGAGGCCCGGCCAAGACCGAGCGGGTCCGACGGCTGGGGGCGTCGATCGCCGTCGACTACGACACGCCCGACTGGGGCGGCCGGGTGCGCGACGCGCTGAACGGGCGCGAGGTGACGGTCGCCTTCGACGGGGTGGGCGGAGCCCTGGGCCGTACCGCCCTGGAACTGCTCGGCGTCGGCGGCCGGTTCGTCATGTTCGGCTGGTCGGCGGGGAAGCCGACCGAGCTGTCCACCGGCGACCTCTACGCCCGCTGCCTGACCGCCTCGGTCGCCCTGGGCCCGCGGATCCTGAAGGCGCCCGGGGGGCTGCGCGGCCTGGAGGAGCGCTCGCTCGCCGAGGCGGCGTCCGGCCGGCTCGTCCCGGAGGTCCAGCGGTTCGCGCTCGCCGAGGCCGCGCTGGCGCACACGGCCCTGGAGACGCGGGCCACCGTGGGCAAGGTCGTGCTGGTCCCCTGAGCAGGTCACCTGCGGGCCGCGCACATCGGTTGAGTAGCTTCTAGTCATGTTCCACGGGCGTACCGACGAGCTGGCGGTCATCGACCGCCTCCTGTCCGACGCCCGCAGCCGCCGGAGCGGGGCGCTGGTCGTCCGCGGGGAGGCCGGGATCGGGAAGTCCGCCCTGCTCGACCACGCGGCGGCGGCGGCCGGTGACATGCGGGTGCTGCGCGGGGTCGGGATCGAGTCGGAGAGCGAGCTGCCGTTCGCCGGCCTGCACCTGCTCCTGCGGGGGGTCGCCGACCACGTCGACGCCCTCCCCGACAGGCAGGCGCGGGCTCTGCGCGGCGCGCTGGGGATGGCGCCCGTGCCCGGCGGCGCGCCCGTGTCCGGCGGCGACCGGTTCCTGACCGGCCTGGCGGTCCTGACCCTGCTGGCGGACCTGGCCGAGGACCGCCCGCTGCTGTGCCTGGTCGACGACGCCCACTGGCTCGACCACGCCTCCGCCGAGGTCCTGCTGTTCGCCGCCCGGCGCCTCGGCGCCGAGGGCATCGTCCTGGTCTTCGCCGCCCGCGACCTGCACGCGCCCGCCTTCCCCGCGCCCGGCCTCACAGAGATGCGCCTGTCCGGGCTGGACGGGACGACCGCCGCGGACCTGCTGGCCGGGCACGCCGCCGACCTGCCCCGGCACGTGCGGGAGCAGATCCTGCGCGAGGCCCGGGGCAACCCGCTGGCCCTGCTGGAGCTGTCGGCCGCGCAGCGCGAGGGCCAGCTGCCCGCCTACCCGTACAACCTGGGGACGCTGCCGACGCACAGCCGGATCCAGCAGACCTTCACCGACCGGATCGCCACCCTGCCCGAGCGCACCCGCACCCTCCTGCTGGTCGCCGCGGCCGACGACACCGGCGATCCGGCCGTCGTGCTCGGGGCCGCCGCGCGGCTCGGCGCGGACGTCGAGGACCTGGAACCGGCCGAGCACAGGCGCCTGCTGCTGTTCACCGAGGACCGGCTGGTCTTCCGGCACCCGCTGATCCGGGCCGCCGCCTACCGGGGGGCCACGCTGAGCCGGCGGATCGCGGTGCACCGGGCCCTGGCCGACACCCTGGGGACGCACGCCGACGCCGACCGGCGCGCCTGGCACCTGGCCGCCGCCAGCACGCGTCCCGACGAGGAGGTCGCCGCCGCCCTGGAGCGCAGCGCCGAGCACGCGCGCGCACGCGGCGGGTACGCGGCGATCGCCGCGGCCTACGAACGCGCGGCCTCGCTCAGCCCCGACCGGCGCGGCAGGGGCAGGCGCCTGGCCGTGGCGGCACGGGCCGCCGTCGACGCCGGGCAGCTCGACCGGGCGGTCACCCTGGCCGACCAGGCCGTCCCGCACGCCCTGGACCCGACGACGGCGGCGGAGGTCGCCAGGGTCCGGGCCACCGTCGCCGGCGAGCGGGGGCAGCCGAAGGTGGCCCACGAGATCCTCGCCGAGGCGGTGCTCTCCACCGCCGGGCACGACCCGGACACGACGGCGGCCATGCTCTTCGACGCGGTCGAGGCCGCCTGGTTCGCCGGTGACCTCGCGGCCGTCACCGGCGTCGTGGAACGGGCCCGCACCCTGGGCCACGCCCCCGACGACCGCGTACGGGCCCTCGTCCGGGTGGCCGCGGGGCTCACCGGCCTGGCGGCCGACGAGGTCGGGGACGGGCTGCCGGCGCTGCGCGAACTGATCGGCCTCACGGCGGGCGGGCCGCACCGGGCGGGCTTCCGGGAACGCGCGCGGGTCACCTGGTGGCATCTGATGCTCGGTGAGCACGTCGCGGCCCACGACCTGGCCGTCGCCCTGGTGCGGGACTGCCGTACCGAGGGCGCGATCGGCGTGCTGCCGCGCGCCTTGGCGCTGCTGGCCAGAGCGCAGATGCCCCAGGGGCGGTACCGCGACGCGCTGGCGAGCGGCACCGAGGGGCTGCGCATCGCGCACGACACCGGTCAGAGCGACCACGAGGGCTACCACGCGGTCGTCCTGGCCCAGATCGCGGCCGTCGAGGGCGACCAGGAGCGCTGCGCCGACCTGGTGAAGGAGGTCCTGGCGCGGGGGACCGGCGCGAACCCGGTGTGGGCCGCGTGCGCGCTCAGCCTCCTCGACCTCGGCCTCGGCAGGCACGAGGCCGCCCTGCACCGGCTGGAGGGCGTCACGGCCGGCCCCAACCGGCTGGACACCCTCTCCAGCCTGCCCGACCTCGTCGAGGCCGCGGCCCGCCTCGGGCTCCCCGGGCGCGCCGCGGAGTCCTGCCGCCGCTACCGGGGCTGGGCCGAGCAGACCGGGCAGCCCTGGGCCGGTGCCGTCGCGCTGCGGTGCCGGGCGCTGCTCGCTGACGACGAGGAGGAGGCCGGCGCGTACTACGCGCGGGCGGTCCGGCTGCACCGCACCGGGGAACGCCCCTTCGACCGGGCCAGGACCGAGCTGCTGTACGGCGAATGGCTGCGCCGCTCCCGCCGCAGGTCGGACGCCCGCCCGCCGCTCCGCTCCGCCCTGGAGATCTTCGAACGGCTCGGCGCCGCGCCGTGGGCCGCCCGTGCCCGCACCGAGCTGCGCGCCTCCGGCGAGAGCCTGGCCGCGCGGGATCGCCGCACCGGCCCGCTGAGCAGCCTCTCCCCGCAGGAGTTCCAGGTCGTACGGCTCGCCGCGGCGGGCCTGAGCAACCGCGACATCGGCGCCCAGCTCTTCCTCAGCCCCAGGACCGTGGGCCACCACCTGTACAACGCCTATCCCAAACTGGGCGTCGCCACCCGCGGTGAGCTCGCCCGGCTCGACCTCTCGGCGGAGACGGGCTAGCGGCGCGTGCCCTGTTGTAGCGTCGCGGTCATGACCGAACCCGACGGCCGCCTTCGTGCGGTCTGCGACCTCACCGTCTCCGGCGTCAGGGAAATGGCCGGGCGGCACGAGTACGACGGCATGATCCAGGACCTGTCCCCGGAGGGGGTGCGCGCCGGGCTGGCCGCGCTGGGCCGGGGGCCGCTGCCCGCCGACCCCTACGACGCCGCCCACCTGCAGATCTTCGAGGAGGCCCTGCGGGTGCAGTTCGGCGAGCTGCAGCTGCACCGGCGCAACCCCCTGGAGCACCTGGGCAACCTCGACCTGGCCACCTACGACCGCGAGTACGCGCCCGAGGTCGACCGGGAGGCCGCCAAGCACGCCCACCTCGCCCTGTGGCCCGAGGCGGTGGACAACGCCGTGGCCTCCCTCGACATGCTCAGCGCGCCGGTCGCGACCGCGCTGCTCGGAGCGGTGCGCGGCCTGGGGTCCGGGGTGCCCGGGGACGCCAAGGAGAGCGCGCGCGAGGCCGCGTTCAGGGCCCACGCCCGGCTGGTGGAGCACGTCGAGAAGGCCGCCCGTTCCGGGGACCCGGACGCCTCCCTCGGTGCCGACGGCCTGGCCCGGCTGATGGGCACGGGCGAGGGCCTCCCGGTCGACCTGGGACGCCTCGCCGAGCGCGCCGACGCCGAACGCGACCGGCTGATGGCCCGGCTGGCGGAGGCCTGTGCCGCCCTGGGCTTCGCCGGCCGGCAGCCGCTGGACGTCGCGCGCGAGCTCGTCAGGGACCACCCCGGTCCCGGGGGCGTGATCGAGGCGGCCAGGGTCGGCACCGAGCGGGCGATCGCGTTCACCAGGGAAAAGGACCTGGTGCCCCACCACGACGGGGAGTGCCTGGTCGGCATCGCGCCCGAGTCGCGCCGGTGGGCGATGGCGATGATGAGCTGGGCGGCGCCGGGCGAACCCGACGGTCCCTCCTGGTACCACGTCACCCCGCCCGACCCCTCCTGGCCCGAGCGCGACATCGAGGAGTGGCTGGAGGTCTTCAGCGAGACCACGCTCCCGGCGATCAACGTGCACGAGGTCGCCCCCGGGCACTTCTCGCACGGCCGTGCCCTGCGCCACGTCCGCTCCGACGTGCGGCGGACGCTGATGTCGCTGGCCTTCGCCGAGGGCTGGGCGCACTACGCCGAGGAACTGTGCGTGGAGGAGGGCTTCGCGCCCGGCGACCCGCGCTTCGAGATCGGCGTGTGCCTGGAGGCGCTCCTGCGGGTGACCCGGCTGGCCTGCGCGATCGGCGTGCACTCCGGCGCGATGACCGTCGAGGAGGGGGCCCGCCGCTTCACCGCCGACACCCACATCGCCGGTCCCGCGGCCCTGTCGGAGGCGGCGCGTGCCACCTTCGACCCCACCTACGGCCGCTACACCTGGGGCAAGCTGGAGATCCTCGACCTGCGCGAGCGCGCCAGGGCCGAGTGGGGCTCCGGCTTCGGGCTCAAGCGCTTCCACACCGCCATGCTCGACCTCGGCTCCCCTCCGCTGGGCCTGCTCGGCCACGCGCTGGGGACGGCGCCCGTCCCCGCCTGAGGGCCCCGGCGGGCGGGCCTGCGGGGCCTTTCCCGCCCTCGGTGACCGCTGACCGGTGATCGCCGGTCAGCGGTCCACGGCCGTGGTCCCGCCGTCGACGACCAGGTGGGCGCCGGTGATGAAGGACGCCTCGTCGCTCAGCAGGAACCGTACGGCCGCGGCGACCTCACCGGGGCGGCCCAGGCGGCCCAGGGGCGACCTGGTCCTGAAGGACTCCAGGTGGCCGGGGTCGCCACCGGTGGCGTGGACGAGCATCGGGGTGTCGATGTAGCCGGGGCAGACGGCGTTCACCCGGATCGGCACCAGCTCGTGGGCCATGGACCGGGTCAGGCCGAGCATCCCGGCCTTGGAGGAGCAGTACGCCGGGATGAACGCCTGCCCGACCAGGCCCTCGATCGAGGAGACGCCGACGACCGCGGCGCCCTCCTGCCCGCGCAGGTCCGGCAGCAGGGCCTTGACCAGCATGGCGTGCGCGCGCAGGTTGACGTCGAGGACCGCGTCCCAGGCGTCCTCGGTCAGGTCGCCGAGGGCCATGGGCGCGGCGATCCCGGCCGCGTGGACCAGCCCGCCGATCCGCCCGAGGGCGTCGCGGCTGACGGCGATCGCGGCGGGGAAGGCCGAGGCGTCGGTGACGTCGACGGTCACGGCGACCGCGGCGGCCCCGTTCATGGCGACGAACGAGGCGGTCTCCTTGGCGCCCGGCCCGTCCAGGTCCCAGATCGCGACCGGGCGCCCGGCCTCGGCCAGCGCCAGCGCGCAGGCGCGGCCGATCCCCGACGCCCCGCCGGTGACGACGACTCCGCTGCTCGTCATGGGGCCTCCTCGACCGCCGGTGGTCTCCAACGTTAACCCGGTGGCCGATCGGTCACCAGATGCGCCACGGACGGGCACTCCCCGTACCCGAGCAGGGGCGCGGGCGGGCGCCGATAGACTGGCACGACCGCTCTGTTCCCTTCGGGGGTTCTTTTGGGGGTCTTGGTGTCTGAGTTCGACACGGTCCTGGTCGTCGACTTCGGCGCGCAGTACGCGCAGCTGATCGCGCGACGGGTACGTGAATGCCACGTCTACTCCGAGATCGTCCCCTCGACGATGCCGGTGGAGGAGATGATGGCCAAGAAGCCCAAGGCCATCATCCTGTCCGGCGGCCCGTCGTCGGTGTACGCCGAGGGCGCCCCGGCCGCCCCCGCGGGCCTGTTCGGCACCGGCGTGCCCACCTTCGGGATCTGCTACGGCTTCCAGGTCATGGCCCAGGAGCTCGGCGGCGAGGTGGCCAGGACCGGGACCGCCGAGTACGGCGGCACCCACCTGGACGTGAGCGACCAGGGCGTGCTCTTCGCCGGGCTGCCCCGCAGCCAGTCGGTCTGGATGTCCCACGGCGACAGCGTCTCGGCCGCCCCCGAGGGGTTCCTCGTCACCGCCGCGACCGCCCAGACGCCCGTGGCCGCCTTCGAGCACCCCGAGCTGGGGCTGTACGGCGTCCAGTTCCACCCCGAGGTACTGCACTCCGAGCACGGCCAGGCCGTCCTCAAGCGCTTCCTCGACGCCGCGGGCTGCCGCCCCTCCTGGACGATGCTCAACATCGTCGAGGACGCGGTGGAGGCGATCCGCGCCCAGATCGGCCCCGAGGGCCGCGCCATCTGCGGCCTGTCGGGCGGCGTCGACTCCGCGGTGGCCGCCGCCATGGTCCAGCGGGCCATCGGGGACCGCCTGACCTGCGTCTTCGTCGATCACGGGCTGCTGCGCAAGGGCGAGGCCGAGCAGGTCGAGCGCGACTTCGTGGCCGTCACCGGCGTCAAGCTCCGGGTGGCCGACGCCCAGGAGCGCTTCCTGAAGGCGCTCGACGGGGTCACCGACCCCGAGGAGAAGCGTAAGATCATCGGCCGCGAGTTCATCAGGGTCTTCGAGGACGAGCAGCGCGCCATCCTGGCCGACGGGCCCGTCGACTTCCTCGTCCAGGGCACCCTGTACCCGGACGTGGTCGAGTCCGGCGGCGGCACCGGCACCGCCAACATCAAGTCCCACCACAACGTCGGCGGCCTCCCCGACGACCTGCGGTTCTCGCTGGTCGAGCCGTTGCGCGCACTGTTCAAGGACGAGGTCCGCCGGGCCGGCGAGGAGCTGGGCCTGCCCGCCGCCATGGTCTGGCGCCAGCCGTTCCCCGGCCCCGGCCTGGGCATCCGCATCGTCGGCGCGGTCAGCCGCGAGCGCCTGGAGATCCTCCGCGAGGCCGACGCCATCGCCCGGGAGGAGCTGACCCGCGCCGGACTCGACCGGGACATCTGGCAGTGCCCGGTCGTGCTGCTCGCCGACGTCCGCTCGGTGGGCGTCCAGGGCGACGGCCGCACCTACGGCCACCCGGTCGTGCTCCGCCCGGTCTCCAGCGAGGACGCCATGACCGCCGACTGGTCCCGCGTCCCGTACGACGTGCTCGCCCGGATCTCCACCCGCATCACCAACGAGGTCCGCGAGATCAACAGGGTGGTGCTCGACGTGACCAGCAAGCCGCCGGGCACCATCGAGTGGGAGTGACCCTCCGAAGGGAGTGATCGGTCGGCTCGCCGGGACGGAGCGTGGCCGACGGCAAGGCTTCGCAAAGTGCCGGACGGTAGGTTGGGGCGGGTGTCCTCCACCTCTCCGATCGGCGCCGGCGCCCCCCCCGGCCTCCGCCGCCCGCCTGGCGTGGCTCGACGCGCTGCGCGGCCTCGGCGCCGTCGCCGTCATGCTGGAACACCTGCTGCCCTGGTTCATGCCCTCCCTGAGGCCGTACTGGTTCAACCTCGGCATGTACGGCGTCCTGGTGTTCTTCCTGGTCAGCGGCTACATCATCCCGGTCTCGCTGGAGCGGCGCGGGGACGTGCGGGCCTTCTGGATCAGCCGGGTGTTCCGGCTGTACCCGATCTACCTGCTGGTCGTGGCCGGGGTGCTGGTGGCGGCGATCTGGATGCCGGTCCGCGAGCAGGTGCCCAGGGACCTGTCGTCGGTCCTCGCGCACGCCACGATGCTGCTGGACGTGGTACACCGGGGCGGCCTGGCCGACACCATGTGGACGCTCTCGTACGAGATGGTCTTCTACCTGATCGTGACCGCGCTGTTCGTCGGCGGGGGACACCGGGCGAGCGGGACGATCGCGGTGGCCTTCGGGACGGTCGCGGTCGTCGCCGGGCTGGTGCTGACCGGGCCGCTGCTGCAGGGGCCCTGGCCCGCCCTGGTGTCGGGCCCGGTGTTCCTCGCGGGCCTGGCCTGCCTGCTCGGCGGCAGGTTCCGCAGGAGCGCCGCCTACGTGCTGGGCGCGATGGCCCTGGTGCTGCTGATCTTCTCCGGTTTCGTGCCGTGGCTGGGGGCGGTGATCCTCGCGGTGATGTTCGCCGGGACCGCGATCCGCCGCTGGGAGGAGGGGGCGGGAGGGCTCGTCCCGGTCGCGGTGACGGCCGTCCTGGTGGGCGTCACCCCGGTCTGGGCGCCCCAGGCGGGCTGGTGGTGGGTGCAGCCGGGGCCGTGGCTCGCGACCATGGCGCTGGCGGGGGCGACGTTCGCCGGGGGGATGGCCCTGCGCGGGCGCGGGCTGCCCCGGTTCCTCGTCTGGCTGGGGCTGGTGAGCTACTCGGTCTACCTGCTGCACCATCCGCTGCTGCGGATCTTCCACGCCGTCGTCGGGGACGTGCGGGCCGCGGGGCAGGCGGTGCAGCTCTCGCTCAGCGCGGTGTTCGTGCTGATGGTGCTGGGCCTGAGCCTGCTCACCTACCGCTACGTGGAGCTTCCCATGCAGCGGCTGGGCAGGCGGCTGGCCCGCGGGGCGTCCGCGGGGGACGCCGGTGGCACGGGCGGTGCCGGGGGAGCGACGGCCGACGGGAGCACGACCGGCACGACCGGAACGGTCGGCGCGGGGGGTGCGGCTCCCGGGCCGCCGTCCTCGGGCGACGGGGCTCGGGAGCCGTCCTGTGGGACCGGAGGTCAGGAACCGTCCGCCGGGGACTGCGCGAAGTCGTCCGGGTCGCCGGTGGGCGAGTCCGAGGTCAGACCCTCGTCCTTCTCGGAGCCGACGGGGTAGACGTCCCCGGGCGCGGTGGCCTTGGCGCCGCGCAGCGAGGAGACCGACACCATGTGGTAGCCCTGCTTCTGCAGCGACGCCAGCAGCTTCGGCATCACCTTGACGGTCTGCTCCACCCAGTCGTGCATGAGGATGACGCCGTCACGCTTGGCGTTCTTGAGCACCTCGTCGTGGATGGCCTTCTCGTTCCTGGTCGCCCAGTCCCGCGAGCCGCCGTTCCACAGGATGATCGGCATGCCCATCTGCTTGGCGATCGCCGTGACCCGCTCGTCGAACTCGCCGTACGGGGGGCGGATCGTCGTCGGGTACTTGCCGGTGACCTTCTTGACGATGTCCTGGGTGTTGATCAGCTCGTCGCGGATCTTGTCCTCGGACGCCTCCCGCAGGTGCGGGTGGGTGTAGCTGTGGTTGCCGATCTCGTGGCCCTCGGTGACCATCCGCTTGGCGAACGCGGGCCGGGACTTCACGTACTGGCCCTCAAGGAAGAACGTCGCCTTGGACTTGTGCTTCTTGAAGGTGTCGAGCAGCTTGTCGGCGTACTTGCCGGGACCGTCGTCGAAGGTCAGCGCGATGCACTTGACCTTCGCGCAGTCCACGGGCACGGGCTTGGCCTTGCCCGTCTCCTTCGCCTTGGAGGTCGTTTCGGGCTTGTCCGCACTCCACGCGGTGGTCGGAACGGAAACCATGGCCAGCGCGCAGGATGCGGCCAGCAACATTCGGACAGGAGACTTCATGAGGGGAGCTCCGGGTCAAATCGACGTCGGTCGAAGGGGCATCCTATCGAGACTGCTGAGGCCCTCCGGGGCGGAAGAGTCACGATGTTCTGTGAAACCCGGCCTCGCCGGGGCCCGGGACGCTCCGGCGGGCGTGTCGCAAGCTTGGTGATTACCCAGGTCACGGCTGCGTATATCGGCGCGGGCGCCCGGGGCGGGTGCCCGATGATGGGCACCCGCCCGCTGCCGGAACCCGCTGGGAAGACCATGACGATCAGTACGGTGCGGCCGAGCGTCACCGGGGAGAAGCGGCGGGAGACCCCCGGTTCCCCGGCGGACCCCGGCCGGTGGTTCACGCTCGCCTGCTACGCGACCGGCCAGCTTGTGCTGCTCGGCTGGTGGCTCGCCTTCCATCCGGGGCTGATGAGCCCCGACTCCGTCACCTACGTCGAGCACGTCACGACGGGTCCCTGGGTGGGCGGGCAGTCGGTCGCCTACGACGCGCTGCTCGGGCTCTGCCTGTGGCTGACCGGGGACGTGTCCGGGGTCACCCTCCTGCAGACGGCCGCGATGGCCGCCGCGCTGGCGCACCTGGCGGGCGCGCTCCGGCCGCTGGGCCCGAGGCGGGGGTGGCTGCTCGTCGCGGTCGGGTGCGCCACGCTGTCGCCGCCGCTCGGCGCCTTCACCGTGACGATCTGGAAGGACGTGCCGTTCACGATCTGCGCGGTACTGGCCGCGGGCACCGCGATCGGGCTCGCCTCCGGGCGCACCGCGCGCGGCCCGTCGGGTGGTCCGCCGGGTGGTCCGGCGTCCTCGGCGGGCCCGTCCGCCGAGGACGCCGCGGGCCGTCCCGCCGGTGACGCGGCACGCGGTCCCGCGGCCGGACCTACGGCCGGTCCCGCGGCCGGTCCGGCCGGGGGTGCCGCGCGGGCCGGGTCCCGGCGGCGGGGCGGGACCCGGCGGAGGCGCAGGCCCGGCAACGGCTGGGTCTGGGACCGGCGTCACGCCGCCCTGGGCGCCGAGCTGCTCGGGCTCGGCCTGTTCCGCCACAACGGCTTCCTGGTCGCGCTGATCGCCGCCGTCCTGCTGGTCCTGCTGCTGCCCGGTGCCCGCCGGTGGGTGGCGGTGACCGCGGCCGGGGCGGTGGCCGTGCCCCCGCTGCTGCTGGGGGCCGGCTATCCGGCCCTGGGCATCGCGCCGCCGTCCCGCACGTTCGCCTACCAGACGGTCTTCGGCGACCTCGCCGTGGCGTACGGGGAGCGTCCCGAGCTGTTCGGCCGCGAGGAGCGGGCGCTGCTGGAGACCATCGCCCCGCCCGACGCCTGGCGGCGGGGGGCGACCTGCCAGACCATGGCGCGGATCTTCTTCGACCCCGCGTTCGGCCACGCCGCGGCCGAGCGGCGGATCTCCGACGTCCTGCGGCTGTGGCGGAGCCTGCTGGTCCGCGCGCCCGGCCTGATGCTCGGCACCCGCATCTGCCGCGCCGCGCTCGCCTGGCAGATCGGCTCGACCGCGGGCGAACCCGGCGGCGAGCTCTACCGCTTCTCGACGCACGACCCCCGGCTCCCCGCGGCCTGGGAGGGCACCGCGACGGCCTCGGTGATGCGGCAGCGGCCCTTCCTGCCGGTCCTGCGGAGCGCCGGGCTGACCGCGCTGGACGCCGCCACGGTCAGGCAGTTCGAGTGGCTGCTGTGGCGGGGGCCGCTGTGGTGCTACCTGGCCTACGCCGCGGCCGCGCTGGCCTGGCGGCGTACCGGGAGCAGGGCGGCGCTCGCCGGGGCCGCGGTGGTCGCGGGCCAGCAGCTCGGCGTGATCCTCACCAACACCGCGCCGGACTTCCGGTTCATGGTGACGCCGATCCTGGTGGGGATCCTGCTGACGCCGCTGCTGGCGCGGGAGGTACGGATCCTGGCGGCCCGCCGCTGACCCGCGGACCGGCCGTCCGGCGACCGCTCCCGCCGGGGGCCGGTCCGCGGACCGCTCGTCGGGCCGCTCTTTCGGCCGATCTCGCCGGAGGCCGGCCCGCGGACCGGCCGTTCAGCGGTCGATCTCGTCGAAGAGCGCCTCCCACCGGTCCAGGACCCGGGGCAGCCGGTACTCGCCCATCCGCTCCCTGCCCCGCGCGCCCATCGCGCGGCGCAGCTCGGCGTCGGACATGAGGCGTTCCAGCGCGGCGGCGAAGCTCGCGGCGTTGCCGGGCTCGGCCAGCATCCCGTTGTCCCCGTCCCGGACCAGGGTCCGCACGCCCGCCGAGGCGTCGCTGGCCACGGCGGGCAGGCCGCAGGCGGCGCCCTCGGCCAGCACCAGCCCCCACCCCTCGAAGTCGCTGCTCAGCGTGACGATGGAGGCGTCGAGGTACTCGGACTCGACGTCGGCGACCTGCCCCCGGAAGACGATCCGGTCGCCGAACCCGGTCTGCCACGCCTGCGCCTCCAGCGCTCCTCGCAGCGGCCCGTCACCGATGATGTGCAGCTCCCACCGCTCGGCGACGGCCGGGGCCGCGGCGGCGAAGGCGTCGATCAGCAGGTCGATCCGCTTGACCCGGACCAGCCGTCCCGCCGAGACGATCCGGGGGGTGCGCAGCGGGGCCGCGCGCTCGGGGAAGATCCCGACCGGGTTCAGCATGGTCCCGCAGTTGGCGAGCCGGTGACCGGCGAAGGACGTGGCGTAGTCCTCGCAGAGGAAGAGCGCCTTGTCGTAGTGGGCGTAGTGCTTCTTGATCAGCCTGAGGTTCGGGGACTCCACCGCCTCGGCGTACGACTGGTGGTACTGGCCGACCTTGGCGATGTGCTCCAGGGGCAGGTCGGCGATCCAGTGGGCGGCCCAGGGGGAGGCGACGACCAGGTAGCCGCCGCGGACCGGGTCGGTCAGCCGCAGCAGCCGCGTCCTGGCGGCCGCGACCTCCCGCGGGGAGCGCCGGGGCCTGCCCCTGCGCCACGGAAGCGCGCGGGCGGCCTCGGGGGCGGGCGTGTCGTACAGCGTGGCGCGCCGGTAGAGGGGGTCGGCGACGTAGGTCTGCGGCTGCCTGGACGGGTTGATGCTGATCATGGTCACCCGGTGGCCGCGTGCCCCGAGGCCCTGGGCCAGGGTGTGGATCACCCGCTGGGACCCGCCCATCGAGTCGGCGTCGGTGCTGAGGAAGAAGACGTCGCGGGCTCTCATCGGATGATCTCCTGCGGGGAACGGGGGAGGAGGGGGGAACGGGGGTCGCGCCGGCGTCGCGCGGCCCACCGGGAGACCCGGGGGACGCGGGGGACGCGGGGGCTCGTCGTCGCACGGCCTGTCCTCGGCCGTGGGGGACGTGGGGGACGTGGGGGACGCGGTCATCGGACGGCCTCCCCGAAGAAGGCGTCCACGACCCTGGCGGCGGCCTGCCCGTCGTCGAGGCCGCACCAGCGCTCGCGGAAGCGGGCGTAGCGCTCGGTGCAGGTCTCGGCGACCTCGTCGAGCCCGGCCAGCGCGCCGGCCAGCTCGCCGGTGTCGCGCAGCAGCGGCCCCGGCGCGACCTCGGCCAGGTCGAAGCAGACGCCCCGCTGGGCGGAGGCGTAGCGCTCGTGGTCGTCGACGTAGTACAGGATCGGCCGGCCGAGGCAGGCGTAGTCGAACATGATCGAGGAGTAGTCCGTCACCAGCACGTCCGAGGCCAGCATCAGGTCGTTGACCTCGGGGTAGGCCGAGGCGTCCCGGACGAGGTGGCCCAGCGGGTCGGGCACCGAGAACCGGTCGTAGCGGTGGGCCCGGACCAGGATCACCCAGTCCGGGTGGAGCGCCTCGGCGAGGGCGGGAAGGTCCAGCCGGATCGAGTCGCCGCTGAAACGCCCGCCGTCGCGGTAGGTGGGTGCGTACAGGACGACCCGTCTGCCCGCGGGGATCTCGAAGAACTCCCGTACCAGCCGCGCCCGCTCGCGCTGCGCGGGTTCGGCGTGCCGTACCAGCACGTCGTTGCGCGGGTAGCCCGCGTGCAGCGGCTCGCCGTCGAAGCCGCTGGCCCGGGCGAAGTCGCGCTGGAAGTCGCGGCTCGGCGTGAGCAGCACGTCCCAGCGCGCCACGGCCTCGGCGTACCTCCTGGCCAGGGCGGGCTGCGCGCGGTGCCGGGGTTCCTCCAGGCCCATCTTCTTGAAGACCTGGCCGTGCCAGGTCTGCAGGTAGCGGGTGCCGGCGCGCTTGCGGTAGCAGTAGGGCAGGTTGTGGCTGTCCACCCAGTACCCGGCGCGGGCCAGCGTCCAGGCGTAGCGGAAGGTGTCGCGCCGGACGAGGTCGACGTCCTCGGGGAAGCGCTCGGGAACGCCCGCGTGCGACCAGACCGCCCGCAGCTCGGTGGCGCGCCGCTGCAGCTCCTCGTGGACGTAGCGCGGGTTGCCGGTGTAGTCGCTCCCCTCGGCCGACTCGAACAGCACCAGACGCCGGTTCACCGGCACGACCGCGCTGACCAGCCGGTAGAAGCGGCCCAGGTTGCGGGGGGTGGCGAGGTCGGTGAGCAGGCTCCGCCACAGCTCGGCCGGCCTGGGGAACCGCCGCCGGGGGACCGGGCCGAGCCTGCGCGCGGTGAGGCGGAACGGCGCCTCGGGCGAGGACTCCAGGACCAGCCGTGCCGGGCCGCCGGACACCTTCGGGCCCCCGGACGCGCGGGACGTCCCGGACCTCCCGAACCTCCAGGACGCGCCGGACACCCGGAACACCCCGGATCTCCCGGATCTCCCGGATCCCCCGGGCACCCGAGATCCTCCGGATTTCCCGGGCCTCTCGGGGCCCACCTCGCCCACCGAGGTGAACGACAGGCCGGGGGAGGCCAGCAGGGGCCTGACGTTGTGGCGCTCGCCCTCGCTCAGCACGACCATGACGGCCTGCGGCCGTACGACGCCGTCCGGCCAGACCAGGTCGGACAGGGCGATCGACACCGTCCCCTCCAGGACGACCGGCCCGTCCGGGGACCCCGTCCCGCCGGGCGATCCGGCCCCGTCTAGGGACCCCGTCCCGTCCGGGCCGCTCCCCGCGGGCACCGGCGCGAACGGGATCGAGGCGATCGTCCTCCTCCTGCCGCCGAGGCGCAGCGACGCGGACGGCGCCCGGCCGTCGAGCACCCGGCCGGGGTCGTAGGTCCGTACCGTCAGGTCCACCCGGTCCCCGGACGCCTGCAGGTCGACCAGCTCGTGCCGCAGCAGCGCGCCGGCCAGCGGCTGCTCGGCCAGGTGCAGCTCGGTGACGTCCAGCTCGCTCCGCCCCCGCTCGTCCGCCGGTGGCGTCGTCCCCCAGAACACCCGCCCGTCGTGCGCGACGACCTGCCGGGGCGGGATCGAGGAGGCGCCGCCCAGCTCGACGGCGGCGAGCGCCGCGTCGGCGCCGCGCCGCTCGCGGACGAGCTGGATGCAGACCCGCTCGGCCCGGCTCAGCCGCCGGATCGCCTCCGGCTCCAGGGTGTCCACGTACGGGATGACGATGCCGGCGAACTCGTCGATCCACCGCGGGTCGCGCAGCGGCAGGTCGCCCAGGTAGAGGCGGAGGTCGTGGGAGAGGAAGCGGAAGTCCTTGTCCTGCTTGAGGTCGAGGGAATGGGTCTCGGCCAGCACGCGGTCGCTCAGCTCGGCGGCCGTGACGCGCTGGCGCACGTTCTCCAGTTCGTGCCGCCGGGAGGAGATCGACCTGGTCGCCGGGGTGGCCGCGAGCAGCCAGCGGTAGACCGGCCACGGCACCAGGGCGAACAGCTTGCTGCGGCAGAACAGCTCGGTGGACCAGACGATGTCCTCGTGGTGGATGTCCTCGTGGAACCGGATGCCGGTGGCGTCCAGGAAGCTCCGCCGGTACAGCTTGTTGGTGGCCAGGCAGTTGAAGAGCAGCTCGGGCTCGGCGCGGATGCCCTCCACGGTCCGCCGCTCGGCGAACAGCTGCGGGTACCACAGGGTGACGGCGCCGGTCGCCTCGTCGACGCGCTCCACGGTGCCCATGACGAAGTCGGCGTCGGTGCGCTCGGCCTCCAGCAGCAGGCTCTTGCAGGCGTGCCGGGGCAGCTCGTCGTCGCTGTCGAGGAACATCAGGAAGGGTGCGCGGGCGGCGTCCATACCCGCGTTGCGGGGAGCCCCGCAGCCGCCGCTGTTGGCCGGGAGCCGCACGTAGCGGACCCGGTCGTCCTGTTCGGTGAGCGCCCTGGCCACCGCCGGGGTGTCGTCGCCGGAACAGTCGTCCACGATGATCACTTCGAGGTTCTTGAGCGTCTGGCCGAGAACGGACCGTACGGCCCGGGGTAACCGGGGCGCGTCGTCGTAGGTGATGACGATCACGCTGACGTCGGGGACCGTGAAACGCTGTGTCATGGTGCGCAACTCCAGACGGCTGGGAGGAAAGCCTTGATCTGCGACGGTTCCCGGACGGGCGGGAGCCGGACAGGGCGTGACGGGACCGCGGGAGGCCCGTGCGGGCGTCCGTGCGGTGCTCACCGGACGGACCGGGACCGGCCGCCGGGTGGCGTAGGCCGGTCCGCACCGGTTCGCAGGGGTCGACAGTGGTTCGCGAGGTTCGCGAAGTCGACGATGGTTCGCGTGGTTCGCGATGGTTCGTACGGGCGGACGGGGGCGGTACGGCGCCCGTCCGGCCGGAGGGCAGCGGGTCAGCGGGTCATCGGGCCGGGACCTCCCGCGGCACGGGGGCGTCGCGGCCGGTGCCCCCGCGCGGGCCGCGGGCCGCGGACTCCTCGTGGTAGTCGGCGTCGACGTTGACCTTCCAGACGTCGTGCCGGGCCTTTTCCGCGATGTTCTCCACGGTCAGCATCGCGGTGAGCATGGAGTGGTCCTGGTTGTTGTACCGGTGCATGCCGTTGCGGCCGACCGGGTGGACGCGGGGCCACTCCACGTCGAGGTACTTCCTGAGCACCTCCACGTTGTGGGCGTGGCCGGCGTCGTAGACCGGGTAGGCCTTCGGCATCCGCACCACGTACCCCCGCTCGACCGCGCCGGAGGCGACCAGGCCCAGGCGCTCCAGCTCCCGGGTGCCGAACGCCACGAGGTCGTCGTCGACCATCCGCCACAGGTCGTCGCCCTCGGTGACGAAGTACTCCAGGCCCAGGCAGGTCCGCCCGGCCCGCACCAGGTCCGCCGACCAGGAGCCGTAGTTCTGCACCCGGCCGAGGCGCACCTCGGGGGAGTGGATGTAGATCCAGTTGTCGGGGAAGGAGAACCGCTCGGGGACGACCAGCGCGACGGTGAGGAAGTCGCGGTACCTCAGCCCGGCCGCGGCCTCGGAGACCACGTCGGGCACGTCGGGCCCGAACGCGCGGATCAGGGCGCCGAGCGGCATCGAGGAGATCAGGTCGTCGCAGTACACCTCGCGGACGACGTCCGCCGGTTCGCGGGCCGCGTGCGGGCCCGGGGAGCCGTCCCGCTCGGCGGGCCCCTCCGAGCGGACGGTCACGGCCAGCCGGTCGCCGTGGCGGCGGATGCGCTCGACCCGGGCGCCGAGGTGCACGGCACAGCCGCTCTCGCGGAGCCGGTCGGCGCAGGCCTCCCACATCATCCCCGGCCCCAGCCGGGGGTAGTGGAACTCCTCGATCAGGCTGGTGATCTCCTTGCGCCTCCTGCCGGGGGTGAGCGCGTTCGCGACGGCCCTGCCCAGCGAGAGGTCCCGGATCCGCTGCGCGGCCCAGTCGGCCTGGATGCTCGCGGCCGGGACGCCCCAGACCTTCTCGGTGTAGGTCTTGAAGAAGATCCCGTACAGCCGCCGGCCGAACCTGGCCGTGACCCAGCCCTCGAAGGTGGACTGGTCGGCCGGTGGCCGGATCCGGGCCCGCAGGTAGGAGCCGACGCACCGCACGGACTCGACCGGGCCGAGGTTGGCCAGGGCGTTGGACGCCTTGAGCGGGTAGTCGTAGAAACGGCCGCGGTAGTGGATGCGGCTCATCCTCGGCCGGAGCGGGAAGTCCCGCTCGTCGAGGAGCTCGTGCCAGAACTCCCTCACCCGCGGCACCTTCGTGAAGAACCGGTGCCCGCCGATGTCGAAGCGCCAGCCGTCGCGTTCCTCGGTACGGCTGATGCCGCCCACCACCGGGTCGGCCTCGAAGACCTCGCACGGGCGTCCTCGCCGGGCCAGCTCGTAGGCCGCGGTGAGCCCGGCCGGCCCCGCTCCCACGACGACTGTTGACTCCATGCGTCTCCCCCCGCGAATGCCGTTCGCTGCGATCCCGCCCGTCTCGGTCACCGATCGTGTCGGACGCCGAGGGGGGAACGAGGGGTCATTACGACTTACCAGGACGTGTGCATTCCCAGCCTTGACCGCACCGTGGGGAAGGCGTTGCCGCGGCGCGGGGCGACCGGCCGCGGGGTCCGCCCGGCGCGGGGACCGGGACGGTCAAGACTCGGTCAGCGCAGTTCATGGCCGTCATGTTTCGGGCTCGCCCGTCCCTCCGCGAAGCCATGCTGCTGACGTGACGTCCACCTCGGGTCCGGGGCCGCCGGGTGGTGCCGGCGGGGGGACGGGCCTTCTTCGCCGCTCCCCGGCGGCCGTCCGGTCCCCGCCCCCGCCCGGGACGTCGTCCACGAGGAGTGGATCTTCACCTGCGTGCCGTCTCCGGTGTTCGAGCCGATGGACCGGACCGTGAGCTTTCGACTACCGGAGGACCGATCGTGGCCCCAGTGAGCATCATCGTGCCCATCTACGACGTGGAACCGTACCTTGAGGCGTGTCTGGAGTCGCTGGTCGCGCAGACCTGGGCCGACATCGAGGTCGTGATGGTGGACGACGGTTCTCCCGACTCCAGCGCGGAGATCGCCGAGAGCTTCGCCGCGCGCGACGCGCGGTTCCGGCTGATCCGGCAGGAGAACACGGGGCTGGGCGGCGCGCGCAACACCGGCGTCGGGCACGCCACCGGCGATTTCCTCGCGTTCGTGGACAGCGACGACATGCTCCCGCTGACGGCCGTCGAGGCGATGGTGTGCAGCCTGACCGACAGCGGGTCCGACCTGGTGACGGGCAACGTGCTCCGCTTCAGCGGCAAGGGGGTGCGCCAGTCGCCGATGCACAAGGCGATCTTCGCCGGTTCCGCCCGGCGCACCCACGTGAGCGCCGACCAGGCCCTGCTCAAGGACCGGCTGGTCACCAACAAGCTCTGGCGCCGCTCCTTCTGGGACGAGCACGGCATGAGCTTCCCCGAGGGGGTGCTGTGGGAGGACATCGCGGTCTCGCTGCCCGCCCACTTCCTGGCCGCGTCGGTGGACGTCCTGTCCACCCCGGTCTACCTGTGGCGCGAGCGCGAGGGGGAGAACGTCTCGATCACCCAGAACCGGGGACACGTCAAGGGGATCGAGGACCGGTTCGCCGCGATCACCTCGGTGCGGAGCTTCCTGGCCGGCACCGGCAGGACCGCGCACCTGGCGGCGTGGGACCGGATGGTCCTCGACGGGGACCTGCCGACCTTCCTGCAGGTCTTCGACCAGGCCGGTGAGGCGTTCCAGAACCGCTTCCTGGACCTGGCCTGCGCCTACCTGGAGCAGGCCGGGCCGAAGGTCCTCTCGCTCGTCCCGGCGCAGCGGCGGGTGAAGTGGGCCCTGGTCCGCGAACGCCGCGTGGACGACCTCGTCCAGGTGCTGGAGTGGGACAGGACGGTCAAGCCGACCGCCCGCGTCGTCGGCGGCGGGGTGCGCGGCTACCACCTCAACACCCCCGTGCAGGTCGGGCGGTCCCTGACCCGGATGCGCGAGGAGCTGGACCTGCGCCAGCGGGTGGACACCATGGACTGGCGGGACGACGCCCTGGTCGTCGAGGGCCGGGTCTCGGTCCGCTACCTGCGGGCCCGCAGGAGGATGCAGCAGCACGTGTTCGCCTGGCTGGTCCCCGAGGGGCCGGGCCGCAGGATCCGGCTCCCGGTGACGGCCCGGCGGAGCCTGTCGCTGGTGGACACCGGCCCGCGCAGGCGCAAGGACTGGTGCGGGTTCCGGCTGACCGTCGACCCGGACCGGCTTCCGGCCGGCTCGACCTGGCGGATCGAGCTGCGCGTGCTCTCCCGGGGCCTGCTGCGGCAGGGCGCGCTGGCCCAGCCGAGCCCGGCCGCGCGGCGGCTGGAGTTCTCCGGCCGCGAGTCCGGGAACGTGGTGTGGACCGAGTGGACGGCCGGTGAGGAGTTCCGGCTCCGGGTGGAGCGGCCCGGCGGCCGGGTCACCGGGCACCGGGTGGCCGAGGGCGTGCTGCGCCTCACCGGCCGGTGCGAGAGCGGCCTGGGCGCCGCGCCGGTGCTGCGGCTGGTCCGGCCCCAGGGCGGCCGGGACCGGCGCTACCCGATGACCGTCACCGGCGACGCCTTCGAGGCGACGATCGGCCTCGACGACGTGCTGTCGGAACGCTGGCCCGCCCTGGACCCGGCGAGCCTGGAGATGAGCGCGCTCCACCCCGGCGCCGAGTGGCACTTCGAGATCCTCCCCGAGGAGGGCCCGGCCCGGCCGCTGATCGTCGCCGACGGGGTGGAGCGCGGCCTGCACCGCCTGCGCGGGCGCGACCTGGTGCTGGACCGGTCGCAGCGGGGCGGGTTCGTGCTGCGCGAGCAGCGGCCCACCTTCTACGTGGAGCGGGTGCACTGGGACGAGCAGGGGCACCTGAGGCTGACCGGGGCGCCGATGCGGCCCATCGACGGCCCGGCCTGGCTGGTCGTCACCTCCCGCAACCGGTTCACCGAGCGGCTGTTCCCGCTGGTCGACGGCACGGTCACGGTGACGCCCGAGGGGAGCGACACGCTCGCCGGGCGGCTGCCGCTGCCCGCGGGCACGCACGGCTTCTCGGTCCGCACCGGCCTGGGCGACATGCGGGTGGAGTTCCGCCCGTCCGCGCCGCTGGAGCACATCTCGGCCACCCGGACGTTCACCTTCGAGACCGACGTGATGGCCGAGGCCGTGTTCACCGTGGGCGACGACCTGCGCGCCTCGGGCAGGCCCAAGCAGCAGCGGCTGCTGCGCGAGGACTTCTACCCGGCGCGCCGCGCCGAGCCGCTGCGGCCCGCCGTCCTGTTCGACAGCTTCGGCGGCAGGCAGTTCTCCGACAGCCCCAGGGCGATCTACGAGGAGCTGCGAAGGCGCGGCTCCGACCTGGAGTTCATGTGGCTCGTCCGGGACGGCCAGGTGGAACTGCCCGAGGGGACGGTTCCGGTCCGGCGCTACGGGCGCGAGTTCTACGAGGCGCTGGCCCGCTGCCGGTACGTCGTCACCAACAGCGACCTGCCCGCCTGGTTCGAGCGCAGGCCCGAGCAGACGGTGCTGCAGACCTGGCGGGGCACGCCGCTCAAGCGCGTCGGCTTCGACGTGGAGAAGGTGCCGTTCGCCCGGCCCGACCACCACGAGCGGCTGGCCAGGACCGTCGCGCAGTGGAGCCACCTGATCTCGCCGAGCCCCTGGTGCAGCTCGGTCCTGGACAGCGCGCTGCGCTTCCAGGGGGAGATCCTGGAGATCGGCTCCCCCCGCGACGACCTGCTGCGCCGCGGCGGGCCCGAGGAGGTCGCGCGGCGGGCGGCGCGGGTCCGCGAGCGTCTCGGCCTGCCCGAGGGCAGGAAGGTCGTCCTCTACACCCCGACCTGGCGGGACGACAAGTTCTACAGCAGGGGACGCTACCGCCTGGACCTGCACCTGGACCTGGAGCGGATGGCCGACGAGCTCGGCGAGGAGTACGTGTTCCTGCTGCGCAAGCACCCGACCGTGACCGACCGGGTGCCGCGGGCCGGCGACGGCTTCGTCCGCGACGTCTCGGTGTACCCGGACGTCCAGGAGCTCTACCTGGTCGCGGACATGCTGGTCACCGACTACTCGTCGGCCATGTTCGACTTCGCGGTGACCGGCAGGCCGCTGCTGTTCTACACCTACGACCTGGAGCGCTACCGCGACGAGGTGCGCGGCTTCAACTTCGACTTCGAGGCCGAGGCCCCCGGCCCGCTGCTGCGCACCACCGAGGAGCTCGTCGCGGCCGTACGGGACGCCGGCGAGACCTGCGCCGAGTACCGCAGGGCGTACGAGGCGTTCACCGCGCGGTTCTGCCCGCTGGAGGACGGCGGCGCGGCGGCGCGGGCCGTGGACCGGCTGTTCTGCTAGCGGCCCGCCCCGCCCGTGCGGCGGGGCGGGGCCGGTGGCGCGATCCGGAGGCCGGGGAGCTCTCTCCCCGGCCTTTCGCGCCCTCAAAGCGGCCGATCGCTTCGGCGCGGGCCGGTCAAGAAGTGGCATGGAGATCTTCTAGTAGTTACAGAGCGTAGATGACAGGAGACACGGCGTGGCCATGCTGGAACACATGAGGGCCTATTCGTTGGACGACGTTCTCGCGACCCGGAAACGAAAAGACTCCTGGTGGACCGTCTTCCTGGTCGACCCGGTGGCGTGCAGGCTCACCCTGCTCGTCGCCAACCACACGTCCGTCACCCCCAACGGCCTGACCCGCCTCTCCCTGATCCTCGGGATGTGCTCCGCGATCTGCTTCGCGGGCGGGCGGCTGGTGGCGGGGGCCCTGCTGTTCTACGTGAGCTTCGCGGTCGACTGCATGGACGGGAAGATCGCCCGTCTGAAGGGGACCGGCACCGCGTTCGGCCTCTGGCTCGACTACGTGGGCGACCGGATCAGGGTGGTCTGCTGCGCCTCCGGCCTGGCCTCCGGGCAGTACGCGGTCACCGGTGACGTCTCCTACATCCTGCTCGGCGCCGGGGTGGCCGTGCTCGACCTGTTCCGGTACGTGAACGCGCCGCAGATGAAGCGGGTGCGCGAGACCGTCAAGGAGAACCGGCTCGGGCACCTGGCGTCCGTCGGCCCCGCCGGTTCCGTTGGCCCTGCCGAGCAGGGAGCCGCCGGCCGCTCCGGGCACAACGGGCGCGCCGGGCACACGGGACACACGGGGGACGCCGAGGTCGTCATGCTCCGCGAGCCCATCACCCCGCGCGAGCCGCTCACGCCCCGTGAGCCGATCACCCCGCGTGAGCCGCTGCGGGACGCCGGGTTCGGCGACGAGGCCGCGCCGCCGGTATCGCTGTCGGTGTCGCCGTCGGGGGAGCCGGTGCGGCGCGCGGGGAGGCGCTCCAGGCTGCCCCGGCGGGTCGGCCGCCTGCTGGCCCGCCACCGGGTGCGGACCCACCTGATCAGCGGCATCGAGTTCCACGCCGCGGTGTTCGTGGTCGCCCCGCTGATCGGGACGGCCGCGCTGGTGCCCGTCGCGGTCGGGGCCGGGGCGCTGCTTCTGCTGAACGAGGTCTTCCTGATCTACCGAATGTGGCTCTTCGCCCGGGTGGCACCCGTCGTGCCCCTCGTGGAGAAGGCGCCGCGCGTATCTGTTTGACCAAGCGTTACGGGGGTTCGTTGTCATGCAGTCCGACCGCCCGATCTTCGTGATCGGTTGTCCGCGTTCCGGCACCACCATGTTGCAGCTCATGCTGCACTCGCACCCGCGCATCGCGGTGCCGCCGGAGACCCGGTTCGTGGTGCCCGGTTACTACCGCAGGTTCTCCTTCGGCGACCTGCGCGAGGAGCGCAACCGCCGCAGGGTCGGCCGGTGGATCGTGAGCGACAAGGACACCAAGTTCAAGGAGCTCAAGCTCGACGGGGAGAAGCTGATCGAGGACATCGTCGCCGGTCCGCCGACGCTGGGGTCCGCGATGGGCATCACCTTCCGCTCCTACGCCGAGCAGTACGGCAAGAGCCGCTGGGGCGACAAGCGGCCCAGCTACTACCACCACGTCGACCTGCTGACGCGGCTCTTCCCCGACGCCCAGTTCGTCCACCTGATCAGGGACGGCCGCGACTGCGTGGCGTCGCTGAAGGAGATGCCCTGGTACACCAAGGACGTCTTCCACGCGGTGGTCAACTGGAGCGAGGCGATCGACTACGGCCGCAGGCACGCCAGGAGGCTCCCCGCCGACAGCTACTACGAGCTGCGCTACGAGGACCTGACGGCCTCCCCCGAGACCGAGCTGAGCAAGCTCTGCGGCTTCCTCGGCGAGGACTACGACCCGGCGATGGCCGAGCCGTACCACGTGGCCCGGGTGGCGATCCCGCAGCACAAGGTGTGGCACAGCAACACCCACGGCGACGTCACCACCGCCAGGGCGGGCTCGTGGAAGGCCAGGCTGGACCCGTGGGAGATCTCGGTGTGCGAGACCGTCCTGGCCGAGCGGCTGACCGCCAACGGCTACGAGCTCAGCGGCGCGCCCGCGGCGAGCAAGGCCCACATCGCGGCGTGCGAGAAGGCGGCCTCCAAGCGGCGCTGGGCGCGCAGGCGCAAGGAGCTGCGCGACCGGGTCAACCGGCTGCGCGAGCCGAGCCCGGTGGCCGCCAGGCTCACCAGCCGGCAGCTGGGCGAGCTGGCGAAGGTCTGACCATGAAGCCCGATCGCCCGATCTTCATCCTGGGCTGTCCCCGCTCGGGGACGACGATGCTTCAGCTGATGCTGCACGCCCACCCGCGGATCGCCATCCCGCCGGAGACCCGCTTCATGATCTCGGCCTACCAGCGGCGGCTCCGGTTCGGGGACCTGGAGGACGCCGAGCGCAGACGCGAGCTGGCCGAGTGGGTGGTCGACCGGCACCAGACGCGCTTCCACGAGCTGAACCTGGACCGCGACGAGGTGCTCGGGCAGATCGTCGCGGGGCCGCCGACGCTGGGCTCTGCGCTGGGCATCGTGCTGCGCGCCTACGCGGCCGGGCAGGGAAAGACGCGCTGGGGCGACAAGCGGCCCTCGTACTTCCAGTACACCGACGTGCTGCTGCGGCTCTTCCCCGACGCCCAGTTCGTCCACCTGATCAGGGACGGCCGCGACTGCGTGGCGTCGCTGAAGGAGATGCCCTGGTACAACGGGAGCCTCTACAGCGCGGTCTCCGTCTGGGCCGAGGCGATCGACTTCGCCCGGCACGGCGCGCCGAGGCTGCCCGGCGGCAGCTACCACGAGCTGCGCTACGAGGACCTGACCGCCGACCCCGAGGCGCACCTGCGCAGGCTGTGCGAGTTCCTCGGCGAGGACTACGACCCCGCCATGTGCGACCCGGCCTCGGTGGCCGACGTCGCCGTGCCCGCGCGCAAGACCTGGCACGCGCTCACCCACGGCGAGGTGACCACGGCGCGGGCCGGCTCGTGGCGCGAGCGGCTCGACCGCGCCGAGATCTCGCTCTGCGAGAGCGTGCTCGCCGACCGCCTGGAGACCTACGGGTACGAGCTCAGCGGCGCGCCGAAGGCGGACACCTCGCGGATCGTCGGCTACGAGCGGACCGTGGCCAAGCGCAGGCTGGCCCGGGTCAAGCGGCTCACGTTCGACCGGCTGATCCGGCTGCGCGAGCCGAACCCGCTGGGCGCGCGGCTCACCGCCGCCCAGATCGTGCTGGCCGGGGTGCCGATGCCGCGCACCGAGCCGGCGAGGGTCACCGGGTGATCTCCTCGAACAGCGTCTCCCACCGGTCCAGGACCAGGTCCGGCCGGAACGTCTCGACGTGCGCCCGGGCGGCGGCGCCCAGCCGCCGCCGTTCGGCGGCCGAGGCCATCAGCCCGGCCAGCGCGGTGGCGAGCGCGCTCACGTCGGACGGGGGGCACCAGCAGCCCGGTCCGCCCGTCCAGGACGAGCGACCTGAGCCCGCACGACACGTCGAACGCCACCGCCGGGATCCCGTAGGACGCGGCCTCGCCGACCACCAGCGGCAGTCCCTCGTGCTCGCTGGACAGGGCCAGCACCGAACCGCCCAGGTACTCCCGGCCCATCAGGGCCGCGGGCACCGGGCCGCGGAACACCACCCGGTCGCTCACCTCGCACGCCGCGGCGTGCGAGCGGAGCCGGTCCAGCTCCGGGCCCTCGCCGATCAGGTGCAGCTCCCAGCCCTCACCCGCCCGCTCGCGGTCCCCGCGGTCGCCGGGGTCCTCGGGCCGCCCGTCCGCGGGCAGGACCGCGCCGGGGAACGTCCCGCCCCCCGTCCCGCCGCACGCCTCGGCGAAGGCGGAGATCAGCCGGTCGAACCGCTTCACCCCCCCGAGCCTGCCGATCCCGAGCACCCGCCGGGCGGTCAGTTCCGCGGTCCGCGACGGCCAGACCGGCAGCGGGTTCGGGATGGACCAGGTGTTGGGCAGCAGCGCGTGCTCGGAAAAAAGCCAGGCGTCCTCCTCGCTGAGGAAGACCGCCTTCTCCAGGGAGCCGTAGTGGCCGCGGACCGAGCGCAGGTGCCACGACCCCCGGGCGTGCTCGTAGGAGCCGTGGTACTGCCCGATCGGCAGCAGCCGCTCGGGCAGCAGCCGCCGGATCCGGGTGACCACGCTGGGCGAGGCGAGCACCGCGAACCCCGGCCCCACGTCGCGCAGCAGCCGCTCCAGCGTCCTGCGCTCGCGCCTGCTGCCCGTCCGCGAGAGCCTGCCCACCGGCGTCCGGTGGATCACGTGGGTGGTGTAGCGCGGGTGTTCCACGTACCGGAACGGGCTCTCGGCCCGGTGCAGCCCGATCACGTGCACCTCGCGGCCCCGCTCGGCCAGCCCCTGCGCCACGGTGTGGGTGACCCGCTGCACGCCGCCCAGGGTGTCGGCGTCCAGGCAGGCGAACACGACCGCCTCCCGGTCGTGGCGGCTCACCGGAACCACCCCGGGATCGGGAGCCGGATCGGCGACCGCCACCCGGCCCGGCGCGCCCGGCCGTCCGTCCGGCCGTCCGCACCCGCGCGGTCCCGCGCGCGCCCGTCCGGCACGCCCGGCACGAGGACCGGCTCGCCGACGCGCTCCGGTACGGACCGGACGGCCGGTCCGGGGACGCGCTCCGGGGAGGGGCCGAAGAAGTCGTCCACCACCCTCGCCGAGGCGTGCCCCCTCTCCTCGGCGCACCACAGCTCGCGGAACGCCCGGTACCTGGGGGCGAACGACGCGGTCACGCCCTCCAGGTCCCGCAGCGCCTCGATCAGCTCCCCGGTCGTGGTCAGGCAGGGGCCGGGGGCGATGGCCGGCAGGTCGTGGTAGACGCCGCGCTCCAGGTGGCGGTACTCGTCCCAGTCGTCGATCAGGAACAGCATCGGCCGCCCGGTGACCGCGTAGTCGCACATCAGCGACGAGTAGTCGGTCAGCAACGCGTCCGAGAGCAGCATCAGGTCGTTGACCTCCGGGTACGACCCGGCCGGGCGGACGAAGTGACGCAGGTGCTCGGGCACCCGGAACCGCTCGACCGGGTGGGTCCGCAGGACCATCGTCCACTCGCCGGACAGGGCCTCGGCCATCGCCGTCAGGTCCGCCCTGACGGACCGGCCCGACCCCCTGGCCCGGTCGCGGTAGGTGGGGGCGTACAGCAGCACCCGGGAGCCGGGCGGGATCTCCAGCCGTTCCCGCGCCCGCCGGGCCGCCTCCGGGTCGCCGCGCACGAGCACGTCGCACCGGGGCGAGCCGTGGCGCAGCAGCGGCCCCCGGTAGCCGTTGGAGGGCACGAAGACCCGCTCGAACTCGGCGCTGGGCGCCACCAGCGCGTCCCAGCGCTCCACCGCCGCCCGCCAGGCCGCCCTGGGCGCGTCGAAGTCGGCGCGCAGGTCGGGCGCGTCGAAGCCGACCGACTTGATGCCCTGCCCGTGCCAGGTCTGCAGGTAGCGGGTGCCGGACGGCTTGGGGTAGGCCAGCGGCATGCCGTGGCTGTCCACCCAGTAGCCGGCCCTGGCCATGGTCCAGACGTGGCGCCAGCTCATCCGGCGCACCAGCCGGGTGCCGGGCGGGAAGTTCCGCCGGTTCCGGGACACCGACCAGACCGTCCTCAGCGGCGTGCCCCGCCGCCTGAGCTCCTCGTACACGTAGCGGGGGTTGCCGGTGTAGCCGGCGCCGACGTCGGACTCGAACAGGACCAGGTCCCTGCGGGGCGGCAGCACCGAGATCAGCCCCTTGTAGACCCGGAGCTTCACCTCGGGCGCGCCGATCCTGCGCAGCAGCCGGACGCCGGCCCGCCGCAGCTTCGGGAGCCGCCGCAGCGGGCCACGGCGCCGCCAGACCACCCGCAGGAACGCCGCGGATCCCTCGGCCCGGACGGTCACGTCGTGGTGGGGGACCGCGGCCGTGAACGGCGCGGCGGCCGGGTCGACGAGCAGCCGGTCGGAGGTGGTCCTCCCGTCGGGACGGACGATCTCGACCACCGGGTCGTAACGGCCGTCGAACCCCAGGCGGCCGTGCCTGATCCCGGCGAGGTCGACCGTCGCCTCGCCCAGGTACTCGCCGCCGGGCTGCGCGCGCGGTCGCAGCGGCACCCGGTGGTCCCGGAACCGCAGGAACGCGGTCCAGCCGGGGGTGGCCTCCAGGACGCCGAACGGGTCGTAGGTCCTGATCGACAGCCTGAGCGTCGTGCCCTCGCCGGTGACGACCGCCTCGTGACGCAGCCGGGAGGCGGTGTAGGGCAGCTCGGCCATCCGCAGCGGGGTGATCTCCCGCCTGGGGTCCGCCGCCGTGCCCCAGTAGGTGTGCCCGTCCCGTCGCAGGGCGGCGCGCGGCGGGGCCTTGGGCCCGTTCAGCGACCGGGCGGCGATCAGCAGCTCGTCGGGCCGGCCGTCGGTGATGAAGCTGCAGCAGACCCGCATGAGCGGGTCCACGGTCTCGAACACCACCGGGTCGAGCTCGGCCAGGTAGGGGCGGACCACCGAGACGAACTCGGCGATCCACGCCAGGTCGCGGGCGGGCAGCGGGTTGAGGTAGACCCGCAGGTCCTGGCGGACGAAGCGGCGCTGGCGCTCGTGCACCAGATGGCCGAGGCCGTTCTCGCGCAGGATGTCGTCGCTCATCCTGGCGGCCTGGATCCTGGAGCGGACGTTGGCCATCTCGGTCAGGCTGAGCGAGATCGACGGCCGCGTCTCGCCACCGGCCGCGGCCCGGTGCCACAGGTAGACCACCCAGGGGACCACGGCGAACCGCCGCGCCGCGCAGTACAGGGCGGTGCTGAAGACGTGGTCCTCGTAGTGGATGTCCTCCGGGAACGGCACCCGGCGCAGCAGCTCGGCCCGGTAGAGCTTGTTGGTGCTGAAGGAGTCCAGGAACATCTCCGGCTCCTGGGCGATCCCCTCGACGGTCCTGCGCCGCGCGAACAGGGCCGGGTAGTAGCGGGCGGTCTTGCCGGTCCGCTCGTACAGCCGGGAGATCTGCCCGGTGACGAAGTCGGCGCCGGTCCGCTCGATCTCCAGCAGCAGGCTCTTGCAGGCGTGCCTGGTCAGCTCGTCGTCGCTGTCGAGGAACATCACGTACGGTGCCCGCGCGGAGGCCACGCCCCTGTTGCGCGGGGTGCCGCAGCCCCCGCTGTTGACCTCGGTGCGCAGGTAGCGGACCCGGGGGTCCTCGCGCTGCAACGCGCGGGCGACGGGTTCGGTGCCGTCGGTGCTCGCGTCGTCGACGATGATCACCTCGACGCCGCGCAGCGACTGCCGGAGCACGGATCGTACGGCCCTGGGCAGCCGGGTGGCGTCGTTGTAGGTGATGACCACAACGCTGCATTCAGGGATATTGATCACATTCTGAGGTATTCCCGAGAAAAGCGGTTACTTGTCCCTCTTGTGCAGTAATGACGCTGTTTTTGATGTTGTGTGAATTTACAAGGGGTGAGACGGTCGCTCGTCCCCCTTCCCGGGCCGTGCGGGTCCGGTCTCAGCCGTACGGGCCGCTCCCCGTGAGCGGGACGCCGTCCTGGAGGTACGCGGTCCGTCCCGTGCGGCGGGCCGACAGGCAGGCCCGCAACCGGTGCGCCCGCGCCGGGGGCAGGAAGGCGTCCGCGTCCGCCGCGTCCACCATCCGCCACTCGCTGAGCTCCTCCGGAGGCAGCCGGATCGCCGCCCGCCCCCGCTCGTCCAGGACCCCGCCGTCGAAGAGCACCCGGAACCCGCCGGGCCGCCCCGCGCGAGGACGCATCCAGTCCGCGCACAACAGCACCGGGACGGGGAGCGGGAGCGTCAGCCCGAGCTCCTCGACGGCCTCCCTCGTGGCCGCCTCCCACGGCGTCTCCCCCTCCTCGACCGTCCCGCCGGGGAACTCCCACCCCTCCTTGTACGTCGGCCGGACGAGAAGGACCCGGTCGGCCTCGTCCGTGATGAACAACGCGGCCGCCGAGGGATGGCGGGCGAGATCGCGGAAGTAGTCTTCGACGCTCATGGGGCCGACCGTAACGGAGGACGCCGAGAACCCGGGCGCACTCCTGCCGCCAACGGGCTTCCCGCAGCCCTGGGGGACCTCGGGCGGGCTTCGGGCTGGGCGGCTCCGCTCTGTGCGGTCCCCGGGCGGGGAGCGGGCCGTGGAAAGCGGAGCGTCATGCGTCCGGTCGCCGGTTCAGGGGCGGCTCAGCGCCGGTTCAGGGCCCGGCGGATCAGCCAGGCGACCAGGACGAGGAGCGCGAGGGCGGCGACCACCGGGGCGACGCGCTTGAGCAGCGGCAGGCCCGCCACCTCCAGGAGGTTCAGGGCCTCCTCGTCGGGGCTGAGCGAGGTGCGCGAGGTACCGGCGGGGTGGCTCCGGCGTGTGTCGGCCTCCTCGCCGAGGACCACGTCGGGAGGGGTCGGCACCGCGCTGAGGTGCCTCCCGGTCCCACCCGGCCCGGAAGCGGCGGGAGCGGCGGGAGTGGCGGGGACGGCCGCCGGAGGGCTCATCCCCTCCGGGCCGTCCGGGCCGCCCAGCCCGGAGGCGGCGGCACCCGCACCGGCCGTGCCCGCACCGGCCGTGCCCGCACCGGCCGTGCCCGCACCGGCCGTACCCGCACCGGCCGTACCCGCACCGGCCGTACCCGCACCGGCCGTACCCGCACCGGCCGTACCCGCACCGGCCGTGCCCGTCTCGGACGGGTTCTGACCGTCCGTGCCACCACCACTCGTGCTCGTACCACCCGTGCCGGAGCCCGCGGTGCCGGAGCCCGCCGTGCCGGAGTCCGCGGTGCCGGTGTCGTCCGGGGCAGGGGGCGTGGCACCCGCGGTGCCCGGGCCGGTGGTGCTCTCCGTGGCGGGAGCCGCGGGGGCGGTGGCGCCCGCGGGGCCGGGGAAGCCCGTGGGCGGGTCCTGTCGGCCCGAGGTCTCCGTGGCGAGCGTCTCCGCGGCAAGGGCCTCGGCGGCGGGGGACTCGGGAGTGGGGGTCCCGGGGGCCGGGGCCGTCGCGCCCGCCGGGCCGGGGGCGGCCGTCCTCGCGTCCGCCGCGCCGTCCGGACCCTTGGGGCGCTTCGGGCCCTTGGAACCCTTCGATCCCTTCGCGCCGCCCGGGGTCGCCGGCGTCTCGCCGGACTGCTCGGCGGGCACCGCCTCCGGTGCCGAAGGAGCGCTCCAGCCGCCCACGCCGCCCGTGTCGGGCGTGGTCTCGGCGGCGGTCTCCACGCCGGGGCTCTCGCCCAGCAGCCGGGAGAGGTTGGCCGCGAACCTGTCGATCAGCTTCCCGCCGACCTCGGCCATCACGCCCCGGCCGAACTGGGCCGGGCGGCCGGTCACGGTGAAGGAGGTCTCGACGGTGACGCGGGTGGTGCGGCCCTCGGGGTGCAGCCGGGCGACGACCGTGGCACCGGCGGTGCCCGAACCCCTGGCCTCCTTGCCGGAGGCCTCCAGGGTCATGGAGCGGGCGTCCTCGTCCACCTTCTCGTAGGAGGCACGTCCCTGGTAGGTGACCGTGATCGGCCCGACCTTCACCTTCAGCTTGCCGGTGAAGGAGTCCCCCTCGACCTTGTCGACGGTGGCGCCGGGCAGGCAGGGCGCGACGCGCTCGACGTCGAGCAGCACCGGCCAGGCCTGCTCGACCGGCACCGGGACCGTGAACTCGTGCTCGAATCGCATCGCCATCGATCCGCTCCTTGTCGATCGGTCGCTGCTGCGACATTACGACTACACGGGGTCGTATTCCAGTACACCGCTGCGGAAGCGGTCGAGGGACCCAACGCAACCCATAGTTATATTTATGCCTCTATATCGGACCACAATGGCTCGTAACGGTCCCAGCCGGTCGGTGTCCGTATCCCTGGTACTGCCCATCTGGGCGTGGACGATGCCTCGGCGCCCGGTGATCCCGGCCGGATCGGGAGGCCGTCCCCGATCCGGCCGGGACCCGATCACCCCGGCCCCGCGTCGAACGGGGCTCAGCCGATCGCGCTCCTGACCGCCCGCCGGGTCAGCACCCGGGCCAGATGGCGGCGGTAGTCGGGCCTGGCGTGCAGGTCGGACGAGGGCGAGGTGCCCTCGTCCGCCCGCGCGCACGCCTGTGCGATCGGATCGGCCGTGCCGTCGGAGCCGGGGGAGGCGAGATCCACCCCGCGCAGCGTCTCCTCCACGGCCCCGGCCCGCACCGGGACGGAGCCCATGTTGGTCAGCCCGATCCGGGCCTCCTCGACGATCCCGTCACCCCGCCGCACGGCCGCGGCGACGCCGACGATCGCCCACGCCTGGGCGGTCCGGTGGAACTTCTCGTAGTGGAACCCCCACCCCGGGCCCAGGACGGGCACCTTGACGCCGGTCAGCACCTCGCCGGGACCGAGCGCGGTCTCCAGGTAGTCGACGAAGAAGTCGGCCGCGGGGATCTCCCGCTCGCCGTCGCCGGAGCGGGCGACGAGGACGCAGCCGAGCGCCAGCGCCACCGCGGGCAGGTCCCCGGCGGGGTCGGCGTGGGCCAGGGAGCCGCCCAGCGTGCCACGGTGCCGTACGGCGGGATCGGCGACCGTGGCCGTGGCCAGCGCGAGCAGCGGGGCGCGGTCCCTGATCACGGCGGAGCGCAGCACCTCGTCGTGGGTGGTGAGCGCGCCGACGAACACGTGGTCGCCGCGGTCGTCGATGCCGCGCAGCCCGGGCAGGCGCCCGAGGTCCACCAGCGTGGACGGGTAGGCCAGCCGGAGCCGCAGCAGCGGCAGCAGCGACTGCCCCCCGGCCAGCACCTTGACGTCGTCGCCGGAGTCCGCGGCCTCGCCGAGCACCCGGCAGGCCTCCTCCAGCGACTCGGGCCTGACGTAGTCGAACGACGCGGGGATCATCGGTCGCCTCCCTCGGAGCCGGTCCCCGCCCCGGTCCCGGTCGTCGAGGACCCGGTGTCCGGGGACCCGGTGTCCGGGGACCCGGTGTCCGGGGACCCGGTGTCCGGGGACCCGGCCGCAGAGGATCCGGCCGCAGAGGAACCGGTGGCAGGAGCTCCGGAGACCGGGGGGCCGTCCGCCGGGGTGCCCGCCTCGGTGACGGCGCGCCAGACGCGCTCGGGGGTGCAGGGCATCCGCACGTCGTTCACCCCGAAGGGGCGCAGCGCGTCGACGACCGCGTTGACGACCGCGGGTGTGGAGGCGATCGTCCCGGCCTCGCCGACGCCCTTGACGCCCAGCGGGTTGGTCGTCGACGGGGTCTCCGTACGGTCGGTGACGAAGGCCGGGAGGTCGGACGCGGCCGGGATGAGGTAGTCGGCCATGGTCGCGGTGAGCAGGTTGCCCTCGGCGTCGTGGACGGCCTCCTCGAACAACGCCTGGGCGACGCCCTGGGCGATGCCGCCGTGCACCTGCCCCTCGACGATCAGCGGGTTCACCACCGATCCCACGTCGTCGACGGCCACGTAGGCCCGGATCCGCACCGCGCCCGTCTCGGTGTCCACCTCGGCCGCGCACAGGTGGGTGCCGTGCGGGAAGGAGAAGTTGTCCGGGTCGAAGGTCGCGTCGGCGTCCAGCGCGGGTTCGAACCCGTCGGGCAGGTCGTGCGCGGCGAAGGTCGCCAGTGCCAGCTCCTGGATGGTCTTCCCCACCCCGGTGCCGCGGACCGTGAACGTGCCGTCGGCGAACTCGACGTCGTCGGCGGACGCCTCCAGCATGTGCGCGGCGAGGATCCTGGCCCGTTCCTTGACCTTCTCGCAGGCGGCCAGCACGGCGACGCCGCCCACGACCAGGGAGCGGGAGCCGTAGGTGTCCATGCCCTTGTGGGAGACGGCCGTGTCGCCGTGCAGCACCGAGACGTCCTCGAACGGCACGCCCAGCGCGTCGGCGACGATCTGGCTCCACGCGGTCTCGTGCCCCTGCCCGTGCGGTGAGGAGCCGGTGACGACCTCGACCTTGCCGGTGGGGAGCATCCTCACCGAGGCGTGCTCCCAGCCGCCCGCGCCGTAGCTGAGGCTGCCCAGCACCCGGGAGGGGGCCAGCCCGCACATCTCGGTGAACGTGGAGACGCCGATGCCGAGCTGCACCGGATCACGCCGGTCGCGGCGGTCGGCCTGCTCGGCCCTGAGCTTGTCGTACCCGAGCAGGGCCAGGGCCCGCTCGGTCGCGGCCTCGTAGTTGCCCGAGTCGTAGGTGAGCCCGCAGATCGTGGTGTACGGGAACTCCTCGTGGGTGATCCAGTTGCGGCGGCGCAGCTCGACGGGGTCCATGCCCAGCTCGTGGGCGAGCTCCTCCATCGCGCGCTCGATCGCGAACGTCGCCTCCGGCCGCCCCGCGCCCCGGTAGGCGTCGGTCGGAACCTTGGTGGTGAAGACGCCGGTGCAGGTGAAGTCGTAGGCGTCCATCTTGTAGATGCCGTTGTACATGAACGCGCCGAGCAGCGGCACGCCCGGCGTGATCAGCATCAGGTAGGCGCCCATGTCGGCCAGCAGGTTCACCTGGACGCCCCGCACCCGCCCGTCCCGGTCGGCGGCGACGCGGATCCGCTGGAGCTGGTCGCGGCCGTGGTGCGCGGTCAGGTTGCCCTCGGAGCGGGACTCGGTCCACTTCACCGGCCTGCCCAGCCGCCGGGTCAGCAGCAGGGCGAGCACCTCCTCGGCGGTGACCTGGAGCTTGGAGCCGAAGCCGCCGCCCACGTCCGGGGCGACCACCCTCAGCTTGTGCTCGGGGATGCCGGTGGTCAGCGCGAGCATGACGCGGAGCACGTGCGGGATCTGGGTGGCCGAGTACAGCGTGAAGGAGTCGCCGTCGGTGGTGGCCACCACCGCGCGGGGCTCCATGGCCGTGGGGATGAGCCGCTGCTGCACGTAGGTGCGCTCGATCACCACCGGGGCGTCGCGGAACGCCTCCTCGATGTCACCCCCGGAGAACCTCCAGGTGAACGCCCGGTTCCCGGCGGACGCGCCCTCGTGGACCCTGGGGCTGCCCGCGGTGAGCGCCTCGGTCATGTCGAGCACCGCGTCCAGCGGCTCGTAGTCGATCTCGATCGCCTCCAGGGCGTCGGCCGCCCGGTAGCGATCGGTGGCGACCACGCAGGCCACCGCCTCGCCGACGTAGCGGACCTCGTCGACCGCCATGGGCGGGTGGTCGGGGATCAGGACGTCCTCGCTGACCGGCCAGGCGCACGGGAGGCTGCCCTGCTCGTCGGCGAGATCCCGGCCGTCGTAGACGGCGACCACGCCCGGCCTGTCGCGCGCGGCCGAGGTGTCCACCCGGGTGATCCTGGCGTGGGCCATCGGGCTGCGCAGGAAGGCCACGTACATCATGCCGGGGAGCTGGATGTTGTCGGTCCAGGTGGTGCGGCCGGTGACCAGCCGGGCGTCCTCCTTGCGCCTGCGTGCCCTGCCGACCTCGTGGGCCGCGGACGGGGTGCCGAGCGCGTCGCTCTCGGCGATCCGCTCGGCGACCAGGCCCGCGTCGAGCTGCTCGGTCACGGCGTCCGCACCTGCCCTTCGGTCTCCTGCCGGGCCGCCCCGGGCCCCGGCGTGGCGGACGGGCCGGCCGTCTCCCGCTCCCCGTCCGGCCGTGACATCTCCCGGGCGCCGCGCCGTACCGCCCGGACGATGTTGGTGTAGCCCGTGCACCGGCACAGGTTGCCCTCCAGACCCGCGCGGACGGCCTCCTCCGACGGGTCGGGGTCGTCCCTGAGCAGGTCGATCGCGGCCATGATCATGCCCGGGGTGCAGTACCCGCACTGCAGGGCGTGCTCCTCGTGGAAGGCGCGCTGCATGGGGTGCCACTCGGTGCCCTCCGCGAGGCCCTCGACGGTGACGACGTCGCTCCCGTCGGCCTGTACGGCCAGCACGGAGCAGCTCTTCACGCTCACCCCGTCGAGCAGCACGGTGCAGGCGCCGCAGTTGCTGGTGTCGCAGCCGACGGGCGTACCGGTCCTGCCCAGCCGGTCTCTCAGCAGGTGGACGAGGAGGAGACGCGGTTCGACCTCCTCGTCGTAGCGGACCCCGTCGACGGTGAGGGATGTTCGAGGCATACGTCCTCCCGGTGCACCCGGTGGGCATGGAGCTGTGAAAGCCGACAAAAGTGAACGTACGCCCCTGCTGTTGTCGGTCAACCCCTCCGCGCCACGCCACGCCGGTGCCGGGCCCCTCTACCGGCATCGGGCCCCTCTACCGGTACCGGGCCCGTCGGCCGGCACCGGCGGGCTCCTCGGCCGGTATCGGACCCCTCGGCCGGCAGCGGGCTCTCCCGGTCAGCGCCGGATCACCCTGGCCAGGATGGCGACCAGGCCCGCCAGGCCGAGGCCGCCGACCAGGATCGTGAACATGATCAGCGGTTCGACGGACGGCCGGCTCACGAACACGACCCCGGCCGAGACGAACAGCATGCCGCTGAGCAGCGCCATCCAGTCCGTACGGTGCACGCGCCGGCGCTCGCGGGGCTCTCGGGACCCGGGACGTGCGGCATCATGCGGCACGGCGCACCTCCACGTCCCCGATGCCCGCCTTGATGTTCAGCACGATGGTCGCCACGTCCTCCTCCGGGTCCACCTCCGGCTCCAGGACCCTGCTGTGCCGGATGTCGGCACCGCCCTCCACGGTGTGGTCGATCTTGACGTCGCCGAACCTGGTGTAGCCGTTCACCTCGGCCCTGACCGTCGCCGGCAGGACCACGCTGATCTCCCCGACCGTGACCGACGCGTCCAGGACGGTCCGCGAGCCCGGTGGCAGCACCAGCTCGCTCAGGTCCAGGGTGCCCTCGCCCACGCCCACCTCGTAGCCGCGGGCCACCTCCGACAGGGCGACGGGCTCCCAGCGGTAGTTGCCGAACTTCTTGGGCATGCCGGCGAGCAGGGACCCGCCGACCAGGGCGATCGACAGCACGGTGCCGATCACGACCAGCCCGGCTCCGCGGCCGACCCAGGCGGCGACCAGCAGGCCGGCGCCGATGACGGCGAGCGCGGCGCCTCCGGCGACGGTCATGTCGACCGATCCCGAGGTGGACTGGATCGCCACGGTGATCCCTCCAACGATCATGGCCAGGATGATGGTGACGACCCCCACGAACGACCTGGGCCGCCGGGGCACGGGCGGTGCCTGGGCCACCTGGCCGTACCCGGACAGGTCGTAGGGGTCGTGCAGCTGTGCCCGCCTGCGGGGGTCGAGGGGCTGGTAGGGCCCGTACGGCGAGAAGGGCTCGCCCGAGGAGTCGAACGACGAGCCCGCGGTGCGGTACGGGGCCGACGCGGTGCGGTAGGGGGCCGAGGGGAACCCCCCGGACGGCCCGGCGGGACCCGGGGCGTACCCGCCCGGGGAGCCGGGGGCGGGCGGCTCCGAGGCCGGCTCACCACCCGGCCCGGCGACGGCGCGGGCCGGGGGGTGAGCGGCGTTCCCGGAGGCGTGCGCCGGACCGGGAGCGTGGGCGGAGCCGGGGGCGTCCGCGAAGCCGGGAGTGTCCACGGGGCCGGGAGTGTCCATGAAGCCGGGGGTGCTCGCGAAGCCGGGAGTGTCAGGGCCGGGAGTGGGGCCGGGGACGCGCGACGGACCCGGGGTGTCCGCGGGGCCGGGGGCGTCCACGGGCGAGGTGACGGACTCCGCGGCATGGGCGGAGGTGAACGCGGAGGTCCGCGCGGCGTTCCCGGGGACGGTCCCGGGGACGGTCCCGGTGTCCCGGACGTCCCCGCCGCCCCCGGCGTTCCCGGTGTCCCTGGCGTTCCCGGGCACCGGCGGTCCCGCGTGCCCGCCGGCCCAGGCTGCGCGGGCGGCGTGGTCGTGCTCCCCGACCGGCCGGGGGCCGTCGGAGGCTCCCTGCCAGGAGTCGCCGGGACGCGTCCTCCCGCGGCGGCGCAGGCGGTCGGGCAGCGACCGGGCCACGGCCAGCAGGTCGACCCCCCGGGCGTGGGCGGCGAGCAGGGCGATGGCGAAGACGGTGCCGACCACGATCGTCCCGGTGCCGATGCCGTCCGAGGAGACGTTGATCGCCAGGCCGAGGACGAAGACGCCGGTCAGCAGGGTCAGGACCGTCTCGCCGTCGAAGTCGCGCCGGGTCCACTGCTCCAGGTGGCCGGGGCCGCCGTCGGTCTCGCGCATCAGCAGGAAGGCCGCGATGTAGAGGATGATGCCGATCCCCGAGCCGAGGACCAGCACCGCGAAGCCGACGCGGAACAGCACCGGGTCGATTCCGGCGTACCGCCCCAGGCCGGCGCAGACGCCGGTGAGCATGCGCCCCTGATCGCTGCGCCCCAGGTTCCGCTCCCCCTCGGGGAGGGCGGACTCGGAGCCGGGCACGCCGCTCCTGTGCTCCTGGGCCCGGCCGGTGTCTTTCATGCTCTCATCGTGGCCTTTCCGGCTCCCCGCCGCATCCGGGAGACCCCTGAGTGACCCCGGAGAGCAGGTCCTTCCCTCAGGGTCGCTTCAGGGGAACGCCTGATGCGGTGGCACGCTGGTTCGTGTGACGATGCTGACGATATGGCTGACCGACAGACACTTCTCGACACGGCGCCCGTGACGTCCAAGGACGCGCCCCTTCCCCGCCTCGTGAGGCCGGTGCAGGGGCGGCTGGTGGCCGGGGTGGCCCAGGGGGCCGCCGCCCAGCTCCGGCTCGACCCGGTCGTGCTGCGGCTGGCCTTCGTGCTGCTCACCGTGGTGGACGGCTTCGGTGCCGTGGCCTACGCCGCCCTGTGGATGTTCACCTCGCGCGAACCCCACGAGGGCAGGGAGCCCGCCAGGGACTGGAGCCAGATCGCCGCGTACGGCGCGATCGGGCTGGCGCTCGTCGCGCTGAGCTGGCTCACCGGGACCTCGGGGGCCGGGCTCGGCGCCTGGCCGCTCGCCGTGGGCGGCATCGGCTCGCTGATCCTGTGGCAGCAGGCCGACCCCGACCGGCGGCAGCGCTGGATGAGCCACACGGTGGGGCAGGTCCGCCAGAACCGGGTCCGCACCTTCCTCGGGCTGGTGCTCGTGGTGGTCGGCGCGATCGGCTTCCTGGTGGCCAACGACGAGCTCGGCAAGGCGCGTCCCGGCATCGTGTTCACGCTGGTGGTGGTGGGCGGCGTCGCGCTGATCGCGACCCCCTGGCTGGCCGCCCTGTGGAAGGAGCTGCAGCGCGAGCGCCGCGAGCGCATCCGGCAGGAGGAGCGCGCCGAGGTCGCCGCGCACGTGCACGACTCGGTGCTGCACACGCTGACGTTGATCCAGCGCAGGGCCCAGGACCCCCGCGAGGTGATGCGGCTGGCCCGCGCCCAGGAGCGGGAGCTGCGCAACTGGCTGTACCAGCCCCAGCAGGACGCCGACGCCTCGGTGGCGGCGGCCGTGCGGCGGGTCGCGGCCGAGGAGGAGGACGCCCACGGAGTGCCGATCGAGGTCGTCTGCGTCGGCGACGGCCCGCTGACCCCCGAGCTGTCCGCGATGATGCAGGCCGCCAGGCAGGCCATGGTGAACGCCGCCAAGTACTCCGGGGCCGAGGTCGTCTCCGTCTACGCCGAGACGGAGCCGGACGAGGTCACCGTCTTCGTCAGGGACCGCGGGGCCGGGTTCGACATGGACGAGGTACCCGAGGATCGTATGGGTATCCGCCAGTCGATCATCGGCAGGATGGAACGCCACGGGGGCAGCGCCCGGGTGCGTACCGAACCCGGCGAGGGTACGGAAGTGATGCTGACCATGAAACTGGAGAAGGCGTGAACGAGCGGCGAGTCATGACACGGCTGCGGGGGACGCGATGAGCACGGTGAAGGTACTGATCGTCGACGACCACCGGCTGTTCCGCTCCGGCGTCCGCGCCGAGCTGGGCGACTCCATCGAGGTGATCGGCGAGGCCGAGGACGTGGAGTCCGCGGTCAAGGCGATCGCCGAGCTCGGCCCGGACGTGGTCCTGCTCGACGTGCACATGCCCGGGGGCGGCGGGCAGGAGGTGCTGCGCAAGGTCCTGGGCTCCGGCTCCACGGTCCGTTTCCTCGCCCTGTCGGTCTCCGACGCGGCCGAGGACGTCATCGGCGTGATCCGCGGCGGCGCCCGGGGGTACGTGACCAAGAACATCAGCGGGCGCGAGCTCACCGACGCCATCCGCCGGGTGGCCGAGGGGGACGCGGTCTTCTCGCCCAGGCTGGCCGGGTTCGTGCTGGACGCGTTCTCCTCCAGCGAGGCCCCGCCGATCGACCCCGAGCTCGACTCGCTGACCCAGCGCGAACGCGAGGTGCTGCGCCTGATCGCCCGGGGGTACGCCTACAAGGAGATCGCCAAGGAGCTCTTCATCTCGGTCAAGACCGTGGAGACCCACGTCTCGTCCGTGCTGCGCAAGCTCCAGCTCTCCAACCGCCACGAGCTGTCCCGCTGGGCCACGGCGCGGCGCCTGGTCTGACCCGGGCCGGGTGCCCGGGAGGACCACGGGGGACGCCCCGGCCGACCCCACGCCTTCCGGGAACGCGGGACCGGCCCCGGTTTCTACTCCGGCCTCGGCCGCGGCTCCGGCTTCGGCTCCGGGGGGACCGCCCGGGGGCCGTGCCGGATTCTTGCCCTCGAATCGGCCGCGATCTCCTGTACGAGCAGTGCCTTATGTGCGACTCTGCGAAGTATGGGACGTGATGTACCAGCGATGGTGTTCAGCCGCGAGGACAGGCGGCGCTACCGGGACAAGGTGCGCCGGTGCCTCGACGTCTTCGCGCAGATGCTCCGCGAGTCCAGGTTCGAGTTCGACAAGCCCAAGGCGGGGCTGGAGATCGAACTCAACCTGGTGGACGACCGCGGCGAGGCCACCATGCGCAACACCGAGGTGCTCCGGGCCATCGCGGAGCCCGACTGGGCCACCGAGCTGGGCCAGTTCAACGTGGAGATCAACGTGCTGCCCGAGTCCCTGGAGGGCGACGGGGCGGCCCGGCTGGAACAGGTGATCAGGGATCGCCTCAACCACGCCGAGGAGCGGGCCAACACCGTCGGCGGGCACATGGTCATGGTCGGCATCCTGCCCACCCTGCGCGAGCGGGACGTCCACGAGGGCACGCTCTCGGCCAACCCCCGCTACAAGCTGCTCAACGAGCAGATCTTCGCCGCCAGGGGCGAGGACCTGCACCTGTCGATCGAGGGCGACGAGTTCCTGGAGACCTACGCCGACAGCATCACCCCCGAGGCGGCCTGCACCAGCCTCCAGCTGCACCTCCAGGTCAGCCCCGAGGCGTTCGCCGCCAACTGGAACGCCGCACAGGCGATCGCGGGACCCCAGGTGGCGATGGCGGCCAACTCCCCGTTCCTGTTCGGCCGCAGGCTCTGGCAGGAGACCCGGATCCCGCTGTTCGAGCAGGCCACCGACACCCGGCCGGTGGAGCTGAAGGCCCAGGGCGTACGGCCCAGGGTGTGGTTCGGCGAGCGGTGGATCACCTCGGTCTTCGACCTGTTCGAGGAGAACGCCCGCTACTTCCCCGCGCTGCTGCCGCTCTGCGACGAGGAGGACCCGCGCGAGGAACTGGCCCGGGGGAACGTTCCCTCGCTCGGCGAGCTGACCCTGCACAACGGCACCGTCTACCGGTGGAACCGGCCGGTCTACGCGGTCGTGGACGGCACCCCGCACCTGCGGGTGGAGAACCGGGTGCTGCCGGCCGGCCCCTCGGTGGCGGACGTCGCCGCCAACGCCGCGTTCTACTACGGGCTCATGCGCGTCCTGCCGTACGCCGAACGCCCGATCTGGACGCGCATGTCGTTCGCCGCGGCCGAGGACAACCTGCATGCCGCCGCCCGGCACGGCCTGGACGCCCGGCTCTACTGGCCCGGCCTCGGCGAGGTGACCGCCTCCGAGCTGATCCTGCGCCGCCTGCTGCCGCTCGCCTACGAGGGGCTCGACCTGTGGGGCGTGAACCCCGAGGCCAGGGACCGGTTGCTGGGGATCGTCGAGCAGCGCTGCCTGACCGGCACGACCGGGGCGAGCTGGCAGATCGCGGCCGTGAACGGGTTCGGCGACATCGACAGGCACGAGGCGCTGCGCCGGATGACGCTGCGCTACATCGAGTACATGCACACCAACGAACCCGTCCACACCTGGCCGTCCCCCTGAGACGCCGTGCCCTTGGACCACCGTGCCTCCGGAAGGCCGTGCCCCCGGAGCGCCGTACCCCGGGGACGCCGTACTTCTGAGACGCACCGTGCCCGACAGAGGCCGTACCTGGGAGACGCCGCGGGGGCGGGGGGTCCCCTTCGCGCGGGGAGACGGCTTCGGTCACGATGGGGGTATGAGAAGAGCGCTCCTCCTTGTTCTGGTGCTCGTGACGGCGGCCCTCACCGCCTGCGGGGTCGTCGTCGGGGGCGGGAGCGGACAGGGTGATCCGGTCGAGGGCGGCGGGGGCGACGGGGGCATGGCCACGGCCGAGGCGCGAGGCCAGACGTTCACCTCGGACGTCGAGCTGGCCAGGGAGCTCACCGAGGCCTACTGGAAGCAGACGTTCGCCGCGTCCGGCCTGACCTACCGGCCGGTCACCGACTTCATCGCCTACCAGGGGGACAACGGCCCCGCCTGCGGCGACCAGCAGGCCGTGCCGAACAACGCCTTCTACTGCCCGGCCGGGCACTTCATCGCCTATGACGAGAACTGGATGCGCGAGCTCTACCGTCAGATGGGCGACGGCTCGGTGTACGTGATCATCCCGCACGAGTTCGGGCACGCCGTGCAGATCCAGCTGAACACCGCCTTCCGGCTCAACGTCGAGCGGGAGCTCCAGGCCGACTGCTTCGCCGGGGGGACGCTGGGGGCCCTGGTCAAGGGCGGTTCGCTGCAGACCGAGCCCGGGGACGAGGACGAGCTCCTGGTCAACCTGGCCGCCGCGGGCGACCCCACCGACGACTGGCTGCGCCCGGACGCCCACGGCACGGCCCAGCAGCGCCAGACGATGTTCGCCAAGGGCTACGACCGGGGGACCTCCGCCTGCTGAGACACCTCGTGGTGGGTGCCCGGCCGTTCCCCGAAGACCGATGTCCCGGCGTCACGCCCCGCCTGAGACCTGTCCGACAGATGATCTCGGTGGATGCGGCCGGGTGGTCGTTCACGGGCCGACGATGCCCGGCGACGGACCGAGCCCCTGCCGCCCGCGGCCGATGACCGGTGAGGCGTTCTTGTACTCTGATCGAAACTTCCTGATTCCGGGGGCACGATCCGGAGGACAGGCAGGCTCGCATTGACGGATCTGGTCTTCGACAGCGGCGCTCTTCCCGTATCCGAGCGGCTTCCCATCTGGCGTGAGCTGGCCGCCTCGGCGTTGCTCCCGGCCACGATCGAGTCCGAGCACCGAGAGGATTTTCATGCGTCGATGCGGCTGCGGGCGCATGGGCCGGTGCAGGTCAGTACGGTCACCTGTTCGGCCCTGACCTCCACACGATCCTCGAGTCTGATCCGCCGCGGTGACCCCGACATGTACTTTCTCGCACTGGTGCGACGAGGAACCCTGGGGCTGACCTACGCCGACAGGGAGGTGGGCCTGAGCGCGGGAGACCTCGTCATGTACGACTCCTCGACCCCTTTCAGCGCCCACATGATCACCCCTACGCTCTGGGCCCGGAAGGTCCTGGTCGCGATCCCGAAAACGCTCCTTCCGCTTCCGCCGAACAAGATCGGGCCGCTCCTGGGGAGCAACATCGGCGACAGCGACGGTCTCGGTGACATCCTCCGCCGTTCGATAGCTCACGCGGCTCTTCCGTCGACCGCCGGGACGGAGGGCGGGATCAGGCTCAGCGGTGCGCTGCTCGACCTGCTCTCCGTCCTTCTGGATCACCTGGCGGGCGATGTGCCGATGCCCCCCGAGACACGTCACCACGGGTTGCTCCTGCAGGTGCGGGCGTTCGTCCTCCGCAACCTCGGCGACCCGGGTCTGACACCGCAGACGATCGCGGAGGCGCACGGCATCTCCCGTCGCCAGCTGAACCGGCTTTTCCAGGATCAGGATCTGCCCGTGGCCGCCTGGGTACGACAGCGCCGCCTGGCCCGGTGTCACCGCGACCTGGCCGACCCGAACCTGCGATCAGAGGCCGTACACGTCATCGCATGCCGCTGGGGGTTCGCCGACGCCCCCTCCTTCACCCGCGCGTTCCGTGCCCGCTACGGCATGACACCGACCGAGCACCGGCATGCCGCACTCCGTTCCGCCGGGCCCGCAAGAACAACGAACCCGGCCTGAGGAATCAACGACTTTCTTCTCGTACCACCTCAGAATCGGGGTCGTACCAGAACACCGTTCGCATCTCCGGCTCATCGGAACGAACACCTCCGCGGGCGGATCACTCGTAACGGCGCCGACCGGCTCCGTACCGCCCGACGACGCACCGTCGACGGGCCCGCCATCCGGAAAGGGCGGTGCGGGCGAACGCCCGGCCGCCGTGTTCGCCGTGTTCGCCGGGCGATTCCCCTCGCTCCGGCACCGACACACCCGCTTCGTGATCCCGAACCCAGGAGGCATGGAATGCTCCACCGCACGATTCGCAACGCGGCACTCGTATGCGGCGTCGCGCTGCTGCTCGCCCCCATCGGCGCCACGACCGCCAACGCCGACACGATCGTCACCTATTCGGGGGTGGGTGTCGGTGGCTGCACGATCTACCTGCAATATCGCACCTCCGACGGCTACGTACGGCTCAAGACCGTGAACGACAACGAGGAGGTCGCGGCGGGCTGCACCAGCGAGCTGTACCGCAAGCGCTACAACGACGACGGCAGCGTCCGCTACGACTGGACGGCTCTCGGTGCCGAAAGGGTCGTCGGCCGATTCACCACCGCGTACACGGGATGGCACTGGAACGGGACGAACGCCGGAACGAAGGGTTTCGTCGAGAGCCACGCCGGTGACGCGTCCGGGTGGACCCTGGCCAAGTGGTAGGCGCTCGCCGCATGACCGGCACCCGCCCGGCCGATCCGTCGAGACCACCGTGGTGACCGGACGTCACGCACCAGAACAGGAAGTCACGCACCAGAACAGGAAAAGGAGAAGAACATGAACGCCAGAGGAGAGGTGCGGCGAGTGTCGGCCGTCACGACGGCGATCCTCGTCGCCACGCTGGGCCTGGCCGGTCCGGCCCAGGCGGACCCGGACCCGGCGACCGCCGGAATCACCCAGGCCGATCCCGGCCCGTCGAGCGTCGACTCCGCCTTCGACGCCGGCTCGTCGGGCGAGGCCGGTGTCCAGGCCGCGGAGTACATCCCCGGCAAGGATGTCGAGGTGGGGAACTGCAAGGGATGGCTGAACCGCAGGACCACCGACGGTTACGTGCAGGCGCTGGCCCAGTCCTGGGGCAACGAGTGCTACATGATCCTGGAGCGCAAGCGCCTGGGCGCGGGTGGCTATGACTGGACACCGGTCTCGGACACCCGCCTGGTCGGCATCGGCTACGTCACCAAGACCGGCTGGCACTGGAACGGCACGGACGCCGGCTCACGGGTGTGCGTCGTTAACGCCACCCTCGGCGGCACCGTCAAGTGCGGCGCAGGCGCGTGGTGACCAGCCGGTCCACGGGCCCCGCCGGACCTTCCCGATGACGAGCGGACACGCCGACCGCGGGGGCGCGGCGTGCCGCAGAAGTGATCGACGACGCGGCGGATGCATGCGGATCCTCCGGGAGGAGTGACCCTTGCCGGCCACCGGCCGGTCCGGCCGGGTGCGGAGGGGCGGGCCCGGGCGATGGTGGAGCCGATGCCGAGGAGGGACTCGATCCGCTGCCGGGCCTCGTCGGTCGGCCCACCTCGTCGCACCATGAGGAATCATCCGACCGCATCACCGAGATCGTTCATCGGACACGCCTTGGTCTGAGGGCCGGCGCGTCGACAAGGGGGTGATGTCATGCGGAAGACGGTCCGGGAGATCGACCGGGCCGTGCGGGGCGCCTGCCGTACGAGTGACCCCGAGCTGTTCTTCCCGCCGGCGGAGTCGGCCCGGCACGAGGCGTGGGCGAAGGCGGTCTGCGAGCGGTGCCCGGTGCTCCAGGAGTGCCGGGCCTACGCGGTGCGGGCGGCCGAACCGGAGGGGATCTGGGGCGGCCTGACCGTGAGGGAACGCCGCGGGCTGCGCTTTTCCGACGACCGGCGCCGGGCCGCCGCGAGCTGAACATCGCTCGCGTAGCCTCGAATCGGATCCGAGAGGCGCGGGCGGGCCGTAAGGCGTCCCGGGTCGACGGCTCCCGGCGCGTCCCGGCACGCGGGACGCGGGACGACGTCCCGAGGAGTCTGATCATGGAACACGACCCGGCACGGAACGGACCGTGGCAGGCCGCCGATGTGGCGCGGACCGGATTCCCGCCCGCCGGCCCGGCACGGGGTCACCCCGAAGTCGCCGCCAGGGCGCGGGGGAACCGTGGGGTCGCCGGTCCGGCGCGGGGCCGCTCGGGAGCCGCCGTCCAGGCCGGGGCGGTGGCCGTGCTGGTGGCGGCCAACGTGCTCAACAACCGGCTGGCCCCCAGGCTGGCACCGCTGACCTCGGCCACGGCCGTCGGCGCGCTGCTCGTGATGGCCCGCCGTTCCGGGATCTCCTGGGCCGAGATGGGGTTCCACGAGCGAGCGCGCGGCCTGAGGATCGGCGGGGCGCTCGCCTCCGCGGTGGCCGGCTCCTACGCCGTGGGCATCGCGATCCCGGCCACCCGCCGTTTCTTCCGCGACGAGCGGGCCCTGTCGCTCTCCCGTGCCCGCGCGCTGGAGGAGGCCCTGCTCCAGGTGCCGATCGGCACGGTCCTGCTGGAGGAGGTGGGCTTCCGCGGGGTGATGCACGCCCTCGTCGCCCGCTCCCACGGCCACGGTACGGCGACCGCGGTCTCCTCGGCCCTGTTCGGCCTCTGGCACGTCCTGCCCGCCATCGACATGATGGCCGCCAACCCCGCCCTGAGCGGCCTGGCCTCCGGCACCCCCGACGAGGCCGCCGCGTCCGGGCCCCTCTCAGCGTCCGTCTCCGGGACCGTCTCCGGGACCGTCCCCGGGTCGGTCTCCGGGGGCGTCTCCGGGCCGGTCCCGGTGGGGACGGCTTCCGGGAGCGCGACGGCGCCCGCCTCCCCGGGGACGACCTCCGCCGGGCCCGTCGCCGGGCAGGCGTCCGTCCGGCAGGTGGCGCGCGTCGTGGCCGGTTCGGTGGTCGCGACCGGGCTCGCCGGGGTGCTCTTCACCGAGCTGCGCAGGAGGGGTGGTCTGGCCGCGCCCGCGATGCTCCACGTGGCGACCAACTCCCTGGGCTACCTCTTCGCCCGCCTGGCCCCGCCGGAGGCGGACCCCGCCTCGTAGCGGGCTCCTGCCGCAGGCGGCCCCCTGCGCACACGAGGGGACCCGACCTGCGCGGGAGAGGACCCAGGCGGTGGAGGCGCGCTGAAAGGAGAGGAGCGGGCGATGGAGACCCTCTGGAAGGAAAGGATCAGGCGGTGGAGACGCGCTGGAAGGACTCGATGTAGCGGCCCTCGCCGAACCCCGCCTCGACGGCGATCCGGGAGAAGTGGCCCCGCAGGGACGCCTCGAAGTCGTTCTGGTGCCCGACCTGGCTGACGTGCGAGCGCAGCGCGGCGAGCTTGCGGTCGAAGGTGCCGGTGACGTCCACGTGGTGGTCGGGCGCCGGGCCGCCGTTCAGCCAGACCTCGCGGACGGTCCACGCCTGAAGCCCCTCGTCGCGCAGCAGCTCGGGGAAGGCGTAGGGGTTGCGCGCGTCGGGGTAGACGGCGTCCAGCGTGCAGCCGCCGACCGCGCGGTGGTCGGGATGGCTGGGGGCGATGAACCGGTGGTTGCGTTCCGGGCTGTGGGTGATCACCAGGTCCGGCCTGACCTGGCGGATGACCCGGGTGATGTCGCGCCGCAGGTCCAGGCTCTGCACCACGGTCCCGTCGCGGTAGCCGAGGAAGCGGAGATCGGTCACGCCGACCACCTTGGCGGCGTCCGTCTGCTCGGTCCGGCGCAGCTCGGCCATGCCGCCGTTGTCCAGCTCGCGGTCGAAACCGCCCGCGTCACCGTCGGTGACCACGCAGTACGTCACCTCGACGCCCCGGTCGGTGAACTGCGCGATCGCGCCCGCGGCGGCGAAGTCGACGTCGTCCGGGTGCGCGGTGACCACCAGCACGCGGTCGATCTGGTCCTCGGACACGATGGGAACGCCTTTCCGTCGCTTTCGCGTACCACTCGATCAGCACAACCGCCGGGGAGTCCGTCCGCATTCCTTGCGGTCGGCGGACCCGGTTGTCGGCCGGTCGCTCTAACCTAGGTGGCGTGTCGATCCCAGCCTCTTCCCTGACCCACCCGTTGCTCGACGGGCTCAATCCCCAGCAGCGCGAGGCCGTCGTGCACCACGGCAGCCCCCTGCTCATCGTCGCGGGCGCGGGGTCGGGCAAGACCCGGGTGCTGACCCACCGCATCGCCTACCTGCTGGGCGAGCGCGGCGTGCACCCGCAGGAGATCCTGGCGATCACCTTCACCAACAAGGCCGCGCGGGAGATGAAGGACCGGGTCGACCGGCTCATCGGCCCGCGCTCGGCGGCGATGTGGGTGATGACCTTCCACAGCGCCTGCGTGCGGATCCTGCGCCGCGAGGCCAAGCGCCTGGGCTTCCCCAGTGGCTTCTCCATCTACGACCAGGCCGACTCCCAGCGCCTGATGGCGATGGTCTGCCGGGAGATGGACCTCGACCCCAAGCGCTACCCGCCCAGGTCGTTCTCCGCCCAGGTGAGCAACTTCAAGAACGAGCTGATCGACTACGAGACGGCGTCCGGGCAGGCGTCCACCCACCTGGAGCGCAAGCTCGCCGAGGCGTACCGGAACTACCAGCAGCGGCTCACCGAGGCCGGGGCGATGGACTTCGACGACCTCATCATGCTGACCGTGACGCTGTTCCAGATCTTCCCCGACGTGGCCGAGCACTACCGGCGCCGCTGGCGTCACATCATGGTCGACGAGTACCAGGACACCAACCACGCGCAGTACACGCTGATCCGCGAGCTCACCGGCCGGGCCGAGCCGCTCACCGCGGACGGGGAGCCGGTCAGGGAGGGCGGCGGCGACCTGCCCCCGGCCGAGCTGTGCGTGGTGGGCGACGCCGACCAGTCGATCTACGCCTTCCGGGGCGCGACGATCCGCAACATCCTGGAGTTCGAGCGCGACTACCCCGAGGCCAGGACGATCCTGCTGGAGCAGAACTACCGCTCCACCCAGACGATCCTGTCCGCGGCCAACGCGGTGATCTCGCGCAACCAGAGCCGCAAGCCCAAGAACCTCTGGTCCGACCAGGGCGCCGGGCCGAAGATCATCGGGTACGTGGCCGACAACGAGCACGACGAGGCCATGTTCGTCGCCCAGGAGGTCGACCGGCTCACCGACGAGGAGGACCTGGTGCCGGGCCAGGTCGCGGTGTTCTACCGGACCAACGCCGCCTCCCGGGTGTTCGAGGAGATCTTCATCCGGACCGGCCTGCCGTACAAGGTCGTGGGCGGGGTGCGCTTCTACGAGCGCAAGGAGGTCCGCGACCTGCTGGCCTACCTGCGGTTCCTGTCCAACCCGAACGACGTGGTCTCGCTGCGCCGCATCCTCAACGTGCCCAAGCGCGGCATCGGCGAGCGCGCCGAGGCGATGGTCGAGGCGTTCGCGACCAGGGAACGCATCCCCTACTGGGAGGGGCTGCGCCGGGCGGACGAGGCGCCGGGCATGGCCACCCGCTCGCTCAAGGCGATCAAGGACTTCGTCGCGCTGATGGACGAGCTCATGGTGAAGGCCGACGCGCTGTCGCCCTCGGAGCTGGCCCAGGAGGTGCTGGTGAGCACCGGCTACCGCCTGGAGCTCACCGCCTCCACCGACCCGCAGGACGAGAGCCGCCTGGAGAACCTGGACGAGATGATCTCGGTCGCCTCGGAGTTCGAGGAGGCCAACCCCGAGGGCACGCTGGTGGAGTTCCTGGAGCAGGTCTCCCTGGTGGCCGATGCCGACCAGATCCCGGCGGCCGACGGGGGCCAGGGGGTGGTGACGCTGATGACGCTGCACACCGCCAAGGGCCTGGAGTTCCCGGTGGTGTTCCTCACCGGCATGGAGGACGGCGTCTTCCCGCACACCCGCTCGCTCGGCGAGCCCAAGGAGCTGGAGGAGGAGCGCCGCCTGGCCTACGTCGGCATCACCCGGGCCGAGCGGCGCCTCTACCTCTCCCGGGCGGCCGTCCGCAGCTCCTGGGGCTCGCCCGCGTTCAACCCGGCCTCCCGTTTCGTCTCGGAGATCCCGGCCGAGCTGGTCGACTGGCGCAGCGACCCGGAGAAGAACGCCTGGGGCGCCGCCACCCGCCGCGAGTCCCGGCCCGCCCCGGCCCGCAGGCCCGGCGGCAGGACGATCCCGAACCTCACCCCGGGGGACCGGGTCACCCACGACGCGTTCGGCCTGGGCACGGTCGTGTCCGTGGACGGCGTCGCCGAGAAGACCAAGGTAAAGATCGACTTCGGTGGTGGCGGGGAGAAGACCCTGCTGCTGGCGTACGCGCCGCTGGAGAAGCTCTGAGTCCTGCCGCGAGCGAGGCCGGGGAGCGGGGCCATCCGGGTCGCCCCGGATCCGCCCCGGGTCGCTCCGGGGGCGGCCGGGAGGCGGATCACAACGGGGGCGTCCGGGAAGCGGGTCCCGTCCCCGGGCGTCCGGGGAGCGACCGGTGCCGCTCCCCGGAACCGTGGCGCGGGCCGGACCGACCCGGTCAGTTCTCGAAGAACCCCCGGACCGGGTCCTGGGCCCCCCGGGCATCGTCGGCGCCGACGGTGAGCTCGTCGAATTCGGCCACCTGGTCGGCGGGCGGCGCCTTGATCGTGACCTTGGTGCCCCAGCCGGTGTAGCGGGTGTCGTTGACGTAGGTCAGCTCGGTGCTGTTCAGGCCCCGGGTCGACTCCGTGTACGACGACACGACCCGGCGGACCAGCAGGTCGGAGCCGAGGTAGATCTTCCAGCTCACCGGGAGGGTGGCGGACCTGCCGGTGGGCTTCGTGCCGAGCATCGCCCGCACCGAGGGGGATACCCCGAAGAGCTCGCCCAGCGTGATCGTGCCCGAGTGGACCGTGGTCCGGGTGCCGTCCCAGGTGCCTCCCGGACGCCTGGCGGCGGTGCGGGCCAGGGTCGCCCGCAGCGTGCCCGGCTCGACGGTGCTGATGATCTGCTGGACGGCGCTGACCAGGGAACCGGTGTCGCCGGGCGTGCGCAGCCACTTCTTGCCCTCGGGCATCGAGTCGGCGTAGATGCCGCCCGAGGTGTACGCGGTGCCCTTCACCGAGATGGTCCGCGAGGGGGCGAACACGCCCGCGAGCCCGTCCTCGCCCTTGGTGGGAACGGTGAACCGGGTGGTCAGGTCCGAGGCGACCAGGCCCTTTCCGCCGAACTCCAGCACACCGGATCGCCGGGTGAAGATCGTCCGGTACTTCTTCCCCTCACCGATGATCTTCGTGTTCTCGGCGAGCCTCACGCCCCGGTGGGCCTTGAACCGGCGGGTGAGCGCCGAGACCGGGTCGGCCGCCGAGACCCGCCGATCGGCCGCCGGGGTCAGGGAGGCCGGTCCGCTGGCGGCTTCGGCCGGAGCGGGGAGGGCGGGCAGGGGAGCGATCAGGGCTGCCAGGGTGGCGCCGGTCAGGGCGGCGAGCGTTCGCCTCATCGAGGGGATCCTCCCGTAGGTGTCCGCGCGTCGTCGCGGAGGAGGAAAAGATTCTTGCCTATACGGCGAAACAACGGATCAAGAATCGGCGATCGATCGCGGAATCGGACGCCCGGACGGCCCCGCCCCCGGCAGGTGACACCTGCCGGGGGCGAGGGAGCTCACTTGCCGCTGAGCAGGGGGATGGTCTCGACGGCCTCGAAGCCCGCCTGGACGTCCTTGACGGTGGCGATCTGGTCGGCCGGCGGAGCGGTGATCGCGACCGGGGCACCCCAGTTGGTGTAGGCGGTGGTGATCGTCGAGCCCCCGCTCGAGATCGTCAGCCTGGCGGGAAGTCCACGGCCGTCCAGGAACAGCTTCCAATTGATCTTCATCTTGGCCAGGGGCTCGAGCAGCTTCTGCCCCACCCCCGCCCGGAACCACGGCGAGACCTTGTGGAGCTCGCTGTAAGTGATCTTTCCCGCGTAGGCGGAGGTCTGCTTCACCGTGGCGTGCGCGAGCAGGGCCTTGAGGGTGGCGGGCTCGGCCGCGTTGACGGGCTGGCCCATCGAGCCGGTCACGCCGTGCGTGTCCTCGGGATACTGCAGCCAGGACCTGTCCGTCGGCATGAACCGGCTGAACGCCCCGCCTGAGATGTAGGCCTTGTTCCCGATCCGGACGACCCGCTCGGGCTCGGCCAGCCCGGCCATCAGCTTGTTGAACCGCTTGCTCTCCGCGCTGCCTTCCTCGTCGTTCGACTCAAGGCCGAGTCCGAGGTCGCCCTCCTTGATGCGCAGCGTGGTGGTGTGGTCGGACGCGATCACCCCGGAGGTGCCGAACTGCAATTCACCGACGCGCTTGCCGAGGACCTCGGTCTTTTGCTGCCGGCGAATCTTGATGGTGTCGGTGTAGGTGACACCGCGTCCGTTCTTGAACTGGCTCTTCAGCGCGGTGACCGGATCGGCGACCTGCGCGTGCGCGGTCGATGCCAGCGCCGGGACGCCCAGCACGGCCGTTGCGGCGCACGCCAGCCCGGCGATGTATCGCTTCAAGGGAAGTCCTCCTGATGGTGCCCCGCACCCTGACGGCGAGGGGTCTGCACACTCTCGCAGTGCTAGATCACGAAAAGATAGCGCATGCGGACGTTCGTCTTGAATTAATCGTGCATATTCCGTGCAGGACGCCTCTTCGCGTTCAGGGATTCCGTCCGGAGTGCCGGGATGGGCATTCTTGTTTCCGCGCGATCACGGAACGTTGTTTTCCCGTTTTTCCGACATGAAGGGGACCCGGCTTTCTTTCGCCGTTCCGGGGAATTCACGGCGCGTTCGTCGTACCGGGAGAGCGGCGGTATTCCGCAGGCGGCGGCGCCGGGCCGTGGCGCGCGCCGGGGAAGGGTCCGGAGGGAGAATCGAACCGGTCGCCGGACCGTACCGGGACGGGGCCGGTTACGCTGCCGACAGCTCCCGTGTTGCGGGGGAGCGCAGACAAGGAGGTCTGTATGGATGCCGTGCCGAGGATCCGCGTCGTCATCGCCAAGCCGGGGCTGGACGGTCACGACAGGGGAGTGAAGATCGTGGCGCGCGCGCTGCGGGACGCGGGGATGGAGGTCGTCTACACCGGCCTGCACCAGACGCCCGAGCAGGTGGTGCGCACCGCGATCCAGGAGGACGCCGCGGCGATCGGCCTGTCCATCCTGTCCGGCGCGCACATGACGCTCTTCGCCAGGGTGCTGGAGCTGCTGAAGGAGAACGACGCGAGCGACATCGTGGTCTTCGGCGGCGGGATCATCCCCGAGGCCGACATGCCCGCGCTCCAGGAGATGGGGGTCGCGCGCATCTTCACGCCGGGCGCCACCACGCAGGAGATCGTCGACTGGGTCCGGAGCGCGATCCCCTCGCCGGTCTGACGACCGGCGCGGACCCGTCCGGGCCGGACGGCGCGCGGACCCGCCGGACCCGCCGGGGCGTCACGGACGTCTCCAGCGGACCGGCGCGAGGGTCGGCGCGGAGATCGGTGCGAAGATCGACGCGGGGGTCGGCCGTGCCGTCGCGGACGTCTCCGGCGGACCGGCGCGGGCGGTTTCTCGCGCCCCTCGCACCCCCCGCGAGGTCACGAACAACATTCGGCCAGGCGATCATGGACCCGGTTGCCTGGTCATGTCATCAGGCGGGCTAGGCTTCATTGGCGCAAAACCGCCGGGCTCCCCCTTGGATCGTGGAGCCGGCCCGCTCACATCTGTACACCAGCCGGACAAGCAAGGACGGACCCTCGTGGACCTGTTCGAACATCAGGCGAAGGAGCTCTTCGCGGAGTACGGCATCCCGGTGCCGCGCGGCGTCGTCGCGCACACCGTGGAGGAGGCACGGGCGGCAGCCGAGCAGCTGACCGGCCGTGTCGTCGTCAAGGCCCAGGTCAAGACCGGTGGTCGAGGCAAGGCCGGTGGCGTGAAGGTCGCCGACGACGCGGCCGACGCCGAGCGGAAGGCCACCGACATCCTCGGCATGGACATCAAGGGCCACACGGTCCACAAGGTCCTGATCGAGGAGGCCAGCGCGATCGCGGAGGAGTACTACTTCTCCTTCCTGCTCGACCGCGCCAACCGTACGTTCCTCGCCATCTGCTCCGCCGCGGGCGGCATGGACATCGAAGAGGTCGCGCACAGCACGCCGGAGAAGGTGGCGAAGGTCCCGATCTCCCCGCTGGACGGCGTCGACCGGGCCAGGGCCCGCGAGATCGCCCAGGCCGGTGGGCTGCCGGAGGCGGCGCTCGACGGTGCCGCCGAGCTCATCGAGAAGCTCTGGTGCGCCTTCGTCGACGAGGACGCCTCCCTCGTCGAGGTCAACCCGATGATCCTGTCCGCCGACGGCCAGGTGAAGGCCCTCGACGGCAAGGTCACCCTCGACGACAACGCGGTCTTCCGCCAGACGGACCACGAGGCCTTCGAGGACAAGGCGGCCGAGGACCCCCTGGAGGCCGCGGCCAAGGCCAAGGACCTCAACTACGTCAAGCTGGACGGCTCCGTCGGCATCATCGGCAACGGCGCGGGCCTGGTCATGTCGACCCTCGACGTCGTCGCCTACGCCGGCGAGGCGTTCCCCGGCAAGCCCAAGCCCGCCAACTTCCTCGACATCGGCGGCGGCGCCTCGGCCGAGGTGATGGCGGCCGGCCTGGAGATCATCATCTCCGACCCCGCGGTCAAGTCGATCTTCGTCAACGTCTTCGGCGGGATCACCGCCTGCGACGCGGTCGCCAACGGCATCGTCTCCGCCTTCAAGCTGCTGGAGACCCGCGGCGAGAGCGTGAGCCGCCCGCTGGTCGTCCGGCTGGACGGCAACAACGCCGAACTCGGGCGTCAGATTCTCTCCGACGCCAAGCTCTCCGGCGTCGAACTGGTGGACACGATGGACGATGCGGCCAAGCGGGCCGCCGAACTCGCCGCGGTAGGTGCGTAATGGCCATCTGGCTGACCGAAAACAGCAAGATCATCGTCCAGGGCATGACCGGCGGTGAGGGCACCAAGCACACCCGGCGCATGCTCGCCTCGGGTGCCCGCGTCGTCGGCGGGGTCAACGCCCGCAAGGCCGGCACCGTCCACGAGGGCCTGCCCGTCTTCGGCGCCGTCGCCGAGGCCATGAAGGAGACCGGCGCCGACGTGTCGGTCGTCTTCGTGCCCCCGGCGTTCACCAAGGACGCCGTCAAGGAGGCCATCGACGCCGAGATCGGTCTCTGCGTGGTGATCACCGAGGGTGTCCCGATCCACGACACCACCGAGTTCTGGGCCTACGCGGTCGCCAAGGGCGGCAAGACCCGGATCATCGGGCCGAACTGTCCCGGCATCGCCTCGCCCGGCGCCTCCAACGCGGGCATCATCCCGGCCGACATCACCAGCGCCGGCCGTATCGGCCTGGTCTCGAAGTCGGGCACGCTGACCTACCAGCTCATGTACGAGCTGCGCGACATCGGCTTCTCCACCGCGGTCGGCATCGGCGGTGACCCGGTCATCGGCACCACCCACATCGACGCGCTGCAGGCGTTCCAGGACGACCCGGCCACCGACGCGATCGTGATGATCGGCGAGATCGGCGGCGACGCCGAGGAGCGGGCCGCCGCCTACATCGAGCAGCACGTCACCAAGCCGGTCGTCGCCTACGTGGCGGGCTTCACCGCTCCGGAGGGCAAGACCATGGGCCACGCGGGCGCGATCGTGTCCGGCTCGGCCGGCACCGCGCAGGCCAAGAAGGACGCCCTGGAGAAGGTCGGCGTGCGCGTCGGCAAGACCCCGAGCGAGACCGCGCGGCTGATGCGCGAGGTTGTCCAGGCGCTCTAGCCGTACCGGCGGGCACCGCGCACCGGAGCGCACGAAAGCCGCGTACCGGAGCGCACGAGAACCGCGCGTCGGAGCACACGAGAAGCGCGCACGAGAAGCGCACGAGGGACCGCGCGGCGGCGCCGCGCGGGGATCGCGTACCACCGAAGGGCGTCCGGCATCTCGCCGGGCGCCCTTCCGCGTCCGGCCCCGATCCGGCCACGGCCCCGATCCGGCCACGGCCCCGATCCGGCCACGGCCCCGATCCGGCCACGGTCCCGGTCGCCGTCACGGTCCCGGCTCCGGCTCCGGCTCCGGTCACGGCCACGGCACGGCCACGGCCACGATCCCGGCCACAGCCCCGGTCCCGGATACCACACGTCCCCGCCGAGGGGCGGTGCGCGACACGCGGGGCGCAGGAGTCCCTTCCACACCGGAGATGCTGAGACCATCGACTACTGTGACGGCCCTTTTCGATCAGCTACGGACGGCTCCCCGCAACGTCCTCAGCCGTATCCCCCTGCCCGGCCTCACCGGTGACGACGACGACGTCCGCCGGCCGCTTCCCGTCTCCGGGATGCTCGCCGCCGCCTGGACGCTCGGCGTGGGACTGGCGGTGCTCACCACGCTCACCCTGGTCGGCTGGATCGCCGCTCCGCGCGGCGCGCTGGGAGTCGGCCTGCCGGCGGTGTTCCGGACCGCGTCCCAGCTCTGGCTGGCCGCCCATCACGCGGGTTTCGCGATCCCGGGCGGCTCGGTGGGACTGCTCCCCCTGGGCCTGACGATCCTGCCCGCCTTCCTGCTGTACCGCGCCGGGATGTGGATGGCCCGCGACGCGGACCTGCGGCTCCGCCTTCCGGCCCGGTTGCCCAAGAACACCCCCAGGGAGGTGTCCAACGCGCGCCGCAGGGCCCAGCTGGTCCTGGTCGCCCAGGCGGGCATCTCGCTGGCGGCGCCGTACGCGCTGCTGGCCGGGCTCATCGCGCTGATCACCAGGAACGAGATCACCCAGCCCTTCCTGGGCGACGTGCTGATCAGCCATCTCGTGCTGGCCTTCATCGCGGGCTCGGTGGCCGTCGCCAGGACGATCGGGCCCTGGCGGTCCATGCTGCGCCTGCTGCCCGAGCGGCTGCGCTCGGTCGTGGCCGGTACGTCGGCCGCGTTGACGATCATGCTCGTGGCCGGTGCGATCCTGGTGACCGGGGCCACCGTGGCCAACTTCGGCCAGGTCGGCGAGCTGTCGGGCGTCCTGGCCCCGGGATTCGTGGGCGGGCTGCTGCTCCTGCTGATCCAGGGGCTCTACCTGCTCAACGCCGTGATCTGGGCGATGGCCTACATCGCCGGTCCCGGCTTCGCGGTCGGCACCGGCACGCTCGTCGCGCCGACCGGGGTGCAGCTGGGCACGGTGCCGAGCCTGCCGATCCTGGGCGCGCTGCCGGAGGCGGGCCCGACCCCGGCCTGGGTGATGGCGGTGGTCGCGGTGCCGTTCGTGGCCGGCGCCGTGGCGGGCGTGCTGGTCGTGCGGATCTCCCCCTCCTCCTCCTACGAGGGGGCTCCGCTGTGGGGGCTGGCCTGCGGGCTGGGCACCGGGGCGGCGGCGGGCCTGCTGGCGGCGCTCTCGGGCGGTTCGCTCGGTGGCGCGCGGCTCTCCGAGGTGGGCCCGGCGGCCTGGGAGGTGATGCTCTCGGTGACGCTGGAGGTGGGCGTCGCGGCCGGGATCGCGGCCGGGCTGGCCAACTGGTGGCTGCTCTTCCGCGGGCACGGTACGGCCGTCACCAAGGCGGCGGCCAAGGTCGGCACGGCCACCGCGCCGGTCCGCAAGGCCGGCGTCAAGCTCGCGCGGGCCGCCGGGTCGGTGGCCGGCAAGGCCGGTCTCGCCGAGCCCGAGGAGCTGCGCAGGCTTCCCGGTCACTGGCTGGACGCCACCGAGTGCGACACCCAGCCGATCCCGGTCATCCGGGACGACTGGGAGGACGAGCACGCCTCGGCCGCCGCGGAGGACACGCTCGCGAACCGCCGCCCCGACCCGCCGCGCCCGCCCCGGCGCGACATCGTCGACGAGACCGACGACAAGGGCGGTCACGTCATCTACGTCGACCCCTACGCCTGGGACCGCGACTGAACGACCCCGCGCCCGGGGCCGCCGGACGACACCACCCGCGGCCGACGACGGACGCGGGCGGTGCGGTCGTCCGGGGCCCCTTCCGCTTCCCACGACGTCCCCGAGGGCGCCGGACGGTTCCTGCGGGGCCGTCCGGGACGGTTCTCAGGGACGGTTCTCAGGGCGGGAAGGGGAACTGCATCTGACCGGGCCGCACGAAGGGCATCTTCTTCTCCAGGGCCCGTTCGAGCTGCTCGACGCACTCGTTCTGGGACGCGACCGTGCCCGCGCCCCTGCCGCACTCGGCGTAGGCGGCCAGCTCGTCGCTGAAGTAGAACTGCATCGCGGACATCGCGACCGACACCACCAGCGCACCGGCCGACAGCACGACGCCCACCACGGCGATGCCGGCGGGCTTGCGCACGGAACGCAGCGTCCCGATCGCGCGTACCGAGGTGACCAGGGCGAAGAGCGCCATCACGACCCCCGCCAGGGGGAGCACCAGCGTCATCACCACCGCTGCGACGGCGAGCCACAGCGCTCTGCGGCCGGCACTCTCGGCGGGCCGCACCTGGACCGGTAGTGTCACCTGACCTCCTTGTATCGTTCGTACGGACAGGCCGATACCCTTGCAGCGGCGTGAGTCCCCGTCCGAATGGAGAGCGTCGGTGTCATCCCAGGCCGTTCGGCTTGTGGTCCTCGTGTCCGGTTCTGGAACCAACCTACAGGCCCTGCTGGACGCCGTGGCAGACGAGACCTACGGTGCCCGCGTGGTGGCGGTGGGGGCCGACCGCGACGGGATCGAGGGGCTGGCCCGCGCCGGCCGGGCGGGGGTGCCGACCTTCGTGGAGCGGCTGGCCGACCACCCGGACCGCGGGGCGTGGGACCTGGCCCTGGCCGGGCGCATCGCCGGGCACCGGCCCGACCTGGTGGTCTGCGCGGGCTTCATGAAGATCCTCGGCGAGCCGACCCTGCGGGCCTTCCCCGTCCTGAACACCCATCCCGCGCTGCTGCCCTCCTTCCCGGGCGCGCACGGCGTGCGGGACGCGCTCGCGTACGGCGTGCGCGTCACCGGCTGCACGGTGATGCTCGCCGACGCCGGCGTCGACACCGGGCCGATCATCGCGCAGCAGGCCGTGCCGGTGCTGGACGGCGACGACGAGGCCACCCTGCACGAACGCATCAAGACCGTCGAGCGCGACCTGCTCGTCGACACCGTCGGACGGATGGCCCGCGAGGGCTGGACCGTGACCGGCAGAACCGTCCGACTCGGACGCACCGGCGAATGAGCCGGATCCCCGGGAGAGACCCGGAAACGACCATGAGGAGCACGAAGTGACCCGCATCGCCATCCGGCGCGCGTTGATCGCGGTGTATGACAAGAGCGGGCTGGAGGAACTGGCCCGCGGCCTCGACGCCGCGGGTGTGGAGATCGTCTCCACGGGGGGCACCGCCGCGAGGATCGCCTCCTTCGGCGTCCCCGTCACTCCCGTCGAGTCCCTGACCGGCTTTCCCGAGTGCCTCGACGGCCGGGTCAAGACGCTGCACCCGCGGGTGCACGCGGGCCTGCTCGCCGACGGCGGCAACCCCTCGCACGTCAAGCAGCTCGAAGAGCTGGAGATCGAGCCGTTCGAGCTGGTTGTGGTCAACCTCTACCCGTTCCGGCAGACCGTCGACTCCGGCGCCTCCGACACCGAGTGCGTCGAGCAGATCGACATCGGCGGTCCGGCGATGATCCGGGCCGGGGCCAAGAACCACGCCACCGCAGCGGTCGTGGTCGATCCGGCCTCCTACGGCGACGTGCTCGCCGCGGTCGAGGCGGGCGGTTTCACCCTCACCGACCGCCGCCGCCTGGCCGCCGCCGCGTACGCCCACACCGCCGCCTACGACACCGCGGTGGCCTCCTGGTTCGCCGAGGTGTACACGGCCGAGGAGGGCGCCTGGCCGCGCTACATGGGCGCCGCCTGGGAGCTGCGCTCGCCGCTGCGCTACGGCGAGAACCCGCACCAGGGCGCGGCCCTGTACGCCGACCAGAAGGACGGCCTGGCCGCGGCCGAGCAGCTGCACGGCAAGGAGATGTCCTACAACAACTACCTGGACGCCGACGCGGCCTGGCGGGCGGCGTGGGACTTCGACGGCCCCGCCGTGGCGATCATCAAGCACCAGAACCCGTGCGGCGTCGCGGTCGGCGCGGACGTCGCCGAGGCCCACCGCAAGGCCCACGCCTGCGACCCGGTCTCGGCGTACGGCGGCGTGATCGCGGTCAACGCCGAGGTGAACGGTGAGCTGGCCGCGCAGATCGCCGAGGTGTTCACCGAGGTCGTGGTGGCCCCCTCCTTCACCGAGGAGGCGCTGGCGACGCTCACCGCCAAGAAGAACATCCGGCTGCTCGCCTGCCCGGGCGGGCCGTCCAACCCCTCGGAGTTCCGCCGGATCGACGGCGGGCTGCTGGTGCAGGCCGCCGACCGGATCGACGCGCCCGGGGACGACCCGTCCGCCTGGGAGCTGAAGGCGGGGTCGGCCGCCTCTCCCGAGGTCCTCGCCGACCTGGCCTTCGCCTGGAGGGCGTGCCGTTCGGTGAAGTCCAACGCGATCCTGCTCGCCGCGGACGGGGCCAGTGTCGGCGTCGGCATGGGCCAGGTCAACCGGGTCGACTCGGCGCGGCTCGCGGTCTCCCGGGCCGGGGAGCGCGCGCGGGGGGCCGTGGCGGCCTCCGACGCGTTCTTCCCCTTCGCGGACGGCCCGCAGATCCTCATCGACGCCGGGGTGAGGGCGATCGTGGAGCCGGGCGGCTCGATCCGGGACGAGGAGGTCGTCGCCGCGGCCGAGGCCGCCGGGGTGACCCTCTACTTCACCGGTACCCGTCACTTCTTCCACTGACCCCGCACCGGGGTACGGCCGCCGCGTGACCGTGGCGGCCGTACACGGGAGATAGGAAAGTGGCCGTTTGGACAGGACTGGTCAGCTGAAAATGGTTTGAACCGCGGTTAGGGTGAAGCATCCTCTTTCGTCCGAATCGTGGAGTTCCCCTATGCCGCTGCTCGACCACGCCCTGTACGCCTTCGTGATCATGCACGGCCTCTGGGGAAGCCCCTGGATGATGATCGTCATCGCGCTCGGCGCGGCCTACCTCGGCGGACGGGCCATGGAGCTCATCCCGTTCACCCGCAGGATCATCGAGCGCAGGGAAGCGGAGCGCGGCTGATCCCGTGAGAGGGTGGCCCCTATGAGCGCGCGGATTCTCGACGGCAAGGCCACGGCGGCGAAGATCAAGGCGGACCTCGCGGTGCGGGTGGCCGCGCTGGCGGAGCGGGGCGTCGTCCCGGGGCTGGGCACCGTGCTGGTGGGGGCCGACCCGGGCAGCCAGATCTACGTGGCGGGCAAGCACCGCGACTGTGCCGAGGTGGGCATCTCCTCCATCCGCAGGGACCTGCCCGAGGACGCCACCCAGGCCGAGGTCGAGGCGGTCGTCGACGAGCTCGACGCCTCACAGGAGTGCACCGGCTACATCGTCCAGCTCCCGCTGCCCCGTCACCTCGACACCCAGGCGCTGATCGAGCGGATGGACCCGGCCAAGGACGCCGACGGCCTCCACCCGGTCAACCTGGGCCGCCTGGTCCACATGGTCGACGCGCCGCTGCCCTGCACGCCGTACGGGATCGTGGCGCTGCTGCAGGAGTACGGGGTGCCGATCAAGGGGGCCGAGGTCGTCGTGGTCGGCCGGGGGATCACGGTGGGCCGCTCGCTGGGCCTGCTGCTGACCCGCCGTTCGGAGAACGCCACGGTCACCCTCTGCCACACCGGGACGCGGGACCTGGCGGCCCACACCCGGCGCGCCGACATCGTCGTCGCCGCCGCCGGGGTGCCGCACCTGATCACCCCGGACATGGTGAGGCCCGGAGCCGCGGTGCTCGACGTCGGCGTCTCCCGGGTCGACGGGAAGATCGCCGGTGACGTCGCCCCCGGCGTCGGGGACGTCGCGGGCTTCCTCACCCCCAACCCCGGAGGCGTGGGCCCGATGACCCGGGCCATGCTGCTCACCAACGTGGTCGAGGCCGCCGAGAGACGCGTCCGCGCGCACGGCTGACCACGCGGCTGACCACCGGCGGAGCCGTCCCCGGCGGACGCGGCCGATGGGATCGGTGGCCCGTGTCCGGACGGATGACGGGTGGATCCGGGCCCGCGGGCGAACCGTCCCGCGGGCGGGGCCCTGTTACGAGGCCCTGCGGTTGGCGCCGCTGCTCGCCGTCTGCGGCTCCGCCGCGCCGGAGGCCCGTTGCGGGGGCACCACCGGGGTGGGCCTGACCAGCCCCAGGGCGACGACCTCGTTCGCCAGCCTGGTGCGCCGGTTGGTCCCCTCCGGGATCCGGAACTTCTGGTAGAGGCGCAGGAGGTGCTGCTTGACGGCCGCCTCCGTCACCACCAGGTCGTCGGCGATCTCCCGCGCCGTGGCCGGTGCCACGAACGCCTCGTCCGAGAGCGCCGGACGGCAGAGCGACGTCAGGACGTCCACCTCCCGCCTGGTCAGCTCCGGTGCCGCGGCGCGGCGGAGCTCGACCTCCGGGGCGAAGTCCTCACGCGGGACCCCGCCGATCCTGCCTCGTGCCGCGCCGAAGGACACCACGTCACCGTCGTCCAGCACCCTGCGGGCGATCGGCCGGCCGTTGACCCGCGTGCCGTTGCGGGACAGGCCCAGATCAACGACGTAAAGGTAGGGTCCGCGCCGGACGAATTCCGCGTGCAGCCGGGAAACACTCGGATCGGTGAGCCGGATGTCCACTCCCCGGCCACGTCCGATCGTCGTGATCTCGGGGCGCAACGGGACCACCTCGCCTGTGTCCTCGATGCGTATGAACGGCCCCTCCACGGCAGTTCCTCCCCAGGTAGCCCGCCGTAACTATTCCTACAGCTCCGGCTTACCCAAACGAGGTGATGGGGAATCGCCTTTGCCAGAAGGAGAATCCCCGGTGAAATTGGCCTGTACCTCTTGGGAGGGTTTCCCCTGCTCACGGGTAGACTTCGCTCACAGATAAGCGGAGGAAACACTCATGGCGGACAAGCCCACCAAAGGTCTCGCCGATGTCGTAGCCGCGTCCACAGCGCTCAGCGACATCGACGGTCAGGCCGGTCGCCTCTTCTATCGCGGATACGACATCCACGATCTGGCCGGCCGTACGAGCTTCGAGGAGACCGCGCACCTGCTGCAGTACGGCACGCTCCCCACCGCGGAGCAGCTGGCCGCCTACGGGCAGGAGCTGGTCAGGGGGCGTACGCTCGGCACCCTGGCCGAGGCCAACATCGCGGAGATCGCGGAGAAGCAGGCCCCGATGGAGGCGCTGCGCACGCTGGTCTCGCTGGCCGGGGGCGACGATCCGGACAAGGACTCCAACGAGCCCGAGGCGAACCTGCGCAAGGCGGCCCGGCTGACCGCGCAGCAGCCGATCCTGGTGGCCCGCTACCACGCGGCCAGGACCGGGTCCACCGTCGCCGATCCCGACCCCGAGCTGAGCGTGGCGGCGAACTTCCTGCTGCAGATCACCGGCCGTACCCCCGGTGAGCGCGAGGTCGAGATCTTCGACGCCTGCCTGGTCCTGCACGCCGACCACACGATGAACGCCTCCACCTTCGCCGCCCGGGTCTGCGCCGCGACCCTGTCGGACATGCACTCGGCCGTCGTGGCCGCCATCGGCACCCTCAAGGGCCCGCTGCACGGCGGGGCCAACGAGCAGGTCATGCGCGGCCTGGAGGCGATGGACCCGGGCGGCGTCGCGGCCGACGTGCGCGAGCGGCTCGCCGCCGGTGAGAAGATCATGGGCTTCGGGCACCGCGTCTACAAGACCGAGGATCCGCGCGCCACGCACCTGCGCAAGATGTCCAAGGAGCTCGGCGAGGCGTCCGGCGACGACACCTACTACCGGATGTCCAAGGAGATGGAGGAGGTCGTCTTCGAGACCAAGGGCCTCTACCCGAACGTCGACTTCTACGCGGCGACCGTCTACCACTACCTGGGCATCCCGACGGACCTGTTCACTCCCGTCTTCTCGGTCAGCCGCATGTCAGGATGGACCGCGCACGTCATCGAACAGCACGCCGACAACCGGCTGATCCGGCCGGACAGCGAGTACATCGGCGAGCGGGACCAGAAGTGGAAGCCGATCTCCGAGCGATGAGCCGGGGTCAGGGGCGGGAGCGGGTGATGGACCGGTGAACGCGCGAGCGGCCGCGGTGAACGAGGAACGCTGGGGGGCCTATCCCCTGGTGCTGGGCGGCGCGCTGGCCGCGCTCGTCCTCGCCCTGGTGCTGGGCCTGCCCTACTGGGGCGGGATCGCCATGGGTGCCGTCATGACCCTGGGGGCGCTCGCCCGGCTGGCCGGGGGCGGGCGGCTCGCCGTCCGCCGCAAGGCCACCGACGTCGTCACGCTGGGCGGCCTCGGCGTCGTGCTGATGGTGGCCGGGATCATCCTGGAGTTCAAGGACCTCATGCCGATGCGATAGGTCGGGTGACCGGGTGCGCCGCGAGGTGATCGACCCCGTCCGATAGCCTCAACGGCCAGTGAGCCTCAAAAAGGACTGTGCTGGTCAAATTAGTTCAGAAGGGGAACCATACGCATGCCCAAGATCAAGGTAGAGGGCCCCGTCGTCGAGCTTGACGGCGACGAGATGACCCGGATCATCTGGCAGTTCATCAAGGACCAGCTGATCCTTCCCTACCTGGACGTCGACCTGAAGTACTACGACCTCGGGATCGAGCACCGCGACGCCACCGACGACCAGGTGACGATCGACGCCGCCAACGCCATCAAGCAGTACGGCGTCGGCGTCAAGTGCGCCACGATCACTCCCGACGAGGCCAGGGTCGAGGAGTTCGGCCTCAAGAAGATGTGGAAGTCCCCGAACGGGACCATCCGTAACATCCTCGGCGGCGTCATCTTCCGCGAGCCGATCATCATGTCCAACGTGCCGAGGCTCGTCCCCGGCTGGACCAAGCCGATCATCATCGGCCGTCACGCGTTCGGCGACCAGTACCGCGCCACCGACCTGAAGGTCCCCGGCGAGGGCAGCCTGACCCTCACCTACACCCCCAAGGACGGCTCCGCGCCGGTCGAGCTGGACGTCTACGACTTCCCCGGCCCCGGCATCGCGATGGCCATGTACAACCTGGACGACTCGATCCGCGACTTCGCCCGCGCCTCCATGCGCTACGGCCTGTCGCGCGGCTACCCGGTCTACCTCTCCACGAAGAACACGATCCTCAAGGCCTACGACGGCCGCTTCAAGGACATCTTCGCCGAGGTCTTCGAGTCGGAGTTCAAGGCCGACTTCGACGCCGCCGGGATCACCTACGAGCACCGCCTGATCGACGACATGGTCGCCGCGGCGCTCAAGTGGGAGGGCGGCTACGTCTGGGCCGCCAAGAACTACGACGGCGACGTCCAGTCCGACACGGTCGCCCAGGGCTTCGGCTCGCTCGGCCTGATGACCTCGGTGCTGCTCACCCCCGACGGCCGGACCGTCGAGGCCGAGGCCGCCCACGGCACGGTGACCCGTCACTACCGCGAGCACCAGAAGGGCAACCCCACCTCCACGAACCCGATCGCCTCGATCTTCGCGTGGACCCGGGGCCTGCAGCACCGCGGCAAGCTCGACAACACCCCCGCGGTGTCCGACTTCGCCGACAAGCTGGAGCAGGTCTGCGTCGAGACCGTCGAGGGCGGTCAGATGACCAAGGACCTCGCCCTGCTGGTCGGCGGCGACGCCAAGTGGCTGACCACCCAGGACTTCCTGGCGGCGCTGGACGAGAACCTCAAGAAGAAGATGGGCTGACCAAGCTCTGACGTCCCGGGAAGGGGCCGCCCGACGGCGGTCCCTTCCCGCGTTCCCGCGACCCTTCCCGCACCTCCCGTGACGTCAGGGCCGCGCGCACCGGCTCGCCGGTCACAGGGCCGTCGCGGCCCCCAGGACGAGGGCGGCGTCGGCCGGGAGGCCGGCCAGCCGGTGCGCGCGGCCGGTGACGGCGTTCACCCGGAACAGGCCGAGCGGCTCGTCCCCGTCCGCGGCGCTCATCCTGACGACCACCTCGCGGCCGTTCAGCCAGCTCACCACGGCCCCCTCGGCGGGCCGTCCCGCCTCGGGGAGCGGGAGCCGCCGCAGGACGCGCCGCGCCGCGGTGTCGATCACGTGCAGGCCGAGCGGGCCGCGCGCGTCCCGGTGCACCGCCTTGCCGCCGCCCACCGCCGCGGCGTACCTCCCGTTCGGGGAGCCGGCCCAGGTGCCGTACCGCTCGCTGAGCCATGGGGTGGCCCTGTCCGCGGGAAGCTCCCGCGTCGCGGGCACGGAGGTCAGGGCGCCGGTCGTGAAGTCGGTCCGCAGCCGCCGCTCGCCGAGCACGACGGTGAAGTGCCGCCCGTCGGGGGAGACGCGCACCAGCGTGCCCTTCTCGGTGTCGGCCGGTACGAGGACCGGTGACAGGTAGCGCTTCACTCCGCTGCCGAGGTCGTGGGCGACGTAGCGGCGCTCCGCGGCGCTGAGGTACGCGATGCGACGCCCGTCACGGCTGATGGCCGGATCCAGCCGGGGACGCTTCCCGTCGCCGTGCGCGAGGCGCTGGGCGGCGTCGGGGACGCTGACCGTCGACTCGCAGGATCCGCCCTCGCAGTCCCCGGGAGCCGCGTTCGCGGAGGCGCCGGGGGCCAGCCGCAGCGTCCAGCCCGCGCAGACCACGTCGCCGTCCCGCGCCGGGGTGCCCTCGCCGGGACAGCGGGCCGGCACCGCGTACCGGATCACCGAGGAGGTCCGCGGGGCCCGCCACGGGGCAGGGGACGCGGTCGTGCCGGGCGGCGCGGCCTTCGGGGACGCGGCCTTCGAGGGGGTGGTCCCGGGGGAGGCGCCGGTGTCGGCCGGGGAGCCCGTCGGGGAGGGGGCGGGTGTCGGGGTGGCGATCGCCCGTACCGGCTCGTGGCCCTCGATCGCCTCGACGCCGCCGCGGCCGCCCAGCGCCGAGTTCAGCACCTCGCCCCGCTGGAGCACCGTGAAGGCGACGATGAGGGCGACCGGGACGAGCGCCGCCGCCACGGTGAGGAGCACCCCGCGGACCCGGCGGCGCTTGAGCGTGCGCACGCACAGCGCGCTCAGGTCGGGGACGGACGCCTCCCCGGCCGCCGTGGCCATCCTCGCGACCAGGCGCTTCTCGTCGCCCTTGGTGAGGGTCTCGACGGCTTCGGCGATCTCCGTCCGCACGGTCTCCTCGGGCACCCCGAGGACGGCCGCCATCTCCGCACGGGTCCTGCCGTCGTGCAGGCAGGCCACGACCAGCAGCCGCTGCCGGGCCGGGAGCCGCACCAGCGCCGTCGCCCCGGCGGCGCTCGGCCGCTGCAGGAACCGGCGGTAGAGCGCGATCTGGGCGTGCGTGGTGGGGTTCTCCCAGACCGGTGGCGGCCAGGACAGGGCCACGGTGTGGAAGGACCGCAGCACCAGGCGGATGGCCTGCTCGTGGCTACCGGTGAGGAGCAGTGCGGTGCCGACGAGGGAACGCTGATCGCGCTGCACGAACTCGCGATAACCGATATATCGGCGCATGGACGTTTTTGCTCCGGCTTGCCTGAGGGACGTACGACGGTAGCGATCTAAGCGGCTTGAACGGGAAAATGGGGCGATTGTCGGAAATCGGGGAGTCGTGTTCGCCCGTCACCCCGGCCGTGGCACGGACGGGGAACGAGCCCTGCGGTAAGGAGTGCGCGGTCACGTCGGGGTAACGGTGGGGGCGGGCGGGTCATGGCGCCGTAAAGTTTGCCACGTCGAAGATTACGAGACCCCAAGGACGATGATGCCGCAGATCGCCCCACTGGGAGCGGGGGAGCCGGACCGGCTCGGGCCGTTCCGCGTCCTCGGGCGCATCGGCGAGGGCGGGCAGGGCATCGTCTACCTCGGGGTCGACGCCGCCGGGGAGCGGGCGGCGATCAAGTTGCTGCACGTGAAGTTCTCCGGCGACGCCGTCGCCCGGTCGCGGTTCGCCCGGGAGGCACGGGCCGCCCAGCGGGTCGCCTCGTTCTGCACGGCCGGGGTGCTCGACGCCGACCTGGAGGGCGACACCCCCTACATCGCCAGCGAGTACATCGAGGGCAGGTCGCTGCGGGAGGTCGTGGAGAGCGACGGCCCCCTGCGGGGCGCCCCGCTGCAGAGGCTGGCGATCGGCACCGCCACCGCGCTGACCGCGATCCACCACGCCTCGATCGTGCACCGGGACTTCAAGCCGGACAACGTGCTCATCGCCGCCGACGGCCCGCGGGTGGTCGACTTCGGCATCGCCCGCATCCTCGACTCCACCGGCACGATCACCAGCCGGGCCATCGGCACCCCCGCCTACATGGCGCCCGAGCAGATCGCCGGGGCCGACGTCGGGCCGCACACCGACGTCTTCGCCTGGGGCGCGACCATCGCGTTCGCCGCGACCGGCGAGACGGTCTTCGACGGGGGGTCGATCGCCGTGGTGCTCAACCGCATCCTCAACCACGAGCCCGACCTCGGCGTGCTGCCGGAGCCGCTGCGCGGCGTGGTCGGGGCGGCGCTGGCCAAGTCCCCGGTCGGCAGGCCCTCCGCCGACCAGCTCCTGCTCCGGCTGCTCGGCCACCCCGACGGGGCGAGCGCCTCCCCGGCGATCCTCACCCAGGGGGCCGAGGTGGCCGCCCCCGACGAGCCCCGGGCCGGTGACCGGCGCGGCCAGGGGACCGGTCCCGGCACGGACCCCGCCGCGCGCCTCGCCGCGGACCCGGACGGCGACGCCACCAGCCAGCTCCGCCTTCCCGGCTCCGGGACGCGGCCCCGGCCGGGTACGGGGGCCCAGAAAGGCGCGGACAGAGGCCCGGAGAGAGGCGCGGACAGAGGCGCGGAGAGAGGCGCGGGCGGGCCGCCGCCGTCCACCGGCTTCCGGGCCGAGCGTCCCCACGACGACCGGCCCGACCTGTCCGACCGGCCCGACCGGCACGGCGCGTTCGACGGGCACGGCGCGTTCGACGGGCCCGGCCGGGGGGACCGGTACGGCCCGGACGCGGAGGCACGGCCCGGCCGGGACGACCGGTACGCTCCCGCCGCCCAGGGTTTCTCCGCCCCCCTGCGGGACACCACGCCGCTCCCCGGCCCCGACGAGTGGACCGGTCACCCCGAGCACACCGGTCCTGAGCACACCGGTCCCGAGTACGGCGGTCGCGAGCACAGCGGTCCCGAGTACACCGGTCACCCCGAGTGGACCGGCCACCCCGAGCACGCCGGTCACCCCGGTCACGGCGCCCCGGTGTCGCCGCCGAGCTGGCAGGGGCCCGTACGCACCGGAGGGCCGGACGGGCCCGGACGCCCGCGCCGGGGACGCTGGATCGCCGCCGCGCTGGCCCTGTTGCTGCTCGCGGGGGCGGCCGCCGCCGTCGTCTGGTGGCCGCGGACCCCCTCCGGGGGCACGCCCGTGCGGCCCTCCGGGGAGGTGTTCACCTCCGTGGTGGACAAGGCCGCCAGGACCGGCAGGCTCGTCGTCGGCATGCGCGACCACCTGCCCGGTGTCGCGCTGCGGAACGGCGACAGGTGGAGCGGCTTCGAGGTCGACCTGGCCCTGGAGATCGCCGAGGCGCTGGGGGTGCCGGAGAGCGGCGTGACCTTCCGGAGCACCGCCCGTGACGAACGGCCGAGGCTGCTGGCGGCCGGAGACGTCGACATGGTGCTGGCCACGTACCCGATCAACGAGGTCGACGACGTGACCTTCGCCGGGCCCTACTACCTCGCGCACGTCGACGTGCTGGTCAAGGACGAATCGCCCATCCGTACCGTGAAGGGCCTGGAGGGCAGCCGGATGTGCCGGCCCGAGGCGAGCGCCTCGGTCGCCGCGCTGCAGAAGGCGGTGGCACGGATGGAGCTCCTGCCCGCGCGGACCTACGCCGAGTGCATGGAGATGCTGCGGGACGGCCGGGTCGACGCGGTCCCCGGCGACGACCTGCTGCTGGCCGGCTACGGCGACCGGGAGAGCGTCCGGCACCGGCTGCTCGGCCTGGAGCTCACCGACGAGCGCTACGCGGTGGCGCTCAAGCGGGGCGACGAGCGCACCTGCGAGGCCGTCAGGGGGGCGATCGCCGAGCTCCACCGGAACGGCACGGTCCGCGGGCTGCTCGACCGGCACTTCTCCCGGGTCGGCTTCCCCGGCCGGGAGAACGACCTCCCGGCCATGGCGGCCTGCGGCTGAGACCCGTCCTGCCGGCCGGGGGCGATCGCTGAGGCCCGTCCCACCGGCCCGGGGGCCGATCGGGGTACTCGCCGGACGGCCGTCCGCGACGGACGGGTAACATCCGAGCGTCACAGTTCATCCTTCGAGTGGGGGAAGGTCATGGCCCAGACTCCCGTAAAGGTCACCGTCACCGGTGCCGCCGGTCAGATCGGCTACGCGTTGCTCTTCCGCATCGCCTCGGGCCAGTTGCTGGGCGCCGACGTCCCGGTCACGCTGAGCCTGCTGGAGATCCCGCAGGCCGTGAAGGCCGCCGAGGGCACCGCGATGGAGCTCGACGACTGCGCGTTCCCGCTGCTGCGCGGCATCGAGGTCACCGACGACCCGAACACGGCGTTCAACGGCGTCAACGTGGCGCTGCTGGTCGGGGCCCGTCCCCGGAGCAAGGGCATGGAGCGCGGCGACCTCCTCCAGGCCAACGGCGGCATCTTCGGCCCGCAGGGCAAGGCGATCAACGACAACGCCGCCGACGACGTCCGCGTGCTGGTGGTCGGCAACCCGGCCAACACCAACGCGCTCATCGCGCAGCAGAACGCCCCCGACGTCCCGGCGGAGCGCTTCACCGCGATGACCCGCCTGGACCACAACCGGGCGCTGTCCCAGCTCGCCGCCAAGCTCCAGGTCCCGGTCGCCGAGATCAAGAAGATGACCATCTGGGGCAACCACTCCGCCACCCAGTACCCGGACCTCTTCCACGCCGAGGTCGGCGGCAAGGTCGCGGCCGAGCTGGTCGACGAGACCTGGCTGCGCGACACCTTCATCCCCACCGTGGCCAAGCGCGGCGCGGCCATCATCGAGGCCCGGGGCGCGTCCTCGGCCGCCTCGGCCGCCAACGCCGCGATCGACCACGTCTTCGACTGGGTCAACGGCACCGACTGGACCTCGGCCGCCATCCCCTCCGACGGCTCGTACGGCGTCCCTGAGGGTCTGATCTCGTCCTTCCCGGTCGCCTCGCGCGGCGGCAGGTGGGAGATCGTCCAGGGGCTGGAGATCGACGCCTTCTCCCGCGAGAAGATCGACGCCACCGTGGCCGAGCTGGAGGAGGAGCGCTCCGCGGTCCGCGAGCTCGGCCTGATCTGACGCGACCGGCCCCATCCGGTACGGGTCCGGCCCGATCCGGTACAGGGCCGGCTCGGTACGGGCCCGGCCCGGCCGGAAAGGCGGCGTGTCGCTCATCGCCGGGCGGCGCGTCCCGTCGTTCAATGATCACTTGTGGTCGGGGGATCGATGGTCCGGGGGCACGCCGCGGCGCGGGTCGCCGCCGGTGTGCTCTGTCTCGTGCTCGCGGCGCTGCCCCGGGCGGCGCTCGCCTCGCCGGAGGGCGACGGCTGGGGCGGCGCCGACCTGTCGGTGCGGCTGCTGGTCTCCCCGGCCAGGGCCCAGCCGGGCCGCCTCCTGAGCTACCGGGCCGAGGTGGGCAACGCCGGGCCGGGTGACGCGGTGCTGCCCGTGCTGACCGTCCGGCTGCCGGACGGGGTGGACGTGCTGGGCTCCGACGTCGCCGAGTGCCTGCCCGGCGTCGTGGCCGGGGAGGTGGTCTGCGCCTCGTCCGCCGACGTCCCGGCCGGGACGTCCGGCGGGGTGAGGATCGACGCGATGGTGCGGCCCGGCGCGCGGGGCCCGCTGGAGGCGAGCGCCACGCTCTCCTCCGGGGTCGTGGACGGCGACGAGACGAACAACTCCACGCGGACCCTGACCGAGGTGGGGGAGGGGACGGACCTGGCGGTCACGGTGTCGCGCCGGGTCCGGGCCGGTCGCCTCGTCGTGATGTCCGCGGTGGTGCGCAACCGCGGGCCGCGGCGCGTCCACGACGCCGGGATCCTCCTCGACACCGGCGGGGCACGGCTGCTGGCGGCGCGCGGCGCGCGGTGCGACTCCCGCCCGGGCCGTACCGGCTGCCTGCTGCGCGCGCTCGGCGCGGGCGGGAGGGCGAGCCTGCTGCTCGCCTTCGCGGCCCGCGACCGCGGGGGGCGGGCGGAGGCGACCGTCCACTCGGCACGGGTGGGCGACCGCCGTCCCGCCAACAACACGGCCCGTTTCCGGCTGGGCTAGTCCCGGCCGGTCAGGGCGGCCCAGGCGTCGGCGACGACGTCGCGGACCGACGGGTGCTCGGGCTTCCAGCCCAGCTCGTCCCGGATCTTCTCGGACGAGGCCACCAGCACGGCCGGGTCACCGGCGCGGCGCTCGCGTACCACCGAGGGGATCTCGTGACCGGTCACCTCGCGGCAGACCGAGAGCACCTCCTGCACCGAGAAGCCGGTCCCGCTGCCCAGGTTGTAGATCCGGTGCTCGCCCGGGGTGCAGGCGTCCAGCGCCAGCAGGTGGGCCCCGGCCAGGTCGGCCAGGTGGATGTAGTCGCGCACGCATGTGCCGTCGGGGGTCGGGTAGTCCGTGCCGAACACGCTGACCGGCTCGCGCCCGCCGAGCGCGACGGCGAGGACGTTAGGGATCAGGTGGGTCTCCACGGTGTGACGCTCGCGGTAGACGCGGCCGTCCCGGTCGGTGTACGCGCCGCCCACGTTGAAGTAGCGCAGGCTCACCGCGGCCAGCCCGTACATCCCGGCGAACGCGCTCAGCGCGGTGTCGACCGCGAGCTTGGACGCGCCGTAGGGGTTGGTCGGCCGGGTGGGGTCGGTCTCCCTGATCGGGGAGCGCTCGGGCTCGCCGTAGGTGGCGGCGGTGGAGGAGAAGACGATCCGGCCCACCCCGGCGCTCCGCATGGCGTCGAGCAGGGCGAGGGTGCCGCCGAGGTTGTGCGCCCAGTACAGGTCCGGCCGCTGTACGGACTCGCCGACCAGCGACTTCGCCGCGAAGTGCAGCACGCCCTCCACCCCGTCGAGCACCCCGGCGGCGTCGGTGATCGACCCCTCGACGAACCGGGCGCCCGGCGGGACCGCGTCGGCGTGGCCGGTGGACAGATCGTCCAGCACGGTGACCTCGTGGCCCGCTTCGACGAGTTGCGCCGCCACGGCGCTGCCTATGTATCCGGCGCCGCCGGTGACGAGCAGCTTCACGGATCCTCCTGTTGGATGATGTTTGGACTTGTTGACTTTTGTAAGTCTAGCGCCAGCATATGCTGGCACATCACATATCGGCCACCGCCGGAACGGGCGGCCGCCATGACGGAGACGACCTCGTGAACAGCGTCCTGGCGAACATCGCCCTGGTCATGATCTTCGTACTGATCGGAGGGTTCTTCGCCGCAGCAGAGATGGCCATGGTCTCCCTGAGGGAGAGCCAGGTGCGGCGGCTCGACGCTCAGGGCCGCAGGGGGGCCAGGGCCGCGAAGCTCGCCCGCGACCCCAACCGCTTCCTGTCCGCGGTGCAGATCGGCGTCACCGTGGCCACCATGCTCTCCGCGGCCTTCGGCGCCGACACCCTGGCCAAGGACCTCATCCCGGTGGTGACCGGCTGGGGGGTCCCCGCGGCCGTGACGGCCCCGCTCGCGCTGGTCCTGGTGACGCTGGCGATCTCGTACGCCTCGCTGGTGCTGGGCGAGCTCGCCCCCAAGCGGATCGCCAGGCAGCGGGCCGAGGGGATCTCCCTGCTGGTCGCGCCGTTCCTCGACCGGATGGCCGCGCTGTCGCGGCCGATCATCTGGGGGCTGTCGAAGTCCACCGACGGGGTGGTCAAACTCCTGGGCGGCAACCCTGACGCCGACCGCGAGGAGATCTCCACCGAGGAACTGCGCGACATGGTGGTCGGCCACCAGGAGCTCACCGCCGACGAGCGCCACCTGATCGGGGAGGTCTTCGCGGCGGGCAAGCGGCAGCTGCGCGAGGTCATGCTGCCGCGCACCGAGGTGGAGTTCATGTCCGCGGACACGCGGCTGGCCGAGGCGGCGGTCATGGCCGCGGCCATGCCGCACTCCCGCTTCCCGGTCTACCGCGACTCCTACGATGACATCGTGGGCTTCGTCCACATCCGCGACCTGCTGGACCCGGTGCTGACCGGCTCCATCGAGCCGATCAGCGAGCTGGTGCCGATCCGCCCGGTCAAACTGGTCCCCACCAGCAAGCGGCTGATGGCCACCCTCTCGGAGATGCGCAAGGAGGGCCACCACCTGGCGATCGTGGTGGACGAGTACGGCGGCACCGCCGGCATCGTCACCCTGGAGGACCTGGTCGAGGAGCTCATCGGCGACATCCGCGACGAGCACGACGTGGAGGACGAGCACGTCGCGCTGCCCGCGGGGGAGGCGGAGCTGGACGGGCTGGCGACCCTCGACGAGGTGGCGACCTCCAGCGGCGTCCGCCTGCCCGACGGCCCGTACGAGACCCTGGGCGGGTTCCTGATGTCCTCCCTCGGCCACCTTCCGGTGCTGGGGGAGCGGGTGGAGGTCCCCGGATTCGACATGACCGTCACCGAGATGGACGGCCGCAGGGTCTCCCGGGTGAGGATCAAGCGGAACACCTCCCGCCAGGACGCGCAGGCCGCCGCCCCCGAGGACTGACCCGGCACCGCGCCGGTACCCGTGCCCGGGTGCGGACCAGTCCGCGTCGGGCCGTGGGCGGTGCCCGTGCCCGGGAGACCCCGGGGCGGAGGAGGCGCCGGGGGCCGGGAACCGGGGGGACCAGGGGACCAGGGACCGGTGGGCGTTTCCGCCCTGGGCACCGATCACTCCGGACAGCTGACACAATTGTGTGCCATGGCCAGTCCTCGCGTCCTGTCGGGAATCCAGCCCACCGCCGACTCCTTCCACCTGGGCAACTACCTCGGTGCCGTACGGCAGTACGTCGCCATGCAGGAGGGCCACGACGCGTTCTACTGCGTCGTCGACCTGCACGCGATCACGGTGGACTACCGGCCGGAGGAGCTGCGCAGGCGCACCAGGGTGGCCGCCGCCCAGCTCTTCGCCGCGGGCCTGGACCCGGAGCGCTCCACGGTCTTCGTGCAGAGCCACGTCCGCGAGCACACCGAGCTGGCCTGGGTGCTGATCTGCCTCACCGGCATGGGCGAGGCCGGCCGGATGACCCAGTTCAAGGACAAGTCCGCCAAGCAGGGCGAGAGCTCGGCCAGCGTGGGGCTGTTCACCTACCCCATCCTGCAGGCCGCGGACATCCTGCTCTACCAGGCCAACAGGGTGCCGGTGGGCGCCGACCAGAAGCAGCACCTGGAGCTCACCCGCGACCTGGCGCAGCGCTTCAACCACCGCTTCGGCGAGACCTTCACGCTGCCCGAGCCGCACATCGTCAAGGGGGTCGAGAAGATCACCGACCTCCAGGAGCCGACGGCGAAGATGTCGAAGTCCTCCTCCTCCGCCGCGGGCATCCTCGACCTGCTGGAGCAGCCGGGCCCGCTCCGCAAGAAGATCATGCGCGCCGTCACCGACACCGGCTCCGAGGTCCTGGCCGACGACGAGAACAAGCCGGGCGTCACCAACCTGCTGCGCATCCAGTCCGCGCTGAGCGGTGTCCCCATCCCCGAGCTGGAGGCCCGCTACGCCGGTCAGGGGTACGGGACCTTCAAGAAGGACGTCGCCGAGCTGGTGGTCGACACCTTCACCCCGATCCGCGAGCGGACCGAGAAGCTGCTCGCCGACGAGGCCGAGCTCGACCGGATGCTCGCCGTCGGCGCCGCGCGGGCCCGCGCGGTGGCCGCCGAGACCATGGCCAGGGTGCGCGACCGGGTGGGGTTCCTGCCCACCCCGTGATCGGCGGCCCCGACCCGCCCGATCCGCGCGAAGGCCCCGACCCCCGGTCTGTCGTCACCCCGCCTCACCCGTCACGTCCGCTCCACCTCCCCGTCCTCGCCCCGCCCGTCACACCCGGTCTGGCCCGCATCGCGAGCCCCCGCACGGACGGCGGTCTTTCCGTCGCCGTACGCGGTCGAGACGGCGGTGACGGGGTAGGGGGCGCAGGTGACAGGTGTATGGGAACGCATGCGGACGGTCCAGGAACGGTTCGGGGCCCGGCTCGGCTCGGCCCGGGTCAGGTGGCACTGGCTGGACCATCTGGTCAGGACCTTCCAGCGTTACCAGATCCAGTCCGGCGACCGGCTCGCCGGGGCGGTCAGCTACTTCGCCTTCCTGTCGTTCTTCCCGGTCGTCGCGCTGGCCTTCGCGGTCTTCGGCTACTTCCTCGCCGTCACCCCCGACGCCCCGGACACCCTGCGCAAGGCCATCGACCAGTACCTGCCGGGCCTGGCCGACAAGCTGCCGATCCAGGAGATCGCCGACTCGCGGACCAGCGCCGGGATCATCGGCCTGCTCGGCCTGCTCTACGCCGGGCTCGGCGCGATCGACGCGCTGCGCGGCGCGCTGCGCGAGATCTCCATGACCACCGAGGCGCCGCTCGGCTTCGCCATGGCCAAGCTCAGGGACCTGGCCGGGCTCGTCCTGGTCGGCACCACGATGGTGGCCTCGGTGCTGGTCGCGGGCTTCGCCACCCAGGCCAGCGGGACGGTGGCCGGATGGGTGGGGCTGTCGGGGTCGGTGGTGGCCACCACCACGATCTGGCTGGTCGGCCTGGCGGTGAGCGTGCTCGCCGACGTCGTGGTGTTCCTGATCCTGCTGCGCTGGCTGGGCCGCCTCCGGCAGCCGTTCCCGGTGCTGCTGCGCGGCGCCCTGTTCGGCGCGATCGGCTTCGCCCTGCTCAAGCAGCTCGCCGCGCTGGTGCTGTCCAGCACCCTGAACAACCCCGTCTACGGGGTGTTCGCCGTGGTGGTCGGGCTGCTCGTGTGGATCAACCTCTCGGCCCGGGTGATCATGTACGCCGCCGCCTGGACGGCCACCGCCTCGCTCGGCCCGCCGCCCGACCCCACGCCGGTCCCGGCGACCGCCATCCCCGTCTGAGCCGCGGATGACCGGCGGGTGACCGGCGGGGTCCGGCGGTCGCGCTCAGCGGAAGCGCCGGCGCAGGCCGTACGCCAGCCAGGCCAGGCCGCCCAGCAGGCCGGCGCCCAGGACGTAGTAGCCGATCGGGACGTTCCCGCCGGCGGGACGGGCCGCGCCGGGCGGGTCGGTCGCGGCGACCGGTGCCGGGACGGCCGGGGGCGCGGGGGTGGCGGGCGCGATGGGGGACGGGGTGACCGCGGGGGCCGGGTCGACCAGCCGCCCGACCGGGGTGACCCGGCCGCGGTTGGCGAAGCCCCAGTCGAGCAGGTCGGCGACCTCGTCCCAGAAGTAGCCGTCGTGGCGCATGATCGACACGATGATCGTGTGGCCGTTCCGCCGGGCCGCGCCGACGAAGCTGCCCTGGGCCTTGGAGGTCCAGCCGTTCTTGACGCCGATCATGCCCTTGTAGCGCCAGAGCAGCTTGTTGTGGTTGCCGATCTCGTAGTAGCCCTTGGGTGCCGGGAATTTGTCCGTCTTCAAGCTGATATATCGGCGGAAATCAGGGTTGGCCAGGCCGGCGCGGGCGATCAGGGCCAGGTCGTAGGCCGAGCTGCTCTGCCCGGGCTTGTCCAGCCCGCTCGGGGTCCTGGCCACGGTGTCGAACGCCTGCAGGCGCCTGGCCTCGGCGTTCATGTCGGCCAGGGTGGCCGTCAGGCCGCCGTTGGCCTCGGCCAGCGCCATCGCGCTGTCGTTGCCGGAGACCAGCAGCAGCGCCTTGAACAGGTCCTCGACGGTGTAGAGCGGCTTGGGGACCAGGCCGACCGCGCTGCCCTCCTCGTTCACCGCGCGCCGGCTCGGCGTGACCTTCCGGCTCTTGTCCAGCCTGGGGATCAGGGTGAGGGCGGTGAGCGCCTTGAGCGTGCTCGCGGGCAGGTAGCGCCCGTGGGCGTCCTTGGCGGCCAGCACCGCGCCGGTCCCGGCGTCGGCGATCACGTACGCCCTGGCGGCCGTCTTGGGCGGGGCCTTCACGCCCGAGGGGACGATGAGCCCCCGCTCCCCGAGCCGGGAACCGCCGACCGGTTCCCCCGCGCCGTTCGGCCCGAGCGGGCCGGTGCCCGACGGGCCGGCTCCCCGCGAACCGGTGCCCGCAGCCTGCGAACCGGTGCCCGGCAGCGCGGCGATACCCGGCGAGGTGCCCGGTGCGGCGCCCGGTGCGGTGCCCGCGGGCGTGCCCGGCGCCCGGGCCCCGGCCTGTGCGGGCGCGCCGAGGAAGGCGGTCGCCGCGAGCAGCACCCCGACGGGCGCGACGTGTCTGGTCCCCATGATGATCTCAGGGTAGCTTCGTGCCGGTTCGCATGGAGTACAGGTGCCCTGACCGGCTACGCACCACTCGGCGGAATACTGACATCATGCAAATATCGCGAAAGATCGCCGCTTTTCTGATCGGCCTTGCCGCTTTCATGATCTTTGAATGGATCAACCTTGGCTTCAACCTCGCGGACGGTCATCCCACGTCGTTCTACGTGGTCCACGGGATCCTGGTCGCGGTCAACCTGGTGCTGGCCGTGGTGCTCGGCGCGATCGGCCTGCGGGCACTGCGCGGCTTGCGGGAGGCGAGGTGACCGGTGTGACCGGTATGACCGGGACGGCCGCGGCGGGGTGACCGGGGAGCGGGCCGGAACCGCTCAGGCGGGACGGCTCAGCGTCGAGACGGTCCTGCGGTGCAGCTCGGCGGCCTCCTCGGCGGAGTCGCCGATGCTGGTGAACCCGAGCTTGCCGAACTCGGTGACCGCGCCCAGCAGGTGCAGCACGTTCCCGGTACGGCGCTCCCGGTCGAAGCCGAGGCCCTCCTCCTGGACCAGCTTGACGACCTCCCCGGGGGTGCGTCCCCGCAGGCAGGGGGCGGCGCAGTTGTCCGTCGCCACGTAGTGCTTGGCCGTGCCCTCGTGCACGAGCAGGCCGCTGCCGGGGTCGTAGGAGGCGCCGGTGGTCAGGACCGCGGCCCCGAACGGGTGGGTGGTCCCGCCGATGCGCAGGTTGATCTCGCACAGCAGCGTCCGGTAGCCGCCGCCGGCCTTGACGGCGAAGAAGTCGACGCCGAACAGTCCCACCACGCCGCGGTCCGCGAGGATGCGGGCGATCCGCTCGGCGTACGCGCTGAGCTCGGCCCGGTACTCCTGGCGCGCGGGGAAGCTGCACCCCTGGTAGACGTCGTCGTTGGGGCCGCCGAGGACCTGCTCGTGGGTGGCGACCACGTCGACGGTGCCGCCCGGGGTGATCCTGGCCAGCGCGCTGGGGGAGCGCAGCGGCCGGTCCTCGATGAACTCCTCGACCACCGCCCCCCGCTCGGCGATCTTCTCGGCGAACGTCGCCCAGTTCTCGTCCGGCGCGGAGAAGCTCGTGGGGCAGTCGGTGATCGGGCGGTCGTCCCTGGTCAGGATGGCGTTGCCCATCCCCGAGTAGCTGTTGTTCAGCTTGACCATCAGCCGGGGCGCCGGGCTCATCGCGCGGGCGGCGCGCTCCACCTCGGTCAGCGACCGCAGGTCCCCGAACCCCCTGACCGTCGGCACCTCTGCCTGTGCGCCGAGCGTCCGCCCGCCGCTCTTGGAGCCCAGGTGGGCCAGGGCGGTGGGAGGGCCGTAGATCGGCAGGGAGAGGATCGCGGCCAGGCGCTCCTCGTACTCGCTGACCACGAACGGGACCATCCAGGCGCCCCCGTCGTCCTCGCGGGGGAGGCCGAGCGACGCGCGCAGGTGCTCGATCACGTCCGGGCGCCGGAGCAGCGCCTCGCTGAGCGGGTGCGTGTCGGGATCGTCCAAACTGATCATTTGCAGCCGCGTGCGGGCCTCGTCGGGATCGTCGAGGAAGCTCAGGTAGTAGTCCACGATCGCCCCGTCCACGGGCAGCGAGGTCACGTAGACGACCGAGACGCCGGGCCTTCTGAGGGTCAGCAGCAGGAACAGCAGCCGCTCCTCGTAGCAGCGGGCCGCGGGGATGCTGCGCAGCTCCTCCTGAGGAAGGGAGAGCGAGGGAATGACCAACAGGGCGCCCTCGTCCGGTTCGAATATGCTCAAACGCGACCATCTCTTCCCGAATGGGATGTTAGTGATCATATGCGAAGTGAAACACGCACTCTTCCTGTTTACATCACTCCGTCGGGTGCGATGACCGGCACCTGAGGGTCACGTAAATTGCCAGGTAGGCGAGGTTTGGGAGAGCCGTGCGGCCGCCTTTCCCACCGGATCCGCCGCCGCGAGGGACCAGTGTCCCCATGGTCAATCGGAGCCATCTTTCGTGGTCCCCCTGAGGCGCAAGTGCCAGAAGAGGAACGTGAGGTGACAAAACATTTGGGCCGGATGTCGGCGAGCCCCTCGGGGAGAGCGATAAAGTCGTTGTCATCGCCGACGCGACGGCTACCCCGGACCACCGGTCCGCCGTTCCCGCGCCGGTGACGGACCAGTCCGCGCAGATGCGGTCCGGGAGACCCACCCCGGCCCGTCGGCGCGGCGATCGCTTTTTTCGAGGCGGCCCCGTGGACACAGAGATCCCGGACGGTCGCACAGGTGCGTCGAGGATCCACAGCCCGCCGGCGCGGATGGGACGGTGAGCAATGCGGGGGCGTAATTTGCGGGGAGAGCTCGACACGTTCCTTGCCGCTGGCGAGCAGGAACTGATCGGTTTCCGTCGAGACCTGCACATGCATCCCGAGCTCGCGTTCGCCGAGTACCGCACCACCCAGCGTGTCGCCGAGCGCCTGAGCGCCGCCGGCCTCGTCCCCTCGGTGCTGCCGCGCGGCACCGGCCTGCTCTGCGACGTCGGCAGCGGTGACGGCCCGACCGTGGCGCTCCGGGCCGACCTGGACGCGCTGCCGGTGCCGGACGAGAAGGACGTCCCCTACAGCTCGACGGTCCCGGGCGTCTGCCACGCCTGCGGGCACGACGTGCACACCACGATCCTGCTCGGCACCTCGCTGTTCCTGGCCCAGCAGGCCGAGGCGGGCCTGCTGCCCGGCCGGGTCCGGCTGATCTTCCAGCCCGCCGAGGAGCTTCCCGGCGGCGCGCTGGAGGTCATGTCCGCGGGCGGCATCAGCGGTGTCGACCGCATCTTCGGGCTGCACTGCGACCCGCGCCTGGACGTCGGCAAGGTCGGCCTCAAGACCGGCCCGATCACCTCCGCCTGCGACCGGGTCACGATCCGGGTGAGCGGCCCCGGCGGGCACACCGCCCGGCCGCACCTCACCGCGGACCTGGTCTTCGCGCTCGCCAAGATCCTCACGGAGCTGCCCGCCGCGCTCTCCCGGCGGATCGACCCCCGTTCCTCGCTGAGCCTGGTCTGGGGACGGGTCGAGGCGGGCTCGGTCGCCAACGCCATCCCGGACGACGGCATCGCCGAGGGCACCGTGCGCTGCCTGGACGAGGCCGCCTGGCACGCGGCCCCCGACATGATCAAGTCGCTGCTGGAGTCGGTCGCGGGCGCGTACGGCGTCGAGGCCGAGATGGACTACGTGCGCGGCGTGCCGCCGGTGGTCAACGACAAGGTCAGCGTGCAGATGCTGGCCGAGGCCGCCGAGGGCGTGCTCGGCCAGGGTGCCCCGGTCCCCACCGAGCAGAGCCTGGGCGGCGAGGACTTCGGCTGGTACCTGGAGTCCATCCCCGGCGCGTTCGCCCGGCTGGGCACCCGCCGGAAGGGATCGACCGAGTCGGCCGACATCCACCAGGGCACCTTCGACGTGGACGAGAGCGCCATCGGCACCGGAGTGCGCTTCCTGGCCGCGACCGCGCTGACCGCGCTCTGGGAGGGTCAGCGCCCGGTCAGTGACGACGCCCTGATGGCCGTGAACGCCGACAACTAGCCCCCGCCGAGCAACTTCGGACATATTTGGGCAAAATTACTCAACGGATCCGGTCAGAGGGGCATCGGGGACCGGAGCCGGGCGGGGGCCCGGCCACCAGGGCCGTCCGGTGTCCCCCGCGCGGTGGTTTCGTCACGCTGCGTGTGTCACAGGGCGGCCTGAGCTGGATAACGGACCTGTTGCGGACTGGTGTGACGGTTTGGTCAACCCTGACGGACCAACTATCTTCCGTGCAGGGTTGCCGTGCGTCTCTTCGCGCGTGCACTGAGAACGCGAAGGGAGTCATCTTGCTTCAGAACCGATTCGGCAAGCTGGCCGCGACCGCACTGGCGGGCAGCATGCTCATGGGAGCTGCCGCGTGTGGTGGAAGCGAGGAACCGACCACGTCGGCCCAGCCGAGCGGGGCCGCCAGCAGTGCGGCGTCGGCCGCGACCGGACCCAAGGTCGGTCTCGCGTACGACATCGGCGGGCGTGGTGACCAGTCGTTCAACGACTCCGCGGCGGCCGGTCTGGACAAGGCCAAGGCCGAGCTGGGCCTGGCCGAGACCAACGAGCTCGAGGCCGGCACCGGTGAGACCGAGGCCGCCAAGGAGGAGCGGCTCCGCCTGCTCGCCGACGGCGGCTTCAACCCGATCATCGCGGTGGGCTTCGCCTACTCCAACCCGGTCAAGAAGGTCGCGACCGAGTTCCCCGACATCAAGTTCGCGATCGTGGACGACGCCGCCGCGGCCGCTCCCAACATCTCCAACCTCCTCTTCGCCGAGCACGAGGGCTCCTTCCTGGTCGGCGCCGCCGCGGCGCTGAAGAGCAAGAAGAACCACGTGGGCTTCGTCGGCGGCGTCCAGGTGCCGCTGATCAACAAGTTCGAGGCCGGGTTCATCGCCGGTGCCAAGGCGGTCAAGTCCGACATCAAGGTCGACGTCAAGTACCTGACCCAGCCGCCGGACTTCACCGGCTTCAACGACCCGGCCAAGGGCAAGACCGCGGCCGAGGGCATGTTCGACGCGGGCGCCGACGTGGTCTACCAGGCCGCGGGCGGCTCCGGCGGCGGCGTGTTCGAGGCGGCCAAGGCCGCCAAGGGCCTGGCCATCGGCGTCGACTCCGACCAGGCGAAGACCGCGGCCCCCGAGCTGCAGGGCGTCATCATGACCTCCATGGTCAAGAAGGTCGACGTCGCCGTCTTCGACTTCCTGAAGAGCTTCACCACCAACTCGGTGAAGGCCGGCACGACGACCTACGACCTCAAGGCCGACGGCGTCGACTACTCCACCACCGGTGGCCAGGTCGACGACGTCAAGTCCAAGCTCGACGAGTACAAGCAGAAGATCATCTCCGGCGAGCTGACCGTCCCGGACAAGACCTCCTGATCCGAACGCTCACGCGGGGCCCGGCGGACATCCTCCTCCGGGCCCTTCGCCCTATCCTCACCACCACGTTCCGTATCGGGCATCCGTGCGGAGGAGGCCGTCATCAGCACCCCGGCACCGGCCGTCGAGCTCGAGGGGATCACCAAACGATTCCCCGGCGTCGTCGCCAACCGCGACATCTCCCTTTCCGTACGGCAGGGACACGTGCACGCCGTCGTCGGCGAGAACGGCGCGGGCAAGTCCACCCTCATGAAGATCCTGTACGGCATGCAGCGCCCGGACGAGGGACGGATCCGCGTCAACGGCGCCGAGGTGGGCTTCCGCTCCCCCGGTGACGCGATCGGGGTGGGCATCGGCATGGTCCACCAGCACTTCATGCTGGCCGGCAACCTGACCGTGCTGGAGAACGTGATCCTGGGCAGCGAGCCCCGCAAGAGGGGCGTCGCCATCGACTTCGGCGCCGCCCGCGCCAGGATCCGGGAGATCTCCGACTCCTACGGCCTGGGCATCGACCCGGACGTCACCGTCGAGGACCTGGGGGTGGGCGCCCGCCAGCGGGTGGAGATCCTCAAGGTCCTCTACCGCGGGGCCCGGATCCTCATCCTGGACGAGCCGACCGCCGTGCTCGTGCCGCAGGAGGTCAAGGAGCTCTTCGCCAACCTGCGCGAGCTGGTCCGCGAGGGGCTCACGATCATCTTCATCTCGCACAAGCTGGACGAGGTCCTCTCGGTGGCCGACGCTATCACCGTCATCCGCCGCGGCACGACCGTGGCCGAGGTGGACCCCAAGGACGTGAGCGCCCGGCAGCTCGCCGAGCTCATGGTCGGCAGCGAGCTGCCCAGCCCGCAGACCGGCGAGTCCACGGTCACCGACACGGTGGCGATCTCGGTGCGGGACCTGAGGGTCCACTCGGACGGGGAACGCTGCGTCGTGGACGACGTGAGCTTCGACATCCGCAGGGGCGAGGTGCTGGGCATCGCCGGGGTCGAGGGCAACGGCCAGGCCGAGCTCGTCGAGGCCATCATGGGCATGCGCCCGGCCGACGGCGAGATCCGGCTCGGCGAGCACGACATCTCCGGCTGGACGACCCTGCGCCGCCGCGAGGCCGGCATCGGCTACATCCCCGAGGATCGCCACCGGCACGGCCTGCTGCTGGAGGCCCCGCTGTGGGAGAACCGCATCCTCGGCCACCAGACGCGCAGGCCCAACGTCAAGGGGCCCTGGATCGACCGCGCGGGAGCCCGCGAGGACACCCGCCGCATCGTCGAGAGCTACGACGTCCGCACGCCGGGCATCGACGTGGACGCCTCCGCGCTGTCCGGCGGCAACCAGCAGAAACTGATCGTCGGCCGGGAGATGAGCGGGGACCCCGTCTTCCTGATCGCGTCCCATCCCACCCGCGGTGTCGACGTGGGAGCCCAGGCCGCGATCTGGGACCACCTGCGCGCGGCACGCGCCGCGGGCCTGGCGGTCCTGCTCATCTCGGCCGACCTGGACGAGCTGATCGGCCTGTCGGACACCCTCAGGGTGATCCTGCGCGGCCGCATCGTCGCCGAGGTCGACCCCAAGGACGTGACGCCGGAGCGGCTCGGCTCGGCCATGACGGGTGCTGGAGAGGCGGCATGAACACCCACGTAGCGCACACGCCCCCCGGGACGCCCGGATGAGCGCGAAAGAATCGACCTTCGCCGACCGGCTGCTCGGCCGGGTCTCACCGGCGGGGCTGCTCTCGCTCGTCGCGCCGGTCACGGCCATCGTGTTCGCCGCGCTGGTCACCATGGTGATCCTGGGGCTCATCGGCGCCCCGCCGGTGGACACGCTGGTCGCCATGGGCGAGTACGCCGTCCGCCCTCGCTCGATCGTGCTGACCCTGAACGCCGCGACCTACTTCTACCTGTCGGCGCTGGCGGTGGCGATCGGGTTCAAGATGAACCTCTTCAACATCGGCGTCGACGGCCAGTACCGCCTCGCCGCGCTGACCGCCGCGGCCGTCGGCGGCGCGGTCGCGCTGCCCGCCCCGCTGCACGTCGCGCTGATCATCTTCGTCGCCGTGCTGGTCGGTGCCGGCTGGGCGGCCATCGCCGGGCTGCTCAAGGTGCGCCGCGGGGTCAGCGAGGTGATCTCCACGATCATGCTGAACGCCATCGCCACCGCGCTCGGCTCCTGGCTGCTCAACAAGGAGCGCCTGGCCGTCGAGGTCGCGGGCAGCAACAACATCGGCACGAAGCCGATCCCGGCCTCCGGCCAGGTGCCGGGGCTGGCGATCGTCTCGGGCACCCAGACGAAGGTCTTCGGTCTGATCCTGCTCTCGATCGCGATGGGCGTCCTGTTCCACGTGGTGATCAACCGGACCCGCTTCGGGTTCGACCTGCGCGCCACCGGCCGCTCGGAGCCGGCCGCGGTGGCCAGCGGCGTCAACGTCAAGAGGATGATCCTCGTCTCGATGATCCTGTCCGGCGCGGTGGCGGGCCTGGTCGGCATGCCGCAGCTGCTGGGCTCCTCCTACAGCTACAGCCTGGACTTCCCCACCGGTCTCGGCTTCACCGGCATCGCGATCGCGCTGCTGGGCCGCAACCACCCGGTCGGCATCGCGTTCGGAGCTCTGCTGTGGGCCTTCCTCAACACCTCGGCCGGCATCCTGCAGCTGAAGAAGATCTCCCCGGACATCGTCAACATCATGCAGGGGGTGATCGTGCTCTCGGTGATCGTCGCCTATGAGCTGGTGCACCGCTACCAGGTCGCCGCCGAGCAGCGCCGCGTGAGCCGCCAGATGGCGAACACCCCGGCCGAGGAAGGAACGCCGGCATGAGCCAGAACGCCCTCGCCACGCCGGAGGCCCCCTTCCTGAGGCCCGAGACCCCCGCCCGCAGGTTCAGGCTCACCTGGCGGACCCTGCTGCTCGCCCTCGGCGCGCTGGTCCTGCTGCTGTCGTTCACGCGGTCGGTCACCGGCGCCGTCGACCTCACCTCGGCCGGCGCGATCAACGCCGCCATCGCGCTGGCCATCCCCATCGGCCTGGCCGGTCTGGGCGGCCTGTGGGCGGAGCGGGCCGGAGTGGTCAACATCGGCCTCGAAGGCATGATGATCATGGGCACCTGGTGCGGCGCCTGGGGTGCGATCCAGTTCGCCAACCCCTGGGCGGGTGTCGTCGCGGGCGCGATCGGCGGTGCCCTGGGCGGCCTGCTGCACGCGATCGCCACCGTGACGTTCGGCGTCGACCACATCATCTCCGGTGTCGCGATCACCATCCTGAGCGAGGGGGTCACCCGGTTCCTGTCCAAGGTCACCTTCGCCGAGATGCCGGGCGGCGGCGACTCCCAGTCGCCCCCGGTGCCCAAGCCCGAGGTGGTGAGCCTGCCGCTGGTCGGTGATCCGCTCAGGGCCCTGGAGGCCGAGCGGTGGTTCCTGCTCTCGGACGCGGCGGGCATCCTGCGCGGCCTGACCACGAACGTCTCGCTGCTGACGATCCTGGCGATCCTGCTCGTCCCGCTGTCGTACTACGTGCTCTGGCGCACCGCGTTCGGCCTGCGGCTGCGCTCCTGCGGGGAGAGCCCGGTGGCCGCCGAGTCGCTGGGCGTCAACGTCTACCTGCACAAGTACGTCGCCGTCGTCGTCTCCGGTGCCCTGGCGGGCCTGGGCGGCGCATTCCTGGCGCAGGTGGCCGCGAGCGCCTACCGCGAGGGACAGACCGGCGGGCGCGGCTTCATCGGCCTCGCCGCCATGATCTTCGGTAACTGGCGGCCGGGCGGTCTGGCCGGGGGTGCGCTCCTGTTCGGCTACACCGACGCGCTGCAGCTGCGTCGGGGCGGCGAGTCGGTGCACGCGCTGCTGCTCGTGGTGGTGATCCTGCTCGTCGCCGTGGCCGTCTACCAGCTCGTACGGCAGAACCGGACGCGGGCCGCGCTGATCACCGGCGTCGCGGCGGTCGCCGTGTTCGTGGTGTTCGCGCTGACCGACTCGATCCCGTCGGAGTTCACCTCGGTCACCCCGCACATCACCACGCTGCTGGTGCTGTCGCTGGCCGCGCAGCGGCTCCGCCCGCCGGCCGCGAACGGCATGGTGTACCGCAGGGGACAGGGGAAATGACGTGACGGCGGGGCAGGGGGACGTGACACGCACGACGCGACGGGGACGGCCCGCACCGTCCCCACGAGGGGAGACGGTGTGACCGACACGGGTACGGACGGCGGCACCGGCGAAGGCGCCGGGACGGGCACGGGCGTCGACTGGGCCGCGCTCAAGGACGAGGCCGTACGGGCCATGGGGCACGCCTACGCCCCCTACTCCAAGTTCCCGGTCGGCGCCGCCGCCCTGGTGGACGACGGGCGGATCGTGTCCGGCTGCAACGTCGAGAACGCCTCCTACGGCCTGGGCCTGTGCGCCGAGTGCGGGCTCGTCTCCGCGCTCCAGGCGACCGGCGGTGGCAGGCTGGTGGCGTTCACCTGCGTCGACGGGCACGAGGAGCTGCTCATGCCGTGCGGCAGGTGCCGCCAGCTGCTGTACGAGTTCGGCGGCCCCGAGATGCTGCTGGAGACCGTCGACGGCCCGAGACCGATGTCGGAGATCCTGCCCTACGCCTTCGGGCCCGACGACCTGAGCCGGGGAGCCTGACCATGGACGCCGTCGACCTGAGCCGGAGGGCCTGACCATGGACGCCATCGAGGTCATCTCCGCCAAGCGGGACGGGCGCGAGCTGTCGCCCGGGCAGATCGACTGGGTGATCGACGCCTACACCCGGGGCGTCGTGGCCGACGAGCAGATGTCCGCCCTCGCCATGGCGATCCTGCTCAACGGCATGAACCGGCGGGAGATCGCCGGATGGACCCGGGCGATGATCCGCTCCGGCGACCGGATGGAGTGGTCGGCGCTCCCGGGTCCCACCACCGACAAGCACTCCACCGGAGGCGTCGGAGACAAGATCACGCTGCCGCTGGCCCCGCTGGTCGCGGCCTGCGGGGGGTACGTGCCCCAGCTGTCCGGACGGGGGCTTGGCCACACCGGCGGCACCCTGGACAAGCTGGAGTCCATCCCGGGCTGGCGGGCCTCGCTCTCCAACGACGAGATGCTCGGCGTGCTCGGCGCGGCCGGGGCCGTGATCTGCGCGGCGGGCGACGGCCTGGCCCCGGCCGACAAGAAGCTGTACGCGCTCCGCGACGTCACCGGGACCGTGGAGTCGATCCCGTTGATCGCCTCCTCGATCATGTCGAAGAAGATCGCCGAAGGGACCGGCGCGCTCGTCCTGGACGTCAAGGTCGGCTCCGGGGCGTTCATGAAGACCGTGGAGGAGGCCCGAGAGCTGGCCACCACCATGGTCGAGCTGGGCACCGACGCCGGGGTGGGCACGGTCGCGCTGCTGACCGCGATGGACCGGCCGCTGGGCCTAGCCGTGGGCAATGCGCTGGAGGTCGCCGAGTCGGTCGAGGTGCTCGCCGGGGGCGGGCCCGCCGACGTGGTCGAGCTGACCGTGCTGCTGGCACGGGAGATGCTCGCCACGGCCGGGATCACCGGGGGCAGGGACCCCGAGCGGGCCCTGGCCGACGGCTCGGCGATGGACGCCTGGCGACGGATGATCACCGCCCAGGGCGGCGACCCGGACGCCCCGCTGCCCCTGGCCGCCGAGACGACGGAGGTCGTCGCGCCCTCGTCCGGCGTGCTCTCCCGGCTCGACGCCTACGGGGTGGGCCTGGCGGCCTGGCGCCTCGGCGCGGGACGGGAACGCAAGGAGGACCCGGTCTCCTCGGGCGCGGGCATCGTCCTGCACGCCAAGCCCGGTGACCCGGTCCGCGAGGGCGCCCCGCTGATGACGCTGTACGCCGACGACGCCGGGCGCTTCGAGCGGGCGCTCGCCGCCCTGGAGGGCACCTACGCCGTCGGCGAGGCGGCCGACGAGGACCTGCTGCCCCTGGTGATCGACCGCGTCACCGCCTGACCGCGGCCTCCCGCGAGGCCGAGCCCTCCGCCTCCTCGGGGCGGGGGGCCGTGGCGTCTCCGGTGTCTCCGGTGTCCTGTGCGTCCCTGGCGTGCTCGGCGTCCCCGGCGCGCGGGCCGGGGAGTCGCGGTGCCGAGCAGCGGCCCCCGGTGACCTCGGCGCTCCCGGCGTCCCAGGCGTCCTGCGTCTCCTCGGAGAGCCGCGCCGGGCCGGAGGGCCGGCAGGCGCCGGGGTCGACAGGGGCGAAGATCTCGCCGATCACGGCGCGGTGGGTGGGGCGGGCCGTGGCGTGACGCTCGCGTCCCTGCCCGGTGATGCCCACGTAGATGCCGCGCCGGTCGTCCTGGCAGACGGCCCGGGTCACCAGACCCGCCTTCTCCAGACGGGCGAGCAGCCGGGAACAGGCGCTCTGACTGAGGTGGACGGCGTCGGCGACCTCCTGGACCCGGTACTTCTCCTGGCCGCCCTCGACCATCCGTTCCAGGACCTCGAACTCGCTCATGCCCAGCCGGTGCCGTTCGGAGAGCTCGCGCTCCAGCGCGCAGGCGGCCGCGGCGTGCATCGCCAGGATCTGGCGCCAGGCGCGGACCGCGTCCTCCTCGTTCATGTCGCGGATCGTACCACCCGTGAAGGATAGATGCACAGGAACTAAATTCTCTTGCATTAAATGCGGACGCATGTATTGTCGGTCCCCATGACCTCCTCATCGACTTCACCGGATGACGAGCGCTGGAGTCCCGCACTGTGGGCCGCGCTCACCGTGCTCTGCGCCGTGGTCTTCCTCGATGCCCTCGACGTCTCCATGGTGGGCGTGGCCCTGCCGTCGATCCAGGCGGACCTGGGACTGTCCACCTCCTCGCTGCAGTGGGTGGTCAGCGGCTACGTGCTCGGCTACGGCGGCCTGCTCCTCCTCGGCGGCCGGACCGCCGACCTGCTCGGGCGTCGCAGGGTCTTCCTGGTCGCCCTCGCGGTCTTCGCCGTGGCCTCCCTGCTCGGCGGCCTCGTCGACGACGGCACGCTGCTGATCGCGGCCCGCTTCGTCAAGGGCGTCAGCGCCGCCTTCACCGCGCCCGCGGCGCTCTCCATCATCACCACGACCTTCGCCGAGGGCCCGGCCCGCAACAGGGCCCTCAGCTTCTTCACCGCCTCCGGCGCCAGCGGCTTCTCGCTGGGTCTGGTCATCTCCGGCTTCCTGACCGAGCTCGGCTGGCGCTGGACGTTCCTCATGCCGGTCCCCGTCGCGATCATCGCGCTGGTCGCGGCCCTGAAGTACCTGCCCAAGCGCCGTGAGGAGCGCGCCGAGAGCGGCCACGACCTGCTCGGCGCGATCACCATCACCGGCTCCATGCTGCTGCTGGTCTACGCCGTGGTCGAGGCGCCCGACGCGGGCTGGAGCTCGCCGCGCACGATCGCCTCGCTGCTGGGCGCCGCCGCGCTGCTGGCCGCCTTCGTGATCACCGAACGGCGCGTCAGGCACCCGCTGGTGCGCCTGGGCATCCTGCGCTCCGGCCCGATCGTCCGCGCCAACCTCGGGCTGGTGATCCTGTTCGGCTCCTACGTCGGCTTCCAGTTCGTGGCCATGCAGTACTTCCAGAACTTCCTGCACTGGTCGGCCCTGCAGACCGCGCTGGCCTTCCTTCCCGCCGGACTGCTGGTCGCGGTGACCTCAACCCGGATGGGCACGCTGGCCGACCGGTTCGGCACCGCGAAGCTGATCGTGGTCGGCTCGGCCGCCCTGGCCGCCGGGTACGCGTTCTTCCTCCGGCTGAACGCCGACCCCAGCCTGTCCACGCTGATCATCCCCGGGATGGTGCTGCTGGGCATCGCGTTCGCTCTCTCATTCCCCGCGCTGAACATCCAGGCCACGAACGGCGTGGCCGACGACGAGCAGGGACTGGCCTCCGGGCTGCTCAACACCTCCGGGCAGGTCGGCGGGGCGGTCGTGCTGGCCGTCGTGACGGCCGTGCTGACCTCCGGCACGGGCGCCGACCCGATCGGCTCCTTCCGTGCGGCGATCATGGTCTCCGGGATCCTCGCCCTGGTCGGCCTGGTGATCGCCCTGACCGGCCTGCGGACGCGCCGCCCGCTCGCCGTCACCGAGGAGGAGGCGGTCCTGGAGGCGGTCTAGGACCTCTCCTGCGGGTCCGTACGCCTCGGCGCGGACCCGCGGACGACTCGCGGCCCGGGACGGGAACGACGGGGACGAGGGAGAACGGGGACACGGGGACACGGGGCCCCCGGCGCCCCCGGGGGACCTCGCCGGGTCGCGGGCGCGCCGCCGCCGGTCACAGGGGCCCGGCGGCGGCACCCTTCCCGCGCGGCCTTCACGACGCGCCGCCACGACCGGGGCGCGGTGCTTGACTCCTCCCTCGGACGGCTGTCACGATCCGGCCAGGGCACAGGTGGGCGACAGGGGTGAGAGCCGCGCTCCACCTGGGCATCTAACGGGGCAGGAGGCTCATCATGAACCGCACCCTCGTCCCCTTCGCGCTCGTTCCCCTGCTGGCGCTGGCGGCCTGTGGCACGACCACGCAGACCACGACCCCCTCCTCGGGGGCTCCGGCGGCCACGGCCCCGGCGGACGGCGCGACCGGCACGACGGCCACGCCCTCCGTGGCCGCGCCCGCCGGGCTGCGTCCCCCGACGAGCACCAAGGAGATCGAGGTCGACCGGACGACCGGCACCACGCCGATCGTCACCGGGGCCCGGTTCGCCGAGCACCCGGGGTTCGACCGGGTGGTGATCGACCTCAAGGGGGACCTGCCCGGGTACACCGCGCGCTGGGTGGCGGAGCTGGTCCAGGACGGGTCGGGCGACCCGATCGACGTCAAGGGTGGCGCCTACCTCCAGCTCACGATGACCCCGGCCGCGGCGCACACCGAGGCGGGCACGCCGACCTGGACCGGCGGGCCGATCTTCCAGGCCGGGCTCGGCAACGTGCGGAACGTCGTCAGGACCGGCGACTTCGAGGCCGTGGTGGGCGTCGGCGTCGTCCTGAAGCGCAAGGCCGCCTTCCGGGTGCTGGAGCAGAAGAGCCCGAACCGGCTGGTCGTCGACATCGCGCACTGACCGCACCGACGGCACCGGCCGTCCGCACGGTCCGAACGGCACGGCCCTAAAGGCACGGCCCGCCGCGGTCCTGCGCGGCCGGACCCGGCCCGGCGGGTGCCGCGCACGGTGACCACCGCGCCGGTGCCAGACTGGTGCGATGGTACGCAAAATCGAGGGTGCGACGCGGATTCCCGTCCCGGGCGGCAAGACGATCGACGAGTACGTCGGCCGGGTCAACAGCGGTGACGAGCGGATCTCGATCGCCCACATGAAGGCACCCGCCGGGTGGGAGGAGCCCGCCCAGACCCCCGAGTTCGCCGAGTACACGCTCGTGCTCTCCGGCACGGTCCTGGTGGAGCACGACGGGGGCGTCACCGAGGTCGGCGCGGGACAGGCCTTCGGCTGCGAGCCGGGCGAGCGGATCCGCTACAGCGCCGGTCCCGAGGGCGCCGAGTACGTCGCCGTCTGCCTGCCCGCCTTCGCCCCCGAGGCCGCCCGCCGTGAGGACTGACCCGGACACGTGTCGCGACACCCGCCCCGGCACCCGTCGCGACGCCCGTCGTGCCGGCCGAGGCGATGACCGCCCGCCGGACCCCGGCGGTAGGCTGATGAGATGAGTCAGCTACCCACCTTCGAGCAGATCCGCCTGGCCCCCAAGGTGCTGCTCCACGATCATCTCGACGGTGGCCTGCGACCGGAGAGCATCATCGATCTGGCCCGGGAGACGGGCTACGACCGGCTGCCCGCGACCGACACCGAGAGCCTGCGCGCCTGGTTCCGGGAGTCCGCCGACTCCGGCTCGCTGGAGCGCTACCTGGAGACCTTCGACCACACCGTGGGCGTCATGCAGACGCGCGAGGCGCTGATCAGGGTCGCCGCCGAGTGCGCCGAGGACCTGGCCGCCGACGGCGTGGTCTACGCCGAGGTGCGCTACGCGCCCGAGCAGCACACCTCGGCCGGTCTGAGCCTGGAGGAGGTCATCGAGGCGGTCCAGGAGGGTTTCGCCTCCGGCTCCGCGGGACGCGGCATCCGGGTGGGGACCCTGCTGACCGCCATGCGCCACCAGGCCAGGTCCATGGAGATCGCCGAGCTCGCGGTCCGCTACCGCGACGCCGGGGTGGCCGGGTTCGACATCGCGGGCGCGGAGGCGGGCTACCCGCCCACCCGCCACCTCGACGCCTTCGAGTACCTCCAGCGGGAGAACGCCCACTTCACCATCCACGCCGGTGAGGCGTTCGGCCTGCCGTCCATCTGGCAGGCTATCCAGTGGTGCGGCGCCGACCGGCTCGGCCACGGTGTCCGCATCATCGACGACATCTCGGTCCAGGACGACGCCGAACCCAAGCTCGGCCGCCTGGCCGCCTACGTCCGGGACAAGCGCATCCCGCTGGAGATGTGTCCCACGTCCAACCTGCAGACCGGTGCCGCGACCTCCATCGCCGAGCATCCGATCGGGCTGCTGCGCCGCCTGAACTTCCGGGTGACCGTCAACACCGACAACCGGCTGATGAGCGGGACGTCCCTGTCGGAGGAGTTCGCCAAGCTGTCGGAGGCGTTCGGCTACGGGTGGGACGACATGCTGTGGTTCACGGTCAACGCCATGAAGTCGGCGTTCCTGCCGTTCGACGAGCGCCTGTCGCTCATCAACGGCGTCATCAAGCCCGGGTTCGCGCGGCTCAAGTGGCAGGCGTGAACGGGTTCGTACCGGCGAAGTGAGTTCTCTCCGATGAAGCAGGTGTTCCGCTCCACCTTCGCCGTGATCATCGGCTGGGTCTGGATGGCCTTCGCCGCCTTCAACGCGGTCGACCTGGTGGTCCGCTACGGCGGGCGGAGTTCGATGGTCGCCGCGGCGGTGCTGGCGGTGCTGACCGCGCTGGTCCTCCTCACCTGCCTGCGCCCGGCGCTCGTGCTGACCGAGGAGGGGGTGCTGGTCCGCAACCCGCTGCGGAATACCTTCGTGCCCTGGCGGGCGGTGGACGGGGTCACGGTCTCGCACTCGATCACGATCGTCTCCGGCGAGCGGAAGATCCGCTGCTGGGTGCCGCACGTCTCCGCCCGCGAGCGGGCCGCCGCGACCCGCAAGGCCGGTGCCCCGGGACGGCGGGGCCGCTTCGAGACCGAGCCGGTCCGCTCCAAGGGGGAGCGGGCGGCCGCCGAGGCGGTGGCCGGGAGGACCCACGCCGACTGGGTGGCCCAGCAGATCACCGAGCGCGCCGAGGCGGCCCGGCGCGCGGCCCGGGCACGGGAGGCCGCCGCGGCACCCGCGTCCACCGGAGCCACGGCGTCCGGGAGCACGGCGTCCACCGCGGCACCGGCGTCCACCGGGGCCACGGCCTCCGAGGGCACGACGTCCACCGGAGCCGTGCCGTCCACGGGGGTCACGGCGTCCACCGGGGACGGCACCGGCACCGGGGCGGGCGCGCCCCGGACGACCTGGGCCCCGACCGCGTTGGCCGCCCTCGCGGTCGCGGCCCTGCCGACGATCGCGGCCTTCCTCGTCTGAAACCCGCACGCGCCTCGTCTGAAACCCGCACGCGCCTCGTCCGAAGCCCGCACGCGCCTCGTCGGAAGCCCGCACGCGCGGGCCCCGGGGCCTCCGCGGCCCCGGGGACGTCAGAGCCCGAGGGCCTCGGCGAGGTCGGCCCTGAGGGAGTCCAGCTCGGCGGCGGCCCGCGCGCGGGCCTCGGAGACCTCGCCGGTCACCGGGATCACGACCTCCAGGTAGCACTTGAGCTTGGGCTCGGTGCCCGAGGGGCGGACGACCACCCGGGCGCCGCCGGACAACCGGTAGCGCATCCCCTCGGTGGGCGGCAGCCCGCCTGTCCCCTCGCTCAGGTCGTCGGCGGACTCGACCTCGCGACCGCCGAGCCGCGCCGGCGGCGTCGCCCGCAGGCGGGCCATCGCGCCGGCGATGAGCGACAGGTCGGCCACCCGGAACGAGAGCTGCGAGGTGGCGTGCAGGCCGTGGCGGCGGGCCTGGTCGTCCAGGAGGTCGAGCAGGCTCCGGCCCTCCAGCCGGGCCTCGGCGGCGATCCCGGCAACGGTCAGCGCCGCGCCGATGCCGTCCTTGTCGTGCACGGGCAGCCCGGCGCCCGAGCCGACGCTGTACCCCAGCGCCTCCTCGTACCCGAAGACCAGTCCTTCACCGGCCTTCATGATCCATTTGAAGCCGGTCAGGGTCTCGGCGTAGCGCACGCCGTGCGCGGCGGCGATCTTGCCGAGCAGTGACGAGGACACGATGGTGGTCGCCACCAGGCGGTCGTCGCCCGAGGTGTGCCGGATCACGTGCTCGCCGAGCAGCGCGCCCAGCTCGTCGCCGGTCAGCATCCGGTGGCCGCCGCCGGGCAGGGGCACGCCCACCGCGCAGCGGTCCGCGTCGGGGTCGTTGGCCAGCACCAGGTCGGCGCCGGTCCGCGCTGCGAGCTCCAGCGCGAGGTCCATCGCGCCGGGCTCCTCCGGGTTGGGGAAGGCGACGGTCGGGAAGTCGGGGTCCGGCTCGGCCTGCTCGGCCACGGTCGCGGGCGCCTCGAACCCGGCGGCGGCGAAGGCCCTGGCCAGGGTGACGCCGCCCACGCCGTGCAGCGGGGTGTACGCCACCCGCAGCCCGCGGGCCTCACCGATCGGCAGGGCGGTCAGCGCCTCCAGGTAGGCGGCAACGACGCCGTCGTCCAGGAGGGTCCAGCCCGGGTCGCCGGGGGAGCCGAGGGGGAGCTCGGAGACCGGCCCGGTGGCGTCGATGGCCGCGGAGATCTCCGCGTCGATCGGCGGCACGATCTGGGAGCCGTCCCCCCAGTAGACCTTGTAGCCGTTGTCCCGGGGCGGGTTGTGACTGGCGGTGACCGTCACCCCCGCGTCCGCGCCGAGGTGGCGGACGGCGAAGGCCAGCACCGGGGTGGGCAGCGGGCCGGGCAGGAGCGAGGCGCGCAGCCCCGCCCCGGTGAGCACGGCCGCGGTGTCGCGGGCGAAGGCGTCGGACTTGTGGCGGGCGTCGTAGCCGATCACGACGTGCCGCCCGGGGCCGAGGACGCGGGCCAGGCCGGCGGCGGCGCGCATGACCGTCACCCGGTTCATCCGGTTGGGCCCGGCGCCCAGCTCGCCGCGGAGCCCGGCGGTGCCGAACTCCAGCCGGGAGCCGAACCGCTCGCGCAGCGCGTCGTCGTCACCGCCGTCCAGCAGGCCGGTCAGTTCCGCGCGGGTGTCGGGGTCGGGGTCCTGGGCCAGCCAGGATCGGGCGAGCCCTGCCAGGTCGCTGTTCATGCATCACCTCTCGGAGGCCGAGGCCGTGGGTGGTCGCCGGAGCCTGCCGCCGCTCCGTCCTACAGCCTGCCCACGACGCTGGCCAGCAGACCGCCCATGCGGGTGGCGGTGGCGCGGCCCACCTCCAGCACCTCCTCGTGGTTGAGCGGCTCGCCCACCAGCCCGGCGCCTGGGTTGGTGACCAGTGAGACGCCCAGCACCTCGGCGCCGCCCTCGCGCGCCGCGATCGCCTCCAGCACGGTGGACATGCCCACCATGTCGCCGCCGAGGATGCGGCACATGCGCACCTCGGCCGGGGTCTCGTACGTGGGGCCGCGGAAGGCCACGTAGACGCCCTCGGTCAGCGACGGGTCCACCTCGCGGGCCAGCTCGCGCAGGCGCGGGGTGTAGACGTCGGTGAGGTCGACGAAGGTGGCGCCGGTGATCGGGCTGGCGCCGGTCAGGTTGATGTGGTCGCTGATCAGCACCGCCTCGCCGACCTCCTGGGTCTCCGGGCGCAGCCCCCCGGCGGCGTTGGTCAGCACGATCGTGCCCGCCCCGGCCCTGATCGCGGTCCGCACCCCGTGCACCACGGGGTCCACCCCGCGGCCCTCGTAGAGGTGGGTACGCCCGAGGAAGATCAGCACGTTCCTGCCCGCCGGGGTCCGTACGGCGCGGATCCGGCCCGCGTGCCCCTGCACGGCGGGCGGCAGGAAACCGGGCAGGTCGGTCACGGGGATCTCGGCGACGGTCTCGCCGATCGCGTCGGCGGCCGGAACCCAGCCGGAGCCCATCACGAGCGCGACGTCGAAGGAGTCCACTCCGACGGCGCCTCTCAGCGCGTCCGCGGCGTCCGTGGCGAGGGCGTAGGGGTCGTTGGTCACCTCACCGAGCGTACCGGTCACCGCCGCGACCACGTCCGTTCCGTACCCCTTCCCGAGGTTCCCGAGGTTCCCGAGGTTCCCGAGGTTCCGCGGGCTTCGGGGTTCCGGGGGCTTCGGGGTTCCCGGGAGGGCGGCCACGTGCCGGGCCGTCACCCGCGCCGGGGTGGATCACCGGGTCCGCCGCGGGTGGCGGACGGCGGGCGTCAGCCTCCCAGGGAGGTGCAGGGCCGGCCGCGCAGGTCCCTGACGTAGTCGTCCGGGGCGCCCGCGCGCTCGGCGGCCTCGGCCAGGATGCCGAGGTAGCGGGCCGAGGGCAGGCCGCCCTCGTAGCCGTCCAGCACGTAGAACCACGCCACGACCTCGCCCTCCAGGGTCTGCACCCGGAGTTTGACCTTGTGGTACAGGCCGCGTGCCGCGCCCTCCCACTGGTCGAGGGAGCTCTCGTCCCATTCGGGAACGTCGTACAGGACGACGAAGACCTGGTCGGCCGGGTCCTCGACGATGGAGGCGAGGGCCCCCTCCCAGCCGAGGTCGTTCCCGCCGAAGGTCAGGCGCCAGCCCTGGAGCCAGCCGGTCCCCCTGATCGGGGAGTGAGGGGCCCGCTGGGCCATCTGCTTGGGGTCCATGTTGCTGCCGTAAGCGGCGTAGACAGGCACGGTGCCCAACACTAATCGAAGATCGGCCGGACGATCGCCCGGCGGGGAAGGCGCGCCGACATCCCCGTGTGTCGCGGGGTTCGCGAGCGCTTTCGCGATTGGACGGGACGCGGAGCGACGGTCGCTCCCGTCATGCGGGAGAATGGTACATGTGACGAGGATAGTGATCATCGGTGGCGGTCCCGGCGGATACGAGGCGGCGCTGGTGGCGGCCCAACTGGGGGCGCGGGTCACCGTGGTCGAGCAGGACGGCCCCGGCGGGGCGTGCGTGCTCACCGACTGCGTGCCGTCCAAGACGCTGATCGCCACCTCCGTGCGCAAGCAGGCGCTCCTGGACGCCAGCATGCTCGGGGTGCACTACACCGGCGGCCCCGACGGCGACGTCGGCGGCGTCATCGCCGACATGCCGCTGGTCAACAGACGCGTCAAGGAGCTGGCCCGCGCGCAGTCCGCCGACATCGCCGCCCGGCTGGCCGCCGAGGGCGTCGAGGTGGTCACCGCCCCCGGGCGGCTGGTCGACCCGCAGGTGGTCAGGGCCGGGGACCGGACGATCCGCGCGGACGTCGTCATCGTGGCGACCGGCGCGACCCCCCGCATCCTGCCCGGGGCCGAGCCCGACGGCGAGCGCATCCTGACCTGGCGGCAGCTGTACGACCTGGAGGAGCTGCCCGAGCACCTCATCGTGGTCGGCTCCGGCGTCACCGGCGCGGAGTTCGCGGGCGCCTACCGCTCGCTGGGCTCGGAGGTCACCCTCGTCTCCTCCCGCGACCGCATGATGCCCAACGAGGACGCCGACGCCGCCGAGGTTCTCGAAGAGGTCTACCGCCGCCGCGGCATGAACGTCATGGGCCGCTCCCGCGCCGAGTCCGTCAAGCGCACCGCCGACGGCGTGGTCGTCACCCTGGAGGACGGCCGCACCGCCGAGGGCACCCACTGCCTGATGACGGTCGGCATGATCCCCAACACCGCGGGGATCGGCCTGGAGGAGGCCGGGGTCACCCTCGCCCCCGGCGGGTTCGTCCAGGTGGACAAGGTCTCCCGCACCTCCGCGCCCGGTGTCTACGCGGCCGGGGACTGCACCGGGGTGCTGATGCTCGCCTCGGTGGCTGCCATGCAGGGCCGGATCGCCGTCTGGCACGCCTTGGGCGAGGCCGTGCAGCCGCTCCGCCTGGCCACGGTGGCCTCCGCCATCTTCACCGACCCCGAGATCGCCGCCGTGGGCGTCGCCGAGAAGACGGTCCGCGCCGGGGAGATCGAGGCCAACATCGTCAAGCTTCCGCTGGCCACCAACGCCCGCGCCAAGATGCAGGGCTTCAACGACGGCTTCGTGAAGCTGTTCTGCCGCCCGCACACCGGCATCATCCTGGGTGGCGTCGTGGTCGCCCCCCGGGCCTCGGAGCTGATCCTCGCGGTGTCGGTGGCCGTCCAGCAGCGGCTGACCGTCGACCAGCTCGCCCACACGTTCGCGGTCTACCCCTCCCTGTCCGGCTCCGTCACCGAGGCGGCCCGTCGCCTGATGCAGCCGATGACCCCCAGCGGCATCTGACCGCTCCGGCCCCCGCCCCCCGGCGGACCTTCCGGCCGGCGCGGGGGAGGGGTCAGCGGACCCTGGGCCGCAGGCGGTTCAGCGCGTTCCGGCCGTCCTGGACGGCCTGGGCCACGAAGTGCAGCTCCTCCTGGCGCCTGGCGATCGACAGGGCCTGCTTGGCGGCCTCGTACGCGTCCAGGGCGTGCCGCCAGTCGCGGTCGGCGGTCATCCCGCCGCGCCCGCCGAGCTGGAACTCGTAGTCGAGCTGGTCGATCTCCTCGCCCAGCCGGGTGATGTCCTCCTCGGCGCCGTGGCGCATCAGTGCGAACTGCTGGGCCCGCCGGGTGCGCCCCTGGGCGCTGATCCCCCAGGCCACCACTGTCAGCGCCAGGCCCACCGCGCTGATCACGACCATGATCAGGCCCACCGACGCGCCACCGCCCCGGGCGGCGCCGGCCGACGGGGAGGCCGACGGCTCGCCGGAGAAGATGCCGAGGTCGGGGACCGTGATCGGCGTCGAGGGGTCCAGGCCCGTGGGAGTGCCCTTGGAGCCGGTGAGGTCGGCGTCGTCGGCCTGGATGAAGGACGCGCCCTCGACCAGGGCCCCGGTGAAGTCGGCGCCGTCCAGCTCGGCCTGGGTGAAGGTGACCTCCCTGAGGTCGGCGTCCTTGAGCGTGGCGTTGCGCAGGTTCGCCTGGCCCATCTTGGCCTCGTGCAGCTTGGCCCGGGTGAAGTCGGCCTTGCGCCCCTTGATCTGGCCGGGGGTGCTCTCCTCCAGGTCGGCGTCGATCAGCTTGGCGTTGGTGAAGTCCGCCTGGGTCAGCTCGGCCCTGGTCAGCGCCGCCCTCGACAGGTCCGCGTGCGGGAAGTACGCCTGCCCCGCCTCGGCGTCGACCAGGATCGCGTCCCGCAGGTCGGCGTGGTCGGCGTGCATCTGCCCCAGGTCGGCCTCGGTGAGGTCGGCCCTGCGCAGGTCGGCGTACTTCAGCGTGGCCTGGGTCAGGTCGGCCTGCTTGAGCGAGGCGCCCTGCAGGATCGCGCCGGTGAGGTCCTTCTGGGTCAGGTCCACCCCGTCCAGCTTCGCCTTGGTCAGGTCGGCGCAGCGCAGGTTCGCCGGGAGCCTGGCACCCTCGGTGAAGTTCCTGCCGCGCAGGTTCGCGCCCTCGCCGGGGCTGCACGGCCCGGTCGCGGCCTGGGCGGGAGAGAACAGTGTCCCCGACAGCGCGATGATCGCGACGGTGAGAGCCAGGGGGATGGGACGACGCACGGGAGCCTCCTTCAAAGCAGTCCCGATGGTGTCAGCGGATCATTGCATCCCGCTAGACGGCCGCTTGCATCGTTCTCCGGACGCCACCCGCCGGTGCTCCCCGGATCCCGGGCAGGGACGCGGGCGCGGCCGGTGGCGTGCTGTCCACCGTGAACCGGATCGGCGCCGCCGCCGGGAGCTCTGCGGAGGGATGATCGCACGCACGCCCGGCCGACACGGTCGGTATCGTCGGGGCATGACCGATCACCGCGCGGTCGACGTGAACGGGATCCGGCTCGCGTACCGGGTGTCCGGAGCCGTCGACGCCCCGCCGCTCGTCCTGCTGCACGCGCTGGGCAAGACCGCGGCCGACTGGGACGGCGTGGTGGCCGCCTTCGAGCCCCACTGGCGGGTCCACGCCCTGGACCTGCGCGGGCACGGGGACAGCGCCTGGCCCGGTGACTACTCCCTGGAACTCATGCGCGACGACGTGCTCGGATTCCTGGACGCCCTGGCGCTCGACCGGGTGACCCTGGTCGGGCACTCGCTGGGCGGGTTCGTGGCGTACCTGCTCGCCGAGGACCACCCCGAGCGCGTGGAGCGCCTGGTCCTGGAGGACGTCTCGGCGCCGCTGCCCCGGGAACGGACCGTGCCGGTCAGGCCGGACGGGGCACTGCCCTTCGACTGGGCGATGGTGCTCGCCGTCAAGAAGCAGATCGACGATCCCGACCCGGTGTGGCTGGACCGGCTCGGCCGGATCACCTCGCCGACCCTCATCGTGGCGGGCGGGTCGCTGAGCCACGTGCCGCAGGACCTGATCGCGGAGATGGCGCGGCGGATCCCCGACGCCCGTGTCGTCACCGTCGAGGCCGGGCACCTGGTGCACGACGTCCGGCCCCGCGAGTTCACCGACGCGGTCCTGGCGTTCCTGCGGCCGTGAACACCTCTCCCGCCGCCGTGGCGCAGATCGCCGTCCCGTTCCTCTGGCTCGGGATGGTGCTGGCCATCTCGTTCCTGGAGGCGCCGCTGAAGTTCCGGGCGCCCGGGATCACCGTGCCGCTCGGGCTCGGCATCGGCCGGTTGGTCTTCCGGGCGCTCAACGTCGCGGAACTCGTCCTGGCCGTCTTCCTCACCCTGGCGCTGCTCCTGAGCGGCACGGGCGGCACGGGCGGGCTCGTCCTCGGAGACGTCGCGACGACGGTGCTGGTCGCCCTCTGGGTGCTGCTGGCCGTCCAGGTGGCGGTGCTGCGGCCCCGCCTGGACCGGCGCGCCCGGCAGATCATCGAGGGCGGGAACCCGCCGCGGTCGTACCACCACCTGCTCTACATCGCGGCCGAATGCCTCAAGGTCGTGCTGCTGGTCACGCTCGGCATCCTGCTCGCCTCCCGGCTCCTGCCGTGACGCCCACCGGGTGACGGCGGCGGATCACCGCACGGCCCGCCACGCGGGCGGGTCCGCGAGGGGTGGATCACCAGCCAGGCGGACGCGCGCTCAGCCTGCAGGCGGACGACGGGCGCCGTCGTGACGGCGAGCATGGATCCCGCTCACCGCAGGCTCTCGTAAGGACACGAACATGTTCAAGAAATATCTGCCGGCCGCGCTGGCGGCGGCGGCGGTCGCCACCCTCACCCTGGCCCCCGCAGCCCCGGCCGCGGCCGTCGCGGAACCCACGATCGAGGTCGTCGCAGGGAAGACCTCGGTCCTGAAACAGTCGAACAGCAAGTTCAGCTGCCCGACGAACGAGGTGCTGATCGGCCGCGAGCACCGCGGTGACGAGAACGGTGACACCACGTTCCACTGCGGCCGCATCTACATCGACGGCATCCAGGTCACGGTGCTCAAGCTGGACTTCTGGGGCACCAGGACGGACGAGAACGATCACGACTACCACGCTCCGGAGAACCGGGCCATCGTCGGAATCCGGCACGACGGGGACGAGAACGGCGACACCATCTACTACAGCGGCTCGCTGTTCTGGCAGGGCAAGCCGGTGCAGGTCCTCGCCGGGTACCTGGAAGGCTGGCTCAGGGAGAACAACCACGCCTCGATCGGCGGCGCCCAGCAGGTGATGACCGGCCGCAAGCACCAGGGGGACGAGAACGGCTGGACCCAGTACGAGTACGGCTGGGTCTCGTTCAGGGGCTGATCGCGGAGCCGGCCGGTGATCCGTCCCGCGGGGGACGCCCCCACCCGGCCCGGATCCCCCCTGAGGTCAGCGCCACTCCCGGGGGCGGGAGGCGGAACGGTCGAGGTCCAGGTCGTCGTGCGTTCGCACGGCGTAACCGCCCGGGGGGAGGGTGACGCCCTCCACCTTCTGCTCCTCGTCGCCGTGATTGACGGCGAAGAACCAGTCGCCGCGGCGGACGAGTTCCACGGGGGCGGGGGTCAGGCCCAGCAGGCGGGCGTAGGCGTCGTCGGACAGGCGGGTGGAGACGTACAGGGCCGTGCCGGAGCCGTGGGAGTGGCGGGTGATCGCGGGCCGTCCGTCGAGGGGGGTGCCGGAGGCGTGCGGGCCGGTGTAGACGGCCAGCGCCTCGGCGCCTTCGAGGTGGACGTGCTCGCTCCAGAACGTGCCGGTCTCCCCCCGGGGGCCCGGGAAGGTCGCCGTGTGCTCGTCCGGGACGTCCGGGGCGTTCAAGTCATCCGGGGCTTCCAGGTCGTCCGGGGCGTTCAGGGCGTTCGGGGTTTCCGGGGCCGACAGCGTGAGGGCGACGTCGGGCGGGAGGGGGTGGAACTCCTCGACCCTGATGCCGAGGAGGTCGCGCAGGGCGCCGGGGTAGCCGCCGAGGCGGACGCGGGCGTGCTCGTCGGCGACGCCGCTGAGGTAGGAGACCACGAGCGTGCCGCCGCCGGAGACGTAGCGGCGCAGGTTGTCGGCGTCGGCGTCGCAGATGAGGTACAGGGCCGGGACGAGCACGAGCGGGTACGCCGACAGGTCGGCCGAGGGGTGCACCAGGTCTGCGGTGACGCCGTGCCGGTAGAGCACCCGGTGGGCCTGGCGTACGGCGTCGGTGCAGGTGATCTCGGACGACGGCAGGCCGGGCGCCTGCAGGGCCCAGTCCGCCTCGGCGTCCACCAGGATCGCGGCCCCGGCCTCGACCGGGGCGGCGCAGGCGTCCACCAGGGTCGGCAGCAGCGCGCCCAGCTCGCAGATCTCCTCGAAGATCCGTGAGTCGGGCCCGGCGTGCGGCACCATGCCCCCGTGCCAGAGCTCGGCGCCGCCCCGCGAGGCCCGCCACTGGAAGAACATCGCCCCCCGCGAACCCCGTGCCACGTGCGACAGGCTCAGCCGGGTGATCTCCCCGGGTCGTTTGGCGACCATCCGGGGGCCGGTGTAGGTGACCACGGCCTGTTCCATCAGCAGCCAGGGCTTCCCGGAGGCCCAGCCGCGGGCCAGGTCGGCGGCGAACGCGGTCTCGGCCGGAGGGTCGGCCGAGGGGTAGTGGTCGATCGCCACCACGTCGACCTCGTCGGCCCAGTGCCGGTGGTTCACCGGCACCCAGTCGCCGAGGACGAAGTTCGTGGTGACCGGGACGTCCGGGGTGATGTCCCGCAGGACGGCCTTCTGGTCACGAAAGTGGTCGAGCATCGCGTCGGAGACGAACCGCCGGAAGTCGAGCACCTGGGAGGGGTTGGGCAGGTACTGGGTGGCGCGGGGCGGGGTGATCTGCTCCCAGGCCGAGTAGTGCTGGCTCCAGAACGAGGTGGTCCAGGCGTCGTTGAGCGCCTTCAGGGTGCCGTGCCGCTCCCGCAGCCAGACCCGGAAGGCGTCCGCGGCGTGGTCGCAGTGGCAGACGGTGCCGTACTCGTTGTGCACGTGCCACATGGCCAGCGCGGGGTGGTCGAAGTAGCGCTCGGCGAGGGCGTCGGCGATCCGCAGGCAGGCGTCCCGGTAGGCGGGGGCGTGCACGCAGTAGGTGTCGCGGCTGCCGTGGGACAGGCGGGTGCCGTCGGCGGTGACGGTGAGGGCGTCGGGGTGGGCCAGGCCGAACCAGGGCGGTGGCGAGGCGGTCGGGGTGGCGAGGTTGACGGCGATCCCGCCCTCGTGCAGCAGGTCGAGGACGCGGTCGAGCCAGCCGAAGTCGTGGACCCCGGGCAGGGGCTCCAGCCGGGCCCAGGAGAACACGCCGACGCTGACCAGGTTGACCCCGGCCCGCCGCATCAGCGCGACGTCCTCCTCCCAGACCTCCTCGGGCCACTGCTCGGGGTTGTAGTCCCCGCCGTAGTACAGCCCGCCGGTCCGTCCAGGCCAGTCCACGCTCGCCCCTTTGTTTGGATGCAAACTAAACTAATTATCACGAGTCACCGGTTTCGTTCAAGAGGCGGATCGTTCGTCCCCTCCGATCCGGGCGCTCGGTGCGCGGGGCCGCGGGGCGTGCCTGGCCATTGACGTTTGTTGGTTTGGACGTAAAACTAATTCCGCAGCCGCACGTCGAGCTCTGGAGTTCCCATGCCCTACCGTCCCCCGCTGGTCGCGCACGAGTACTTCGTCGCGGATCCGCCGGAGCTGCCCGTCCGCCTGCACGGCGAGGAGGGACTGTCGGCGCTGATCTCGGCGGAGCCGGTGGCCTCCGACGAGGCAGGGGTGATCCTCAAGGCGGTGACCACCGCCGAGGAGACGCTCCTGGTCCAGGTGGGGGTCGCGGGCGAGGGCGTGATCCGGGTCAGGCTGGGCCAGGACGCGGACGCGCGGACCCGGTCGGCCGCGGCGATCACCATGGTCACGCCGGGCGAGTTCGCCGGGGCCCGGGTGGAGCACCGGGACGGGACGATCCTGCTCGACGCGGGCTCGCTCCGCGCGGAGATCACCCTGTCGCCCTGGCATCTGAGGTTCACCGACGCGAGCGGGGCGCCGCTGCTGGAGCAGGACCGGGGGCACACCGACATCAGCGGCCGGCTGCGCACGCTGCCGTTCGGCCGCTCGGCCTCGAACGGGACGGTGGCCGGGTACCACGAGAGCTTCGTGGCCGGGGCCGACGAGGCGTTCACCGGGTTCGGCGAGTCCTTCACCCGGCTCGACAAGCGCGGCCAGCGTCCCCTGATGTGGAACTTCGACGCGTTCGGCGCCGAGTCGCAGCGGGCGTACAAGAACGTGCCGTTCTACCTGTCCAGCAGGGGTTACGGCGTGCTGGTGGACAGCGGGGCGCCGGTGGAGTTCGACGTGTGCCAGAGCACGCACAGCTGCGTGCAGATCGTGGTGCCGGACGACCTCATCGACTACTACGTGATCGCCGGTCCCACCCCGCCGGAGGTGCTCGGCCGGTTCGACCTGCTGACCTGCGCGCCGCAGCTCCCGCCGAAGTGGGCGTTCGGCACCTGGATCTCCTCGGGGTTCTTCGTCGACACCCAGGAGCGGGTGATGAACAGGGCGCGCACGATCCGCGAGCGCGGCATCCCCTGCGACGTGCTGCACCTGGACACCTACTGGCAGACCGACGGCCACTGGTCCGACCTGCGCTGGGACGCCGGCGGCTTCCCCGACCCCGAGGGCATGCTGGCCGAGCTGGACGCCATGGGCTTCAAGGTCTGCCTGTGGATGAACCCCTACGTCTCCCACCTCAGCCCGGCCTTCCCCGAGGCCGCCGAGAACGGATATTTCCTGAAAAATCCGGCCGGGGAGGTCTACGTCGCGGACTGCTGGCACGGCTCGTACCCGCCCTGCGGCATCGTCGACTTCACCTCGCCCGCCGCCGTCGAGTGGTTCAAGGGGCTGCTCCGCCCGCTGCTGGAGCAGGGCGTGCAGGTCTTCAAGACCGACTTCGCCGAGGGCGTGCCGCACGACGCCGTGGCGGCCAACGGCATGTCCGGCACCGACCTGCACAACGTCTACACGCTGCTGTTCAACGACGTCGTCTCGGAGGTGACCCGCGAGGTCACCGGGCACGGCATGGTCTGGGCGCGCTCGTCGTACCTGGGCGGGCAGCGGCACGCGGCGCAGTGGAGCGGCGACACCTACACCAGCTACCCGGCGATGGCCAGCACACTGCGCGGCGGGCTGGCGCACGGCCTGTCCGGCATCCCGTTCTGGAGCCACGACGCCGGGGGCTTCACCGGCCGTCCCACCGACGACCTGTACGTCCGCTGGACCCAGTTCGGCGCGCTGTCCCCGCTGCTGCGCCTGCACGGCACCACCAGCCGGGAGCCGTGGGAGTTCCCCGAGGTGGAGGCCGAGGCGGTGGAGGCGCTGAGGCTGCGCTACCGGCTCATGCCGTACATCTACAGCGCGGCCGTGGAGGCCGCCAGGACCGGGGCGCCGATGATGCGCGCGCTGTGCGTCGACCACCCCGACGACCCGGTGGCCTGGCAGGCCGACCTGGAGTACCTGCTCGGCCGCGACCTGCTGGTGGCGCCGATGACCTCGCCCGAGCAGGTCAGGAAGGTCTACCTGCCCGCGGGCGAGTGGGTCGACCACTGGACCGGCGAGGTGCTGACCGGCGGCCGGTACGTCACGGCCGCCACACCGCTGGACCGCATCCCGCTGTACGCGCGGCACGGCGCGATCGTCCCCGTCCTCGCCGACCCGGGCGGGACCGTCGGCGACGGGCCGTTCGGGGAGATCACCCTGGTCGCGTACGGCGTCGCGGAAGGCCGCACCACCGTCCGCGACCTCGACGGGGACACCGTGATCACCTCCGTCCCGGACGGGGAGGGCCTGCGGGTGACCGTCTCGGGGAGCGCGCGGATCGCGGGCGTCGAATTCGTGGGGACCGACGTCCCGGTCGTCATCACCACCACCTAGGAGAAGAACCATGCTCAACCTGAGAGCGGGTGTCGCCGTCGTGGCGGCGGTCGTGGCGCTGGCCGCCTGCGGCGGCACCGAGCCCGCGGCGCAGTCACCCGCCGCCGGTGGTCCCCGCGTCCTGAAACTCTGGCACTACGAGGCCGCCGACAGCGCGATGGGCAAGGCCTGGACCGAGGCCGTCAAGCAGTTCGAGGCGTCCCACCCCGGGGTGACGGTGAAGTTCGAGGAGAAGGCGTTCGAGCAGATCCGCCAGTCCGCGGGCATGATCCTCAACTCGGACGAGGCGCCGGACGTGATGGAGTACAACAAGGGCAACGCCACGGCCGGGCTGCTGTCCAAGCAGGGGCTGCTCACCGACCTGACCCCCGAGGTGACCAGGCGCGGCTGGGACAAGCTGCTCAGCCCCTCGCTGCAGACGACCGCGAGGTACGACGAGCGCGGCGTCATGGGCTCGGGCAAGTGGTTCGGCGTCCCGAACTACGCCGAGTACGTGATGGTCTACTACAACAAGGACGCCTTCAAGAAGGCGGGCGTCGAGGTGCCCACCACCTTCGAGGAGTTCACCGAGGTCCTCGACACGTTCGCGAAGAAGGGCACCACCCCCATCGCGATGGGCGGCGCCGAGTACCCCGCGCAGCACATCTTCTACCAGCTCGCGCTGAGCAAGGCGCAGCGGCCCTGGGTGGACGCCTTCCAGCTCTACAAGGGCAAGGTCGACTTCAAGGGACCGGAGTTCACCTACGCGGCCGACACCTTCGCCGACTGGGTGAAGAAGGGCTACATCGGCAAGGACTCCGCCGCGGTCAAGGCCGAGGACATGGGGGTGTCCTTCATCGGCGGCAAGTACCCGATCCTGATCTCCGGCAGCTGGTGGTACGGCCGCTTCGTCAGTGACGTCAAGGACTTCGAGTGGGGCTCGTTCCTGTGGCCGGGCGACACGATGAGCGCCGGGTCCAGCGGCAACGTCTGGGTCGTCCCCGAGAACGCCAAGAACAAGGACCTCGCCTACGACTTCATCGACATCACGATGAAGAAGGAGATCCAGAACCTGCTGGGCAACTCCGGCGGCATCCCGGTGGCGGCCGACACCGCCGCGATCACCGACGCCAAGAGCAAGGAGCTGATCGAGAACTTCAACACGCTCTCGTCCTCCGACCGGCTGGCGTTCTACCCGGACTGGCCGGCACCCGGCTACTACGACGTGCTCGTGTCCGGGCTGCAGAACCTCGTCAACGGGTCCAAGTCCTCCGCCGAGGTCCTGGACGAGCTCGCCGCGCCGTACCAGGAGAACCTCGCCGACCTCGGCAACTGAGCACGCCCCCCGACCGCGCGGCCCGGCCACGGCCGAGCACGGCCGAGCACGACCGGCCCGCGCGGCCCGGCGACGTACGGGGCCCCCGTACGCGTGGACACACAGAGAGGAGACCTCCGATGCAGAGGTCTCGTGACCGCGGGTACCGGGTGTTCCTGCTGCCCGGTGCCCTGCTGTTCACCGCGGTCGTCGCGGTGCCGTTCCTGATGAACGTCGGGATCGGCTTCACCCGGTGGCAGGGGGTCGGCGATCCCCGGTGGATCGGGCTGGACAACTACTCCCGGCTGCTGGCCGACGCGCGGTTCTGGACCTCCTTCCGCAACAACGTCGCGCTGATCGTCGCGATGGCGATCGTCCCGACGATCGTCGGGCTGGTCCTGGCGGCCACGCTCTTCGACCACGTGGGCAGGAGGTTCGGCCCCCGCACGGCCGGAGCGCTGCGGGCCGCGTACTACCTGCCGCAGGTGCTGCCGGTCGCGGTCGCCGGCATCGTCTGGGGCTGGATCATGCACCCGCGCTTCGGGGCGCTGAACGAGTTCCTCGCCCTGCTGGGGATGGAGCCGAGGAACTGGCTCGGCGACCCGGACTGGGCGCTGCCGAGCGTGATGGCCATCATGGTGTGGTTCCAGATCGGCTACCCGGTGGTCATCTTCATGGCCGGGCTGCAGCGGGTGGACCCCGCGCTGTACGAGGCCGCGGAGATGGACGGCGCGTCGTGGTGGCGGCGGTTCTGGCACATCACGATCCCGCAGATCCGGCCGGAGATCTACGTGGTCCTGCTGACCTGCACGATCGCCGCCCTCAAGGTCTTCGGGCCGATCTTCGTGCTGACCCGGGGCGGCCCCGGCGGGGCCACGCTGGTGCCGTCCTACTTCAGCTACCAGAACTTCTTCGAGAAGGCCAACGTCGGATACGGCTCGGCGATCGCCACCGTGCTCACCCTCGTGATCATCGTGGTGACGGTGCTGTTCCTCCGGGTTCAGGACAGGGAAGCATGATCCGGAAATACTCGGTCCTGGCCGCGCTGGTCGTGCTGGCGGTCGTGATGCTGGTGCCGTTCGCCATCGTCACGCTCAACGCGGTGAAGTCCCCGGCCGAATACTCCGCGGGCGGCCCGCTGAGCCTGCCCGGCTCGCTGTACCTCGACGGGATCGTCGAGTTCTGGAACCGGGTCGACTTCGGCGGCAAGCTCTGGAACAGCCTGCTGATCAGCGGCTCGGTGGCCGTGCTGGCCACCGTGCTGTCGGTGTTCAACGCGTACGCGATCGGCATCGGCAGGGTGCGCGGCCGGATGTGGATCCTGGTGCTGTTCCTGGTGGCCAACACGCTCCCGCAGGAGGCGCTGGTCTACCCGCTGTACTACCTGTCCAAGCAGGTGGGGCTGTACGACACCCGGCTCGGGGTGATCATCATCTTCACGGTGATCCAGAGCGCGTTCGGCACGTACCTGCTCTCCTCGGTGCTCGGCCGCTTCCCGCGCGAGATCCTGGAGGCCGCGGCCCTGGACGGGGCGGGCAAGTGGCGGGCCCTGTGGCAGGTCGTGGTGCCGATCAGTAGGCCGACGCTGAGCGTGCTGCTCGTCTTCTTCTTCATCTGGACCTGGAACGAGTTCTTCCTGCCGCTGATCTTCCTCATCTCCAACGAGAACCAGACCGTCCCGGTCGCGCTGGGCGTCCTGCAGGGCGACAAGATGATGGACGCGACGATGTCCAGCGCCTCGGCGCTGCTCGGCATCCTCCCGGCCGTGGTCTTCTTCCTCATCTTCCAGCGCACCCTGACCCGCGGCGTGACCGTGGGCGCCGTCAAGTGACCCCGCGCTTCCGCGGTCCTCACGCTCCTCGAATGCCCTGACCCTCGAATGCCCTGCCCCTCGAAGGTCCCGACCCTCGATGGCCTCGACCCTCGGAACCCCGGGGCCGCGGAAGCCCTCCCCTCTTCGACTCCCCCTGACCTGGAGGCGAAATGTCCCTGTCGACCAAGGCCGTCGCGGCCGTCGCCGCGACGGCCCTGACCCTGGGGCTGTGCGCGGCACCCGCCCGCGCGGCCTACGAACACCCCTTCCGTGATCCCTCGCTCCCGCTGTCCCAGCGCGTGGACGACCTGCTCGGCCGCCTGACCCGGGCCGAGAAGATCTCCTGGCTGCACCAGTACCAGCCGGCCGTGGAGCGGCTCGGCATCGGGCTGTTCAAGACCGGCACCGAGGCGCTGCACGGCGTCGCCTGGTCCACCGACATCGACGACGGCGGCAACGTGGTGACCGCCAGGGGCACGGTCTTCCCGCAGGCCGTCGGCCTGGCCAGCACCTGGGACCCGGCCCTGATCAAGAAGGTCGGCACGGCCGTCGGCGAGGAGGCCAGGGGCTACCACTCCGAGAACCCCCGCGTGTGGGGCCTGCAGCTGTGGGCGCCCGTGGTCAACCTGCTCCGCGACCCCCGCTGGGGCCGCAACGAGGAGGGCTACTCCGAGGACCCGCTGCTCACCGGCGCGATCTCCACCGCGTACGGCTCGGGCATCCAGGGCGACGACCCCGACCACCTGCGGGCGGCGCCGGTGCTCAAGCACTTCATGGCCAACAACAACGAGATCCGCCGCGACACGACCTCCTCCAGCCTGCGCCCGCGCGTGCTCAACGAGTACGAGATCCCGGCCTTCAGGACGGCGCTGGAGGCCGGGGCGGCCACCGGCGTCATGACGGCCTACAACCTGGTCAACGGGCGGCCCGCCACGGTCACCGACCTCACCTCCACGGTCGACGCCTGGAGCGACCGGCGGCTGTTCAACGTCTCCGACGCCGGAGGCCCGAACAACCTCGTCGGCTCCCAGGCCTACTTCGCCACCCGGGCCGAGGCCGCCGCCGCCGTCGTCAAGGCGGGGGTGTCGAGCTTCACCGTCGACAACACCGACGGGGCGCCGACGGCGGCCGCGGTCGGCGAGGCGCTCGCGCGGGGGCTGCTCACCGAGGCCGACCTCGACGAGGCCGTCCGCGACATCCTGCACATCCGGTTCCGGCTCGGCGAGTTCGACCGGGACGGGGGACCGTACGGGAGGATCACCAAGGCGGTGGTCGACAGCCCGGCGCACCGCGCGCTGGCGCGCAGGACCGCGGCCGACGCGGCGGTGCTGCTGAAGAACTCCTCCGCGACGCTGCCGATCTCCCCCGGCACGAAGGTCGCGGTGGTCGGCCCGCTGGCCGACACCCTCTACACCGACTGGTACTCGGGCTCGCTCCCGTACCGCGTCACCCCGCTCGACGGCATCAGGGAGCGGGCCGCGGGCACCGTCTCGGCCGAGGGCGTCGACCGGATCGCCCTGAAGTCCGGCGGCAGGTACCTCACCGCGGGCACCGGCGCGGGCGCCGACCTGAGGCTCTCGTCCACCACGGCCGGGGCCACCGAGCAGTTCGACGTCTTCGACTGGGGACAGGGCGTCGTCACCCTGCGCAGCGTCGCCAACGGCAGGTACGTCAGCCGGGCGAACTGGTCCACCCTGGTCAACAGCCAGGAGCAGCCCACCGGCTGGTTCGTGCAGGAGCAGTTCAGGCTGGAGGCCCAGGCCGACGGCACGACGCTGCTGCGCTACGCCGGGTACGAGACCGCGCAGGACTGGTTCGGCCCGAACGTCTACGTCAAGGCCGCCGCCGACGGCACGCTCTCGCTGACCGTCGCCGCGGACGCCACCCGCTTCGAGACCGAGACCGTGCGCAGCGGCGTCGACGAGGCCGTCGCGGCGGCGAAGAAGGCCGACGTCGCGGTGGTCGTGGTCGGCAGCATGCCGTTCATCAACGGCCGCGAGGACCACGACCGGACCGACCTCGGCCTGGCCGAGGGACAGCGCGAGCTCGTCGAGGCGGTCCACGCCGCCAACCCGAACACGGTCGTGATCCTGGAGAACAGCTACCCGACCACGATCGACGCCCTCCAGCGGAAGGTCCCGGCGATCCTGTGGACCACCCACGCCGGAGCCGAGACCGGCCACGCCCTGGCCGACCTGCTCTACGGCGACGCCAACCCGGCCGGACGGCTCACCCAGACCTGGCCGAGACAGGGCACGCCCCTGCCCGGCATCCTCGACTACGACATCATCACAACGGGCGCGACCTACCTGTACTCCACGGCCGACCCGCTGTACGCCTTCGGTCACGGCCTGAGCTACACCACCTTCGGCTACCAGGGCCTCAAGGTCGTCCCCAAGGACGGCGGGCACGAGGTGAGCGTCCGGGTGACCAACACCGGCACCCGGGCCGGTGACGAGGTCGTGCAGCTCTACACCCACCAGCACGCCTCCCGGGTGAAGCAGCCCGTCAAGCAGCTGCGCGGCTTCCAGCGGGTGCACCTGGCCCCCGGGCAGGCCAGGACGGTGACGTTCCCGCTCAGGACCGCCGACCTGGCCCTGTGGGACGTGACGCGGGGCCGCTTCGCCGTGGAGACCTCCACCCACGACGTCCTGGTCGGCTCGTCGTCGGAGCGGATCCGGCAGCGGGCGACCGTACGGGTGACGGGCGAGCGCATCGGTGCCCGGGACCTCACCCGCACCACCCGCGCCGCCGACTTCGACGACCACTCCGGGGCCGAGCTGGTCGACGAGACCACGGTGCGCGGTGACGCGGTCGGGGCCTCGGCGGGGGAGTGGATCTCCTTCGAGGACGTGGACTCCGGCTCCGGGGTCACCGGCGTCCGGCTCGGGGTCGCGGCCACCGCCGCCTCCTCGGTCGAGGTCCGCCTCGGCTCGCCGACCGGCACCCTCGCCGGGACCGTGCCGGTGGCCGCCACCGGCGGCGTGTACTCCTGGGCCACCGCGCAGGCCCCCGTCCAGGGCGTACGGGGAAGGCAGGACGTCTACCTGGTCTTCAAGGGGGGACTGCGGATCAGGGACGTCACCTTCACCCACTGAGCCTTCACCCACTGAGCCTTCACCCACTGAGCCTTCACCCACTGAGCCTTCACCCGCTGACCGGCGGCGCGTCCCGTGTGCGGCCCGTTCTCCCCGTCCCGGCGGGGGAGCGGGCCGCACCCGTCCGGTGGGCCGGATGACCAGGGGTCCCGAGGGTAAAGGGGAAGGCACGAGATCCCGCAGGGATGTCTCGGGTCACCGATCCGGCGGGACGCGCCGGATCGTCGCGGCCCGCCTGTTGCCTGGTTCTGGGAGGACGACCATGACGACCACTACCCGCCCCGCAGAGGCGTCCGGCCGGTTCGCCATCGGGGGCGACCTCAACGTCAACCGTCTGGGTTTCGGCAGCATGCAGCTCACCGGCGAGGGGGTGTGGGGGGGAGCCGCGAGACCCGGAGGAGGCCGTCCGGGTCCTGCGCCGGGCCGTCGAACTGGGCGTGACCCTCATCGACACCGCCGACTCCTACGGCCCGTTCGTGGCCGAGCGGCTCATCAGGAAGGCGCTGCACCCCTACCCCGACGACCTGGTCATCGCGACCAAGGCGGGGCTGACCCGGCAGGGGCCCGGCCAGTGGCGCCCGGTCGGCCGTCCGGAGTACCTGCGCCAGCAGGCCGAGCTGAGCCTGCGCCACCTCGGCGTGGAACGGATCGACCTGTTCCAGCTGCACCGCATCGACCCCGCGGTGCCCGTCGCCGACCAGGTCGGGGAGCTCGCGCTCCTGCAGCAGGAGGGCAAGATCCGTCACATCGGTCTCAGCGAGGTGGGCATCGAGGAGGTCGAGGAGGCGGGCAGGTCGGCGAGGATCGTCTCGGTGCAGAACCTCTACAACCTCGCGCACCGCGACGCCGAGCCGCTGCTGGAGTACTGCGAGGCCAACGGCGTCGCCTTCATCCCCTGGGTCCCGCTGGCGACCGGGAGGCTGGCCGAGGCGGGAGGCCCGCTCGCCGAGGCGGCCGCCGGCCACGGGGCCTCGCCCTCGCAGCTCGCGCTGGCCTGGCTGCTGCGGCGTTCGCCGGTGATGCTGCCCATCCCGGGCACCTCGACGGTCGCGCACCTGGAGGACAACGTCACCGCCGCGACCGTCACGCTGACCGACGAGCAGTTCGAGGCGCTGTCCAAGGGGGCCTGACCCCCGGCCGCTTCCCCGCTTCTGCCCCTGCCCCATACCCGGCTCGGCCGGGCCTGCTTCGTGAGCCCGCCCGGTTCCCTCGGGAGCCGGGCGGGCTCACCGTTCCCCCAGGCCGGCGCCGTCGTCGACGATCACCCTGCATGATCCCTGAAAAATCTCGGCGAGATGACTTGCAACCTCGGCCGCCAATAACCTATAACTGAAGTAACAAGTTTCCGAGAAGGCAGGCTTGAGGAAACCTGCCAGGTTCACCGGAGGTGGTTACCGATGCTGCTCACGTCGATCGACCCGTTCGTGCAGGAGTTCGACCGCCGCTTCGACCGGCTCGCCCGCCAGGCCTTCGGCGGGTCCGAGGGCGCCGCACGCGGGGCCATGCCGCTCGACGGGGTCCGCCGCAAGGACGACGTCCTGCTCAAGTTCGACCTGCCGGGCATCGACCCCGACTCCATCGAGGTCACCGTCGACCGGGGCGTGCTCACGGTGAGCGCCGGCCGCGAGGAGGAGTACGGCGAGGACGACCGCCTGTTCGTCCGCGAGCGCCCGATGGGCACCTTCACCCGGCGCGTCTACCTCTCCGAGCACCTCGACGCCGACAAGGTCGACGCGGCCTACTCCAACGGGGTGCTGGCGGTGCGCATCCCGGTCATCGAGCGGGCCAAGCCCCGCAAGGTCGAGATCCAGAAGGCCGAGAACGTGTCCGAGCAGAGGTCGATCAAGTCCTGAGGGCACCGGGCCTGAACGTGGAACCGGGCAGGGTGGACGGCCGGAACCTCCGGCCCCACCCTTCCGCGTTTCGAGAGAGGGAACCGTATGGCCCGCCTGCCCTTCGACGACGAGCACGCCCCCCTGTACTCGGTCGGCCAGGTCGCCGACATGCTCAACGTCGAGCAGGCATTCCTGCGTCGTCTCGACGAGCACGATGTGGTCCGCCCGGCGCGTTCCAGCGGCGGCCAGCGCCGCTACACCCGTCACGAGATCGGTGATCTCCAGGACGCCATCCGGCTGGTCGGCGAGGGCATGACGCTCGCCGCGATCCGCCGGATCTTCGCGCTCCAGCAGCAGGTCCGCGAGCTGGAGGAGGAACTGGCCAGGGAGCGGGAGGCCCGCTCGGGGGGTTGACCCGGGGCCCGGCCACGCGCCGGGCCCACCCGGCCCCCGGGTCGCCCGGCCTGTGACCGGCCCGGAACCCGTGCGGGGCCCGTGCGCGGCTCGTCCAGGGCTCGTCCAGGGCTCGTCCGGGGCCCGCCATGATCCGCCCAGCCGTCGAAGCCGGCCCGCCGAGGCGGCCGTCAGGACCTGTCCGAGGAGGCCCGTCCGACGGGACCCGCTCAGCCCTTGATGGCGCCGATGATCACTCCCTTGGTGAGGTGCCGCTGGACGAACGGGTAGACGAACAGGATCGGCAGCAGCGCGACCACGACGATGGCCATCTGGATCGCCAGGCTCGGCGGCAGCGACTGGCCCGGGACCGTGCCGACGCCGGACTGGCCCACGATCAGGGCCTGGCCCTGGAGCACGTACTGCCGCAGCACCACCTGCAGCGGCCACTTGGCGTTGTCGTTCAGGTAGAGGACGGCGTTGAAGAACGAGTTCCAGTAGCCGACCGCGTAGAACAGCCCGATGACCGCGGTGACGCCCTTGGACATGGGCAGCACGATCTTCCGCAGGATGGCGAACTCGCTCGCGCCGTCGATGCGGGCGCTGTCGGAGACCTCCTCGGGGATGTTCATGAAGAACGCCCGCATCACCACCAGGTTGAAGGCGGTGACCGCGCCGGGCAGGATCAGCGACCAGTACGTGTCGATCAGCCCCAGCGAGCTGACCAGCAGGTAGTTGGGGATCAGGCCCGGGCCGAACAGGAACGTCAGCAGCACCAGGAACAGCAGCGGCCGGTGCAGCAGCGAGCCGGGCCGCGACAGCCCGTAGGCGGCCAGCACGGTCACGCTCAGGCTGATCGCCGTGCCGACGAGGGTCACGCCCAGGCTGACCCCGACCGACCGCGTCACCACGCCCCCGGCGAACAGCTCCCGGTACGCGGCCAGCGAGAGCCCGCTCGGCTTGATGACCAGGCCGCCGGAGGCGGTCACCGCCTCCTGGGTGGACAGGCTGGTCAGCACGACCATGTAGATCGGGAAGAGCACCGAGGCGACGATGATCGTCAGCAGGAGCCCCTTGAGGAGCCCGCCGACCCGGCTGGGCCGCTCGGCCCAGGGAGGAAGAGTCGTCATGATCGTTTGTAGATTCCCTGCTCGCCGAATCGGTGGGCGACCTTGTTGGCCACCAGGATCAGGATCAGTCCCACCAGCCCCTTCACCAGGCCCGCCGCGGCGCCGTAGCTCCACTCGCCGGTCAGCAGCGTGCGCCAGTACACGAAGGTGTCCAGCACCTCGGCCGCGTCCCGGCCGACCGCGTCGCGCTGCAGGAAGAACTGCTCGAAACCGACGTTGAGCGCCTCGCCCAGGCGCAGGATCAGCAGCAGCACGATGACCGGACGCAGGCCCGGCAGGGTGATGTGCCACAGCCGCCGCCAGCGGCTCGCGCCGTCCACGGCCGCGGCCTCGTACAGGTTCTGGTTGATCGCGGCCAGCGCGGCCAGGAAGATGATCGTTCCCCAGCCGGCGTCCTTCCAGATCGTCTCCGCCGTGACCAGCGCGATGAACGTGTCCGGGTTGGTCATCAGGTCGACGCCGTCGTAGCCGTTGTCGCGCAGTGTCTGCGACAGCAGGCCGGCCCCGCCGAACATCTGCTGGAAGAGCGTGACCACCAGCACCCACGAGAAGAAGTGCGGCATGTAGACGATGCCCTGGATGAACAGGCGCAGCCGGGGCCGCACCACGCTGTCCAGCAGCACGGCCAGCATGATCGGCACCGGGAAGTAGAAGATCAGCTGGAAGGTGGTGATCGCCAGGGTGTTGAGCGTCGCGTCCCAGAAGCTGTCGTCGAACATCAGCCACTGGAAGTTGGTGAACCCCACCCACGGGCTCTCGGCGACGCCCACGTACGGCGAGTAGTCCTGGAACGCGATCACGTTGCCGAGCAGCGGGACGTAGTGGAAGACGATCAGCAGGCCGACGGCGGGGAACGCCATCAGCAGCAGCTGCCAGTCGCGTTTCAGCCGCGAGCGGAGCGGTTGTGGGCGCGTCCGTCTTGTCCTCGGGCCCCTTTTACGGACATCCTTGGAGGTGCCGGTGCCGGCGGGTGAGGTCAGGTCACCCGCCGGCCCGGTCTTCGTGTCGTTCCTAAGCACGGCCGTTTTCCTGCAGGACCTTCATGTAGAAGTCGCGGCCCTCGTTCCCGCCGTCCCGCTGCCACTCGGAGACGATCTGCTTGACGTCGCTCACCGGGCGCCGGCCGCGCATGATGTCGGTGAACTTGTCCTCGGTGGGCACCTGCAGTCCCGAGAGCTTCGACGGCCGCTGGATCCTGATCCCGTCGAAGGGGCCCTTCTCCAGGAAGGGGAAGGACGCGTTCTGCCACTCGACGTTGGCCTTGACCGCGTCCGGCCAGATCCAGTCCACGTACAGCGGGCGCCCGCCGAGGAAGCCGTAGGTGTAGGCGACCTCCTTGCGGCCCAGGTCGGTCGACTGCGGCACGTTCTTGTCGTCGCGGGTGAAGTGCTTGCCCTCCACGCCGAAGTTGGCCAGCTCGTACTCCTTGGTGCCGTACGGCGCCGCGCACCAGTTGAGGACGGAGAGGATCTCCGCCACCTTCTCCTTGGGCAGGCCCTTCTTCACGAAGGTGAAGATGCCGGCCGCGGTGCCGTGGTGCATCAACGGCTTGCCGCCGTCGTGCGCGAAGACCGGGAAGGCGCCGATGTCGAAGCCCGGGTTCTTGGAGCGGTGCTGCTGCAGCAGCTCCTTCCAGGCGCCCAGGCCGTCGCGGTAGACGAGGATCTGCCCGGCCCCGATCAGGTCTTTTTCGTTGGAGCCCTTGCTGCCGACGACGCTGGGGTGGACCAGCCCGGCCTTGAAGACCTTCTGCATGAACTCCAGCATCTGCACGTACTCGGGCGTCTCGTACTTGTGCACGAGCTTGCCGCCCTCGTAGCGCCACTCCTGCGGGACGCGGAAGGTCGGCCACATCATCTCGTGGATGCTGCCGAACGCCCAGCGCTTGGCCTTGGCGTCGGTGATCTCCTTGCCCAGCTCGAACAGCTCGTCGGCGGACCTGGGGTTGGCGTTCCACCCCTTCTCCTCGAAGATGTCCTTGCGGTAGAGCAGCGCGAGCGGGTACGGCTCGGTCGGGAACGGCACCGCCATCAGCTTGTCGTTCCACACCGACCACTGCCACGCGGCCGTGGGCAGGTTGGCCAGCAGCGCGTACGGCTTGACCTTGTCGCCCTGCAGGTAGGGGGTCAGGTCCTCGAACGCCCGGTCGACGGCGGTGTTGAAGTCCGCCATCTTCTCGATCTCCCAGCTGGGGATGACCATGATGTCGGGGATGTCGCCGGAGGCCAGGCGGGCGATCGCCTTGTCGGCGTAGACGGTGCCGTCGGTGATCTGGAACTCCACGGTGGAGCCGATGTCGGCGTTGACCGCTTGGAAGTAGGAGTTCTCCGACAGGCCGGGAGGGGGCGGGCCCCACAGCGGGGTCATGGCCTTGTACGTGCCGCCCTTGCCCGCCTTCTGGGTGAGCGCGGGGGTGGGGTCGGCCGGGTAGGAGGTGAACCCGCCGCTGACGTCGGGGACGCCGGGCAGCGTGGAGACCGTGCCGGGCAGGTCGGGCTTGACGCCGGGGAAGGCGGTGTAGGTGGGGGTGAGGGTCGTCAGCTTGTCCGCCGCGGCGGCCTTCGCCCCGCCTCCGGCGCCGGGCCGGGGCCCTGCCGGTGCCGAGCAGGCGCCCAGCAGTCCGCCGCCCGCGGTCATCGCGGCGGTGAGGCCCACCAGTCCGAGAAATCCGCGGCGGCTGGTCACGGCGCCCTTGGGAAGATCCTTCACGGGGCGCTCCCTTCGTTGTTCCGGGGTGGATCGGGGGTGTCGTGGGGAGAGGGTCCGGGGTAGAATTAGTTCGTCTGTTGACCAAACAAATTAGTCGAGGGTGGCCGCCGCCACAAGGGACCGCCGATCGCGGGCCACGGTGGGGCGATCACAGATTGGTGAACGATGGGGCATGATGGGGCCAGCCTGGCCGAGCGGGAGCGGGATTCACCTTGATCACATCAACGACCGACCCGCGGCCCGCCGACTTCGCCGACGTGCGGGCCACCAACCTCGCCGTGGTGCTGAGGTTCGTGCGCGGGAACGCGCCGTGCTCGCGGGCCGACATCGCGGCCTCCACCGGTCTGAACAAGGCGACCGTCTCCAGCCTGGTCGCCGACCTGATCGACCGCCGCCTGGTCCGGGAGACCGGCCTGACCGAGAACCGGGTCGGCCGCCCCGCCACGATGCTGGTGCTCGACGGCTCGCCGTACGCGGCGATCGGCATCGAGATCAACGTCGACTACCTCACCGCGGTCGCGGTGGACCTGTCGGGGGAGCGGCTGCTGTCGTGGCGCAGGTCCTTCCCGGGTGCGGGCGGCACGGCCGGGCAGGCCATGGCCACCGTGGCCGGGATCGTCCGCCGGGTGGTGGGCCGGATGGCCAAACAGGAGCGTCAGGTCCTCGGGCTGACCGTCGGCGTGCCGGGCCTGATCGGCACCGACGGTGGCGTGCGCATCGCGCCCAACCTGGGCTGGCGCGACGCCGACCTGTGCGGTGACCTCACCAAGGCCCTGCGCGACCCGGGCTTCCCGGTCCAGGTCGACAACGACGCCAACCTCGCCGCGCTGGCCGAGCACCGCTTCGGGCCGCACGCCGGGACGGCCAACCTCGTCTACCTCACCGGTGAGATCGGGGTCGGTGCCGGGATCATCCTCGACGGGCGTCTTCGCCGTGGCGGTCAGGGCTACGGCGGGGAGATCGGCCACATCCAGCTCGACCCGCTCGGGGCCGAGTGCCGCTGCGGGCGGCTGGGCTGCCTGGAGGCCGTCGCCGGGATCGGTGCCGTGCTGGAGCATGCCGCGCTCTCGCCCGCCGAGGTCGAGGTGGAGCTGGACGAGGTGGTACGGCTGGCCGGCGCGGGCGACCCCCGCACGCTCGGCGTGCTCGCCTCGGTCGGGCGGAACCTGGGCAAGGGGGTGGCCGTGCTGGCCAACCTGATCAACCCCGAGGTGGTCATCCTGGGCGGCTACTACGTGCCGCTCGCCCCCTGGCTGCTGCCCGCGGTCGAGACCGAGGTGCGGGGCCGCACGATCGCGCCCGAGGCCGGGGGCTGCCGGGTGGTGGCCTCCACCCTCGGCTACGGCGCCGCCGCGCTGGGAGGCGCCGCCATGGTCCTCGACTCGGTGGATTCGGGTCGTTTGCCCCGCATCTCTTGACCGGGGGCTCACGGAAGGGCACCCTTCAGGGAAGCTCCGTTCGAAACACGCGCGTAACGAGCAGTGAAACGCGGTGTGACGGCCGGAGTTTTCCCGGACCGATTATCGAAGCGCTTCGACAGAGGCGTTCTTCGCGCAGGCCAGTCGAAGCGCTTCGACGCTCTCAGAGGGATGGTCCCCCATGACCGAACCGTTCCGTGACCCGGATCTGCCGCTCGCCACGCGCATCGCCGACCTGCGGGACCGGCTGACCCTGGCGGAGAAGGTCGCCCTGCTGCACCAGTACCAGCCGCCGGTGGAACGGCTCGGCCTCGCCCCGTTCCGCACCGGCACCGAGGCGCTGCACGGCCTGGCCTGGCTCGGACCGGCGACGGTGTTCCCCCAGGCGGTCGGGCTGGCCAGCACCTGGGACCCGGACCTGGTCAGGCGGGTCGGCGAGGCCACCGGCGACGAGGTCGTGGCCTTCCACCGCAAGGACCCGGCCGGGGCAGGGCTCAACGTCTGGGCGCCGGTGGTCAACCCGCTGCGCGACCCGCGCTGGGGCCGTAACGAGGAGGGCTACTCCGAGGACCCCTGGCTGACCGGGGTCATGGGGGAGGCGTACGCCTCCGGCCTTCGTGGGAGCGCTCCCAATATTCTGAAGACCGCCCCCACCCTCAAGCACTTCCTGGGCTACAACAACGAGACCGACCGCTGCGTCACCTCCAGCGACCTGCCGCCCCGGGTGCTGCACGAGTACGAGCTCCCCGCCTACCGCCCGGCCCTGGCCTCCGGTGCCGCGGTCGCCGTGATGCCCTCCTACAACCTGGTCAACGGCCGTCCGGCCCACCTCAGCCCGCTGATCGCCCAGGTGCTGCGGGCCTGGGCGCCCGACGACATCCTGGTGGTCAGCGACGCCTACGCGCCCGCCAACCTCACCGGCCTGCAGGCCTACCACGACGACCTGCCCGAGGCGTACGCCCACGCGGTCAAGGCCGGGCTGGACAGCTTCACCCAGGACGACGACCGGCCCGAGGCCACCCTGGGCCACCTGCGCGCCGCCCTGGAGCGCGGCCTGCTCACCGAGGCCGACGTGGACGCGGCCGTGGGGCACGCCCTGTCGATCCGCTTCCGGCTGGGCGAGTTCGACCCGTCCACGCCGTACGACGACATCACCGAGGAGGTCGTCAACCGCCCCGAGCACCAGGCGCTGGCCCGCGAGGCCGCCCGGCGCTCCATCGTGCTGCTGCGCAACGACGGCCTGCTTCCGCTGCCGCCCGGGACGCGCAGGATCGCGGTCATCGGCCAGCTCGGCGACACGCTCATGGAGGACTGGTACTCCGGGACGCTCCCGTACGCGGTCACCGCCCGCGCCGGGCTGGCCGGGCGGTGCGAGACCGTCTTCTGCGAGGCGGTGGACCGGATCACGCTCTCGGTGGACGGCGGCCACGTCGTGGCCGACCCCGACGGCGGCCCGCTCGGCATCGCCGCCGAGCCCGGCCTGTTCGACCTGTTCGACTGGGGCGGCGGCAGCTACGCCCTGCGCTCGGTGGCGACCGGCCGCCACCTGTCGATCGACGACGACGGCGTGCTGGTCAACGACCAGCCCGGCCCCAACGGCTGGGAGGTGCGCCAGACCTTCCGCACCGAGGAGCGCCCGCGCGGCACCGTGGCGTTCCGGCACATCTCCACCGGCCGCTACCTCGCCCTGGAGAGCGAGCCGGAGGCCCGCCTGGACGGCCGTCCGGGCGGTTCCCGCTTCCGCCTGGCCGACGACGCCGACGCCGCCGCCTGGATCACCCTGGAGACGGTGGTCAGCGGGGCCGAGGCCGCCGCCGCGCTCGCCGCGACTGCGGACGTGGCCGTGGTGGTCGTGGGGGACCACCCGCTGGTCAACGGCAGGGAGACCGAGGACCGCCTCGACCTGGAACTGCCCGCCGCCCAGCAGGCCGTGGTCAGGGCCGTGCGCGAGGCCAACCCCCGGACCGTGATGGTGATCAGCAGCGGCTACCCGGTGACCTGGGAGGGCGACGACCCGCCCGCGGTGCTCTGGTCCTCGCACGGGGGCCAGGAGTACGGGCACGCGCTGGCCGAGGTGCTGTTCGGCGACGCCGACCCCGAGGGACGGCTCACCCAGACCTGGTACCGCTCGGCGTGCGAGCTGCCCGACCTGCTCGACTACGACATCATCGCCTCGGACGCGACCTACCAGTACTTCCGCGGCACCCCGCTCTACCCCTTCGGCCACGGCCTGAGCTACACCGACTTCGACTACTCCGACCTGGAGGTCGAGGTCACCGGCGGACGGCTGGTCGCCTCGGCCACCGTCACCAACACCGGGTCCCGGCCCGGCGTGGAGGTCGTCCAGATCTACACCCGCCAGCGGCGCTCCCGGGTCAAGCAGGCGCTGCGGCGGCTGCGCGGCTTCGTCAAGGTGCGGCTCGACCCCGGCCGGAGCACCCGGATCGACTGGGACCTCGACATCCGGGAACTGGCCTTCTGGGACGTGGTCGGGAACCGGTTCGTCGTCGAGGACGCCCCCCACAAGATCATGATCGGCCGGTCCGCGCGCGACATCCGGCTCTGCGCGTCCTTCCACGTCGAGGGCGAGCACATCGGCCCGCGCGACGCCTTCGCGGCCCCGATCCCGGCGGTGGACCACGACGAGTACGACTCGGTCTCCTTCGTGGACGCCTCCCGGGTCTCCGGCGACGCGGTGCGCTCCACCGCCGAGGGGGCGTGGATCGTGTTCCGCTCGGTGGACCTGGGCGCCGGAGCCGCCTCCTGCTCGGTCCTGGCCACCAGCGTCGAGGGCGGCGTGATCACCCTGCGCCTGGACGACCCCCTCTACGGGCCCGTTGCCGGCGACCTTCCCGTCCCCCGCGCCGGCCGCTACGACCTCACCGAGGTACGCGGCGGACTTGCGGAGGCCCAGGGAGTCCACGATCTTTATCTGGTGTTCGAGAACGCGGGGATCACCGTGGCCACGCTGAGCCTCTGCGAGGCCACGTGAGCGAGCGGGCCGTGACCATCAGCGAGGTCGCCCGGCACGCGGGGGTGGCGGTGAGCACGGTCTCGTACGTGCTCAGCGGGAAACGCGCGATCTCGGCCGACACCCGGCGCCGGGTGCTCGACAGCGTCCGGGTGCTGGGCTACCACCCCAACGCCGGGGCGCGGGCGCTGGCCAGCCGGCGCTCCAACGTCATCGCCCTGGTGCTGCCGCTCCGGGTGGGGATGCACGTCCCGGTGCTCATGCAGTTCGCCACCTCGGTGGTCACCGAGGCCCGGCGCTACGACCACGACGTGCTGCTGCTGACCGCGGACGAGGGCTCGGACGGGTTGCGCAGGGCGGCGGCGAGCGCCCTGGTGGACGGTCTGGTCCTGATGGACGTGGAGCTCCACGACAGCCGGGTGCCGCTGCTCAAGGACCTGGCCGAGCCCAGCGTGCTGATCGGGTTCCCCTCCGACTCCGCGGGCCTGACCTGCGTCGACCTCGACTTCGCGCGGGCCGGGGCGCTCTGCGTGGAACACCTGGCCGAGCGCGGGCACCGCGAGATCGCGCTGCTCGGCGCCCCCTCGGTCGTCTACGACCGGGGCACCGGGTTCGCCCGGCGCACCCGGGAGGGGTTCGCCGTCGCCATGGCCGAGACCGGGCTGACCGGCGTGGCCCTGCCCTGCGAGGAGGACTTCGACCGGGTCTGTGCCGCGATCACCGGCCTGCTGGACTCCAGGCCGGGCCTGTCCGGGCTGGTCGTGCACAACGAGGCCGCGGTCAATCACGTGCTCGGGGCGCTGCGCCAGAGCGGCCGGCGGGTGCCGGACGACATCGCGGTGGTGGCGATCTGCCCGGACGACATCGCGGAACGCTCCAGCCCGCCGCTGACCTCGGTGCTGATCCCGGCCGAGGAGGTGGGCCGCCAGGCGGTCCGGCTGCTCATGGAGAAGCTGGAGGGCCGCGCCGTCCCGGACGGCACCCTGCTCCAGCCCCGGCTGACCGTACGCGCCAGCACCTGAGGGGCCGGCACCTCGGTGTCATGACGACGGCGGGCGCCCCCCGGCAAGGGGAACGCCCGCCGTCGTCTTCTCGATCTTCTCTGACGGTCCGGCCTCTCCGACCGTCCGGGGACCGGTGGCCCGCCGAGGCGGTCACCGGCCTCCCGGCCGGAGGTCCGTGCCGGTGATCAGGGTCTTACCAGTCGCCGCCACCGAAGTCGCCACCGCCGAAGTCGCCTCCGCCGCCGAAGTCGCCCCAGCCTCCGCCGCCGAAGTCGCCTCCGCCGCCGAAGTCGGTGCCCGCGGCCTGGTCGCCGCCGCCGTAACCGCCGTAGCCGAAGCCACCGCTCATCATGCTGCCCATCATGGTGCCGACCATCATGCCGGTCATGACGTCGCCGAAGCCGCCGTAGTAGCCGTAGGCGTAGGGCTGGTAGGCCGGTCCCGCGTCGTAGTACGGGCGGCGCTGGCCGTTGACCATGACCTCGCGGGTCTGGGGCTCGAAGCCGCGCTCGACGGCCTCGGCGTCGGCCGCGCAGGCGGGCACGTCGCGCAGCGCGCCACCGGGCGGGGCCCAGCGCACGTCACGGATCGAGGGGCCGTGCTGCGGGTTGAAGAAGCACGGCGAGCGCCGCTCGGGCAGCGGCAGGTGGTTGACGCGCGCCTTCACGCAGGCGAGGGCGTAGCGGCCCTCCTCCAGCGCGGTGGTCACGCCGCGGAGCTCGTCGGGGCGCTTGACCGCCACCAGCTCCGTCTTGGCCCGGTCGTAGGAGTCGAGGGCACGCTGCCAGTCCTGCTGGTGGTCGGCGCCGTCGTTGAGGAGCTTGACGTCGGTGTCGAGCTCGGTGATCTCCTCGCCGAACTTGGTGACGTCCTCGTCCACGGTCTGCTTGACCGCGGCCAGCTCGGCGGCCTCGCGGGTCTCGCGCTCCTTCTTCTTCTTGCGGGAGTAGAAGAAGAGACCGCCACCGCCGGCCAGGGCCAGCACGAGCAGGCCGACCAGCACGCCGGCGCCGGAACCGCCCGAGGAGCGGGAGCCGGAGGAGGAGGCGGGGGCGCCACCGGAGACGGCCGCGTCGTTCGCCAGCTTGACGAAATTGATCACGTTGTCGGTCGGGCTGCCGGTGGTCTTGGCCCGGCCGAGCAGCTCGTCGACGTCGACGCCCCTGATGTTCGTGACGCCGAACGGGGTCTTACCGCTCATCACCAGGACGGTGGACTTGGGCCCGACGCTCTTGAGGGTCGAGCTCAGCAGGGTCCTCGCCTGGGACTGGCTGGTGATCGCTCCCTGGGGGAGCATGGCGACGTAGACGGAGGACGTCTGATCCGCCGCGTCGCGCATGGCGTTCGCGGCGTTCTCGGGGATGCCCGACGCCGGATCGAGGTAGAAGTTGTCGCCGTCCTTGAGGCCCGAGGCGATCACACCGGGGTCCGGTGCCGCGGCGTGGGCCGCCGGGGCGATCATGAACATGGCCAGGAGCCCGGCGAACACCGCCACGAGCGTGGCACTGAAACGACCTAGCGCGGCTTTTGTGATGGTCACGGCAGAAAGCCTCCTTCGTCCTGAAGACGAATGAGCGGACGTCAGAGTTCCCACGTAGTTCCCTAGTCGTGCCTTCGTAGTTCGGTCGTGGCCTCGTAGTTTCCTACGTCTCTCGACCGTATCCCCTTCGTACCCGAGGTGGGCGCCGTGGTCCGTGATCGTCCCCGTCGCGCCTTCTCCTCCCCGCGCCCCCTGCCCCGCACGCGGGCCGTCATGCCTGCGGGAACCCGCCACCCCGCCCGGGCCCGACGGGAACGCACGCCCGTTGGGCCCCGGCTCTCCGCGGGCCTTGTCCAGGGCCCGCGGAGCCCCGGGGAGGCGCGGAAAGACCCTCAGGCGTCCTTGATCTCGCAGATCACGGCCCCCGAGGTGACCGTCTGGCCGACCTGCGCCGCCAGCCCGGTGACGGTGCCCGCCCTGTGCGCGGCGATCGGCTGCTCCATCTTCATCGCCTCCAGCACGACCACGGTGTCACCGGCCGCCACGGTGTCGCCGTCGGCGGCCACGACCTTGACGATCGTGCCCTGCATCGGGCTGACCAGCGATTCGCCGCTCGCGGCCTTCCCGGCCGCCCCGCCCCGGTTCCGGCGCGGGGCCCTCGGCGTCGTCCGTCCGGTGCCCACGCCCGCTCCGGCGCCCGAGGCGGCGAACCCCGCGGGGAGCACCACCTCCAGCCGCTTGCCGCCCACCTCGACGGTGATCCGCTCCCGCTCGGCCGGCTCCCCGTCCGGGCCGCTCTCCCCCTCGTACGGCGGGATCGTGCCCGCGAACTCGGTCTCGATCCAGCGGGTGTGCACCGAGAACGGCTCGCCGGTGAACGCGGGGTCGCCGACCACGGCCCGGTGGAAGGGGATCACGGTCGGCATGCCGCCGACCTCGAACTCGGCCAGCGCCCGGCGCGAGCGCTCCAGGGCCTGCTCCCGGGTGGCGCCGGTCACGATCAGCTTGGCGATCAGGGAGTCGAAGGACTGCGGCACGGTCATGCCGGCCTCGTACCCGGAGTCCAGGCGCACGCCGGGGCCGGACGGGACGCTCAGGCGGGTGATCGTGCCCGGGGCGGGCAGGAAGCCGCGGCCGGCGTCCTCGGCGTTGATCCGGAACTCGATCGAGTGACCGCGCGGCGCGGGGTCGTCGTAGCCGAGCTCCTCGCCGTCGGCGATCCGGAACATCTCCCGTACCAGGTCGATGCCGGAGACCTCCTCGGTCACCGGGTGCTCGACCTGCAGGCGGGTGTTGACCTCCAGGAAGGAGATCGTCCCGTCCTGTCCCACCAGGAACTCGCAGGTGCCCGCGCCAACGTAGCCCGCCTCGCGCAGGATCGCCTTGGAGCTGGTGTGCAGCAGGTCGATCTGCTCGGGCGTCAGGAACGGCGCCGGGGCCTCCTCGACGAGCTTCTGGTGGCGGCGCTGGAGCGAGCAGTCCCGGGTGGAGACCACGACCACGCCGCCGTGGGCGTCGGCCAGGCACTGGGTCTCCACGTGCCGGGGACGGTCCAGGTAGCGCTCGACGAAGCACTCGCCCCTGCCGAACGCGGTGACGGCCTCGCGCACCGCCGACTCGTACAGCTCGGGGATCTCCTCGATCGTACGGGCCACCTTGAGGCCGCGCCCGCCACCGCCGTAGGCGGCCTTGATCGCGATCGGCAGGCCGTGCTCGGAGGCGAAGGCGACGACCTCCTCGCTGCCGGAGACCGGATCCGGGGTCCCGGCCACCAGCGGGGCACCGACCTTCTGGGCGATGTGACGGGCCTGCACCTTGTCGCCGAGCGCGACGATCGCGGCCGGGGGCGGGCCGATCCAGGTCAGTCCCGCGTCGATCACGGCCTGGGCGAAGTCCGCGTTCTCGGCGAGGAAGCCGTACCCGGGGTGGACGGCGTCCGCCCCGGTCTCGGCGGCGATCCGCAGCAGCTTGCCGATGTCGAGGTAGGTCTCCGCGGGCGTCCGCCCGCCGAGCGCGTGGGCCTCGTCCGCGACCCGGACATGGAGCGAGTCCAGGTCCTGGTCGGCGTAGACGGCGACGCCGGCCAGCCCGGCGTCCTTGCACGCGCGTGCGATCCGCACCGCGATCTCACCACGATTGGCGATCAGGACCTTGTGCACCGAGGTCGTTCCCTTCAGTACGTACGGACAGAAGGCTGGCGGGCCTCCAACGGAGTGTAGGCGCACCCTGATCACCCGGCGGCGATGGGGCGCCCGAGCGGCCGGGGAGGCACCGCCGTCGACGTGCACGACCCGGCCGGACGCGTCACCCGGTCGCCCCGGGCGGCGGACGTCTCCGCGACGGCGTGACCGACACCGGTTCCCCGCCCGTCATCACGATCCCACCCACCGCCGATAACTCCCTGCTTCACGAAAAATAGGGATAATGAAGAACGTTAGCCTCTCGGCAACGACGGGAACGTCCATATCCGCTCGGTATAACCCGGATCCCATGTGATCCATTCGCCTATCGTGATTTCGTTTGGTCACCGTCCCGACACTGATCCGAAGGAGACTGGCATGAGCCAGAACTTGCTCGGCGGCAATCCCGCGGAAATGCAGCAGATGGCCACCCAGTTCACCCAGCAGGCCGACCAGGTCAGGGCCACGGTGGCCGCGCTGGACCGCGAGGCCGCGAAAGTCGGGACCGCCTGGACGGGGCCCGGTGCCCAGCGTTTCGGCGAGGCGTGGCAGAACTACCGCGCCGCGTTCCAGCGCATGTCCGAGGAGCTCGCCGAGGCCTCCAGGGTCATCAACACCTACCGCGGCAACATCGAGTCCGCGACGCGCTAGAGGACGGCCGGGACGCCCCGGTCCTCGAGGAGACGCCTTCGAGGACCGGGGCGTCTCCGTGTGCGGCCCCCTGTTCGTGCGGTCCCGTCCGTGCGGCCCTGTCCGAGCGCGGCCCCGCACGGGTCGTCCGTGCGGGACCCGTCCGTGCGGGACCCGTCCGTGCGGGACCCGTCCGTGCGGGACCCGTCCGTGCGCGGCCAGGCCAGGGCCGGGGCGCCGCCGTCCTCACGTGACGGCGGCCTGGACGGGGGTCACCGAGCCCGCGATCACCAGCAGGCCGCGTCCCGGGGGGCCGCCGACCGCGCCACGGGGCAGGCGGACGGTGAACAGGTCGCCGTCGGCCGGGCTCTGCACCGAGAGCAGCAGGCCGGTACGGCCCTTGCGGGCCTCGGCCGTGAACCCCCGGTAGGCGGTGGTCAGGTCGCCGGTGGTACCACCGACGATCATGCCGTGCTCGCCGTCCCTGCCGCTGCGCAGCACCTCCTCCAGCGCGGTCCCCAGGGGCGAGTCGGCGGAGATCAGCTCGGCGTCGTCGACGACCACGACGTAGCGGTCGTGCCCGGCGACGGCCCCGTGCAGATCCCCGCCCGCGTCCAGCACGGCCAGCACGCCCGGGGTGTCGACCAGCGTGCACAGCGGGCTGCGGCGAGGCGTGACCAGGACCGCGGGCGTGCCCTGGGACAGCAGGGAGTGGGTGGCGGTCAGCAGCGCCGTGGACCTGCCCGACCTGGGCGGGCCCGCGACGACCGCGGCCGGGCCGTGGGCGAGCAGGTCGATCCCGAGCGGGGCCAGCGAGTCGCCCCCGACCCCGAGCAGCGCCCACAGCGGGGACGGCGGCCGGAAGGCGGGCGCGAGGTCCATGGCCTGCGCCGCGGTGACGCGCATCGGCAGCGCGTCCACCCGCATCGGCGGGTCACCGGTGATCTCCGGTGCCGAGCGGGCCAGCGCCTGGAGCGCGGCGACCTGGGCGGGGCCCGAGGGGTCCTCGCACAGGAGCGCGACCTGGCTCTCGGTCGTGCCGTGCTCCCCGCCGGACAGCGCCCGGCCGGGCGCGATGGTGGCGGGCAGGTCCTTGACGGGCAGCCCGGCCAGCCCGTAGTCGGTGGGGTCGGCCAGCCGGAGGATCAGCCGGTCGTCGAAGACCGTGGAGATCTGCCCGATCAGCGCGGACCGGTCACCGGTCACCACCGCCCGCAGGCCGACCGCCGGGCCCTCCCGCAGCAGCTGCATCAGCGCCTCGATCAGCCGCCCGTAGTCGTAGGCCTCGAACGCGGCGACGAACCCCTCCCAGCGGTCGAGCATCAGCACCAGCCACGGCAGCCGGGGCCCGTCCGCGGCGCGGAGCTCGGCCAGTGAGGCGTACCCGGCCTCGGCCAGGAGCTGCTGGCGCCGTCCCACCTCGGCACGGAGCCGGGCCAGCAGCCGTTCCACCCGGTCGAGCTGGTCGCGGGTGACCACCGCCCCGCAGTGCGGCATCGCCACCAGGGGGAGCAGTGCCCCCGAGCCGCAGTCGATCGCGTGCAGGTGCACGTCGTCGGGGGAGGCGCCCGCGGCGATCGATCCGGCCAGCGTGCGCAGCGCCGTGGACCGCCCGCTGCGCGGGGCGCCGGCGACGAGCAGGTGCCCGCCGTGGGCCAGGTCGAGCGTCAGTGCCCGGCGGTCCTGCGCCCAGGGCAGGTCGGTGACCCCGAAGGCCAGCGGCGCCACCTCCTCGACCCCCGGCCGGTAGGGCAGCCCGCCGTTCGCGGAGCCGCCGGACCGGTCTCCGCCGGACCGGTCTCCGGATGACCGGTCTCCGGCGGGCGGGACGAGGCCGGGGACGGTCACCAGGTCGGGGAGCGGCTCCAGCCACGGGCTGGGCTGCTCGGCCACCCCGGCCACCCGGGCGGCCTCCACCAGCGCGTCGACGAGCAGCGACAGGTCGGTGACGTGGCCGCTCTCGGCCCCGGCCTGGACGGGCCTGGGCCGTCCCAGGTCGTGCCAGCCGACCTCGCTCACCCGTACCCGGCTCTCCCCGCCCGAGGCGCCGGGACTGCGGCCGCCGATCCGCGCGGCCTGCACGCCCGTCGCCGCGCCCGCCCCCGACTTCACGTAACACCGCCCCGGCACGGACTTGGGGATGTACGAGGCGTCGGGACGGCCGATGACGTCGGCGGACTCGGCGGACTCGGTGACGCGCAGCGCGATCCGCAGGGAGGTGTTGGCCTGGATGTCGGCCGTCACCACGCCGCCGGGCCGCTGGGTGGCGAGGATCAGGTGGATGCCGAGCGAGCGCCCCCGCCTGGCGATGTCGACCAGCCCGGTCATGAAGTCCGGCAGCTCGCTGACCATGGCCGCGAACTCGTCGATGACCAGGACCAGCCTGGGCAGCGGCGCCGGGGGCTCCAGGGCCGCCATGGATGCCGTGGACGCCGGGAACGCCGTGGACCCGCCGCGCCCGCGCAGCGGCCTGACCGGCGCGCCGCCCCCGGCGACGAGCAGGTCGCGGGAGGCGCGGGCGGTACGGGCGTCGCGCAGCTCGTGGTAGTCCTCGATGTCCTTGGCCCCGGCGGCCAGCAGCAGGCGCTCGCGGCGGCGGATCTCCGCGGCCAGGGAGGCCAGGGCCCGCTGGGTCAGGTGGCCGTCCAGGTCGCTGACCATGCCCACCGTGTGCGGCAGCCGCACGCACTCCTTGAACGCGGCGCCGCCCTTGTAGTCGATCAGCACGAACGTCATCTCGTCCGGCCGGTTGGCCGTCGCCAGCGAGCAGATCAGGGTCTGCAGCAGTTCCGACTTGCCCGCGCCGGTGGTGCCCGCGATCAGGGCGTGCGGCCCGTCCCGGCTCAGGTCGACCGAGAACGGCCCCTCGGGACCCACCCCGATGACGGCCTCGGTCGTCCGTCCCCAGCGTCCGGCCAGGTCGGAGCCTGACAGCGAGGGCAGCCCCAGCAGGTCGAGCAACCGCGCGGAGTCGGGCAGCGCCAGGCCCGCGTCGTCGCGGCTGACGTCGCGGATGGGGGAGAGCGAGCGGGCCAGCCGGTCGCACCAGGCGGCGCCCACCTGGTCGGCCAGGATCTCGCCGAGGTGGTCCAGGCCGCCGCCGCGCAGCCGCAGCGTGCCGTCGGCCTCCGCCGCGGCGACGGTGACGCACTCCTCGGGCAGCAGCCGCTGGTCGCCGTCGATCGCCAGTGTGTACACGCCCGCGCGAGGGCCCCGGCGCAGCACCTGCGGCATGCCCGGCAGCGCGCGCAGCATCTGCGCGCCGTCCAGCACCACCAGCACGTCGTAGGGACGCTCGTCGTAGACGGGCGCGGCGTACGGCTGCCCGGCGCCGTCGTCCCCGGCGCCGCCGAGGTCGCCCCAGCCGGCCGGGATGCGGCCCAGCCTGGCCGCGGTACCGGTCGCGGCCTCGTCGCCGAGACGTTCGTCGATCATCGCGGCCAGCTCGGCCACCCGGCGGGCCGCGGCCTCGGGGTCGGCGCCGACCAGGGCCACGCAGTCCTCGCCGCCGCGCGGGGCGCAGTGCGGCAGCCAGCGGACCCAGTCCCAGCGCTCCTCCCCGTCGCCGTGCGCCGACAGTACGACGATCGCCAGGTCACGCGGGCTGTGCAGGGCGGCGGCCTGGCCGACCAGCCAGCGCGCCACCCCGGCCGTGACCTGCCGGGGCCCGGTCAGGCCCGCGACGCCCAGGCGGCGCATGGCCAGCGCCACCGGCACCGCATGGCAGAGCGGCGGCTCGGGGAGCGGCGCGTCGACCGCCGCGGAGCGCTCGGCGGCGAACTCCAGCTCGGCGGGCAGGTCGGCCAGGCCGAGGCGCAGGCGTAGCGCGTCGGGGTCGTGGTCGCGCCGCTCCCACAGCCGCCGCCGCGGGCCGGTCACGGTGAGCAGCACCTCGGCGGGGTCGGGGGCGGCGGTGCGGCGGGCGGCCTCGTTCTCGGCGCGGGCGCGCTCCACGGCCGCCTCGAACCCCTTCATCCGCTCCCTGTAGAGCTTGAGCTCCTGGCGGTACTGCTTGCGGCCGTGCCGCCGGTCGCTCCACCACTGACCGATCATGATCAGCGGCGTCATCAGCGCGAACAGCAGGAAGTACCACGTCTTGAAGGCGATGGCCATGCCCACGCCCAGCACGGCAGGCAGGAACGCGGTCAGCAGTTGCAGCCGCATGGTCTCGGCCCGCTTCGGCTCGGCCGGGACCTCGAAGCGGCGCGTGCCGCCCGGCGGGCGGAACCTGGGCGGCCGGTTGTAGGCCAGCCCGCCGTCCGGCTGCGCGTCCAGGTGCGCGTCGGGAGGCTCGACCGCCCGCAGCGTGAGCACGGTCCCCCCGCAGCTCAGCACCGCGTGCTCGGGCCAGGCAAGCGGCCCGGAGACCGGGTCGCGGTCCAGCAGGGGAACGGGCCCGTCCTCCTGTCCGGGCTCGACGGTGATGGCGTCCGGGGTGAGCCGGACCACCGCCGCCCGCGCGGGCAGCCGGGGATCGGCCACGGGCACCGCGCACGCCGGGTCGGAGCCGACGGTGTGCACGCCCAGGCTGAGGCGGTGCACGGACCCGGCCGCGGGCCCGCCGACGACCCGGATCTCCACGATCCCGCCCGGCTCCTCGGCGACCGTGGCCGTCGCCAGGGAGCGGTCGAGGGTGACCAGGTCGCCGTCGCGGAGCAGGCCGAGCACGGGCGCGGACGGGTCGAGGGGACGGCCCTCCAGCCAGAGCGGCGGCGGCCCGGACCCGCCCGCATCGCGGCCCAGCCCGTACGGGGCCCTGCTGCGCGTCAGCCGCACCACGTTGCTCGGCCGCTCGCCGCCCTGCCCCGCCAGGGACTCGGCGAGCCGTGCCACCGTGGTCGTCTCGTCGCCCTCGACCACGATGTCGCGGTCGGCGTGCTCGCCGAGCACGGTGAGCATGATCCGCATCGCCGCTCTCCTCGGGTCAGGCCCTGGATCTACCGTACAGAGTGGAAACCGTCTCGCAGAGGGTGTTCGCGGCAATGTCATGGCACGCGGGCTGGTATGTGGAAAACGTCCCAGCCTGTGGACAACCGCCGGTGGGCACCGGGCCGTCATGCCGGTCCACGTGGGCGTTCGGCCTCCCGGGGGCGCCCGCCCGCCGTCCCGTCGCGGGGACGAGGCTGTGGAAAACCTGTTCGGAGAGTCGGGTCCTTCGATGCCCTCGCGGCCTCGGTCGCCAGGTGGGAAGGGGCCCGTACGACGTCTCGATCCGATGACGTCGTGCTCCGGTGGTGCCGCGTCCGGGCGGCGGGTCGTTCCCGAGGGACGGGGCCGCGGGAGAAGGCCGTGAACAGGGGATGTGAAGGTGTGAGCCAGGGCCGGTAATGTCCGCTGTAAATGCCGGGACGATTGTTACAGGAGTTGATTACCGTCCTTATCACCCGAATAAGTCTCGTGTCATCTAGCGGAACCGCCACTTTCTTCTGAAGTGACGTTGACAGACGCGTTCCTATCAAACGAGCATGGGTTCTGGCTTTTGTCCGTCGGAGCGTCCGCATGGTGCGCATAATGGCGTAAATTCGACCAGTAGTTCCACGCGTTTATGACCACTCTGGGAGTCCCCCGACCCATGAGGACCAGTGAGAAGCCAGCGGGCCGCGCCCCGGTGAACGCCGAGCGGCAGACGTCGGCGGGTGCCCTGTCCGGCCCGGCGTCGCGCAAGCTCCCGGTGCCCCCGCGCGAGCGCAAACCCGCCCTCGCAGCCCTCGCCGTCCTCCTCATCCTGGGCGGCGCCCTGGCCACCACCCTGCTCGTCCTGCGCAGCGGCGACCGCGTCTCGGCGATCGCCATCTCCCAGCAGGTCGGCGCGGGCCAGCCCTTCACCGAGGCGTCGATGAGGGAGGTCCAGATCGCCGACACCGGCATCGGCTACGTCGCCTGGTCCCAGCGCGCCCGCGTCGCGGAGAACTACGCCCGCGTCACGATCATCCCCGGCACGCTCCTCACCCGCGAGATGGTGGTCTCCGCCAGCAGGGAGCAGGGGCCGGGCAAGGCGCAGGTCGGTCTCTCCCTCAAGCCGGGCCAGACGCCGGGCACCCTGGAGCGCGGGGACCGGGTCCAGGTCGTGCACGTGCCGAGCGGGAGCCGCGGAGAACGTCAGGGACGGGTGCTGGCGCAGAGCGCCCTGGTCCACCAGATCGGCACCCCGGGCAGGACCGGGGCGAACGGCCAGGTCACCATCATCGTGGACAGTTCCATCTCGCCGGAGATCGTCGCCTACGCCTCCGCCGGTGAGATCGCCCTCGCCGAGCTGCCGGGAGCGCGCTGACGTGGCGCTCATCGTGCTGGCCGCCGACAAGGGCGCGCCCGGCGTGACCACGGCGGCCACCGCGCTGGGCGCGATCTGGCCGCGCCCGGTGCTGCTGGCCGAGTGCGACCCGGCGGGCGGCGACATCGCCTACCGGCTGCCCGCCGACGACGGCGGGGTGCTCAACCCGGGGCGGGGCCTGCTCACCCTGGGGGCCACCGCCCGCCGGGGACTGCGTCCCGACCAGATCCACGAGCACACCCAGAAGATCATCGGCGGGCTGGACGTGCTGGCCGGGCTGACGCACGGCGAGCAGGCGGCCGGGCTGACCTGGCTCTGGGGCCCGCTCGGCAGGGCACTGGCCGCCATGCCGCACGCCGACGTCCTGGCCGACTGCGGGCGCCTGGGCGGCCACCCGCACCTGGCCGAGCTGACCGCGGAGGCCGCGCTGGTGGTGCTGTTCACCAGGGCGAGCCTGGACCACGTCGCCCACCTGCGCGAACGCCTGCAGGTGATGCCGCGCGAGCCGCAGGTGGGCGTGGTGGTCATCGCCGACCCCCGGCAGTACCGCACGACGATCGACGAGGTCCGCCGGATCGTCGTGGGCACCGGCAGGCCGGTCGCCTTCGTCAGCGGGCTCGCGCACGACCCCAAGGGCGCGGAGCTGCTGCGCGGCCAGTGGGGCGGGCGCCTGGACCGCTCCCTGCTGATCCGTACCGCCCGCGAGCTGGCCGGTCGTCTCGCCGCCCAGGTCCGCGCCCCCGACGTGGCGGGCGTGGCGTCGAACGGAGCCGGACCGTGACCGTCGACCACGCGCTGGTGAAGCGCTTCCGGCAGGAGGTGGGCGACAGGCTGGCCCACCAGCGCCGCCTGGACCAGGCCGGCGGCCTGCCGCCGATGACGGGCGAGGACGAGCGGCAGTTCGCCCGGGCGCTGATCGCCCAGATCCTGGAGGAGTTCGCCCGCGGGGAGATCGGCGTCGGCAGGACCCCTCCCACCGCCGAGGAGGAGGAGGCGCTCGCCGCGGGCATCCACGCGGCCCTGTTCGGCGTCGGCCGCCTCCAGCCGCTGCTCGACGACCCCGAGGTCGAGAACATCGACATCAACGGCTGCGACCGGGTCTTCGTCGGCTACGCCGACGGCCAGGAGCTGATGAGCGACCCGGTGGCCGAGTCCGACGAGGAACTCGTCGAGCTGGTCCAGATCCTCGCCGCCTACAGCGGCCTGTCCAGCAGGCCGTTCGACACCGCCAACCCCCAGCTCGACCTGCGCCTTCCCGACGGCTCCCGGCTCTCGGCCGTGATGGACGTGACGATCCGCCCGTCCATCTCCATCCGCCGTTCCCGGCTGGGCAAGGTGTTCCTCAGCGACCTGGTGGGCAACGGGACCCTCACGCCGGAGGTGGGACGCTTCCTCGCGGCCGCGGTGGCGGCCAGGAAGAACATCATGATCTCCGGCTCGACCAACGCCGGGAAGACCACCCTGCTGCGCGCGCTGGCCAACGAGATCCCGCCGTCCGAGCGGCTGATCACCGTCGAGCGCGCCCTGGAACTCGGCCTGGACCAGTTCCCCGAGCTGCACCCCAACGTGGTCGCCTTCGAGCAGAGGCTGCCCAACTCCGAGGGCCAGGGCGAGATCACCATGGCGGAGCTGGTCCGCCGCTCGCTGCGGATGAACCCGTCCCGGGTGATCGTCGGCGAGGTCCTCGGCGACGAGATCGTCACCATGCTCAACGCGATGACCCAGGGCAACGACGGCTCCCTGTCGACCATCCACGCCAACTCCTCGATGGAGGTCTTCAACCGCATCGCCACCTACGCGCTCCAGGCGTCCGAGCGCCTGCCGATCGAGGCCACCCACATGCTCATCGCGGGCGCGATCGACTTCGTGGTCTTCATCGAGAAGCGCAACGACTACGCGGTGGGCGGCAGGCTGCGCCGTTTCGTCTCCAGCGTGCGCGAGGTGGCCGGGGTGGACGGCCGGGTGCTCTCCTCCGAGGTGTTCGCGATGTCCCCCGACGGCCGGGTGCTGCCGCACGCGCCGCTGTCGTGCCTGGAGGAGCTGGCCCACTTCGGCTACGACCCGGGAGGCTGGAGATGACCTTCCTGCCCCCGGGCCTGTTCGACCCGCTGGTGATGCTGGCGGGCGTCGCGGTCGGCACCGGGCTGTTCCTGCTCTTCGTCTCGGTGTACGGGGTGCGCCCCCGGCCGTCCACCCCGGGCAGGAAGGCGGGCCGGCGCGCGTTCCTGCGCGCCCTGTCCACCCGGTCCGCGGTGGGCGCCATCGCCGGGGTGCTCGTGCTGGTGGTGACCGGCTGGCCGGTCATGGCGGTGGGCGCGGTGCTGCTCTCCCTGGCCTGGCGCGGCCTGTCCGGCGGCGCCGCCGAGGAGCGCACCGCGATGCGGCGGCTGGAGGCGCTGGCCGCCTGGACCGAGTCGCTGCGCGACACCATCGCCGGGGCGGCCGGGCTGGAGCAGGCGATCCCGTCCTCGATCCGGGCCGCGGCCCCCACGCTCCGCCCGCACCTGCGTTCCATGGTCGACCGTCTGCACACCCGGATGGCGCTGCCCGACGCGCTCAGGCTGTTCGCCGACGAGCTCGACGACCCCTCCGCCGACCTGGTGGTGGCCGCCCTCATCCTCAACTCCAAGCTGCGCGGCCCGGGGCTGCGCGACGTGCTCGGCGCGCTCGCCGTGTCGGCCCGCGAGGAGCTCGACATGCGCCGCCGGGTCGAGGCCGAGCGCCGCTCCACCCGGCGCAGCGTGCAGATCGTGGTCGGCACGGCCATCGCCTTCGCCGTCGCGCTGGTCGTGTTCAACCCGGCCTACGTGCAGGAGTACGACAACGCGCTCGGCCAGGCCGTGCTCGTCGTGGTCGCCGGGCTGTTCGGCGCCGGGTTCGCCTGGATGCGCCGCCTGGCCCGGTTCGACAAGCCCGCCCGCCTGCTGGGACTGCCCTCCTCGGGGGAGGTGGCCGGTGACTGAGGCGCTGCTCGCGGGCTCGGTGCTCGGCATCGGCCTGTTCCTGCTCCTGCGGGCGCTGTTCCCGGCCCGTCCCGGGCTGGTGACGCGGCTGCTGGCGCTCGACGCCGCCAGGGAGGGCGGGGACGCGCCCCGTGCCCGGCTCGTCATGCCCGACGAGGAGGTCAGCGCGTTCCGGCGCGGCCTGGGGGTGCGGATGGCCCGCTTCTACGCGGCCAGGGGCTGGGAGGCCCACTCCGCCAGGGCGGACCTCGCGCTGCTCGGCAGGTCGTTCGAGGGCTTCCTGGCCACCAAGGTCCTGCTGGCGTTCTCCGGGCTGCTGGCGTTCCCGCTGCTGGTCGGCTGGCTGGTGCTGATGGGGTGGGGGGCCGTCCCTCACCGTCCCGCTCTGGGCCGCGCTCGCGGTCGCCGGGGTCTTCTTCGTCCTGCCCGACCTGCAGATCAAGCGGGACGCCGCGCGGATGCGCCGCGACTTCCGGCACGTCGTCGGATCCTTCCTGGACCTGGTCGCGATGAACCTGGCCGGGGGACGCGGGGTGCCCGAGGCGCTGATGATGGCGGTCTCGGTGGGCAGCCCCGGGCCCGACGACGAGGGGGCCAACTGGGCGATGTCCCGCATCCGCCAGGCGCTGGGCAACGCCAGGATCGTCGGCATCACCCCCTGGCAGGCCCTCGGCCAGCTCGGCGACGAGATCAACGTCGACGAGCTGCGCGACCTGTCGGCGGCCCTGGGGCTGGTCGCCGACGACGGGGCCAAGGTCCGCTCCTCCCTCACCGCCCGCGCCGCCACCATGCGGCGCCGCGAGCTCGCGGAGATCGAGGGGCAGGCGGGCGAGCGTTCCCAGTCGATGCTCGTCGCCCAGCTGCTGCTCTGCGCGGGCTTTGTGATCTTCCTGAGTTTCCCGGCCGCTATGAAGATGTTGGGGTCCTGACCATGCTGAACCATCCGTGGGTCGTGTACGCGACCGTCGTTCTTCGCGTCCGGATCGACAGAGCGCGCAACGCCCCCACCCGGGGCGCCTCCGCGGTCGAGTGGGTCATCATCACGGCCATCATCGCCGGGGTGGCGCTCGGCCTCGCCACCCTGATCAAGACCCTCGTCGAGGGCAAGCAGGCCGAGATCTCCAACCAGTTCGGCGGGGGCGGCGGAGGCGGCGGGGGCGGTGAACTTGGCGACCCGTGACCGTGGCGGGCGCGGCGAGCGCGGTGCCACGGTCGTCGAGCTGGCGATCGTCATGCCGGTGGTGCTCGTCGTCGTCCTGCTCATCGTGCAGTCCGCCCTCTGGTTCCACGGACGTCAGATCGCCGACGCCGCGGCCAGGGAGGGGGCGCGGCTCGCGCGGGTCGACACCGACTCCTGGCGGCAGGACGGCGAGTCCCGCGCCCAGGAGGTGATCCGCACCGTCGGGCCGAAACTCCTCGACGGCGCCACGGTCACGGCCTGGGAGGAGGGCGACCGGCGGGGCGTCGAGGTGACCGCCACGGCGGTCCAGGTCATCCCGCTGCTGCCGTCCACCACGTTCACCGTGACCGCGCGCTTCGGCGGTCCCATCGAGTGCTTCCGGCCCGACGACGGGAGCGAAGGGTGTCAGTGAGCCTCCAGTGATCCCCCTGCCCCGGCGGGTCCCGCCGTCCGGTGACGACCGCGGGTCGCTCAGCACCGAGACGGTGCTGCTGGCCCCGGTCTTCCTGCTGTTCCTGCTCTTCCTGGTGGGGGCCGGAAGGGTGGTCGAGGCCCAGGGCGAGGTCAACGGCGCGGCCAGGGACGCGGCCAGGGCCGCCTCCGTCGAGCGCACCCAGGCCGACGCCGAGGACGCCGCACAGGAGGCGGCCGGTACGGCCCTGTCCGGCGAGTGCGAGCCGCGGGTCGATCTGGCCGGTACGAACTGGCGGCCGGAGGGCGTGGTCCGTGTCGAGGTGACCTGCTCGCTGAACCTGGACTTCCTGGGGTTCGGCGCGGCCAAGGAGATGAAGGGCGACTCGGTGGTCCGGCTGGAGCGGTTCCGCAGGGTCGAGGTGCTGAACCCGTGAACGTCCCCCCGACCCGAGTCCGGCCCCTGGAAGGGACGGGGCCGGTACGCCCGCCCGCGGCCCGGCGGAGCCTCGCGCGCCCGGCCGCGGCGTCACGGGTGCCCGCGTGCCCGGCCGGGAACGGTGAGCGAGGGTCGATGTCGATCTTCACGGTGATCTTCTCGGTGGTGGTGTTCCTGCTGGCCGGGCTTCTCGTGGACGGCGGGGCCGCCATCAACGCCCGGCTGCGCGCCGCCGACGTCGCCGAGCAGGCGGCCAGGGCCGCGGCCGACCAGATCGACGTCGAGCACCTGCGCGCCACCGGCGAGGCCAGGCTGCTGGGAGGGGACGAGTCCTGCGCCAAGGCCGAGGAGATCGTCTCGGCCCACGGCGGCGACGTACGGCTCGCCGGGTGCACGCCCGCGGGCGGGACCGAGGTCACCGTGGACGTCTCGGTCGCCTGGAAGGCGTTCTTCCTGGCGGCGTTCGGCTTCCCCGGCGCGGACATGAAGGCCACCGCCACGGCCGGACCGGACACCGGGGAGGACCCGGCGCCGTGAACGGCCGGCCCATGGATCGACCGACGACGAACCTGGACGAGGAGGGAGACGAATGACCACGCGACAGCCCGCGCGCATCAAGGACAGGCGCACACCGGGAGACCTGCTGGCGGGTCTCGGAGCCCTGGTCGTCCTGGCCGCGCTCGTCGCGGGCGTCCCCTACGCCCTGCTCCGGCTGGCCGGGCCGCCGCTGCCGCCCGAGCTGCTCGACCTCGACCTGCTGACCAGCCAGGTGGGCACGAGCACGATCGTCGCGATCCTCGTGCTGCTGGTCTGGCTGGCGTGGCTGCAGATGGTCGTCTGCGTGCTGGTCGAGATCTACGCCGGGCTGCGCCGGGTCGGCATGCCCGCGCGGGTGCCGTTCTCCGGCGGCACCCAGATGTTCGCCAACCGGCTGGTCTCCGCGGCCATGCTGCTGTTCACCGTCTCGGCGGTGGCGCTGCCGGTCGCGAGGCTGACCAGCCTGCCGCCCGCGCCCCCGGGCGTCGTCGCCACCGGGCTGGCGACGGCCTCCGGCCCGGCCGCGGCCGAACGGGCCGAGCTGGAGCCGGCACGCAAGGCCAGGAAGGTGTACGTGGTGCAGCCGCCGCACGGGCGCCACCACGAGAGCCTCTGGGAGATCGCCGAGAAGTGCCTCGGCGACGGCCGCCGTTACCCGGAGGTCTACCGGCTCAACCAGCACAAGGAGCAACCGGACGGCAGCCGCCTGCGGATGGCCGACCTGATCAGGCCCGGCTGGGTTCTGGACATGCCGGACGACGCGCGCAACGTGCACATCGTCCCCGCGGGGGAGTCGCGCGACGACATCCTCGAGGACCACCGCGGCAAGCCCACCGAACTGGACGGCCGCACCCAGACGTTCACCCCCGGCGCGGACCTCCCCGCGGAACAGGGCCGCGACGTCCCCGTGCCCCGCGACGCCCGTGACGCCCGTGACGCCCGCGACGTCCGCGACGTCCGTGCGCCGTCCGAGACCGGCCCCGATCGCGCCGACCGGCAGGAGCAGGGCCGCGCCGACCGGCCAGAGCCCGGTGCGGCCCGGCAGGAGCCCGGCGCGACGGCGGACACCGAGCGGCCCGCGCGGCGCGACGCCGACACGGCCGGGCCCGCCCGGAGCGGACAGGACGACGAGCGGCAGGCCGAACGACCCCCCGGACAGGACCGGTCCCAGGACCAGGCATCCGGCCAGGACCCGGCCCAGGACCAGCCGGCCCAGGACCAAGGGCAGGACCAGGGGCTGGGCATGCTCGACTACCTGGCAGGGGCCTCGCTGGCGGCGGCCGGGCTGCTGGCGGCGCTCGGGCGCAGGCGCAGGCAGCAGCTCTGGCACCGGGCGTTCGGCCGCAGGGTCGTCCGCCCCAGGGGCGACGCGGCCGAGGCCGAGGTCGCGCTCCGGCTCGGCGCCGACGCCCCGGGCAGCCGGATGCTCGACATCGGGCTCAGGCTCCTGGGCAGGTCCCTGGCCGCCCAGAACCGGACCCCGCCCACGATCTACGCCGCGCACCTGTCGCCGCAGACCCTCGACCTGTGGGTGCACCCGCCCGACTCCGAGGCCCCGGCCCCCTGGACGGCCCACGACGGCGGCCAGGTCTGGCGGCTCCCCGCGCACGAGGGACGGATGCTCGACGAGCAGGCGTTCGCCGACGCGCCCGCGCCCTACCCGGGGCTGGTCTCGCTCGGCTCCAACGGCGAGGGCCGGGTGCTCGTCGACCTGGAGGCCGCCCACGGCCCGATCCGCATGCACGGCCCGCAGACCACCGCGGCGCTGGCCGCGCTCGCCGTGGAGCTGGCCACCAACCGCTGGTCGGACCGGATGCGGGTCACCCTGGTCGGTTTCGGCGAGGAACTGACCGTGATCGCCCCCGACCGGATCAGGTACGCGGGCGGCCTGGCGGAGGTCCTCCCCGAGCTGGAGGCGGAGGCGGCCGGGGCGGGGGCGCGCGGCGGCGAGGTGCTCACCGGCCGCGTCCAGGGACGCGCCGCCGACCCGGCCTGGACCCCGCACTACCTGCTCTCCGCGGTCCCGCCCACCGCCGAGGAGGGCCGCCGCCTGGCGCTGCTCGCCAGGAAGGGCGTCAGGACGGCCACCGGGTACGTCGTCGCGGGCGACGTCCCGCACGCCACCTGGAACTGGGCGATCACCGAGGAGGGCCGGGCCGAGGTGGACGCGCTCGGGTTCGACGTCGCGGCGCAGCTGCTGCCCCGCCGCCAGTACCGGGCGCTGATCGACCTGTTCCTGGCGGCCGACCGGATCGAGGGCGAACCGCTCCCCGACGAGCCGGAGCCGATCCCCGCCACACCCTCGGTCGAGGTGCGCATCCTGGGTCCCGCCGAGGTCGTCGGCCCCCCGCCCATGGAGGAGGGGCGGGCGGTGCTCGCCGTCGAGCTCGTCGTCTACCTGGCCACCCACCCCGGCGGCGTCCACCCCGTGGTGCTCGGCGGCATCCTGTGGCCGAGGGGCGTGCAGCAGGTCGTCCGGGACGCCACGATCGCCAGGGTCGTCGCCTGGCTGGGCACCGACGGCCAGGGCAGGCCCAACCTCTACGCCGACGAGTCCGGACGGCTCCGGCTCGGTCCCGAGGTGTGCACCGACTGGACGGTCTTCCGCGATCTCGTCCGCCGTTCGCACGCCGACCCCGGCGGGCGCCCCGCGCTGCTGGAGAGGGCCCTCGACCTGGTCCGCGGCCCGCTGCTGAGCGGCCGCCCGCGCGGCCGTTACACCTGGCTGGCCGCCGACGACCTGGAGTACGACGTGACCGCGGGAGTGGCGGACGCCGCCCACCGGCTCTGCGAGGTGCGGCTGGCCCGCGGCGAGATCGACGAGGCCGTGGCGGCGGTACGGGCCGGGCTGCTGCTGGCCGCCGACGACGAGGGGCTCTGGCGCGACCTGCTGCGCGCCACCCACCTCACCGGCGACCCCGTCCGGCTGCGTGCCGTGGCCGACGCCCTGCACCGGCGGGCCGCCTCCCACCCGTACGGCGGCGGGATGGCCCCCGAGACCGACGCCCTGATCGACGAGCTGCTGCCCTCGTGGCGGATGCGCTCGGCCCCGACGGCATGACGGCCCGTGCGCCGGGGCCCCGTACGGGAGGAGTCCCCGCGGAACGGGCCGGCCGGGGACGAGCGGGCGCGGGACGGACCGGAACGGATCGGGCGGAGACCGGTGAACGAGACGGGACGAAGGAGGCGGCCATGCCGAATCGTGCATACCGGTGGTTCCGGCGGGCCGGCGCTCCTAGCGTGACCCGTATGCGTGCCGTGATCGCGCTGGCCCTGCTCCCGGTCCTGGTCCTTCCGGCGGCCTGCGCTCCGCCGGAGCCTCCCCCGTTCGTTCCGGCCGATCTCTCCTCCGGCACCGGAGCCTCCGTGTCCACCGCCTCGCCGGGTCCCTCGACCGGAGAGGCGGCGGCGCCGAGGACGGAGACGGTCAGGGTCGCGCCGGGCGTGCGGGTGGTGGTCGAGTGGCCGGTCGCCCCCGACCCGGACCGGAGCGCGATGATCGAGGTCTTCCGCGACTACGTCGCCGGGGCGTTCCGGGCGGTGACGAGCGAGGGCCGCGACACCGGTTACCTCGGCCTGGTCGAGCACGACGCGGCCGACGACGCGTCCGCCTGGGCGCAGGCGTTCCTCGACCGGCGCAGGTCGGTCCGGGGGGTCGCCCGGTTGTACATGCCGAACGTCAGCGCGGTGAGTGGTTCGGGTGACGACCGGGGGGCGCAGCTGGACGTCTGCGTCGACGAGACGAGGATGCGGCTTCTCGACGCCTCCACGGGTGAACCGGTCCCCAGGCAGCCCGACTGGACGAGGAAGCCCTTCCTGCAGTCCGCGGCGATGGGCCGGACCGAGGACGGGAGCTGGCGCATCAGGCTCTTCCGCCACGCCGAGCTCCCGGACGAGCGCGCGAAGGGGTGCCTGAGATGACGTCGTCCCCATGGCCGTGTCCGCGTACCGGAGGTGCTTGATGATCGGGAAAATGATCGTCGCGGGGCTGCTGATGCTCGCGCCCCCGGCAACCGCGGCTGTGTCCCCGGTGACCGCGGCCGCGCCGGTGGCCGCCGACCCAGAACCCCAGGGCACGACCGGGGAGGCCTACCAGAGGGGACGCGAGGCCGGGGTCTCTCTCAAGGACTCCCAGATCGTGATCACCGGCACGGGGCTCACCGGGAAGAGCGACGGCTACCGGATCAAGCGCCCCTGCTGGTACGAGCCCCGCGGGAACGCCGAGGAGAGGCTGGAGGCGGAGCGGAAGGCCCTGCCCGACGCCCTCCCCGAGCAGGAGTGGAAGAGACGGAAGGAGGCCCTGGAGAAGTTCGAGGAGAAGGTCGGCCAGAAGGGCACCTGGTGGCAGCGCGCCTACAACTCAGCCGACCCGGCCGGTATGGCGTGCGTGGCCGCCCTGGGCGAACCCGACGTCTGGGCTCCGCCCGGCACCACCCCGCCCAACGGGATCACCATCGAAGAGCTCGTCGAGATCGCCCGCGCCGCGCTGACCGTGCCCGACCCGAAGATCGAGATCAATCCGGACGTCAAGAGCTACGTCAACCTGCCGACCTGGGTCTGGCTGGGGGGCGCCGGTGAGACCACCCGCTCGGTGACCGCGACGCTGCCCGGGGTCATGAGCGCCACCGTGACCGCCACCCGCGGGGGGATCGACATCGACTCGGGCACCACCGGCGACCGGGCGAGGGTCGCGAAGAGCGGGTGCGGCGAGGGCGGCGTGCCGTACCGCAAGGGCGCCGACGACGGCGACGACCCTCCCTGCGGGGTGACCTACCTGCGGGCCTCGGTCGACCAGCCGCGCGGCGTCTACGAGCTGACGGTCACCGCGGTCTGGGACATCGAGGTCGAGGACGACGTGGTGCCCTTCGCCTACGACCCGGTCGAGGTCGGCGCCACCCGGGACGTCCCGGTGGGCGAGGTGCAGAGCACGGTCAGGAAGACCGGCTAGCGACTCCGGCCCTCCGGGGCCCGAGTGCCCGGGGCGCTCGCGGGCCCCGGGGCCCGGTGCTCCCTCCCGGCCCGGGAGGGCACCGGACGCGAGGGCCCCGGCCCCGGGTGCCTTCGTCCTCCCGGAACCGGGGCCCTCGCGGCCACCCGGTGATGCGCGTCCCTAGTGCTCCCGGATCCGGAGCCGCTCGGCGGCCGGGGCCCCCTCGTGGGTGAGCAGCCACTGCTTGACCGGGGTGCCGTAGTAGTAGCCGCCGTACCCGCCGCCGGACGGCAGGATCCGGTGGCAGGGCACGAAGGGCGCGATCAGGTTCCGCGCGCACGCCGAGCCCGCGGCCCTGGCCGCGGTCCTGGGCAGCCCCGCCCGCTCGGCCAGCTCGGCATAGCTGATCGTGACGCCCGCGGGCACCTGGCGCAGGGCGGTGAGCAGCCGCTGCCGGATGGGCGTTCCCGGCTGCTCCACCGGCACCGCGTCGAGGGCGGTCAGGTCACCGTCCAGGTAGTCGCGTACCGCCCGCGCCGGCCGGCCCAGGTCGTCGGTGACGTCCATCCCCTCGGCGCGCAGCTCGGGGGAGAGCCGTTCGAACATCTCCTGCGGGCCGGTGGTGGTGAAGCCCGCCGCCAGCAGCACGCCCTGGCGGGCGAGCATGGCCAGCGGGCCGATCGGGGTGTCGAGAACCTGTGCCTCTATCATTCCGAACTCCAAAGGTGCAGCGCGGCGTACGCCCGCCAGGGGCGCCACCGCTCGATGTGACTGTCAGGGATGCCCAGGCAGGCCATGGCCCGCCGCAGGCCGAGGTCTCCGCCGGGCCAGGCGTCGGGGTCGCGCAGTGCCCGCAGCGCGATGTAGCCCGCGGTCCACGGGCCGATCCCGGGGACCTCCAGCAGACCGGCCACGGCCTCGGAGGGCTCCTGCCCGCCGTCCAGGTCGATCTCGCCGGCCGCGACCTTCGCGGCGAGCGCCCTGAGCGTGGCGGTGCGCCGCCCGGTCAGGCCGAGCCCGTCGAGGTCGGCCTCGGCGAGCCGGGCCGCGTCCGGGAACAGCAGGCCCGGTCCCGCGGCCGAGGCCGGGCTCCCGGCGCGGGCGGTGACGCGGCCCAGCAGCGTACGGGCGCCCGCGACGGAGATCTGCTGGCCGACCACGGCGCGGACGGCCATCTCGAAGCCGTCCCACGCGCCGGGCACCCGCAGCCCCGGGCGGGCGGCGACGAGCGGTGCCAGCGAGGTCTCGCCCAGCGCGGCGGAGATGGCCTCCGGATCCGCGTCGAGGTCGAGCAGCCGCCGGCAGCGGGCCACGATCCGGGCCAGGTTACGGGTGTCCTCGACGCTCACGTCCAGCCGGACGCGACCGGGTTCCGGGGTCAGGGTGACGGTGCCGCCCGCGACGGCGCGGCTGTAGGACGTCGCGTCCGCCCGCTCCAGCCCGGGGATCGCCCGCGCCGCCAGGAACCGCATCAGGGTGTCGGCGTCGTAGGGCTCCCTGTGGTGCAGCCGCAGGGTCAGCACGCTGGCCGCGGTTCCCGCGGTTCCCGTCCCGATGGCCGCGCCGGTCCCGCCCCGGGCCCCGGCGACCCCGACCCCGGCCCCGGCCCCGGCCGCCCTGCCCGTCGTCGCGCGCAGCTCGCCGGGGGTGAAGCCGTAGGTGTCCTTCATGGCCGCGTTGAACTGCCGGACGCTGCCGAAGCCCGCGGCGAACGCCACGTCGACGATCGGCAGCGCGGTCTCGGTCAGCAGCTGCTTGGCCAGCAGCAGGCGCTTGGTCCTGGCCACGGCCAGCGGCCCCACGCCGATCTCCGCGGTGAACAACCGGTGCAGGTGACGGCCGGTGATGTGCAGCCGCCCGGCGAGCCCGGTCACCCCGCCGTCGTCGGCCACGCCCTCGTCGATCAGCCGGAGCGCCCGGCCGACCAGGTCGCCCCGGTGGTCCCAGCCGGGGTCGCCGGGGCTCAGCTCGGGACGGCAGCGCTTGCAGGGCCGGAACCCGGCCGCCTCGGCGGTGGCCGCGTACCGGTAGAAGCGCACGTTGCGGGTGGCGGGGGTGCGGGCCGGGCAGACCGGCCGGCAGTAGATGCGGGTGGAGGTGACCGCCGTGTAGAACCGCCCGTCGAACCGGGCGTCCCTCGCGGCGACCGCGCGGTAACAGGCGTTGAAGTCGAGCTCTCTCACGGACACGATGACGACGCTACCCGCGGTACGCCCGGCATCGCTGGCGGGAATCGGACACGACGGCGGAGGCCCTGACCCCTCCCCGAAGAGCGGGAACCCTACTTGGAGGAGACACCGACACCGATCTCGAACTCCCGGTAGACCCGTGCCCAGAACCCGTCGCGGAGCCAGACGCGGGCCTCGGGATAGGGACGCAGCGAGTGCCCGAGCTCCTTCTCGGCCTCGATGAGCAGCTCGGTGTCGATCACCGTGGGCAGGATCGGGCCGGGCAGCAGGTCGCGGATGTTGTCGCGGCCACGGGTGAGGATCCACTTCTGGGCGACGTGCTCGCCGACCTCCTCGACACGCGGGCGGCTGGGGCCCAGCTTGGTGACCTGGCCGACCGGGATCTTGGGTTTGGCGGTCGCCGCCGTCCGGCCGGCGAAGACCTGGGCGGGGGAGGGCGCGGCCGGGGCGGCCGGGACCGGGACCGGCGCGGGGGCACGGCTGAAGTAGGAGCGCAGGAAGTCGGCGCTGATGATCTCGACGGTGTCGGACTCCCAGACCAGGCGCTCGGCCTGGTTGGTGCCGTAGGGCGGCTCGACGCCCCACAGGTGGATCCGCACCCCGTAGGCCTGGGCGGCCTCGACGGCCGGGACCATGTCCTCGTCCCCGGCCAGCAGTATCGTGTCGCTCACCGCGTGGTGCCTGGCCAGCGCCTCCAGGTCGCTCCTGATCTGCGCGTCCACGCCCTTCTGCTGCCCGCGCGCGTTGAGGTTGCCCAGGCGCACCTTGACCCAGGGAAGCTGCGCGATGACCCGCTGGTCGACGGTCGGCACCCGGTCGCGGGCGGCGTCGTACCAGTAGATCCGGAGGAGCTCGCCATGGATGCGCTCCTCCGCGTGCTTCTGCAGCGCCTGGATCAGCTCGTCGGCCGCCACCCGGTACTCCTTGCGCTCCTTGGCGGCGAGCAGCACCTCCCCGGCGGCGGCGTAGAGGTATCCGACGTCGACCAGGACGGCGTACTTGCCGGGGATGGGGCGTGACGTGAGGTCCAGGATGGTCATGGCGTCCTCCAGGCCTCGGAACTAGCTGATCGGCTGACTATATGCGCCCATTTCTTAGATGGTCCCAACTCTCGCGCAAGTTGACACCCCGTTCTCGGGATCTATCTGGGCAGTGCGCTTGATCTCCATGCGCCTTGTCCAATAGGGAGTGCTTTTCGCAGGTGATGCGCGTGATTGCTCCAGGATTTCGGTGTCTGCGGGTCTTGTGACGCCGGAATCGGTGGCCCGGCCTGCGCGGAGAGGGCGATCACCACGGCCGCGATCTCCTCGGCCGTGGCGTCCCCTTTGACGATCTTCAAATGGTTCACAGCGGTATGTTCCCGTGCTTCTTGGGGGGCAGGGTGGCGCGCTTGTTGCGCAGTGCCCGCAGTGCCCTGACGATCTGGACGCGGGTGTCGGAGGGGCGGATCACCGCGTCCACATACCCTCGTTCGGCCGCGAGATACGGGTTGGCGAGCGTGTCCTCGTACTCGGTGACCAGCCGGGCCCGCTGGGCGTCCGGATCCTCGGCCGCCATCAGCTCGCGCCGGTAGAGGATGTTGACCGCGCCCTGCGCTCCCATCACCGCGATCTGCGCCGTCGGCCAGGCCAGGTTGACGTCCGCGCCCAGGTGCTTGGACCCCATGACGTCGTACGCGCCGCCGTAGGCCTTGCGGGTGATGACCGTGACCAGCGGCACGGTCGCCTCGGCGTAGGCGTAGAGCAGCTTGGCGCCCCGGCGGATGATGCCGTTCCACTCCTGGTCGGTGCCCGGCAGGAACCCGGGGACGTCCACGAAGGTCAGCACCGGGACGTTGAAGGCGTCGCAGGTACGGACGAACCGCGCGGCCTTCTCCGAGGCCGCGATGTCCAGCGTCCCGGCGGAGCTCATCGGCTGGTTGGCGACGATCCCCACCGAGCGTCCCTCGACGCGGCCGAACCCCACGATGATGTTGGGCGCGAACCCGGCGTGCACCTCGAGGAACTCGCCCTCGTCCAGGACGTGCTCGACGACCTCGTGCATGTCGTAGGGCTGGTTGGCCGAGTCCGGGATCAGGGTGTCGAGCTCGCGGTCGGCGTCGGTGGTCTCCATCACGGGGTCGGCGGCGAAGACCGGCGTCTCGTCCATGTTGTTGGACGGCAGATAGGACAGCAGCGCGCGGGCGTACTCCAGGCAGTCGGCCTCGTCGGCGGCCTCGTAGTGCGCCACCCCCGAACGGGAGTTGTGCGTGTGCGCCCCGCCGAGCTCCTCGAACGTCACCTCCTCGCCGGTGACGGTCCTGATCACGTCGGGGCCGGTGATGAACATGTGCGACTTCTCCGCGACCATCAGCACGAAGTCGGTGAGCGCGGGGGAGTAGACGGCGCCGCCCGCGCACGGGCCCATGATCAGTGAGATCTGCGGGATCACCCCGGAGGCGTGCACGTTCCGCTTGAAGATCTCGGCGTACAGGCCGAGCGAGACCACGCCCTCCTGGATGCGCGCCCCGCCGGAGTCGTTGATGCCGATCACCGGGCAGCCGGTCTTCAGTGCGTGGTCCATCACCTTGACGATCTTCTCTCCGAAGACCTCGCCCAGGGAGCCGCCGAAGACGGTGAAGTCCTGGGCGAAGACCGCCACCGGACGGCCGTCGACCGTGCCGTACCCGGTCACCACCCCGTCGCCGTACGGCCGCTCGCGCTCCAGGCCGAAACTGGTGGACCGGTGCCTGGCGAGCTCGTCGAACTCCACGAAGCTGCCCTCGTCGAGGAAGGCCAGGACCCGTTCCCTGGCGGTCATCTTGCCCTTGGCGTGCTGCCTCTCGACGGCGCGCGCCGAACCCGCGTGGGCGGCCTCGTGCAGCCGGCGCTCCAGGTCGGCCAGTTTCCCGGCGGTCGTGCGGATGTCGGGTCCGGGATCCACCGGCTCGGCGCTCATCGAAAACCTCCAGTGCGGGCGTCCCCGGCTCTGGCCCCGGGGAGGGACACGGCACGGTATCGCGCGGTGCCGGTCCAGTTTCGCCTGCCTCCACGGCGAGAGCCAAGCCGCCCGTGTGCGCGGGGGCCGGGCCGGTGGACCCACCGCGGATCCCCCTGGGCAGGCCGTGGATCTAGGGTGGTCCGATGGCCGATTCCGGACGATCCGCGGCGAGGCGGCCGCGAACTATCGGGGCAGATCATTCGTTCCCCCACCAGGGTCGGCCGATCCCCAAAGGAGGCACCATGCCGGACGTCATGGAAGCGGTACGGACCAGCGGTCTGGTCAAGAGATTCGGGCAACAGGTGGCCGTCGCGGACGTCGACCTGGTGGTGCCCCGCGGCGGCTTCGCCGGCCTCGTCGGCCCCAACGGCGCGGGGAAGACCACCACGCTCAGCATGGTCACCGGCCTGCTCCGCCCCGACGGCGGCTCGATCCACATCGACGGCGTCGACGTCTGGCGCGACCAGGTCGCGGTCAAGAGCCGCATCGGCGTGCTGCCCGAGGGCCTGCGCCTGTTCGAGCGGCTGTCGGGCCGGGAGCTGCTCTCCTACAACGGCCAGCTCCGCGGCATTCCTCGCGTGCAGGTGCGGCAGCGCTCCGACGAGCTGCTGGAGGTCATGGGCCTGACCGAGTCGGCCGACAAGCTCGTCGTCGACTACTCCACCGGCATGCGCAAGAAGATCGGCCTGGCCGCGGCGCTGCTGCACAACCCCGCGGTGCTCTTCCTCGACGAGCCGTTCGAGGGCGTGGACCCGGTCAGCGCCAACACGCTCGTCGAGGTGCTCCGGCGCTACACCGCCTCCGGCTCGACCGTGGTCTTCTCCAGCCACGTCATGGAGCTGGTCGAGCGCCTGTGCGACTGGGTCTCGGTGATGAACCGCGGGCGGATCGTCGCGCAGGGCCCGCTGGACGAGGTCAGGGCGGGCCGCAGCCTCAACGAGGCGTTCCTCGCCCTGGTCGGCGCCCGCGCGGGCGAGGGAACGAGCGGGCAGGAGGGCCTGTCATGGCTGGGCGCGACCCCCAGATGAGCGCCGTCCCGACCCCCGCCCCCGCCCCCGTCCCCACCTCGGCCGCCCCGGCCGCCGCCCCGGTGGGCCCCATGGTGTTCGTACGGCTGAAACTGCGGCTCGTCGCGGGCAACCTGCGTGGCAGCACCCAGCGCCTGCTGGGGTTCGTCTTCACGGTGCTCGCCGCGATCGTGCTCGCCTCCTTCGGGTTCCTGATGATGGCCGGGCTGCGCCTGACCTCTCCCGACCTCGCCGTGGACGTGGTGACCGTGCTGCTCACCTTCCTCCTGGTGGGCTGGGCGATCGTGCCGCTGCTGGCGTTCGGGCTGGACGACACCCTCGACCCGTCGCGCCTGGCGCTGTTCCCGCTGCGCACCGGCAGGCTCGCCACCGGCATGTTCGCCGCCTCGATCACCGGGGTCTGGCCGGCCGCCACGCTGATCGTGACGCTCGGGGCCGTGGCCGGGCTGGCCCGCGGGGTCGGCGGGGCGCTGCTGGGCGTGGTCGCGGTGCTGCTGCACTTCGCGCTCTGCGTCGTCCTCTCCCGGCTGGCCACCACGGCCCTGTCGAGGGTGCTGCGCAGCCGCAAGGGACGCGACGTGCTGGCCGTCTCCGCGATCTTCGTGGTGCTGGCGGCCCAGCTGCCCAACCTGCTGCTGAACGGCGGCCTGTCCGCCGACCCGCAGGCCCTGCTGCGCTCCCTGGCGTCGGTGCTGCGCTGGACCCCGTCCGGCCTGGCCGCGCACGCCGTCGCCGGTGGCGGTCTCGTCGCGCTCACCGGGATCGCGGTGCTCGCCGCCCTGGTCGCGGTGATCGGGTGGCTGTGGATCACGGCCCTGCGCCGTGCCCTGGTCTCCACGGACGCCTCCACCCAGGGTGCGGCGGTGCGCGACTCCGGCGGCCTGTCGGCCAGGTTCCTGCCGTACGGCCCGCTCGCCGCGGTCGTGGGCAAGGAGCTCAAGTACGCCCGCCGCGACCCCCGGGGCAGGGTCGGCTGGTTCGCCGCCGTGGCGGTCGCCGGGATCATGGCCTTCTCGATCAACGACGGCAGCAGCCCGGCGAGTGTCGGCCTGGCGGTGGCGCCAGCCTGCCTCGGTGCCGCGATGATCGCCATCCAGGGGTGCAACGCCTTCGGCATCGACGGCCGCTCCCTGTGGATGAACACCGTCGTGTACGGGAACGACCGCGACTGGCGGACCGACCTCACCGGGCGGCACCTGGCCGTGGCGGTGATCGCGGTCCCGCTGCTGCTGGCGCTCTCCGTGATCGCCGCGCTGCTCGCCGGGAACCTGCTGTGGGCGGCCCCGGCGGTGCTCGCCGCCTGGGGCGTCCTGGGTGTCGGCCTCGGCATGGGAGCGCTGACCAGCGTGTGGCTGCCCTACACCGTGCCCGAGCGGCTGAACGCCTTCACCGGCGCGGCTCCCGGCCAGGGCGGCATCGCCTTCGCGGCCTCGTTCGGCGCGCTGCTGGGCACCGGGGTGCTCTCGCTGCCGATCCTGGTGCCGATGGGGATGGGTCTCACCTGGGTGTGCGCGCTGGCCGTCCCCTACGGCCTGCTGCTGTCCTGGGCCGGTCGCAGGATCGCCGCAAGGCAGGCGTTCGCCCGGTATCCGGCCCTGCTGGAGGCGACCTCGGCGGCCACCTGAATGGTCTAGTCCAATGGGTGAGACCGGTCTCCGCCGGTGGAAACCCGGTCGGTACTCTGACGAGCATGGCCACCATCGTGTCCCAGCAGGCAGAGCGTTCCTCCGCTGTCACCGAGATGCCCGACGAGCTGCGCGCGGACGTGCGGCTGCTCGGCGAACTCCTCGGGCAGGTCATCGCCGAACACGGCGGCGATGACCTGCTCGCCGATGTCGAACGACTGCGCAAGGCCGTCATCGGGGCGCGCCGCGGGCAGGTCTCGGTCGACGAGATCACCGCGATGGTGGCCGAATGGCCCGTCGACCGCGCCGTGCACATCGCCCGGGCCTTCACCTGCTACTTCCACCTCGCCAACCTGGCCGAGGAGCACTTCAGGATCCGCATCCTGCGGGTCCGCGACACCGGTGAGGAGCCGCTGCCGGAGTCGCTGGCCCAGGCCGTCCAGGAGCTCGGCGGCGGCAAGGTCGCCGACCTGGTCGAGGGACTGCGCCTGCACCCGGTGCTGACCGCGCACCCCACCGAGGCCCGCCGGCGCGCCGTGGTCACCGCCATCCAGCGCATCAGCGGCCAGCTCGCCGCGTACAACAGCTCCGACCGGGGGGGCCGCGGAGCGGGCCGAGACGCGGCGGCGGCTGCTGGAGGAGATCGACCTGCTCTGGCGCACCGCCCAGCTGCGGTCCACCAAGCTGGACCCGCTGGACGAGGTCCGCACCGCGATGGCGGCCTTCGACGAGACCCTCTTCCGGGTGGTCCCGCAGGTCTACCGGGCGCTGGACGCCGCGCTCGGCGGCAGCACCGGCACCGGACGCCCCCGCGCCCGCGCCTTCATCCGGTACGGGAGCTGGATCGGCGGCGACCGCGACGGCAACCCGAACGTCACCGCCAAGGTGACCCGTGACGCGGTGCTCATCCAGGCCGAGCACGTGCTGATCGCCCTGGAGAACGCCACCTCGCGGATCGGCCGCTCGCTGACCCTCAGCGCGGGCTACACCCCGGCCTCGCGCGAGCTGCAGGCCGCGCTGTCCGCCGCGGAGAACGACCACCCCGACGTGGTCTCGGAGATGGCCACCCGCTCCCCGGGCGAACCGCACCGGCAGTGGCTGATGTTCGTCGCGGCCCGCATCGCGGCCACCCGTCAGCGCGGCCTCGACCTCGCCTACCGCTCGCCCGAGCAGCTGCTGGCCGACCTGCGCACCGCCCAGGAGTCGCTGGTCGCGGCCGGGGCGATGCGGCAGGCCTACGGCGAGCTGCAGCACCTCGTCTGGCAGGTGGAGACGTTCGGTTTCCACCTGGCGGAGCTGGAGGTGCGCCAGCACTCCCAGGTCCACGCGGCCGCGCTGGAGGAGATCGCCGCCGGGCGCACCTCCGAGCGGACCGAGGAGGTGCTGGCCACGATCCGCACCATCGCCTGGATCCAGGAACGGTTCGGGGTGACCGCCTGCCGCCGCTACGTCGTCTCCTTCACCCGCTCGGCCGACGACATCGCCGCGGTCCACGAGCTGGCCGCGCACGCCCTGGGCGAGCGGGCCCCGCGCCTGGACGTGGTCCCGCTGTTCGAGTCGGGCGCCGACCTCGCCGCGGCCCCGGCCGTGCTGTCGGGGATGCTGAAGATCCCGGCCGTGCAGGCCGCGCTGGCCGAGGAGCGGCGCCTGGAGGTGATGCTCGGTTACTCCGACTCCGCCAAGGAACTCGGCCCGGCCGCGGCCACCCTCAAGCTGTACGAGGCCCAGGAGGCGCTGGCCGCCTGGTCGGCCGAGCACGACGTACCGCTGACGCTCTTCCACGGCCGGGGCGGCGCCCTGGGCCGGGGCGGCGGCCCGGCCAACCGCGCCGTGCTCGCGCAGGCCCCCGGGTCGGTGGGCGGCCGGTTCAAGGTCACCGAGCAGGGCGAGGTCATCTTCGCCCGCTACGGCCACGACGCCATCGCCCGCCGGCACATGGAGCAGGTCACCTCGGCGGTGCTGCTGGCCTCCACCCCGTCCATCGAGGCGCGTACCGCCGAGGCCGCCGGGCGGTTCCGCGGGGTGGCCGAGCGGGTCGCCTCCGCCTCGGAGAAGGCCTACCGGCAGCTGACCGAGGCGCCCGGCTTCCCGGAGTGGTTCTCCCTGGTCAGCCCGCTGGAGGAGATCGGCTCGCTCCGGCTGGGCTCCCGCCCGGCCCGCCGCGGCCTGGGCGCCCCCCGCTCCCTGGACGACCTGCGGGCCATCCCGTGGGTGTTCGCCTGGGCACAGACCCGCGTCAACCTGCCCGGCTGGTACGGCCTGGGCAGCGGCCTGCAGGCGGTGATCTCCGAGACCGGGCTGGAGGAGCTGCGCGCGGCCTACCGCGAGTGGCCGCTGTTCGCCTCGCTGCTGGACAACGTGGAGATGTCGCTGGCCAAGACCGACCGCGACATCGCGGCCCGCTACCTCGCGCTCGGCGCCAGGGACGACTTCGTCGAGCAGGTGCTCACCGAGTACGACCTGACCCGCCGCCTGGTGCTGGAGACCACCGGCCACACCCGCCTGCTGGAGGACCGGAAGGTCCTCTCCCGCGCGGTGCAGCTCCGCGACCCGTACGTGGACGCCCTGTCGCACCTGCAGCTGCGCGCGCTGTCCACGCTCCGCGCGGACGAGGGGCTCTCGGAGGAGGAGCGCGAGAACCTCTCGACGCTGCTGCTGCTGTCGGTCAACGGCGTCGCCGCGGGCCTGCAGAACACCGGCTGACCGGCCCGGTCCCCGTCCCGGTCCGGTCCCCTGATTGTTCCGTTCCGTGCCCGTCCCGCCAGGACGGGCGCGGTCACGGGGTGAGGCGGTGCGCTCCGGCGTAGACGTTGAAGCGCTCCTCGCGCAGGAAGCCGACCAGCGTCATGTCGAACTCCCTGGCCAGCTCGACGGCCAGGGAGGAGGGCGCGGAGACCGCGCAGACGACCGCCAGGCCCGCGGTGAGGGCCTTCTGCATGATCTCGTAGCTGGTCCGCCCGCTGACCATGAGCAGGTGACCGTCCAGCGGCAGCCTGCCGGTCGTCATGGCCCAGCCGACGAGCTTGTCCAGCGCGTTGTGCCGTCCCACGTCCTCGCGGACCGCGAGCGTCTCTCCCCCGGGGGTGAACAGCCCGGCGGCGTGCAGCCCCCCGGTCTTGCCGAAGACGCCCTGGGCCCGCCTGAGCCGGTCGGGGAGGCCGTACAGGACCTCCGGGGAGACGAGCGGGCCCTGCCCGGCGGGTGCCGGGGGGCAGCGGTCGCGCAGCGCGTCGAGGCTCGCGGTGCCGCAGACGCCGCACGCGCTCGACGTCACGAAGTGCCGGTCCAGCGAGGGCAGGTCGGGCAGCGGGCCGTGGAGCCGTACGGTGACGGTGTTGTAGCGCGCCTGCGGGGGCACGTCCTCGTCGGTGCAGTAGGCGATGGACGCCACGCCGGCCGGGGTGGCGACGCCCTCGCCGTACAGGAAGCCTGCGGCCAGCTCGAAGTCGTGCCCGGGGGTGCGCATGGTGATCGCGACCGTGCGGTGCTCCGAGCCCGAGCGGATCCGGATCTCCAGCGGTTCCTCGGTGGCCAGGTCGTCGCGGCGCTCGTGCAGGGTGCCCGAGCGCATCTGCCCGACCCGCGCCCGGGTGGTGGGGCCGGGCCTGCGCACGGTCTCCGCCCGCGGGTCGGGAGGTCCGCTCATGCCCATCCTCCAGCGCGTCCGGCGACGGTGACGATCAGGCCACCATATGCGCTGCCGCCGGGTCACGGACGCGGGCCCTGCGACGACATACGGTGATTAGGTACCGGTCGCTCCCCGAGGAAGGCAGGATGGTGAGGTGCTCGATTCGCCCTTCACCGATCTCGAACGCCCGCCGCTCTCCCAGGCCGCGCTCACCCGGGCCCTGGTCCGCCCCGGTGGCCTGTGGTCCGACATCACCGTGGTCGCCAGGACCGGATCGACCAACGCGGACCTCGGGCAGGCCGCCCGCGACGGCGTCCGGCAGGGGGCCGTCATCGTCGCCGAGACCCAGTTCGCCGGACGGGGCAGGCTCGGCCGGGCGTGGAGCGCTCCACCGCGCTCGGGCCTGACGTTCTCCATGCTGTTCCGCCCCGACCCGCCCCCGGCCAGGCAGGGCTGGCTTCCGCTGCTCGTCGGCCTGGCGGTCGCGTCCGCGGTGCGGAAGGTCACCGAGGTCGACGTCCGGCTCAAGTGGCCCAACGACCTGCTGGTCGGTGAGCGCAAGCTCGCCGGGGTGCTCGCCGAGCGGATCGACAGCGCGGTGATCGTGGGCGTCGGGCTCAACGTGAGCCTGCGCGCCGAGGAGCTGCCGGTGGAGACCGCCACCTCGCTGGTCATCGAGAAGGCCACCGGCGCCGACCGGGACCCGCTCCTGCGCGCGGTGCTGAGGGAGGTCGAGACCCACTACCGGGAGTGGTCCGAGGCCGACGGCGACCCCGAGGCGTGCGGTCTGCGGGCCGCCTACCTGGCGGCCAGCGCCACGGTCGGCCGCCGGGTCCGGGTGGAGCTGCCCGGGGAGCGGGTGCTGACCGGCACGGCCACCGGCGTCGACCACGCGGGTCACCTGCTCGTCGACGCCAAGGGGGAGCAGCACGCGCTCAGCGTGGGGGACGTGGTGCACGTCCGCCCGCAGGGCTCGTGACCCCGCGTGCCCTGCCTTTCCTCCGCCCGCGTGCCGGCCGTGCGCCGTCCGTGACCCGGCCGTGCGCCGGCCGTGACCCGGCCGTGCGCCGTCCGTGTCCCCTGCCGGTTCGTGACGCCGCGCGTGTTCGCTCCCGCGGCTCATGACGCGGGGCCCGCGGACGTGCCACGATTTGGCCCATGGGTCTACCCGATCACCAGATGACGGAGGGGGAACGACGGATCAGGTCGTTCCGCCCTCACTGGAAACGCCTCATCGTGCCGTTCCTCGCGCTGATCCTGATCATCCTGGCGTCCGGTGCCGCCGTCTTCTTCATGCCCGACTTCGAGTACACGTTCTACGCGCTGATCGCGGTGGCCGTGATCAGCGTCGGCCTGCTGACGGTGTGGTCGTTCGTGCCGTACCTGCGCTGGAGGAACACCACGTACGTGCTCACCTCGCACCGGCTCACCATCGGCACCGGCGTGCTGAGCACGTCCGTCGACGACATCCCGATGGCCAAGGTCGTGGCGGTCAGCGCCGACCAGACGCTGACGGAGAGGCTCTTCGGCTGCGGCACGCTCGTCGTGGAGTCGGCGGGCGACAGCGGCCGGATCACGCTCCGCGACATCCCGCGCATCCAGGAGGTGCGGACCGAGCTGTTCCGCGCGATCGACGAGGCGGCCGACGGGGAGCCCTCCGAACCCGGCGGGCGGTGACCGATGGGGCGTGACCTCCCCGACCGGGGCGAGGACCCGTACCGGAACCCCGCGGGGAGCCCCGGAGAGGGGCCCGGGAGCACCGGGGGCCGGATCGGGACGGATGCGGAGGCGGCGGGCACGCGGGAGACGGTCCCGGAGGCGACGGGACCGGGCGGGACGGATCCGGCCGGGCGGGTGCCCGCGGGGCGCCCGACCGCGGAGCAGATCGAGCACCTCTTCGTCGGCACGGCCCCCCGCTACACCCGGATCGAGGTGGCGGCGCTCGCCGGGGTCCCGCAGGAGCTCACCGAACGGATCTGGCGGGCCCTGGGGTTCGCCACGCTTCCCGACGACGCCGTGGCCTTCACCGACGCGGACGTCGCGGTGCTGCTGCGGGTCCGGGCGATGATGGAGAACGGCCTGATGGACGACCGGACCGTCATCCGGATGTCCCGGGCGCTCGGCCAGACCACCGCCAGGCTCGCCCAGTGGCAGGCCGAGATCATGATCGGCGCCATGCTCGACCCCGGGGAGCGGCCGGCCGACGAGGACCTGGCCGCGGTCATGGACACCTCCCGCCGGCTGCTCCCGGACTTCGAGAAGGTGCTGGTGCACGTCTGGCGCGCCCAGCTCGCCGCCGCGGGCACCCGCCTGCTGACCGTCGCCGACATCGACGACCGGATCGCGCCGGCCCGGCTCACGCTGACGGTGGGCTTCGCCGACCTGGTCTCCTTCACCCGGGTCTCCCGGGAGCTGGACGAGCGCGGCCTGGCCGAGCTGGTCGAGGGCTTCGAGGCGCGGGCCTCCGACGTCGTCGCCGAGCACGGGGGACGGCTGATCAAGACCCTCGGCGACGAGGTGCTCTTCTCGGCCTCCGACCCGCGCACGGCCGCGACGATCGCCCTGGACATGGTCGAGACGGTCCGCCGGTACGGGCCGGACGTGCGGATCGGGCTGGCGTACGGCCCGGTGGTGCCGATCATGGGGGACGTGTTCGGCACCACGGTCAACCTGGCGGCCAGGCTCACGGCCATCGCCCGTCCCGGCACGATCGTCGTCGACGACGGGCTGGCCGGGGCGCTGGAGGGCGCGCCCGGCGTCGAGGTGGGCCGCATCCCGCGCCGGCCCGCCCGCGGACTCGGGGTGGTCCAGCCTTATGTTCTGCGCCGGAGTCCTGATAGTCATTGACCGACCACCGAGCTCCGGGTGCGGCCCCGAGGACCGTCCCGCAGGGAGGCGAGCGCACGGAGCCCCGCGAGTACCGTGGAGCCTCGCGAGGGCTCGCGGGGGCTCTCGGGGGCTCTCGGGGGCTCGGAGAGTTTCCGGAACAGATGAGGTGCAGGAATGCCGTACACCGTGCAAGGCGTGGTCGCGCGTGGCAAGGGCGAGCCGGTCTCGCTGGAGACCGTCATCGTGCCCGATCCGGGACCGGGGGAGGCGGTGGTGACCGTCCAGGCCTGTGGCGTCTGCCACACCGACCTGCACTACCGGGAGGGGGGCATCAACGACGAGTTCCCGTTCCTGCTGGGGCATGAGGCCGCCGGGGTGGTCGAGGCGGTCGGCGAGGGCGTCACCGAGGTGGCCCCCGGTGACTTCGTGATCCTGAACTGGCGGGCGGTGTGCGGGAACTGCCGGGCGTGCCTGCGCGGCCGTCCGTGGTACTGCTTCGCGACCCACAACGCCTCCCAGGCGATGACCCTGGAGGACGGGACGCCGCTCAGCCCGGCGCTGGGCATCGGCGCGTTCGTCGAGAAGACGCTGGTGGCGGCCGGGCAGTGCACCAAGGTGGACCCCTCGGCCCCGGCGAAGGTGGCCGGGCTGCTGGGGTGCGGCGTGATGGCGGGCCTGGGTGCGGCGATCAACACCGGCGGGGTGGGGCGTGGCGACAGCGTGGCGGTCATCGGGTGCGGCGGTGTCGGTGACGCGGCCATCCTGGGGGCCCGGCTGGCGGGCGCCTCGAAGATCATCGCGGTGGACGTGGACGACCGCAAGCTCGGCTGGGCCACCGAGTTCGGCGCCACCCACACGGTCAACTCCCGCACCCAGGACGTGGTCGAGACGGTCAAGGAGCTCACCGGCGGCAACGGCGCGGACGTGGTCATCGAGGCCGTGGGCCGTCCCGAGACCTACAAGCAGGCGTTCTACGCCCGTGACCTGGCCGGGACCGTGGTCCTGGTGGGGGTGCCCACCCCGGAGATGACGCTGGAGCTGCCGCTGATCGACGTCTTCGGCCGCGGTGGCGCGTTGAAGTCCTCCTGGTACGGCGACTGCCTGCCCAGCCGCGACTTCCCGATGCTCATCGACCTGTACCTGCAGGGACGGCTGGACCTGGACCGCTTCGTCTCCGAGACGATCGGCCTGGGCGACGTCGAGGAGGCCTTCGCGCGGATGCACCGCGGCGAGGTCCTGCGCTCGGTGGTGATCCTGTGATCGACAAGATCATCACCTCCGGCACCTTCTCGCTGGACGGCGGGACCTGGGACGTCGACAACAACGTCTGGATCGTCGGCTCGGCGAGCGAGGTCGTCGTCGTCGACGCCGCGCACGACGCCGCCGCGATCGCCCGGCGGGTCGGTGGCCGGGAGGTCAGGGCCATCGTGTGCACCCACGCGCACGACGACCACATCGACGCGGCCGCCGAGCTCGCCCAGCGGACGGGCGCGCCGGTCCTGCTGCACCCGGCCGACCAGGTGCTGTGGGAGATGGTCTACGCCGATCTGCCCTATGTCCCGCTCCAGGACGGCCAGGTGCTCTCGGCCGGAGGGGTCGAGCTGACCGTGCTGCACACGCCGGGCCACTCCCCGGGCGCGGTCTGCCTGTACGCCGCGGACATCTGCACGGTCTTCAGCGGTGACACCCTGTTCCAGGGCGGTCCCGGCGCGACGGGGCGGTCCTTCTCCTCGTTCGGCACGATCATCGAGTCGATCAAGGGACGGTTGCTGACCCTGCCCCCGGAGACGGTCGTGCACACCGGCCACGGGCCCTCCACCGTCATCGGCCAGGAGGCGGGTCACCTGGAGGAGTGGCTGGCCAGAGGGCACTGAGGAGGCGCCGAGGGCGTCCGTGAGCGTTCCGGACGCCCCGGGGCATTCCCGGCCACCCACCGGCCGGCCGGAGGGCCTGGGCGGCGTGTGACGGGGGTGCGGGACAAAACCGCGGGGCCGTGCCGGTGACCTGTCCCGGAAGGGCGGGCGGGGTCGCGGGAACGGCAGGAGGGTGTGACGGCCGGGTGAGTGTGCCCTACCTCACATAGGCAAGCCTAACCAAATGAGTTACCTTAGGTGTGCCTTACCTATGGTACCCTCATGAGAGGTCACACCCGCCGTGTACGTATGCGTCTGCCGAGCGGTCACCGAGAACGAGGTGCACGACTGCATCTCGGCAGGGGCGAAGAGTGCGCGCCAGATCCGCGACTCCACGGGCGCCGGTGGCGACTGCGCTTCTTGCGTGCGGAAAATTTGTGCGATCCTGAAGCGGTCTGAAGACTTGATGCCGACCGCATAGCACGAGGAGCCCGATCATGCAGGGCGACAAGAAGATCATTGAACTGCTCAACGAGCAGCTCACCGCAGAGCTGACCGCGATCAACCAGTACTTCCTTCACGCCAAGATGCAGGAGAACTGGGGTTACACCCGGTTGGCCAAATACACCCGCGAAGAGTCCATCGACGAGATGCGCCACGCGGAGAAGCTCACCGACCGCATCCTCTTCCTGGAGGGACTGCCCAACTACCAGAAGCTGGGCACCCTGCACATCGGCCAGACCGTGGCGGAGCAGCTCCGCGCGGACCTGAACGTCGAGCTGGAGGTGGTCACCCGCCTGCGGCCCGCCATCGTCCTGATGCGCGAGAAGGGCGACGCCACCTCGGCCCGGATCTTCGAGGAGATCCTGGAGGACGAGGAGCGCCACATCGACTACCTGGAGACCGAACTGGGGCTGATCGGAAGCCTCGGGGAGCAGCTCTACCTCGCCCGCTACGCCGAGCCGCCGACGGCGGAGTGACATGAATCGAGCGGAACACGCCCACCGGATCCCTTCCGGTCGGGCGTGTTCTGTTTTGTCGGCCGATCCTTTTGGGCCCCTGTGCTTTCGAGGGGCTTACTAGGTGGGGGACCTACCGCTCGGCCTCAGGCCGTTGCGGGATGACTATCCGGGATTTATCAGTGTTTGCCCAGGTCAATGGATAGGTCAACGACACGTCAAACCGCGCGCTGTACCCGGGAAACGATCCCCTAAGGTCCTACGATCGCAACATGACCTGTGTACTACTCGCCGAGGATGACACCTCGATTTCCGAACCATTGGCGCGCGCGTTGCGCCGCGAGGGTTATCAAGTAGAGGTGAGCCCTGACGGCCCGCAGGCTCTGGAACGAGCGCTGTCGGGCGGCATCGACTTGATCGTTCTCGATCTCGGTCTTCCCGAGATGGACGGCCTGGAGGTGGCCCGGCGCATCCGCGCCGAGGGCCACGGCACTCCCGTGCTGATACTCACCGCCCGCGTCGACGAGGTGGACACCGTGGTGGGCCTCGACGCCGGGGCCGACGACTACGTGACCAAGCCTTTCCGTCTGGCCGAGCTGCTGGCGCGCGTCCGCGCCCTGTTGCGGCGCGGCACGTCCGAGACCCCGGTGGTCCAGGGCGTGCGCATCGACGCCGACTCCCGGCGCGCCTGGATGGGCGACAAGGAACTCCATCTGACCACCAAGGAGTTCGACCTGCTGAGGGTCCTGGTCCGGGACGCCGGCAAGGTGGTCACCCGCGAGCAGATCATGCGCGAGGTGTGGGACACCAACTGGTGGGGGTCGACCAAGACCCTGGACATGCACATCTCCTGGCTACGCCGCAAACTCGGGGACGACGCCGCCAAGCCCCGGTACATCACGACGGTTCGAGGGGTCGGCTTCAGGTTCGAGCGCGAGTAGGAGATGCGCCGCCGCCTGCTCTCCTCAACCCTCCTCGTCGCGGTCATCGGGGTGTTGTTGCTCGGCATCCCCCTCGGTGTGGCGGTCAACCGGCTCATCGAGGAGGAGGCGACCCAGGCGCTCTCCTCGCACGCCAAGAGCCTGCTGGGGGAGGTCGAGTACGCCCGGATCCAGGACCAGCCGGTCGACGAGCAGCAACTGGAACGTAAGTACTCCGACCTTTACATTCAGATTTACGCGAAGGGGACACCGCCCCAGGTGATAACGGTGGGCACCGAGCCCCCCGAGAGCCAGAAGATGACCGAGGACGCCCAGTCGGAGAACGGCGTGTACGTCGCGGTCAGCCGGGACAGGACGGAGGTGGAACGCGAGGCGCACGCCTGGCTCTTCCTCATCCTCGGACTCGCCGCGGCTGCCCTGGCGGTCGCGGTGGGGCTCGCCATCGTGCAGTCGCGGCGCCTGACGCTCCCGCTCAGCGACCTGGCGATGATCGCCGAGCGGCTCGGTTCCGGTGACGCCCGGCCCAGCAAGCACCGCTACGGGATCCAGGAGCTCGACCGGGTGGCCGAGGTGCTGGACCGGAGCGCGACCCGCATCTCGGACTTGCTGGCCAGGGAGCGGGAGTTCGCCACCGACGCCTCCCACCAGCTCCGCACCCCGCTCACCGGCCTGACCATGAGGCTGGAGGAGATCGTCGCGGCCGCCGACGAGCCCGGCATCGTCAAGGAGGAGGGCGAGGCCGCGATCGTGCAGGCCGAGCGGCTGACCGCCGTGATCGACGAGCTGCTGGCCACCGCCAGGAGGCAGCGTCAGGCCCAGGCCGAGATCGTGGAACTCGACGCGCTGCTCGACCAGCAGTTCATCGAGTGGGGGCCGGCGTTCCGCCGGGCCGGGCGGAGGCTGAAGCTGGCCGGCACGCGCGAACTCCAGGCCCTGGGCACCGGGGGCGGCATCGGCCAGGTCGTCTCCACCCTGCTGGAGAACTCGCTGGGGCACGGCGACGGCACGGTGACCGTGACGACCAGCGTCAAGGAGAGGTCCGTCGTGATCGAGGTCGCGGACCAGGGCAGGGGCATCCCCGACGACCTGGCCCCGAGGGTCTTCGAGCGGAACGTCAGCGGGGGCGGCAGCACGGGTCTGGGCCTGCCTCTGGCCAGGGCTCTGGCCGCCGCCGACGGCGGGCGCCTGGAGCTGGTACGGCCCCGTCCCGCGGCGTTCGCGCTCTTCCTGCGCCAGGTGGGGGACACCGGCAGGAACCGCGTCGTGCGCGGGCCCGCCTGACCGCACGGGACGGCCCGTCGCGGCGTCCTCGTCCGCGGCGCGGGGGCCGGGCAGGGTTTTGCGGGGGCTTGCGGGGGTTTGCGGGCTCAGTGCTGCCGGGGCGGCCGCACGTCCTCCTCCTGGGTCGTGTTCAGCAGGTACACGTGGCCGTTCACCTGGCCGGTCGGCGCCGGGGCGACCGGGGTGACGCCCGGCAGGAAGACCCACTTCTTGTAGGACCAGAACCGGAACAGGGTGCCGAGCCCGGTCCCGATGAGCAGCGCGACGTTGTAGCTCAGCGCGTCCTCCAGGCCGAGCGTGTAGGTCACGAAGCCGATCACCAGCAGGGAGATCAGCAGGCCGATGCCGTTGAGCACGAAGAACAGGAAGTACTCGCGGGCCAGGCCGCTCTGTTCCCGGTCCTTGAACGTCCAGTGGCGGTTGCCGAGGTAGGCGAAGGTGGCCGCGACGACGGTGGCGATGACCTTGGAGGTGAGCGGCCCCCAGTCGAACCCGAACCGGAGCAGGTTGGTGGTACCGGTGTCGATCAGGAAGGCGATCGCGCCGATCGCGCCGAACTTCGCCAGTTCCCGTGCCAGCCCGGCGAGCCGCCGGTAGCCGTTTCGGAGAAACTCCACGTCCGTGCACGGTCCTTTCGGGTCGACCGGTGATCCACCACGTCGGAGGACCTCGAACACTCTCGGATCAGGGTACCGGTGCGGCGCGCGAGGCCGCGTGACATCATCTCGATTTTCTCATAGTCCCCATCAGGGACTATTCACGAAATGTCGTATATTGCGGCTCGGGAAGACGCCCCGGCGTCACGCCAGGCCGGTGGATCGCGGGGAACCTCCGGACCCCTCCGGGGTGGAGGGGGCGCCACCCCGGCGCAGGACACGCCGGGCGGTCGTGCCTGCGAGGCGACCCGGAACGGCCGCCCGGCTCCCGCGCCGATCCCGCCCCCGACCGACCAGCCGACCGGCCGACCGGTCCCGTACCGGGGGCGGTACACTCGACCGCCGTGAGCAGCCATTCTTCGGCCCATCCCCGCGGACCCGTCGTCGGCATGATCGGGGCGGGCCAGCTGGCCCGGATGACCCAGCAGGCGGCCATCGCCCTCGGCGTCGAGCTGAGGGTCCTGGCGGGCTCGCCCGACGAGAGCGCCGCCCGTGTGATCGCCGACGTGCGCCTGGGCGACCACCGGTCCCTGGCGGACCTGCGCGACCTCGCCAAGGGGTGCGACGCGGTCACCTTCGACCACGAGCACGTGCCCACCGAGCACGTCCGTGCCCTGATCGAGGACGGCTTCTCCGTGCACCCCGGCGCCGACGCGCTCGTGCACGCCCAGGACAAGGCCGTGATGCGAGAGCGGCTGACCGCGATCGGCGCCCCCTGCCCGCCCTGGCGGCGGGTCGGGACGGCCGCCGACGTCGAGGCTTTCGCCGCCGAGCACGGCTGGCCCGTCGTGCTCAAGGCGGTCCGCGGGGGGTACGACGGGCGGGGCGTCTGGGTCTGCCGCTCGGCCGGGGACGCGGCCGAGGTGCTGGCCTCCGGCGTGCCGCTGATGGCCGAGGGGTTCGTGACGTTCGAGCGGGAGCTCGCCGTGCTGGTCGCCAGGTCGCCGCACGGGCAGGGCGTCAGCTACCCGGTGGTGGAGACCGTCCAGCGGGACGGGATCTGCGTCGAGGTGCTCGCCCCCGCGCCAGGCCTCGATCCGGAGCTGGCCGCCGCGGCCCAGGAGATCGCCCTGAACATCGCCAAGGAGCTCGGCGTGACCGGCCTGCTGGCCGTGGAGATGTTCGCCGTCCCCTCCGGCCTGATCGTGAACGAGCTCGCCATGCGCCCGCACAACAGCGGGCACTGGACGATCGAGGGTTCCCGCACCTCCCAGTACGAGCAGCACCTGCGCGCCGTCCTCGACCTGCCGCTCGGGTCTCCCGCGCCGACCGCCCCCGTCGTGGTGATGGCCAACCTGCTGGGCGGCGACGACCCCGACGTCTTCGCCAGGTACGAGCACGTGATGGCCCACGATCCCGGGATCAAGGTCCACTTCTACGGCAAGGAGGTGCGGCCGGGGCGCAAGATCGGCCACGTCACCGCGCTCGGCACCGACCTGGACGAGGTCCGCGCGCGCGCCCGGCACGCCGCGGTCTACCTCACCGAGGGCCGGTACACCTGAGAGCCGCCGTCACCGGGGCCCGGCCGCCCCGGTGGTACGGCATCATCGGGCACGCGACCACCGGGCGCGACGTCCCCAGGGCGTGACCGCCCCCGGAGCACGGCATCACCGAGAACGCGGCCCCCGCGGCCCGCAGGCAGGGAGAGATCATGGTCACCGTCGGCATCGTCATGGGCAGCGACTCCGACTGGCCGGTGATGAGACTCGCCGCCGAGGCGCTCGCCGAGTTCGGGGTGGCCTTCGAGGCCGACGTGGTCTCCGCGCACCGCATGCCCGAGGAGATGATCGCCTACGGCGCCGGGGCGGCCGGACGCGGGCTGAAGGTGATCATCGCGGGTGCCGGGGGAGCCGCCCACCTGCCGGGCATGCTCGCCTCGGTGACCCCCTTGCCGGTGATCGGCGTGCCCGTCCCGCTGAAGTACCTCGACGGCATGGACTCCCTGCTGTCGATCGTCCAGATGCCGGCGGGCGTCCCGGTCGCGACCGTCGCCGTCGGGGGCGCCCGCAACGCGGGCCTGCTGGCCGTGCGGATCCTGGCCGCCGCCGACGAGGGGCTCAGGGCGAAGATGGAGGCGTTCCAGGTCGCCCTCAAGGAGCAGGCCCATGCCAAGGGCGAGCGACTCCGCGCCGAGGCCGCCCAGCTCGGAGCCTGATTATTCCCGTTTTGACCACCATTTTAGGGAATTGCGGATAGACGGGAATACGGGGGGAAGGAGATGATTCTCGCAGATTCGGGAGGTTGAGAATCATGAGGAATGCGATCCGTGCCACCCTTGGGCTCACCATGGCGGTCCTGGCCGTGTTCGGCAGCGTGGGCGCCGGTGAGAGCCGGTCACCGGCCCACTCCGACGTGAGCTCCATCTCGGCGCGCTGACACCCGCCCGCGGTTCCCGGTCTTTCCCCGCCCTTTCACGGGCCTCGCACCCGCGGGGTTCCCCTCTGTCACCGACACCCCCGTCCCCGGTCCCTTGAGGGATCGTTCGTCCTTTCCGGGCCTCGTGCCCGCGGATCCGCGCGTCCCCGTACCCCCGTGTTCCCGTGTTCCCGTGTCCGCGCGACCACCGGCGCCGAAGGCGGTCCCGGTCTATCGTGTCGTGTACGTGGACCGCGGCATCGAAGGGGACGTCATCGATCGCCCCGAGACGTGGCGGAGATCCACACCCGTTCCGTAGAGAGCTCCGCGCGGGGCCCCGTCCCGGCCGGCGGGCATTGAGCGACGAAGGTGAGGGGCGACATGGACGCGGACCTCAGCAAGGCCGTCTGGCGCAGGGCGGCTCCCGAGGGGGACGGTGACGGCAACTGCGTCGAGGTGGCCGTGGTCGACGACGTCGGCGAGGGCCACAAGGCCGGGACCGGCCCCCTGTACGTGCTGCGCGACTCCAGGAACCCCGAGGGGCCGAAGTTGTTCTTCACCCGGGCGGAGTGGGACGCCTTCGTCGGCGGGGTGAAGCTGGGGGAGTTCGACGACTGATCGCGCGGGGGCTCACGATCCCGGCCGGTCCGGGCGGCCCCCGCCCTCGGGCGACGGACCGGAACGCCCGTCCCCAGGGCTTTTCATGACCCAGGTCAACGTTTCTCCGTGCCCATCTCCCTGAAATATCCACTAAAAGTATCGTTAATCCAAATTGAAGGCGATTTTATGTATTTGCCTTTTATGGCGGATACGGTGGAGAGCGAAAGATTCGAGAGATCGGCAATGAAGAGAGGTGGCCATGAACTTCAATGCGATCTTTTCCGGGACTTCCCGGCTCGAGCACGACCCGGACCGCTGGAGACGCCGCTACCGGCGTCGGCGCCGCTGGTACAGGGACTACTGGTACTACTACTGGTGACGTGAAGCACGGCGGACCGGGGAGCGACAAGACTCCTCGGACGCCGGTCGCGAAAGCGGCGGGCCCCCGGCCGATATCGGGAGCCCGCCGCTTTCGTGTGAGATCACCGTCGCGCGAATCGCCTCCCGCGTGAAGCCCCTCCTGTGTGAAGCGGTCCTTCGCGTCGGGTGCCGTTCACGGGGGACGGCCTTCGCACGAGGCGATTCCTCGTACCCGGCGGCGTCCCCGTGAGGCGCCACCGTCCCCGGGCCGCCGGGCGGACCCGGGGCCGGGACCGGGGGTCAGGGACGGCCGAGGGCGCGGTAGTGCCAGCCCGCCGCCCGCCAGACCTCGGCGTCGAGGGCGTTACGGCCGTCAACGATCTTGCGGGAGGCCACCACCGAGCCCAGTTCCTCGGGATCCAGGGCGATGAACTCCTGCCACTCGGTCAGCAGCAGCACGACGTGGGCGTCCTTGGCCGCCTCCAGCGCGGACCCCCCGTAGGACAGGTTGGGGTGGGCACGGCGGGCGTTCTCCTGGGCCACCGGGTCGTAGACGGTCACCCGGCCGCCCTGTTCCCTGATCTTCACCGCCACGTCGAGGGCCGGGGAGTCGCGGATGTCGTCGGAGTTGGGCTTGAAGGCCGCGCCGAGCACCGCCACCGTACAGCCGCGGAACGACCCTCCGGCCAGCTCGCGGGCCAGGTCGACCATCCGGGCGCGGCGGCGCATGTTGATCGCGTCCACCTCGCGCAGGAAGGTCAGCGCCTGGTCCGCGCCGAGCTCCCCGGCACGGGCCATGAAGGCCCTTATGTCCTTGGGCAGGCACCCCCCGCCGAAACCGAGCCCCGGGTTGAGGAACTTCCCCCCGATGCGGTCGTCGAAGGAGAGCGCCAGCGAGAGCTGCTTGACGTCGGCGTGCGCGGCCTCGCAGACCTCGGCCATCGCGTTGATGAAGGAGATCTTCGTGGCCAGGAAGGCGTTCGCGGCCACCTTGACCAGCTCGGCCGTCGGATAGTCGGTGATCACTATCGGGGTGCCCATCTCCAGCATGGAGGCGTACACCTCCCGCATGACCTTCTCGGCCCGGTCCGAGGCGACGCCCAGCACGATCCGGTCGGGGTGCAGGGTGTCCTTCACCGCGAACCCCTCGCGGAGGAACTCGGGGTTCCACGCCAGTTCGGCGCCCGCGCCGATGGGCGCGAGCCGGGCCAGTTTGTCGGCCAGTCGCTGGGCGGTGCCCACCGGGACGGTGGACTTGCCGACGACCAGGCACTCACGGTTCAGGTGGGGGGCGAGCGACTCGATGGCGGCGTCCAGGTAGGACACGTCCGCGGCGTACTCCCCGGGCTTCTGGGGGGTGCCCAGGCACAGGAAGTGCACGTCCCCGAAGGCCGCGGCCTCCTCGTAGGAGGTGGTGAAGCGCAGCCGCCCGTTGGCCAGGTTGCGCCTCAGCACCTCCTCCAGCCCGGGTTCGTAGATGGGCAGATCCCCGGCCTGAAGGCGGCCGATCTTCTCCGCGTCCACGTCGAGGCTGAGCACTTCGAAGCCCAGCTCGGCCATGCATGCGGACGTCGTCGCACCGAGGTATCCGGTTCCCACCATCGTCAGGCGGTAGGCCACTGGTGCTCCTTTCGGTTCTGCCCAATTCTTTGCCGTCAGGGTATCGGCATCCGACACGGTCACTTTGCCACCTGCGCAAACGCCGGGACAGAGATCTGACGGGGTGGATCGCTCCATACTTTGTTGGACGTCCTACTATTTGCCCATGAGCTACCCTCTCTACGCGTTGCCCGAAGAGCACCAGATGCTCCGCGAGACGGTCCGCGCCCTCGCCGACGAGAAGATCGCCCCCCGCGCCGCCGAGGCCGACGAGACCGGGGAGTTCTCCTGGGACGTCTACAAGGCGCTCGTCGCGGCGGACCTGCACGCCGTGCACGTTCCCGAGGAGTACGGCGGTGCCGGTGCCGACGCCCTCGCGACCGTCATCGTCATCGAGGAGGTGGCGCGGGCCTGCGCCTCGTCCTCGCTGATCCCCGCCGTCAACAAGCTCGGCACCGTCCCGCTGCTGCTGTCGGCCTCCGAAGAGCTCAAGCAGCGCTACCTGGCACCGGTCGCGCGGGGCGAGGCGATGTTCTCGTACGCCCTGTCGGAGGCGGAGGCCGGCAGCGACGCGGCCGCCATGAAGACCCGCGCGGTGGCGGACGGCGACCACTACGTGCTCGACGGCGCCAAGATGTGGATCACCAACGCCGGAGTGTCCGAGTACTACACGGTGATGGCCGTCACCGAGCCGGGCGTCGGGGCCAGGGGCATCTCGGCGTTCGTCGTGGAGAAGGGCGACGAGGGCGTCAGCTTCGGCGCCAAGGAGCGCAAGCTGGGCATCAAGGGCTCCCCGACCCGCCAGGTCATCCTCGAGAACGTGCGGATCCCCGCCTCCCGCCTGATCGGCGAGCCCGGCACCGGCTTCAAGACCGCGCTGGCCACGCTGGACCACACCCGCATCACCATCGCCGCCCAGGCGCTCGGCATCGCCCAGGGCGCCCTCGACTACGCGGTGGGGTACGTCAAGGAGCGCAAGCAGTTCGGCAAGGCCGTCGCGGAGTTCCAGGGCGTGCAGTTCATGCTCGCCGACATGGCCATGAAGCTGGAGGCCGCCCGGCAGCTCACCTACGCGGCCGCCGCCAGGTCCGAGCGGGCCATGGAGGGCGAGCCGCAGAAGGACCTCACCTTCTTCTCCAGCGCCGCCAAGTGCGCCGCCTCCGACGCCGCCATGGAGATCACCACCGACGCCGTCCAGCTCCTGGGCGGGTACGGCTACACCAGCGACTACCCGGTCGAGCGCATGATGCGCGACGCCAAGATCACGCAGATCTACGAGGGCACCAACCAGATCCAGCGCATGGTGATGGCCCGTCAGCTGCTGAAGTAGACCCCGGAGCGCACGGACCCCGACCCACCCTTCGGGGACGGGGTTCGCCGGTCCATGTGCCGGACGTCACGACCCGTGGCGGTCGCCGTCCTGGAGGGGGGCGTCAGGGTGAGCCGGGGGCGGGTGAGGGGCCGCGCCAGTCGAGGCACACGGTGGTCGCGTCGTCGGCCATGTGCCCCTGACAGGCGTCTATCACCGCGGCGACCAGGGCCTGGACGACCTGCCTGGGGTGCTGGTGGCGGGTGTCGCGCAGGAGGGCGGGCAGATCGACGGCCGCGGCGCCGCGTTCGTGCATGCCGTCGGTGATCAGCAGCAGCCGGTCGCCGGCGCGCAGATCCAGGCGCTGCACCCGGTAGGAGCCGCGCGCGGAACCGCGCAGAGCGATGCCGAAGGGCGGGTCGATCTGCAACGTCACCTCCGTCACCGTGCCCTCGCGCAGGCGCAGCGGCCAGGGATGGCCGGCGTTGACGAGTTCGGCGCCGGTGCCGTCCATGCCGATGCGCAGCAGTTGCCCGGTGGTCATGGCGCCGCGACCGTGGTCCAGCATGGCCTGGTGGGCCTGGCGTGCCTGCTCGGCGATGTCGGCGCCCGCGCGGCGGGCTCCGCGCAACGCGTTGACCGTGAGGGTGGCCAGCAGGGCCGCGTCGACGTCATGGCCCATGGCGTCGGTGAGGGAGACGTGCAGATTCTCATGATCGAGGGCGTAGTCGTAGGTGTCGCCGCCGATGTCGTCGGCGGGCACCAGGCCCGCGGCGAGGGTGAAGTCGGCCGCCTCGCAACAGGAGGCGTCCGGAAGAAGCCGGTACTGGATCTCCGCGGCCAGGCTCGTCGGGGTGGTGCGGCGGCGCACGTGGTAGAGGTCGGTGAAGCGCCGGTCGGTGATGATGATGTACGCCAGGGCGTGCGCGGCCTGGGCGACCTGCTCCAGCACGTCGTGGTCGAGGGAGGGAACGGTCACCTCCAGCACCCCGATCGCGTCGCCGCGGTTGCTGACCGGTGCGATCACCCTCCGCCCGCCCTCGCCGTCGGCCACCGAGTACGGCTCCTGGGTGCGCAGCACGTCCTCGTAGTCGCTGCCGTCGAGCCGGATGTACTCGGCACCCTGCTTGTTCTGCACCGTGCTCTGCTCGGTCACCCGCACCAGTTCGCGTCCGATGAGGTCGACGAAGAGGAAGGACACCCGCTTGGCCCCGAACCGCTCCCGCAGGTTGCGCGCCACCACGTCCAGGGACTCCATCGGCGCGGCGGCCTCCGCGGCAGCCAGTACCTCGGCCAGCCTCAGCCGTTCCTCGGCCATACCGCCTCCTTCGTCTTCTTCCGTCGGTCACATCCGGCGGGATGGCGCATGAGCCGACCTTCCCATGGTCCCGTTCCCGCGGGTCAGGCGGCCACTGGATCGGTGGCGGGGCCGTCATGCTTCCACCGGCCGGGCCGTCGACCGCCGAGCCGGCCCTCCCGCGCGGGGGGCAAAGGCGACGCCCGGCCACATCGGGGTGGTCCGGACCCGAGGTGAGAGGTGAGGGGCCCCGGCCGGTGCCGGAGGTTTCCCGGCCGGCCGCCCACGACTCCGCCGCCCTGACGGTGCCGGCCCGCACCCGGTTCGATCCTTCAGTTCCCGGCGCCGAAAATCTACAGTGGCCGGAGTAGACATCTGTGGTGGGCGGGGGTAGTGTTCCTGACATCGCAAGGAACGGATCCACGAGGGCAGAGCAGGACGTAGGCATCACGACGAACTGCCCGGACGAGCGTGGACAGCTGGACGATCAAAGACGATGCAGTGAAGAAGGACGAACGTCGGACGTGCCGGAGCCGGGTGGTCGAAGGGTTCCGGTCGTGGACGCACCGCCACGGCGGTGAACGACAGACACGTCGGACGTGCCAGGACCAGCGGTAGGCGAAGGGTCCCGGCCGTGGGCGAAGCAGCCGCGGTACGAGGTGAGCGGGCAGGACGTCGGACGTGCCGGAGCCGAGCGGTCGAAGGGTTCCGGTCGTGGACGCACCGCCACGGCGGTGAACGACAGACACGTCGGACGTGCCGGAGCCGGGTGCTTGAAGGGTTCCGGTCGTGGACAGGCCGCTACGGCGGTGAACGACAGACACGTCGGACGTGCCAGGACCAGCGGTAGGCGAAGGGTCCCGGCCGTGGACGGCGCGGCTGCGGTACGCACGTGATGCATGTAGTTCAGGTAGGCCGGCCCCAGGGCCGGTGGACGGTGTTGAATCTCGAGGGCCCCGGCGCATCATGGCGCCGGGGCCCTGTCGGTGTTCTCCCGGAGAACGTACGACGCTCTCCGGGAGAACGTACGACGTGAGCGGGTCAGCCCGGCACCAGGGTCCAGGACTGCTGGTCGTTGACGAAGGCGGCGGACGTGCCCGCGACCTGGAAGGAGTCGGCGCGGCCGTTGTAGGGGTCGAAGGTCGACTGCAGGGCGGTGCCGCGGGCCTTGTTGACCAGGCGGTAGTAGCCGTCGGACGTGGCCGTGATCCGCCAGAGCTGGGCGTCACCGGCCTCCGCCGGGGTGTTCATGATCTTGTAGTTGCCGGTGCCGCCCGGGTAGGGGTCGGCCGTGGTGGTGAGCCGGGCGCCGGGATATCCGACGTTGGTCAGGGTGTGGTAGCCGCCCCCGGCGTCGGCGATCTGCCAGCGCTGCTGGTCCCAGCCCCAGGAGGCGGGGGTGACGGCGGAGGCCCGGCCGGCGCCGCCGTCGTAGGCCTCGCCCGCCGAGTGCAGCGCGACGGTCGGCTGTGCCTTGTTGACCACCCGGAACACTCCGACCGGGCCGGTCCGGCGGCCGGTCGCGAAGGCCGTCCCGTGGCTGGTCGGCCTGCCGCCGGCGTCGTGGAGGGTGGAGAACAGGCAGGTGGGGCTGTGAGAGCAGTTGTCGGCGAACCAGGCGTAGCGCTGGACGTAGGGCAGGCTCTCCAGCAGCGCGACGATCTTCTGGATCGCGGTGTCGGCGCGGGCGTGGGTGGGCGTGCCGTACATCGCCTTCCAGGCCGAGGTGTCGATGGTGCCGATCTCGGTGAGCCAGATCGGCTTGCGCCACTTGTTCCAGGCGTCGGCGAGGATGCCGCGTACCTCCTCGACGACACCGGGGTTGGTCCAGTCGGGGTAGATGTGCAGGGTGATGACGTCGACCCGGTAGCCGCGCTGCTGCGCGCCGGTCATGAAGTCGTCCAGCCAGCCGCTCCAGTAGTTCGCGGGCGCGGGGCTGCCGAGGGTCAGGCCGGTGCTCTGCAGGGACGGCCACGTGTCGAGCGCCTGGGTGACGGTCATGTTCGCCTGGTCGGCGAGGTCGGGCTCGTTGAAGCCGAGCAGGTGGGTGTACCTTCCCTGCTGCCGTCCGGTCGTCAGCGCCGAGATCGTGGCAGGGGTGGCCGCCGCGCCGTTCCACACCATGGGGACGAACTCGACGCCGTTTCCCGCCTGCCCGGTGGTCGACCAGTTGTAGTACCAGCGGGAGCCGGTGGCCGCCAGGCGGGCCTGGTCGCCGCTGTAGGCGATCGCGCCGACGCCCTTCTTCGGGGTGGGGTTCACCGGTACGCCGCCGGCGTAGTCGACGAGGTAGGCGACGTCGCCGGTGGCGGTGACGGCGGCTCCGGTGCCGTTGACGACGTGGTGGATGCCGCCGCTGCCGGCGAGGAAGACGGAGGCCATGCCGTGCAGGGCGACGCCGGCGCGGTCGGGCACCTCGATCGCCCGGTCGGCGAAGACCCGCTGGTTCTGGTTGAAGAAGGAGTAGACGCCCAGGCCCCAGGCCTGGTGGGTGGTGACGGACGCTCCCACCCGGTAGGAGGCGTAGCCGTTGGACGCGCCGTTCCTCCAGGAGGCCTGGCCGGGCGGGTCGTAGGGCAGCTCGCTCTGGTAGAAGACGGTACGCCCGCCCTGGCCGTTCCAGACGGTCTGGTGCTTCTGGTAGTGCTCGACGAACAGGCCGAGCGCGGTGACGTCGTCGCCGTTGACGGTGACGCCGGTGTCGGCGGTGTTGGCCGACCACCCCACGCCCGTCCCGTGGTCGGCGCGCCAGGCCCAGATGTTGTCGATCAGGACGTCGTCGCTGTTGACCAGCAGGCTGTTCGTCGCCCTTCCCGCAGTGGCGCCTCCGATGCGGAAGAACACGTCCTGGACGGAGACGGGGTCGGCGGCGTGGGACACGCCGGTCTTGGCGGCACCGACCGTCAGGAGGTTCGGCGAGGTGACGGGCCCGGCGTCGACCATGAGCCCGGCGAGCCGGACGCCGTCGACGTCCGCGACCTCCAGGGCCGCGGTGCCGGTGGTGGGCTGCAGCGTGGCGAGCCCGAGGCCCAGCACGACGGTGCCGGCCCGTCGCACCGCGAGCGCCCGGTCGAGCCGGTAGATCCCGGGGGTCAGCAGCAGGTGCCTGCCCGCCGCGAGGTGGGCGTTGATGGTGGCGGCGGTGTCGGCGGGCTTGGCGATGTGGAAGGAGGAGATCGGGATCGAGGTGCCCGGCGAGGCTCCCCCGGCCCACGTGGTGCCCGAGGACGCGGTGCGCAGCGAGGGCACGAACACCGAGTAGGCGCCGGAGGCGTCCACGGTCAGGAAGGGCTTCTCCCTGCTGACCGGTGTGCTGGCGAGCGTGGTCATCTGCGGGTCGGGGAAGCTCTGCGGAGGGGCGCCCCGGACGCCGGAGAAGACGGTGTTCCACACCGATCCGCTCCAGCCGCCGATCCGGCTGTCGCGGGTGTAGTACTGCTGCTGGGTGGTGGCGTCCACCCGCCCGTCCACCGCCGAGTCGGCGATGAAGCCGCCGCTGGAGTAGCCGAAGTTGGCGGTGCGCAACTGCAGGTCACCCCGTACGTGGACGCGCCGCAGCGGTGCGGCCTGGGAGACCGCCCACCGGTTGACGCCGCCCGCGGGGGTGATCGAGAGGTTCTCGGCCGAGCGCCAGAAGTTCGTGAGCGCGTTCTCCCCGGCGGGTGAGGAGTCGGGCCGTCCTTCGACGCGGACGGCACCGTTGACGACCACGTCGTCGGGGGAGGAGCCGAGTCCGGCGACGGAGGTGTAGTAGCCGATCTTCGCGTCCACGGTGTAGTTGCCGGGCTTGAACAGGAAGGCGGTGCGCCGGGTACCGAACTCGTCGTCCTTCTGGGCGGCGTACGCGTCGTCGAGCCGGGCCTGGACGGTGGCCGCGGGCGTCGACGGGTCGAAGACCGTGACGTTGGGGCCGAAGTCCGGCGCGGCCGCGTCGGCGCTCCGGGCGGGGAGGACGGTGAGGGCGCCGGTGAGGAGGGCCACCGCGGTGAGCGTGCCTGTCAGCCGCAGGGCGTGGCGGCGGTGGCCGCCGGGTGGCCGGAGCGGGTGTCTCCGGGCGTCGATGGACATGATGCGATCTCCGATCTCGGGGGGTGTGGGCATGGCGGACGGAACGCCGATCGGGGAGGGGAACGCGTGCGCGGGAGCCGCCGGGCCGCGGTGCGGCGGTGCGGGTCCAGGGTCGGGGAGGGGGGCGGGAGGTGGGAGCCGTCCCGGTGGGAACGGCGGGGCCGGGCCCGGCGTGCGGCGGGGAGCGTCCACGACGCCGCCCCGGAATGTTAAATCGTTTTAGAAGATCCCGGGTTCCGTTAACGTACGTGTAATGCGGAAGACCGTCAAGACTCGTTCCGGTCAACGATGCCCGACCCGGTCCGAGGTCCAGGAGGGTGTTCGCGTGCTTCGGTGGGCCGAAGTGGGGAACGTTGCCCACGAGGGTCCCGCCTGTACGATTCGGGTGTGACGTCGTCCGGAGGGGGAGACATGGATTCGGGCGCCCGGCGGCGGCGGGTGACGATCGTCGACGTGGCCAGCCGCGCCGAGGTCTCCACCACGGCGGTGTCGAAGGTCCTTCGCAACGCCTACGGGGTCAGCCCCGCGATGCGCGAGCGCGTCAGGGCGGCGATCGACGAGCTCGACTACCGGCCCCAGGCCGCGGCGCGCGCCATGCGGGGCCGGACGTTCACCATCGGCGTCCTGCTGCCCCACATCAGGAACCCCTTCTTCGCCGACATCCTCGACGGGCTCCAGGAGCAGGCCGGCAAGGCCGACTACCAGGCGATCATGATCCAGGGCGGGGAGAACCCGCAGGCCGAGGAGCGGGCGATCAACGCGCTGGTCGACCGGCAGGTGGACGGGATCCTCATGGTCGTCCCCCTCACCTCCCGGCCGCGCCTGGAGGAGATCGCCAAGGACGTGCCGACCGTCGTGCTGGGCCGCCACGAGCGGTCCCCGGTCTTCGACTCGGTCTTCGACGACGACGAGCTCGGCGCCGAGCTGGCGGTGGAGCACCTGATCGCCCTGGGGCACCGCAGGATCGCGCACATAGGGCAGAAGGACAAGAGCCGCGCCCGGCCGGTGGACCTGCTGCACACGATCAGGGCGGAGACCTACCGGCGCGTCATGCGCGACCACGGGCTCGACGGCGAGATCGACGTCGTCGCCACCTCGTACACCGAGGAGGGCGGCTACGTGGGCGCCCGTGAGCTGCTGGGCCGTCCGGAGCGGCCCACGGCCATCTTCGCCGGCGCCGACCTGGCCGCCCTGGGCGCGATGGCGGCGGCGCACGAGGCCGGGCTGTCGGTGCCCGGGGACATCTCCATCGCCGGCTACGACAACACCAGGATGGCGGCCCTTCCCAACATCTCCCTGACCACCGTCGAGCAGGACGGCGTGGTCATGGGACGGACCTCCGGGCGCCTCCTGCTGGAGCGGATCGAGGGGCGGACGTCGTCGGTGCGCTTCTCGGTGACGCCGTCGCTGGTGGTCCGCGACTCCACCGGCGCCCCGCCCCGGCCCTGAGCCGCCGGGACCGGGTAGGACGATCGAGATGGGACGGGCCGATGAGCTGGGAAAACAGTGGGTAACGTTATCCGTAATGACGCGATATCGTGTGCGTGTGCAGGATGATCTCCCAGCGTTTCAGCGGGTAACGGTTGAGAATCGTTGCCCGCTGGCGACCTTGACGGGCTGTCGTGTGACGCCTACGTTAACTCGCAATCGGGCCTTAAAACGATTTCATAGGACCTTGGAGAGCGTCATGAACACCTCTCACCGCGCGCTGGGAGCGGCCCTCGCCGTCCTCACCATGGCGGCCCTGACCTCCTGCGGCTCTGACCCCGGACCGGCGGCCGAGGGCGGGGGCCCCGTGACCCTGACGTTCCTGGTGGACAACAGCCAGGCCACCATGGACACGGCCAAGGCCCTCGCGGCCGCGTTCACGCGGGCCAACCCCACCGTCAAGGTCGAGACGGAGACCCGCCCCGGCGGGACCGAGGGCGACAACATCGTCAAGACGCGTCTGTCCACCGGCGACATGGCCGACGTGTTCTGGTACAACTCCGGCTCGCTGCTCCAGGCGCTCAACCCGGCCCAGACCATGGTCGACCTCACCGGGGACCCGGTGCTCGCCAAGGTGCAGAAGGACTACCTGCCCGTCGTCACCCAGGGCGGCAAGGTGTACGGCATCCCGGCCGGCACCGCCATGGGCGGCGGCATCCTCTACAACCGCAAGGTCTACGAGAAGCTCTCCCTGAAGGTGCCCACGACCTGGGCCGACTTCATGGCCAACAACGAGAAGATCAAGGCCGGCGGCCTCACCCCGGTGATCTCCACGTTCAAGGACACCTGGACCTCCCAGCTCCTCGTGCTGGGCGACTACTACAACGTCCAGGCCGCGGTGCCGACGTTCGCGCAGGACTTCACCGCCAACAAGGCCAAGTTCGCGACCACGCCGGCCGCGGTGGCGGGATTCCAGCACCTGGCCGACCTGCACGCCAAGGACATGCTCAACTCCGGCTTCGGCTCGGCCACCAACGAGCAGGGCATGAAGATGCTGGTCGAGGGCAAGGGTGCGCACTACCCCATGCTCAGCGCCCAGCTCCCGCCGCTGGTCGCCACCACCCCGGCCGCGGCCACCGACATCGGCTTCTTCGCCATCCCGGGCGACGACCCGGCCGTCAACGGCGCCACCATCTGGGAGCCGCCGGGCATCTACCTCGCCAAGACCGGCGAGCACCAGGCCGAGGCCAAGAGGTTCCTGGCCTTCATCGCCTCCCCGGAGGGCGCCGACGCCGCCAACAAGGCCGTCCAGCCGGCCGGTCCCTACCGCATCGAGGGCGCCGAGCTCCCCGACGACGCCATCCAGGTGGCCAAGGACCTCCAGGTCTACATCGACAGGAAGGCCACCGCGCCCGCCCTGGAGTTCGTCTCCCCGGTCAAGGGCCCGGCCCTGGAGCAGATCACCTCCGCGGTCGGCTCGGGCCTGACGCCTCCGGCCGAGGGTGCCGCCCAGTACGACAAGGATGTGGAGAAGCAGGCCAAGCAGCTGGGCCTGGCGGGGTGGTGACCATCCCCCAGCGCACCACCGGACCCCGCGCGGGCGCGGGGTCCGGCACCCGCCGCCGGCCGGCCCGCCGCGCCGCGAAGAGCCCGTACCCCTACGCCCTCTACATCCCGGCGGCCGTGGTCTACGTCGTGATCTTCCTGATCCCGACCGTGATGGCCTTCTACTTCTCGCTGACCCGCTGGACGCTCTTCGACAGCACGTTCGTCGGGTTCGAGAACTTCGTCGACTTCTTCTCCGAGCAGAACCTGCGCATCGGATTCCAGAACACCATCGTCTACGCGGTGCTGACCAGCGGGCTCAAGGTCGTGCTGGGCATGGCGCTGGGAGTCCTGCTGACCTCGAAGCTGCGGCTCCGCGGATTCCTGCGCTCGGTGGTGTTCTTCCCGGTGCTGGTGTCCACCGTCGCGGTCGGCATCACGTTCAGCGCGCTGCTGCGGCCCGACACCGGCCTGGTCAACAAGGCACTGGCCCTGGTGGGCGTCTCGGGACCCGACTGGCTGGGCGACGCGAGCACCGCCCTGCTGTCGGTGGTGATCGTCGACGTCTGGAAGGGCGTCGGCCTGGCGGTCGTCATCTACATCGCGGGCATCCTGTCCATCCCGCAGGACTACTACCAGGCGGTCGCCGCCGACGGCGGGACGGCCTGGCACAGATTCCGTCACGTCACGCTCCCGCTGAGCTGGCCCGCGACGTACTCGGTGATCATTCTGTCGTTCATCGGGGGCCTGCGGTCGTTCGACCTGATCTGGACGATGACGCGCGGCGGGCCCGGGTTCACCAGCGACGTCATCGCCTCGATCATCTACAAGCAGTACCAGGCCGGGTTCTTCGGCCTGTCCACGGCGGGCAACGTCATCCTCTTCGTGGTGGTCACGGCCATCGTCGTGCCGCTCTCGTACGTCCTCGGAAAGCGGGAGGTCTACTCATGAGGACGCTGCGCAGGTCCGCGGGCGAGATCGCCGTCCTGCTCGTCGCGACCGTCGTCTTCCTCGTCCCGTTCTCCTTCATGGTGCTGACCGCGGTCAAGGACGAGGCCGAGTCGGCCGACCTGAGCTTCGCGCTCCCGACGAACTGGCCCGTCGTCGAGAACCTCGTCGCGGTGATCTCCGCACGGGACCACGTGCTGCTGCGGGCCTACCTGAACAGCACGATCATCACCGTCGCGTCGGTGGCGCTGGTCGTCGTCTTCGCGGCCATGGCCGCCTTCGTCCTGCAGCGCCGGGGCGGCGTCGTCGCCACCGTCGCGAACGTCCTCGTGCTCTCCGGGCTGATCATCCCACCGGCGATCGTGCCGACGATCTGGCTGCTGCAGGCCATCGGCCTGTTCAAGACCCTGCCGGGCATCATCCTGGTCGAGGTCGCCTTCCAGGTGTCGTACGCGATGCTGCTGTTCCGGGCGTTCATCGCCGCGATCCCGCGCGAGCTCGACGAGGCCGCGCAGCTCGACGGGTGCAGCGGGCTCCGGCTGTTCTTCAAGGTGATCTTCCCGCTGCTGCGGCCGGTGACGATCACGGTCATCCTCACCAGCTCGGTGACGATCTTCAACGACTTCGTCAACCCGCTGTACTTCCTGCCGGGCGACGAGAACGCCACCGTGCAGGTCACCCTCTACAACTTCCAGAGCCAGTACAGCACCCAGTGGAACCTGCTGTTCATGGACATCGTGCTGATCACGATCCCGCCGCTGCTGGCATTCGTCTTCTTCAACCGCAAGATCGTCGCCGGCATGACCGCCGGGGCCGTCAAGGGTTGACCCCGAAGGAGCATCACGTCCCGTGACCACCGAACCCGTCCTCCGCGTCGAACCGCCCGTCTTCGAGCACCACCGGGAACCGCTCGGCATCGGCCAGGAGGCTCCCCGGCTGTCCTGGAGGACCGTCACCGAACTGCCGGACTGGCTGCAGCGCGCGTACGAGATCGAGATCCGCGACGCCGACGCCGATTCCGGCACCGAGGGCGACGGCGCGTCCGTCCACACCACCGGGATCGTCGAGAGCGACGCCTGCGTGCTGGTGCCCTGGCCCGGCGAGCCCCTCGTCTCCCGCGGGAGCCGGCGGGTGCGGGTCCGCGTCCACGGCCGCGACGGGTCGGCGAGCGACTGGAGCCCGTGGGCCCGGGTCGAGGCCGGGCTGCTGGAGCCGGGGGACTGGCACGCCCGCGCGGCCGCCCCGCCGGTGGAGCTGCTCGGGGAGCCCGACGGGCCCGCCGTCCACCTGCGCCGGGAGTTCACCGTGCGCTCGCCCGTCGTGCGGGCGCGGCTGTACGTCACCGCCCACGGGCTCCACGAGGTCGAGATCAACGGCTCCGTCGTCGGTGACGACGTCCTGGCCCCCGGATGGACCAGCTACTCCCACCGGCTGCGCTACCGCACGCACGACGTGACCGCCCTGCTGCGCCAGGGGGACAACGCCGTCGGCGCCACCCTGGCGGACGGCTGGTTCCGGGGACGGGTGGGGTTCGAGGGCGGGCGCACCGGCGTCTACGGCGACCGGACCGCGCTGGTGGCCCAGCTGGAGGTCGTCCACGAGGACGGCACCGTCTCGCGGGTGGTCACCGGCGAGGGGTGGCGGTGCGCGCGGGGCGCCGTCACGGCCGCCTCGCTCTACGACGGCGAGCGCTTCGACGCCCGCCTGGTCCCGGACGGCTGGTCGCGGCCGGGGTTCGACGACACCGGATGGGTCCCCGCGGACGTCGTGCCGTTCGACCACGCCCGGCTGGTCGCGCCGACGGGCGCCGCCGTGCGCCGCGTCGAGACGCTCGCCCCGGTGGCGGTGCTGACCGGCCCGTCCGGCGAGACCGTCCTGGACTTCGGCCAGAACATCTCCGGCCGCCTGCGCATCCGCGTCCAGGGCCCCGCCGGTCACACCGTCACGCTGCGGCACGCCGAGGTGCTGGAGAACGGGGCCTTGTCCCTGCGTCCCCTGCGGCACGCCGCCGCGCGCGACGAGTACACGCTGCGCGGGGACGGGGGCGCCGAGGAGTGGGAGCCCACGTTCACCGTGCACGGCTTCCGGTACGCGCAGGTGGACGGCTGGCCCGGCGCGTTCGACCCGGAGGCGGTACGGGCGGTGGTCTGCCACACCGACATGCGCCGGACCGGGCACTTCACCTGCTCCGACGCCGAGCTGACCAGGCTGCACGAGAACACCCTGTGGAGCATGCGGGGCAACTTCGTCGACATCCCCACCGACTGCCCGCAGCGCGACGAGCGCCTCGGCTGGACGGGCGACATCCAGGTGTTCGCGCCCACCGCGTCCTTCCTGTACGACTGCGCGGGCCCGCTGACGTCCTGGCTGGAGGACCTCGCGGCCGAGCAGGAGGAGTACGGCACCGTCCCGCACTACGTGCCCTGGATCCCCCTGGTGTTCGAGGTCGGCCCGGCCGCGGCCTGGGGCGACGCCGCGGTGATCGTGCCCTGGACGCTGTACCGGCGCTTCGGCGACCTCGGCCTGCTGGCCGCCCGCTACCCGAGCATGACCGCCTGGGTCGACCAGGTCGCGGGACTGGCCGGGGACCGTCACCTGTGGGACACCGGCTTCCAGTTCGGCGACTGGCTCGACCCGGCGGCGCCCCCGGACCGGCCCGAGAAGGCCAGGACCGACAGCGCTCTGGTGGCCACGGCCTACCACGCGTGGACCGCGCACCTGGTGGCCGAGACCGCGGCGCTGCTCGGGCACGAGGAGGACGCGGCCCGCTACGCCGCGCTCGCCTCGGCGGTCCGCGAGGCGTTCCGCGGCGAGTACGTCACCCCGGCGGGCCGCCTGAGCAGCGACAGCCAGACGGCGTACGCCCTCGCGCTGAGCATGGACCTGCTGGACAAGCCCGAGCAGCGGGAGCGGGCGGGCCGCAGGCTGGCCGAGCTGGTCGCCTTCGACGACCACCGGATCGCGACGGGCTTCGTGGGAACGCCCCTGGTCTGCGACGCGCTGGCCGACGCCGGGCAGCTGGAGACGGCCTACCGGCTGCTGCTGCAGCGCGAGTGCCCGTCCTGGCTGTACCCGGTGACGATGGGGGCCACCACCATCTGGGAGCGGTGGGACAGCATGCTGCCCGACGGGACCGTCAACCCGGGCGAGATGACCTCGTTCAACCACTACGCCCTGGGCGCGGTGGCCGACTTCCTGCACCGGGTGGTCGCCGGCCTGGCACCGGCCGAGCCCGGCTACCGGCGGATGCGCATCGCCCCGCGCCCCGGCGGAGGCCTCACCTCGGCCTCGGCCGGCCTCGACACCCCCTACGGGCACGCCGCGGTCTCCTGGCGGCTGGCCGGCGGCACCCTCACGGTGACGGCCGTCGTCCCGCCCAACACGGTCGCCGAGGTGGACCTGCCCGGATCGGCCCCCGCCGAGGTCGGCTCGGGGACGCACACGTTCACCCTCCCGCTCTGACGAGGAGGGCTCGCGGGCATACTGGGGACGTGTCCCGACGTGATCCGCGGCCCCGAGGCCGTTCCGTGCCCGCCGCCCCGTGCCCGTGCGGGCTGCCCGCCTCGTACGCGGACTGCTGCGGGCGGCTGCACGGCGGGGAGACGTCCGCGGCCACGGCCGAGGCGCTGATGCGGTCGAGGTTCAGCGCCTTCGGCGTCGGCGACGGCGCGTACCTGCTGAGCACCTGGCATCCGTCGACGCGCCCGCCGGGCGTCGACCTCGACGACCGGATCCGGTGGACGCGTCTGGAGGTGCTGGAGACGACCGGCGGCAGCGCCGTGCACACCGAGGGCACCGTCCGGTTCCGCGCCCACTACGTCGAGGGCGGCCGGGCGGGACACCTGGACGAGCACAGCCGTTTCACCCGGCACGCGGGCCGATGGGTGTACGTCGGGGCGATCTAGGAACCGCGTTCCTCCGCCCCGTCCCGCGGTCTCGCGACGCGGAAGCCGTGCCGATCCGTGATCGCACGGCGTCCTGCCCCGCGGTCTCGTGGCCCGGGAGCCGTGCCGGTCCGTGATCGGCACGGAGCCGTCCGGCGGGCGCGCGAGGCCCGTGGCGTCCCGCACGGCGGACCCGGTCCGGGACGTGCCTCCCGGACCGGGTCCGCGCGTGCGGCCCGCGCCTACCGGTAGACGCCGAACTCCCAGAGCGAGTAGCCGTAGGCCGTGCCGCGCCTGGCCAGGTTCACCCGCACGTACCGGGCCGACGCGGTGACGTCGATCCCGTCGAACCCGCCGTCACCGGAGGTGGTCGAGTAGACGTCGGCCCAGGTGGAGCCGTCGACCGAGGTCTGAATCCGGTACTCCCTGCCGTACGCGCCCTCCCAACCGAGCTGGACGTGCCGGATCGGGGTGGTCGCGCCGAGGTCCACCTGGATCCACTGCGGGTCGGCCCACTCGCTGGCCCAGCGGGAGGTGAAGCTGCCGTCGGTGGCCCGGCCCGGGGTGAACGGGCCGCCGTCACCGGTCGCCTGGTGGCTGGACGCGGTGGTCGGCTTTCCGAGCGCCACGTTGGTCCCGGAGACCGTCGGCGGAACCACGCGGAACGAGCGCTGCTCGATGCCGGCGTTGCCGTGCCCGTCGAAGGCGTACACGTACACCTTCCAGACGCCCATCTGCTCCGGCGCGGTCGCGGTGAACCTGCCGGGGCCGGTCTGGGTGAACCTGACGTGCTTGAAGCCGCGGTCGCCGGTGACGTGCTTGTCGCTGTACATCAGGTTGTAGCGGATCGGGTCGCCGTTCGGGTCGGACGCGGCGACCTCGACGGTGAAGGGCTTCCCGGCCTGGACGGCGGTCTGCGAGCCGACCGTCATCGAGGTGATCTCCGGCGGGGTGTTCGCCGAGGGCCGCCCGGTGTAGGCCTCCTTGAGCGCGTGGTAGCCGTGCCGCCGCCAGCCGCCGGTGGTGGTGTTCAGCCACACGCCGCCGAAGTCGTTCTCCAGGCCGTAGTGGAACATGGTCGCGCCGAGCGCGACGCCCGTGTGGCCCTTGATCGCGTTCCAGCTCGCGGTGTACTGCGCCCGCTTCTCCAGGTCGGTCGGCTCGTCCGGGACGCCGTTGACGTCGCTGCGCACCTCCCACTCCCCGTCGGGGCCGGCCTCGGTGACGATGTAGGGCTTGGTGTAGCCGCCGCTGACCCAGTCCTGGCGCACGGTGCCGATCGCGCCGTAGGAGTTGACCGCGAGCAGGTCGAGGGCGGGGGAGTGGGCCCGGTAGTAGGTCCAGGCGTGGGTGTAGGCGTCGGTGGAGGTGACCGGGTGGTTCGGGTCGGCGGCGTGGATCGCCTCCGCCACCTCGTTGACGAACTTCGCGTACGCCACCCGGCGCTGCTCGACCACGTCGACGGGCAGGCCGTGGTCCTGCATGGTCAGCACGACCTCGTTGCCGACGTCCCACATGAGCACGCCCTGACGGTTCTTCAGAGCGTTGACCCGGGCGACGATCTCGTTCTTCACGCTGGTCTTGTACGCGGTGTCGTTGACGTAGTCGGCGCCCTGGTTGAGCCAGTGCCCGACGATGACCTTGATCCCGTGCCGGGCGGCCACGTCGAGCAGGGCCGGGGTCTGGGCGTCGTCGACGCCCCAGGTGCGGATCGTGTTGACGCCCATGGCCGCCAGGTCGCGCATGTAGCCGTCGGCCGCGGCCTGCGGCGGGCCGTAGGTGATCCCCTTGATCTGGTACGGGGAGCCGTTGACCTGGAGCTGCCAGTTGCCCTGCGTGCCGGTCACCCGGACCGTGCTCGGCCCGGCCGGGACCGGCGGGTCGGTCATGGCGGCGGGGACGGTGCCGCTCTGGCGGGAGACCGTGACCCGGTCGACGCTCAGCACGCCCCCGGAGGTGGTGGCGGGGGTCGGTGTGGTGACGCCCGCGAGCGCGTTGGGCAGCGAGCCGCCGACGGCGAGGTCGAGGCGGAGGTAGAAGCCGTGGTGCACGGCGGCCTTCCAGGCGGCGACGCCGACCTGGCTCTCGCGCACGACCCAGGTCTGCCGGCCGTCGAGGTAGAAGCGGATCTCCTCGTCGGTCCTGGTGCGGTCGATGACCTGGGTGTACTCGTGGTAGCCGCTCTGGCAGCCCTCGCAGGTGGCGAAGCCGCTGGTGCGGCCGTCGTACTCGTTGCACACCCCGCCGGGGGCGGTGCCGCAGTGCAGGGTGTTGGCCAGCTGGTCGCGGCCGTTGACGCCGGTCATGATGTCGGTCTCGCCGACCGAGGGCCAGTTGGTGTGGTTGCCCCGATAGGCCGCGCCGGTCGCGCGGAAGCCGGGCCAGTAGCCCAGCGCGTTGGCCACGCTCGGCTGCTTGAGCCGGGCGCTGAACCTGAGCATCTCGCCGGGCCGCGGCTCGAAGTCGGTGCGCTGGGTCTCGATCCGGCCGGAGGTCCAGTTGCCGGCGCCGTCCCTGATCGCCTTGATGCTCAGGTTCCCGGTGCCGTCGAGGGAGACGTTGGCGGTCGAGGCGCTCATCGTCTCGACCTCGCCGGTGCCCCAGTTGGCGGCGCCGCCGGGGTAGGAGGTGCCGGTGCGCAGGATCCAGTTCGTCCCCGAGGGGGAGCTGCCGGCCGCGCCGTCGAAGTCGTCCTTCCACACCTCGGTCCAGGTGCCGGGCTCCTCGGGCTCCTGGGGGCCGCCGGTGCTGCCGTAGACCTGGAACTCCCACAGGGAGTAGCCGTAGCCGGTGGCGCGACCGGTGCCGTGCATGCGGACGTAGCGGCCGGTGCCGGTGAGGGTGTGGGTCTGGGTGCCGCCGGTGGCGTTGGTGGTGGAGTACAGGTCGGTCCAGGTGGTGCCGTTGGTGGAGGCCTGGATCGTGTAGGCCTTGGCGTAGGCGCCTTCCCATCTCAGGACGACCTGGGAGAGGGTGGCGGTGGCGCCCAGGTCCACCTGGATCCACTGCGGGTCGCTGAACGCGCTGGACCAGCGCGTGCCCGTCAGGTCTCCGTCGACCGCCGCGGACGCGCCCCAGGCGGCGCCCTCGGTCGACGAGGCCGTCGCGGGCCTGCCCTGGGAGAGCAGGACGTCGGCGGCCGCCCGGCCGGAGACCGTCCCGGCCGCCGATGTCCCGGCTGCCGAAGCCCCGGAGGCCGACGTCCCGGCGGCCGACGCGGACGCCCCGGCCGGCGGCGCGACGAGGGCCAGGCCGGAAACGACCAGTCCCACCAGGGCGGCGATGACCGGGCCTGCCCGGAATCGGCCCGAACCACGAGCTGGATACACGATCTCTCCTCGAGAAGGGGGGTGCCCGCCGCGAACGACGGGGAGGGAGAGCGCTCTCCGACATCGAGAGTGCTCCCGGGAATCGGGCGTGTCAAGGCTCTTCCCGGTGCGGTCCCGAAACGCGCTGCTCACACCGTGGAAACTTCTGGGCCTTCCGGGGGACGGACATACGCCTCAGACGTCACTTTTCCCATGGTCGGCGCCGCCCCTCCGGCCATGGTGACGCGACCGCGCGTCCACGCGGACGTGGCGGAGGGGTGAACGGTGGATCTCGGATCGGATGGACCGGCGTCTTGACAATCCGCGACGGAGCCCGTCAATCTCGTAGGAGAGCGCTCTCCAACCGCCGTCCCCGCGGCCACCCCCCTTCGAAGGAGAGTCGATGCAACCATCCCGACGTACGGTCAGGTTCCACCTGGGACTGGTCGCAGCCACGATCACCGCGCTGGTCGCGGCCGGCTTGACGATCATCACGCCCGCCCTCGCGGCGGACACCCCGCTCTCCCAGAACAGGCCCGCGACCGCGTCCTCCAGCCAGGGCGCCGGCTACGGCGCGGGAGCCGCCTTCGACGGCGACAACGGGACCCGGTGGTCCAGTGCCGCCGCCGACCCGCAGTGGATCCAGGTGGACCTGGGCGCCACCGCCACCCTCTCCCAGGTCGTCCTGAGATGGGAAGGCGCCTACGCCAAGGCCTATAAGATCCAGGCCTCCACCAACGGCACCACCTGGACCGACCTGTACTCCACCACCAACGCCACCGGCGGCACCCAGACCCACACCCTCACCGGCACCGGCCGCTACATCCGCATGCACGGCACCGGTCGCGCCACCGGCTACGGCTACTCCCTGTGGGAGTTCCAGGTCTACGGAACCGGTGGCGCCACGACCACCCCGCGGCCGAAGCCGACGTTCACCGACGAGGTGACGCACCACGAGTTCCAGGCCAACTGCTCCTGGACGGCGAACCGGCCCGACGACCCGATCGTCTACCCCGGCCTGCCCGGCGCCTCGCACATGCACACCTTCGTCGGCAACAGGACCACCAACGCGAACAGCACGGCCTCCTCGCTCCTGGGCGGCGGCACCTCGTGCACCAACCCGCACGACAGGTCGGCCTACTGGTTCCCGAGCTTCTACAAGGGCGACCAGCTCGTCCAGCCGACCGGCGACCAGGTCATCTACTACAAGTCCGGCATCCTCAACTACTGGCAGGTGCAGCCCTTCCCGCAGGGCCTGCGCTTCGTCGTCGGCAGCCCGACCGCGACGCTGGCGGAGTTCCGGGACTCTCCCGGCGCCGTCGAGGGCTTCGAGTGCGGCGACCTCTCCCGCAGCTGGGACATCCCGGCCTCCTGCGTGCCGGGCAGCCAGGTGAACGTCCGCTACCAGGCGCCGAGCTGCTGGGACGGCGTCAACCTGGACAGCCCCAACCACAAGAGCCACATGTCCTACCCCGAGAACGGCTACTGCCCGCCCTCCCACCCGGTGGCGGTGCCGATGCTGGAGTTCAAGATCGCCTTCCCGGCGAGCGGTGACCTGTCGCAGGCGCGGCTGGCCAGCGGCCGCGGCTACACCTGGCACTACGACTTCTTCAACGCCTGGGACAACCCCGCCATCCTGGACGCCCTGGTGACCCACTGCATCAACGGTGGCCTCCAGTGCAACCCGCGTGGCTACGACCTGTACAAGCCGCACCGCGGCGCCGCCCTCACGGAGAACTTCGAACTGCCCTGACCCCCGGCCCGGACACCCGCCCCGGAGACCCGCCCGACCTCCCGCGCCGGGGACCGCGTCATCGGTCCCCGGGCGGGAGGCCCCGCCGGGGCACTCGGGCTCTCGCCCGGCCTCTCCCCGGTCCCCGAAGGGGGGCCGGGGAGAGGCCGGGACCCGATCTTTCCGCGTATCCATCCCGGCCCCGTCCGGTACGGACCGGGCGGGATCCGCGATGTTTCGGAGAGCGCTCTCCGACAGTGAAGGGGACCATGTGAGCATCGACGGGCTCGACCGGCTGGTGGAGAAACTGGACCTGGAACGGAAGGTGCGGCTGCTCACCGGGGCGAGCGTGTGGTCCACCCACGCCGAACCGGACATCGGGCTGCGGGCCATGGCCCTCTCGGACGGCCCCGTCGGGGTGCGCGGCGACGGCTGGGACGAGCGGAACACCTCGCTGACCCTGCCGTCGGCGACCGCGCTGGCCGCGACCTGGGACGAGGAGCTGGTCGGCCTGCTCGGCGGGCTGCTCGCGAGCGAGGCGCGGCGCAAGGGCGTGCACGTGCTGCTCGCGCCCGCGCTCAACCTGCACCGCTCCCCGCTCGGCGGGCGCCACTTCGAGTGCTACTCCGAGGACCCCCTGCTGACCGGGCGGATCGGCGCCGCCTACATCCGGGGCGTCCAGGCGGGAGGGGTGGCCGCCACCGCCAAGCACTACGTCGCCAACGACTCCGAGACCGAACGGCTCACCCTCGACGCCCGCGTCGGCGAGCAGACCCTGCGCGAGCTGTACCTGGCGCCGTTCGAGGCGGCGGTCCAGGCGGGTGTCTGGGTCGTCATGTCCGCCTACAACGGGGTGAACGGGACCACCATGTCGGAGAGCCCCCTGCTCGCCGACCCGCTCAAGGGGACGTGGGGGTTCGACGGGGTGGTGGTGTCGGACTGGGGAGGCGTCCGCTCCACCGTCGGCACCGCCCGCGCCGCACAGGACCTCGCGATGCCGGGGCCGCGAGGCGCGTGGGGGGAGGCCCTGGTGGCCGCGGTGCGTGCGGGCGAGGTGCCCGAGGCCGCGATCGACGACAAGGTCCGGCGCCTGCTCCTGCTGGCCGCCCGGGTCGGCGCGCTGGATCCCGGCCTCCCGGGCCCCGCCGGCCCGTCCCCCTCCGCGATCCCGGCCGCCCTCCCGGACCCGTCCGTCCCCGCGTTCCCCGCCGTCCTCCCGGACGCCGCCACCTTCCCGGTCCCGTCCGTCTTCGCGGAGCAGGACGTCGTCCCGGAGCAGGGCACCCTCCCGGACGCCTTCCGGGACACGGACGCCCTTGTGGACCCGGCTGTCCTCCCGGGCGCGTCGGGGGTGCAGGCCCGGGACCACGGGCACGCCCGGACCCTGCTGCGCCGGGCCGTGGCGGCCAGCGCCGTCCTGCTGCGCAACGAGGGCCCGCTGCTCCCCCTGGACCCCGCGCGCCTGCGCAGGGTCGCCGTGCTCGGGCCGAACGCCGCCGCGGCCCGGATCCAGGGCGGCGGGAGCGGGGGCGTGTACCCGCCGTCCGTGGTCTCCCCGCTGGAGGGCGTCCGCGAGGCGCTCTCCGGCACGGCGGAGGTGCTCCACGCGCCCGGCCCGTCCCTCGGCGACCGTCCCACCCCGCTGGGCACGGGCAACGCCCGTGACCCCCGTACCGGCGAACCCGGTGTCCTGGTCCGGCTGCTGGACGCGGCGGGCGCGGAGCTGCACGCCGAGCACCGGCTGACCGGCCGCATCCTGGAGCCCGCGCGGATCGACGCCGCCGTCACCGTCGAGATCCGCGCCCTGCTGACCCCCGATGCGGACGGCGTGTGGGACCTGGCCGTCGCCGGGTGGGGCCACGTCCTGCTGGAGGCGGACGGCCGCGTCCTGGTCGACGAGGAGGTGGAGCGGGACACCGATGACCCCGCCACCGTGCACCTGTCCCCGCCGTACCGGCGCGCCCGGCTCGCCCTGACCGCGGGCCGGACGGTGGAGCTCGTCTCCCGCAGGCGCCTGGATCCCGGCAGCGGTATCGCCTCGTCCCTGGCCGCGGACCCGCCCCGGCGGGCCGACGAGGTGGAGCTGGCCGCCGCGGTGGAGCTCGCCGGGGACTGCGACGCGGTCATCGTCGTGGTCGGCACCACCGAGGAGATCGAGAGCGAGGGTGCCGACCGCACGCACTTGCGCCTGCCGGGACGCCAGGACGAACTCGTCCGCGCGGTCGCCGCGGCCAACCCGGCCACCGTCGTGATCGTCAACTCCGGCGGCCCGGTGGACCTGCCCTGGCGCGAGGAGGTACCGGCCGTGCTGCTGAGCTGGTTCCCCGGGCAGGAGGCCGGGCACGGCCTCGCCGACGTCCTGTTCGGCCACGCCGAACCGGGGGGCCGGCTGCCCACCACCTGGGCGGACCGCGCGCTGGTCTCCACGGTCCCCCGCGACGGGACGCTTCCCTACACCGAGGGCCTGGACATCGGTCATCGGGCCTGGCTGCGGCGGTCTGCGCCTCCCGCGTACTGGTTCGGGCACGGGCTCGGCTACACGTCCTGGTCCTACGAGGGGCTCTCGGTGCCCTGGAACGCGCTCCCGGGCGCCCCGGTGCCGGTGCGGGTCCGGCTGCGCAACACCGGCCGTCGCGCCGGGCGGGAGGTCGTGCAGGTCTACCTCTCCCGGCCGGACACGAGCGTGGTCCGCCCGGTCCGCTGGCTGGCCGGGTACGCCCTGGCCGACGCCGGGCCGGGCGAGGTCGCCGAGGTCGTCGTGGACCTGTCGGCGCGGGCCTTCCGGCACTGGTCGGCCGGGCATCACGCCTGGCGGGTCGAGGAGGGCGCCTTCACGGTGCTGGCCGGCCGTTCGGCCGCCGATCTGCCGCTCAGCGGAGCGACGTGGCTCGCGGGGACGGACCGGCCGGTGGGCCCGTGGACGCCCGAGGCGGCCGCGGTGACGCGGGAGCCCGCCTGACGGCCGTCCCGCGCGGGCACCGCCCGTGAGGGCGGCCTACCGGTCGGCGAACGGGAGACCGGCCCGGAGGGGCGGGACGTCCTGGGCGCCGCCCGGCGGGGGGTCGGCGGACGCGGAGCGGGAGACCACGGTGAAGGACGCGTCCAGGTTGGTGAGCTTGAGCAGTTTGAGGACCGCGGGCGGGGCCCCGGCCAGCAGGAGGGGCGTGCCGCGTTCCCTGGCGTGCCGTCTGATCGCGATCAGCGCGCTCAGGCCGCAGGCGTCGATGAAGGCGACCCCGGACAGGTCGACGACGACCGTCCCCGGGGAGGTGTCGATGATGTCCTGCGCGAAGGCGAGCAGGTACGGCCGCGTGGCCAGGTCGAGCTCACCGGCCACCGTGATGACCACGAAGTCACTCGCGTGTTCGCTCGTGAGTTGAAGTGCGTTCATCGCCCACTTCCCTGCAGGCTCACGTGAATGTACGTATCCGGCCAGGGGGTGTCGTGCGGACGCCCGGCCTCAGCTCACCGTTCCGGGCCTCGTCGTGCGGGCGTGGCGGGGAACGGACGATCTGAAGCCACGATACTCCCTAACGGTGCGAATCATCGCTTTCCGTGATCGTATAGCTTCGAAGCGAAGTGTAGATGCCAACCCGCACATGTGCCAGCTATTCCAGGAAAGAGCGTGCCGATCATGCCGGGCGGTCGTCCTCACCTGCCCTTTCGTCCCCTTACGGTACCTGTGCGGCACCGGAGGAACGGTGGGCGTGGCGGGACACGGCAGGAGGGGGGGCAGCCGGTGGAGTGGCTCGGGGCCATGGCGTCCAGGGCCTCGCGCAGGTCGCCGCGCACCTCGAAGTGCCGGTCGAGATTGGTGATCGTCAGCAGATGGGTGATCATGCCGGGGCTCACCACCAGCATGAGACGGCCGCCCGCCTCCTTGGTCCGGGTGAGGGTGCCCACCAGGACACCCAGCCCGACGGAGTCGCAGAACGGCACGCCGGTCATGTCGAGGACCAGGTTCGGGGCGCCCAGCGCCTCCAGGGCGCGGTCGATCTCCGCGCGCAGCCGGGGAGCGACGGACATGTCGAGCTCGCCCGTCGCCCGTACGACCGCGCAGGGACCACTGCGCCATGTCTGAACATCGAATGTCGAGATCACGATCATCACCTCCGTGCCTTTTTCCTGCCCGGATGAACGCTTGTTAAGCGTTTAACTCACTTTTTGCAGATATTGTCCGTTGCTGTTCTGGCGGACGGTGTCGCCGAGGGGGACGGCGTCGCGGTCGCGGGCGCGGCCGGCTCCTTGACCGTGATCTTCTTCGCGACCGGGTGCCTGCGACCGGCCACCACCTCGATGGCGTCGCCGAGGCTCGCCAGCGGCCGCAGCTCCGCCCCGGACAGCGCCGCCGCGACGGTACGGGCCGAGTCCTCGCGGCCGGGGCCGTACCGCACGACGGTCCGGTCGAAGTCCTTCTGCGGGGTGTTGCCCGCGATCTCGGGGACCAGGAACCCGGCCTTCTGCAGCTCGGCCCTGGTCCTGGCGCCCAGGCCGGTGATCGTGGTGCCGTTGAGCACCCTGAGGGTGATCCGCGACGGCGGCACGGTCAGCGCGGGCGCGGAGGGGGAGGCCGAGGGGGTGGGCTTCGGGGTCTTGGCCCGCGGGGTGGGCGCGACGAGCGTCTCGTCGGCGTCGATCCGGCGGAACAGCTCCTTGGCGCCCGCCTGGTCCCAGAGCACGGCCGACTCGCCGGTCGGCGTCTTGTAGTCGACGTCGGCGAGCGGGACCGTGGCGAAGGCCACGTCGTCGGTGGAGACGTTCTTGAGCTGGTCGGCCAGGCCGAGCAGGTCCTTGCGGAGCGCGTCGTCCACCCGGATCGTCTTCAGCGAGGTGTCGATGAAACCGGCCAGCCTGAGCGGGTTGGTGAGCGTGTCACCGCTGAGGGCCTGGTTCAGCAGGGCGGACATCACCTGCTGCTGGCGGTCGATGCGGTCCAGGTCGGAGCGGGCGGTGGCCCGCGTCCGGGCGTAGGCGAGGGCGTCGACGCCACCGAGGGGGTAGGTGCCCGGCTTGAGGTAGAGCGCGGTCTTCGGGTCGTTGATCGGGACCGGGGTGCACACCGAGATGCCGCCGAGCGCGTCGACCACGTCGATGAAGCCGAGCACGTTGACCTCGACGTAGTGGTGCATGGTCAGGCCCGTGACGGCCTGCACCGCGCGCGTCGCGAGCTTGGGGCCGCCGAGCTGGTAGGCGGCGTTGATCTTGTGCTCGCCCTTGCCGGGGATCGTCGTCCAGGTGTCGCGCGGGAGGCTGACCACGGTGACCTTGCGGTGGTCCTCGGACAGGTGGACGACCATCATGGTGTCGGTCCGCTCACCGCTCTCACGGCCCAGCTTGAGCCGGTTCTGCTGTTTCCGGGTGAGGTCGTCGCGCCTGTCGACGCCGACCACCAGGATGTTCATCGCGCCGGTGCTCGCGTGCGTCCCCGACACCCCCGCGTCGACCGGCCTGATCTTCGCCGTCGCGTAGTTCGTCAGCCCCCAGGTCACCCCGGAGCTGCCCAGCACCAGGCAGGACAGCGCGCCGGCGATCACCAGGCCGCGGCTGCGGGCGCGTGCCCCCCTCGCCGACCTGCGGTCACGCCGTGGACTCACCCTGACGCTGCCGTAGGCGTCGCCGCCCACGTGCACACCCGAATCCTCCTCCGGGTCGCGCATGCATGGCCCCCTAGCCTCCAGCCGGGTCGATCAGGTACCCGTTCGTACAGTAGCGTGAGCGACGCCATGAAGCAGTTCCCCGACTCGCCCGCGCCGGCGTCGTCTTCCGAGACACGCGTCTGGCCCCCGATCTCCATCGTCATCCCGGTGCTGAACGAGGAGCGCCATCTGCGGGAGGCGGTGCGCCAGGTCCTGTCGCAGCGGTACGCCGGTCCGATCGAGGTGGTCCTCGCCATCGGCCCCTCGCGCGACCGCACCCAGGAGGTGGCCGACGAGATCGCCGCCGACGACCCCCGTGTGGTGGTGGTACCCAATCCGACCGGGCGCACCCCCAACGCGCTCAACGCCGCCATCGCCGCCTCCAGCAACGAGATCGTCGCCAGGGTCGACGGCCACGCGATGCTGCCCGACGACTACCTCCAGATCGCCGTGGAGACGCTCGAGGAGACCGGCGCCGACAACGTGGGCGGCGTCATGGCGGCCGAGGGCGTCACGCCGTTCGAGCAGGCCGTGGCCCGCGCGATGACCTCCAAGATCGGTGTCGGCGGTGCCCGCTTCCACACCGGGGGCACGGCCGGTCCGGCCGACACGGTCTACCTCGGGGTGTTCCGCCGCTCCGCGCTGGAGCGGGTCGGCGGCTACGACGAGCACTTCCAGCGGGCCCAGGACTGGGAGATGAACCACCGCATCCGCGAGTCGGGCGGCCTGGTCTGGTTCCAGCCGCGGATGCGCGTCTCCTACCGGCCCAGGCCCGACCTGAGAGCCCTGGCCAGGCAGTACTTCCACTACGGGCGCTGGCGCCGGGTGGTCGCCCGCACCCACGAGGGCACGATCAACCTGCGCTACCTGGCGCCGCCGCTGGCCGTGCTGGCCATCCTGGTGGGGCTGCTGGTCTCGCCGTTCTTCTGGCCCGGCCTGCTGATCCCCGGCGGGTACGTCGCGGCGATCCTGGCGGGGTCGGCGGTGACCGGCAGCGGCCTGCCCACTCCCGCGCTCGCCCGGCTGCCGCTGGTCTACATGACCATGCACATGTCGTGGGGCTGGGGCTTCCTGACGAGCCCGCGAAGGCTCGGCAAGCCGGAGCGCGGCTGACCCCCGTGTCCGGACGGCCCGTACCCGGAAGGTCTCAGTCACCGGCCGCGGCGGCCCGCAGCAGGGTCTCGGCGATCAGCAGGTCGACCGGGTGGGTCACCTTCATGTTCCGCTCGCTGCCCGGCACGACGTGGATCGGCACCCCGGGCAGGTAGCGCAGCAGCACGCCGCAGTCGTCGGTGGGCGGCCGGTCCCCGAACCCGGGGTCGGCGAACGCGCGCTCGTACGCCTCGCGGATCACCGACAGGCGGAAGCACTGCGGGGTCTGCACGCGGCGCAGGGTGGAGCGGTCGGGGACGTCGAGGACGAACTCCCCGTCCGGCCCGGAGGAGGTCACCACGATCGTGTCGGAGCTGGGGATCGCGACCTCGACGGCCCGGTGGGTCCTCAGCGCCTCGACGCAGTCGGCGATGATCCGGGGCTCGGTCAGCGGGCGCACGGCGTCGTGCAGCAGGACGTCGCACTCGCGCGCTCCCAGGGCCCGCAGCGCCCGCCAGGTGGTCTCCGGACGGGTCTCGCCGCCCTCCAGCACCGCGGTGACCTTGGTGAGGCCGCCGCGCTCCACGATCCGCTCCACCTCCCCGGTGAAGCCGGGCGCCATCAGCACCATGATCTCGTCGATCTCCGGCACCCCCTGGAACAGGGCGATCGTGTGCTCCAGGATCGTCCTGCCGGCTATCTCCAGCAGCTGCTTGGGGGTGCCGCGGCCGACGCGCCGGCCGACACCCCCCGCCAGGACCACCGCGACGGTTCGGGGACGGGGTGCGCGTTCGGCCACGTTCGCCTTCCTTCGGCAAGTTCGGATATGGCGAGCGTAACGGGTGCGTACCCGATCGTCCGGCGCGCTCCCGTGCTATCCCGTCAAGATCTGGCTACGCTGAGTGCGCACTCCCCGATTCGTACGGTGACCCCGTCGGATACGAAGGAGCCCGTATGCCCGACCCTCGCGCCACCGCCTCGCCCGGCACGCCCCGGACGGTCGCGGTCGTGCTCGCCACCACCGAGGCGTCCCACCTGCGCTGCCCGGACGGGACGCTGCTCGAACGGCTGACCGCGCAGCTGTCCACCCTGCCGGTACGGGACGTGCACGTGGTGGCCCGCTCCAGCGACATCATCCACGCGCCCGGCGGCACCTACATGATCGGGACCGAGGGCTCCCGGGGGCTCGCCGACGACCTGCGCAGGGTCGCCAAGGCGGCCGGGTCGTCCACCGGCCCGGTGCTGGTGGCCGCCGGTGACCTCCTCGCGCACACCGAGGCGCTGGCCCTGCTGGCCGAGCACCCCTCGCACGGCACCGCGGCGCTGGTGGGCGACGAGGGGGACGGGCCGGGCCCGTCGCGCCCGCCGGTCAGGACCGAGGGCGGGGCGGTGACCGCCGCCGGCACCTCCTTCCACCGGGTCGGCGCGGCCAACGGCACCTTCCGCGGGGCGTTGCAGATCGGCGTCGCCGACCTGGCGCTCCTCGCCGAGGTCGCCGAGGCGCTCGCCGAGCTGGCCGAGACCGGCCGCCTCGGCCCGATGGACGGCGCCGAGGCGCCGGGCCTGCTGCTGACCGGACTGGTCCGCTCGGGCGTCCGGGTGCGCGCGGCCAGGCTCGGCCGCCTGCACGGCGACCGGATGGACGGGCAGGCGGACACCGACGCGGCCGTACGGCGGATGGAGAAGGTCGACGAGGCCGAGGCCCGGCTGGACGACGCGGTCAAGGGCAACGACGGCTTCTTCGCCACCTACGCGGTGAGCTCCTGGTCGCGGCATCTGGTGAGGCTCGCGGCCGAGCTCCGGCTGACGCCCAACGCCGTCACCGGCATGTCCGTCGGTCTCGCCGCGCTCGCCGCGGTCTGGTTCTCCACCGGCACCCGGCCGGCCATGATCGCCGGAGGGGTGCTGCTCTACCTGTCGTTCGTGCTCGACTGCGTGGACGGACAGCTGGCCCGCTACACCCGAGCCTTCTCGCCGCTCGGGGCGTGGCTGGACGCCACCTTCGACCGCGTCAAGGAGTACGTCGTCTACGTGGGCCTCGCCTTCGGGTACGCGGCCGGGCTGGAGACCACCGGGGGCGGCCCGGACGGCATCTGGGCGCTGGCGGTGGCCGCGCTGATCCTGCAGATGCTCCGCCACATGATCGATTTCTCGTACGGCGGGGCGCGTGCCGACGCCGCCCGGGCGAGGGCGGCCCGGTCCGCGCCGGAGGGTTCCGGAGTCCCGCGTTACCGCGGGAGGGACTCCGGCACCGGTCCGCAGGACGCGTGGGAGACCCCCGAGCCCGGGACGACGGTCTCGCGGGCCGTCCTGGCCGACCCGGCCGATCCCGCCGACCCCGCCCGCCCGGAGGGCCTGACCGGGTGGCCGGTGCCGGTGCCGCTCCTGGAGCCGAAGTGGCGGGCCGCGTTCGCCCCGGCCGAGGCGGAGCAGGTGCCGGCGACGGGCGACCACGGGGACGGCCCGCCCGTCCGGGACGACCGGGCGGGCACCGGCAGCCTCCTGGACGAGTGGACGGGCACCGGAGGATCCGCCGGCGAGCGGGCGGGGGCCACGGACGTCGCCGTGGACGCCGGCGGGGCGGTGCCCGGGAGCAGCGCGGACTCCACCGCGGACTCCACCGGGAACGACGCGCGGGACCGGCGCGGGACCACCGGGACCACCGGCGGCCCCGGGATCCCCTCGCGCGCGATCGAGCCGGACCGGGACAACGCGGTCGTACGGCTCTCCGAGACCATGGAGAAGGTCTCCCTCGCCCGCTGGCTCAAGAAGATCGTCGTCCTGCCCATCGGGGAACGGATGGCGCTGATCGCGCTGACCGCGGCGTTCTTCAACGCCCGGGTGACCTTCCTCGCCCTGCTGGCCTGGGGCGGGGTCGCGATGGTCTACATCCTCGCGGGCCGGATCGGCAGGTCGCTCAACCGATGACCGGTAACGGACACGACGCCGGGCGCCGCGGGCGCCGCGGGCATGGCGGGCACGGCGGGCGGCCCGCGCCTCCGCCCGGGTCCCTCCCGGGAGGGACACCGTGGGGGACACCGACACGAACAGGGGAACGGATGTGATCGCGATGTCCGTGCACATGACGCCGGTGCCGCGCAGCGCCGTGGTCGCGTACCGGGACGACGGGGTGCTGTCGCGGGGCATGGGCGCGCTGGTGGCCGGGCAGCTCCCGCCGCTGCCGCCGGCGATCGTCGGGATGTTCGTGACCGGGGTGCTGCTGCTGGTCGGCGTGGCCGGTACCGACGGCCCGGCGGTGTTCGCCCCGGCGGTGGTGCTGCTGCTGACCGGCCCGGGCAGCTCCCACCCGCACGACGGCAGGCTCGACTGGCTGGTGCCGCCGATCCTGCGCCTCACCGAGTACGGCTTCGTGGCCTCGGTGGGCTTCGCGCACGACGTGCCGCCGGTGCTGATCTTCGCGCTGCTCGGCGCGATGGCGTTCCATCACTACGATCTGGTCTACCGGTTGCGGCAGCGGGTCTACCCGCCGTCCTGGCTGGCCTCGGCCGGTCTCGGCTGGGACGGCCGGATGCTGCTGGTCGCGCTGGGCGGCCTCGCCGGGCAGGTCACCGCCGTCTTCGCGCTGCTCGCGCTGTACCTGTGGTGCCTGTTCTCCTGGGAGAGCGTCACCTGCTGGCTGGCCGCCCCCCGGGTCGGGGTGGACGCGGCCGACCTCGGCGCGCACGACTGAGGACCCCCGTGACGCGCGATCGGGAACATCCGGCAAACTCCGGATTACACGATCAGGCCCCGAAGGCAACTAACCTTTGGGGCCTAGGAGTGCCCGCCGGGAGGCTCTCACCCGAATGAGGAGTGCACGTTGCTGGGAATGGTGCTGGCCGCCGGGGCCGGACGACGCCTGCGGCCGTACACGGACACGCTGCCCAAGGCTCTCGTGCCGGTCGACGGCGACACCACGATCATGGACATCTCGCTGCGGAACCTCGCGGCCGCCGATCTCCGTGACGTCGTGGTCATCGTCGGCTACCAGGCGCAGGCCGTACACGAGCGCAAGGCCGAGCTGGAACGGCGGCACGGCGTGAAGCTCATCCTCGTGCACAACGACAAGGCCGAGGAGTGGAACAACGCCTACTCGCTCTGGTGCGCGCGCGAGTACTTCGACCAGGGAGTGCTCCTGGTCAACGGCGACACGGTGCACCCGGTCTCGGTGGAGGAGACGCTGCTGTCGGCGCCGGCGACCAGCGACATCCTGCTCGCGGTGGACGACGTCAAGAAGCTCGCCGACGAGGAGATGAAGGTGACCCTCGACGAGGACCGTCACCTGCGGCGCATCACCAAGCTGATGGACCCGTCCGAGGCCGCCGGTGAGTACATCGGCGCCACGCTGATCCGTTCGGGCATCGGCGAGCGCCTCGCGGACGCGCTGAAGGCGACCTTCGAGCGCGACCCGCAGCTGTACTACGAGGACGGCTACCAGGAGCTCGTCGCCCGCGGCGAGAAGATCGCGATCGCCCCCATCGGGGACGTCCCCTGGGTCGAGGTCGACAACCACGACGACCTCGCCAAGGCGCGGGAGATCGCGTGCCGATACTAGCCAGGATGTTGCCGGCCCCCCTGTCGATGGAGGTCCGGCGCGGTGCGGTCGCCCAGCTCGGCTCGCTGCTGGCCGACAGCAGGGTGGCGACCTCCGGCCGGGTGGCGGTGGCGGTGGGCGCGGGCCAGGGGGACCGGATCGCCTCGGTGATCGCCCCCTCGCTCGGCGAGGCCCGGGTCTTCCGGGTCCCGGACGGTTCGGTGGACGCGGCCGTCTCGCTCGGCGCGGACCTGCGCAAGGGCGCCTACGAGGCGGTCGTGGGCATCGGCGGCGGCAAGACCATCGACGTGACCAAGTACGCCGCGTCGCTGGCCGGGATCCCGATGGTCGCGGTGGCCACCAACCTGTCGCACGACGGGATCTGCTCGCCGGTGGCCTCGCTCACGCACGACGGCGGCAAGGGCTCGTTCGGCGTGCCCATGCCGCTGGCCATCATGGTCGATCTCGACTTCGTGCACGACGCGCCCGCCTCGCTGGTCCGCTCCGGCGTCGGCGACGTGGTCAGCAACCTGTCGGCGATCGAGGACTGGCAGCTCGGCGCGGCCGAGCGCGGCGAGCCGATCGACGGCCTGGCCTGCGCGATGGCCCGTACCGCGGCGGAGGCGGTGATCGGCCGGGGCGACTCGATCGAGTCCGACGCGTTCCTGACCGTGCTGGCCGAGGCGCTCATCCTGTCGGGCATGTCGATGGTGGTCGCCGGGTCGTCCCGTCCCTCCAGTGGCGGAGATCATGAGATCCTGCATGCCGTGGATCAGCTCTTTCCCGGTACCTCCAATCACGGCGAGCTCGCCGGGATAGGTGCCGCGTTCTGTTTCTTCCTCCGCGAGGACTCGCGCAGGCTCACCCAGGTCGTCGACTGCCTGCGCGGGCACGAGCTGCCGGTCACTCCCGCCGACGTGGGGCTGTCCGCCGGGCAGTTCACCGAGGCGGTCGTGCTGGCGCCGTCCACCCGCCCGGGCCGCTACACGATCCTTGAGCACCTGCGCCTGTCGGAACCGGAGATTCGCGAGCGGGTGGAGGATTATGTCCGGGCCGTCGGTCGCTGAGCTCCGTGCGGTGGCCCAGCCGCAGTCGACCATGGGCCGCAACAGCGGCGAGCACTGGGCCGGCTCGCTGTACATGCGCAAGGTGTCGATCTACGTCACCTGGGTGCTGGCCAAGACGCCGATCACGCCCAACCAGACCACCTGGCTGATGATCTTCACCGGGGTGCTGGCCGGGGTGGTGCTCGCGCTGCCCGGTCTGTGGACGGCCGTGCTGGCGGCCCTGCTGGTCCAGCTCTACCTGCTGCTCGACTGCTCCGACGGGGAGCTGGCGCGCTGGACCCGGCGCACCTCGATCACCGGTGTCTACCTCGACCGGGTCGGTCACTACTTCGCCGAGGCCGCCCTGCTGATCGGGCTGGGGTTCCGGGCCTCGCAGGTGCTGCCCGACTGGTACACGGTGGCGGGCTTCGCCGCCGCGCTCGGCGCCATCCTGATCAAGGCGGAGACCGACCTGGTGGACGTGGCCCGTGCCCGGTCGGGCCTGGTCGCGGCCACCGAGTCCTCGGCCGAGCAGTTCGGCTCGCGCGGGCTGGGCATGGCGCGCAAGGCCGCCGCGGCGCTGCGCTTCCACCGGATCGTGCAGGCGGTCGAGCTCTCGCTGCTCGTCGTGGTCGCCGCGATCTGGGACGCGATCGACGGGGGCCTGGCCGCGACGAGGGTGCTGGTGGTGGCCTGCGTGGTGGTGGCGGTGCTGCAGATGGTCCTGCACCTGATCAGCATTCTGGCCTCCAGGCGGCTTTCGTGAGGAACCGGATGGCGGCCGGGCGCGTCGTAGGAGCGGGCACCCCGTTGTTTGGTGGGTGTTCGTCGGCGGTTCCGATACGCTTGTTCCCCAATAAACGCAGCATCCCAGGCCCGGCCAGATGTGCCCGATCCAGCAGACTCGGTGATCATGAAAGTATGCTCCGCACGTGCTCTCGACGCGTCAAGGCGATGACCCGTTGAAGATCTCGTGCGTCATCCTCACCATGGGCAACCGGGTCCCCGAGCTGGACCGGGCGGTGGAGTCCGCGCTGAACCAGGTCGACGGCGACGTCGAGGTGGTGATCGTCGGTAACGGCGCCGACGTCCCCGAGCTGTCGGTCTCGGTGCCCGCCGGTTCCTCGGCCTCGGTCAGGAGCGTGCGGCTGAGCCACAACGCGGGCATCCCCGCGGGCCGCAACCGGGGCGTCGAGGAGTGCTCGGGCGACGTCGTCCTCTTCCTCGACGACGACGGCTGGTACGCCGACACCGGCCTGGTGGCCCACCTGCGGGAGCGCTTCTCCACCGAGCACGACCTCGCGGTCGTCTCCTTCCGGGTGAAGGACCCCGACGGGGGCGTCGGGCAGCGCCGGCACGTCCCCCGGCTGCGCGCGGGCGACCCCGAGCGCTCCTCCCCGGTGACCACCTTCCTGGGCGGCGCGTGCGCGATCCGTCGTTCGGCGTTCCTCCAGGTCGGGGGGCTTCCCGAGCGGTTCTTCTACGCGCACGAGGAGACCGACCTGGCCTGGCGGCTCCTCGGCGAGGGCTACCGCATCGAGTACGACGCCAAGACCGTCATGTACCACCCGCAGGTCCCCCCCACCCGGCACGCCGACTTCTACCGGCTCAACGCCCGCAACCGGGTCTGGCTGGCCCGCCGCAACCTCCCCTGGGTCCTGGCGGCGCTGTACCTGCTCAACTGGATCGTCCTGACGCTGATCCGCGAGCGCTCCGGCCCCGCCCTGCGCGCCTGGTTCACCGGCTTCGTCGAGGGGCTGCGCGAGCCCGCCGGAGAGCGCCGTCCGATGGGCTGGAACACCGCCTGGCGGATGCTCCGCCTCGGCCGCCCCCCGATCGTCTGATCCCCCTGCACCGTGGACGTGTACACCCTGGGTGAGGCGTTCGGCGTCGTCACCAGCGGCCGGATCCGTCACGAGCACGAGGCCAGGCTGGACGTCACCGGCGCGGAGTTCACCGTCGCGGTCGGGCTGGCCCGGCTCGGGCACGGGGTCGGCTGGCTGGGCAAGGTCGGCGACGACGAGCTGGGCGCTCGGATCCTCACGGCGCTGCGCGGCGAGGGCGTGGACGTCTCCGACGTCAGGGTGGACGAGGCGGCGCCGACCGGTCTGCTCCTGCGGGAGTCCAGGCTCGGCCAGCCCCCCTGGGTCACCTACTACCGCACCGGGGTCAGGCTCGCCCAGGGCAACGTCCCGATCGACCGGATCGCGGCCTCCCGCCTGCTGCACGTCAGCGGGATCACGGCCGCGCTGAGCGCGCGCGACGCCATGAACGCCGCGATACGGGCGGCGCGGACCGCCGGGGTCGCGGTCTCGGTGACGATCGACTACAACGACCGGCTCTGGCCGGACCTGCGCGAGGCCGAGGAGATCCTCAGCGTGCTGGCGTGCTCGGCCGACGTGCTCTTCGTCCGGCAGAGCGAGCTGGACCTGGTCAAACCCGCGCTCACCGGGGACCGTGAGGTCATCGTGATCCGCGGCACCCGGGGGGCGAGCGTCCGGGTGGACGGCGTCCGCCACGACGCGCCCGGCCTGTCCGCGCCCGTGGTGGACCGCAACGGGTCGGGCGACGCCTTCGTGGCGGGCTACCTCAGCGCGCTGCTGGAGGGGCTCCACCCCGCCGACCGGCTGCGCCGCGGCTTCCTGCTCGGGGCCTTCGCCTCGTCGGGCCCCAGCGACTGGCAGGGCCTGCCGACCAGGGCCGAGCTGCCGCTGCTGGACCTCGACGCCTGATCCCCCGCCTGACCCCCGCCCGGCCCCGCGGGTGCGACCGGCCCGCGAGCGCCTACCATCGCCTTCGTGTCGAACCGAGAACTCGTCGTCCTGGGCACCTCCAGCGCGGTGCCCACCCGTCACCGCAACCACAACGGCCATCTGCTGCGCTGGGACGGGTACGGCCTGCTGTTCGATCCCGGCGAGGGCACGCAGCGGCAGATGATCCACGCGGGCGTGGGCGTGCACGACGTCGGCTGGATCTGCCTGACCCATTTCCACGGCGACCACTGCCTGGGGGTGCCGGGGATCGTCCAGCGGATGTCGCGGGACGGGGTGACCGAGGCGGACGCGGCCTTCCCGGCGAGCGGTGAACGGTACTGGGAGCGGTTGCGGCACGCGACGGTCTTCCACGACGTCGTACGGATCCGCGAGCACCCGCTCTCGGGGCCCGTGGCCGAGCTCGACACCGGTGGCGCACCCTTCGCGCTGACGGCCCGCAGGCTCGACCATCCGGTGGAGGCGTACGGCTACCGGCTGACCGAGCCCGACGGCGTCACCATGCTCCCGGACGAGCTCGCCGCCCGCGGCGTGCGCGGCCCCGACATCGGGCGGCTCCAGCGGGACGGCCGGGTCACCGCTCCGGACGGCCGGACGGTGACGCTGGCCGAGTGCGGTGTGCGCCGTCCCGGCCAGAAGATGGCCTTCGTCATGGACACCCGGCTCTGCGACCCGGTCTTCGAGCTGGCCGACGGCACGGACCTGCTGGTCATCGAGTCGACCTACCTGGACGAGGACGCCGGCCTGGCCCGGGACCACGGGCATCTCACGGCGGGGCAGGCGGGCCGGGTGGCCTCCGAGGGCGGGGTCGCGCGGCTGGTCCTGACCCACTTCTCCGAGCGGTACCGCGCCGAGGACGAGGAACGCTTCGCCGCCCAGGCGGCCGCCGTGTTCGGCGGGGACGTGGTCGTCGCCCGCGACCTCTGCCGCGTCCCGGTCCCGCCGCGCAGGGCCCTTCCCGCCCGCTGACCGGCGTGGACGGGCCGGATCGGCGCGGACGGGCCGGGGCCGGCGTTCGGCCGGAGGGACCCGTCGCGCGGGGCCCTTCCCCGCCCGCCGACCGGCCGGTCCCGTGGCCGGTCAGGGCTCCTTGGCCTCGCCGAAGGACATGGCCATGTGGGCGACCGTGGTTGTCATCAGGGCGCGCCTGGGCAGGCCGAGCTCGCTCAGCTCCTTGGCGATCGAGTGGTTGCCCAGCCGGATCAGCGCGCCTCCGGGACGTGCCCGGACGCCCCGGGGGGTCATCGACCACGGGATGCGCCGGGTGACGCCCTCCAGGTGGCTGTAGGCGTCCATGGCGGTCATCATCCCGGTGCCCGGCACCGGGACGCCGGGTTTGATCAGCAGGTCCAGCACCATGCGGCCGTCCTTGCGCAGGATGCACCGCTTGTAGGGGGTGGACAGGCGAAGGTCGATGTCGGCGAGCTCCTTGGGGAAACCCCAGATCGAGCGGCCGGCCTCCAGGGTGAAGCCCTGGTCGACGGGGAGCCAGTGGACGAACGCCCCCGCGCCCGCCGCGCGCAGCTCGGCCAGGTTCGCGCGCAGCCCGCCGCCCGGGGCGTGGCCGGCCCCGGGGGGCCGGACCAGGAAGGCGATGCCGAACTCGTGGTACGGGTCCAGGTCGCCGTCGACGTAGTCGGCGAACATCAGCGTGCACAGCGCCTTACGGGGCAGCACCTCGGCGACGTCCAGGTTCGAGTAGGCGATCACGGCTCGCGCGGCGTCCGCCCGGACCAGGTAGGAGGCGGCGCAGACCGCGACGTCGCGGATGCGCACCGGCATGGCGACCTCGCGCCCCTGGATCAGATGACGTGCCATGCCTCCAGTACACCAATCTCCAGCCGTGACGTCACTGTTTTACCTGCCCATTCCTCAAGCATTCCTATGAATTCACCGGCTTTGTCCGGCCAGTTGTGATGGGCCAGTGCCTCGGCGTGACCGCGTACCCCCATCTCCGCGGCCCCCGCCGGGTCGTCCCGCAGGGCCAGCACCGCGCGTACGGCCGCGTCCGCGTCCCCGTAGGGGACGACGGTCCCGCACCCGGTCCGCTCGACCAGCGCGGTCACGGCGGGCAGCGGCGTGGTGACCACCGGGATCCCGCGCGACATGTAGTCGATGACCTTGGCCGGCAGCGGGGGCCGCCCCGGCGCACGGCGGGGGAGCGACAGGCCGGCGATCGCGCCCTCGGCCATCCGCAGCGCGTGCCGGTTGGGCACGTGGCCGTACCAGTCGAGCAGGCCCTGCCGCTGCGCGTCCCGCAGCATCGGCCTGACCCGGGCGTCGGCCGAGCCGATCAGGTCGAGCCTGATCCCGTACGGGAGCAGCGCGCGGGCCACGCCGATCAGCTCGTCCACGCCACCGGCCTCGGACAGGTGGCCGATGTGGACCACCCGGTTGCGGCCGGGCGGCGCGGGCGGGAGGGCCGGCACGTAGGCGGCGTCGGGCACCACCGGGTGGGGCCGGTCGAACCGCTCGCGCAGGGACTCCTCGGACAGGATGAGGCGCAGGTCGCGTTCGGCGCGGGCCTCGACGCGGCGTACCAGCGCGGACAGGGCCCGGCGCGGGTGCCAGGCGGGGCTGTAGCCCGCGTCCCGCACGTCGGCGGCGCGTACGTCCCAGACCGTGGCGGGGCGGCGTCCGGGCAGCCGGAACAGCAGCTCCAGGTCGTGCACGATCAGCAGGTCGGCCCCCTCCACCCCGCGGGCGAGAGCCTTGCGGGCGGCCTTGAGCGAGCGCCCGCGGCGGTTGCCGATCGCCCGCGGCACGTCGATCGCGCGGATCGGCGGATCCGGGGTGACGTTGCAGTCGGTGAAGGGGGCGACGTAGGTGATCTCGTGGCCGGCGTCCAGAAGCGCCCGGATCTGCCGGTGCATGATCCGGGCGTCTTCCGGGTGATGAACGATCGTGGCGACACATACCCGCATACGCCGATGGTGGGCGTTTGTTCCGTCCTCCCCGGAGGGGTTGGGTTAACTACCGGGGAACCGCCGCTGAACTCTCCTGGGCGGGCCCGGCGGGTGCGGCGGGTCCCTCCGGTCCGGCGGGCCGGCCGGACGTCCCCGCGGGGCCGGCGGGCGCCGGGGACGGGCGGCGGTAGAGCCAGACCAGGCGGGGTTCGAGCAGCCACTTGAAGAGCCTGCGGGTCTCGGGCAGGCAGAGCACGATGGCCAGGGCCAGCGAGCTCGACGCGATCGCGGCCACGCCCAGCGGGCCGTACAGCCAGGGGAAGCTCAGCCAGCCCTGGTCCTTGGCGATGACCACGACGACGCCGTGCAGCAGGTAGGCGTACAGGGTGCGGGTCCCCAGGTCGGAGAACCAGGTCTCGCGCCTGGGCACCAGCGCGAGCACCGCGAACGTCATGACCAGCGCCGCGACCAGCACCGCGGCGCGCACCCCGAACCCCAGCCACCAGGTCATGTCCATGGCCTTGAAGCTGTAACGGAAGTAGATCGGGTCGAGCGGCACGCGGGGCGCGATGACGATCGCCACCCCGGCTGCGCCGGCCAGGACGACCGCCGAGGTGATCCTGACCCACAGGGGCTTGAGCAGGTCGAAGTGCTCGGGCTTGAGCAGCAGGCCGAAGACGTAGAACGGGAGCAGGCCGAAGAAGCGGTCGATGCTGAAGTCGCCGGAGATCTCCGAGAAGCCCGCGGCCATGTAGATGACCACGGCGACCAGCAGCGGCTGCCGCATCCGGGTCCAGATGGGCGTGGAGATCCGCCACAGGACCAGGGCGAGCAGGTACCAGTTCAGCCAGGCCGGGTCGATGATCGTGAGCGTCCACTTCTGGCCCAGCGCGAAGCGCAGCAGCGCGTACCCGATCTCCACCACCACGTACGGGATCAGCAGGGTGTCGACCAGCTTGTTGATCTTCGCGTTGGAGTTCCAGAAGTTGCGTCCCAGGTAGCCGCTGATCAGCACGAACGCCGGCATGTGGAACATGTAGATGAACAGGTACGCGGCCTCGGCCGAGTGCGCCTTCAGGGTGGGCACCAGCGCGTGGCCCGTCACCACCAGGGCGATCAGGACGAACTTCACGTTGTCCAGGTAGGGCTCGCGCTTCTTCTTGGCCTGGGGAGCGGGCTCCTGGGCGGCCGGTTCGCGCTCGCGCTCGGCCCGCCGCTCCTGCTCGGCCGCGGGACCCTGGTTCCAGAACGAGGGCTCGGCCTGGCCACCGGCGTTCTCCCAGTAGGAGAACGGGCGCTCCTCCGGAGCCGGGGCCGGGACGGGACCCGGCACGGGGGTGGCCCGGGGCAGGGACCGCCCGGTCTGCGGCGCTGACTGCGGCGCTGAGTGTGGTGCGGACTGCGGCGCGGTGTGGGGGTGTCCGGCGCCGGGGAACGGCTCGGGGAACGACGGGTGCCCCGGACCGGCCGGCCGGCCGGGCCCCTGGGGCCGGGCCGCCCCGCCGGGCGGGGGCACGGCGTACGGGTGCGCGCCCGGCTGCGGGTGGGCGGAGGGGTGAGCCTGCGGGTGGGCGGACGGCGGGGTGCCGGGAGGTACCCCGCGGTCCGGCCGGGGGGCGGGGACCGGGGAGGCGGCGTACGGGTCCGAGCCGTGCGAGGTGGGACCGTGCGACGCCGGGCCGTACGGGTCGGAGCCGTGCGAGGGGGTGCGCGGGGCGGGGGGGACGCTCCTGGGCCCAGGACGCGTCCCGCATCCAGGCCCGGTCGTCGCGCGCCCCGGTGCGGTCCTCGGGCGTCCGCGGGGGAGCGGCTCCCGGCGGAGCGGGTGTTCCCAGGGGAGCGGGTGTCCCCAGGGGAGGTGTCCCCGGGAGGTCCTCGCGAGCCCAGGCCGGGCCTTCCTGCGCCCAGGCGAGGCTCTCCTGCCCCCAGGACTGGTCGTCGCGCGCCCAGAACGACCCCTCCTGGGACCAGGCCGGGTCGTCGGGGCTCCAGGAGGCGCCCCGGGGCACCGGCTCGGGCTCCAACGGCTTGGACAGGTCGAGCGGATCACGGGAGTCGTACGGCTCGCCGGGGTGGGCCTCCCGGTACACCGGGTAGGCCCCCCACTCGGTGGCCTCACCGGGGCGGTCGTCGCGCGTGTCGTCGCGTACGTCGTCGCGCGGGCCACCGTGCCGGGGCGATCGGCCGAAGGTGGTCGCGCCGTGGCCGGGCGGCTCCGGCCACGCGGGCCGGGAGGGCACAGAAGGCCGAGAAGGCCCGGAGGGTTCGGAGGATCGGGAGTGCCGGGAGTCGCCGGGCTCCGGGTCGGGAAGGCGGTGTCCGCCGGACTCCGGCCACGGGGAGCGGGACGGCTCGAATCCCAGGGGCGGGGTCCGGGACGCGTCCGGTCCCGGGTCGGACCTCCGGCCCTGGCCGCCGGTGGACCGGCCGGGGCCGGCGCCGGAACCGCCGTCGTCCTGGGGGGCCGGCACCTGGGAGGATCGGATGTCGCTCACGGGGGGATGGCTCAGCTATCTCTCGGAGGCCGGGGAGTGGTCGGGCAGACCGACGGGGGCGCCCGGAGCGGGCCGGATGCGCGGGGGTTCGCCGTGCCGCCGTCACCACCCTAAACCGACCGTGCGCCCTGTGTCGCACACCCGCTTCGATTCCGGAGGTTCCCGGGTAATCGTGACCGTCCGCGCCGTCAGACCGTGACGACGACCTTCCCCGGCGCGTGCCCCCGCTCCTGGTACCCGACGGCCGCCGGGATCTCCTCGAACGGGTAACGGCGGTCGATGAGCGGGGTGAGCCTCCCGTCCTCGATGAACTCGGTCAGCGTCACCAGGTTCCTCCCGATCCCCGTGCTCCGGACCAGGTCCACCATGACGATCCTCTGCGACACGAACGGCGACGTCGCGAGCGTCGAGAGGATGCGGCCGACGGGCCGCACCCACCGCCCGCCCGGCCCGCCGACCAGCGCGCAGGTCCCGTCGGGGGTCAGCACGCGCCGGTACGCCCGCCACGGGTGGCTTCCCGCGATGTCCAGGAGCAGGTCGTGGCGCCGCCCGTCGCGGGTGAAGTCCCGCTCGGTGTAGTCGACGACCTCGTCCGCGCCGAGCGAGCGGACCAGCTCGACGTTCCGCGTGCCGCACACGGCGGTGACCCTCGCACCGAACGCCTTCGCGAGTTGTACGGCGAACGTGCCCACGCCTCCCGACGCCCCGTTGACGAGGACGCTCTGCCCCGGCCGGATCCGCCCGGCGTCCCGAAGGGCCAGCAGGGCGGTGATGCCCGCCAGCGGCACCGCGGCCGCCTGCTCGAACGACAGGTTCCCCGGTTTCGGCGCGAGCTCGTCCCGGCGGACGCACGCGTACTCGGCGAAACCGCCCTGCTTCGGCATCCCGAAGACCTCGTCACCGGGACGGAACTCCGTCACCTTCCGGCCCACCGCCTCGACCCGGCCCGCGATGTCGGCGCCCAGCACGCGGATCTTCGGCGCGCGCAGGCCGGGACCGCCGCCCATCAGGCGCGCGATGTACGGCTCCCCTCGCATGAGGTGCCAGTCGTAGGGCTGGACGGAGGTGGCGCGCACCCGGACCAGCACCTCGTCGTCGGCGGGCACGGGCGTGTCGATCTCGGTGAGATCCAGGACGTCGGGTGAACCGTACGAACGCAGGACGAACGCCTTCATGAGATTCCTCATTCCTCGTGGGCGCGGGACGGGACACCGGCCCGCCGGAGGCCGTCACCCTCATGGAGCGGCCGGATCGACGCGTCGCCCGCGCCGGTGGACCGGCGGTGCCGTCGGTTGTCGTCGGTGCCGCCGGCCGGACGGTGACGAGCGCGTCCCGGGCCACGCAGGGTCAGCGTAGGAGTCCCGCGCGGAGGGTCCATCGGCCGAAAGTACGCCTGATCAGTGGATGATCGGCCAGTGCGGAGCGGGCCTTTCCGGCGATGACCGCCGCCGTGCCGGCGGTCACGATCGGGGCATGACCGATGAGGGCCCGACGGGCCGCACCCTGTCCGAGCAGCCGCCGCGACGCCGACCCGCGGACGGACGGGACACGCGGGGAACCTCCACCGCGGCCCCCTCCACCGGGCCGGACGCGAGACCGGACGGCGGGACGAACGGCGCGACGGACGCCAGGACGGAGGCCTGGACGAACGGTGGAACGGGCGCCAAGGTGAAAGGCCGAACGAGAGGCAGGACGAAAGGTGGAAAGGGCGGCGGGACGAACCGGCTCGCGCTCGCCGGGCTGATCGCGCTCGGCGTCGTTCCCCTGGTCGCCGGAGCCGCCCGCCTGACCGAGCTGACCGCCGGCGCGCAGATCACGCCGGAGAACGCGCGGTTCTTCGCGGCGCCCCTGCCCGTGGTGCTGCACATCGTGGGCGTCGGCCTGTACACCCTTCTGGGGGCGTTCCAGTTCGCCACCGGTCTCCGTCTGCGCAGACCCGGCCTGCACCGCGCCGCCGGGCGGGTCCTGGTCCCGGCCGGGCTCGTCGCGGCGCTCACGGGGTTGTGGATGACGGTGTTCTATCCCCCCGCCCCCGAGGGGAGCGATCTGCTCTCCGCCGTCCGGCTCGTGTTCGGCACGGCCATGGTGGTGGCCATCGTCCTGGGCGTCGCCGCGATCCGGCGGAGGGACTTCGCCCGGCACCGTGCCTGGATGATCCGCGGGTACGCGATCGGCCTGGGCGCGGGCACGCAGGTGCTGACCCTCATGCCGTGGTTCCTGATCGTCGGGACGCCGGGCAAGGTCACCACCGCGCTGCTCATGGCCGTCGGCTGGGTGATCAACGTCGTGGTGGCCGAACGGATCATCCGCGGGCGGCCGCGTCCCCGACGTGATCGTCCGTGAGCGGCCACCGGTCCGGCCTGGGTCGTCCGTGAGCGGTCACCGTTCCGGCCCGAGCCCGGTGTGGGCCGTTCATAAGGGGCCGCGGTCCGGGCTCAGCTTCCGGCGCGGCCGGTCTCGTAGGCCCATATCGCGATCTCGACGCGATTGCGGGCGCCGAGCTTGGCCATCAGGCTGGCGATGTGGGACTTGACGGTGCTGAGGGAGATGTACAGCTCGGCGGCGATCTCGTTGTTGGTCCGCCCGCGCGCCACGGCGGCCAGGATCTGCTCCTCCCGGTCGGTGAGCGCCTCGACGGGCCGTACCGGGGTCGAACCCGCGGTGCGGGTGAAGGCCCCGAGCAGGCGCGCGGTGACGCTCGGGGCGATGAGCGCGTCACCGTCGGCGGCGGCGTGGACGGCCTGGGAGAGCAGGACCGCACCGGCGTTCTTGAGCAGGAACCCCCGGGCACCGGCCCTGAGCGCGGCGTAGACGTACTCGTCCAGGTCGAAGGTGGTGATGACGACGACGGCGAGGGGGTCGGGGACGTCCGGCCCGGCGAGGACACGGGTGGCCTCGATGCCGTCGATGCCGGGCATGCGGATGTCGAACAGGCACACGTCGGGACGCAGCCGCCGCGCGAGCTCGACGGCCCGCCGCCCGTCGCCGGCCTCGCCGACGACCTCGATGCCCGGCTGGGCGTTGAGGATCATGGTGAGCCCGGTGCGGACGATCTCCTGGTCGTCGGCGACGAGCACCCGTACGCTCACGTCGCCGCTCCGGTCCGGGGCAGCACGGCGCTCACGGTCCAGCCCCGGTCGGGGTCCGGGCCGGCCACGCAGGTGCCGCGGAGCAGGTGGGCGCGCTCGATCATGCCGATGAGCCCGTACCCCGGTGACGCGACCGGGCGTATGAGGCCGCCGTCGCCGTCGTCGTTCACGCGCAGGCGCACCGACGCGTCGTCGGCGGTGACGCGGACCTCGATGCGGGTGGCGTGCCGCGCGTGCCGTCTGGCGTTGGTGATGGACTCCTGCGCGAGGCGGTAGATCGCGGCCTCCACCGACGGGGGGAGATCGCCGAGATCGCCCGAGATCTTCACGTCGACGGACGGGCCGGAGGGGCCGTGGTCCGCCAGGTGCTCGATGTCGGCGATGCGCCTGCCGGGCGCCAGGTCCATCGGACGGTCCGTGCGCAGGACGCGGACCATGGCCTGCATCTCGGCCAGCGCGCGTCCCGCCTCGGCCTCGATCACCCGCAGCGCGTCGGTCGCGGCCTCCGGTCGTGAGCCCGACGTGGCCAGGCCCGCCTGGGCGCGTATCGCCATCGCCGAGACGTGGTGGGCGACGGTGTCGTGCAGGTCGCGGGCGAGCTGTTCGCGTTCGAGCAGCTTGGCCTGGTCGAGCTCGCGTGCCCTGGCGCGGGCCCGGTAGCGCAGCGCCCCGCCCAGGGTGACGGTCGAGGACAGGAAGGCGAACGCGCCGACCGCGTCGGCGACGGTGGTGTGCACGCTGAGCACGGTGAGGAAGGCCGAGGCGAGCATGATCACGAGCCCGGTCACGGCCTCGCGCCCCGACCCCCACCGGAACAGCGCGTACGGGAGGATGAGCTGGTAGATCATCGTGTACAGCTCCGACAGGGACTCGCCCACCAGCAGGGAGGGCAGCCCGCCGACGGCGAAGCAGATCACGACCATCAGCAGCGGCCTGGTGCGGCGCCACAGCAGGGTGGGCGCCAGCGCGACGGCGACGCCCACCGAGACGGCCCGCCACGGAAGGTCCGGGCGCAGGACCCCTTCGAGCACCGCGACCGGAACGATCACCCCCACGAGCACCCAGTCCCGCCACACGCGCCGCGGGGCGTCCGGGGGGCGGGGTTCGTCCCAGAGGGAGCGAAGGACGGCGAGCACACCATCATCGTACGGATCCGCCGGACGACCCGGAGCGGGCCGCGGGCCCGGCCCCGGGAGCCGGGCCGGAGGCGTCAGGTGCAGGGGTTGGTCTTGCTGTCCACGACCTTGTCGGTGAGGGCGTCGGGGATCTTGGGAAGGGCGCGGACGCCCGGCCAGTCGGCGCCGATGACCAGCTGGATGACCGGCCCGTCCGGGGTCTTGCCGTCGGCGGTGGGCGGGGGCGCCACCGTCGGCACGTACTTCTCCGTGGTGAGGGGCTTGACCTTGCCCCCGACCGGGGCGCGCTTGTCGCCCGAGAGCCTCGCGGCCACGGCGTCACCGTAGGAGACGCCGTCGGCGGCGTCCTTCTTGGCGTAGCGCACCGTGGTGGTCGGCACGTTGCCGGTCGCCGGGCGGGCGTTGCCGACGTGGGTGACCACGAACCCCTGGTCCGCCAGCTCGTCGGCGACCTGCTTGGCCCGGCCCGGCGTGTCGGTGCCGTTGAACACCTGGAGCCTGACCTGCTCGCGCTTGACCGCGGGTTTGGCCTTGGGGTCCGGGGGCGGGGTGACCTCGGTGTCGTTCTTGATCGCGGCGAAGAGCTGGTTGGCGTACGGCTGCACCCAGGCGACCCGGTTCGGGTCGTCGGGGTGGGGGCCCCACGGGACGGTGATCAGCTTGACGCCGCTGGCGGTCAGCTTCTGGGCGCTCTGCCCGATCTGGAGCAGGGTGCCGGTGTCCTCGGCCAGGGCCTTGTCCATCCGGACGGACTGGGCGGCGGTCTTGACGAAGTTCAGCATCTTGGCGGGGTCGCTCAGCAACTCGGTGCTGGTGGCCTTCTTCACCACCTGGCTGAGGAAGACCTGCTGGCGCTTGATGCGGCCGATGTCGCTGCCGTCGCCGTAGTTGCGCAGCCGGACGTAGCCCAGCGCCTTCTCACCGGCCAGCAGGTGCCAGCCGGCCGCCAGGGTGAGCTTCGCCTTCTTGTCGTCGACCGGCTTGGTCAGGCAGACCCGGACGCCGCCGAGGGCGTTCACGATGTTCTTGAAGCCGGTGAAGTCGACCTCGACGAAGTGGTCGATGTGGATGTCGGTGAGCGCTTCGAGCGTGGTGATCGTGCAGGTGATGCCGCCCTCGTTGTAGGCGGCGTTGATCATCTCGGTCCGGGCCGGGACCTGCTGGCCCGTCTCCGACTTGCAGGGGGGCATGTCGACCACGGAGTCGCGGGGGAAGCTGATGAACGTCGCCTTGTCGCGGTTGGGGGCGATGTGCATGAGGATGATCGTGTCGGTGCGCTTGCCGTCGGAGGCCGTCCACTCCTTGCCGTACTTGAGGTTGTCGCCCTCACGGGTGTCGGAGCCCACGATGAGCACGTTGAGCGCTCCCGTGGCGTTCACCGGCCGGTTGTTGCCGAGCTTGCCGGACAGGTCGACGGTCTCGAACTCGCCCAGCGTGTCCCGGTAGACCTTGTAGCCGCCCAGGGTGCCGATCACCAGCAGCCCGGTCGCCGCGATGCTCGCCCAGGCGCCGATGCCGAGGCGTCGCGGCCTGCGGCCCCTGCCCTTGGGCGAGGCCTGCCCGGGGGGCGGCGGATTCGCGGGCGGGCTCGGCTCGGTGGGTGCCTGCGCTCCCGCTCGCCGCGTCGCCCGGCGGCCGGGGGAGGTCGTCTCGGCCCGGCGGTCTCTGACGGTGGCCTGCCGGTGGTCGCTCATGCGGTCCTCCCGCTCGGCGGCGTCTTCCGGTGGTGATGCGGCTCGATCATCGCGCCCAAAGAGTAGATCATGGGGTGCGCACCAGGAGCCGTGATGATGCGAACTTGGCCAAGACCGCCCCCTGAGGCCGCTGTGGGATCCGGCGGCCAGCATACTCAGATACGGACATTTAGTGGAATGTTACGGAATTTAGGTTTACTTATGATCAGTGCTGCTGCCAGGCAGGCGGCGGGCACCGCGGGCAGCACGTAGCGGTAGTCGAACTCGGCCACCGCCGGGGGCATCACCAGCAGCACCGCCGCCACCGACCAGGGCAGCGCCCACGCCGTGGTGTCCGGGCGGAACCGCCGGACGCACGCCGCCGTGGGCGGCAGCAGCAGGATCACCAGCACCGCCGCGCCCGGCAGTCCGGCGACTCCCTGGTAGGTACGCATCCAGCCCGCGTACGGTTCGACGATCCGGGTGGAGATCGGACCCCGCTGGTAGCGTTCCGCGGCCTGGGCCCCCACCGTCGCCGGATAGCGCCCCGGGGGCGCGGGCGGCGTCGCCGGGAAAAGGTAGTAGTCGTAGATCTCCTGATCCGGGTAGACCGGCCGGCCCACGGTGAACGACCGGGCCAGCTCCGAGGCGACCGAGCCCAGGTAGGCCAGCGGCTGGCTGCGGATCGCCAGCGAGGCGAACCGCCCGGCCAGCGCGTCGTTCTCCCGGGTGAAGGTGATGCCGGGCAGCCTCACCAGCGGCGAGTCCTGCGCCCAGACGTACTCCTGTGCGGGAGGGCGCAGGGCGGCCGGACGCGGGTCGCAGAGCACGGCCAGGTCCGGCGGCGGCCGCATCACCCCGCAGTCGGCGAAGGTCATCGTCTTGGCGTACAGGAAGACGCCGTTCGCGCCCACGATGCCGATCCGCTGGTACGTCGCGTGGAACCAGGCCCCGTAGGCGAGGATCGGCACCGCCGCGGCGGCCAGCATGATCCCCGCCGCGAGCACCCGGCCGCGCTCCCGGAAGATCAGCCAGGCCGCGAAGAGCGCCACCAGCGGCAGCCCGACGGTCCTGGTCAGCGTCGCCGCCGCGAGCAGCAGGCCGATCCCGGCCGCGGTACGCCGCCCGATCCGGCCCCCGGACCTCGTGTGGCCGCGTACGGCCAGGCAGGTCGCCGCGACGACCAGGAGCGTGAAGAGGGTGTCGGAGACCAGCAGGTGTTCCAGCTCGATCTGGTAGGCGTCCAGCAGGGAGGGGGCGGAGGCGAGGGCCGCCGCCCAGCCGGGCGCGCCCAGCCGCCGCGCGGTGAGGTAGACCAGCAGGCCCACCAGCAGGCCCAGCAGGTGCTGGGTCACCGCGACCACGGCGAAGTCGTGGAACGGCTCCAGCAGCCGCAGGAGCATCGGGTACCCGGCGGGCCGGACCAGGTCCGGGCGGGGCTTCAACGCGGTGACGACGTAGGTGTAGGAGTCGGGGAACCAGAGCGCGGGACGGTAGCCGAGCACGGTGACCAGCCGCAGCACGACCCCCGCGCCCAGCAGTCCCAGGAACCACCGATGCCCCCGCAGCCCGCGCCCGTGCTCCCGCAGCCCGCGCCTGGCGGAGGAGCCCTGCTCCCCGGAAGGATCCTGCTCCCCGGCGGAGTCGTGCCCGCCGGGGGGAACGCGTCCGCCCGGGAGCCCGCGGACGCCCGGGAACCGCCGACGCAGCCGCGCCCACCCGACCACTCTTCCCCCTCCTCGCACGCTGCGCGTACGCTACCGGCTTCCCCGCGACGCCGCGCCCGCGGCCGGGTACGGGCACGGCGCGCCCGTCGCGGCCCGGGGTTGGCACTACGCTCTGGTCGCATCATGACCACCGGCCCGCTGGATCGCGCGCGCACGCCCTCGGCGGGCAGGGTGCTCGCCGTACTCTCGGTCGTGCCCGCGCTGGCGGTGTCGGGCTGGCTGCTGGCCGGTCTGCCGCTGCTGCTGCTCGGAGCCTTCCGGCCGCTCGCCGCGGTCCCGCTCGGGCTGGTGACCGTCGCGCTGCTGTGCCGGTACGGCCTGCGGCGCGTGCCGGAGATCGGCGGGACCACCGCCCGGCAGGTCGCCTCGGTGGTCGCGGTCGCCCTGGGGTCGGGGATCTTCAACGGCCTGCTGCACGGCGAGCAGCTGATCGTCCGCCGCGACCCCGGCACCTACGCGCAGTACGCCCTCTGGCTGGCCGGGCACGGCTCCCTTCCGGTGCCCCGCCGGGAGTGGGCCTTCGGCGGAGCCGACCCGGGGCTGCGCTTCGACAGCGTGGGCTTCTACGACTTCGGGGGGGCGGTCGTGCCCCAGTTCATGCCCGGGGCGCCGATGCTGCACGCGGTGGGCGCCTGGGCGGGCGACATCGCCGGGATGCTGCTGGTGCCCCCCGTGCTGGGGGCGGCGGCCGTGCTCGTCGTCGCGGGGGCTGCCGCCCGGCTGATCGGGCCCCGCTGGGCCTGGCTCGCCGCGCTGCTCTTCGCCGTCTGCCTGCCGATCCTCTACACCTCGCGGACCACCTTCAGCGAGATCCCCTCCCTGATCCTGATCTTCGGGGGCCTCGTCCTGCTGCACGACGTCACCCGCCCGCACGACGTCACCCGCCCGCACGACGCCACTCACCCGCACGACGCCGGAGCCGGGTCCCGCGCGGTCACCGGGTCCCCGCCCGGCCCCGGTGCCGGATCCGGGCCGGTGGACCCCGGGGGAGCGGACCTCGGGGGGGGCCCTCGGGGGGGCGGACCTCGGAAAAGCCGCGGGCACGAGGGGGCTCGCGGGCCTGGCCGGGCTGGTGATCGGGCTGGCGGTCATGGTCAGGATCGACGGGCTGCGCGACCTGCTCCCGGTGCTCGCCTACGCCGGGCTGCTGATCGCCCGTGGCCGGGCCGGTGAGCGGGAGGCGGGCCGGGCGGGTGTGCCGCTGCTCGGCGGGCTGGTGGCCGGGGCCGGGCTGGGGCTGGCCGCCGCCTACCTGCTGTCGCGGCCGTACCTGAGGTACCTGTCGGGCTCGCTGGTGCCGCTGCTGGTCATCTGCGGGGCGGTCGTGCTCCTCATCGCGGTGGCGGCGGCGCTCGCCCCGCGTCTCGCGGGCCCGGTGCGGCGGGCCGCCCGCATCCGGTGGCTGCCCGGGGCCGCCTTCGGACTGGTCGTCCTGGCCGCCGCGGCCTTCGCGGCGCGGCCGTGGCTGCAGACCGTGACCCGCCGGCCCACCACGCCGGAGGACCGGACGACCTCCCTCTTCATCGTCGCGGTCCAGAAGGCCAACGGCCTGCCGACCGAGGCGTACCGGCTCTACTACGAGAACTCGGCGCACTGGGTGGCCTGGTACATCGGGATCCCGGCGGCGCTGCTGGCCGTGCTCGCCGCGGCGGTGCTCGCCCGCAGGCTGGTGCGGGGGACGGCCGCGGGATGGGCGCTCCCGCTGGCCGTCGTCGTCTGGACCACCGTGGGCACCCTCTACCGTCCGGCCATCACCCCCGACCACCCGTGGGCCGCCCGCAGGCTGGTCCCCGTGATCATCCCGGGCCTGGTCCTGCTGGCCGTCTGGGGCCTTCACTGGCTGCGCGACAGGGCCCGCCGGTCCGGGTACGGCCCGGCCGCGCGGCGCCGGATCACGGCGGGCGGCGCCGTCCTGCTGCTGGCCTTCCCCGTGATCACCTCCGCGGGGACGGCCTTCACCCCGGTCGAGCGCGGCGAGCGCGTCGCGGTCGAGGCGCTGTGCGCGGCCCTGCCCGCCCGCGCCTCGGTGCTCGTCGCCGAGCGCGTCACCGCCGACCGCTTCACCCAGGTCGTCCGGGGCACCTGCGACGTCCCCACCGCCCGGATCGTCCTGGCCCCCCGCTCGGACGTACCCGCCCCGGCCGACGTCACCCGGCTGGCCGCCCGGGTCCGCGCCGCCGGGCGCGTCCCGGTGCTGCTCGCCGCCAAGGACACGCAGCTGTCCGCGTACGGGATGCCCGTGCAGGTCATGAACCTCCGCGTCCGCCAGGACGAGCGCTCCCTGGTCGACGCGCCGAACGCCACCTGGTCCCTGTCCGCCGACGTCTGGATGGCGGTCCCGGGCGCGGGTACATAACGGGTACATGGAAGGGGGGACCCGCCCGCGAGCGAGGCGTCACCGCCGCCGGGAGAGGCGTAGTGCGCTCGGTTCCCGGCCGGGCAGAGTATTCTCGCCCGTCGAGAAGCATGCCGAGAGCCCGAGAGTGGATCAGCCGTGGACGCAACACCGTACGTGACCATCGTCCTGCCGTGCTACAACGAGCAGGACCACGTCATCGCCGAGGTCGAGCGGATCTGCGAGGCGATGGACCACAGCGGGTACACCTACGAGCTGGTGGCCGTCGACGACTGCTCCACCGACCAGACCCTGGCCAGGCTGCAGGAGGCCGCGCCCCGGTTCCCGAACATGCGCATCCGGGCCTTCCACCGCAACGGCGGCTCGGGCACGGTGCGCAGGATCGGCACGCAGGAGGCGCGCGGCGAGATCGTCGTGTGGACCGACGCCGACATGACCTACCCGAACGAGCGCATCCCCGAGCTCGTCCAGATCCTGGAGAAGGACCCGGCCATCGACCAGGTGGTGGGCGCGCGGACCAGCGAGGAGGGCTCGCACAAGTTCCTGCGGGTCCCGGCCAAGTGGTTCATCCGCAAGGTGGCCGAGCGGCTGGCCGGGCAGAAGATCCCCGACCTCAACAGCGGGCTGCGGGCGTTCCGCAAGTCGGTCGCCAAGCCCTACCTGCGCCTGCTGCCGCCCGGCTTCTCCTGTGTCACCACGATCACGCTGTCGTTCCTGTCGAACCAGCACGACGTCTACTACCTGCCGATCGGCTACAGCAAGCGGGCCGGGAAGTCGAAGTTCAGCTTCGTCTCCGACGCCTACCGCTACATCCTGCAGGTACTGCGGATGGTCATGTACTTCAACCCGCTCAAGGTGCTCATGCCGCCCGCGCTCTGGCTGATCGGCGTCGGGCTGGCCAAGGGGATCTACGACAACGTCAGGACGCCGTTCTACCTGGCCAGCAACACCACCCTGATCTTCATCTCCGGCCTGCTCATCGGCTCGCTGGCGCTGCTGGCCGACCTCATCGTGCGCTCCCGGAGCGAGTAGGTGCGCGTCGTCCTGGTCGGGCCGACGTACCCCTACAAGGGCGGCGGCGCCGCGCACACCACCGAGCTGGCCCACCGGCTGGCCGCCGCCGGGCACGACGTGGTGATCGAGTCCTGGCGGGCGCAGTACCCCTCCTTCCTGTATCCGGGCAGGCAGACCGCGGACACGCCCGACGGTGAGCCCTTCGGGAACGTGCGGCGCGAGCTGGACTGGCGCCGCCCGGACGGCTGGGTCCGCGCCGGGCGGAGGCTCCGCGACGCCGACCTGGTCGTCCTGACCGTCCTCAGCCCGGTGCAGGTCCCGCCCTACCTGGGCGTCCTGGCCGGGCTGGGCCGCAGGACCCGGGTGGTGGCGCTCTGCCACAACGTGCTCCCGCACGAGCCCAAGCCGTACGACAGGCCGCTGATGAGGGCGCTGCTGCGCCGGGTGGACGCGGTGCTGGTCCACTCCGAGGGGCAGGCGGCCAAGGCGCGGGAGCTGGGCGCCCGGTCGGTGCGGACGGCCGAGATGGCGCCGCACCTGCCCGCGCGGGCCCCCGGTGACGCCGGGCGCGCCGCGACGACCGGGGGCGTGCACCGGCGGCTGCTCTTCTTCGGCCTGGTCCGGCCGTACAAGGGGCTGGACCTGCTGGTGCGCGCGCTGCCGGAGGGCGTGTCGCTGCGGGTGGCCGGGGAGTTCTGGGGCGGCCTGGAGGAGCGGACCAGGGAGCTGGCCGCCGAGCTGGGGGTGTCGGAGCGGGTGGAGCTGCGGCCGGGGTACGTGGCCGCGGCGGACGTGCCGGCGCTGTTCGCGGACGTGGACGCGCTGGTGCTGCCCTACCGGAGCGGGACGGCCAGCCAGCAGGTCTGGATGGGCCACGAGCACGGGGTGCCGGTGATCGCGACCCGGGCGGGGACGCTGGGCGAGCACGTCACCGACGGGGTGGACGGGCTGCTGGCCGAGCCCGGCTCGGTGGAGGACCTGCGTGCCGTGCTGGCCGCGTTCTACCGTCCCGGCGAGCCCGAGCGGCTGCGCGCCGGGGTCAGGCCCGTCGACCCCGGGCCGTACTGGGCCGCCTACGTCGAGGCGCTGCTGTCGCGCTGAGCGGCTTGGTCGGGGGTGCTGTCCGCGGAGGGGCCGTCGTCGTGCCGGGCGGTCCCGGTGCGGCCCCCGGCACGGGGGTCGGCACGAGTCCCCGGATCGGTCCCGGCGGGGGGATCGGTGCGGGCCCCGGTGCGGGAGAGGCGTCCCCACAGGAAGCCGATCCCGGCCCAGCTCACGTCGGCCAGGGTGAACATCACCCGCGACACCACCGCCGCCACCAGGGCCCTGGGGGAGTCCAGCACCGGTGCCAGGGCGAGCACCATCGCCCCCTCGCGGACGCCGATCCCGGCGGGGACGATCACCGTGACGATGCCCGTCGCCCAGGCCAGCGCGTAGGCGCCGGTGGCCACCGCGTACAGCGAGCCCGCCTCCCCCAGGGCGCCCAGGTCGGCCAGGGGGAGCAGCAGGTGCGGGCCGTAGGCCAGCCAGCCGGTGATCGTGAGGGCGACCGCGGCCAGCACGGTCCTGCCGCCGAGCAGCCGGCCCTGGCCGAGCGGTTCCTGGCGGGCGACGCGCAGGGCCGTCTCCAGCCCGAACGTGAGCACCCCGGGGTGCAGGCAGACGGCGATGACGGGGATCAGCGCCGTCAGGTACCACGCCTGGGCCATGGTCTCGCGCAGGGTCACCACCGCCACCAGCAGGGCACAGCCCAGGGAGATCAGCAGCGCCAGGGAGATCGATCCGAACATCCGCCGGGGCGGGACGCGGTGGTCGCGGCCCAGCTCGATCATCGCGGCGTACGCCCAGACGCTGCCCGGCACGTACTTGCCGAGCTGGCCGACGAAGAACACCCGCGCGGCGGCCCCGGGCGGCAGCGGCGAGCCCATGCCGGCCAGCACGGTCCGCCAGGCCAGCACCATCACGGCGATCCCGGTCATCACCGACAGGTAGGAGCCCACCAGCGTCCACACCGACAGCTGCGCCACCGCGGCGGCCGTCTGCTCGCGGTTCCGGGCCAGGCCGTACCCGAGGAAACCCAGCGCGACCAGCGCGAGCAGCACGCGGAGCAGGCGGCTTGACCGCAGTCGGCTGAGCATCCGCCCAGGGTACGACGGCGTCGTTACCCGGCGGTAGGGCGGCGGGCCACCGGTACTCTTGTGCGGCGTGGCGCCCCGGCGCCGCACGGAGGGGAGAACGGGAGCGGTGAGGCAGTGATGAGCGCCGAGCGGGTCGCGCAGCTGGAGTACTCCGAGTTCCAGGCGGCGATGCTGGACGAGGAGAAGCGCCGCAGGAAGGCCGCGAAGATCGTCGCGGTGCTCGGCCACTTCCTCGGCCGCGACACCGACGTGCTGGCCGGTCTGACGGTCGCCGACATCGGCTGCTCGGCGGGCTTCATCGCCGACGAGCTGGCCGCGGCGGGCGCCCACCGGACGTTCGGCGTCGACATCGACGTGCCGGGGCTGCGCAAGGCGGCCCGGCGGTTCGGCGAGCGGGTCGAGTTCGTCTGCGCCGACGGCACCGCGCTGCCCTTCCCGGACGGCTCGATCGACGTGCTGGTGTTCAACCACATCTACGAGCACGTGGTCGACCCGGACGCGATCATGGCGGAGATGCGCCGGGTGCTCTCCGACGACGGCGTCCTGTACCTGGGGCTGGGCAACCGGCTCGGGGTGATGGAACCGCACTACAAGCTGCCGTTCCTGTCCTACCTGCCGCCCGCGCTGGCCGACCGCTACGTGCGGCTCTCCGGCCGCGCCGACAGCTACTACGAGCGCTACCGCACCCGGCGCGGCCTGCGCCTGATGGTGCGGGGCCTGAGGGTGTGGGACTACACCTTCCCGGTGCTGGTCACCCCGGCGGCCTTCGCCGGGAACGAGCTCTTCCCCGGCCCGGTGGGAAGGGTGGCCGGGGCCGTGCTCTCGCGGCTGCCCCGGCCGGTGCTGCGGGCGCTGCTGCCGGTGGTGCCCACCTACCTGTGGGTGGCGACCAAGGGGGGACGCCGCCCGGCCGGGCCGTCCCTGCCCCGGCCGCCGGAGCCGGTGCGCCCGCGGTGAGTCCCCTGTCCGTGCCCGCCGCGGCCGGTACGTCCCTCGCGGGGCCCGGATGATCTCCGGTGAGCCCCCGGTGCCGCCCTCCGGAGGGCGGGGCGTCCGCGGGCCGGTGGTGAAGCGGCTGGCCCGCGTCGTCTTCCTGGCCCTCGCGCTGGGATTCGGCGCCTGGGTGGTGGTCAGGCAGTGGGACGAGATCCGCGACGGGTTCGCCCGGCTGTCCTGGCCGTCGCTGGTGCTGTCCCTGGTCGCGGTGGTCGCCGCGCTGTGCGGCGGGATGATGACCTGGCGGGCGCTGCTGGCCGACCTGGGCTCGCCGCTGCCGCTGCGGGCCGGGGCCAGGGTCTTCTTCGTGGGACAGCTCGGCAAGTACATCCCGGGCTCGCTCTGGCCGGTGATCGCCCAGATGGAGATGGGCCGGGAGCTGGGCGTGCCGCGCTCGCGCAGCGCCGCCGCGTTCTTCCTGACCCTGCCGGTACAGCTCGGCAGCGGGCTGGTGGTGGCCGGGGTGACGCTGTCGGCGACCCTGCCGGGCTCGGTCGCGCCGTACGCGTGGGCCTTCCTGCTGATCCCGGTGCTGGCGGTGGCGTTCCAGCCGAGGGTGGTCAACGCCGTCCTGGGGTTCGGGCTGCGCAGGCTGGGACGCGAGCCGTTGGAGCGCCCGCTCACCCGCAGGGGCCTGCTGGTCGCCCTGGGCTGGGCCCTGGCCGGCTGGGTCGCCTACGGGCTGCACCTGGCGGCGATCGTCGCGGACCTCGACCCCGGGGGGTCCCCGGGGTTCTCCGCCCTGTCGGTGGCCGCGTTCTGCGTGGGGGCCTTCGCGCTCTCCTGGTGCCTGGGCATCATGACGTTCGTCGTCCCGGCCGGGGCGGGGGTGCGGGAGGTCGCCATGGTGGCCGTCCTGGCGCCGGTCCTGGACCGGGGACCGGCCATCGCGGTGGCGCTCTGCTCCAGGATCGTGATCATCGCCGGTGATCTTCTCTGTGCCGGTCTGGCCGGTCTGGCCGTGCGCCGCGCCGGGGGTTCCCGGAAGGACCACGCTTCGGGAAAAGCCGTGTGATTTCCCCCACGTTTCCGGAGCGCCGGGCAATAGAGTGAGCAGAAGAAGGGGACGTTCGTCCCGAGTGGATCATGAGGGGAGCGATCCTTCTTGTCGCCCAGAGTGCTCGTCGACGCGGCCGCGGTCCCGGCCGATCGCGGTGCGCTGATCCGGTACGTCGACGGGCTCGTCGCCGCCCTGGACCGGGCGGGCGCCGATCTCGCGGTCGTCTGCCAGCGTGCCGACGCGGCCCGCTACGCCGCGCTGGCGCCCTCGGCCCGGATCGTGCCGGGGGCCTCACGGGATCACCAACCGGGCCGCGCGCCTGACATGGGAGCAGACGGGCCTGCCGTTCCTGGCCCGCCATGCCGGGGCCGAGGTCATCCACGCCCCCTTCTACTCGATCCCGCTGAGCCCGGGGCTGCCGACCGTCGCCACCGTGCACGACCTGACCTCCTTCACCGAGCCCCTGCAGCACGACGCGGTCAAGGCGGCGTTCTTCCGGGCGGCGACCCGCACCGCGGTCCGGCACGCCACCCGGGTGATCGTGCCCTCCAAGGCCACCAGGGACGAGCTGATCCGGCTGCTGTCGGCCGACCCGACCCGCATCGACGTCGCCTACCACGGCGTCGACCCGGCGCTGTTCCACCCGCCGTCCGAGCGCGAGATCGAGCACGCCTCCGACCGGCTCGGCCTGCACGGCGCCCCGTACGTGGCCTTTCTGGGCCCGCTGGAGCCCCGCAAGAACGTGCCGAACCTGATCCGCGGCTTCGTCCGCGCCGTCGAGGACCTCGCCGACCCGCCCGCCCTGGTGCTCGCCGGGGGCGTCCGTGACGCCCAGGTCGACGCCGCGGTGGAGGAGGTACCCTCGACCGTGCGGGTGCTGCGCCCCGGCTTTTTGTCCTTCGCCGACCTGTGCGGCTTCCTCGGCGGGGCGACGGTCGCGGCGTTCCCCTCCCGGGGCGAGGGCTTCGGCCTTCCGGTGCTGGAGGCCATGGCCTGCGGCGCGCCCGTGCTGACCACACACCGCACCTCGCTGCCCGAGGTGGGCGGCGACGCGGTCGCCTACACCGAGCCGGACGCCGAGAGCATCGCGGACGCGCTGCGTACGCTGCTGTCCTCGCCCGAGCGCAGGAAGGCGCTGTCCGCGGCCGGGATCGCCCGTGCCAAGGAGTTCACCTGGGAGGCGTCGGCGGAGGCGCATATGCTCTCCTACCAGCGTGCGGCCGAGCAGTGAGTTAACCTCGCGGAATGACGGAGACCCCTTTGCCGGATCTTGAGGCGATCCTTCTCGTCGGTGGGCAGGGAACGCGCCTGCGTCCCCTGACGCTGGGCACGCCGAAACCGCTCCTGCCCACGGCGGGAGTGCCCTTCCTGGCGCACCAGATCGCCCGTGCCAGGGCGTTCGGCGTCCGGCGCATCGTGTTCGCCACCTCCTACCGGGCGGAGATGTTCTCCGAGGCGTTCGGCGACGGGGAGGCGTTCGGCCTCGCGCTGGAGTACGTGACCGAGGACCTCCCGCTCGGCACCGGCGGCGCGATCCGCAACGCCTCCCGGGCGCTGACCGCGGGCCCGGACGACCCGGTGCTGGTGCTCAACGGCGACGTGCTCTCCGGCCACGACATCGGCGACCAGGTCGCCACGCACGTCGCCCGCGGGGCCGCCGTCACCCTGCACCTGACCGAGGTGGACGACCCCTCACGCTTCGGCTGCGTGCCGACCGACGAGCAGGGACGGGTGACGGCCTTCCTGGAGAAGACCCCCAACCCGGTCACCAACCGGATCAACGCCGGGTGCTACGTCTTCACCCGCTCGGTGATCGACACGATCCCGGTGGGCGAGGTCGTCTCGGTCGAGCGCCAGACGTTCCCGGGGCTGATCGAGGGCGGCGCCCTGGTGCTCGGGTACGCCGACGCGTCCTACTGGCTCGACGTGGGCACGCCCGCCGCCTTCGTGCAGGGTTCCCGCGACCTGGTGCTGGGCCGCCTGGCCTCGCCCGCCCTGCCGGGTCCCACCGGCGACTTCCTGGCCCTGCCCGGAGCCATGATCTCCCCCGAGGCGAAGGTCTCCGGCGGATCGGTGATCGGTGCCCGCGCGCTCGTGGAGTCCGGGGCGCAGGTCAGCGGCAGCGTGCTCGGGGACGACTGCGAGGTGCACTCGGCGGCCGTCGTGGTCGACTCGGTGGTCGGCATCGGCGCGCGGATCGAGTGTGGAGCGGTCCTGAGGGACGTGGTGGTCGGCGACGGGGCCGTGGTCGGCCCGGGGAACGAGCTGCTCGCCGGGAGCCGCGTCTGGCCCGGGGTCGTGCTCCCCGAGTCCGCGATCCGCTTCTCCAGCGACATCTGACGGTCACGGCGCGGACGGCGGGGTTGTCGATGCTCACCTCCGGCCGGGCCGCGGTGCGGGAACGCCGGTGGAGCGCCCCGTGGCCGGTGGATCCGGCGCTGGTGCTGGGCCCGTACCGGCGGGGCCCGGGGGATCCCACGATGAGGGCGGAGCCCGGCGGGGCCTTCTGGCGCACCTCGCGCACCCCGGACGGGCCGGGGACGCTGCGGGTGGCGGGGGTGTCCGGCCGGGTGGCGGCCACGGCGTGGGGGCCGGGGGCGGAGTGGATGCTGGCGACGCTTCCGGCGCTGCTCGGCGCCGACGACGACGTCTCGGGGTTCGTCCCCGGGCACGAGGTGGTGCGGGACGCGGCCAGGCGCTATCCGGGGCTGCGGATCGGGCGGACGTCGCGGGTGCTGGAGGCGCTGGTGCCGGCCGTCCTGGAGCAGAAGGTGGTCGTCGCCGAGGCCAGACGGGCGTGGCGGTGGCTGCTGGGCCGTTACGGGGATCCCGCGCCGGGGCCCGCGCCGGAGGGGATGCGCGTCTTTCCCGGCCCCGAGGTGTGGCGGTCGATCCCGTCGTGGGACTGGCACCGTGCCGGCGCGGAGGCGGTACGGGCCCGGACGATCGTGAACGCGGCCCGGCACGCCGCGAAGCTGGAGGCGGCCGGGGGCAGCGCCGAGCTGGACCGGCTGCTACGGGCGCTGCCCGGGATCGGGGTGTGGACGTCCGCCGAGGTGCGACAGCGTTCGCACGGCGACGCGGACGCCGTCTCGGTGGGCGACTTCCACCTGCCGTCGCTGGTCGGCTGGTCGCTGAGCGGGGAACGGGCGGACGACGAGCGGATGCTCACGCTGCTCGCTCCCTACCGGGGGCACCGGCACCGGGTCAGCCGGTTACTGCGGTTGGGCGGTGCGCGGCCACCCGCCCGCGGGCCGCGGGCACCCGTACGCGATCATCGGTGGTTCTGAGCGTGCCTTCCTCGGCGGAGGGCTCGTGGCTCTGCCAGTCGCGCCCGTCGCGGGTGTCGGCCCCGATCATGGGGGCGAGGACGGCGACGGCGACGAGGGCGAGAACAAACCAGATCATTTTCGGCTCCTGGGTCGTGGTCCGGGGCGGGGTGCCCCGTCTGTCCGGCCGGTTCCCGCAGGTGCGGGGCCGGGGTGATGCCTCTAATCTATGTAGCTGCAAGCATTTATGTCTATCGAGATCTGCTTCCGCGACACTTTAGGGATCCTGAAGTGTCGGCCCGGGTAGCGGGCACCCGCCGCCCCGCGGGTGCTCGTCGCGCCGTACTGTGCGGTCATGAGCTCCAACCCCACCGACACCGCGATGCGCCGGGCTCTGGCCAGGGCCCGCGACGGCAAAGCTCTTGATATGACCGAAGCGACCGTTCTGCTGCACGCGCGGGACGAACATCTGCAGACCCTGCTCGGCCACGCCGGCCGGGTCCGGGACGCCGGGCTGGAGGCGGCCGGCCGCCCGGGGGTCGTCACCTACAGCCGCAAGGTCTTCATCCCGCTGACCCGGCTGTGCCGCGACCGCTGCGGGTACTGCACGTTCGCCACCGCCCCGCACAAACTGGAGAGCATGTTCCTCAGCCCCGACGAGGTGATCGAGATCGCCCGGCAGGGTGCGGCGATGGGGTGCAAGGAGGCGCTGTTCACCCTCGGCGACCGGCCGGAGGACCGCTGGCACCAGGCCCGCGAGTGGCTGGACGCGCACGGCTACGACGACACGCTCTCCTACGTGCGCGCGATGGCCGTGCGGGTGCTGGAGGAGACCGGGCTGCTGCCGCACCTGAACCCGGGCGTGATGACCTGGCAGGACCTGCAGCGCCTCAAGCCGGTGGCTCCCTCGATGGGCATGATGCTGGAGACGACCTCGCGCCGGTTGTTCGAGGAGAAGGGGCAGGCCCACCACGGCTCGCCCGACAAGGACCCCGCCGTGCGGCTGCGCGTGCTGGAGGACGCCGGGCGGACGAACGTGCCGTTCACCAGCGGCATCCTGATCGGCATCGGCGAGACCGTCGCCGAGCGCGCCGACTCGCTGTTCGCGCTGCGCAGGGTGGCACGCGAGTACGGCGGCCTTCAGGAGATCATCGTCCAGAACTTCCGCGCCAAGCCGGACACCGCGATGCGCGGCATGCCCGACGCCGACCTGCAGGAGTTGGCCGCCACCATCGCGGTGACCCGGCTGGTGATGGGGCCGAGGATGCGGGTGCAGGCCCCGCCGAACCTGGTCGACTCCGAGTACGAGCTGATGATCGCCGCGGGCATCGACGACTGGGGCGGCGTCTCGCCGCTGACGCCCGACCACGTCAACCCCGAGCGCCCCTGGCCGCAGATCGACGACCTGGCCGCCCGCACGGCCGCCGCCGGGTTCGCGCTGCGCGAGCGGCTGACCATCTACCCCGAGTACGTGCTGGCCGGGGAGCCCTGGCTGGACCCGAGGCTGAACGCGCACGTGGCCGCGCTGGCCGACCCGCGGACCGGCCTGGCCCGCGAGGACGCGGTCGTGACCGGCCGTCCCTGGCAGGAGCCGGACGGCGGCTTCGTCGCGCTGGGCCGGGTCGACCTGCACACGGCCGTCGACACCGAGGGGCGCAGCGCCGACCGCCGCGCCGACTTCGACGACGTCTACGGCGACTGGGAGGCGATCAGGGAACGGCTGCCCTCGGCGGGCGCCGGGACCGCCGCCGGTGCCATCGGGGCCGCCGGCGCCACCGGCACGGCGGGCCGGGTCGCGGCGGACGTGCGGGAGGCCCTGCGCGCGGCCGAGACCGACCCGGCCGGGCTGAGCGACGCCCAGGCGCTCGTCCTGCTGGGCCTGGCCGGGGACCAGCGCGGCGCGGGCGCCGACGACGCCGCGCTGGACGAGCTGTGCCGGATCGCCGACGGCCTGCGCCGCCAGGCGGCCGGGGACGAGGTCACCTACGTGGTGAACCGGAACATCAACTTCACCAACGTCTGCTACACCGGCTGCCGCTTCTGCGCCTTCGCGCAGCGCCGTACCGACGCCGACGCCTACACGCTCTCGCTGGAGCAGGTCGCCGACCGCGCCTGGGAGGGGTGGCAGGCCGGGGCGACCGAGGTGTGCATGCAGGGCGGCATCCACCCGGACATGCCCGGTACGGCGTACTTCGACATCGCCAGGGCGGTCAAGGCGAGGGTGCCCGGGATGCACGTCCACGCGTTCTCGCCGATGGAGGTCATCAACGGCGCCAGCCGCACCGGCCTGTCCATCGAGGACTGGCTGATCGCCGCCAGGGAGGCGGGCGTGGACTCGCTCCCGGGCACCGCGGCCGAGATCCTCGACGACGACGTGCGCTGGGTGCTGACCAAGGGCAAGCTGCCCACCGCCGAGTGGGTCGAGGTGATCTCGACCGCGCACCGGACCGGCATCCCGACGACCTCCACGATGATGTACGGCCACGTGGACACCCACGCCCACTGGGTGGCGCACATCCGGCTGATCCGCCGCATCCAGGAGGAGACCGGCGGGTTCTCCGAGTTCGTGCTGCTGCCGTTCGTCCACCACAGCGCGCCCATCTACCTGGCCGGGATCGCCCGGCCCGGGCCGACGGCACGGGAGAACCGGGCCGTGCACGCGCTGGCCCGCATCCTGCTGCACGGGGCGATCGCCAACATCCAGTGCTCCTGGGTGAAGCTCCAGGACGACCTCTGCCGCGAGGTGCTGCAGGGCGGGGTCAACGACCTGGGCGGCACGCTGATGGAGGAGACGATCAGCAGGATGGCCGGGTCGGAGAACGGCTCGTTCAAGACGATCAGCGAGCTGGAGGCCATGGTCGCCCACACCGGAAGGCCGGTGCGCCAGCGGACCACCTCCTACGGCGTGCCGGACGCCGAGCGCCTAGCCGCCGCCGCGGCCAGCGACGGCGTCTGCCGCAGCGTGCGCGGGGCCGGTCTCCCGTTGCTCATGCCGGAGCCGTCTGCGAAGTTATAACAAGTTCTATATTTCCTTGCCGCCCGGGCGGGGCCGCTTGGGAGAATCGTCATTCCCCTCTAGCGAGAGGTGTCCGCGTGTCCTCCTCCGGCCGGCACCGTGTGGCCGCCGGCGCCGCCCGGCGCCGGCGGCAGGTCCGTCTGCGCCTGTCCCTGGCGGCGGTCGCGATCACCGTCGCCCTGACCGGGGTCGTCGTGCTGGTGACCGGCCGGACGGGGGGCTCGTGCTCCACCCGCGACCCGGTGCTGGTCGACGTCGCCGCGGCCGTCGACATCGCCCCGGCCGTCATGGAGGCCGCCCTGAGGTTCAACCGGGACCGGACGGGGGTGGTGCAGGGCAGGTGCGTGCTGGTGCAGGTGACCGAGCAGCCGCCCGCCACCGTGCTCCGCACCCTGCTGGGCGGCACCGCGGGGGTGCTCACCGGCCGCCCCGACGGCTGGATCTCCGACTCCTCGGCGTGGATCAGGCTGGCCCGCAAGCAGGGGGCCGCGGACCTGGCCGGCACCGAGACCGTGATGGCGACCTCGCCGCTGGTCTTCGCCACCCGCACCTCCCTCGCCCGGCGCTTCGCCGTCGGCAGGACCGACATGAACTGGCGGATGGTCTTCCCGGCGACCACCCGCGGCCGGATCCGGCCGACCGAGAAGGAACCCGACGTGGTCCGCGTCCCCGATCCGTCGCTCGCCGGGGCCGGGATCGCCACGGTGGCCGCGGCCAGGGACGTGGTGGGCACCGGGGCCGAGGCCGACCGGGCGCTGACCGCGTTCGTCCGATGGGCGCAGGCCGGGTCGGCGCCCGACTACCGCAGCATGCTCGCGGCCGTGGACGACCGGTCCTTCTGGCAGCGGCCGGTCGTGATCGTCCCCGAGCAGTCGGTCTGGCAGCACAACCGCCTCCCGTCCGACGACCCGGTGGTCGCCCTGCATCCCCGCGAGGGAACCGTCAACCTCGACTACCCGTACGTGGTGACCTCCTCCGACGAGGCCAGGGCGAGCGGGTCGCGGGCCTTCGCGGCCTGGCTGCGCTCCCCGCAGATCCAGGAGGCGGTCCGCCGGGCGGGCTTCCGCTCGGCCGACGGCGCCCAGGGCCCGTACACGCCGGGCCCGGGGATCCCGGCCGAGGCGCCCCGCACCCGCCCGAGCATCCTGCCCTCCCGGATCGACGAGGCGCTGGAGGCGTGGAGCAGGCTCGCCCCGCCGACCAACATCCTGGTGCTGGCCGACACCGGCAGGCACATGGCCGAGCCGATCAGCGGCAAGAAGGGGAGGAACCGGCTGACCGTCGCCCTGGAGGCCGCCCGGCTGGGCCTGCAGCTCTTCCCCGACTCCACCCACATGGGCATGTGGGAGTTCTCCTCGGCCGAGGGGCCCGACCAGCGGGAGCGGGTGCGGCTGGGCCCGATCACCGAGCCCGACGGCGGGCGGCTCGTGCGGCGCGGCCTCCTGGAGGAGGTGAGCCGGACCCTGCGCGCCGACGCCCGGCGGCCCAGCGCCCTGCACGACTCGATCCTCGCCGGGTTCCGCGAGCTGACCGGCGCCTACGACGAGAGCATGAACAACACCCTGCTCGTCATCACCGCGGGCAGGGACGACGGCAAGGGCATCTCCGCCGGGGAGCTGGAGAAGGCGCTGCGCGAGGAGTGGGACCCCGAGGCGCCGGTCCAGGTGGTCGTCCTGGCCTTCGGCACCGACCTCGACCGGGACGGCCTGAGCCGGGTCGCCGCCGTCACCAACGGCTCCCTGCACGTCGCCCGGCGTCCCGAGGAGATCATCGACGTCTTCCTGTCGGCGCTCGCCCGGCGGCTGTGCCACCCGACCTGCCGCACCCCGGCCTGACCGGTCCCATCCGACCGGTCCCGCCCGACCGGTCCCGCCCGACCGGTTCCGTCCGGTCCTGTCCGACCGGTCCCGGGTGCGGCGGCTCAGCGTACGGCGATGAAGTCGGCCGCGTGCCGAGGGGCGCGGTCGCGGGGCGGGGCGGCGGCGTGGCCGATCGCGACGGCGCCCATCGGGTCCCAGCCGGACGGCAGGTCGAGGACCTCGCGGACCACGTCGCGGCAGAACATCGTGGACGACACCCAGGCCGAGCCCAGGCCCTCCACCGCGAGCTGGACCAGGAAGTTCTGCACCCCGGCACCGGCCGCGACCACGAACATCTCCCGCTCGGCGGCGTTGCGCCGGTCGTCGCGGTAGGTGTGCGCGCCGTCCGCGACCAGGCACGGCACCGCCAGGTACGGGGCCGCCCGCAGCACGTCGCCCCGCCTGACACGCCTGGCCACCGACTCCTCGGAGAAACCGTCACCGCGCAGGTCGGCGATCCAGGCCTCGCGCATGGCGTCGAGCAGCTTCTCGCGGATCGCGGCCGACTCCAGCAGGACGAACCGCCAGGGGGTCGTGTGGTGCGGGGCGGGCGCGGCGATCGCGGCCTCGACCGCCCGGCGGACCGCGGCGCCGTCCACCGGCGCGGAGGAGAACTCCCGGACCGTCCTGCGGGCGAAGACCACGTCGCGCGAGCCGTACCGGAACATGTCCTCGGCCGACGGGCGGACCAGCTCGCCGACGCCCGGCCCGTCCTCCTCGGTGACGTACTCGGGCAGGCCCCTGATCACCGCGACCGGTGTCTGCGCGACCTTGCCCTTCACCAGGTCCCCGGCCGCGGCGAACTCGTCGGCGACGGCGGTCAGGGTGACCTCCAGGGCGTTGCCGTGGTCGTCGGACATCCCCCGGTAGTCGAGGGCGGGCGTGACCCCGGCCAGGCCGACCGCCATGTCGGTCTGGCCGTTGCGCCACGGCCGGCCGAAGGTGTCGGAGACCACCACGCCGACCGAGACGCCGAGCAGCTCGGCCAGGCGCGCCCGGATCGCCGACGCCGAGGCGTCCGGGTCGGCCGGGAGCAGCACCACCGTGCCCGGCCGGGTGTTGGAGGCGTCGACCCCGGCGGCGGCCATGACGAACCCGTGCGCGGTCTCGGCGATCACGGTCTCCCCCCTGCGGGCGACCACCCGCCTGGTCTCGGCCTCGACGGCCTCGGCGCGGGTCACGCCGTGCAGGACCCGGCCCTCGGCCTTGCTCGCGATCTTGGAGGTGACCACCAGGATGTCGCCGTCGCGCAGGCCGGGCAGGGCCGTGGCGATCAGCTCGCCGAGGTCGTCGCCCTCGCGGACCTCGGGCATGCCGGGTACGGCGAAGATCTCCACCTTGACGTCCCCGGGCTCGCGTCCGGCCCGTCCCGGCCCGCGCCCGCCCCGGCCCGTCACGCCCCCTCCCCGGGGGAGACGTCCGTGCGGGGGGTGTCCGTGGCTGGGGTGTCCGTGGGGGAGGGGGTCGAGGTGACGGGCGAGGCCAGCCGGACGGCCATGTCCAGGGCGGCGCGGGCCAGGGCGGCGGCGGAGTCGAGGTCGTGCATGATCAGCGGGCGGGCCTCCACCTCCACGCCATCGAGGGCGACCCCGGCGTCCTCCTCGGCGACCAGCCAGCCGTCCACCAGCGCCGGTCCGTACAGCTCCAGGACGGCCTGCGCGGTGGTGGGGACGCCGATCGCGGTCAGGCAGGCGTCGGCCATGCCCCGGACCGGGGCCCCGCCGACGATGGGCGAGACGCCCACGACCGTCTTGCCCTCCAGGGCCTCGCGGATGCCCTTGATCTGCAGGATCGTGCCGATGCTGACGACCGGGTTGGACGGCGGCAGCAGGACCACGTCGGCCGCGGCGACCGCCTCCAGCACCCCGGGGGCGGGGACGGCCTGGTCCGCGCCGACCAGGATGATCTGCTCGGCGGGCACCGAGGCGCGCAGCCGTACCCACCACTCCTGGAAGTGGACGGCGCGCCGGCCGCGCTCGTCGGAGATCACCACGTGGGTCTCGGTACGGTCGTCGCTCATCGGGATCAGGCGGACGCCCGGCTGCCAGCGCGCGCACAGCGCCTCGGTGACGGCCGAGAGCGGGTATCCGGCGTCGAGCATCTGGGTGCGCACGATGTGGGTGGCGAAGTCGCGGTCGCCGAGGCCGAACCACTGCGGCTCCACGCCGTAGGCGGCCAGTTCCTCCTTGACGACGTGGGACTCCTCCCGCCGCCCCCAGCCCTGCTCCTCGTTGATGCCGCCGCCCAGCGTGTACATCACGGTGTCCAGGTCGGGGCAGACCCGAAGGCCGAAGAGGCTGATGTCGTCACCGGTGTTGCCGATGACGGTGATCTCGGAGTCGGGGGCGGTGGTGAGGAGACCCCGCAGGAAGCGGGCGCCGCCGATTCCACCGGCGAGGGACACGATGCGCATGCCGTCCAGTGTTCCACTAGGTCGTCACGGGCGCGGGCGGGGTGCCGTGCGGGCCGTCCGGGGCCGCCTGGGGCCGTGCGGGTCGGCCGTGCTGGTGGACCGTGCTGGTGGGCCGTGCTGGTGAGCCGTCACACCGCCGGTACGGGGGAGTTGCCTGTCGGAAATATGCATGTATGGGGGACAATGGAGCACTTATGGGGGTGGTGGGCTTCCTGGGACCACCGGCGGCAAAGTCAGCCATGTGCAAAACTGACCCGGGTTTACCTAAAGACCCTATGGGGGTAGTTGTGATCAATGTCGAAGCGAGCCGGCTTCGGGAACCGGCGGCGTGGCTCCTGGCCGCCGTCGCGTCCGCGATCGTCCTCGTCGGCATCGAACGCCTGCTGTTCGGGGGGTCCACGTTCGGGGACTCGTCCTTCACCGCGCGCGCCGCGGCCCACCTGAGTACCTTCACCTCGCCGGTGACCGTCGCCCTGCTCGTCGGGGCCGTGCTGCTGGCCACCCGCTTCGGCCCGGCGATCGCGCGACTGCGCCCGCTGGTCCTGCTGGTGACGGTCACCCTCGGGCTCTGCGTGCTGTTCGGCCTGATCGCCCTGCTGGGCGGGGTGCTGGGCGACTCGACGAGCACCCGGGAGAAGATCGAGATCCTCCTGGTCCACCTGCCCTCCCTCGCGCTGGCCGCGGTCGCGTTGCTGTACGTGCTGCCCAGGGCGATCCCGGCCACCTCCCGGGCCGCCGGCGTGTCCGGCCCGCTGTTCGGCGGGCAGGGACACCAGAACCCCGTCCCCGGCGGGTACGGCCCGGTGGGAGGGCAGGGCCCCTTCCAGGGACAGGGCCCCTCCCGTGAGCACGCCCCGTTCCAGGGCGCCCCGGACGGCCGGGGCCCGCGCGACGGCCACGCCCACCCCCAGGGCGGGGACGGTTACGCCCACCCCCAGGGCGCTCCCGGCCAGGACCCTCACTTCCAGGGCGTCCCGGGTCAGGGCCCTCACTCCCAGGGCCCCCACTTCCAGGGCGTCCCCGGACAGGGTCCCCACCCCGGGCAGCACCTTCCCCAGCAGGGGTTCCACCCGCAGGACCGGCCGGCGCAGGAGATGCAGCCCGCGCAGTCCCCGCCCCCGCACGTCCCGTACGGCCGCCCGGCCCTCCCGCCGGCCCCCGCGCACGCCTCCACCGGCACCCCCGCCGAGAACACCGCCCAGGAGTCCGTCCCGCTGTCGGCTCCCCCCGCAGGACACGCCCCGAGCCCGTACACCGCCACGGACGCCCCGCCCGCGCCCCCGGCCACGCCGTACGACGCGCCGTCCCTCTCCTCCTCCGCCTCCTCCGTGCCGGCGGAGCAGCAGGACCGGACGGAACCGCGCCTGCCCAACCCGCTCTCCTCCGATTCCTCGTACGGGCGGCCCGACCCGGCGTACGGGCAGGCGTCCTCCGACCCGGCGTACGGGCGGCCCGACCCCCAGGGTCTCGGGCACCGGACCGACGCCCCGGCCTACGGGTGGCAGGAGGCGACCTCGTCGGGATCCTCCGGCCGTCACTCCGAGGCGCAGGGCACCGGACGGGCCGAGCACGAGCAGGGGTCGTACCCGCAGCCCGAGCAGCAGGGGTCGTACCCGCGGGCCGAGCAGCAGGCGGACCCGCGGACCGAGCAGTGGGCGACGGCGGGGTATCCGCAGCCGGAGACCCAGGGGTACGCGCAGACCGGGCCGGACGACCGGCGACGGGCCGAGGCGCAGGAGCACGGACGGCGCGCCGAGTCCCGCCAGCCCGGGTACGGGCAGCACCACTCCAGCCCGCGGCTGCCCGATCCGCTCTCCTCCGACCCTCTCTCCTCGGAGTCGTTCACCTCGAACCCGCGGCTGCCCGATCCGCTCTCGTCGGACCCGCTGTCGGAGTCGTTCACCTCCAGCCCGCGACTGCCGGACCCCCTCTCCTCCGAGTCGTACACCTCGAACCCGCGGCTGCCGGACCCCCTCTCCTCCGAGTCGTACACCTCCAGCCCGCGGCTGCCGGACCCGCTCTCGTCGGACCCGCTGTCGGAGTCGTTCACCTCCAGCCCGCGGCTCCCCGACCCCCTCTCCTCCGACCCGGCGTACGGGCGGTCCGAGCCGCGTGATCAGGCACGGCAGGAGTCGTACGGACGGCAGGAGCCCTCGCCCGCCGAGCCCTCGGGCTGGTACACCGACTCCCAGGCCCAGGGTGCCGACCGGTCCGAGCAGTGGGCCCGCGGAGGTTCCGAGCAGGGCCACAGGCCCGAGCCGCAGGCGCACGGATTCCCGGAGCCGCAGGGCTACCTCCGGCCGGAACCGGAGGACCGGTCGCAACCCGCATCCCAGGGACCCGGGCACCGGCAGGACCCGCAGGGGTTCGGGCAGCAGGGCCCGTACACCCCCGACCTCCAGGCAGCCGCCCCGCAGGCGTACCGGCCGGAGCAGCAGGTTCCCGCTGGTCAGGCCGGGGTGCCCCTCGCGCCCGACGACGTCTCCGCGTCCCCGTTCGAGGACCGTCCCTCACCCTTCGAGGACCGGGCGCCGCACGGCTTCCCCACGCCTCCGGAGAACTACGGCGGGCCGGTCGCCGGCCACCCGGGTGCGGACCCCGCGTACTCGACCGCGCCGGACCTGCACTACCCGACGCCGGACCCGGTGGACCTGAGGTCCCAGCAGATGGCCCAGGCCTACCAGCAGGCGAAGAACTACCAGCAGACGCACGGCAACGAGTCGCCGCTCCGCCTTCCGGAGTACGGGGCCTCGGGCCACGGCGACCCGCTCGGGCACCCGCAGACCTCGCAGGCGTCCCAGCACCCCCAGCCCTCCCAGGACCGGTACCCCCAGACCCCGCCCTCCCAGACCCCGTCCCCCCAGGACCAATACCCGCAGGCCCAGCCCTTCCAGCCGCAGTCCCCTCAGGAGCAGTACCCGCAGGCCCAGCCCTCCCAGGCCGAGTACCCCCGGGACCGGTACTCCCAGGCGCAGCCCCCGTACGACCCGGCGCCGCAGTACCCGCCGCGTGACGAGCAGCGGTGGGAGCCCGAGTCCGAGGCGACGCTCCGGTTCAACCCGGCCGCCTACCGGGACGACCCGCTGGGCGCCCCGGTCACTCCCCCGGGGGCCCCCGCCCACACCCCCGAGACGTGGGACTCGAAGCCGATAGATCCCACCGCGATCTATCGTCCCGAGCAACGCCGGGGACAGGTCACGGATGAGGAAACCCCGGATACAGACAAGGTGGGCCCCGGTCAGGATCAGAACATCTCCTGGTACGGTTCCGACCGCCGAGAGCGCTGAGCCCCTGGCGGTGACAGCGATCACCTGGTGCAATTGCCGTCGTGGCAGGCAGACGACCCACAACCGGGGAGAGCAGGTCTTTCCCCGGATACCAGCATGCCGCTTGACGTCACACCGGGCACGCGCGTGTAATTACACACGTGTTGTTACGCCTTCCTCTGGGTGGGTAAGGGGCAGGCGTTCATAGGGGGGCTCCATTTTGCGGGCGTGCGGCAGGGAGGTGTGCAGTGGCCGACCTGGTCATCGCACAGGAGAGCATCGCTGAAGAGCAGCTTGGCTGGCAGGAGCGTGCCTTGTGCGCGCAGACCGACCCGGAGGCGTTCTTCCCGGAGAAGGGAGGCTCCACCCGCGAGGCCAAGAAGGTTTGCCGCTCCTGCGAGGTGCGTGCCGAGTGTCTTGAGTACGCACTGGAACATGACGAGCGGTTCGGCATCTGGGGTGGACTGTCCGAGCGTGAACGCCGCCGGATCAAGCGCGAGGCCGTCTGACCCGTCCGGACGAGGGCCGGCCGGCAGGCCGGAGCACACCGAGGATCCGGACGGCACGCGAGTCCGAGCACCGATGAACACGAAGTCCGACACACCGATGAACACCTGACAACATCCGACCGGTACCGAACGGGTGCCGTGCAGGGCACCGTGCGGGTGCCGCAAGGCCACCGGAGAGGTCCGGACGGTCCGACAGAGAACACGTGACGCCCTGGAGAGGGCTTGACGAATATGCCCACGGGGCCACGTGACGTCGGTCGCGTGGCCCTTTTTCATGGGCGTCATCAGCTGTAAGACATACTCCGACATAGGGTGCCGTATCGTGGTCGCGCCGATCACCGCCCCCTCCTGAACACGGGACGTATGTCCATCAACGACCCCCAGCGCCCCCCTCGCCCTCAGCACACGGTCACCGCGATCGTCGTCTCCCACGACGGTTCCCGCTGGCTGGGGGAGACCCTGGAAGCCCTGCTCCGGCAGACCCGCCCGGTGGACCGGGTCGTCGGGGTGGACAACGGCAGCAGGGACGGCAGCGCCGACCTGCTGACCCGGTCCCTCGGCCCCCGCGCCGTCCTGACCCTGCCCCGCTCGACCGGGTTCGGCGAGGCCGTGACCGAGGTGCTCGACCGGCTCGGGCCCGGCGGCGGCCGGGAGTGGATCTGGCTGCTGCACGACGACTGCGCCCCGGACGCCCACGCCCTGCAGATCCTGCTGGAGGCCGCGGACTCCGACCCCAAGGCGGCGGTGCTCGGTCCCAAGCTGCGTGACTGGGTGGACCGGCGGCTGCTGCTGGAGGTCGGCTTCACCGTCGACCGGACCGGCCGCAGGGACACCGGGCTGGAGGCCCGCGAGTTCGACCAGGGACAGTACGACGGCACCAGGGACGTGCTCGCGGTCTCCACCGCGGGCATGCTGATCCGCAGGGACGTGTGGGAGGAGGTCGGCGGTCTCGACCCCGCCCTGCCGCTCTTCCGCGACGACCTCGACCTGTGCTGGCGGGTCAGGGTCGCCGGGTACCGCGTGCAGAACGTCACCCGGGCGGTCGCCTGGCACGCCGAGGCCGCCACCCGGCGCAGGCGCCGCATCACCGCCAGCGGCGACCATCCCCGCCGCCTGGACCGCCGCAACGCCCTGTTCGTCGTCATGGTGAACCTGCCCCCGCGGGCGCTGCCGTGGGCGCTGGTCCGCAACCTGTTCGGGTCGCTGCTGCGCACGGTGCTGTTCCTGGTGGCCAAGCAACCGGCCAACGCGCTGGACGAGTTCCTGGCCTTCGGCTCGGTGTTCGGCCATCCGGTACGGATGATCAAGGCCAGGCGGACGCGGTCCAGGGGACGCGGATCGGGGGCCGTGGCGACCGCCAGGCTGCTCACGCCCGCGGGCGCGGGCTACCGCAGGCTCGTGGACCGGGCCCGCAACTACCTGGCCGGGGCCGGGTTCGTGGAGTCCGCCGGTCGCCACCACGCCGTGGCCGCCCAGCGCCCGCAGGAGGACGGCGAGGAACTGCTCGCCGACACCGGGGTGATGCAGCGCGTCTTCGGCAACCCGGGGGTGCTGCTCTTCCTGGCGCTCACCCTGGTCACACTGATCGCCGAGCGGGCCCTGAACGGCGGCGCCCGGCTGGGCGGCGGCGCGCTCGTCCCGGCGATCGGCGGAGCCTCGGACCTGTGGGACCTCTACCGCGAGGGCTACCACCGGACCGGCCTGGGCACCGACGCCTGGGCCCCGCCGTACGTGGCGGTGCTGGCCGCGCTGTCCACGGTGCTGTTCGGCAAGACCTGGCTCGCGGTCTCGGTGCTGCTGCTCGGCTGCGTGCCGCTGGCCGGGATCTCCGCCTACGCGGCCACCCGGTGGATGATCCCGGGCCGCTGGACCCGGGTCTGGCTGGGCTCGTCGTACGCCCTCCTGCCGGTGGCCACCGGCGCCGTCGCCGCGGGGCGGCTGGGCACCGCGGTGGTGTTCGTCCTGCTGCCCGTCTACGCGGCGCTGGCCACCGTCGTGCTCACCGGGGAACGGCGCCGGGCCCGTCGCGCCGCCTGGGCACTGGGGCTCCTGCTGGCGGTCGGCACGGCCTTCGCGCCGCTGGTCCACCCGCTCACCGCGGTGCTCGGCGGGCTGGCGGCGCTGGCCTTCCCGCGCCGGGGCGTCGCGGTCTCGATGCTGGTGGCGTTCGCCGTGCCGGTGGCCCTGCTGCTGCCCTGGCTGGTCCAGATGGCCGCCTCCCCGGGACGGCTGCTGCTGGAGGCCGGTCTGCACCAGCCCTCGCTGGTCGATCCCGCGCTGAGCGCCGAGTCGCTGCTGCTGCTGAGCCCGGGAGGGCCGGGCATGCCGCCGCTCTGGGTGACGGCCGGCCTCATCGTGGCCTGCCTGCTCGCGCTGCTGATGCGGCGCAACCGGATGGTCATCGCGGTCGGCTGGGGCGTCGCGCTCTTCGGGCTGCTGACGGCGATCCTGGTCAGCAGGACCTGGGTCACCTCGATCAACGGCGACGTGGAGGCCCCGGCCTGGCCGGGGGTGCCGCTGGCCTTCGCCGCCACCGGCATGCTGGTGGTGGCCGCGCTCACCGCCGGCCGGATCACCGAGTTCCGGGCCGCCGGGGGGACGCGCAGGCTCGTCGCGTTCGGCGTCGTCGTGGTGGCGTTCTCCACGCCGCTGCTCGCCGCGGGCATGTGGATCGCCAGGGGCGCGGACGGCCCGATCCGCGGGACCGTGCGCGACGTCGTCCCCGCCCTGGCCGCGGTGAACTCCGCGGGCGGCGAGCGGACCCTGCTGCTGCGCGCCTCGCCGGACCGGCTGCTCTTCACCGTGCTGAGCGGGCGCACGCCGATCGTCGGCGAGGCCGACATCCCCGTCCCCGAGGGTCCCAGGGAGCGGGTCCGCCTGGCCGCCGCCGGGCTGGTGTCCGGCCGGGGCGGGGACGACGCCCGCGTGCTCGCCGCCCACGGCGTCCGTTTCGTCGTGGTGACCGCGCCCGTCGATCCGCAGGTCAGCGCCGCGCTCGACTCGCAGCCCTCGCTGGCGAGGATGAGCCTGTCCCGCTCGGTCGGCGTGTGGCGGCTGACCTCGCCCGTGGCCGCCCCGCCCACCCCGCCCGGTGATCCCTGGCACGGCCGCTGGCTCCTGGTCCAGACCGTGCTGGTGATCGTCGTCATGGTGCTGGCGGCGCCCGGCCGCGGCGAGAACGACGAACCCGCGGTCCCCGTGGACCTGCCCGAACCCCGTAGAGAGCCGGTCGCCCGGTGAGATCCCTGATCGAGAACCGATTCGGCCTGCTGGCCCTGGTGCTGGTGGCCCTGCTCGCCCTGTACGGGACGGCCGCCGCGAGCCGGCCACAGGTCGCCGCCACCCCGGCGCCCCGCCCCGAGAGGGTGCCCGTCGCCTCTGTGACGGCCGTCTGCCCGGCGCCCGGCGAGGCCGCCGTCGGCGTGCTCGCGCCTCCGGGAAGCAGGCAGGCGGGCGCCGCCTCGCTCGTCACCGGGGAGAAGACCCTGGCCACCCTGGACACCCCGGGACGCCTCTGGCGCGAGGAGGTGCCCGCCTCGTCGCCGCCCCTCGTCGTCACGGCCTCCGGGAGCATGGCCGCGGGCCTGGAGGCGTCACAGACCCGGAAGGAGACCTCGGGCGGGCAGCGGGGGCTGGCCGGGGTGCGCTGCGCCGAGCCCACGGCGAGCACCTGGCTGGTCGGGCCGGGACCGGCCGCGGCCGACGTCACCCTGTACCTGTCCAACGCCGATCCGGCCGCGGCCATCGCCGAGGTCATGATCTATTCCGGTGAGGGCCCGGTGATCACCGACCGCGGGAGCGTGTTCACCCTCAAGCCCGGGGAGAGCCGCACGGTCAAGGTCGCCGATCTGGCGCCCTCGGCGCTGGTCATGGCGATCCAGGTACGCACCACCTCGGGGCGGGTCACCGCGGCGGCCCGCGCGCTGATGAACGACGGGCGCGGCGTGGACTGGCTGCCGGTCTCCGCCGCCCCCGCCACCCGCGTCGTGGTGCCCGCCATCCCCGGCGGGGGCGGGAGACGGGAGCTGCTCGTCGCCTCCCCCGAGGAGGTGGACACGCTGGTCGAGATCAGGGCGCTCACCCCCGACGGGACGTACGCCCTCAAGGGCCGCGAGCTGGTGGAGGTGCCCGCGGGTTCCGTCGCCACCCTGGACCTGTCCACCGGGGTCGGCGGCCAGCCCGCCGCGCTGCTGCTCACTTCCGACAGCCCGGTCGTCGCCGGGCTCGTCGTCACCGGCACCGGCGCGCGGCCGGACGTGGCGTTCACCGCCGGGTCGGCCCCCATCGACCTGGGCAGCGTCGTGGCCGAGAACCGTACGGGCGGCAAGACGGCCTCCCGGCTGCTGCTGACCGCGCCGCAGACGGCGGGCTCGGTGAGCGTGCAGGTGGTGACCGGTACGGACGAGGCGCCCGAGCCGTTCCAGGTGGACATCTCCGCGGAACGCACCCGGCAGGTGGACCTTCCCAAGATCAAGGGGGCCTTCGCGGTGGTCGTGCAGCCGCTGCCCGGCTCGGGGCCGGTCCACGGCGGGCGCGTGATGGAGGAGCGGCTCAAGGGGGGGACGGCGCTGACCGTGCAACCCCTGGCCGCGGCCCGGATGTGGGCGCTGGTCCCGCCGATCGCCGAGTCCGCCGCGACCGTGCTGCCCTGAGCCGTGCCGTCCCTGAGCCGGGTGCCCCGGGCCCGTGCCGTCCCTGAGCCCGTGCCATGCCGGGGGGGCGGTCGTGCCGGAGGTCAGTCGTGGTCGTCGAAGCCGGGGTCGACCGACTCGGGGGAGAGCCCCAGCAGGCCCGCGACCTGTTCCACCACGGCCTCGTGCACCATCGCGCCCAGGTGGTCGCGGTCGCGCGACCGGCTCTCCAGGGGGCGGCGGTAGATGATCACGACGGCCGGACGGCTCCCCGCGGCCGGTTCGGACCGTCCGAACGGGATCGGCTCCCCGGTCAGCAGGCCCGGCCCGTCGCCCAGCTCGCTGATCGGCGGGACCTCCTCGACCGCGAACTCCACGGCCGCCAGCTGCTTGCCCCAGCGGGGCTTGAGCCGGTCGACCGCGTCCAGCACCAGGTCGTCGAACCGCTCGCTGCGGGCCTTGGCGATCGGCACGTGCGAGGGCGCCAGCGGGCCGCGCAGGCCGCGGCCGTGCCTGTCGCGCCTGCGGGGAGAACGGGGTCTGCCGGGTGCCGGGCTCACGGCCCCAGCTTAGACGCGACCCGGGCGGGCACGGGAGGGCGCCGGTCGCGGACGGCGGGACCTCCCGGGGACCTTCCGGGGAGATCCGAGGGAGATCCCGGGGAGATCCGGGGGCGTGCGGACAGGGGGTGAAGCCGTACAGGCGGGTGGAAGCCAGGACACGTGTCCGAATTGTGGCGACACGCTCGTTAAGAGCGCTCAGATAGTGGCGCCCCGGACGCTTACCGGATACGGTCCCACCGTGAGCCCCGTCCGCCGCTGTTCCCGCACCGCGTGCAGTCAGCCTGCCGTTTTCACGCTCACGTACGTCTACGCCGATTCGACCGCTGTTCTCGGGCCCTTGGCGACGTACGCCGAGCCGCACTGTTACGACCTGTGTGCCGAGCATGCCGAGCGGCTCACCGCCCCCCGCGGCTGGGAGGTGGTCCGCCTGCCGACCGACGGCACCCCGCCCAGCACGGACGACCTGGAGGCCCTGGCGAACGCGGTCCGCGAGGCCGCCAGGCCCGCGCCGAGCGGCGGCACCGAGCCGGTCGGCCAGGGGGTCGAGGTCGGCCGCAGGGGGCACCTGAGGGTGCTCCGCTCGGCTCAGCCCCAGCGTGACCGCTGACCCTACTAGGCTGGGGGGCACCGGACACGACGTAAAGGGTGGAGCTGGAGTGGGCGACCTCGCCAAGATCTTCAAGGCGTACGACGTTCGTGGCGTCGTGCCGGACGAGTTCGACGAGGCGACCGCCGAGGCGGTGGGCGCGGCCTTCGCCGAGGTGACGGGCGCGAGGACCGCGGTCGTGGCGTACGACATGCGGGCCTCCTCGGTGCCGCTGGCTGCGGCCTTCGTCCGGGGGGTCGTCTCCCGCGGGGCGGACGTGATCAACGCGGGCCTGGGCTCCACGGACATGCTCTACTACGCGAGCGGCAGCCTCGGGCTCCCCGGCGTGATGTTCACCGCCAGCCACAACCCGGCCCGCTACAACGGCATGAAGATGTGCAGGGCCGGTGCCGTGCCGATCGGCGGCGCCACCGGGCTCGTCGAGATCCGCGACCGGGCGGCCGAGATCCTCGCCTCCGGCTCCCTGGGCGGCCCCGGGGGCGGCACGGTCTCCGAGCGCGACCTGCTGGCCGGTTACGCCGAGTACCTGCGCGATCTGGTCGACCTGTCCGGCATCCGGCCGCTGCGGGTCGTGGTGGACGCCGGCAACGGGATGGGCGGGCACACGGTCCCGACTGTGCTGGAGGGGCTGCCGGTCGAGCTGACCGCCCTGTACTTCGAGCTGGACGGGACCTTCCCCAACCACGAGGCCAACCCCATCGAGCCGGACAACCTGCGCGACCTGCAGAAGGCCGTGCTGGACGTGGGCGCCGACCTCGGGCTGGCCTTCGACGGCGACGCCGACCGCTGCTGGGTGGTGGACGAGCGCGGGGAGTCGGTCTCCCCGTCCACGATCACCGCGCTGGTCGCGGTCCGCGAGCTGGGCAGGCACCCGGGAGCCGCGATCATCCACAACCTGATCACCTCCCGGGGGGTCCCGGAGATCGTCGCCGAGCACGGCGGCCGGGCGATCCGCACCCGGGTGGGCCACTCGTTCATCAAGGCCGAGATGGCCCGGACCGGCGCGGTCTTCGGCGGCGAGCACTCCGCCCACTACTACTTCCGGGACTTCTGGTTCGCCGACTCCGGCATGCTGGCCGCGCTGCACGTGCTGGCCGCGCTGGGCGAGCAGGAGCGGCCCCTGTCGCAGGTCCTGGCGGAGTACTCCCGCTACGCGGCCTCCGGGGAGATCAACAGCACGGTCGCCGACCAGGCGGCCGCGACCGAGCGGGTCCGCGCCACGTTCGCCTCCCGCGACGGCGTCACCTTCGACGAACTGGACGGCATGACCGTCTCCGGCCCCGGATGGTGGTTCAACCTCCGTCCGTCCAACACCGAGCCGCTGCTCCGGCTGAACGCCGAAGCGGCCGACGAGACCCAGATGGCAGCGATCAGGGACGAGGTCCTTGCCCTCGTGAGGAGCTGAACACGTGAAGATCGACGACTGGCTGCTGGAGATCCTGGCCTGCCCCAACTGCAAGTCCCCGCTGCGGGCCGAGCCCGCCGTGGACGAGCTGTCCTGCACCTCCGCCTCCTGCGGCCTGGTCTACCCGGTCCGCGACGACATTCCGGTCCTGCTGGTCGACGAGGCCCGGAAGTCGTGAACTGGGAGCCGGATCGGCTCGACGACCAGAAGTGGCTGACCGAGGGCGACCCCTCGGGCATGCTGCGAGCCGTGGCCGACTCGGCCGCGCAGATCCGTACCTCCCGCAGGGCCGCCGTGGAGGCGGGCCTGTCCTCGCTCACCGGCCAGGGCCGCCCCCGGGCGATCGTGGTCGCGGGCATGGGGGGTTCGGGCACCGCCGGTGACATCCTCAACGTGGTGTGCGGCCCCGGCGCCCCGCTGCCGATCGTGACCGTCAGGTCCCACCGGCTTCCGGGCTGGATCGGCGCGACCGACCTGGTGATCGCCGTCTCCCGTTCCGGCGGGACCGAGGAGACCGTCACGGCGGCCACCGAGGCCGTCCGGCGCGGGTGCCGCCTGCTCGCCGTCGCCGCGCCCGGCTCGCCGCTCCAGGCGATCGCCAGGCAGGCGGGGGCGCCGTTCGTGCCCGTCGAGGGGACGCGTCCGCGTGCCGCGCTGTGGGCGCTGGCGGTCCCCCTGGTGGTCGCCGCGGCCGAGCTCGGCCTGGTCGAGGCCGGGGAGGAGATCTTCGAGGGGGTCGCCGGGCGGCTGGAGGACCTGGCCAACCGCTGCCGCCCGGCCAGCGAGTCCTTCATCAACCCCGGCAAGTCGCTGGCCATGGACGTCGCCGAGACCGTGCCGATGATCTGGGGGTCCTCGCCGGTGGCGACCGTCGCGGCCCAGCGGTGGGCCTGCCAGTTCGGCGCGACCGGCAGATACCCGGCGATGTGGGGGGAGCTGTCGGAGGCCGGCCACAACCAGGTCGCCGCCCTTGACGGCCCGCTCGCCCAGCGCGACATCTTCGCCGACGAGAGCGGAAGGTCGCTCCGACTGTTCCTGCTGCGCGACGTGGATGAGGACCCCCGGCTGCTGCGCCGCAGGGAGGCGTCGGTCCGGCTGGCCGAGGGACGCGGTGTCCCGGTCACCCAGATCGCCGCGGAGGGGCTGCACCCGCTGGAGCGGCTGGCCACGCTGATCGCGCTCGGAGATTTCGCGAGTACATACCTCGCACTCGGGTACGGGCTGGACCCGACCCCTGTATCGGCCATCACCGAACTCAGGGCGAGAATTTCCCAATAGGATTCCTGTCTCGTCTTTCGACCATACGAGCTGAGCGGAGGCTGCCGTGAGCGCGGGCGGCGGTACTAAGGCAATCATCGCGGCGTTGGCCGCCAACCTGGCGATCGCCGTGGCCAAATTCGTGGCGTTCCTCTTCACGGGTTCGTCATCGATGATCGCCGAATCGGTCCACTCGGTGGCCGACTCGGGCAACCAGGCACTGCTGCTGCTGGGCGGCAAGCGCGCGCAGCGCGCCCGCACGCCCCAGCACCCCTTCGGGTACGGCAGGGAGCGCTACTTCTACGCGTTCGTGGTCGCGGTGGTGCTGTTCACCATCGGCGCGGTGTTCTCCCTCTACGAGGGCATCCACAAGCTCCAGCACCCCGAGAAGCTCACCTCCCCGCAGTGGGCCTTCGGCGTGCTGATCTTCGCGATCATCGCCGAGTCGTTCTCCTTCAGGACGGCGATCATCGAGTCCAACCACGTCCGGGGCAACCAGTCCTGGGTGCAGTTCATCCGCCGCTCCAAGTCGCCCGAGCTTCCGGTCATCGTGCTGGAGGACCTCGGCGCGCTGCTGGGCCTGATCTTCGCGCTCTTCGGCGTGACGATGGCCGTGGTGACCGAGAACCCGGTCTGGGACGGCGTCGGCACCATCATGATCGGCGTGCTGCTCGCGGTGATCGCGATCATCCTGGCGATCGAGACCAAGTCGCTGCTGCTCGGCGAGGGCGCGGGCCCGGAGGTCGAGGCCGCCATCATGCAGGCGCTGGAGAGCGCCCCCGAGGTGACCCGGGTCATCCACATGCGCACGCTGCACCTGGGCCCCGAGGAGGTCCTGGTCGCGGCCAAGATCGCGGTCGACCACGACGACACGGCCGCCGACGTGGCCCGTGGCATCGACGAGGCCGAGAAGCGCATCCGCGCCGCCGTCCCCACGGCCCGGGTCATCTACCTGGAGCCCGACCTGTACCGGTCCGACGTCTCGGCCCCCTCCTCCGGCGCCGTCTGACCGCACCGTCCCGCCGTGCCCCGGCCGGTCACCGAACGGGTGACCGGCCGGCGCCGTCCGGACTGCCTTCTGCGGGCCTTCTTTTCAGGCCGCCCGTCGCGGGCGTCAGGGCCGCCCGTCGCGGGTGGCCCCAGGGACGCCGCCGCGAGCGGTCCCGGAGATGCCGGTGCGAGCGGCCCCGGGGATGCCGCCGCGGGAGGCCACGGAAGTGCCACCGCGGGAGGCTCCGGGAATGCCGCCGCGAGCGGCTCCGGGGCCACCCTGGAGCAGGCGCAGCGCCTTCTCCTTCTCGAAGTCCAGGGCCCTGCGGGGGATCTGCAGGCGGCCGATCCGCAACCCCAGATCCCGTACGGCCTGGGCGACCGCGGGCTCGCTCAGCACGCGCAGCGCGAAGGCCAGCTCGGCGGGGGAGACGTCGAACCGCCGCTCCAGCTCCAGGCTCTGGGCGACGGCCGCGAGCTCCTCGGGACCGAACCGGCGGTGCGCGCCCTGGTTCCTGATCGGGGGCAGCAGCCCGAGCGCCTCGCGGTAGCGGAGCATCCTGGGAGACATCCCGAGCCTTCTGGCGGCCTCGGTGATCCGCATCGACGACCCCTTTCCGCGGAACCTTACATTCTTGTGTCAGGTTAACCCCTCAAAGGGTGCGCGCGGTCGTTCCGTCCGCCTAAACTCGCAAGCGTCGAACTTTCCGGTGGAGCGGTGAGCCGGGGCCCGAGAGCGAGGCCGGTCGCGGGACGAGAGCGACGGGCGCGGGCGCGAGGCACGTACCGCCCATCAACCAGAGGGGTAACCACACATGGACTTCAAGGTCGCCGACCTTTCCCTTGCGGCCTTCGGCCGCAAGGAGATCCAGCTGGCGGAGCACGAGATGCCGGGCCTGATGGCCGTCCGCGAGGAGTACGCCGCGGCCCAGCCGCTCGCCGGTGCGAAGATCATGGGCTCGCTGCACATGACCATCCAGACCGCCGTCCTCATCGAGACCCTGGTCGCGCTGGGCGCCGAGGTCCGCTGGGTGAGCTGCAACATCTTCTCCACCCAGGACCACGCCGCCGCCGCCGTGGTGGTCGGCCCCGAGGGCACTCCGGAGGACCCCAAGGGCGTCCCGGTCTTCGCCTGGAAGGGCGAGACCCTGGAGGAGTACTGGTGGTGCACCGAGCAGGCGCTGCTCTGGCCCGGCGGCGGTGGCCCCAACATGATCCTCGACGACGGCGGTGACGCCACCCTGCTCGTCCACAAGGGCGCCGAGTACGAGAAGGCCGGCGCCGTGCCGAGCGCCTCCGAGGACGACCCCGAGGAGTGGGGCGTCATCCTGGAGCTGCTCCGCCGCACGGTCACTCCCGAGGGTCACTGGACCAAGGTCGCCGCGGGCATCAAGGGTGTCACCGAGGAGACCACGACCGGTGTGCACCGCCTGTACGAGATGTTCAAGAACGGGACGCTGCTCTTCCCGGCGATCAACGTCAACGACTCGGTCACCAAGTCCAAGTTCGACAACAAGTACGGCTGCCGCCACTCGGTGATCGACGGTCTCAACCGCGCCACCGACGTGCTGATCGGCGGCAAGGTGGCGCTCGTGGCCGGTTACGGCGACGTCGGCAAGGGCTGCGCCGACGCGCTCCGCGGCCAGGGCGCCCGCGTGATCATCACCGAGATCGACCCGATCTGCGCGCTCCAGGCGGCCATGGACGGCTTCCAGGTCGCCACGCTGGACGAGGTCGTCGGCAGCGTCGACATCTTCGTCACCACGACCGGCAACTTCAACATCATCACGGCCGACCACATGGCCCAGATGAAGCACAACGCCATCGTGTCCAACATCGGCCACTTCGACAACGAGATCGACATGGCCGGCCTGGCCAGGATCCCGGGCATCGAGAAGACCGAGGTCAAGCCGCAGGTGCACACCTGGCGCTTCCCCGACGGCAAGCAGATCATCGTGCTCGCCGAGGGCCGCCTGATGAACCTGGGCTGCGCCACCGGCCACCCGTCGTTCGTGATGTCGAACTCCTTCACCAACCAGGTGATCGCGCAGATCGAGCTGTTCACCAAGACGGACGACTACCCGATCGGCGTCTACGTGCTGCCCAAGCACCTGGACGAGAAGGTCGCCCGCCTGCACCTGGACGCCCTGGGCGTGAAGCTCACCAAGCTCACCAAGGCCCAGGCCGAGTACATCGGCGTGGACGTCGAGGGCCCCTACAAGTCCGACCACTACCGTTACTGATACCGATCGGTACGTTCCACCGGGCCCCCGCGACGTCGCGGGGGCCCTGCCGGGTGAGCGGGGGAGAGACGTGGACAGCGCTCTGGTGGCCGCCGGGGAGCGGAGGATCGGGTGGGCGGCGCGGGCGATGCCGGTGCTCACCGCCCTCGGCGAGCGGTTCGCCGCCGAGCGGCCCTTCGAGGGCCTGCGGATCGCCGCCTGCCTGCACGTCACCGCCGAGACCGCCGTGCTCATGGGCACGCTCCGGGCCGGCGGGGCGGAGATCGCCCTGGCCGCCTCGAACCCCCTGTCCACCCAGGACGACGTGGCCGAGGCGCTGCGCGACTACGGGATCGTCGTGCACGCGGAGGCCGGGGTGACCAGGGAGGCCTACTACCGCCACATCCACCAGGCGCTCGACATCCGCCCCGACCTCGTCCTGGACGACGGCTGCGACCTGGTCAACATCCTGCACACCGAGCGGACCGACGTGCTGGAGACGGTCTCCGGAGGGTGCGAGGAGACCACCACCGGGATCATCAGGCTCCGCAGGATGGCCGCGGAGAACGCCCTGCGCTTCCCCGTGGTGGCGGTCAACGACACCCGGACGAAGCGGATGTTCGACAACCGCTACGGCACCGGCCAGTCGACCATGGACGGCATCATGCGGGCCACCAACACGCTGCTCGCGGGCAAGACCGTGGTGGTCGCCGGGTTCGGCTACTGCGGCCGGGGCGTCGCCGAGCGGGCCAGGGGGCTGGGCGCGCGGGTCGTGGTGACCGAGATCGACCCGGTGAAGGCGCTGGACGCCCTGCTCCAGGGCTACGACGTGCGGTCGATGACCGCCGCGGCCGAGACCGGGGACGTCTTCGTCACGGTCACCGGCAACCGCGACGTGATCAGGGGGGAGCACCTGGTCCTGATGAAGGACGGCGCGATCCTGGCCAACGCCGGGCACTTCGACGTCGAGATCGACGTCCGTGCCCTGGACGACCTGGCGCAGGCCGTCCATCGCGGCGTACGCCCCAGCACCGACGAGTACGTCCTCGCCGACGGCCGCAGGATCCTGCTGCTCGCCGAGGGCCGCCTGGTGAACCTGAGCGCCGCGGAGGGGCATCCCGCGGCCGTCATGGACATGTCCTTCTCCGCGCAGGCGCTCTCGGTGGAGTGGCTGGTCCGCGAGCGGGCACGGCTCGCGCCCGGCGTGTACGACGTGCCGGAGGACGTGGACGTGGAGGTGGCGCGGCTCAAGCTGGCCGCCGCCGGGATCGAGGTGGACGAGCTGACCGATGACCAGGAGGAGTACCTGCACTCCTGGCGGCTCGGCTCGTAGGCGTCACCCGTCCTCCGCAGGCGTCACACCCCTCCTCGCAGGCGTCACGCCGTCACCCTGCTCCTCGCGGGCGTCCACCCGCTCAGAGCTCGGCCTCCATCTCCCGCATCCTGCGGATCTCGGCGCTCTGGGTGACCGAGACGTCGTTGGCCAGCTCCTCGATCCGCTGGTGCGAGCCGGAGACCAGCAGCTTCTCGGACATGGTGATCGCGCCCAGGTGGTGGGCGGTCATGAGCTCGATGAAGAGCCGGTCGAAGTCCTTGCCCGAGGCGGCCTTGAGCGCCTCCATCTGCTCCGGCGTGGCCATCCCGGCCATGCCCTCGTGCCGGGCGTGGTGGTCGGGGGCGCTCACCCCCTGCTGCTGGAGCCAGGAGATCATGAACTGGATCTCCGGGCCCTGGGTGTCCTTGATGCGCGAGGCCAGGCCCTTCAGCCGGGTGTGCTCGCCCCTGGTGGGGGCCAGGGCGGCCATGTCCAGGGCCTGGCGGTGGTGGACCACCATGTTGCGGACGTACGTCACGTCGGCGGCGTTGGCGGTGTCGGTGGGGACGATCGTGGCGGCCTCGGAGGGGCCGACGGTCCTGGCCTGCTCGCCCGGCTTTCCCGGGACGATCACCGGTGCCGACGCCCGTGAGGCCGCGGGCGGTTCCGCCTCCGAGGTGCACGCGGAGAGGGAGAGTGCGGCGATCACGATGACGAGCGCGGCACGCACCCGGCCTCCTTCTGCCAGTTTCCAGTAATGCATGACCGTAACTGCCTGCGCATCCGTCCGTAAAGGGCTCACCCCGGCAACAGTTGCTAACACTATGACAACTTGTCGCGCGAGGCGCTTGGGTGAACTATTTGGACTTTATGCTCCATTTATAGGTGCATGTACCAAGGAGGTCCACGAGTGTCCACCCTTTTCGGGAAGGGCCTGACCGGTCGTTTCCTGATCGCGGCAGGCATCGCCGCCGCGACGGCACTGGCGGCGCTACCCGCGCAGGCCGCTGACATCCCGGCGCCCGGTGAGATCGCCAAGAGCGCGAACATCGAGCACGTGCTCAACGTTCCCAAGCCCGCCGAGCTCCCCGACATCCACACCGACATGGCGTTCCAGGGCGACTACGCCTACGTCGGCAACTACTCCGGCTTCTCGATCTACGACATCCGGAAGCCGAAGCGGACCTCTCTGGTCAGCTCGGTGCTCTGCCCCGGCGGCCAGATGGACGTGGCGGTCTACGGCAACCTCCTCTTCGGCGCGGTCGACTCCTCCCGCAACGACGACTCCTGCAACAGCGTCGGCCAGACGGCCGACATCAAGGAGTCGTGGGAGGGTGTGCGGATCTTCGACATCAGCGACAAGAAGAACCCCAAGTACATCAAGGCGGTCGAGACCGCCTGTGGTTCGCACACGCTGACCCTCGTCCCGGGCAAGGGCAGGGACCGGCGCAACGTCTACGTGTACGTGTCCTCGTACCGGCCGGGCGCCGCGTTCCCGGACTGCCAGCCGCCGCACGACAAGATCTCGGTCATCAAGGTGCCGCTGCGCACGCCCACCGACGCGGCCGTGGTCGCCACCCCGGTGCTCTTCCCCGACGGCGGCAACCCCGGTGACGGCCTGCCGTACCCGGAGGGGACCTCGGCGACGAGCGGCTGCCACGACATCACCGCCTACCCGGAGAAGAACATCGCGGCCGGAGCCTGCATGGGCGAGGGCATCCTGATGGACATCTCCGACCCGGTCGCCCCCAAGGTCACCGCCACGGTCCGGGACGACCAGAACTTCGCGTTCTGGCACTCGGCGACCTTCAACAACGAGGGCACCAAGGTGATCTTCACCGACGAGCTCGGCGGCGGCAGCAGGGCCACCTGCAACGAGGCGATCGGCCCCAACCGCGGTGCCAACGCCTACTACGACCTCGCCGGCGGGCAGTTCGTCTTCAAGAGCTACTTCAAGATCGCCCGCCACCAGGCCGACACGGAGAACTGTGTCGCGCACAACGGCTCGCTGATCCCGGTCAAGGGCAAGGACATCATGGTCCAGGCCTGGTACCAGGGCGGCATCTCGGTCGTGGACTTCACCGACTCGGCCAACCCGCAGGAGATCGCGTTCTTCGAGCGCGGCCCCGACGAGACCGCCGCCCCGCTCAGCGGTGGCTTCTGGTCGGCGTACTACTACAACGGTTACATCTACGGTAGTGACTTCAACCTCGGCCTCGACGTGTTGAAGATCAACGACCGGCGCACGGACAAGGCGTCGAAGGTGAGGTTCGACATCCTGAACGCGCAGACCCAGGCCTCCTACCGGGAGGGCCACGGCCACGGCCACGGTCACCACTGATCGACGATCGACGGCGGGACGGCCGCCGGGAGCCCGGACGGGGCACCCGGCGGCCGTCCCTTTTCCCGTCGCGGCGTGCCCGGCCTTCCGGGGCCGGCCGTCCCCGGAAGGGTGACGTCCGTGCGGCCGGTCCCGTCGCGGGCGCCCCTCGCCGGCGTGGGCCCCGGCCGCGATCGCGTGACCTCGGACATCCCGGCTGGCGCGTACGAAAAAGGCGTTAATCATAATGTCCACAAGATCTCAAGTAAAGACCCCGTATTACATTTTATTGTGACAAACCAACAGGCGATCCCCCGGATCTGTCAAGGATGTTGTTTGTTAATTTATGGGTGCCTTATGTCTGCTCCTAGGAGGCACCCGAGTGTTCGCTCATCGAAGAGCCGTACGGGCGTTGGTGGTGGCGGCGACGGCCGCGGCCACGCTGATGTCCACGGTGTCCGCGCAGGCCAACGACATCCCCCCGCCAGGTGAGGTCGTCACCAGCCCCAACGTGACGCACGTGGGCACCCTGCCCAAGCTCCCCGGTCTCGAAGCCACCACCAACAGCGACATCGCCTTCCAGGGCGACTACGCCTACGTCGGCAACTACGGCGGCTTCTCGATCTACGACATCAGGAACCCCACGCGGGCCAAGCTGGTCAGCGGAGTCCTGTGCCCCGGCTCCCAGATGGACGTCTCCGTCCACGGCGACCTGCTGTTCACCGCGGTCGACAACTCCCGCAACGACGACTCCTGCAACAGCGTCGGCCAGACGGCCGACATCAAGGAGTCGTGGGAGGGTGTGCGGATCTTCGACATCAGCGACAAGAAGAACCCCAAGTACATCAAGGCGGTCGAGACCGCCTGTGGTTCGCACACGCTGACCCTGGTCCCGGGCAAGGGCAGGGACCAGCGGCGCAACGTCTACCTGTACGTCTCCTCGTACAACCCGAGCGCCGCGTTCCCGGACTGCCAGCCGCCGCACGACAAGATCTCGGTCATCAAGGTGCCGCTGCGCAAGCCGACCGACGCGGCCGTGGTCGCCACCCCGGTCGTCTTCCCCGACGGCGGCAACGAGACCCAGCCGGGCCTGCTGCTGCCGACCAGCGGCTGCCACGACATCACCGTGTACGCCGAGAAGGACATCGCGGCCGGGGCCTGCATGGGTGACGGCGTCCTGTTCGACATCTCCGACCGGGCGAACCCGGTGGTCACCGAGCGGACCACGGACCCGAACTTCGCGTTCTGGCACTCGGCGACCTTCAACAACCGGGGCAACAAGGTGATCTTCACCGACGAGCTCGGCGGGGGAAGCCTGGCCACCTGCAACGAGGCCACCGGTCCGACCCGGGGTGCCGACGCCGTCTACGAGATCGTCAAGGGCAAGCTCGTCTTCAAGGGCTACTTCAAGATCGGCCGTCACCAGACCGACACGGAGAACTGTGTCGCGCACAACGGCTCGCTCATCCCGGTCAAGGGCAAGGACATCATGGTCCAGGCCTGGTACCAGGGCGGCGTCTCCTTCGTGGACTTCACCGACCCGGCCAACCCGAGGGAGTTCGGCTACTTCGAGCGCGGCCCCGAGCCCGACGGCGGACGCGGCGGCATCTGGTCCGCGTACTACTACAACGGGTACGTCTACGCGAGCGACTTCCGCCGGGGACTGGACGTCCTGCGGATCGACGACCGCCTGACCGACCCGGCCAAGCGGGTCCGCATGGACCGGCTGAACGTGCAGACCCAGAGCTCCTACCCGGAGCGCCGGCACTGACCACCCGGCGGGCCGCCGTCCCGTGTCCCTGACGGGGGACGGCGGCCCGCGACCACGGACCCGACCGACGGGTCCGCTCCAGCGTGAACGACGCCCCGGCCGCCTGCGGCCGGGGCGTTTCGGCGTGACAGGACCCTCTCCTGCCGGCCACGGTCCAGGCCATGGCGCGACTGTTTAGACTGTTATAGTCTAATACAAACAGTAGGAGGTGGGATCGTGTTCATCCCCTTGTCCGCCGTGTCTCCCTACCGCTCCGATCACGCCGCGCCGGGACGGACGCGTCGGCTGGTCCTCACGGTCCTCGGCCCGGTGTTCCTCCTGGTCGTGCCTCTGGCCACCATCAAGCTGTACACCGGGCGCCTTCCCGGCCATGTCCACTTCGCCGGGTGGGCCGTCGACACCGGGTACGAGCTCACCTGGCGGGGCGTGTCCTCCCAGTCGCTCTTCGGGCTGATGGTGTGGTTCGAGACCGCGCTCGTCATCCCCTTCCTGTACTACTGGCGTCTGCCCCGGGTCCAGCGCGGACTGGTGGCTTTCAGCTTCGCCTTCGGCCTGTACGTGCCGGTGTCGGGCCTGCTGTCGATCTCGGCCACGGGCTCCGCGAGTCGGCCGGTGTGGCACGTGGCGGTGGAGGCCGTCGCGCTGGCGGTGGGGTTCGCGCTGGGCAGGGTGGCGGCGGGTCCGCTGCCGCAGCCGCCCGAGGTGACCGCCGCACCGCCGTCGCACGCGCCCGCCATGGCGCTCGGCCCGCGGCAGCGTGTCCTGTTCACCACCTCGGCCTGGTCGGTCCGGACCCTGCTGGCCGCCACGGCGCTGGCGGCGGCCACCGTGTCGATCGTTCTGTGGGACGACCTCGAATGGCAGCGTGTGGTGCTGCTCGCCGGGATGACGGTCTTCGTGGCGGCACAGGCGCGTACCCGTCTGCAGATCGACGGCTCGGGGGTGACCCTGAGGGTCCCCTGGATGCCCATCCTCAGCCGTACCGTGCCGTACGCGCTGATACGGTTCGCCGAGGCCAGGAACGAGCCTCCCCCCTACCGCGGGCCGGCCGAGGCCGAGGCGGGCGCGGCGGGGAGCGGGCCCCCTCCCGGGCGGTACAGGCTGGGCGACGGCACGAACGGGTGGGGTGCCGTCAGCGGTAAGGGCCCGGTGCTCGCCCTGTCCCTGGCCGACGACCGGTGGTTCGTCTACTCCACGCGTGAGGCGCGGGAGGCGGCGGCCCTGGTCAACGGATGGCTGCACAGGCGACGACAGGCGGGGACGGCATAATGTTGATCACGGTTGATCCCTCGTCGGCCCAGCCGCTCGCCGACCAGGTGGCGGACTCGGTCCGCGTCGCCCTGGCCGGCGGCATGGTGGGCCCCGGGGATCGGCTCCCCTCGGCGCGGACCGTGGCCGCCGCCCTGGACATCAACCTGCACACCGTCCTGCGCGGTTACCAGCAGCTGCGCGAGGAGGGGCTGGTCGAGCTGCGCCGGGGCCGGGCGGCCGTCATCACCGGGCAGGCCGACGGGCTCCGCCTGCGGCTCGCGGCGGCGGCCGAGGAGTTCGCCAAGGCCGCGCGGCAGGCCGGCGCCTCCACCGAGGAGGCGCTCGCCGCGGCCCGCGAGGCCCTGACGCGATGACGCGACCGGTACGACGGGCATGACGAGCGCCGCGACGGGCGTGACGAGCGCCGCGACGGACGCGGTGGTTGGACGAGCGCGGTGGCGCGACGACGGTCAGGCCGGGGGGACGAAACCGCCCGGGGTGGGCCCGCCCGCCCGGTCGGCGGGCTCGGGGGCGACCGGTGGAGGAGCCGGTCCGGGCCGGTACGCGTCGGGCTGGGGAGCGCCGGGATGATACGCGCCGGTCTGAGGAGCACCGGGGTGGTACGCGCCGACTTGGGGAGCGCCGGTCGGGTACGAGCCGGTCTGAGGAGCGCCGGGATGGTACGCGTCGGTCTGGTACGCGCCGGACGAAGGAACGCCGGGCGGGTACACGCCGGGTGCGGGAGCGCCGGGCCGGTAGGCGCCCGGTGAGGGAACACCGGGCTGGTACGCGCCGGGTGCGGGTACGGCCGGCGGGTACGCCCCCGTGCTCCGGGCCAGGCGGAACTGCTCGCGGCGCCGGCGCTCGGCCAGGACGGCCGTCAGGTAGGCGAAGGGCGGCACGCCCGGCGGTGCGGGCGGGGAGACGAAGGCCGACATCTCGGTGGCGATGCGCACACCCATCTCGTGCCGGACGGCGGGGGACAGGTCGTGCCAGCGCATGAGGTACTGCCGCGCGGTGGCCGCGACCTGCTCGGGCAGCCGGGACAGCTCCAGTGTCGCCGCCCACGCGGCGAGCGGCGGGGGCATGTCCAGCACCGGCCCGTACTGCCGGGGAGCGCGCTCGGAGATCACCATGGTGCCGGAGAAGACATCCCCGAGCCTCTTGCCCCGCTCCGAGATCAGCGAGCTGATCAGCGCGGGGGCGCCGCTGAGGATCCAGAACTCCAGGACCCCGGCCAGCCCGCGGAACAGGGCCTGGCGGAACCGCTCGGGGCCGCCGTCGTCGCTGACCACCCGGAGCCCCAGGGCGAGCTTGCCCAGGCTGCGCCCGCGGCTGAGCGTCTCGAAGATCACCGGATAGCCGACGAGCACGAGCACGCTGAGCGCGAGATAGACCATCGTGGTCAGGGCGGCGTCGTTCAGCAGGCCCAGGCTGCCGACCAGCAGGGAGACGCCCAGCAGCGTCGCGGCCTGGACGGCCATGTCGATCAGCAACGCCGCGGCCCTGCTCGGGAGCTGGGCGACGCGTACCTCTACGACCACGGCCTCGCCGGTTACGACATCGGACACATCCAGCACCCTACCTTCGACTGGATAGGCTGCCCGAGTGGACATCGACGCCTTCGTCACCGCGCACCGCCCCGCCTGGGACCGCCTGGAGGCCCTGATCAGGCGGCGCAGGTCGCTGAACGGCGCCGAGGTCGACGAGCTGGTCGACCTCTACCAGCGGGTGGCCACCCATCTGTCGCAGGTCCGCTCGGTCTCGGCCGACCCGATCCTGGTGGGCCGCCTGTCGGCGCTGGTGGCCCGGGCCCGCTCGGCCGTGACCGGCGCGCACACCCCCGCCTGGCGGGAGTTCGTGCGCTTCTTCACCGTCTCCTTCCCGGTGGTCGCCTACCGGGCCCGCCACTGGTGGGTGGCCACCACCGTCGCGTTCCTGCTGGTCTCCACCGTCGTCGCGGCCTGGGTGGCGGGGGACCCCGCGGTCCAGGCGTCGATCGCGACGCCCGAGCAGATCACCCAGCTCGTCGAGCACGACTTCGCCGACTACTACTCGGAGAACCCCGCGGTCTCGTTCGCCGGGCAGGTCTGGGTGAACAACGCCTGGGTCTCGATGCAGGTCATCATGATGTCCCTGCTGCTCGGCCTGCCGATCCCGTACGTCCTGTGGGAGAACGCGCTCAACGTGGCGTTCTCGGCCGGGCTGATGGCCTCGCGCGACAAGCTGGACATCTTCTTCGGCCTGATCACCCCGCACGGCCTGCTGGAGCTGACCGCGGTGTTCCTCGCCGCGGCCGTCGGCATGCGCCTCGGCTGGACGGCCGTGGACCCGGGCCCGCGCGGGCGCCTGGAGGCCCTGGCGGAGCAGGGCAGGGCCGTGATGAGCGTGGCCCTGGGCCTGGTCGTGGTGCTCCTCGTCTCCGGCCTGATCGAGGGCCTGGTCACGCCCTCGGGGCTGCCCACCTGGGCCCGGATCGGCATCGGCGTGGTGGCCGAGGTCCTCTTCCTCGCGTACGTGATCTTCTTCGGCCGCCGGGCCCTGGCCGACCGCGAGACCGGGGACATGGAACGCGCCCCCGACCTCGCCCCGAGCGCCGGCTGACCGTCCCCGCGGGTCTCAGAGCCGTCCGGCCGCCTTCAGCGCCAGGTAGGCGTCGGCCAGCGCGGGGGCGAGCCGCTCGGGGGCGGCGTCCACGACCTCCACGCCCTGCGCGCGCAGCAGGGCGGTGATCCTGCGCCGCCCGGCCGCCAGGTGTTCGGCCGCCGCCGCGCCGTAGACCAGCTCGGAGGTGCCGCGCCCGGCCGCCATCTCGGCCACCTGCGGGTCCGAGACCGCGGCCAGGAGGACCAGGTGCCGCGAGGAGAGCCGGGGGAGCACCGGCAGCAGCCCCTCCTCCAGCGCGGCCGGGTTGAGATCGGTCAGCACCACGACCAGGCAGCGCCGCCTGGCCCGTGACAGGACGGCGGCGACCATCCCGGCCGAGTCGGCCTCGACCAGCTCGGCCTCGATCGGGGCCATGGTGGTGACCAGCGAGGAGAGCAGCTCCGCGCGGCCCGCGCCGGAGACCCAGGCCCGTACGGCCCGGTCGTGGGCCATGAAGTCGACCCGGTCACCGGCCCGCGAGGCCAGTGCGGCCAGCAGCAGCGCCGCGTCCATCGACCAGTCCAGGCGGGGCCAGCCGGGCACGACCCGCGCCTCACCGGCGGGACCGGCCCGGCCGGCCCGCTCGATCCGCTCGGCCCGCTCGGTGACGGCCGCCGTGCCGGACGGCGGGATCGGGGAGATGCCCACCCTGCCCGCGGAGGTACGGCCGGTGTCCAGCACGATCAGCACCCGCCGGTCGCGCTCGGGCCTCCAGGTGCGCACCACGACGTCGGCGCGGCGCGCGGTGGCCCGCCAGTCGATCGAGCGGACGTCGTCCCCGGCCACGTACTCCCGCAGCGAGTCGAACTCGGTGCCCTGCCCCCGGACCATCGAGGGGTGCTGCCCCTCCAGTTCCCTGAGCCTGGACAGCTTGGCGGGCAGGTGCTTGCGGCTGAGGAAGGGCGGCAGCACCCGGACCGACCAGGGCACCCGGTGCGATCCCTGACGCGCCGCGACGCCCAGCGGGCCCAGTGCCCGTACGGTCACCGTGACCGCCTCGCGGTCGCCCCTGCGGGTGGGCGTGAGCGTGGTGACCAGGCGGCGGCGCTCGCCCGGGGGCACGTCCAGCGGCAGGTGCCGCGGGGTGGCCCCGGCCGAGGGGGGCCAGGCGTCCCTGAGCACGCCGCGCACCCGGCGCGGTCCGGGGTTCTCCACGATCAGCTCCACGGTGACCGACTCGCCGAGCCGTACCAGCCGCTCGCCCGACCGGGTGAAGCGCAGCGGGCGCACGCTCCCGGCCAGCAGCAGGTCGACCACGACCAGCGCCGCGATCAGCAGTGTCACCCCGGCCACCGCGGCTCCCGGAGCGGGCGCGAACAGCACGGCCAGGGTTCCCAGCAGGGCCAGCAGGGCGGCCCGTCCCGTCAGCGCCATGGGTCAGCGGGGGACGGGGACGGAGGCGAGGATGGCGTCGATGAGGCCGTCGGCGCTCGCACCCTCCAGCTCGGCCTCGGGCCGCAGCTGGATCCGGTGCCGCAGCGCGGGCCTGGCCAGCGCCTTGACGTCGTCGGGCGTCACGTAGCCGCGGCCGGACAGCCAGGCCCAGGCGCGGGACGCGGCCAGCAGCGCGGTGGCGCCACGCGGCGAGACGCCGAGCCGGAGCGCGGGCGACTGGCGGGTGGCCCTGGCGATGTCCACGATGTAGCCGAGCACCTCCGGGCTCGTGTGCACCCGGCCTACCGCGGCGCGTCCGGCGGCGAGGTCGGCGGCGCCGGCCACGGCCCGGACGTGCGACAGGTCGCGCGGGTCGAAGCCGAGCGCGTGCCGCTCCAGCACCGCGATCTCCTGGTCGCGCGGCGGCAGCGGGACGGTCAGCTTGAGCAGGAACCGGTCGAGCTGGGCCTCGGGGAGCTGGTAGGTGCCCTCGTACTCGACGGGGTTCTGGGTGGCGGCCACGATGAACGGGTCGGGCAGCGCGCGCGCGTCCCCCTCCACGCTGATCTGGCGCTCCTCCATCGCCTCCAGCAGCGCGGCCTGCGTCTTCGGGGGCGTGCGGTTGATCTCGTCGGCGAGCATGAGGTTGGTGAAGACGGGTCCCTCGCGGAACTCGAACTCCGAGGTCTTCGCGTCGTAGATCAGCGATCCGGTGATGTCGCCGGGCATCAGGTCGGGGGTGAACTGCACCCGCTTGAAGTCGAGCGAGAGCGCCGCGGCCAGCGTCCTGACCAGCAGGGTCTTGGCGACGCCGGGCACGCCTTCGAGCAGTACGTGTCCCCGGCAGAGCAGCGCGATCACCAGGCCGGTGACCACGGCGTCCTGGCCGACGACCGCCTTGGACACCTCCGTCCTGAGGGCCGCCAGCGCCTGCCGCGCGGCGTCCGCCCCCGGCACCTCCGGTGCACCCTGCACGCCCGGTCCCTGCACGCCCGGTGCGGTCTGTACGCCCTGCGTGCCCGGTGCCCCCTGGGTCCCGGGCGCCCCGGGCGTCGTCGGCGCCGCGGGTCCGTGCGGTGCTCCAGGTCCGTGCGGTGCTCCGGGCGCGTTCGTTGTCCCGGGTCCGTGCGGTGCCCCAGGCGCGTTCGTTGTCCCGGGTCCGTGCGGTGTCCCGGGCGTGCCCGGTTCGGGCCCGGCGGGGGAGGAGACCGTCGCGGCGAGATCGCCGTTCCCCGGTGGTGTGGTCACGACTTTCCGACCTGCCTTTCCACGAAGTCCATGTATGCGGCCAGGGCCACCAGCCCGGCCTCGTCGGCCGGCGGCGGCCCGTACAGGGCGGCGCCGATGTGCGGCGCGGCCTGGCCGGTCCGTTCGGCGATCGCGTTCACCAGGGCGTCGGCCCCCGCCCCGGAGGGCAGTCCGAGCCGGGGGGTGACCCGGTCGGTGAAGCCCTCGCGCAGCGCCGCGGCGGCCCGGTCCCGGGCCCGCCTCGCCCGGTACAGCCTCGCACGTCCCTCGACGGTCTCGGCCGCCCTGACCACGACGGGCAGCCGTTCGGTCACCACCGGGCCGAGCCTGCGGCCCCGCCACAGCGCCAGCAGCAGCACCGCGAGGAACAGCTGCACCACGGCCCAGCTGACCCCCTCGGGGACCAGGTCGTAGAACCCCGCGGGCCCGTCCGCCGGCGGGCCGGTCTCCGGGACGGTCAGCCAGATCAGGGTGGGCCTGGCACCGGCGAGGTTCATCGCCAGCGCGGCGTTGCCGTCCTCGGCGAGCCGGAGGTTGGTCATGAACGCGTCGTCGCCGGTCACGGTGACCGTCCTGCCCCCGGTGGAGCGGGAGACCAGGGTGGGGCGCCCGCCCGAGGGGTAGCAGCCGACGGCCCCGGCCGGTGCGACATAGGTCATGCCGCCGACGTGGGCACTGCCCGCCCTTGTCGCGGCCGGCAGCCCGCAGCCGGGTTCGCGGGAGCGTACCCGCGCCTCGCGGACCAGGGTCACGTCCGGCGCGAGCAGCCGCAGGTGCCGGCCCACCCCTGCGAGCAGCAGGTCGCCGGGGACCGCGGCGAGCCGTCCGGCGTCCCCGGCGGTGAGCGGGAAGGCCGAGGTCACCAGCAGCGTGCTGCCCGCCGGTCCGGCCCGTCCGGCCTGGGCGGCGGCCTCGGCCACCGAGGTGACCGGCAGCACCCGTACCCCCTGGGCCTGCAGCAGCCGGGCCAGGCCCCTGCCGCCGGACAGGGAGGCGTCGGCCGGGTCCAGGAGCCTTCCGCCCTGGCCGGAGCCGCCCAGCAGCACACCGGCCACCGCGCCCACGACCACCACCAGCGCCACCAGGAGCATGCCCCTGCCACCGCGCCACAGACCGGCGGCGGTCGGGGAGACGGAGGTCGTGGCAGCAACGGAGCTCGCGGAGCCCTGGGACGGCGTGACCGGTCCCGGGGCGGCGGGGCCGGATCCGGGCGAGGGAGGCGCGGGGGCCGCATCGGCCCGGCCGGGCGCGGCCGGGCTCACGGCGCCGCCGTCGGTGCCGCAGGCGTGGCCGCGACCGCCGAGGGACGGGCCGCCCGCAGGTGCTCGTCGAGATCACGCATGATCCGGTACGCCTCGGGCGTGCCGGGCACCTCGCCGTAGGTCACGTCGTCGAACACCCGGGCCGCCACGGTCAGTTCGGCGGCCAGCGAGGGCAGCGCGCGCCCGGCCTCGGCGGCCAGCTCCCCGGCGGTGCGGCCGGGGGCGACGTCGACGATCACACGGTCCTCCAGGTCGCGGGCGACGGCCCGGAGCCGTTCCCGGACCGCCTCGGCCCACCTGCCCTGTTCCGCCAGCCGCTCGGCGGCCTCGCGGTGCTCGGCGGCGGTGAGGCGGCGGTCGCCGAAGACCCCCCCGGTACGCGCGGTGCCGCTCCGGGAGGTCCTGCGGGCGACCAAGAGCAGGGCGACGACGGCGGCGACCACGATCGCGACGAGGGCGGTCCGCGCGGCCACGCTGCCGACGACGCCGATGGCGTCCTGGTCCAGCAGGTCCCCGAAGAACTGGTCCATCCACCGGGAGAAGCGGTCGAGCGAGGACTCCCTGGCGTACTCCGGCCCGCGCAGTTCCCCGGAGGCCCGGCGCCGGGCCTCCTCGCGGTCGATGCCGACCGGGGGCGTCAGGGCCGGGAGCGTCGGCAGGGAGGTCACGGGGCTCCCCGGTCCGGCCGCTCCTGCCCGGGGAACAGGCCGGGCGCGACGGACGGGTCCCACAGGTCGTCGGCCGAGGCGTGCACCCAGCCCTGTCGCTGCTGCTCGATCGCCCCGGTCTGCAGCACCAGGTCGAAGGCCTCGACACGCATCCGCCGGTCGGCGTAGAGCAGGCCGTTGACCGCGGCCTGCAGGGGATAGGTGATCATCGAGCCGAGGGTGACCCCGACCGCGATGAGCACCGCCGTGAGGATCTTCGAGGTGAGGGAGCCGTCGCCCAGGACGCCGAGGAAGGTCCCGCCGAACACGAAGGGAAGGGCGAGCGCCTGGCCGATGAGGAAGGCGATGATCTGGGTGAGGATCAGGATGCCCAGGGTCCGCCAGAAGCCGCCCGTGATCAGCTGCCAGGACCTGCGCAGCGAGTCGACGACCCCGCGCCGCTCCAGCACCGCGGCGGACGGGGCCAGCGCCAGCCGGGTGCTGAAGAACATGGCGTAGGCGATGAAGACCAGCAGCGCGAGCACGCCCGCGACGCCCGTCGCCGCGTACCCGGCCCCGGTCGCGGCGAGCGCGGCGAAGAGCCCCACGATCAGCAGGATCGGGACGAGCATGATCAGCAGGGTGACGCCCACCAGCCCGAACAGGGTGGGCACCCGGCCGCGGGTGCGCGCCCAGGCCTCGCCCGCCGTCATCCTCCCGCCGAAGACCGCGCGGCCCAGGATGGCGGTGATCACACCGGTCAGCAGCGTGACCGCGACGAACTGGACGCCGTAGGAGATCAGGGTGCCGCCGTAGTCGGCGAAGAAGCCGGCGTCGGGCACGTCCGTCGCGCCGGGGTCCTGGACGGCCGCGCCGATGGAGTCCAGGGCGAGCGTCTGGGATATCGCCAGCGGGATGGCCGCCAGCGCGGCGGCGATCGCCGACAGGCCCAGGACGCTCTTCGGGTTGGAGCGCATCAGCTTGATCGCGCCGTCCAGAATGTCGCCCAGGCCGAGCGGGCGCAGCGGGATGATCCCGGGCCGCATCGCCGGGGGCGGCCCGCCGTAGGGCTGCTGCCCGTACTGCTGCTGCCCGTAAGGGGGTTGACCGTAGGGAGGCTGCCCGTAGGGAGGCCCGCCCTGGGGAGGCTGCCCGTACGGCTGCTGCCCGTGGGGCGGTCCCTGCGGGGGCGGTGCCTGCCCGTACGGGGGCCAGGGGCCGGGGGCGGACTGCGGCGCCGGTCCCTGGGGCGGGGCCGGGGAGGCGCCGGGGGTCGCGCCGGGGGCGGTCCACGGCGATCCCGGGGCGTCGCCGTACGGCGGAGGTTGGCTGGACGCCCAGCCCGGGGGAGTGCCGGGGGCGTCGGGAGCGCCGGGAGTGGTGCCGTGACCGTCTGACATATCCCAATCCTGGCATGTGGACACGCCGTTCGTGGTGACCGGGCGATCACGTACCCGTTTCGCTCCCGGAGATCGGCGGAGATGCCGGAGAGATGGCCGGGACACCGCCGTCTGCCGCAGACTGGGACCGTGGTCATCACCGCCCGGTGTCCGCAGTCGCCGGGGCAGGGGGCGGCCGTGCGGGGGCATCACTGTCCGCTCCGCGTCGTGTACGCCTAATATTCGTCATTCGGACGCCCGGTCATCGACCGGTGTCATCCAGTAGGCGGACGAGGGTAATCTTCGACCACCGAGCGGTTTATCCCATTACTCCCGAACTGCGTAAACCGAATGAGGGGCCATGAAAGGACGCGTGCTGGTCGTCGACGACGACGCGGCTCTCGCCGAGATGCTCGGGATCGTGCTGCGCGGGGAGGGTTTCGAGCCTTCCTTCGTCTCCGACGGGGACAAGGCGCTCGACGCGTTCCGCGACACCCGGCCGGACCTGGTCCTGCTCGATCTGATGCTGCCCGGTGCCGACGGCATCGACGTCTGCCGGCGCATCCGGGCCGAGTCCGGGGTGCCGATCGTCATGCTGACGGCCAAGAGCGACACCATCGACGTGGTGCTGGGGCTGGAGTCGGGGGCCGACGACTACATCGTCAAGCCCTTCAAGCCCAAGGAGCTCGTCGCCAGGGTCCGCGCCCGGCTGCGCCGCACCGACGAGCCGACGCCGGAGATCCTGCAGATCGGCGACATCACCATCGACGTGGCCGGGCACTCGGTCAAGCGGGAGGAGGAGACCATCAACCTCACCCCGCTGGAGTTCGACCTGCTGGTCGCCCTGGCCCGCAAGCCGCGCCAGGTCTTCACCCGCGAGGTCCTGCTGGAGCAGGTCTGGGGCTACCGCCACGCGGCCGACACCCGCCTGGTCAACGTGCACGTCCAGCGGCTCCGGGCCAAGATCGAGAAGGATCCGGAGCACCCCGAGATCGTGGTGACGGTCCGCGGGGTCGGATACAAGGCCGGACCGGCCTAGCCGCGGCTCCCCCCGGACCCCGTGATGCCCTCCGCACCGAAGAGACGCCGTCGCACCCCGCGCCAGCTGCTGCGGGGTGCGCGGCGGCGTACCCGGCGCGCGGCCGGGCGGGTGCGCCGGATCTTCTGGCGTTCGCTCCAGCTGCGCGTGGTCACCAGCACGATGGTCATCTCCATCGTGGTCGTCGCCGTGCTCGGCGTCTTCCTGATGCAGCAGATCGTCAGCGCCACCCTGGAGAACAGGGAGATCGCGGCGAAGAGCGAGGCGCAGGCCGACAGGAACGCGGTGCTCGGCTATCTCAGCCAGCCGGCCGCCGAGACCGCCAAGCAGCCCGCGGACTCGGGGCAGGCGCTTCCCGGGGCCGGGGACACCCCGCTCGGCCAGGCCACCGCCGCCCTCGCCCGCCGCGCGGGGTCCGCCAGCCGGTACTCGGTGATCATCCGCAACGAGACGCGGCCCGGGGAGTTCTACGGGACCACGAACATCGACCCGCTCAGCATCCCGGCCAGGCAGCGCGAGGAACTGTTCAAGAAGGAACCCGGCGAGGAGACCACCTGGTACACCCCGCTGCACTACCTGGGTCAGCGGGAGACCGTCCCCGGCATCGTCATCGGCACCCGGCTGGACACCTTCGGCACCCCCCTGGGCTCCTCGTACGAGATCTACCACCTGGTCCCGCTGGAGCGGGAGGAGCTGATCCTCGCCTCGGTGCAGCGGATGCTCGTCCTGGTCGGGGCGGGGCTCGTGCTGCTGCTGGCCGCGATCGCCTCGCTGGTCACCCGGCAGGTCGTCACGCCGGTCCGGCTGGCCAGGCAGGCCGCCGAACGGCTGGCCGCCGGCCGCCTGGACGAGCGACTGAAGGTCCGCGGCGAGGACGACCTGGCCCGGCTGGCCGCCTCCTTCAACGACATGGCCGCGAACCTGGCCCTCAAGATCCACCAGCTGGAGGAGCTCTCCCAGGTCCAGCGCCAGTTCGTCTCGGACGTCTCGCACGAGCTGCGCACCCCGCTGACCACCGTGCGGATGGCCGCCGACCTGCTCTTCGACGCCCGCGAGGACTTCGATCCGATGGCCGCCCGGTCGGCGGAGCTGATGCAGAACCAGCTCAACCGGTTCGAGGCGATGCTCGCGGACCTGCTGGAGATCAGCCGCTACGACGCGGGCGCGGCCGACCTCGACGTCGACTCCGTCGACGTCAGGGACGTGGTGCTGCGCGCCGTGGCCGACTCCGAGGCGCTGGCCGAGCGCCACTCCACCCGCTTCGACCTGCGCCTTCCCAGTGAGCCCTGCATGGCCGAGATGGACAGCCGCAGGGTCGAGCGGATCCTGCGCAACCTGCTGTTCAACGCGATCGAGCACGGCGAGGGCCGCGACGTGGTGGTCTCGGTCGCCGCCGACAGGGACGCGGTGGCGGTGGCCGTGCGCGACCACGGGGTGGGCCTGAAGGCCGGCGAGGAGAACCTGGTCTTCGACCGCTTCTGGCGGGCCGACCCGTCCCGGGCCCGCACCATCGGCGGCACCGGCCTGGGCCTGGCCATCTCCCGCGAGGACGCGATCCTGCACGGCGGATGGCTGCAGGCGTGGGGCGCGCACGGGGAGGGCTCGCAGTTCCGGCTCTCCCTGCCCCGGGTGGCCGGGGCGGTGCTGCGGGGCTCGCCGCTGCCGCTGGTCCCGCCGGAGGTGGAGATGCGCCGCACCTGGCGCGGGCAGATGACGCCGGTGCTGTCGCCGGCCGCGAGCGACGGGGGACGGGATGCCGACTAGGGGCGGCCCGCGGCCGATTCCGCCGCGGCCCGGGATGCCGGCGGCGCGGGGAAGGATCGCGCGCCGGGCCGGGGCGGTGCTCCTGGCCGTGGTCACGGCGTGGGGGACGGCCTCGTGCTCGGTCATCCCCACCGGCGGCAAGTCCGTCGTGTCCGTCGACGACGAGCGCAAGGGGGACCAGCTGGGCGACCCGTACGCGCGGGTCATCGCCATGCGGCCCAAGGCCGGCTGGTCGCCCGAGGAGGTCGTCACCGGGTTCCGCGCCGCCATGGCGAGCCTGGACGACCCCGGCTTCGGCATCGCCCGCGAGTACCTGGCCGCCGACTTCGCCGCCAAGTGGAACCCGGGCAGCGGCGTCACGGTCTACCGGCAGGGCGCGTACGAGAGGTTCGCGCCGCTCAGGAACGGGGACAGGCAGGCCCAGGTCACGCTCAAGGGCACCAAGGTCGCGACCATCGACCCGGACGGCCGCTACCGGCCGGGCGGCGGCCCGCTGAACGAGCCCTTCACCCTCTCCATGCAGGCGAGCGGGGAGTGGCGGATCAGCTCGGCCCCGGACGGGCTGCTGCTGTCCGAGGCCGACGTCGCCCGCGGCTACCTGCCGGTCGACCTGTACTTCCTCGACGCCCGGCGCAAGGCGCTGGTGGCCGACCAGGTGCGGGTGCCCATCGACCCGGGGGCCAACTTCGCCAAGACGACGGTCGAGCGGCTGCTGCGGGGACCGAGCAGCTCGCTGAAGGACGCGGTGCGCACCGCCTTCACCGGTGTCCGGCTCCTCGACGTCACCACCGAGAACAACCGGGTCGTCGTCGACCTCGACGACAGGGTGCCCGCCGACCTGATCGACCCGATGTCGGCCCAGCTCGCCGCCACGCTGTCCGCGCTCACCAAGGGCGGCCTGGGCTTCGAGGTCAAGGTCAACGGCGAGTCCTACCACCCGGACGCGCCGCTGCGCATCGACGCCCAGAAGCAGGCGAGCTTCGACTCCTGGCTGGCCCCGGGCACCGTCGAGCCGTTCTACCTCTCCGGGGGCGGTCTGCGGCTGCTGGGCAAGGAGAACACCGGGCAGCCCGTACCGGGCAGGGCCGGGCAGAAGCAGCAGGGCGACCACCCGCCGGCGATCAGCGGGGAGGCCGAGAGGCAGGTGGCCGAGCTGTCCCAGGAACGCACGGACATCTCGGTCGCGCCGATCGCCGCCGGAGGCGAGTGGCGGATCTGGGTCACCGGGCACTCCCTGGCCCCGCCCGCCTGGGACCGCTACCACACGCTCTGGGTGGTGGACCGGCCCAACGACCACACCTCGATCGTGAGCCGGTACGAGAGCGGCGGCAAGCGCCACCACCGGGTGCAGGCCCCCGACCTGGAGACGGTCTTCGTCAAGTCGCTCAAGGTCGCGCGGGACGGGGTGCACGTCGCGGTGATCGTCAAGGACGGGCTGGGCGAGCAGGTCCAGGTCGGCACGGTGATCGGCGAGAAGGACCGCACCCGCATCACCAACCTGCAGACCGTGGTGCACAGCGAGGCCGGCCGGAAGATCGAGGACATCGCCTGGAACGACGGCACGACCCTCTACGTGCTCACCGGCACCTCGGAGCTCCTGGAGGCGTCGGTCGCCGCCGAGCCCGTCTCGCTGGGCACCGGCTCGCGGATCAAGAGCATCACCGCCCTGGACGGCAGGCTGCTGGCCGGGGCCGAGAACGAGCAGGGCGAGCGGCAGGTCTTCTACTGGACCTCCACCAAGTGGGAACCGCTGGTCAAGCACGAGAACGGCTCGACCGACTTCCTGGAGAACGGCCCCTCCTTCCCGGTCTTCCCCCTGGACTGAGCGCCGGGGTGGCCCCGGAGGCCCCCGGGCCTCCCGGCCCTGTCGCGTCCGGGCCGCGGGCGGGTGCCCGCCGGTCCGCGCGGGACTCCCGCCGGTGCCCTGGGCTGGGCTTTTTTGTCGGTGCTGTATGGCACGGTGGATTCGTGACGACCGCCATGCTCGACCTGATCCTGCCGCCCCGCTGCGCCGGATGCGACGCGCCGGGCGCCCTCGTCTGCCCCCGCTGCGCGGCGGAGCTGCACGGGGAGCCCGCCCGCCGCACCCCCGACCCGGCCCCGCCCGGCCTGCCGGACTGCTGGTCGGCCGCCGAGTACACCCCCGCCGTACGGCGGGCGATCATCGCCTACAAGGAGCGCGGGCGCACCGCCCTGGCTCCGCCCCTGGCCGGGGCCCTGGCCCTGGCCGTCGCCACCGCGGCCGGTGAGCGGCCGGTGCTGCTGGTGCCGGTGCCCAGCGCCCGCCCGGCGCTGAGGCGCCGCGGGCACGACCCGACGGCCCGGCTCGCCGAGCTCGCGGCCGGTTACCTCCGGGAGGCCGGCTGGCCGGCGACCGTGGCGCGGGTGCTCGCCCAGCGCCGCCGGGTCGCCGACCAGGCGGGGCTCAGTTCTCTCCAGCGGGCCGCGAACCTCTCCTCGGCCTTCACGGTCGCGGTCGGCCGCAACGCGCCCGTGCCGCGTTCCTGGGGCGGCACGGAGGTCATCGTGCTGGTCGACGACGTCGTCACCACCGGGGCGACGCTGGCCGAGGCGGCCAGAGCGCTGCGGGAGGTGGGCGTGACCCCCTCGCTGGCCGCCACGGTCGCCGCGACACGCCGGAGAACACGATCCGAAGATCGTGACCCTGGGTGAGGTCCGCGCCGTGACGGTTCCCTGACCCCGCGGCCACACCTCGCTGTCCTCGACGCGCCGTCGGCGCTGCTCATCGCCGGGGCCCGGAACGCGGCCCGGCCGCTCCACCGCCCCCGGGCAGAGCCTTCCCCGGGCCCGGACCGGGCCGCGGGCTACGCAAAGTGATCCTTTGATCGGCCGCCGTGCTGACATTCGGCCTGGATACGGATAGCGTCTGAGCCATGGCACCCGCTCGGGTCCGTGGTTGCGCCGGACCGACCTCCGAAACGAGGCCGGCCCGGCTAGCCGATGCCAGCCGCAGGCGAAACGGTCCACGTAAGACGACTTCTCGTCGATCGATCACGGTGCGGCTTAGAGGTAAGTCCTGCCTTCCCAAGGAGCCAGATGTTCCTTGCCAGGAGAGAAGGGCATGTAGTGGCAAAGAGCTGCGAAACCCTCAGCAGGCGGATGTGGGGACGAAGACCAGGTCGGCCGAGCGGGTGTCGCAATACCACCGTCGAGATTCGAAGGGGGGCTGTGCATGGAGATCATCGTCAAGGGTCGGCACACCGGAGTGAGTGACCGATTCCGTGACCACGTGAACACCAAGCTGGCCAGGATCGAGCGTTTGGACCACAAGCTCATTCGCGTTGACGTGGAGGTGTCCAAGGAACGTAATCCGCGCATCGTCGACCAGCGTGAGCGGGTCGAGCTCACCATCCACTCACGTGGTCCCGCGGTCCGGGCGGAGGCCTCGGCCGACGACCGCTTCGCCGCCCTTGACATAGCGCTCGGCAAACTCGAAGGACGGCTGCGGCGCCTGGCCGACCGCCGGAAGATCCACCACGGCAACCACTGCCCTCCCTCGGTCGCCGAGCTGACCGCCGGCGCGCTGGCGGAGTCCCTGGAGAGCGACCCCGGCGCGCTGCTCACGAAGCAGCCCGAGGCCGAGACCGAAGTGGACAGGAACCGGGAGGACGACGTCCCCGAGGACGAGGCGCTCATCCCGATCCAGATGGACGGCGACGGGCCGCTGATCGTCCGGGAGAAGTCCCACCAGGCCGAACCGATGACGATCGACCAGGCGCTTCTCGAGATGGAGCTGGTCGGGCACGACTTCTACCTGTTCCGTGACAAGGAGAGCGGGCAGCCGAGCGTCGTGTACCTGCGTCAGGGGTACAACTACGGCGTGCTGCGGCTCGTCGAACCCTGACGGCCGCGTTCGAAGATCCTCTCCGACCAACCGAGGACCACGAAACCCGTGTCATCATGGCGGTCCACCGGCTCTGGCCCCCCGAGGAGGAGGCGTGACGGAACCCGACGACGCAACCGGCCCGACCGGGCGTGGTGAACCGATCCGCGTGCTGATCGTTGACGATCACGCGCTGATCCGCCGCAGTCTGGAGATGGCGCTGGCCGCCGAGACGGACATAGAGGTTGTCGGCGAGGCGAGCGACGGTCAGGAGGCGGTCGAGCTCGCCGACCGCCTCACCCCGGACGTCATGCTCATGGACGTCCGGATGCCACGCAGGAGCGGCATCGAGGCCACCCGCGAGATCAAGGCCTCGGTGCCGAGCACGCGGATCATCATGTTGACGGTGAGCGACGAGGAGGAGGACCTCTTCGAGGCGATCAAGGCGGGGGCCACCGGCTACCTGCTGAAGAACGTCCAGCTCGACGAGGTCCCGGAGGCCGTGCGCGGCGTCCACGAGGGTCAGTCGCTGATCAACCCGGCGATGGCCGCCAAACTCATCAGCGAGTTCGCCAACATGAGCCGCAAGGAGGCCGAACGGCCCCCGCAGCTCCCCGTCCCGCGCCTGACCGAGCGGGAGATGGAGGTCCTCCGCCTGGTCGCCAAGGGGATGAACAACCGCGAGATCGCCAAGCAGCTGTTCATCTCGGAGAACACCGTGAAGAACCACGTCAGGAACATCCTGGACAAGCTTCAGCTGCACTCCAGGATGGAGGCCGTGGTCTACGCGGTCCGTGAACGGATGCTGGAGATCACCTGACCTGCCGCCGACGCGGTGAGCGCCCCGGCGTTCACCGCGTCGGCGCCGCCCGGCCCGGAGCCCTGTCCGGCCCGGAGCCCCGTCCGGGCTGTCCGGCTCTGGGCGTCCGATCCGGGGTGCCTGGTTCGGGGTGCCCGGTCCGGGATGCCTGGCTCAGGGTTCCCGGTTCAGCGCGTCTCGCAGGGGACCGGCGAGCGCCGCGTCCACCCGGTCGACGCGGACGGTCTCGCAGCCGACCCACCCGGCCGCCTCCCGGAGCGCCGCGGCCAGCGGGGCCGCGCCCCTGGCCGGGGTGACGCCCGCCTCCAGGCTCACCTGGCGGGCCACCAGCACCGAGCCCTCCCGGGCCGGGTCGACCCGGCCGATCAGACGCCCCCCGGCCAGGACCGGCATCGTGAAGTAGCCGTGGACGCGCTTCTCCCGGGGCACGTACGCCTCCAGGCGGTGGTTGAAACCGAAGACCCGCGCGGTGCGGGCACGGTCCCACACCAGGGAGTCGAACGGGGACAGCAGGGTCGTGCGGTGACGGCCCGAAGGGGCCGCCTCCAGCGCGGCCGGGTCGGCCCAGGCGTCGGCGGCCCGTTCCGGCCACCCCGGGACGCGGACCGGCACCAGCCCGGTGATCCCCTCGGCCAGGCACCTGTCCAGCAGCGACGCCTCGGGCGCCTTGAGACGCAGGAAGTCGACCAGGTCGGCGCGGGTGGCCACCCCGAGCGCGCGCCCGGCCATCCCGGCCAGGCGGGTGACGCACTCGGCGTCGGAGAGGTCCTCGGCCAGCAGGTCCGCCGGGACCGCCCGTTCGGCCAGGTCGTAGACCCGCCGCCAGCCCACCCGGCGTGTGCAGACGACCTCGCCGGTGTCGAGCAGCCACTCGATGGCGATCTTGGAGTCCGACCAGTCCCACCACGGGCCGCCCTTCTTGGCGCCGCCGATGTCCGCGGTGGTGATCGGGCCGTTCTCGCGGACCAGGTGCAGCACCTTGCCGACGCTGTCGGGCACCTCGTGCCAGCGGAACCTCCTGGCCCGGAAGTACCTCCGGCGGAAGGCGTACAGCGGCCAGTCGCCGATCGGCAGGATGCACGCGGCGTGACACCAGTACTCGAACGCGCGGGCGGGCTCGTCCCAGTAGGCCCGCTCGACCGCCGCCCGGCCCACGGCGCCCAGCCGCGCGTAGGCGACCAGCTCGTGAGAGCGGGCCAGCACGGAGATCGTGTCGAGCTGGACGGCTCCGAGCCGGCGCAGGGTCGCGGGGACTCCGCCGCGCCGGGCCTGCGCGCCCAGGAACCCCTGGGCGTGCAGGATCACGCGGCGGGCCTCGTCGGGGGAGAGGGAGAGCTTCATGAACCGCCCCTGGGGAGACAACACGTCGTACGGCCAGAGGCTAGCGCCTCACACCGACGAAAACCCTATGCCGGTGTCAGCCGGCGCCGCCGGTGCGGTCCCCGGTCGCGGCGCCGGTGCCGGCCGGTGGCGGCGAACGGCGACCTGACGCCGCCGCCGGTCCGGCTCCCGGTCGTGACGCCCGGTCAGTCGAGGACGGCGCCGCCGGCGGTGCCCTCGCTCGTGTTCGCACGCGGGGCGTCCACGACGACGTCGGAGAAGACGTTGAAGACGAGCGTCAGCACGCCGCCCATGGCGCAGACCCCCGCGCCCATCCAGAAGACCGTCCAGTTCGGGCCGATGCACAGGGCGACCCCGCCGATCGCGAAGCCCAGCAGGATCACGGTCACCGCGAGCCAGGACGACGCCCTGCCGCCGTGGCTGCCCTCGGGTGTCTCCCTCGTGCGAGGGTGTCCGGCCTCGGTGGCCCTGGGGTTCTCTTCCGCCGTCACGGCCGCTCCTTCAAGATCCGGCGACACCTCCGAAGATCGATCATTACGGAAGTGGCGAACTCCGACATACCCTTTAAAGCTGGTCGTACTCTCTCAAAGAAGAGGGCAAGGAACTCCGTGGGCCACAAGCGCGTCTTTCAGGGTGGCTGTGTCTGGTGGCGGAACCGCCTACGATGGCAGCGGAGAACCATGTCTCGTCCTCAGCCGGGCCGGTCCGGCCGCGGAAGACCTGCGAGGAGCTTTACCTAAAGTGCCAGCCTTTCTCGATAGAATTCTTCGCGCCGGCGAAGGCAAGCTTCTGCGTAAGCTCAAGCGGATCGCCGACCAGGTCAACTCCATCGAAGACGACTTCACGAGCCTGACCGACGCCGAGCTTCGCGCGCTCACCGACGACTACAAGAAGCGCTACGCCGAGGGCGAATCCCTCGACGATCTGCTTCCCGAGGCTTTCGCCACCGTCCGCGAGGCCTCCCGGCGGGTGCTGGGCAAGCGCCACTTCGATGTGCAGATCATGGGCGGGGCCAACCTGCACATGGGGAACATCGCGGAGATGCGCACCGGTGAGGGCAAGACCCTCACCTGTACGCTGCCCACCTACCTCAACGCCCTGACGGGCAAGGGCGTCCACGTCATCACGGTCAACGACTACCTGGCCAAGCGCGACGGCGACGAGATGGGCCGCATCCACCGCTTCCTGGGCCTCGAAGTGGGCGTGATCCTGGCGAACATGCCCGCCGACGAGCGCCGCAAGCAGTACAACGCGGACATCACGTACGGCACGAACAACGAGTTCGGCTTCGACTACCTGCGCGACAACATGGCCTGGTCGCTCGAGGAGTGCGTGCAGCGCGGCCACCACTTCGCCGTGGTCGACGAGGTCGACTCGATCCTCATCGACGAGGCCAGGACGCCGCTGATCATCTCCGGTCCCGGCGAGCAGTCCGGCAAGTGGTACTCGGAGTTCGCCAAGATCGTTCCCCGGCTCCGCAGGGGCACCGAGGGCAAGGACGGCGAGGAGAACACCGGCGACTACGCCGTCGACGAGAAGAAGCGCACCGTGGGCATCTTCGAGTCCGGCGTGGAGAAGGTCGAGGACTGGCTCGGCATCGAGAACCTCTACAAGCCCGAGCACACCCACCTGGTCGGCTTCCTGAACAACGCGCTGAAGGCCAAGGAGCTCTACAAGAAGGACAAGGACTACATCGTCGTCGACGGTGAGGTCCTGATCGTGGACGAGTTCACCGGTCGCGTCCTGCACGGCCGCCGCTACAACGAGGGCATGCACCAGGCCATCGAGGCGAAGGAAGGCGTGAAGATCAAGGACGAGAACCAGACCCTCGCCACGATCACGCTGCAGAACTACTTCCGCCTCTACGAGACGCTGTCGGGCATGACCGGTACGGCGGCGACCGAGGCCAACGAGTTCCACCAGACCTACAAGCTCGGCGTCGTCCCGATCCCGACCAACAAGCCGATGATCCGCAAGGACCAGGCCGACGTGGTCTACAAGACCGAGGACGCCAAGTTCCTGGCCGCGGTCGAGGACATCAAGGAGCGCTACGACCGGGGACAGCCCGTCCTGGTCGGCACCACCAGCGTCGCCAAGTCCGAGCGCCTGGCCAAGGAGCTCAAGCGCCGGGGCGTCAAGCACGAGGTGCTCAACGCCAAGAACCACGCGCGTGAGGCGGCGATCATCGCCGAGGCGGGCCGCAAGCACGCCGTCACCGTGGCCACCAACATGGCCGGTCGAGGCACCGACATCATGCTCGGCGGCAACCCCGACTTCCGCGCCGACCTGGAGCTGCGCGGCCGCGGCCTCGACCCGGTCGAGACCCCGGAGGAGTACGACAAGGCCTGGGGCGAGGCGCTGGAGAAGGCCAGGGCGGCCGTCCAGGCCGAGCACGACGAGGTCACCGAGCTCGGCGGCCTGTACGTCCTGGGCACCGAGCGGCACGAGTCGCGGCGCATCGACAACCAGCTCCGCGGTCGTTCCGGCCGTCAGGGCGACCCCGGCGAGTCGCGCTTCTACCTCTCGCTCGAGGACGACCTGATGCGGCTGTTCAACTCGGCCAGGGTCGAGATGATCATGACGCGCCTGAACATCCCGGACGACGTGCCGATCGAGTCGGGCATCGTCTCCAAGGCCATCGCCTCCGCCCAGCACCAGGTCGAGCAGCAGAACTTCGAGATCCGCAAGAACGTCCTGAAGTACGACGAGGTGATGAACCGGCAGCGCAAGGTGATCTACGCCGAGCGTCACCGGGTCCTGGAGGGTGCCGACCTTCGCGACCAGATCCGCGGCTTCGTCAACGACGTGATCGACGAGTACATCACGGCGGCCACCGCCGAGGGCTTCGCCGAGGAGTGGGACCTCGACAAGCTCTGGAAGGCGCTCGGCCAGCTCTACCCGATCGGCATCACGATCGACGAGGTCGTCGAGGAGGCCGGCAGCCGCGAGGAGCTCACCGCCAAGCTCCTGGAGGAGCGGGTGAAGGCCGACGCGATGGCCGCCTACGACCGTCGCGAAGAGGAGATCAACGCGCAGGCCATGGACCCGGAGGGCATGCGGGTCCTGGAGCGCCGCGTCATCCTGTCGGTCCTCGACCGCAAGTGGCGCGAGCACCTGTACGAGATGGACTACCTCCAGGAGGGCATCGGCCTGCGCGCGATGGCTCAGCGCGACCCGCTGATCGAGTACCAGCGCGAGGGCTTCGAGATGTTCACCCAGATGCTCGACGGCATCAAGGAGGAGTCGGTCGGCTTCCTGTTCAACCTCGAGGTCGAGGTGCAGAGCAACCCGATCGTCGAGGAGGCCGACCCCTCCGAGGACGCGGCGATCGCGGAGGCCCGCTCGATCATCGCCCGCGGCCTGCGCGGCCCGCAGCGTCCGTCCGAGCTGGAGTACACGGCCCCGGGCGAGAGCGGCGAGGCCGAGCACACCAAGGTCAGCACCAAGGCCCAGCGTGACGCGTACGGCAACGTCGAGCGCAACGCCCCGTGCCCCTGCGGCTCCGGCAAGAAGTACAAGCGCTGCCACGGCGACCCCAGGCACGTCGAAGCCTGATCGCCGCCCAAAGGGCCCGCACGTCACCGTGCGGGCCCTTCGGCGTGTCACGGCCCCCTGTGCCCCTTGTGTCACGGCCCCTTGTGTCACGGGCCCCTGTGTCACAGCCCCCTGTGTCACGGCCGTTCGTGTTGCGGCCCCTTGTGTCATGACCCTTTCGGCGTGCCACGGTTCCTGTGGTGTGCCGGCGCTCAGGGGGTCGTCTCGACCTCGACGCAGAGCCACCGCACGCCCCTGCGCTCCAGCCTCAGGGCCAGCACGCGCGAACGGTCGCCGCAGTCGACCACGGCGCACATCTCCACCACCCCGGTCTCCGGCCGGGAGACGTGCGTCCTGCCCGCCCTCGGAAGGCGCGTGCACCGCATCGTCCCTCCCTTGCGGGCCAGCTCGGCCTGGGTCCTGGCGGTCAGGTGGGCCGACACGCTCGCCGGGGGACGCCTCCCGGCCAGGATCTCTGCGACGGCCTGGACGAGGGTCCACAGCCACCGGTCGTCGGGGGGCGCGCCCGGCGACCTCGTACCCGCGGGATTCGGGGTTCTCGTGGCGGGACTCGCCGGGGTTCTCGTGGCGACGGGCCTCGGCGGCCCCGGCGGCCTCGTCGGTGCGGGGTCCGGCGCCTCGGGGGCGGGACCCCGGCGCGCACCGCCGATCCGGGCCACCGGGGGCGGGGGCTCCTGCGCCACCGGGCCGAGGGCCAGGGCGAGGGTCCCCTGCACGTACGGCGGTGCGGCCGAGCCGTCCCCGCCGTGGCGATCGTCGTCGTAGGGAGGCTCTGCGGCCGGGGACGGCGCGAGGCGGGGAAGCGTGGGCAGGCGTCGGGGGGATGACATGGGCGACTCCGTGATGGCCGGCTCATGGGCGGTGAAACTCACACATCAAGGAGGTTCCGGCCCGCCGTCCAGATACGCCGCCCGCCAACTTCCGTGAGATCCCGGTGGTTTCGTCCTGGTCGGCGAGGAAGGTCACCCCAGGTTGGAGTGGCCGGTCGCGGTGACGAGCGGGTTCCGGCCCGAGCGGTGATCGCCGGCGGACGCCCGGAACCGCCCCCGGACTACCCGGACCCGCCAGGCCCGGAAGCCCGGGGAGCACCGGCAGGCCCGGGAGGCGGGGTGGCGGAGCCCACGGGTGGAGTGGACGTCACGGGCCTGGCGGGCTCGGCGGGAGCGGTGACCCCGGTGGCCCCGGTGGCCCCGGTGGGTTCGGCGGTCGGAGCGGATGTCACGGGCTCGGCGGGGGCAGTGGGCTCAGCGGACTCGGTGGGCTCGGGGGGAGCGGCGGTGACCGCGGGGGACTCGCCCGAGTCGACGTCGGGCTCGGGCTCCCGGCCGGGGGTCATGATGTTCAGCCTCCTGATCAGGAAGCTGAACCCGGTGTAGTAGACCACCGCGTAGACCAGCCCCATCACGATGATGATCGGTATCCCCTGGGCGTTGGGCGCCGTCCCGTACAGGACCAGGTCGATCAGTCCCGAGGAGAAGCTGAAGGCGAGCTTGGCCCCGAGGGCGGAGGCCAGGGCCAGGGAGACACCGGTCAGCACGATGTGGATCACGAACAGGACCGGCGCGACGAAGATGAAGGCGAACTCGATGGGTTCGGTGATCCCGGTGAGGAACGCGGTGAGCGCCGCGGAGATCATGATCGAGCCGACCGCGGTGCGCCGGTGCGGCGGCGCGGCCCGCCAGATGGCGAGCGCGGCGGCGGGCAGGCCGAACATCAGGACGGGGTAGAAACCGGCCTCGAAGCCGCCGTGGCCGACGGCGCCGTTGTTGAAGCAGATCAGGTCGCCGGCGAGCCGCTTGCCGTCCACCACGCACTCGGGGACCTGCGTCCAGATGACGTTGTTGACGATGTGGTGCATCCCGAGCGGGAGCAGGGCACGGTTGACCATGCCGTAGATGCCGGCGCCGAGCTCGCTGTTGGAGGCGAGCCAGGTCCCGCCGGCGCGGACCCAGCCGCCGAGCACCGGCCAGACGGCACCGAGGAACACGCCGATCACCAGCCCGGCGAAGGCGGTCAGGATCGGCACCAGGCGGCGCCCGCCGAAGAAGGCCAGCCAGGTGGGCAGCCTGGTGCGGTGGTAGCGCTGCCACAGCAGCGCCGACACCAGGCCCATGACGATGCCCCCGAGCACCCGGGTCGGGTTCTGCGCGCCGAGGTCGAGCACCACGTCCGGGACGCCCGGGGTGCTCCTGTCGAACACCTCGACGGTGATGGACTCCCGCATGCCGGCGTCGAAGAGGATGAAGAACATGTTCATGCTGACGGCGTGGAAGACCAGGTAACCGACCAGGGCGGCCAGCGCGGTGGAGCCGTCGGCCTTGCGGGCGAACCCGATGGCGACGCCGATCGCGAACAGCACGGGCAGGTTGTCGAACAGGGCGCCGCCCGCGGTGCCGACGATACGGGCCACGTCGTCGAGCAGCGCGCTGTCGCTCCGGCCCAGCAGGTCGTCCTGTCCGAGCCGGAGCAGCAGGCCCGCGGCCGGCAGGACCGCGATCGGCAGCATCAGGGAGCGTCCCAGGCGCTGGAGCACGCTCATCGCGGCGGACCCGGCCGGGGCGGCGGGCAGGCCCGCGTCCGCCGAAGGAGGACTCATACGGGCATTTCCTCCAAGGCTGGAAGGGAGGAGGTCGGCGGGGCCGGTCACCCGGAGCGGTCCTTCGAAAGGAGGGACCGGTCACGAGGGGCGGCGATCGGCGGGACCGGCCGCCGGGACGGACCGGCGGGACGGGCTCACTGGACGGGTTCGGGGGACGGGCGGGGACGGATCCGCGGGCGACCGGGGTCAGCCGCGGCGGGCCGGTGTCTCCAGGATGGTACGGAGCTGGTAGCGGTCGGCGCGATAGGTGGAGACGCCGAGTTCGGCGCAGACGCCCCCGGCGAAGGACCGCCGCTGGAGCAGCAGCACGGCCCCGCCGCGCGGCAGCTTCAGCAGGTCCGCGTCCCCGGGGTCGGCGATGCCGCCGTCGATGGTCAGCTCGCCGGCGTCCAGCACCAGGCCGTACCGGGTCTCCAGCAGGGCGTACAGGGAACGGCCCGTCAGGTCGTGGGTGTCCAGGTCGGGCGCGATCGAGACCGGGATGTGGGCCCGCTCGATGCACATGGGCTCGTCGGCCGCGGTCCGCAGCCGCTCGATGAAGTGCACCTCGTCGCCGGGCCGGATGCCGAGCTCCCTGGCCAGGTGGGCACTGGCCCGGACCACCCGGCGGTCCAGGTCGCGGGAGCCGGGCTCCATGCCGCGGGCACGCATCTCATCGCTGAAGGAGGTGAGCCGCAGCGACATCTCGATCTTGGGACGGGCCACGAAGGTGCCCTTGCCGGCGACCCGCTGGAGGCGGCCCTCGGAGACCAGGTGGTCGACGGCCTGCCGCACGGTCATCCGGGACAGGCCGAAGCGCTGGCACAGCTCGCGCTCGGACGGGATCGCCGTGCCGATGGCCAGCTCGTTGTTCTCGATCAGGTCGAGCAGGATCTCCCGTAGCTGGAAGTACTTGGGGACCGGGCTGTCCGGGTCGATGTGCGCCATGAGATTCCTCCCCCCTCGATCTGAGATGACTGATGAGTTATGGTTCGTACTGGTCTAGTCCGGACTAGACCACAGGCCGGAAAAGGGTGTCAACGTACGGACCGGCGACGGATCGATAACGGCCCGATCTCGTCCGTCCGAACCGAAGGATGAGCGCGAGATGACCACCAAGATGCGCAGCGAGATCGCCGAGCAGCCCGCTGCGTTGAGAGCCACGCTCGACGCACTCCTTCCCAGGACCGCGGAGGTGGAGCGGCTCGCGGGGCAGACCCGTCAGCTGCTGTTCATCGCCCGCGGCACCTCGGACAACGCCGCAGTCTACGGCCGCTACCTGGCCGAGGCGCACACGGGCAGGCTCTCCACCCTGGCCGCCCCCTCGATCGCCACCACCTACCGGCGCAGGCTGGACCTGGACGGTGTGCTGGCCGTCGCGCTGTCGCAGTCGGGCCGTACCGAGGAGATCGTCGAGACCCTGACCTGGGCCAAGGACTGCGGGGCCCGGACCGTGGCCATCACCAACGGCGGCGAGGGCACCCCCCTCGCCCAGGTCGCGGACCTCGCCCTGTGCACGGTGGCGGGCGAGGAGAAGGCCGTCCCGGCGACCAAGACCTACACCACCGCGCTCGCCGCGCTGGCCGTGCTCGCCCTCGGCCTGGGGGCCGACGTCGACCCCGGGGACCTGCGGCGGGTCCCGGACGCGGTGGAGAAACTGATCACCGACCCGGGCGACCTGGAGGCGATCGTCGAGGGCCTCGCCGACAAGCCGGGCGTGGTGGTCTCCGGCCGCGGGCTGGCCTTCTCCACCGCGCTGGAGCTGGCGCTCAAGCTCAAGGAGGCGTGCTACCTGCACGCCATGGGCCTGTCCTACGCCGACCTGCTGCACGGCCCGATCGCGGTGGTCGACTCCGACACCCCGGCCCTGCTGGTCGCGGCCGGTGACGGGCCGACCCTGGCCGGTACGGTGGCGCTGGCCGAGCGGGTGACCGGCGCGGGGGCGGCGGCGTACACGGTCGGCGGCGGCACCGCGCTCTCCTCGGTCGCCACCGCCGCGCTGAACGGCCCCGACCTGCCCGAGTGGGTGGCCCCGATGGGCCTGATCGTCCCGGGTCAGCTCCTCACCGAGGCGCTGGCGCGACGGCTGGGGATCGACCCCGACGCCCCGCGCGGCCTCAACAAGGTGACGCAGACCGACTGACGCCGGCGCGGACCGGCGGGTGCCCGCCTCCTCTAGCCTGTTCATGGCCTGGGAGCAGGATGGCCACGATTGGAGGGCGACATGGCGGCCGACGCCGACGCGATCATCGCTGGACTCGGTGGTGCGGGCAACATCATCGAGATCGAACCGTGCATCACCCGGCTGCGCACCGAGGTGCGCGACGCCTCCAAGGTCGACCAGGCGGCCCTGCGCGCGGCCGGTGCGCACGGCGTGATGGCCGCGGGCAACATCGTCCAGGTGGTGGTGGGTCCCGAGGCCGACACGATCGCCAGCGACATCGAGGACATCATCGGCTGACGGGACCGTCCTCGCGGGCGGCGGGCGTGCCGAGGGGAGTGCGGTGACCACGGTTCTGGCACCGGTCACGGGGGTGGCCGTCAGGCTCGGCGCGGTGCCCGACCCGGTCTTCTCCGAGGGCCTGGTCGGCTCCGGCATGGCGATCGAGCCGGACAGGACTCCCGGCCCGGTGGTCGCCCCCATCGCGGGCACCATCGTCAAGCTGCACCCGCACGCCTTCGTCGTCGTCGGCGACGACGGCCGCGGGGTCCTGGTCCACCTGGGCATCGACACGGTCGAGCTCAGGGGCGAGGGGTTCGAGCCGCTGGCCGCCGAGGGCGACCGGGTGCGCGCGGGACAGCCGGTCATGGCGTGGGACCCGGCCCGCATCGAGGCGGGCGGGCGCCATCCCATCTGCCCGGTCGTGGCGCTGGAGGCCGCGGCGGGCACCGTCTCCGGCTTCGCGGCGGGCGCGGTGGCCGCGGGGGACGGGCTCTTCGAGTGGGACGACCCGGCCTGAGGGCTCGCGTCCCGCGGGAGCGGCGGGGATGCTGGAAGGGCGAGCGGGAACGAGACGGACGACGACCGATGACGAACGACGACCGATGACCGACGACGGGGAAGGAGGACCCGCCATGGAACCGGCCATGCCGGCCGCGGGAGGGCGGACGAAGGCGGCGCTCTTCGACCTGGACGGGACACTGATCAACAGCGAGCGGCGGAGCATGGCCATGTGGTCGATGCTGCTGGAGCGGCACGGGGTGAGCCACGACGAGACCGTGCTGCGCGAGTTCATGGGACGGCGCGGCCGCGACGTGCTGGCCGAGCGGGCCCACCTCTTCCCCGGCAGGGAGGTCGAGGAGCTGATCGGTGAGGTCCTCTCCTTCAAGGACCATCCCGGCCTGCCCGACATCGTGCCGGTCCCCGGAGCGGCCGAGCTGATCCGCGGCGTCGCGGCGTACGGCTCGCCGATCGCGGTGGTCACCTCCGCGGGCCGTGACTGGGCCGAGGAGCGGCTGGCCCAGATCGGCGTCCGCGACCTGCTGGACACGCTGGTGTCCGCCCTGGACGTCACCAACGGCAAGCCCGACCCCGAGGGCTTCCTGCTCGCCGCGGCACGCCTGTCGGTGGATCCGGCAGACTGTGTCGTGTTCGAGGACTCCATCGCCGGGATCGCGGCGGCCAAGGCGGCAGGCATGGCCTGCGTGGGCATAGCGACGACCCACGAGGGCACGGACCTGGCCGCGGCCGACCTCGTGGTCGCGGACCTGACGGGGGTCACCTGGCCCCCGGGCACATGAACGACGAGCCGCGCGGTCCCCACCGCACGGCCGAACCGCAGGAGGAACACGTGGCCGAGCGCCAAGTCACCGTCACATCAGAGGTCGGCCTGCACGCCCGGCCCGCCGCGACGTTCGTGCAGACGGCGGCCAAGGCGTCCCTGGACGTCACCATCGCCAAGGGATCCGGTGAGCCGGTGAACGCCAAGAGCATCCTGTCGGTCCTCTCGCTGGACGTCAGGGAGGGCGACATGGTGGTGATCAGGGCCGAGGGCGAGGGTGCCGACGAGCTCCTCGACCGGCTGGCCGGGATCGCGTCGGCGCCGTGAGCGCGCTGGCGGGGGTGGGTGTGAGCCCGGGGGTCGGTCTCGGCCCCGCCTACGTGCTCGCGTACCGGGCCCCCGTCCCGGAGCCGGGATCCCGGCACGACGGGGACGCCGCCGCGGAGCTGGCCGGTGCCGTCCGGGCGCTGGAGCGGGTCGCCACCGACCTGGAGGAGCGCGGCGCCAGGGCCGGGGGCGAGGCCGCGGGCATCCTGGAGGCCCAGGCCATGATGGCGCGCGACCCCGGGCTGGCCGCCGGGGTGGCCGAGCTGATCGAGGCGGGTACCGCCGCGGCCCGCGCGGTCCACGAGGCGTTCGGCCGCTACCGGGAGGTGCTCGCCGCCGCCGGTGGCTACCTCGCCGCGCGCGTCGCCGACCTGGACGACGTCAGGGACCGGGCCGTCGCGGTGATCGAGGGCCGTCCGATCCCGGAGCTGCCCACCGGGGACGGGGAGCCGTACGTCCTCGTCGCCCGGGACCTGGCGCCCGCGGACACCGCGCTGCTCTCGCGGGACGTGGTGGCCGCCTTCGTCACCGAGCAGGGCGGCCCGACCAGCCACACCGCGATCCTGGCGCGCGCCATGGGGGTCCCGGCCGTGGTCGCCTGCCCCGGGGCGACCTCGATCCCGTCGGGCACCCCGATGCTGGTGGACGGCACCTCCGGCCTGGTGCGGACCGCACCCTCCGGCGAGGACGTCCTCGCCGCGCGCGACGCCGACGCCGCGCGTCAGGTCGCGCTGTCCGCCGTCACCGGCCCGGGGAGCACCGCCGACGGGTACGCCGTGCCGCTGCTCGCCAACGTCGGCGGGCCGCACGACGTGGCCGCCGCGCTGGAGTACGGGGCCGAGGGGATCGGGCTCTACCGGACCGAGTTCCTCTTCCTGGACCGTGCCGAGGCGCCGTCGGCGGCCGAGCAGGAGGCCGCCTACCTGGAGGTGCTGGACGCCTTCCCGGGCGGCAGGGTGATCGTGCGGACCCTCGACGCGGGCGCCGACAAGCCCCTGGCCTTCCTGCCGCCGGGCGAGCACGAGCCCAACCCGGCCCTGGGGGAGCGCGGGGTCCGGCTGCTGCGGGCGCACCCGGAGGTGCTGGCCGCCCAGCTGACGGCCCTGGCCGCCGCCGCGGCGCGCTCGGCGGGTGCGCTCCGGGTGATGGCGCCGATGGTGGCCACCGCCGAGGAGGCCGCATGGTTCGCGGCCGCCTGCGACGCGGCCGGGCTGCCGGCGGCGGGCGTGATGGTCGAGGTGCCCTCCGCGGCACTGCGCGCCTCCGACCTGGCCGCGCACGCGGGCTTCCTCTCGGTCGGCACCAACGACCTGACCCAGTACGCGCTCGCCGCGGACCGGCAGCTGGGCGCGCTGACCGGCCTCCAGGACGCCTGGCAGCCCGCCGTGCTCGACCTGGTCGCGCTGGCCGCGGGAGGAGCCGCCGAGCACGGCAGGCCGTGCGGGGTGTGCGGCGAGGCCGCGGCGGATCCGGCGCTCGCCTGCGTGCTCGTCGGGCTGGGGGCCACCTCGCTGTCGATGTCCGCACCCGCGCTGCCCGCCGTGCGGGCCGCGCTGTCGCGACACACCCGGGAGCAGTGCGTCCTCGCCGCGGGGGCCGCGCGTGCCGCGACCGGCCCCGAGGACGCGCGCGCCGCCGCCCGTTCCCACCTGCCGGGCCTGGCGGACCTGGCCCTGTGAGACGGGCGGCCGGGTGCGCGGCGGACCTGGCCCGATGAGACGGAGAGCAGGGTGCGCGGCGGACCGGCGGCGGGCGCCGGGGCGTCCACCCGGATAGCGTAAGCGTCATGTTTCGGTGGATGCGTGTGACGGGAATCGCGGCGACCGCGTCGGTGGTGTCGGTGGTGTCGGTGGTGTCGATGGCGGCCGGGTGCGCCGGTTCGGTCAGGACGGCCCCGCCCGCGGCCGGCGTCACCGGGCCGGGCGGGACCCCGGCGAGCTCCGGATCGTCCGGTACGGCGGACGGCACGGGCACCGGGGAGGCGCCGGCGAGCCCCACGGCCCCGGCGACCGCCGCCACCCCGGCGGCGCGGTCGCGGGACGTGGAGGCGGTGCTCGCCTCGATGACCGTGGAGGAGAAGGTCGGCCAGCTCTTCATGCCCGTGCTGTACGGCCAGGCGGCCGACACCGTCTCGGGTGAGAACCAGGCGCGGTTCGGCGCGAGCACCCCGGCGAAGGTGGTCGCCCGTCACCGTCCCGGCGGGGTGATCCTGTTCCCCTGGGCGGGCAACATCAAGAGCGTCCGCCAGGTGGTGGCGCTGACCAACGGGCTGCAGAAGGCGTCGCCGGAGATCCCGCTGCTGATCGCCGCCGACCAGGAGAACGGCAGGGTCTCGCGGCTCGCGCCGCTGGTCACCGACCTGCCCGGGGCCGCCACGATCGGCTCCACCGGGGACGCCTCGCTGGCCCGGCGGGCGGCCGAGGTGACCGGGACCGAGCTGCGCGCGCTGGGGATCAACCTCGACTTCGCGCCGGTGGCCGACGTCAACCTCAACCCGCGCAACCCGGTGATCGGCCCGCGCGCGTACGGCTCGGACCCGAAGAAGGTGGCGCCGATGGTGGCCGCCGCGGTCCGGGGGTTCCACGACGCCGGGATCGCGGCCACGGCCAAGCACTTCCCCGGCCACGGCGACACGAGCGTCGACAGCCACACCGGGCTGCCGGTGATCAAGCATTCTCGCGCGCAGTGGAGCAGGCTGGACGCGCCGCCGTTCGCCGCGGCCATCGGCAGGGACGTCGACGCGATCATGACGGCGCACGTCGTGATGCCCCGGCTGGACCCCTCCGGCGACCCGGCCACGCTCTCCAGGCCGATCCTGACCGGCCTGCTCCGCGAGAAGCTCGGGTTCGACGGGGTCGTCTCGACCGACGCGCTCGACATGGAGGGCGTGCGGAAGAAGTACGGGGACGGGCAGGTGGCGGTACGGGCGATCCAGGCGGGGGTGGACCTGCTGCTGATGCCGCCGGACTACGACGAGGCCCACCGGGCGGTGCTGGCCGCCGTACGGTCCGGGAAGATCTCCGAGGCGCGGCTCGACCAGTCCGTCCGGCGCCTGCTGAAGCTGAAGGCCGCCCGCGGCCTGCTGGGGAAGGCGCCGGTGGCCGACCCCGCCAGGGCGGAGCGGGTGCTGCGCTCGGCCGAGCACCGCAAGGTCGCCCGGCTCATCACCTCCAGGGCGCGCTGAGCGGGACGGGACCCGGGATCGGGCGGGCTCGGGCCCGGTCTCGGGCAGGTCCGGTGTCGGGCGGGGCCCGAGGCCGGTCGGGGCCGGGACCAGAGGCAACCCGGGACGGACGAGGCCCGGGATCGGGCCGGATCCAGGCCGGGGCCCGGGTCAGGCGAAGCCGAGGTTGCCGTTCCTGCCGAGGTTGCCGGTCCTGGAGAGCGAGGTGATCAGCGACTGGACGATGCGGGTGAGGAGGGCCTCGAGCAGCATCACGACCGCCTTGGCGAGCACGGTGGAGAGAAATCCGGACATCAGGGCCTCACAGTGAGTAGGAACACTTAAGGCGATAATTCATACCAAACGTGTCCAAGTCACCTATCAACAGGTTGCTGTTCGGTGAACGTTCGGTGACGTCCCCTGCGTGGCGGCCTGGAAGGCCACGGCCGCCGCGGTCGTGGCGGCCGCGCTGCCCAGGGCGATGATCCATCCCGTCGGGCCGAGGACGCGGCAGCCGAAGAACCGGCACAGGCCGGGCACCGAGACGGTCAGGCCCAGCACGGCCAGGGAGACCAGGGACGCCAGCACCACCATGCGGTCCCGGCTGCCCAGGACCAGTGTCTGGAGAAGCTGCGTCGCCACCAGCGCGACCAGGCCCATGGTGTCCGCCCGGCCGCGCGTGCCGGTCATCCGGCCGATCGCCCAGGCCGCGCCGGCCGCGCTCGCCGTGGTGACGGCGCGGAGCTGGATGTCACGGGTCAGGGAGGCGCCCAGCGAGGCCTCGGGCCCCTCCTGGAGGAGTTTCTCGGGGCTGGCCGCCGCGGGGGGACGGGCCGCGACCGCCATCGCGGGCAGCATGTCGGTGAGCAGGTTGACCAGCAGGAGCTGGCGGGTGTTCAGCACGTTCGCGCCGCTGATCAGGCTGGACCCGACCGCGAAGACGATCTCGCCGATGTTGCCGCCGAGCAGGATGCTCAGCGCGTCGCGGACCGAGCTCCACATGGCCCTGCCCTCGATGATCGCGTCCACGATCGTCTCGATGCGGTCGTCGGTCACCACGATGTCGGCGGCCGACCGGGCCGCCGGGGTGGCGCGGGAACCGAGGGCGATCCCCACGTCCGCGCCCCGGATCGCGGGGGCGTCGTTGGCGCCGTCCCCGGTGACCGCGACGACCTTGCCCGCCCGGCGCAGGCAGGCGACGATCCTGGCCTTGTGGGCCGGGGTGGTCCTGGCGAAGACCGTCACGTCGGGCAGCGCCTCCACCAGCGTGTCGTCGTCCAGGTCGTCCAGCTCGGGGCCGGTCATGACCCGCCCGCCGTTCAGCACGTTCAGCTCGGCGCCGATCGCCTCGGCGGTGCTCGGGTGGTCGCCCGTGATCATCACGATGCGCACGCCCGCCCGGCTCAGGCGGCCGACGCTCTCGGCCGCGGTGGGCCGTACCGGATCGGCCAGGCCGAGGAACCCCAGGAAGCGCAGGTCCTGGATGCGGGACTCGTCCAGGTCGCGGCGGTCGGAGGCGGCGCGTTCGGCGACCGCGAGCACCCGGTAGCCCCGCCGGGCGAGCTGGTCGAGCTCCTTGTCCAGTTCCGCCTCGACGACGTCGGTGAGCGGCACCACCCGGCCGTCGCGCAACACGCTCGAACAGCGGGTGACCACGATCTCGGGGGCGCCCTTGACGCTGAGCAGCGGTCCCGAGCCGCCCGTCCCGAGCACGGCGTGGTAGCCGCGTCCCGGCTCGAAGGGGAGTTCGTCGATCCGTTCCCAGGCCCCGTCCTCCTCCGGCGTCACGCCCAGCCGCTCGGCGCCGTTCAGCACGGCCCGGTCGGTGGGGTGCGGGACCGGCCGCCCGTCGTCGTGCCGCGGCCCGGCCCGCAGGCCCGCCGCCACGATCTTCCTGAGCGCGGGCGTCAACGCCTCGACGGGACGCTCGTCCTGCCCGTCCGAGACGCACCTCAGGCTGATGCGTCCCTCGGTGAGTGTGCCGGTCTTGTCGAAGCAGAGCACGTTCACCCGGCCCAGGGCCTCGATCGTGGAGGGGTTGGGCACCAGGGTGTTGCGCGTCGACAGCCGCCGGGCGGCGGCGAGCTCCGCGACCGAGGCGACGAACGGCAGCCCCTCGGGAACCGCGGCGACGGCGAGGCTCACCGCGGGCGCCAGCGCCGCGGGCAGGGACCTGCCCCGCATCAGGTCGGCGACCAGCAGGACCACGCCCGAGCCCACCGCGACCGGCAGGATGCGCCGGCTCAGCGCCCGCAGCCGCAGCTGCACGCCCGAGTCCGGAGGCTGCTCCTGGGTGAGCCTGGCGGTCCTGGCCGCCTCGGTGGACTCGCCCGCCGCGACCACCACGGCCAGCCCGACGCCGGCGGCCACCGTGGTCCCCTCGTAGACCATCGACGTGCGGTCGGCGACGGCAGGCGCGTTGACCGGCGCCGGTGACTTGGCGACGAGCTGGGACTCGCCGGTCAGGGCCGACTCGTCCATCTCCAGGTTCGTCGCCTTGGTCACGCGGCAGTCGGCCGGCACGGTGTCGCCCGCGCGCAGCTCGATCACGTCGCCCCGTACGAGCCCGTCGACGGTGGTGCTCACGGGCTGGTGGGGGCGGCGTACCCGCGCGGGGGTGGCGACCGCCTCGGTCAGCCGGTTCAGCGCCCGGTCGGCGCTGAACCGCTGGCCACCTCCGATGAGCGCGTTGGCGGCCACCACCGTGGCGATCATCGCCGAGTCGGAGACCGAGCCGACCATGGCCGACAGGCCCGCCCCGGCCGCCAGGATCGGCGTCATCGGGTTGACCAGTTCCTCCAGGGACGCGCGGAGCAGCGAGGGCGGGCCCTGCGTGCTCTTCTGCCTCGTCGAGGCCCTGCGGCGCGCGGCCTCGGTCTCGGTGATCCCGCCGGGGGAGGACTCCAGCAGGGAGAGCACGTCCTCGACCGCCATCGCGTGCCAGGGCGTGCGGTCCTCCCGGACCGGGGGCGCCTCCCGGCCGGCGTGCCAGCCCGCCCACTCGCCCGTGGCGATGGCCGCGATCGTCGTACAGTCGTTCACCAGCTGGGCCCTGCCCAGTGCCTGGGCCGACGACCCGAAGGCGGTCAGCGCGCCGCCGATCGTGGTGCCCGCGGTGGTGAGCCACACGGAACGCTCGCTGGTCCTCCTGGCCGGTGCCAGGCAGGTCAGCAGCAGGTGCGCCTCCTCCAGCTCGGCGATCACGTCCGCGTCCCAGGGGGTCCGGCCCGGCCGGCGCGGCACGCCGATGCCCAGGTCGGCCTGGGCCAGCGCGGCCATCCGCCGTGCCGACACCACCGCGACCCCGTGCCCCTGCGCCTGGAGCGTCCGGACCGACCGGGCCAGCCTGGAGCCTCCCGGTACGGTCTCGTCCACCCCGAGCCGCGCGCCGAGCTCGGGCCCGCCGCCGGCCAGCCGCACGGCGCAGCCGCTTCCGGCCGCGGCGACGACGGCGTCCGCCAGCGGATCCACGCCCGGGCTCATGCCGACCAGGGCGACCGGGACGCCCTGCCTCGTCACGCGGACGGCCCGCACGCCCCGGACCTCCCAGCCGGCGGCCTCGGCCGAGACGAGCACGGCCGGGGCCTCGACCGGCTCGGCCGCCCAGCCGTCGCGTTCCCGCCGCGCGCCCGGGTCGGTGAGGTCCAGCAGGGAGTGCAGCCGCGCGTGCAGCCCGTCGGCGTCCGCCTCGTCGCCCAGCGGGACGACACGGTCGATCTCCCAGCAGCCCGTGCCGAGCACGTCGGCGTCCAGGACGACCATGTCGATGCCGTCCATGTGGCGCAGGGCCCGGGCGTCGAGCACGATCGCCCCGCGCCGGGCCAGGGCCCGCCCGATCGCCGAGGCGAAGGACTCCCTGCCCTGTTTCGCGGCCTTGGGCGTGGTCGCGGTGAGCATGGCGACCGACCGGTGCCGGTCGTGGCCGAGAAGCTGGGTCAGGCCGGAGACGCCCGCCGCCGCGGGGCTCGCGGCACGCTCGAACCGCTCCACCGGGCTGTGCCTCAGCGGGGCCGGGCGCGGGCTCTTGGGCGAGCGGATGTGGCGGTAGGAACCGTCGGCGGAGGCCAGCTCGCGCTCGCGCGCGGCCCAGGCCCGGCGCGTGTCGCGTGCCTCCAGGTAGCCGCCGGCGGCGGTGACCGACTGGACGAGCATGCCCAGGGGACGCAGCGCCAGCGTGTGGGTGACGATGTTCGTGGTCACGAGCAGGTCGAACGTGGCCGAGGAACCCAGGCGGCGTTCCAGCTCGGCGCGCACCTTCGGGGTGGACTCGGCCAGGTTCAGCAGGGCGGGGACGATCGCGGGCAGGGCCGGGGCGCGCACGGCACGTCCGGCGATCGTCAGGCCCGCCCCGAGCAGGGTCGCGCCGAGCCGGATGCCGGCCCGCGTGTGACGCTCCACCAGCCTGGCGGCGTGATGCTCGGCGATCATGGAGATGAGGGCCGCGGGTCCCGCCGAGGGGTCCTTCGCGGACGCCGGGTCGTCACCGGGTCCCGGGGCGCCGGTGTCCTCGCTGTCCTCGGTGTCCTCGCTGTCTTCGTCTTCTTCGGTGTCGTCGGTGTCTTCGTCGTCGTCCTCGTCGGTGCCGGTGATGTCGTCGGTGTCCCCGTCGTCGGTGTCCCCGTCGTCGGTGTCCCCGTCGTCGGCGTCGGCGTCGGTGTCCTCGGGGTCATCGCCGTCGAACGCCTCGACCAGTTCGAGGATCTTCTCCAGGTCGATCGAGGCGGGGTCGCATCCCACGAAGACGGAGCCGAGGACGCCGTTCACCTCCGCGCGCTCGATCCCCTCCAGCCGCAGCAGCAGGCTCTCCAGCCGCCGTGCCCTCCCGCGGCTGCCCGGATCGCCGACCGTGCGCAGGTCCACGCGGAGCCCGCCGGGACAGACGCTGCTGCGCCGGGAGCGCGGCAGCAGGCCGCGGACCGCTTCGGGTACGACGCTCCGGAGGGTCTCGGTGGCGGGTGAGAGCAGGCGGGGCATGAACATCCAGAACTCCGGTGGAAGAGATGACGAGGCCGATCAGGCCGCGGTCGCGCATGGCCTGATCGGCCTCATCACGTGATCAGCCGGACGAGCGCCCGCCGGCCGAGCTCCTCGACCGCGCGCCGGACGCCCCGGCCCGGGAGGCGGTCGCCCGGGTCGTGCCAGTCCGGGACGTGGCCGTTCTCCGCGAGCCCCGCGAGGCGGCGGTCCGGGACGTGCCGCTCCCGGCCCGTGCGGTGGACGCCGAGGCCCTGGACGCCGGCTTCGTGGTGCGCGCGGCGGGCTTGGCGGTCCGCGACGCGGGCTTGGCCGTTCGCGAGGCCATGCTCCCGGTCCGGGAGCCGGCGCTCCCGCTCCGGGACGCGGGCTTCGCGCTCCGGCTCCGCGAGGTGCCGGACGCCCGTGAGGTCCCCGACATACCAGACATACCCGACATCTTCGAGCCGCCGGACGCCCGTGAGGTGGACGCCGTCGCCCGGGTGGTGCCGCCGGTGGACCGCGACGTGGCCGCCGAGGTCCGTGCCGTGCCGCTCCTGGTACCGGAGGCGGCCCTCGACGCGGTGGTCCGCGTGGTCCGGGACGCGGCACCCGTGGTGCGCGAGGCGGGCCTCGTGGCGCGTGAGGTGGTGCTCGCCGTGCGAGACGTCGAGCCTGCGGCCCGTGCGGTGGAGCCCGTGGCGCGGGACGCGGTGGTCCTGCTCCGCGACGTGGAACCCGCCGCCCGCGACGCCGGTCTCGTCCTTCCGCCGGCCGAGGCCGCCGTACGGGACGTCGCGCTCCGGGTACGGGAGGCGGGACGTGCCGTCGTCGACGTCGAGGCCGTCGTCCGGGAGGCGGTCCTGGTCCGCGGTGCGGCGGTCCGGGACGTGGTGCCGGTCGTGCGGGACGCGGTGGTGCGGGTCCGCGGGGTGGTGCCCGAGGCCCGGCCGGCCGCCGTCCTGGTCCGGGACGTGGTGCCGGTCGCGCGTGAGGTGGTGCTCGCGGCGCGGGTGGCGGGTGTCCTGGTCCGGGATGTGGTGCCCGTCGTGCGGGAGGTGGCGGTGCGGGTCCGCGGGGTGGTGCCCGTGGTACGCGACGCCGTGCTCCGGCTCCGGGTGGCGGTACCGGTGGTCTTGGACGCGGTGCCCGCGGTGCGCGAGGCGGCCGTCCTGGTCCGGGACGTGGTGCCGGTCGCGCGTGAGGTGGTGCTCGCGGCGCGGGTGGCGGGTGTCCTGGTCCGGGATGTGGTGCCCGTCGTGCGGGAGGTGGCGGTGCGGGTCCGCGGGGTGGTGCCCGTGGTACGCGACGCCGTGCTCCGGCTCCGGGTGGTCGAGCTCCCGGAGGCGGTCCCCGTGGTCTTGGACGTACCGCTTCTCGTGCGGGAGGTGGTGCTCCGGCCGCCCGAGGTCGAACCCGTCGTCCGGGTGGTCCCGCTCGCGCGGGAGGCCGTGCCCGTCGCCCGGGAGGTCGAACCCCCGGTGCGGGAGGCGGCCCCCGTCGTACGGGACGCCGAACCGCTCGTCCGGGAACCGGTGCTCGTGCCGCCGCTCGACGTGCTGCGGGACGCCGTGGACCGTGAGGTCCGGGACGCCGTGCCGCCGGACCGCGAGGCGGTGCCGCGCGAGGCGGAGCCCCCCGTGCGGGAGGCGGACCCTCCGGTACGGGAGGCGGACCCCGCCGAACCGGACCCCGCCGAACCGGACCCCGCCGAACCGGAGCCGGTCATCGCGGAGATCGGGTTCATGCTCTGCGCGGCGGACGCGATGGAGCTCATGGCCCGGGAGGTGCCGGAGGACCGGCCCCTTCCCCGTGCGCGCTGGGCTATCAGCGTCCCCACCCCGATGGCGGCCGCCACCGGCCACTCGATCAGTCCCACCACCGCGAGGGCGCCGAGCCCTCCGTAGTAGGCGATGCGTTCGGCCGGAGGGAGGAACGATGTGGCGGTTTCAGTGGCCTGAGCCGCCCCCCGGGTGTCGACACGTGGCATGCGGACGTTCGGGGGTCGGAGCTGCACGGTCAGCATCGGAAGCTTGAGCGTTAGCGAGTTGCCGTCGCGCTTCCGGTCCGTCGTTGCATTCGTGGCTGATGCGGCCGGTCTCGACGCCGTACGGGCGCGGGAGCGACTCGCCTGAGTTACTGCCATGATCCCTCCTCATGGGAACCGAGGGAAGGTGCGGATGGAGCCCGCAGGAGGTTGATCACGCCTTCTACGTGCGGTTATATGGCACGACTGCCATTCTCATAATCTTCCTCGTATTAGAGCCGCGAAACTCGCACCAGTCCTTGAATCGGATGTTAGGGGATGAATCTCCGGTCAATCACACCCTTCTTGTGTCGTTCCGGGAGAGATACGGCTTGAACTCGCGATGGGATTGCGCGCGCGGACGGACCCCGCCACGACGTGTCGTGACGCGTCACGGCGTCACGGTGCGCGGACGCGGAAGCCGTCCCCGCGCTCGGCCGGTCCGCCGGACGCGTCTACTCTGAAACCCGTTCCATCGAGGAGGACGGATGCTGAAGGGCGTGCTGATCGACTGGGGTGGCGTGCTGACCGTCGGCCTCTCCCAGGCGGTCGCGGAGTGGATCGTCGACGAGAGGCTCGACGCGACCCACTACCGGCAGGTGATGAACGAGCTGATATCGCACGCGTACGAGGGCTCGGGGAACGGGGAGAACGCGATCCACGCGCTGGAGCGCGGTGAGATGTCCGGGCTGGACTTCGAACGTCACCTCGCCGACAGGCTGGTCACCACGGACGGCGTGCCGCCGGAGGCCGAGGGGCTGCTGTCCCGGATGTTCTCCCGCTTCCACAGGGTCGAGCCGATGTACGAGATGCTCCGCGCGGTCCGTGCGGCCGGGTTGCGGACCTGCCTGCTCTCCAACTCCTGGGCGAACGAGTACCCCCGGGAGGGCTGGGACGACGTCTTCGACGAGGTGGTCATCTCCGGCGAGATCGGCATGCGCAAGCCCGAGCCGAGGATCTTCGAGCACGCGCTCGGCAGGATCGGCCTGGCCGGGGAGGAGTGCGTGTTCGTCGACGACATCGAGACCAACATCGAGGCGGCCCGGCGGCTCGGCATCGTCGGCGTGCACCACCGCGAACCCGACCTCACCATCGCCGAGCTGGAGCGCCTGCTCCGGATCCCGCTGCGCTGAGCCGTTCATCAAAGCGGTCGTCACCGCGGATCCCGCTGCGCCGAGCCGTTCGTACGGGCGGTCATCACCGGTCACCCCGTTGCGCCGAGCCGTTCGCACGGCCGGTCATCACCGGGACTCGCCGGTACTGGCACACTCGATGGGTGAATCGGTGCCGAACCGGCGCCGACGTGGGAGAGACAGATCGAGGCATGGATGCGCGTCTACCTGCCGTGTACGCTCCCGGCGCTGGCCCGCGTGGCCGGCGCGGGGGAGCTCGGCCCGGCCCCGCTGACCGGTTACGCGGTGACCCCCGCGCTGATCGAGTGGTACGTCTCGGGTGACACCGAGGAACTGGAGTACGTGGCCCTGACCGAGGCGGCCAGGGCCTCGCTGCGGATGCTGGCGGCCGACCGCGCGGACGGGGTGGAGGTCGCCGCCCGGAGGGTCGTCGTGGCCGTCGACGTACCGGACGGCGACGTCACCGTCCGGCCGGACCTGGAGGAGCGCGCACGGGTACGGCTGGACGCGGCGGTGCCGTCGGCGCGGATCGCCGCCGTCCACGTGGACGAGCCCGAGGCGGTGAAGGACGTCGAGGCCGCCATCGCGGCTCTGCCCGCGGCCGACCTCGGCGACGACGACGCCCGGTTCACCGTGGACGGCGCCGAGGCCAACGAGCTCCTGTGGTACGCCACCCAGGAGATCCCCGACCTGATCGGCTGACCGCGACCCTCCCGGGGTTTTGGCTATTCTTGACGGCATATGAGACACATCGTGTGGGATTGGAATGGCACGCTTTTTCATGACATCGACGCTGTCGTCGGTGCCACGAACGCGGTGTTCGAGCCCTACGGGCTGGGCTCCTACGACGCCGACCGCTTCCGTGCCGTCTACACGCGCCCGATCTGGGCCGCCTACGAGCGCATGCTCGGGCGTCCCCTCCGCGAGGGCGAGTGGGAGGCGCTCGACCTCGGCTTCCATGACAACTACCACCGGCTGATGCTGGAGTGCGGGCTGGCCGAGGACGCCCTCGCCACCCTGGACGCCTGGAAGGCCACCGGGGGCCGGCAGTCGCTGCTGTCCATGTGGGCGCACGAGCGGCTGGTCCCCAAGGTCGCCGAGCTCGGCATCGACCACCACTTCACCCGGATCGACGGCCTGCGCGGCATCCCCGGGGGGCACAAGGCCGAGTGGATGGTGACCCACCTCGCCGCGCTCGGCGTCGACCCGGCCGACGTCCTGGTGATCGGTGACAGCCTGGACGACGCGCACGCCGCCCAGCACGTCGGCGCGCGGGCGGTGCTCTACACCGGTGGCATGACCAGCCGGGCCGACCTGGCGGCCTGCGGGGTGCCGGTCGTCGACACCCTCGCCGACGCCCTCGACCACGCCTAGCGACGCCCCTCTGCTCCGGTCCCGGTCCCGGCAGGCCCCGGGACCGGCACGACCGCCACCATCACCCGCTCGATGTCAGGAAACATCCGGAAACAGGATGGTTTCAGCATCGGAGGCGGTCGCCGGGCGTCCCGGGCCGTACCCTGGGCATCCGCACCCTCTCCGGGAGGCCCCCGATCAACCGCCTCGTTCTGTGGAACATCGACCTCACCCTGGTGGACGTCTCCATCGTCACCCGTGAGGCGTACGCGGAGGCGTTCCGCGCCGTCACCGGACGTCCCCTGGTCAAGCTGACCCAGCCCAACGGCCGCCCGGACTCGGAGATCGTCTTCGAGATGCTCGCCATCAACGGGATCGTCGCGAGCGACGAGCACCTGCCCAGGTTCCTCGACGCGCTGGCCGCGGCCTTCGGAGCCCGGCGCAGGCGCCTGGCCAAGGAGGGCAGGATGATGGCCGGGGCCCGCGACGCGCTCAAGGCGGTGGCGAGGCTCGACGGGGTGGTCCAGTCGGTGCTCACCGGAACGATCAAGAGCAACGCCGCGCACAAGCTGGCCGCGTTCGGTCTCGACAGGTACGTCGACATCGAGATCGGCGGCTACGGCGAGGAGGTCTACCCCAAGGCCACGCTGCTGCAGGTCGCGCAGGGCCGGGCCGGTCGCAGGCACGGGACGGTCTTCGACGGGCGCAACACCGTGCTGATCGGCGACTCGGCCAGGGACGTCCAGGCGGCCAGGATCGCCGGGGCCTCGATGATCGGCGTGGCCTCGGGCAGGTCCCTCCCGGCCGAGCTGCACGAGGCCGGGGCCGACGTGGTCCTGCCCGACCTGTCCAACTCCTCCGAGGTCGTCGCCGCCGTCGCGAGCCTCACCTCCCCGGCCCGCGGCGCCGGTCGTTTCCCCGCGGGCCGCTGACCTGGCCGGACTCTCCTACGTGGGCCTCCCACACGCTCCGGGCGCGCGCTGTGTGGACCCGGGGGATGACATTCGGGTGGGGCGCCGAGAGGATGGGGGCATGGTTGAGGAAGGTGCGCTGCTCTGGGAGCCGTCCCCGGAGGTCGTGAAGAACGCCAGGATCACCCGCTACATGCATTGGCTGGGCCGCAGCGCCGACTACGAGGCGCTGTGGCTGTGGTCGGTGGAGGCGCCGGCCGAGTTCTGGACGTCGATCTGGGACTACTTCAAGGTCGTGGGGGACCGCGGCCACGGGCCGGTCCTGTCGGGGGAGATGCCCGGGGCGGAGTGGTTCGGCGGATCGACGCTGAACTACGCGGCCAACGCGCTGCGCAGGGCCGCGGCCGAGCCGGAACGGCTCGCGGTGATCTTCCGCGACGAGACGGGCGGACGGCGGGAGCTCACCCTGGGCGAGCTGGCCGAGGAGGTGGCGCGGGTCCGCGCGGGCCTGGCCGCGCTGGGCGTCGGGCGCGGTGACCGGGTCGCGGCCTACCTGCCGAACATCCCCGAGACCCTGGTCGCCTTCCTGGCGACCGCCTCCCTGGGGGCGATCTGGTCCTCCTGCTCGCCCGACTTCGGCGCGCCCAGCGTGATCGACCGCTTCACCCAGATCGAGCCGAAGGTGCTCCTCGCGGTCGACGGCTACGACTACAACGGCAGGCACTACGACCGCGGCGCCGTCGTGGAGGACATCGCCGCCCGGCTGCCGACCCTGGTGGCGCGGGTACGCGTCCCGTCCACGAGCACCCCCGCCACCCCGGACGGCTCCGGTTCCCGGGACGACGTCCCGCAGACCGGCTCCGGGGCCCGCACCCTGGACTGGGCCACGCTGCGCGCGGACACGGCGCCGCTCGCGTTCGAGCCGGTGCCGTTCGGCCACCCGCTCTGGATCGTCTACTCCTCGGGCACCACCGGGCTGCCCAAGCCGATCGTGCACGGCCACGGCGGCGTGGTGCTCGAACACCTCAAGGCCCTCTCCTTCCACCAGGACCTGGGCGAGGACGACGTCTTCTTCTGGTACACCACCACCGGCTGGATGATGTGGAACTACCTGATCGGCGGCCTGCTGGTCGGTTCGACGGTGGTGCTCTACGACGGGTCGGCGACCCACCCGGGAACCGACGCGCTCTGGCGGCTGGCCGCGGAGGAGGGGGTCACCTACTTCGGCACGGGCGCACCGTACATGATCGCGTCCATGAAGGCCGGTCTGCGGCCGTCGGGCTTGGACCGGCTGCGGGGGCTCGGCTCCACGGGCTCGCCGCTGCCGCCCGAGGGCTTCGCGTGGGTGCACGACGCGCTCCCCGAGATCCAGCTCGGCTCGTTCTCCGGGGGCACCGACGTGTGCACCGGTTTCGTGGGCGCCGTCCCGCTGCTCCCGGTACGGGCGGGCGTGATCCCCTGCCGCTGCCTCGGGGCGAAGGTCGAGTCCTTCGACCCGTCGGGCAAGCCGGTGGTCGGGGAGGTCGGCGAGCTGGTGCTGACCCTGCCGATGCCGTCGATGCCGGTGATGTTCTGGAACGACCCCGACGGGTCCCGCTACCGGGACAGCTACTTCTCCGAGTACCCGGGCGTCTGGCGGCACGGCGACTGGATCAAGGTCCTCCCCGACGGGGGCTGCGTCATCTACGGCCGGTCCGACTCGACCCTGAACCGGGGCGGCGTGCGGATGGGCACCAGCGAGTTCTACCGCGTGGTCGAGCGCTTCGAGGAGATCGCCGACAGCCTGGTGATCGACACCGGGCAGCTCGGCCAGGAGGGGCGCCTGCTGCTGTACGTGACCATGACCGAGGGCGCCGCCCTGAGCGACGGACTCGTCCTGCGCCTGCGCAGGGAACTGAAGGAGGCGCTCTCCCCGCGCCACGTGCCGAACGAGATCGTCGAGGTTCCCGGAATCCCGCGCACCCTCAGCGGCAAGAAGCTGGAGGTGCCCGTCCGCAAGATCCTGCTCGGCGTCCCCCCGGAGAAGGCCGCGAACCTCGACGCCATGGCCAACCCCGAGGTGCTGTCGTACTTCCTGCCGTCCGAGGGGTGACCTCTTCCGGGGATCCCGGCCCCCGGACCCGGCCCCGGTCAGATGCCCTGGGGCAGGCGGAACAGGCGGCCGGGGTCGTAGGCGGCCTTGACGCGGGCCAGGCGGGCGGCGTTGGGGCCGTAGTAGGCCGAGCGCCAGCCGGAAAGGCCCGCGTCGACGTAGTTGACGTAGGCGTGGTCGCCGAAGTGGGGCCGCATCGCCGCCCGCGCGGTCCTGGTCCAGGTCGCGGCCCCGGCGCGGTGGGCGTAGTACTGCACGCTGTAGAGGGCGGCCCGGTGCGGGAAGGCCGTGGCGTCGGGGCGGACCCGGGCGACGGCGCCGCCCAGGGCGTCCAGCAGCACGGTGTGCTCACCGGCGCGGGCGACCTGGGCGACCAGCGTCCTGGCCCCGCCCTCCGAGAGCGGCCGGTAGGCCATGTGCGACGCGGCCGCGAACCTGTCCCGCGACAGCCGCCCGCCCCGGGTCTGCCCCGGCAGCGATCCGCCCAGGTGGCACTGGCCGACCGAGAGCGAGCCGCAGCCCGCCATGGTCAGCATGGCCTGCCGGTAGGAGGTCCTGCGGACGAGGCTGGACGACGGTGAGCCGGCCGCGTCGGCCAGCCGGTCGAGCAACCGCTCGCACCCGGCCCTGCCGCCCAGGTAGAGGCCGACGACCTGCACGTCCATGGCGCCGTCGCGGCTGAGGTGCATGCCCGACCACATCGCGTCCGGTGCCGAGGGGGCCCACGCCTGCCAGGCGCGCAGCGCCCGGACCGCCTTCGACCACGGCCAGTGCAGGAAGAACACGGTGACCTCGCGGGCCGGGTGGGTGCGGAACTCGAAGGAGACGGCCACCCCCAGGTTGCCGCCCCCGCCGCCGCGCGAGGCCCAGTACAGGTCGGGGTGGTGGTCCGCGTCGCAGGTCAGCAGCCGCCCGTCGGCGGTGACGATCCGGACCGACTCCATCACGTCACAGGTCAGGCCGTACATCCTGGAGACGACCCCGATCCCGCCGCCCAGGGCCAGCCCGCTCACCCCGACCGTGGCGCAGGTCCCGGCGGGGACGCTCACCCCGCTCGCGGCCAGCCTGTCGTAGACGTCGACGAGCCTGGCACCCGCCCCGACGGTGGCCCGTCCGGAGGCGTGGCGCACCGTGTTCATCCGGGAGACGTCCACGACCAGGCCGGTCCCGGTGGACCAGCCGGCGTAGGAGTGCCCGCCGGACCGTACGGTCAGCGGCACGTTCAGCCGCCGCGCGAACCCGACGCACTCGGCGACGTCGGACGGGTCGGCGCAGTAGGCGACGCCCGCGGGCCGTACCGCGTCGAAGGCGGGGTTGAACAGCCGCCGTGCCCTGTCGTACGTGGCGTCGCCCGGCCGGACGAGTGAGCCCTCCAGCCCCTCGGCCAGCGCCCGCCAGTCGGCCGGCCGCGGCGCGCCGCCGGTCCGTGTCGGGGCACGACCGGGCGTGCCGGTGGCGCCCCGAGGCGGACCGGCGGCTCCGCCGGACGTGCCGGACGTGCCGCCCGTGCCCGGGGCGGGTGTGCCCGAGGTGCCGAGCCCGGTGCCGAGGGCGAGGGCGGCCAGGCCGCCGGTCCGCAGGAACGCCCGCCTGTCCGGAGGGATCCGCATGTCGTTCTCCCCGAGGGTTCGTGTCAACTGCTCGATAGGACGACCGATCCGCCGATCCGGTTGGCCACATTCGCATCACCCTTCGCCCGGTGCCCCCGGCGGGACGTCCGGCCGTCCCGGGTCGCAGGGTGATCCCGGTGCTCCCGTCGGGGCGTCCGCTCGTCCCGGGTCGCCCGGTGATCCCGGTGCTCCCGGCGGGACGTTCGGCCGTCCCGGCGGAGGTGGTTCACACCCCCTGGGCCACGCGCAGCGCCAGCGCCGGGCACATCTCGACGGCCCTGCGCGCCATCCGCCGGAACTGGGCGGGCACGGTGTCCCGGCCGAACACCGGGTAGCCGTGCTCGTCGAGGTGGACCAGGTCGGGGGCGAGCTGGGCGCACAGGCCGTGGCCCTGGCAGCGGGTCCAGTCCACGGTCAGCCTCACCTCCGGCTCGTTCTCCTGCGGCGGCAGCGGGAGCACGCCGTGCACCGGGCGCCCGCAGGTGCCGTGCAGCAGGTGCTCCTCGATGTCGTCGGGGAAGGCGTCCAGGGCCGAGAGCACGAACCGGGAGGTCCCGTCGGGGTGGAAGCAGGCGCCCCTGCCCTTGACCCCCGCCGCCCTGACCCGCAGCTCGTCCAGGGCCGTGGCCGACCCGGCCATGACCTCGGCCAGCGACTGCGCCACGTCCGGCAGGCCCAGGCGGCACGGGCCGCACTGGCCCGAGGACTGCGCGGCCAGGTAACGGGCGACCCTGACCGTCTCGCCGATCGGGCAGGTCTCCCCGCCGAGCGGCACGATGATCCCGGCGCCGAGCTGGCCGCCCGCCTCGGCGATGCCCTGGCGGGAGACGGTCGCCACGGCCGCGGCGTCCGCGGACAGCCACGCGCCGTGGTACCCGCCTACCAGCACGCCGTCGCCGGTGGTGGCCTTGCAGGCGTCCAGGACGGCGTACAGCGGGGTGCCGGTCGCGACCTCGACGACGGCCGGCGCCTTGGCCGACCCGCCGACGGTGAGCAGGACCGTCCCGGGCTCGCGCGCGGTGCCGACGTCGGCGTAGCGCTCCGCGCCCAGGGTGGCCAGGACCGCGAGCTGGGCGTAGGTCTCGGCGTTGGACAGCAGCGTGGGCAGGCCGTTGACACCGCTCTCCACGGCCCTGACCTTGCGGCCCGGCGGCTCCCCGATCTGCCCGTTCACCGACCGGACCAGGGCGCCGCCCTCGCCGGAGATGAACCGCTCGACGATGCCCGCGACCCGGACCTGGTGGCCGATGCCGCGCTCCTCGACCGCGGCGGACACCGACGCGTGGCCCATGCCGCCCGCGACGGTGGCGATCACCACCTGCTTGGCGCCGATCGCGTTCGCCGCGAGCAGGGCGCCCTCGATGACCAGGTGCGGGGTCCGGGTGAGCAGCATGGTGTCCTTGCTGCTCGCCGGTTCGCCCTCGGCCGCGTTGACCAGGACGATCTTGTCGGCCTTCTTGCCCATCACCGCGCGGAGCTTGCGGGCGAAGGGGAACGCCGCGCCGCCCCGGCCGCGCATGTCCACCTCGTCGGCCAGCGAGGCCAGGTCCTCGCCGCTCATCGCCGGCGCGGTGCCGTGCATGTCGCGGTGCGCCGCCAGGTCCATCCTGCGGCAGTCCTCCAGCCCGGCCGTCAGCCGGGCCGGTCCGAGCTGCCGGACGGGGGGGACGCGGTAGGGGATCATCGACGGTGCCGGGTCGGCCGAGGCCGCCGGGCCCGCCGGGCCCGTCATGCCGGCCGGCCCCGTCAGGGGCGTCACGGTCGTCGTGTTCCTCTTGGTCAAAGTGATCATCGAACACCTCCGGTGGAGAGACGCTGGGGTCCGGCCGCAGGGGAGGTCGTCACCCGACGCCTCCGACGCGACGGAGTTCCGGCGGATCCTCGCGCGCCTGGCGCGGGATACGGCCGACGATGCTCGTGGGCGGGGTCAGCTCCGCGACGGCGGGCCGCTCCACCACGATCTCCTCGCGTACCGGGATCTCCCTGGGTTGCAGCTCGGAGATCACCCGGATCAGCAGGGCCGCTCCCACCGCGACCAGGCAGACCACGTAGCTCCAGGTCACCCACTCGGCGGGACGGCGGCCGGCGGTGAGGCCGTGCAGCACCGACAGCGGCCACGCCAGGTAGGCCGCCCCGTGCAGCAGCCGCCACATCCACGGCCTGCGGTTGTCGGCGAACCTGGCCCGGGCGACGCCGGTGAGGAAGACCAGGATCATCAGGTCGGAGGCGACGGCCCCGAAGCCGACGTAGAGGCTCTGGCCGCTCACACCCAGCGGGAGCACGACGGACGCGAGAGAGGTCCTGCTTTCGATGATCTTCATGATGACGTGCACGGCGAGGAAACCCATGCCGAGCACGGCCGCGGCCCGATGGGCGAGCTGGGAGCGGATCCTGCCGATGACGGGAAGCACGATCCGGTCGGCCGAGAGCAGGCCGAGCGCCACGGTCGTGGTGAGCGACACCAGGGCGATCACGCCCGAGAAGAACGAGAAGACTCCGCGGACCGTGGCGGCGACCTGCATGCCGGGCGCGGTCCGCCCGAGCATGAGAAGGCCGACCACGGAGACCGTGATCGCGACACCCAGACCGATCCTGGAGGGCCTCTCGTCGAGGCGTATTCCGGCCTCCGACCGGGTGTGTCGCGGAGTCCGTCTGTTACCCACCTGTTGCTCCTGTCTGCGAAGCGGCTCGACGGCGTGTACGTGCGAGGGGAAGGACCCCCATACCGCGGATGCCGCTCCCCGTCCTCGCGGGATCGTGGAAGAGGCGCGAGGACGGGGAGCGGCGGTCCCGGGCGGGGTCGTCAGCAGCGACGGCCCCGGTTGATGCAGTCGACGGCGAACCTCATGAGCCGCTCGGGCATCACGTTCGCGAAGTCGGCGTGGTCGGTGACGGGGTTGTGGCGCTGCTCGGGGAAGGCGTCCAGCGCGAAGGACGGGGTGCGCGGCGTGGAGTAGACCAGGGTCATCCGCAGCTGCGGGATCGCCCGGGTGCCGGACGGGCAGGTGCCGCCCGCGTCGGGGAAGAGCACGTGCGTGCGGTGGTTGGCGCTGTCGGTGTTCTGGCCGTCCCAGCAGCTGGGGAAGTCCAGGATCCGCACGAGCTGGCTGCCGCGGGGGCAGAGCGGGTACTTGGTGGTGATCCGGTCGGTGAAGCCGGTGCAGCTCCACTTGGCGAGGGCGTTGGCGCCGCCGTTCGTGGCGGCCTTGGCGTCACCGGTGAGGATCCTGATGAAGCGCGGCATGGCGGTCACCCTGGAGGCCGGGTTGCCGCGGAACTGCAGGCTCACCTGGCGGGCCCGCATGATGGTGCCCACGTTGCCGTCGGGGTCGTCGGCGTTGGCGTCGGAGGTGCGGTCGCGCAGGACCGGCCAGAAGTACGTCGAGCGGTCCCCGAAGGCGCACGTGGTGCCCGCGGCCGCGAGCGACTGGTCGGTGCTGAACGCGTCGGTCGACAGGTTGCCGACGTAGTCGTGGATGTGGTGGGCGCCGTTGCTGACGCCGGGGGCCACGATGAAGTTGTCGGGGTTGCGGTGGCCGTTGCCGTTCGTGCCGCAGCGGGAGGTGAAGACGCCGCGCGAGCCGCCGCGCCGCGCCCGGGGCTCCTGGACGTTGCGCTGGACCTGCCGGATGTCGATGAAGTCCTCGGGGAACGGGCCGAGGTCGGCGCACTCCTCCTCGTCCCCGCCCGGCGCGGGGCTCTGGGTGGGGGCGGGCGTCTCGGCGGGCGGCGCGTCGGTGGGGGCCGGGCTCGGCGACCTCGTGGGCCGGCGTCGGGAGGTGTCCTGGTTCCGGCGCTGGTCCTGCTCCTGTACGCCCTGCTGGTCCTGCTCCTGGTCCTGGTTCTGCCGGTCGCCGTCCGGTTCGGGGGCGGGCGGCTCGGTGGGGGACGCCGGGACGGCGGCTCCGGCCGGGGGAGGCACGTCGGCCCCCTGCTGCTCCTGACCCTGCTGGTCCTGCGCGGGCTGGTCCTGGGCCGGCGGGTTCTCGGCAGGGGGGTCCTGCGCGGGGGGCGCCTGCTCCTGGTTCTGGCCCTGCTGCTCCTGACCCTGCTGGTTTTGACCCTGCTGGTCCTGAGGCGGCTGGTCCTGGTCCTGCTGGTCCTGCTGCGCGGGCGGGTTCTCGGCCGGCGCGTCCTGCTGTCCCTGACGGTTCTGCCGGTTCTGCTGGTTCTGGGCCTGCTCGGCGGGGTCGCAGTGGTCACCGTAGGCGGGGGCCGTGCTCGCCACCGTGAACGTGACGGTGGTGAGCGTGCCGGCGGCGAGTACCAGCGCCGACAGGGAGACGAGCGAGCGTTTCATGCGTTTCAAGCGTGTTCTCTCCTCACAGGTGTGTCGAGAGCGGCCGCGACGGGCGGCGGCGGCGAGGGCGCCGGGGGCTCGGGCAGGGCCGAGTAGTCGACGAGCCCGGTGCTCTCCAGCAGGGTCATGTGCTTCATGACCACCTCCACGGCCCGCTGGGCGAATGCCCGGACCAGGTCGTTGCGGGTGCCGGCGCGTACCGCGGCGACCACCGTGAAGACCTTTCCGTGGGCCTTGCGCAGCAGGTCGGCGAAGAGCAGGTCGTACTCGGCGCCAGCCGGGACGGCCGCGAGCTGCGCCATCCACTTCTGCTGGTCGGCGCTGGCCTGGCTGGGCAGCGTCACGTTCAGCTTGGCGGCGAGGGCGCGGACCTCCTCGTCGAGCTTGAGGTGGTCGGTCATCAGGTGCATGCCGACCTCCTTGACCCGTTTGCTCGCGGCCCGTTGCTGGGCCTGCTGGCCGCTGGGGATCTCCCAGAGCCCGGCCTGCCTGACCTTGATCAGCAGATCGCGGTCGGCCGGACCCAGGGGCCCCTGCGGGGTCTGGGTCCAGCCCTCGGTAGCCAGGGAGGGGGAGCCGCCGGGCGGCGTGATCAGGACGACCGCCACCGCGGCGACCGCGATGAAGACCCCGAACAGCAGGGGCTCGCCGTTCGTGAAGCGGCGGAACAGTGATCTGAACATGACCCGGCTTCCGCTCTCAGATGACGGCCGTCACCGGGGCCGTCCCGGCGCCCGGTGTGGTGGCCGGCGTGCCGCTCCGCCCGGGCCGGGCGGAACGCGCAAGGAGGAGGACGGGTCCGACCGGCCACGGGATGTGCCGCTCTGCCATGCCGTTTCCTTTCCCCGAGGCCCGCCGGTGCGGGCGCACTTGGTGGGAGGTACGCGGCGCTCGCCGGGGTGGTTCACAAGAAGTGATGAGATAGTTAGAAATGACTGGAGTTGCGCGAGTTGCAGACGTGACGCATAACGAAGGTGTAAAGATGTGCCCGTGCGTCGTCAACTCGACAGTCGTTTCGAGAGCACGGACACCGATGCCGTCCTGGTAGAGGACTTGTACCGGGAGTTCGGTGTCCCACTGCTCCGGCATGTTCGCAAGGCCACAGGTAACGACCTGCAGTGGGCGGAGGACGTCGTCCAGGAGACGCTCGTCCGCGCCTGGCGTAACGCAGGGAGGTTGCAACGAGAGCCCGGCCTGTTGTGGGCCTGGCTCCTCACCGTCGCCCGTCGTATCGTCATCGACGGTCGTCGCAGGCGAGGGACGAGACCACAGGAGGTCGAACCGGCCGACGCCAACGCCGTACCGGTCCCCGACGGGGCGGATCGCGCGCTCGAGGCGATGATCGTCGCCGAGGCGCTCCGTGAATTGTCACCAGAACACCGCGAAGTCATCGAGCAGACGTACCTGCAGGACCGTACGATTAACGAAGCGGCGGAGATCCTCGGAATTCCGCCGGGTACGGTCAAGTCTCGGCTCTACTACGGGATCCGAGCTCTCCGCAAGGTCCTGAAGGAGAGAGGTGTCGCGAGCTGATGTTGCCCTCCCCGCATCATGACGTGGCGGCGTACGCCCTCGGTGTGCTCGACGACGAGGACCACGAGGCCTTCGAACGCCATCTCATGGAGTGCGAGGAGTGCCAGATCGAGCTCCGGGAGCTGAGCGAGGTTCCCGGCCCGCTCGACGCACTGCGACGGGACCGCTCCAACTCGCTGGACGACGACCGGACGTCACATTGACGTTTCATTGGTTTTCGGGTGGTATCAGGGACGGTGGTGCATTCCGGTCAACGAGGACCGGAACTGACGGCCACTGGAGGTGCCGTGCCGCGGGCCATGCCCGATGGGCGGAGCACGGACCGCGAGGTCCGGCCCGCCGGGCGACAGGCCGCAGGCGAGACCGGACTCGCCCGGCTGCGCCACGACCTCTCCGGACCGACCCTGTGGGATGATCGCCGTACCGCGGTCTCGCGGGAGGGACCGGCCCTGTCCGACCGGAGGACCCGCCTTTCTCCGCAGGCTGTGGCCACGGACCGTGTTTTCCGCGTTTCCCACGTTTCCCGTGTCCTGCACGTCTCCCAGGTTTCCCAGGTTTCCCACGACGAACCGCGGCGGCCGGCCGTGAACCCGCCGGCCCTCCATGACGGAGCGGTCACCCCGCACCGGACGCCCCGCGTCCCGGTGCCCGACGATCCGGTAACGCCCCGGAACCCGGGAACACCCGGCGGCCCGGCAAGGCTCGACAGACCGGCAGGGCTTGAGAACCCGGCAGGGCTCACGAGGCCGGCAAGGCTCGAAAGTCCGGAAACACCAGATGATTCAGGAACGCCGGAAGCGTTCGGTACGTCCGACACGCGGCCCGACGTGGACGTCGCGGCCCGCCCGATGCGCGCGACGGCATCACCTTCTCCGGGACGGGCACCATGAGTCCGGTCATGGATTCCCATCAGAACATGCAAAATCCCTCACAAAGGAGTGAGAGCGACATGCCGCTCGACGAGGCCAAGGACGAGCTGCTGAGGAGTGCCGCCGAGACGTGCGCGCGCACCCCGGGCAGCGACCACGCGAGCGCGGAGGAGGTGCTCGCCTTCCTGCGGCGCTACTACCGGCATGTCGCCCCGGAGGACCTGCTCGGCCGCGAGCCGGCCGAGGTGTACGGACCGGCGCTGGCCCAGCGGCGGCTCGCCGCGACACGCCCCCAGGGACGCGCCCTGGTGCGTGCCTCCACGCCGGAGCCGGGCGAGCACGGCCACGACGCCGGGATCTCCGTGGTGGAGATCGTCACCGACGACATGCCCTTCCTCGTCGACTCGGTGACGATGGAGCTCGACCGCCACGGCATCGCCGTCCACCTGGTCGTCCACCCGCAGATGCGGGTGCGCAGGGACATGACCGGCACGCTGCTGGACGGCGACCGGCAGGACGTCACCGGGCAGGTGCTCGCCGAGTCCTGGATGCGCCTGGAGATCGACCGGCAGCCCGACCCCGAGGTCCTCGGGCGGATCGAGGCCGACCTGCAGCGCGTCCTGGAGGACGTGCGCAACGCCGTCGAGGACTTCGTCAAGATGCGGGCCATCGCGCTGCGCACCGCCGAGGACGTCGAGGCCCACCCGCCGCCCCTGGACCAGGCGGGCGTGGAGGACAGCCTGGAGCTGATGCGCTGGCTGGCCGACGGGCACTTCACCTTCCTCGGCTACCGCGAGTACCGCCTGGAGGAGAGCGAGGGCGGCGACAGGCTGCACCCGCTGCCCGGCACCGGGCTGGGCATCCTCCGCCACGACAGCACCGACTCCGGCAGCTTCGCCGCGCTCCCGCCGGAGCTGCGCGCCAAGGCCCGCGAGAAACAGCAGATGCTGATCATCACCAAGGCCAACACCCGCGCCACCGTCCACCGCCCGGCCTACCTCGACTACGTCGGCGTGAAGCTCTTCGACGCCTCCGGCGAGGTCGTCGGCGAGCGGCGCTTCCTCGGCCTGTTCACCCACGTGGCCTACAACGAGTCCATCTCGCGGGTGCCGGTGCTGCGGCGCAAGCTGGCCGAGGTGCTCGTGCTCGCCGGCCTGGACGCCGACAGCCACGACGGCAAGGACCTCATCGAGATCCTGGAGACCTTCCCCCGCGACGAGCTCTTCCAGACCTCGGTGGAGCAATTGCTGCCGATCGCGCTGGGCGTCCTCCGGCTCCGCGAGCGCAAGCAGGTCAAGCTCTTCCTGCGCCCGGACGACTACGGCCGCTACATCTCCTGCCTGGTCTACCTGCCGCGCGACCGCTACACCACCAAGATCCGCCTCAAGATGCAGGACATCCTGCTCCGGGCCCTGGGCGGCACCTCCTTCGACTACAGCGCCATGATCGGCGAGTCGGCCCTGGCCAGGCTGCACGTGGTGGTGCGCGGCGAGCGCGGCAGGCCGCTGGCGCTGGACGCGGTGAACGTCGAGGAGCTGGAGGCCCGGCTGGCCGAGGCCACGAAGTCCTGGGAGGACGACCTGGCCACCGCGATCGCCGAGCTCTGCCCCGAGCAGGACGCGCCCGCGCTGACCCGCCGCTACGCCGCGGCCTTCCCCGAGGGCTACAAGGCCGACTTCCCGCCCCGGACCGCGGTCGCCGACCTGCGCCGCCTGGAGGACCTCGCCGCCTCCGGCGACGAGATCGGGATGAACCTGTACGAGCCCTACGACGCCTCCGAGGGGGACCGCCGCTTCAAGGTCTACCGCCTCGGCGCGCCGGTCTCCCTGTCGCACGTGCTGCCGCTGCTGCAGCGGATGGGCGTGGAGGTGGTCGACGAGCGGCCGTACGCGATCGACCGGGACAACGACCCGGCCACCAGGGACGCCTGGATCTACGACTTCGGCCTGCGCCACACGCTCTCGCCCGAGGTGGACAGGGACGAGTTCAAGCGGCTCTTCCAGGACGCGTTCGGCGCCCTGTGGGCCGGGCGGGTGGAGAGCGACGGCTTCAACGGGCTCGTCCTGGCCGCCGGGCTGACCTGGGAGCAGGCCGAGATCCTGCGGGTCTACGCCAGGTACCTGCGCCAGGCCGGCACCGCGTTCAGCCAGGAGTACATCGAGCGGGTGCTGACCGGCAACGTGCGGATCGCCCGCCTGCTGGTCCGGCTGTTCGACGCCAGGCTCAACCCCCGCCGCCCGGCCGAGGTCCGCGCGGACCTGGCCGAGGCACTGCGCGAGGAGATCCTCGCCGCCCTGGACGACGTGGCGTCCCTGGACGAGGACCGGATCCTGCGGACCTACGTGGAGATGATCGGGGCCACGCTCCGGACCAACTACTTCCAGACGGTCGACGGCGTCCGCAAGCCGTACGTCAGCCTGAAGTTCGACTCGCCGTCGATCAGCGCGCTGCCGCTGCCCCGGCCGAGGTTCGAGGTGTTCGTCTACTCGCCCCGGGTCGAGGGCGTGCACCTGCGCTTCGGCAAGGTCGCGCGCGGCGGGCTGCGCTGGTCGGACCGGATGGAGGACTTCCGCACCGAGGTGCTCGGGCTGGTGAAGGCGCAGATGGTGAAGAACACCGTCATCGTCCCCACCGGCTCCAAGGGCGGCTTCGTGGTGAAGAACCCGCCCAGATCGGGCTCGCGCGAGGACGTGCTGGTCGAGGGCATCGCCTGCTACCGGATGTTCATCTGCGGCCTGCTCGACATCACCGACAACCTCGTCGACGGCGCGGTGGTCCCGCCCGCCGACGTGGTCAGGCACGACGAGGACGACACCTACCTGGTGGTCGCCGCCGACAAGGGCACCGCGACGTTCTCCGACATCGCCAACGGCGTGGCCAAGGAGTACGGCTTCTGGCTCGGCGACGCCTTCGCCTCGGGCGGTTCGATCGGCTACGACCACAAGGCCATGGGCATCACCGCGCGGGGTGCCTGGGAGTCGGTCAAGTACCACTTCCGCACGATCGGCATGGACGTGCAGACCACCGACTTCACCGTGACCGGCATCGGCGACATGTCCGGCGACGTGTTCGGCAACGGCATGCTGCTGTCGGAGCACATCCGGCTGGTCGCGGCCTTCGACCACCGGCACGTCTTCGTCGACCCCGACCCCGACGCCGCCCGCGGCCACGCCGAGCGGGCCCGGCTGTTCGCGCTGCCGCGCAGCTCCTGGGCGGACTACGACGCCTCGCTCATCTCCGCGGGCGGCGGCGTCTGGCCGCGTACGGCCAAGTCGATCCCGGTCTCGCCGCAGATGCGCGCCGCGCTCGGCATCGACGGCGAGGTGACGTCGCTGGCCCCGGCCGACCTGATCAGCGCGATCCTGCGGGCCCCGGTCGACCTGCTGTGGAACGGCGGCATCGGCACCTACGTCCGCGCCTCCACCGAGTCCAACGCCGACGTCGGCGACAAGGCCAACGACGGCCTGCGGATCACCGCGGCCGAGCTGCGCTGCAAGGTGATCGGCGAGGGCGGCAACCTGGGCTTCACCCAGCCGGCCAGGATCGAGTTCGCCCGGGGAGGCGGGCTGGTCAACACCGACTTCATCGACAACTCCGCCGGGGTGGACACCTCCGACCACGAGGTGAACATCAAGATCCTGCTGGACCGGGCGGTCCGCGACGGCGAGCTCACCGACTCCGAGCGCAACCAGCTCTTCCTCGACATGACCGACGAGGTGGCCGGGCTCGTCCTGCGCGACAACTACGACCAGAACGTGGTGCTGGCCGCGGCCCGCGCCCAGGCCCCCGAGATGCTGCACATCCACGCCCGCCAGCTGCGCAGGCTGGAGCGGGCCGGGCTGCTCAACCGGGAGCTGGAGGCCCTGCCGTCGGACAAGATGCTCGCCGAGCGGCGCCAGGCCCGGCTCGGGCTGACCGCGCCGGAGTTCTCGGTGCTGCTGGCCTACACCAAGCTGGTGACCGACGCCGAGATCCTCGCCTCGGACCTGCCCGACGACCCCTACCTGGCCTCCTGGCTGGTCTCCTACTTCCCCTCGGCGCTGCGCGACCGGCTGCGCACCTACATGGACTCCCACCCGCTGCGCAGGGAGATCATCACCACCGGCGTGGTGAACGACCTGGTCAACTCCAGCGGGACCACCTTCATGTTCCGGCTGGGCGAGGAGAGCGGGGCCTCCAGCCCGGACATCGCCCGCGCCTACCTGGTCACCCGCGAGGTCTTCGACATGCCGAGCCTGTGGCGCCGGATCGAGGAGCTGGACAACAGGGTCGACACCGCCACGCAGATCGCGATGGAGCTGGAGGCGCGCAAGCTCGTCGAGCGGGGCACCCGGTGGCTGCTGGGCAACCGGCGTCCGCCGCTGGACCTGGCCTCCACCGTCGGCTTCTTCGCCAAGGGCATGAACGGCCTGCTGCCGCACCTGCCCAAGCTGCTGACCGGTTCTGACCTGTCGGCGTTCGAGGAGCGGCGCGACGGCTTCGTCGCCCGGGGCGTCCCGGCCGAGCTGGCCGAGCGGGTGGCCGCGATGGTGCCCGCCTACTCCACGTTCGACCTGGTCGAGGTGGCCTCGCGGACCGGACGCCCGGTGCACGACGTCGCCGAGGTCTACTTCGACCTCGCCGACCGGCTCCAGCTCGCCCGGCTGCGCGAGCGGGTGGTCGCGCTGCCCAGGGACAGCCGCTGGAACTCGATGGCGCGGGCCGCGCTCCGCGACGACCTGTACGCCGCGCACGCGGCCCTCACCCACGACGTCGTGACGCACAGCACGCCGGGACTGTCGCCGGAGGAGCGCCTGGCGCGCTGGACCGAGGCCAACTCGGCGGCGGTCGCGCGGGCCCGGCAGACCCTGTCGGAGATCTGGGAGAGCGACACCTTCGACCTGGCGACCCTGTCGGTGGCGCTGCGCGCGATCCGCACCCTGGTGGCCACCATCAACCTGCCGCACGCCGGGGCCTGACGGCACCGGCGGGCCCCTGCCCGGCCCCGCCCGGCCCGGCCGGGGCCGGGCGGCGGGGTCAGTTCCCGGTCACCTTGGTGAGACCGCCGAGGTAGCCGATGACCCTGGCCGCCCGGCCGCTGTTTTTGGCCGGGACCGTGGTCACGTACTGTTGCGTCTCCACGATGCGCAGCTCGTCGCGGATGAACCTCGCCGTGGTCAGCTCCCTGGCCTCGGGCGGGACCGGGGTGTCCGACCCGCACGGATCGACCCGGACGATCCGGGTGGTGGTCCTGATCAGGGAGTACAGGACCAGCGCGCCGCCGTCGGCGGTGCGCAGCGCGTGCACGGGGTAGTTGCTCGCCGCGAAGATCGAGTCGTAGCTCAGGCAGGCGGTCTTCTCGATCCTGGTCCTTCTGGCGATCTCGTCGGCGAAGCCGGTGGTGTGCGGGCCCTTCTCGATCAGGCCTGCCGTGAACCCGCGCTCGCCCTCCTCGGCGGAGGTCGCGTGCAGCGGGGCCATCAGCCGGGGGCTGATCACCACGGTCGTGTCCTGCGGGTCCAGGGCGGTCGCGTACCCCTCGGCGTCCTTGGCGACCTGCGGCGGGGGGGCGCCCACCTCCAGCAGCGAGGTCGAGCTGAGCTGCCAGTTCTCCCGGTCGTGGCGGACCAGCGTGAGCACGGCGGTCCTGGTCCCGCCGGAGGCGTCGGTGCGCTCCACCGTCGCGGCGAACCACGCCGGGCCGCTCTGCTCGCGCGGGACCAGCAGGCTCGGGGTGCCCCAGGTGTGGCGGGGGAGCTTCCCGGCCGGGCCGTTGAAGGCCGCCAGGGTGAGGGCCTCCTGCCCGTCGCGGGTCTGGGCCAGGAGCAGCCTCTGCTCGGCGTCCAGGCGCGGCGTGGCCGCCCCCAGCACGCCGTCGGCGCCCAGCACGCCCGCCAGCGCCCCGGCCGCCTCGGCGAGCGTCACCCGGGGGGCGGGCAGGGGCGTGCCGGTGGGGCCGGCCGTGGTGGCGGCCACGCCCGCCGCCCGGCCCGGCCCCGGCCGGGCCTCGCCCGGACCTGAGCACGCGGCGCCTCCCGCCACGACGGCCGACGCCAGCGCGAGGGCGAGCACGCCCCGCCGCCCGTGTCCGCGCACGTCCACCTCCCGCGCCTTCCGATGATCCCCGCCGCTCCCGATGCGGGCCATGCTAGCCATGGTGACGCAGCGGGCCGTACACGATGGGGGCCGGGGGTCGCGTACCCTTTACAGACGTGGCACTCATCGATCCGGCAGAACAGATCAGCGAGCTCAGCGGGACGCTGAAAAGCATCCAGGACGTGCTCGACCTCGGCGCGATGCGCAAGCAGATCGAGGAGCTGGAGGACCAGGCCGCCGCCCCCGATCTGTGGAACGACCAGGACCGCGCCCAGAAGGTCACCAGCAGGCTCTCCTACCTCCAGGGCGAGGTCAACAGGATCGAGTCGCTGGGACAGCGCCTGGACGACATCTCCGTCCTGTACGAGCTGGCGGCCTCCGAGGACGACGAGGACACGCTCGCCGAGGCCGAGCGCGAGCTGGCGTCCCTCAAGAGCGACGTCGGTGCCCTGGAGGTCCGCACCCTGCTGTCCGGGGAGTACGACGCCCGTGAGGCGGTCGTCACGATCCAGTCGCAGGCCGGGGGCGTGGACGCGGCCGACTGGGCCCAGATGCTCCAGCGGATGTACCTGCGCTGGGCCGAGCGCCGGGGCTACCCGACGGACGTCTACGAGACCTCCTACGCCGAGGAGGCGGGGATCAAGTCGACGACCTTCACGGTCAAGGCGCCCTACGCCTACGGCACGCTCCGCGGCGAGCACGGCACCCACCGCCTGGTGCGGATCAGCCCGTTCGACAACCAGGGCCGCCGCCAGACGTCGTTCGCGGGCGTGGACGTGGTGCCGGTCGTCGAGACGACCGACCACATCGACATCAACGAGGACGACCTGCGCGTCGACGTCTACCGCTCCTCGGGCCCCGGCGGCCAGGGCGTCAACACGACCGACTCCGCGGTCCGGCTGACCCACCTGCCCACCGGCATCGTGGTGTCCTGCCAGAACGAGCGCTCGCAGCTGCAGAACAAGGCGACCGCGATGGCCGTCCTGCAGGCCAAACTCCTGGAGCGCAAGCGCCAGGAGGAGACCGCGGCGCTGAACGAGATCCGGGGCGAGTCGACCACCTCGTGGGGCACCCAGATCCGCAACTACGTGCTGCACCCGTACCAGATCGTCAAGGACCTGCGGACGGGCGCCGAGGCGGGCAACCCGAGCGCGGTGCTCGACGGCGACCTGGACTCCTTCATCGAGGCGGAGATCCGCTGGACCCGCCGCCAGGAGTCGGGCGTCGACGACGCCTGAGACACCTGACCGGCGCTTGAGAACCGACCGGCGCCTGATATGCCTGACCGGGCCCGAGGGCCCCTTCGGGGGCCCGGACGGGCCGGTCAGGCGCCGGTGAGCCGCTCCAGGGCCATGGTGAGGAACAGGAGCACGATCAGCGCCAGCGAGACGAGCGCCGGGGTCAGGCCGCCGAAGGCGTTCTGATGCATCCGGTCACGGTACGCGCGGCACCGGGGGCATCTGCCCTCGGCCACCGGGTGAGCACACCCCGCGCAGACCAGGTCTTCACAGCTCATGCCGTCCTCCCTCGTCGAGGTCAGAACCACTTTATGCGGTCGTTACCGGGCGCCGAATCGTTTTGTTTCCGTTATGGACGTTCCATGCCAGTCTTCCCCCTAGACTGGGCACCGGCCAACCGGAGCTTCGGTCTGGAGACAAGACCGGGGTCCTCGGGCCGGAGAGTAGGTGGAAGTGGCCCTCTGCCACTCCTGCGACCGTCCTAACCCCTAGACTGGCATGCCGTGATGCGCCCGTGATCCATTTTGATAATGTCACCAAGGTCTACGCGAACCAGAACCGGCCCGCGTTGGACCACGTCAGCGTCGATGTCGACAAGGGCGAGTTCGTGTTCCTCGTCGGCCCCTCGGGGTCCGGGAAGTCGACCTTCCTCCGGCTGGTCCTGAAGGAGGAGCGCCCCAACTCGGGCGCGATCCACGTGGCCGGCAAGGACCTCGCCCGACTGTCCAACTTCAAGATTCCGCACCTGCGCCGCCGGATCGGATGTGTCTTCCAGGACTTCCGGCTGCTCCCCAACAAGAACGTGTACGAGAACGTCGCGTTCGCTCTGGAGGTCATCGGCAAACCGCGCCGTTTCATCCGTAAGGTGGTCCCGGAGGTCGTCGAACTCGTCGGCCTGGAGGGCAAGGCACACCGGATGCCCGACGAGCTGTCCGGTGGTGAGCAGCAGCGGGTCGCGATGGCCCGGGCGTTCGTCAACCGGCCGATGATCCTGCTGGCCGACGAGCCGACCGGGAACATCGACCCCGCGACGAGCATCGGCATCATGAAGGTGCTCGACCGGATCAACCGGACCGGCACCACGGTCGTCATGGCCACGCACGACGCGGCCATCGTCGACTCCATGCGCAAGCGGGTGGTGGAACTGGAGGACGGCAAGATCGTCCGTGACCAGTCGCGGGGCGTGTACGGCCAGGCGTACTGACACCAGGACCGGAAAGAGCGACAGGAAGAGCATGCGGGCAAACTTCATCTTCTCCGAGGTCTGGATCGGCCTCCGCCGCAATCTCACGATGACCATCGCGGTCGTCCTGAACGTGGCGATCGGCATGGCACTGCTCGGCGTGGGGCTGCTGATCAACTCTCAGATCAACGCCATGAGCGACTTCTGGACGGACAAGGTCGAGGTCTCGGTCTTCCTGTGCGACAAGAACAGCCCCTTCCCGAGCTGCAAGGGCAGCGCCGGGATCAAGGAGGAGGAGAAGGCCGAGCTCAAGGCGACCATCGAGGCCATGCCTCAGGTGCAGCAGGTCACCTTCGAGAGCGAGGCCGAGGCCTACGAGAAGTGGAAGAACGACAACAACAGCAACCCGGTCCTGATCTCCGCCATCCAGGTCGGCGACATGCCCGAGTCGTTCCGGGTCAAGCTCAAGGACCCGAACACCTACGACGCGGTGATCGAGGCGCTCAGCGGCGCCAAGGGCGTCTCCAACGTGGTCAACCAGAAGCTCCTGCTGGAGAAGGTCTTCGGGCTGATGGAGATGTTCCGCTGGGCCGCCATGCTGGTGGCGATCATCCTGGTCTTCGCCGCGACCCTGCAGATCGGTAACACGGTCAGGCTCTCGGCGTACAACCGCAGACGCGAGACCGGGATCATGCGCCTGGTGGGCGCGTCCAACCTGTACATCCAGCTCCCGTTCGTGATGGAAGGCGTCATCGCCGGACTGCTGGGCGGTGTGGTGGCCGCGATCCTGCTGATCGTCAGCAAGGTCTTCATCTTCGACAGCGTGCAGGGCTACCTCGCCGCCGGGAACAACCAGCTCTCCTGGGAGACGGTCGCCTCGGTGATCAGCTTCACCATGGTGGTCGGCGTGGTCATCTGTGTGCTGGCCTCGTTCTTCACGCTCCGCCGCTACCTGCGGGTGTGACGCCCCCGTGTCGGCGTCCTCGTCGGTGTCTTCGGATGTCTTCGGATGTCTTCGGGTGTCTTCGGCGACCCCGGCGTTCTCGGACGCGGCCCGCGCGCCCGGTCACCGGTAGGCTCCAGACATGCCACGTGAGACCGGGCGGAAGGTCATCGCCCAGAACAAGCGTGCCTGGCACGATTACCACATCGAGGACACCTACGAGGCTGGTCTCGTGCTCCAGGGCACGGAGGTGAAGTCGCTGCGGCTCGGCCGCGCGTCCCTCCTCGACGGGTACGCGGTCATCAAGGACCGCGAGGCCTGGTTGATCAACGTCCACATCCCCGAGTACACCATGGGGACCTGGACCAACCACGCCGCGCGCCGAACCCGCAAGCTGCTGCTGCACCGCAAGGAGATCGAGAAGCTGATCTCCAAGACCAAGGAGGGCGGCCTGACCCTGGTGCCGCTCGCCATCTACTTCAAGGACGGCAAGGCCAAGATCGAGATCGGCCTCGCCAAGGGCAAGAAGGACTGGGACAAGCGCCAGACACTGGCCGAGAACCAGGCCAAGCGGGAGATGGCGCGCGCGCTCCGGCACAGGAACAGGGGATCGTGAGGGGAAAGGCCCGGCGTGCCGGCGCCGCGGCGCTCGCGCTGGCGGTGACGGCTCCCATGCTGTCCGCCTGCTTCGAGGAGCCCTCCGCCCACGAGGCGGTGCGCGACTTCCTGATCGGCTGGCAGACGGGCGACTACGACTACGCGGCCCGGCGTACGGACGGCGACGAGAAGGCGGTCGGCAAGGCGCTGGAGAACGCCACGTTCGACCTCGACGCCGCGTCGTTCCGCTTCACCATCACCGGGATGCGCCGCGCCGCCGACCAGGTCGAGGCCGACTTCGACGCCGAGGTGGACCTGGGGGAGAACAACCCGCTCTGGGAGTACCAGGGCAAGATCCCGCTCCACCTGGTCGACGGCCGCTGGAAGGTGCGCTGGTCGCCCAGTGTGCTGCACCCCAAGCTGGCCGAGGGGCAGCGCTTCGCGGTGGACGTCGACCCCGAGGGACGCCAGCCCATCCTCGACCGCAACCGCGACCCCCTCCAGGAGAAGGCCGTCCTGCACGTGGCGCAGGTGGTCCCGGCCAACCTCAAGGACGGCGAGGCCGAGAAGCTCTGCGAGCGGCTCTCCAGGATCACGGGCTTTCCGCAGGACCGGCTGCTCAGCCGGATCCGCTCGGCGCCGCCCAACGTGCAGGTGCCGCTGGTGACCTTCGGCCGCACCAGGTTCGGGCAGCTCAGCGCCGACCTGCGGGCCGTGCCCGGCATCACCCTCACCGAGCAGGAGCAGGAGCTCGCGCCGGCCTCGCCCAAGCAGATCGTCGGCACCGTCACCGCCGTGACGCAGGAGGCGGTGCAGCAGCTCGGCGGCCCGCAGCGGGCCGGGGACACGGTCGGCAAGACGGGGCTGCAGGAGGCGTACCAGGAGCACCTGACCGGTTCGACCGACACCCGCGTGATCACCGTCGACCTGAAGACGCTCAAGGAAGTGGCCGAGCTCAAGAAGTGGCAGCCCGACCGGTCCACCGCGCCGGTGCAGACCACGCTCGACCGCGCGCAGCAGAAGGCGGCCGACGCCGCGCTGCTGGGCGGGCCCCCCGGCATGCTGGTGGCCGTCCAGGCCTCCACCGGTGACATCCGGGCGGTGGCCGGCACCGAGGAGTACGACCAGGAGAGGCACGCGCTCGCCGGGAAGTTCTCCCCGGGCACCGCGTTCTCCATCATGTCGGTCGGCGGCATGGTCAGGGCACAGATCGACCCCAAGCAGAAACTGTCCTGCCCGGCCGACCGGAGCGTCGGCGGCGCCCCGTTCCACCAGGAGGGCTCGCCCGCCGGGACCTCGCCGACGCTGCAGGCCAACTTCGCCAACGGCTGCGTGACCGCGCTCGCGTCGCTGGCCCGCAGGATCGACGGCGCGGACCTGGCCGAGGAGGCGGCGAAGTTCGGCATCGGGGCGAAGTGGACCCTGCCGCTGAAGGCGTTCAGCGGGGTGACGCGGCCGCTCACCGGCGACGCCGCCACCGCCAAGGCCATCGCCGGGCAGAACGTCCTGGTCAGCCCGCTGTCCATGGCGCTGGTCGCCGGAGCCGTGGCGTCGGGCACCTGGCGTCCCCCGGTGCTGGTCACCGACCCCAAGACCACCGACCCCACGACCGACGCCGAGCCGCCCAAGCCGCCCGACCCGATCAAGCTGGACGACAGGACGGTCAGGACCCTGCGCACCTTCATGCGCGCCGGGGTGACCACGGGATCCGCCCGCGCCGCCGCGGCGCTCGGCGACCCCGTCCACGGCATCACGGCCGCCGCGCTGCAGAAGCGCAAGCCGTACGCGTGGTTCGTCGGCTGGCAGGGCGACGTGGCCGTGGCGGTGCTCATGCAGAGCTCCGACCCGTCCGCGGGCGCGGCCGTCGCGGGACGGTTCTTCCAGGGGCTGCAGGCCACTCCCTGAACCCGGAACCCGGGCCCGCTCCCGGGTTCCGGCGCGTCGGCGGGAATTCGATTGGCGTTGACCCTGTTGTAACGGGTATCTTCGGATGGCTCGGCCCCGCGGGGACGAGTTGAAAACTCAACAGGGGGTGACTGGTTTCGACTTTGGCTTTGCAAGCCAGGTGAAGCGGGTCGAGGACTGCGGACATAACCTCGTTAACACTGTGACCGCGACCAATAAGTGCCAATAAGACGCACTCCGAAGTCAGCCAGGGCAACCTGGCACTCGCCGCCTAAGCAGCGAGTGACTTCTGCCGGCCCGGGAGCGCCTCCGGCCCGGATCCGGCATCGCTAGGAGGCTCAACCGATCGACCCGGCCACGGGGAAGATCGGGAAATCAAACAGTGGCTGAGCCCGTCGGCGTCTTGCCTGTGTGATCGCCGGGGCTGAGAAAAGCACAACAGGCTGCACCCGGAGAAGCCCTGTCTTGAAGTTGAAGGACGCGGGTTCGATTCCCGCCACCTCCACCCCCGTTCCGCGTTCGAACGCGTGGAACAGATCGCCCGAGGGCGGTCGGAGCGGCCTCAGTGCCGTCCCGGCCGCCCTTCGGCTTTCTCCGGTGGTTTTCGCCCGGCCGCCCTCCGAGGACCCGCGGATCTTCGCCGAACCCACCGGACCCGCCGGTCCTTGCGGGGGATCCGCGGGAATCACCGTGGCGCCGGGCCCGGGGACGCGCGGGTGATCGCCGCCCCGGACGCGTCCCCGTGGCGGACGGCCGCTAGACGGTGAGGGCGCCCTCGATACGGCGCAGGTGGTGCCGGGCCAGGGCCAGGTTGGCGCGCTCGCGGTCGAGCACCAGGTACAGGAAGATGTGGCCGCCGCTGTCCGACAGGAGCCGGATGATGTGGTACTGCCGGGCCAGGGTGATCAGGATGTCCTCGACGGTGTCGTCGATGTTCAGCGCGGACAGCGTCCGGACCTTGGCCCGGACGACCTCGGTGTTGCCCGCCGCCGCCACCTCCAGGTTCAGGCCCCGATCTCCTCCGGTGGTGCCCAGGCACATGCCGCTTTCGTAGTCGACCAGCGCCGCGCCGATCGCGCCGTCGATCGTCATGGTTTCCTTGAGAGCGGTCTCGATGTTCATGAACTTCTTCCCTGCGATCGCGTGTGCCCCGACGCCTCGCCCGGCGGACCTGTCGGTCGTACCGAGGAGATCGTTTGTGACGGTAGATACGTAAAGTACACTCATTTACTACCGTTAGTGAAGTGTCATATGCTTTAGTACCGGATACAAGGGTCTATTGGGGGATATATGCCCCATCATGTGACCCGAGTGTGATCCGTTCCGTCCACGGGGCAGGGGTGGCGGGCCGGTCGTCCACCCGGTCGTCCACGGGGTGCCTTCCGGACGTCCGCCGGTGCGCGGTGCGGTGTCCGTGACGTCGTCTTCCCGGGGCGGTGTGCCCGGGGAGAGTCGAGGGAGAACGCAGTGGTGAGGACCGGCCCGCTTTCACACGTGATCGGCTCGCCCGTGGCGATCAGGGCCGGGGATGATCCCGTGCCGTCGCCGGTCGTGGCCCGGCCGGCGCCGTCCCGTGGAGCGGCGTGTCGTTCCCGCCTCCCGCATGCGATGACGGCATGACCGCGGGGGAGCTCCCGGAGCCCGGCGAGACCGCAGGGCCCGGGACCGCAGGGCCCGGGACCGCAGGGCCCGGGGCCGTGGAGTCAGGGATCCGGGAACACGAGATCGCAGGACCCGTGACCATGGAGCCCGGGACCACAGAGCCCGGGGCCGCAGAGCCCGCACGCGTGGAGCCCGTGTCCCCGGTCACCGGGGCCGCGGGCGGGGTCCGGGAGCCCCGGGCGGTCGCGAGGATCGACGAGTTCCTGCCGCGCTTCGCGCGCGAGGGCTTCTCCGGGGTGCTGCGCGTCGACGGAGGCCCGGGAGGCGCGATCTGGATGAGGGACGGCCTCGTGGTGGCCGCCACCACCCCCGCCGCCCCGGGCCCGGAGTCGCTGCTGCTGCGCTCGGGCCGGATCTCGGAGCAGGACTGGACCGAGGCGTACGCCGTCGGCGCCCCCGCCGACCGGCTGGCCGCGGAACTCGCCGGGCGTGGTGTCATCGGCGTCGCGGGCCTGGAGGCGGTCTGCCTGGCCGCGACCTTCGACGCGGTCTTCGCCATGGTCCTGTACGGGATCGAGTCCTGCCGCGCCGAGCCCGCGGGCGCGGGGGACCGGCTGCCGCTGCTCCCGGTCCTGCCGGGGATCGAGGCGGGACGGCTGCTGCGCGAGACCGCCCGCCGCATGGCGTACGTGGCGACCTGGCGACGGCTGGGCATGTCCATGCGGATCAGGCCCGTGCCCCCGGCCGTTCCCGCGTCCACCCTGCTGGGGTCCGACCGTATCCGGCGTGCCGTCATGGAGCGGGCCAACGGCCGCCGGACACCGCGCGACATCGCGTTCGTGCTGGGCAAGGGGTTGTTCGCGGTGATGAGCGAGATCGCCAGGATGGTCGAGGAGGGCGTGCTCGACCTCGGTGCCCCCGGATCCGCGCCGGGCGGGAAGACCCCGGCGCCGGAGCCTGCCGGAGCGGATCCGGGCGGTCCCGCCGACCTGCCGCGCCGCCGTCCGGGCACCAGCAGGATCAACGAGGTGCTGGCCGCCGCGGGGGGAGGGCCGATCACCTCCCGGCCCCTGCTGGCACTGCGGTCCCTGCCCCGGCAGTGGGCGGACGACGCCGGCCCGGCCGGTGAGTGAGGGATCCCCGCGACCCGCCGGGCGGCACCCCGCCGTCCTTGTCCCCCCGGGCCCCGGGCTCCGGGGCCGCACGCTGGAGGTATCCGATGGGTAGGCAAGAGGTTCTCGCCGAGCTGAAGCTGCTGCGCGAGCAGGTGGCCGGTGTGCTGGAGACGGCCGTCGCGTCGGTGGACGGGCTGCTCGTCGCGGCCGACAGCGAGGGCGACAGGCCCGAGGTGCTGGCCGCCCTGGCCGCCGCCTCCCTGGGACTGGGCAAGCGCACCGGCCACGAGGTCGGCATGGGGGAGCTGCGCGAGGTGGTGACCCGGTGCCGGAGCGGGTACATCGTCGTCTACGCCGTCCGCCAGGCGGCGCTGCTGGTCGTGCTCGCCGACGAGGGGCTGGACGTGGCCCGGCTGCACGTGGAGTCGCGCCCCACGGTGGAGCGGCTGGGCGCGATGCTCGCCTGAGTCCGAGTCCGAGTCCGAGTCCGAGTCCGAGCCTGAGCCGGAGCCGGAGCCGGAGTCTGAGCCTGAGTCTGAGTCTGAGCCGGAGCCTGACGCAGGCGCCGGCCGGGTCTCCCGGGAGACCCGGCCGCCCGGCGGTCCGCGTCGCTCAGGAGACGTCGACCCAGTCGAGGGTGCGCTGGACGGCCTTCTTCCAGCCCGCGTACCCCTCCGCCCGCTGCTCCTCGGACCAGGTCGGCTCCCATCGCCGGCCCTCGTTCCAGTTCTGCTTGAGCTCGTCGGTCGACTTCCAGAACCCGACCGCCAGCCCGGCCGCGTAGGCGGCCCCCAGGGCGGTCGTCTCGGCCACCACGGGCCGGGAGACCGGCACGCCGAGCACGTCGGCCTGGATCTGCATGCACAGGTCGTTGGCGGTGACGCCGCCGTCCACCCGCAGGACGTCGAGGGTGACGCCGGAGTCCTCCCGCATCGCCTCGACCACGTCGCGGCTCTGGTAGCAGATCGCCTCCAGGGTGGCCCGCGCCAGGTGGGCGTTGTTGTTGAAGCGGGACAGGCCCACCACGGCGCCCCGGGCGTCGGAGCGCCAGTACGGCGCGAAAAGCCCGGAGAAGGCCGGGACGAAGTAGACGCCGCCGTTGTCCTCGACCTGCCGGGCCAGCGCCTCGCTCTGCGCCGCCCCGGAGATGATGCCGAGCTGGTCGCGCAGCCACTGCACGGCCGAACCGGTCACCGCGATGGAGCCCTCCAGCGCGTACACCGGGGCGTCCTCGCCGAAGCGGTAGCAGACCGTGGTGAGCAGGCCGTTCTGGGAGCGTACGAGCTCGGTACCGGTGTTGAGCAGCAGGAAGTTGCCGGTGCCGTAGGTGTTCTTGGCCTCGCCGACCTCGAAGCAGACCTGCCCGACGGTGGCGGCCTGCTGGTCGCCGAGGTCGCCCGACAGCGGGACCTCGCCGCCCAGCGGGCCGCCCGGCCTGGTGGTGCCGTACAGGCCGGGGTGGGAGGAGGGCTTGATGGACGGCAGCATCGAGCGGGGGATGCCGAAGAACGACAGCAGCTCGTCGTCCCAGTCGAGCGTCTCCAGGTCCATCAGCATCGTGCGGCTGGCGTTGGTCGGGTCGGTGACGTGCACGCCGCCGTCGATGCCGCCGGTGAGGTGCCACAGCAGCCAGGTGTCGGTGTTGCCGAAGATCGCGTCCCCGGCCTCGGCGGCCTGGCGCACCCCGTCGACGTTCTCCAGGATCCACTGGATCTTGCCGCCGGAGAAGTACGTCGCCGGGGGGAGGCCCGCCCTGCGGCGGATGACGTCGCCCCTGCCGTCGCGGTCCAGGGCGGAGGCGATCCGGTCGGTGCGGGTGTCCTGCCAGACGATCGCGTTGTGGTACGGCCGCCCGGTCCTGCGGTTCCAGACCACGGTGGTCTCGCGCTGGTTGGTGATGCCGAGCGCGGCCAGGTCGGAGGCGGTCAGGCCGGCCCGGGCGAGCGCGGTCTCGATCACCGCCCTGGTCCGCTCCCAGATCTCGACGGGGTTGTGCTCGACCCACCCGGCGCGGGGCAGGATCTGCTCGTGCTCGAGCTGGTGACGTCCTATCTCGTTACCGCCGTGATCGAAGATCATGAAGCGGGTGCTCGTCGTTCCCTGGTCGACTGCTCCGACGAAATCAGGCATTGACGGTGCCTCCTCTGTGAGACTCTCCGGGGGATCGGCTGCTCTCCCGTGGCTGTTCCCGGCCGCGGCCGGTGTTCCACGCCCGTCAGGCGACGTCGCGCGCCTCGTCGGACGGCATCCGCCCCACCTCGAGTTCGGCCTCCTCGGGAGGGAGGAACCTGGCCACCAGGGCCTGGTACAGGAACGCCCCGAGCAGGCCTCCGATGAGGGGCGCCACGATCGGCACCCAGAAGTAGAGCTGACCGTACTGATCCTGCCAGGCGGTCTCGTACCCGGTGAGGAACGACGCGAGCCGAGGGCCGAAGTCCCGGGCGGGGTTGATGGCGTAGCCGGCGTTGGTGCCCCAGGCCATGCCGATGGCCACGACGATCAGGCCGATGATGAACGGCGCCAGGTTGGCCACCGGCGCGGTGTTGCGCGCGTCGGAGACGGCCAGGACGAGCAGGAGCAGGATCGCGGTGCCGATGATCTGGTCGCGGAAGGCGCCCCAGGTGCCGATGGGGAGGGTCCCGTTGCCCGGCAGGGTGGAGAAGACCCCCTGGGTCTTGATGGTCAGGCCGGGGTCGGCCTTGTGCAGCACCTCGGTGTAGTTGAGGCGGACGATGAGCGCCGCCACGAACGCGCCCAGGGTCTGCGCCAGCGCGTACGGCAGCACCTTGCGCCAGGAGAAGCCCTTGAAGACGGCCAGCGCGAGGGTGACGGCGGGGTTGAGGTGCGCTCCGCTGGTGCGGGCCGCGACGTAGACGCCGAGCGTCACGCCGATTCCCCAGGCCCAGGCGATGCTGTCGTGGTCGCCGATCTCGGCCGCGACGACCTGGGCCACCACGCCCGCCCCGAAGAGGATGAGGATCAGGGTGCCCGCGAACTCGGCCGCGAGCTCACCGAGAAGACCGGGCTTCTTCAGGCGCTCCGTCATCTGTCCCCCTCACGAATGCCGCTCGGATTCCCGGAACGTAAGCGCCAAACGCGAGGTCGTCAACGGTGATGTGACGCGATTGTTGAATAATGGTCAGGAATATAGGCTTCCCGCAACAGTGACGAAATATCGGGAAGGGTCCTTCACCTGGGCCGTGTTCGCCCGGTGAGATGTCCTTACAAAGTGGATTCTTCCCTTTTGGTCACATCAGTCACCCGAGACGACCGAGTCAGCCTGTCCCGTTCCCTCCCTTCCGTCCGGCCCGTGCCGGAGGCCGCGCATCGGCGTGCGCGACCTGCGCCGCGAGGTGCCCGGCGGGCAGGTGAGGGGCCTGCGCGCCGCGTGTACCAGCCGGACGGAGGGGCGTTCTCGTCCGCTCCCGTGGTCGGGCACCGCCCGGGGTGTGTGAAAATGGGAAGGTCACCGAGGGCACCTTGCACCCGTCATCTGGACGTCTCGTCGCCGGTGGCCGTTGGGCCGTAGCCCCGGAAATCCGCAGGGCACGCCGTGTCGTCGCCTTTCGTCATCACCTCCGATCCCTCCTGGCCGGACCCGCTGTTGTCGCTGCTGTTGTCGACGCAGACCTTCGAGACGTTCCTGCGCGAGCTGGCCGTGCTGACCGTCGAGGCCCTGCCCCAGGGCGGCATGTGCGGTATCACCGTCGCCCGCGCCTCGCATGCGGCGACCATCGCCGGCAGCGACGACCTCACCCTGGCCGTCGACGAGATCCAGTACCGCACCGGTCAGGGGCCGTGCCTGGACACCCTGGCCGACGGTGAGGTCCACCACATCGCCGACACCTCCGTCGAGTCGCGCTGGCCGGCCTTCTGCGCCGAGGCCTTCGCGCACGGGGTGCGCAGCTGCCTGTCGATCCCGATGCCGCTGGCGCTGCCGGAGCCGACCGGGGTCAGGGGCGTCTACAACCTCTACAACCCTCGTCCCGGCGCCTTCGACGAGGCCGCACGGGCCCGGATGCACGTCCTGGCCGCCAATGCCGCCGGCGCGGTCTCCCTGGCGCTGCGCATCGCCGGCCAGGCGCGATCGAACGAGGACCTGCGCGCCACGCTGGCCTCCCGCAGCGTCATCGACCAGGCGACCGGCATCGTGATGGAGCAGGGGTGCCCGCCCGGTGAGGCCTTCGCGCTGCTCAGCCGCGCCTCGCAGAACCGCAACCTCAAGATCCGCGTCCTGGCCGCAGAGATCGTCGCCACCGTCGGTGGCCGGGCCGGCGACCCGGCCGGCGTCGACCCGCCCGGGTAGATCGTCGCGTTCTGCCGTTCACGGTGTTCCCGCCTCGGCGTTCGAGGCGGTGTGTCCCGGGGACGATCATCCGTCAGCCGAGGGCCGGTGTCACCGATTCGGGCGCCGCGCCTGCCGGATGCACCCGTCTGCGGGTGTCGCCGTGCCATTCCAGGATCACCACCGTGGCGTCGTCCTGGAGATGATGGTCGTGGTAGTCCAGCACGTTGCGCACCAGGCGGCGCAGGGTCTCGGGCGCGGGCAGGCCGTCGGCGGTGTGGCGGATGATGAAGTCGATGAAACGGCTCAGGCCGAACTCCTGGCCGGCGGCGTTGCGGGCCTCGGTGATGCCGTCGCTGTAGAACACCACCCGATCCCCCGGCTCCAGCTGCGTGTGGCACGTCGTGACCGTCAGGCCCAGGTCCAGGCCCAGCGGGTGAGCCGGCCGGCACTGCAGCGTGCTGACCCAGCGGCCGCCGCGGATCACCACCGGCGGGTGGTGGCCGCGGTTGACCCAGGAGATCACCCCGGTGCGGGTGTCGAGGTCGGCCAGGATCGCGGTGACGAAACGGGTGGCCTGGCCGAACTCGGTGATCAGGACCTGCTCGATGGCCTGGCTGTTCGCCGCGAGGTCGGCGCCTTGGCGGCGGTTGTTGCGGCAGGCGGCCACCGCGAGGTTGGCGCTCAGCCCGGCCGAGACGTCGTGCCCCATCGCGTCGAAGATCCCCAGATGGACGACGTCGCCGGCCAGGGCGTAGTCGAAGGCGTCCCCGCCGACCTGGTAGGCCGGCTCCAGCGCCGCGGCGATGCTCACCCGGTGGTCGGCGAACGTCAGCGGTGGCATCAGCGTCCACTGCATCTCCGCGGCCACGTGCATCGGCCGGGTGCGCACCAGGCGGGCGTAGGAGTCGCTGTAGGGGCGCTTGTCGATCACCAGCAACGCCACCAGCGACGCCAGGTCGCGCATGTTGTCCCGGCCCTGGGCGTCGAGGGCGGCCCTGCCGCCGACCCGCAGCACCCCCAGGCGTTCGGTACCGTTCAGCAGCGGCACCCACCACTGCCGCGTACCCTCGCCGGCCTCGACACCCTCGCCGGCGTCCTCGGCGGTCTCGCCGCCCGTCTCGGTTCCGGCCAGGACCCGGATCTCCTGGAAGGCCCGCCCGGCCAAGGTGGCGTCGACGCCCAGCTCGGCGATCTCCTTGCCGGCACCTTCCCCGCCGCGCAGCCCCTCACCGGTCAGCAGACGCAGCACGACGTGCTGCAGGTCCGCCAGGTAGATCAGCACCTCCTCCAGGCCCGCGGACGCGGCGTGCTCGGCGACCAGGTCCGGCAACTGCTCCAGAGCCGCCATGTGACCGGCCCGCAGCAACCCCACCAGCATTCGCTCGGGACCCGGGGAGGTCGTCACGACCGCGCTACCGCCGACATGTGCTCACCCACCTTCGCCGACCCTTCGTTCTTGTTGCCTTATGAGAGGATTATCCGCTTTGCCGGATGGTTGCCGTGGACCGGCCGGCGCGCACGCGGGGGGCGGTGAGGGCGTCCGGCTCGTCCGGAAGGCGAAGAATCCGCGGCGACCTCAGCCGCCAGGTGCGTACCTCCGGCGGCGCGTCACGATCATCGGCCGTCGGGTGCGGCGGTGAAAAGGGGGTGATCGGGTCGAGAGACACCAGGCGTTGACCTTCGCGGGCGTGGCAAATAGAGGCCACGTCTCTGGACCGGGCCTCATTATACTCTTCCTGCGGGCTCAAGTACTACTTCCGGCGTGCAAGGCTGTGGGGGTCACCGCGGGCACTTCGTACGCGTCGGTCAGACGTCTCGTCTCCGGTGACCGTTGGGACGTAGCCCCAGAAATCGCGGGAGAGCCGTGTCTTCGCCGTACATCCCCCCTCCCGACGCCACCTGGTCGGACGGCCTGCTGTCGCTGCTGGTGGTGACCGAGACCTTCGAGGAGTTCCTGCACGAGCTGACCGTGGCCACCGTGGCCGCGCTGCCCGAGGGCAGCATGTGCGGCCTCACCGTCGTGCGCGACGAGCGCGCCGTGACGCTCTCCACCAGCGACGCCCTGACGCTGGCCGTCGATCAGATCCAGTACCGCACCGGCGAGGGCCCGTGCCTGGACACCCTGGCCAGCGGGCAGGTCAACCACATCGCCGACACCTCCGCCGAGCCGCGCTGGCGCTCGTTCTGCACCGAGGCCTTCGCCCACGGCGTGCGCAGCTGCCTCGCGCTCCCGCTGATGGCCCCCGGCGGCCAGGTGGGCGGCTACAACCTCTACAACACCCACCCCGGCGCCTTCAAGGACGTCCAGGCGCGGATGGGTCTGTACGCCGGCACCGCCGCCGGCGCCGTCGCGCTGAGCCTGCGCCTGGCCGACCAGTCCAAGCTGAACGCCGACCTGCGCGCCACCCTGGCCTCACGCAGCGTCATCGACCAGGCGGTCGGCATCGTGATGGCCCAGCAACGCTGCCCGGCCGAAGACGCCTTCGCCCTGCTCAGCCGCGCCTCCCAGAACCGCAACCTCAAGGTCCACGACCTGGCGGCCGAGATCGTCGCCACCGTCGGCGGCCAGGCCCCCGGCCCCGGCCCCTTCCAGCCGCACGAGTGACGACCGGCCCCGGGCCGGTCCGCACGCGGGACGACCCGGCCCGGGGCCGGTAGGCCGTTTCACGGTGAGGCCCGCCGGACGCGGGGGAAACCGCCGGTGACCCGTTCCGCCGAGGGGAGCCGCAGCGCGAACCTTTGCCCCTCCTGGAGATCGAACCGCAGGTCAGAGGGGATGAAAGGCGTATCGTCAGCGCGCTTGGAGGATTCGATGGGCCGTCGTGGAATGGGCAGGGCCGGTGTGGTGGTCGTCGCGGCCGGGACGGTGCTGGCCGGATGCTCATCGGGGCAGGACGAGGGGGGCGTGCAGAAGGCGCAGGTGGAGTCCACGTCCAACGCGTCGGCCGCCGCGGCCTCGCGGGCGAACGCCCTGAAGGCGAAGGCGCAGGCCGCCGCCAAGGCCAGGGCGAACGAGCTGGGCCAGGTGCCCGTGCTCATGTACCACCGGGTGGTCGACAAGCCCACCACGCAGGACGACCGTACCCCCGCGCAGTTCCGGGCCGAGCTGGAGCGGCTGGCCAGGGAGGACTACGTGCCGGTCACGGCGGCCGAGTTCGTCTCCGGGCGCATCGACATCCCGGCGGGCAAGCACCCCGTCGTGCTCACCTTCGACGACTCCTCACCCACACAGTTCGAGCTGGACGGGATGGGCGTCCCCAAGGCGAACACCGCCGTGGCGATCCTTCAGGACGTGGCCAAGACCCACCCGGGGTTCCGCGCGGTCGGGACCTTCTACGTCACCCGCGACATGTTCGGCAAGGCGACCCCCGAGGAGGGGGCGCAGATGCTCCTCTGGCTCACCCAGCAGGGCTTCGACGTGGGCAACCACACCCGCGACCACCTCAACCTGGGCGGCAAGGCGAAGAAGCGGGTGTACGAGGAGGTGGCGGCGGGCCACCGGCTCATCACCGACCTGATCAAGACGCCCCCGTCCACGCTGGCGCTGCCGTACGGCAACCAGCCCGACGGCAAGGAGTGGGGCCAGAAGGGGAAGGCCGGTGACGTCTCCTACGACTACGGAGGCGTCTTCCTCGCCGGGTACACGCCCGCGCTGTCGCCGTTCAACAAGAAGTTCGACCCGCTCGGCATCCCGCGCATCCGCTCGATGGACAAGAAGGGCGACTGCGCCAAGTTCTGCTCCACCGCCTGGCTCGACTGGCTGAAGGCGAACCCCGACGAGCGCTACACCTCCGACGGTGACGCCCAGACGGTGGCCTTCCCCAAGTTCAAGGCGCCCTTCGTGTCCAAGACGTTCACCGAGCGGCTCCTGCCCTACTGATTGGTCCGCGCCGGTCCACCGCCCGCCCCCGCGCGGGGCGGGTGAGCCGTTACGCGGCGTCACCGCCCGCCCCCGCGCGGGGCGGGTCCGTCAGCCTCCGGAGAGCTCCTCCAGGGGGACGGCGACGGTGCTCCTGTTCCCGTCGGGACGCAGGATCTCGACCTTGGCGTCCTCGCCGGGCCGCAGGGTGGCCAGGATGGTCGACAGGTCCTGGGTGGCCGGGGTGGGCCTGCCGTCGATCGAGACGATCAGGTCACCGGCCTTGAGCCCGGCCCGTTCGGCACCGCTGTTCTTCAGCACCCGTACGACGCCGACCCCGGCGGGCTGCCCGTTCATGTCGATCACGGTCCGTACCACGACGCCGAGCGTGGCCCGGCGGGTGTTGGTGACCCGGCCGTCCTTGACGATCTGGGCGGCGATGTCCTTGACCGTGTTGGACGGGATCGCGAAGCCGATGCCCGGGGCCTGGGCGTTGTCCAGCTCGGGGTTGACGGCGGTCAGCGTCGGCACGCCGATGACCTCGCCCGACAGGTTGACCAGCGCGCCGCCGCTGTTGCCCGGGTTGATCGGGGCGGAGGTCTGGATGGCCCCGCTGATCGTGGCTCCCGCCTTCCCGTTGCTCTCGGGCTCGCTGACCGTGCGGCCCAGCGCGGAGATGATCCCCTCGGTGACGCTGCCGGACAGGCCCAGCGGGTTCCCCATGGCCATCACGACCTGGCCGACGCGCAGCCGCGAGGAGTCCCCGAAGACGACGGGCCTGAGCCCGGTGGGGTCGTCCACCTTGATCACGGCCAGGTCGCCCAGCTCGAAGGAGTCGACCAGCCTGGCCGTCCGCGGCATGCCGCCCGTGGCGAGCGTGACCTCGAAACGGCGGGCGGACCCGACCACGTGGGCGTTGGTGATGATGTGCCCCAGCGTGTCGTAGACGACCCCCGAACCGAGGTCGTCGCCGGTGGTGATCTGCACGACCGACGGCATCACCCGGGTGATGGTCCGCTCGTAGGCGTTCTCCAGGTTCCCCGGGTCGCTCCCCGGGGTTCCGGGTGAGGGCGCCCGGGGACTCGCCGGGGAGTCCTCGGCCGAGGCCCCGGGGGACGCCGGTGCCGGCGACCCCGGGGAGGCGGCCATTCCGACGGGCCGCGACCCCCGTTCCGTGCCGCAGCCCGCGAGCGCGACCGCGGTTGCCGCCAGTAGTGCGACGCTTGTCTGTGATGCCCCCATACAGGGGTATATCCCCAGCTCAGGCTGGAAGATACTTCTCCCGGAGGGTGCTGCGGCTGAGCTTGCCCGTGGGGGTGCGGGGCAGCCGGTCGCGGTACTCGATCACCCGGGGGTGCTTGAGGCGGGCCAGCCGGGGCGCGCAGTGGGCCAGCAGCTCGCCGGTGAGCTCCGGGCCGGGCGTGACCCCGGGCGCGGGCTGGACCAGCGCGACGACGCGGTGCCCCCACTCCGGGTCCGGTACGCCGATCACGGCCACGTCCGCCACCGAGGGGTGCTCCTGCAGCACCGCCTCGACCTCGGCCGGGTAGATGTTGACCCCGCCGGAGATGATCAGGTCGGTGCGCCGGTCGCAGAGGAACAGGTAGCCGTCCTCGTCCAGGTAGCCGATGTCGCCGGGCGTGTAGAGGCGGCCGCGCATCGCCGAGGCGGTCTTGGACGGGTCGCGGTGGTACTCGAAGCGGTTGATGCCGCCGATGTAGACCAGGCCGGGCTCGCCCGCGGGGAGCTCGGCGCCGTCCTCGCCGACGATGGTGAACTCCAGGCCCTCGACCGCCCGGCCGACCGTGCCGGGCCGCTCCAGCCACTCGGCCGAGGAGACCATGGTGGCCACGGCGGCCTCGGTCGAGCCGTAGTACTCCCACAGCACCGGGCCGAGCCAGTCGATCATCGCCCGCTTGGTCGCGGGCGGGCAGGGCGCGGCGCCGTGGTACAGGTGCGTCAGGGACGACAGGTCGTACTTCGTCCTGACCGGCGCGGGCAGCGCCAGCAGCCGGTGGAACATGGTCGGCACCATGAACGCGTTGGTCACCCGGTGCCGCTCGACGAGCGCCAGGGTCTCCTCGGCGTCGAACCGCTCGGTCACCACGACGGTGTGGCCGAACTGCAGGGCCATCATCGCCTGCCCGTACGGGGCGGAGTGGTACAGCTGCGACAGCAGCAGGTGGACCCCGTCGGAGGGGAGCCCGAAGTGGCGCCAGCTCTTGCGCATCAGGATCGGGTGGAGATCCTCCGGGCTCAGCTCCAGCAGCCGCCGCCGCACGCCCTTGGGCCTGCCGGTGGTGCCGGAGGTGTAGAGCATCATCGACCCGGCCCTGCGTCCCTCGGGCGGGGAGGCCGGACGTCCCTCGGCCAGGTCGGAGGTCTCGACGAACCCGCCCGGCACCGCGTGCCCGTACCGTTCGGAGCTCACCACCGTCCGCGCCGCGCAGTCGGCGACGATGTAGCCGATCTCCTCGGCGGTGTAGTGCCAGTTGACCGGGACGTGGTACACGCCGATCTGGTACGTGGCCAGTATCATCGTGATCGCGTCGATGCCGTTGGGCAGGACCGTCACGACGGTGTCACCGGGCCGGGTGCCGCGTGCCAGCAGGCCGTGCGACACCCGGTCGACCCTCTCGTGCAGCTCGCCGTAGGTCACGGTGACGTCCGCGACGACGGCGGTGCGCCCGGGGTCGGCATTCGCGATCTCGTAGAAGCCCCTCATGGCCGTGACCCTACAGAGCGACATTCTGTTCATGGAAGGGGAAACGCGGTCACCTGGGCTGATGCACAGCCCGTGGCCGAAGCGTAATAAACGCCGATGCGCTGAATCTTTCGCGGGTGACATAACCTGACGCGTATGGCGGACGTCGGCGGCAACTCCTCCGGGCGCTCTAACGAGCGGTACGTTCCCTCCTATGACGCGCCCACGGCGCCCATACCCGCCATCCCCGCCGAGGACGGTTCGATCATCAGTCCCCGGGTCCCCCGGAGGTTCCCCATCGGGGACGGCGAGGAGACCGCACTGGTCTCCAGGCCCAAGATTCCTGGAGCGTTCCCCCCGTACTCCTCCCCACCGGCCTCCGGCCGTCCCGGCGCGGACCGCCCCGGCTCCGGCCGTCCGGGGACGCCCTCCGGCGACCGTCCCGACGGGCCCGGGGAGAGCGACCCCGAAGACGCCGGCGACACTCGTGACACCGGGCGGGCACGCGAGTCCGGCGGTCTGGGCACGATCCCGGTCAGGCAGGTGGGCGGTTCCGCCGGTCCATGGCGCCCCGACCGCCAGGGGGCGCCCCTTCCCCCGGACGCCGGGACCCGGCGGGGCGCGGGTGCGGCCCCGGGTGCGACCTCGGGTGGCGCGACGGGCACGGCCACCGGATGGCCCGGCGCGGCGGAGCGCCCCGGCGTGTTCGGCGACCCGGGCGCGGCGGACGGCGCCGGTGCGCCCGCCGGTGCGGGAGCGCGACGGCCCGGCGGGGCCAAGCGGTCCGGCGGCCTGCTGATGCGGATCGGCGACATCCCGATCCGGGTGGCCTACAGCCTGGGGGCCGCCCTCATCACGGGCCTCGTGGTGGTCCTGATCTTCGTTCTCTTCTCGGGCGACGAGCCCTCCGACCCGGCGGGCGCCGACCGGGCCGCGGCGCCCGGCGTCAGCGCCTCGCCGGCGGCGTCCCCGATCACGCTGCCCGCCCTGCCCGGCACGACCTCCCTGAGCGTGCTGCCGGGACGACCCAGCGCGGTGCTCGGGGCGGTGACCGACACCAGGTCGGCGCTGACCTACTCCAGCCTGGGCGCCCCCTGGGCGGCCAAGTCCGTGCCGTCCTTCTCCGTCGGCCAGCAGGTGGGCGCGGCCCGGCTGCCGCGTACGGTGATCGGCTCCGGCCCGCTCCCGGGCGCCACGCCCGCCAAGGCCCTCAAGAGCGACGCCGACTACCGCAAGGCCGCGCTGAGCGCGGTGCGCTGGACGATCCGCAACCACCACCCCGCGGGCAGCCGGGTCGTCTGGACCGGCTCGCAGCGCCTGACGAGCGGCAAGGGGTGGGTGCTCGGCTACCAGGTGACCTACCGGGTCAAGGGGAAGAAGCGCGTCTCCCACGCCGCGCTCGCGGTGGTCGACGTGGGCCGCCGGAAGCCGTCGATGCTGTTCGTGACCGTGCCCGACACGCGCAAGCGGCTCTGGGCGGACATCGCCCCCCTGATGACCGGCGTCCGCGCCCTCTGACGGGTCCCCGCGAGGGGCCTTTCCCGGAGTGACCCTTCCCGGTGGCCGTCCCCCTCGGGACGGCCTGCCCGTGCGACCTCTTCCGCGGCCCGTGTGCCCCGTGATCCGTGACCGTGATCCTGATCCGGTGGTCGGCGGGCCCCGGTCCCGCGTCCGGGGCATCCGCGGGGGCGCGTTGTGATGGAAGTACCTTCTAGAATATGGTTCTGTCATTGAATCGCGTCTGGAGGCTGTCATGGCGATCGGGTTGAGCGAGGAGCACGAGGCGCTCCGGGAGTCGGTGACCGGATGGGCGGAGCGCAACATCCCGTCCGGGGTGGTGCGCGCCGCCATGGCGGCGGAGGGGGAGGATCGCCCCGGCTTCTGGTCCGGGCTGGCCGACCAGGGCCTGCTCGGCCTGCACATCCCCGAGGAGCACGGCGGCAGCGGCTACGGCCTGCTGGAGACCGCCATCGCGGTGGAGGCCCTCGGTGAGCGGGTCGCCCCCGGCCCCTACGTCCCCACGGTGCTCGCCAGCGCCGCGATCCTCGCCTCCGACGGCAAGGCCCACGCCGAACTCCTGCCGGGCCTCGCCGACGGCACGCTGACCGGAGCGGTCGCGCTGTCGGCCTCGATCACCGGCACCCGTGGCGAGGACGGCGCCCTGACGATCGGCGGGACCGCCGAGCACGTCCTGGGCGGCGTCCTGGCCGACGTCCTGGTGCTCCCGGTGAGCACCGACCGCGGCGAGGAGTGGGTCGCGGTGGACGCCTCCGCGGCGACCGTGACCCCGGTCGGGGCCCTGGACGTCACCCGTGGCGTGGCGAGGATCGAGCTGGACGCCGTCGCCGTACCGGCGGGCCGGATCCTGGACGGGCTGCAGGGCCCCGGGGTCCTCAACCTGGCCGCGACCGTGCTCGGCGCCGAGGCCGCGGGCGTGGCCTCCTGGTGCGTGACCGCCGCCGCCGAGTACGCCAAGGTCCGCGTGCAGTTCGGCCGCCCGATCGGGCAGTTCCAGGGCGTCAAGCACAAGGCCGCCCGGATGCTCGTCGCCCTGGAGCAGGCCCGCGCCACCGTGTGGGACGCCGCCCGAGCCTTCGACGGAGCGGGCTCCGGCGACCGGGTCACGGCCGACGAGCTGGCCTACGCCGCCGCGATCGCCGGTGTGGTGGCGCCCGACGCGGCCGTGCACTGCGCCAAGGACGCCGTCCAGATCTTCGGTGGCATCGGCTACACCTACGAGCACGACGCCCACCTGTACTACCGCCGGGCGCTGACCCTGCGCGCGCTGCTCGGCTCCTCGGGCGAGTGGGCCGAGACCGTCGCCGAGCTGGCGCTGAACGGCGTCAGCCGGGAGCTGGAGGTCGAGCTGCCCGAGGAGGCCGCCGAGCTGCGCGAGGGCATCCGCGCCGAGGTCGCCGGGTTCGCCGCGCTGGAGGGCAAGGAGCAGAAGCGGGCGCTGGCCTCGGCCGGGTACGTCATGCCGCACCTGTCCCGGCCGTGGGGGCGTGACGCCAAGCCGCTGGAGCAGGTCCTCATCATCCAGGAGCTCAAGGCGGCCAGGGTCAAGCTGCCCCAGATGATCATCGGTGCCTGGGTGGTGCCGTCGATCGCCACGTACGGCACCCCCGAGCAGCAGCAGCGCTTCCTGCCGCCCACGCTGAGCGGCGAGATGATCTGGTGCCAGCTGTTCTCCGAGCCCGGCGCCGGTTCCGACCTCGCGAACGTGCAGATGAAGGCCGAGAAGGTCGAGGGCGGCTGGCGGCTCAACGGCCAGAAGATCTGGACCTCGGTGGCGCACTTCGCCGAGTGGGGCATCTGCATCGCCCGCAACTCCTCCGAGGGCTCCAAGCACGAGGGCATCACCTACTTCCTGGTCGACATGAAGGGCCCCGGCGTCACGGTCAGGCCGCTGACCGAGATGACCGGCGAGAACCTGTTCAACGAGGTCTTCCTCGACGACGTGTTCGTCCCGGACGACCTGGTCGTGGGCGAGGTGGGACAGGGCTGGAAGGTCGCCAGGAACACCCTGTCCAACGAGCGGGTCTCGCTCTCGGCGGGCTCCGGCGGCACCGGCGCGTCCGTCCCCGACCTGATCGGCCTGGTCGGTCGGCTCGGCCGGGAGCTGACCGCCGCCGAGCGCCAGGAGCTGGCCCACGTCGTCTGCGAGGGCCACTCGATCGCGGCGCTCGGCCTGCGGGTGACGCTCAAGCAGCTCACCGGCGTCGAGCCCGGGGCCGACGCCTCGGTGCGCAAGCTGCTGTCCACCTCGCACGCCCAGCACGTCTCGGAGTGCGCGGTCTCGCTGCTCGGCCCCTCGGCCGTCATCGCCGCCGACATGAAGCTCGGCGACGCCGGCTACTGGAACCGGGCCGTGCTGGCCACCCGGGCCATGACGATCTACGGCGGCACCACGGAGGTGCAGCTCAACATCATCGGCGAGCGCATGCTCGGCCTGCCCAGGGACCCCGAGCCGGGCAGGTAATAGGCTTCGCGCATGTCGATGCGGTTCCGGCCAGGGGTGGCCGTCCGGAGTGCCGTGGCCGGCGCGGTCCCGCCGCGCTGGTTCGGCGCGGCGATCCGCAGGGTCTACCCCCGGCTGGACGCCGAGCTGGCCCGCGCCGGGGAGTTCGTGCCGCGCGGCGGCACCGCCGTGGACGTGGGCGTCTGGTACGGGCCGTGGACGGCCGCGCTGCGGCGGCTCGCCTCGGAGGTGGTCTCGATCGAGGCCAACCCCCGGCTGGCCGCCCTGCTCACGACCACCTTCCCCGACGTGCGGGTGGTCGCGGCGGCGGCCTCGGACCGCTCCGGCACGGCACGGCTCTGGATCCCCGGGGGCGGCCGGGGCGCCGAGGCCACGGCCTCGGTGGTGCACGGACAGGGCGTGCCGGTGGACGTCCCGGCCGTCACCATCGACGAGCTGGACCTGAGGGACGTCCGGTTCATGAAGATCGACGTGGAGGGTCACGAGCTGGCCGCGCTGCTCGGCGCCGAGCGGACCGTCCGCCGTGACCGGCCCGTCCTGCTGATCGAGCTGGAGACCCGCCACCAGGACATCGGCCTGGTCGTCGACCGGCTCGCCGGGTGGGGCTACACCGGCTCCGTCCTGACCGGCGGCTCCTGGCGCCCGCTGGACGGCTTCGACCTGCCGGCCCACCAGGAGGAGGCGGTCGGCGAGGTGCGGCGGAGCTTCATCTCCCGCCTGCTCGTCCCCGGCCGGGAGTACGTGAACATGGTGCTCTTCCGCCCCGCCGCTCCGTAGTGGGCGTTCCCGGGGCCGGTGACAGGCGCCCCGCCCGCCCGCCGGACCGGCGATCGGCGCCGTCCCGGATCCGGGCGCGACGGTCCCGTCCCGGGGATCGGCGACCGGCCCGGGAGCTGTGGCGCGGACGGGCCGTCCACGCGCTGCCCGCCCTGGCGGGGCTGCTGCTCGGGGTGCTCGCCCTGGGACCCGCGCTCGGTCCCGGCTTCGTGCTCCGCTACGACATGGTGTTCGTACCGGATCCGCCGATCCTCCCGCAGGGCGGCGGCTTCCCGCGTGCCGTGCCGAGCGACACGGCGGTGGCCCTGCTGTCGGCGGTGCCGTCGTTCCTGCCGGACCAGGTGGTGCAGAAGGCGATCCTGCTGGGCCTCTTCGTGCTCGCCGCGACGGGCGCGGCGGCCCTGGTCCCCGGGGAACGCGGGGAGCGCACGGTCGCACGGCTGGTCGCCGCGGTGTTCTACGCCTGGAACGTCTACCTGGCCCAGCGGCTGCTGCTGGGCCAGTGGGCGCTGCTGCTCGGGTACGCGGGGCTGCCGTGGGCGGTGCGCGCGGCCACCGGCAGGCGGGCCGGTCCGATGGTCCTGGCGCTGCTGCCCGCCGCGGTCGGGGGCTTCCAGGCGATGCTGGTCTCGGTGATGACCGTCGTCCCGGTGGCCGGCCGCCGGGCCCCGCGCGTCCTGCTGATCGCCGCCGTGCTGAGCCTGCCGTGGCTGGTCCCGGCACTGGGCAGCGCCGCCGTCACCGACCCGGCCGGGGTACGGGCCTTCGCCCCCCGGGCGGACGGGCCGCTGGGGACCCTCGGCAGCCTGCTCACCCTGGGCGGGGTGTGGAACTCCGGCGCCGTCGTACCGGGGCAGGAGACCTGGTGGTCGGCCCTGGTCCGGCTCGCGGTGACCGTGACGGCGGTGGCGGGCCACGCGCTGCTCGTCCGCGAGCGACGACAGCGGCGACGGCAGCGGCCACGGGATCAGCGACGGGGACGGGACGAGGAGCGGCGACGGGATCAGGAACGGGCACGGGACGGGGAACGGGGACGGGACGGGGCGTGGGGGTGGGAGGAGGGGCTGGCGGTGGCGTCCGCGGCGGGGCTGGCGGTGGGGTGCGCCGGAGCCTTCCTGCCGGGGGCGGTACAGGCGCTGGTCGGGTTCTGGCCCGGCTTCGGGCCGCTGCGCGACGGGCAGCTCTACCTCGCGCCCTTCGCGCTGCTCCAGGCGGTCGGCCTGGCCGCGGTCGCGGCCCGGCTGCCCGCGACGATCCGGCCGGGCATGATCCTGGTGCCGCTGCTGGTGCTGCCCACCTTCGCGCTGGGGGCGTTCGGCAGGCTGGTCGCGGTCGAGTACCCGCCCGACTGGTCGCGGGTGCGGCAGATCGTGGACGCCGACCCGGCCCCGGGGGCGCTGCTGACGCTGCCGTGGAGCGCGTACCGGGCGTTCGGCTGGAACGGCGGGCGGGTGGTGCTGGACCCGGCGGTCAAGTCCTTCCATCGCCGGGTGGTCTGGAACGACGGCCTGACGGTCGGCCTGGGGGACGGCCGCACGCTCGCCCTGGGGGCCGAGGACCCGCTGGCGCGCGAGATCGGCCCGCTCCTCGCCGGGTCCGGTGCCCTGACCGGGCCGCTGGCCGCACGGGGGGTCAGCCACGTGCTGATCCTGCGGGCGAACGAGAACATGTTCCGTTCCAGGCTGTCGGGCGCGCGGCTGCTCCACGCCGGTCCGGAGCTCCTGCTCTACCGCCTCTGAGCTCGTGAGATGCAAATATTGTAGGATTTACCCAGCGGTAACTTTATTTATCACATTTTGACCAAGTTGCTGGCTGGCGAGCTGTATCACGTTCTACTCTCGGGCAGACTGCACGATCCACGCGTTGGAGGGAGAACTCGGGTGTTGCGAGTGATTGCCGCTCTGGCGGTAGGGGCAGTGCTGGCGATCGGAACCTCGGTGGCGGTCGTGAACGTCGCGGCACCGACCCCCGAGCCGCCCAACAGGCCGCTGTACAACTACGGCACCAGGTGACGGCCCGGGGCCGCCGACCGGCCCCGGCGCTCACCTGAGCCTTCGGGGCCCCGGCGCGAGGAATCGTCCCGACGGGACAGGGGCCGGTCTCGGCATGCCCGCGGGCGCCCCGGTGCCGCCGTTCCCGCACGCCGTGCGGAGACATGCCGTGCGGAGACACGCCGTGCGGAGATAGGAGTGCTCGTGGCCGGACAGGGCGCCAGAGCGATCCCGCGCACCCCCGTCGCGCCCGCAGTGCCCCCAGTGCCGGTCGCGTCCGTCGCGCCCGCGGGTCTGGTCGCCGCGACCGGGCCGCGCCGGCTCTCCATGCGCGGGGTGCGCGTCGCCGTCCTGAACTTCCGCGAGCCGCTGCAGTCCGTGGCCGGGGGCGCCGAGGAGTACGCCTGGCAGGTCAGCCGCCACCTGGCCGGGCAGGGTGCCGAGGTGACGTTCGTCACCGCCAGGGAGGCCGGGCAGGCCGCGGCCGAGGAGCGCGACGGCATCGCGCTGCGGCGGATGGGCAACCCGTTCCTGGTCTACCTGCTGGTCCCGCTCTGGATGCTGCTGCGGCGCAGGCGCTTCGACGTCGTCATCGACTGCATGAACGGCATCCCCTTCTTCGCGCCCCTGGTGGTGAGCCGCCGGACCGTGGTCGTCTCGCTGGTGCACCACGTGCACGACCGCCAGTTCTACGCGTTCTTCCCGCCCTGGCTGGCCCGGATCGGCTGCTTCATCGAGGGTCCGGTGGCCCGGCTGGTCTACCGGCGCCGCCCGACCGTGACGGTCTCGGAGTCCTCCCGCGCCGAGCTGCGCGAGCGGCTGGGCTGGCTCGCGCCCATCCAGGTGATCCCGAACGGCAGCCCGGTGGCCCGCCCGGTGGCCGATCCCGGCGGGGTGGCCGGCGACCCGGCCGTGGTCTACCTGGGCAGGCTGGTCGGGCACAAGCGCGTCGAGCGGGTGGTGGACCTCGCCCGTGACCTCGGCGACGCCTGGCCCGGCATGCACGTGCACGTCATCGGGCGCGGCCACGAGCAGGAGCGGCTCGCCGCCCACGCCTCCGGCCGGGGGGTGGAGGACCGGGTCCACCTGCACGGCTTCCTGCCCGAGGCCGCCAAGAACGCGATCCTGGGGGCCGCGCGGCTGAACGTCACCGCCTCGGCGTTCGAGGGCTGGGGGCTGACCGTGATCGAGGCCGCCGCGCTCGGCGTCCCCACGGTCGCCTACGACGTGGCGGGGCTGCGCGACTCGGTGCGCGACGGCGTCACCGGCTGGCTGGTCAGGGACGGTGAGACGCTGGCCGGCGTGGTGGACCGCGCGCTCGGGGAGCTGTCGGACCCGGCCCGGCGCGAGGAGATCCAGCAGGCGTGCCGGCTCTGGGCCGCCGAGTTCACCTGGGGGAGAACCGGCGCTACGATGACCGGACTGATCACCACAGAGTTAGCCAAAAACGGTCGTCACCTCCATGCATCCGATCTCTGTCTCGCCTCGGGTGAGACCGACCCGCCGTAAGCGCCCGTGACCCCTGACACGTGGATCGCCCGCCTGTCGGCACCCGTCGCCGAGTTCGGCGCCTCCGACACCGGGCTCCGCCGCAGGCTCAGGCTGCTGGCCGGATGTCTCCTCCTCGCCGCGGTCGCCTTCCACATGGCGCCGGGCAGGCTCATCGCCGAGACCAAGCTGGACATGCCGGTCAACCCGATCGGCTTCCTGGCCCAGGCGCTGAACATGTGGGACCAGGACTACCTGGGACACCTGCAGAACCAGGCGTACGGCTACATCTTCCCGATGGGGCCCTTCTACACCCTGCTGATCAACGCGGACATGCCGCCCTGGGTGGTCCAGCGCCTGTGGGTGACGCTGATGCTGTGCGCGGCCTTCGTCGGCGTCGCCCAGGTGGCACGGGCGCTGCGGATCGGCGGCCCGCTCGCCGGGGTGCTGGCGGGCCTGGCGTACGCGCTCGCCCCGCACGCGCAGGCCCTGATGGGGTTCAACTCCGTCGAGTTCGCCCCCAGCGCCGTGCTGCCCTGGGTGCTGCTCTTCCTGATCAGGGGCGCGCAGGGGGAGACGACCCCGCGCCGGGCCGCCTGCCTGTCGGCGCTGGTCTTCCTGTTCGCCGGGGGCATCAACGCCGCCGCCGAGCTGGCCGTGCTCGTCGTACCGATGATCTACCTGCTGACCCGCCGTCCCGGGCCGCGCAAGCGGCGGCTGATCGCCTGGTGGCTGGCCGCGATCGCCGCGGTCTCCTTCTGGTGGCTGGTCCCGCTGGTGATGCTGGGCCGCTACGTCTTCTCCTTCATGCCGTTCACCGAGAACGCGTGGACGACCACGGTCGTCGGGTCGCTGACCAACGTGCTGCGCGGCATGAACCACTGGGTGGCCTTCCTGCCGGTGGACGGCCGCCCCTACCTGCCCGCCGCCTACGAGCACGCCACCGTGCCCTGGCTGGTCGTGGTCACCGCCCTGGTGGCCGGGCTGGGACTGGCCGGTCTCACGCTCGCCCGCACCCCCGAGCGGCCCTTCCTGGTCCTGACCGCCCTGGCCGGCGTGATCGTTCTCGTCGCCGGCCACACCGGGCCGCTCGCCGAGCCGCTCAGGGCACTGCTGGACGGCCCGCTGGCCCCCTTCCGCAACCTGCACAAGTTCAACGCGCTGCTGCGGCTCCCGCTGGTGCTGGGCCTGGCCGCCCTGGTCTCCCACGTGGGGGCCGTCAGGGCCGCCGTCCGCCTCCCCGCGACGGTGGCCGTCGCCGCCCTGGCCGGGCTGACCCTGATGCCCGTCGCGACCGCCGGCATCGCCCCGGGCGGCGCCTTCGCCGACGTCCCCGAGCACTGGCGGCAGGCGGCCTCCTGGCTGGACGAGCGGGCCGACCAGGGCACCGTGCTGGTCCTGCCGGGGGCGCGGCGCGGCGAGTACACCTGGGGACGCCCGCTGGACGAGCCGTTCCAGCCGCTGCTGAAGAAGGCCAGGTGGGTGAGCAACACGATCGTGCCCTGGGGCACGGCCGGGTCGAACCGCCTGGTCAAGGCGATCGACGACCGCTTCGCCAACGGGCAGGGCTCCGAGGGGCTGACCCGGGCGCTGCGCCGGATGGGCGTGCGCTACCTGCTGGTCCGCAACGACCTGGACCGCGTCGCCTTCGGTGACGCCTGGCCCGCCCGGGTGCACGAGGCCCTGGACCGCTCTCCCGGCCTGAGCAGGGTGCGCGGCTTCGGGCCCTCCGTCGGCTTCGAGGACTCCCCGACCGCGTCGGGCTGGCTCGACCAGCCGTACGCGTCCCTGGAGATCTACGAGGTCACCGGGGCGAGCCCGGTCGTCGGCACGGTGCCCGCGGCCCGGCCGCTGCGGGTCTCCGGCGCCCCGGAGGCGCTGCTCACCATGGCCGAGGAGGGCGTGCTCGGCGACGACCGCCCGGTGATCCTCGGCGACGACCCCGGCGCAGACGCGATCCCGGCCGAGGATACGGTGCTCACCGACACCATGCGCCGTCGCGAGCTGGTCGTGAGCGACCTGCGCAGGCCCTACACCGAGACGATGACGCCGGACGAGCCCTACGAGGGACGCGGCACCGCCCACGACCTCACGGACCCCGCCTGGGACGAGCCGAAGACCGTCGCCGTCCTCACCGGCGTCGAGTCCGTCACCGCCTCCTCCTCGCAGTCCAGGCTGGGGGCGACCCCGGGCACCCGCGACGCCGGGCAGCAGCCGTACGCGGCGCTGGACGACGACCTGCGCACCGGCTGGCGCTCCACCGGCTGGGAACCGGCGGTCGAGCAGTGGCTGGAGGTCCGGCTGGCCGAGCCGATCGCGGTCCCCTCGATCCAGGCGGTGTTCGAGCGCTCCGAGGAGGCGGTGACGGTCTCGGAGGTCATGGTGGAGACCGACACCGGCCGGGTCCGCACCCGGCTCGGCCTCACCTCGCTGTGGGAACGGCTCAACGTCCCGGCGGGGAAGACCTCCAGGATCCGGATCCGGGTGACCGGCGTCCTGCGCGACCCCAACCCGCGGGTCGGTATCACCGAGATCGCCATTCCCGGCGTCCGGCCCGGCCGTACCCTCGTGGTGCCCTCCGCGACCCCGGCCGACCCCTCCCGGGACGCCCCGGCGCCGGGACGGACGGTCGTGACCAGCCGGACCGACGCCGCCCCCGGCTGCATGCTCGGCTCCTACGCCTGGACCTGCGCGGACCGGCTCCGCTACGTGGGCGAGGACGGCTACGCCTTCGACCGGTCGTTCCCGGTCGCCACCGGCCGGCGCGTGCTGGAGGGCAGGGCCGTGCTCGCCGACCAGCGGGCCGCCGAGACCGTGCTGATGCCCCCCGGCACCTTCCCGCGCGTCACCGCCTCCTCCACCGCGGCCGACGTCCCGGCCGCGGGGGCGTACGCGGCGTTCGACGACGACCACAGGACCGTCTGGTACGCCGGGCGGGCCGACCTCGCACCCACCCTCACCGCCGAGCTGGGCAGGACCGTGACCCTGTCGCGGCTGCGGGTCGACTTCCCCGACACCAGGCTGGGGGCGCCACCCGTGCGGGTCACCATCACCGCCGGTGACTCCGTCCGGTACGCGTGGGCGTCCCGGGACGGCTGGATCGGCTTCGCGCCGATGCGGGCCGACCGGGTCCAGATCACCTTCACCGCCCTGGGCTCGTGGCGGATGGAGGTGCTCGGGGTGTCCGTCCCCGGGATCAGGCCGCTGCCCGCCCTGGGCACGCAGCCGCTGAGGATGCCCTGCGGGTTCGGCCCCATGCTCACCGTCAACGGGGTCGAGACGCCCACCGAGATCCGCGGCGGGACCCTGGGCGACCTGTTCGCCGGCCGCCCGGTCCCGTACCGCACCTGCGAGGCGGTCTGGACGCAGGCGGGCACGCTGCGGGTACGCGCGGCCGCCGCCCAGGGGTTCCGGGTGGACTCGATGGTCCTGCGCGCCACCGGCGGGACCGGCGCGGGCTCCGGCGCGGCTCCTGCGGTGCTGCGCCCGGCCGCGGTCGAGAGCTGGGACGCGGGGGAGCGCCGGGTCCGGGTCTCCACGACCGAGCCCTCCTACCTGGCGCTCGGCGAGAACTTCAACGCGGGCTGGCGGGCCACGTTCGGCGGGCGCGTGCTGGAACCGGCCCGGCTCGACGGCTGGCGGCAGGCCTGGCTGCTGCCGCCCGGGGACGGGACCGTGGTGATGACGTACGCCCCGGACGGGCTCTACCGGACCGCGCTGCTCGTCGGCTGGGCACTGGTCGCCCTGGTCGCGGCGCTTGCCCTGGCCCGGCCGCGCCGGGTGCGGACGCTCGCCGCCGCACCGGCCGCGCGGGTGCGGGCGGCCTGGCTCTGGCCGCTGGTCCCGGTGCTGGGCCTGGTGGCCGAGGGCTGGGCCGGTGCCGCGCTCGCCGGTACGGTGGCGGCGCTCGCGCTGTGGCTGCGCGGCGTCGCCTCGGCCGAGCACAGCGCGGGCGGCCGGGCGTACCGGATCGGCAGGGTGCTGCTCACGCCGTTCCCGGTGGTGGCGGGGCTCGGCGCGGCCGGTCTCGCGCTCGGGTACGGCGGGGAGGCCGGGGCGGTCGTGGCGCAGTACCTGTGCCTGACGGTGCTGGGCCTGCTGTTCGCCGCGGTGCGGGTGCCCCGGCCGTCCAGGCCGTGGCTGCGGGTGCCCGGCACAGCGACTCCGGTGCCCGTCGAGACCGTCCCGGCGCGACCGGCCGGGCGGCCGGTGGAGCGACGATGACCGGCCCCACGACGGACCCGTCGGCCGACTCGGTGGCGACCGGCTCCGAGGTGACCGTTCCCGAGGCGACCGGCTCGGCGGCGACCGGTTCCGAGACGACGCGTTCCGAGGCGACCGGTTCGGTGGCGACCGGCCGGGGGATGAGCGGGGAGCGGCTGCGCGGGGTGCTGGTCCTCGCCGCCGGGGCCTTCCTGATCACGCTGGCCGCGCTGGTCCGCCTGTACGTCTATCCCAGCGGTCTGGTGCTGCCCGCCGAGCAGAACCGGATCACCATGCTGACCACCGAGTCCGGCTCCTACCTCGACACCGCCGCCCTGCGCGTCCGCAGCGGCGTCCCGCTGGAGCAGGCCGTGGCCCGGTACGGCGACACGGTCAGGTCCACGCCCGACGTCGCGGTGTGGACCGAGTTCGTCTCGCTCGCCACCCGGAGCGGGCAGCGGGTCGACTACCACGAGCGGCGCCTGGCCTTCGACCGGCGCACGGCGCAGGCGTTCCCCTGCTGCGAGGACTACGTCGACGAGAACCCCGACCCCGCCCCGCGCGGCCTGCTCTTCCGCTGGCCCTTCGAGGCCCGGCCGATCGCGTACCAGGTCTACGACCCGCTGGCCCGCAGGCCGGTGGCGGCCCGCTTCGACGGGATCGAGACCCTGCACGGCGTGCGGGTGTACCGCTACGCGCAGCGCCTGGTCGACGAGCCCTACGTCCAGCAGCCCATGCGGCTGCCCGGATCCGTCCTGGGCCTGGGGGAACCGGAGGAGCCGGAGGAGCGGAAGACCGCGAAGCGACCGGAGAAGAGGCGGTCCCCGCAGACGTCCCGCTCTCCAGGGGCCGCGAGGACCACGGGGACCACGGGGACCGCGGGCACCTCGGGAGTCTCCGCGTCGGACGCGGAGCTGTTCCCGGTCGACGCCTACCTGAACGGGACCCGCACCTTCTGGGTGGAGCCGACCAGCGGCATGGTGATCGGGTTCAGGGAGAACCTGGTCAGGACCCTGCGCACGCCGGACGGCCGGGGGAGGGTGATCGCGCTCGCGGCCGACCTGCGCACCAGCACCGGGGACGAGCGCTGGAACGCCGGGGAGGCCCGGCAGTTCCAGAGCCGGGCGACGCTGGTCAACCTGGTGATCCCGATCTCCTTCCTGGTGCTGGGCGTGGCGGTGCTGGTGGCCGGTGTGCGCCTGACCCGCGCCGCCGGGGTCAGTTCCGGGCGGGACGGCGGCGCAGCCGGTGCAGGCGCAGCGCCGGAGCCTCGACCAGCCGATGGCTGAGGTCGGCGAGCAGCACGGTGAGCGCGGTGCACACCGCCAGCGTGGAGAGCAGGCCGCCGCTGAAGGACTCCTGGCCGGTCAGCTCGTACCAGCCCACGATCACCACGAACTGCCACAGGAAGACGCCGTAGGAGATGCGGCCCAGGTAGCGCATCACCCGGTTGCCCAGCAGCGAGCGGATCGGCGAGGGGCCGGGGGGGCTGCAGGGCGACCGGGGAGAGCAGAGCGAGCACGAACACCGTGTAGAGCGTCATCTCGAACAGGTCGGTCCACAGGTCCTGCATCTCGAACAGGCGGCCCCCCGCGATCGGGCTGGCCGCCACCACGTAGACCAGGGCGGCGATGATCCAGCAGGTCACCCAGGACTCGCGGATCCCCCGGGTCAGGCGCCGTACCGGAGCGTCCGGGTCGGGTTCGGCGTGCACCCAGAGCGAGACGACCGCCAGCGCCATGCCCGCGGCGAAGTAGATCAGCAGCCGGGGCAGCCAGAGGCCCAGCTCGGGGCGGTGGACCGGGTAGTGGCTGAAGGCCGCCCACAGCGGGGAGACCGCCCCGAGCGCGCAGACGCCGCCGAGCAGCAGCCGGGCCCTGGCCACCGGGTCCGCCCCGCGCCGCGCCAGCGCGTGCAGGGCGGCGGCGATCAGCGGCAGGGCCAGGTAGAACGTCATCTCGACCGAGAGGCTCCACATCTGCCCGAGCCCCGGCGGGCTCACCCCGCCCCACCAGGGATCGGGGACGTAGTTCTGCACCAGCAGCACGAACGGCAGCCACTTCCACGGGTCGGCCGCCTGCGGCCAGGACCAGAGCGTCAGCGCCACTGCGACCACCAGCCAGTACGCGGGCAGGATGCGCAGCGCCCGCTTCCACAGGTAGTCCCCGACGTCCGGGGCGTGCCCGGTGTCCCTGGTGTCCCCGGGCCTCTCGTGGGCCCCGTGAACCCGGCCGGCCCCGGTCCCCTGTACGGTCCGGCGTGCCCAGGGCCGGTAGAGCAGGAAGCCCGAGAGCAGGAAGAAGATCGGCACCCCGATGTCGCCCCGGGAGAGCAGGGAGGGCAGGAATCCCTCCCGCAGGGAGGCCCCCGTCGTGCTCGCCACGTGATAGAGAAGAACGCCGAAAGAGGCGACCGCACGGACGCCGTCCATGGCGTCCAGGTGCCCGCCGACCGCGGGGAGATCGCCCACGTCACCGCCGGCCGGCCTCCGGTGAACCGGCATAGAACCTGTTTCGGTCACTTTTTGGCATCCCTGGTGACGTAGATGACTCCCAGCACTAACATATCGCGAAATGGAACTTGTTATAGGGCAATCGGCACACCTGTATAGCGGACGGCCCCTGGAGGAGCGATGCGTCGCGTCATCGGTTTGGTACTGATCGGAATCGGGGCATTTCTCCTTGTTCTCGCGCCTCTGGTGCGGTTCCAGGTGGCGCCCGCTCTGATCGCCGCGCCGGCCGACCAGTACGGGATCAGCAAGCTCGAGGCCGACGACGCGCAGTACTTCAGCGTCGGGGACAAGGGCAAGGTGGTGACCGGCGATCTCGACATCACCGTCACCACCAGGGGAGACGTCGCCGGAGCCCAGGGGGACCGGGTCGTCTGGGACGAGGTCATGGTGGTGAACGACGTCACCAACTCCAACCCCCTCATCACCTACAGCGAGCGTCGCAGCGCCTTCAACAAGTACACCGGCGAGGGCATCAACTGCTGCTCGGTCAAGATCAACGATGAGCCTGCCCAGCTCCAGGGCCAGATCTACAAGTGGCCGTTCGACGTGGAGAAGAAGACCTACAGCGTCTTCAACTCCACCACCGGCAAGGCGTTCGACGCCAGGTTCGTGACCGAGGAGCAGGTCGGCGGCCTGAGGGTCTACCGGTTCGAGCAGACCATCCCGCCGACCACGATCGACACCCTCTCCGCCCCGGCCTCCTACCTGGGCATGGACGAGACCGGTGACGTGGAGGTCGACCGCGTCTACGACGGCGTCAACACCTTCTGGATCGAGCCGGCCACCGGCTCTCCGGTGCGCCAGGAGCAGCAGCGTCACGACGTGCTCAAGACCAAGGACGGCGTCGAGCGCTCGGTGGCCTTCGTCGCCACCGCGAAGATGACCCAGCAGACCCAGGACGATCTGGTCAAGAACGCGACGGACGGCAAGAACACCATCGCGATGCTCAGGACCACGATCCCGCTGGTCCTGCTGGTGCTCGGGCTGGCCCTGGTGATCTCCGGCCTGCTGCTGGTCAGGCGCCGCGCGGAGCGGTGAGGCGTCCCGGCCGGTGGCCGGGGTCCGCGACGCGACCGGAGGCGACCGGACGAGAACGGCGGCGGGAGGCCGCGGGCGACGCCCGCGGCCTCCCGCTTTTCGCATGCCTTCACGGCCATAGAACTGGAACGCGTTCCACGTTTCTTGATGTTGATTACTCACGAGTAGCTTAGGTTTCGGAACGGAAGAAAGGTTCTGCATTAGAACACGTTGCAGTTTGTTCCCGGGCGGTCGTACAGTCACAGCATGCGGACACGTGTAACCGACATGCTCGGGATAGAGTTGCCGATCTTCGCGTTCAGCCATTGCCGTGACGTCGTCGCCGAGGTCAGCCGTGCCGGGGGGATGGGTGTCCTCGGCGCCCTCTACTTCACCCCCGAGGAGCTCGAGGTCGAGCTCGCATGGATCGACGACCACGTCGACGGCAGGCCCTACGGCGTCGACGTGGTCATGCCCGCCTCCTACGCGGGCTCCGACCTGGGCCTCGACTCCCCCGAGGACCTGGTCGGACGCCTCCAGGGCATGATCCCCCAGGGGCACCGGGAGTTCGTCGACGGCCTGCTCGCCGCCCACGGGGTGCCGCCGCTGTCGGCCGGCGCGGACGCGGGCAGGGTGCTGCTCGGCTGGACCGACGCCACCGCCCGCCCGCAGGTGGAGGTGGCGCTGCGCCACCCGATCGCGCTGCTCGCCAACGCGCTCGGCCCGCCCCCGGCCGACGTGGTCGACCAGGCCCACGCCAAGGGGGTGAAGGTGGCCGCGCTCGCCTCCACCCCCCGCCACGCGATCAAGCAGGTCGAGGTCGGCGTGGACATCGTCGTCGCGCAGGGCACCGAGGCCGGCGGGCACACCGGGGAGATCTCCACGATGGTCCTCATCCCGCAGGTGGTGGACGCCGTCGACGTCCCGGTGCTGGCCGCCGGGGGCATCGGCGACGGCCGTCAGATGGCCGCGGGGATGGCGCTGGGCGCCGAAGGGGTGTGGACCGGCTCCATCTGGCTGGCCGTCGAGGAGGCCGACACCCCCGAGATGGCCAAGCGCCGCATCCTGGAGGCCACCTCGCGCGACACCGTCCGCTCGCGGTCCTGGACCGGGAAGCCCGCCCGGCTGCTCCGCAACGAGTGGACCGACGCCTGGGAGGCGGCCGACTCGCCCGGCACGCTGCCGATGCCACTGCAGTTCATGCTGGTCTCCGACGCGCTCCGGCGAATCGGCCGCTCGGACGCGGCCGAGCTGGCGACCTTCCCGGCCGGGCAGATCATCGGCACGATGAACCAGGTCAGGTCCTCCAGGGACGTCGTCTTCAGCATGATCGAGGGGTATCTGGGCGCCGTGGAACGATTGGGTCGCATCACCGATGAGTAGGTAGCCTCTCCGGGGCGCGTACGTTAGGAACTCATCCAGAGCGACGAGTGTGGAGAACGATGCCGTCCCCCCAGGTCACAGAGCGTGTCCCCGCCTCCCGGGCAGGCGCCCCCCGGCCCCCGTCCCGGGACCGGCGGGTGTTCGCCGTCGCCCTGGTGCTCGTCGTGGGCCAACTCGCCTGGCGGGCCACGATCCTGAACCGGGGCGGCTTCTTCGGCGACGACCTCAACATGATCGGGCGGGCCACGGCCGAGCCGCTCGACCCGGGGTACCTCTTCGGCGTCTACTCCGCGCACGTGATGCCGGTGGGGATGATCGCCAACAAGCTGATCGTCGCCTTCGGCGCCTACGACTGGACGGTGACCGCCGCCGCGCTGCTGCTCCTCCAGCTGGCCGCCTCCCTGGCGGTGTACCGGATGCTGCGCGTGCTGTTCGGGACGCGCCTGGCGATCCTGGTGCCCTTCTCCCTGTACCTGTTCTCCCCGCTCGCGCTGCCCGCCTTCTACTGGTGGGCGGCGGCGGTCCAGGCGCTGCCGCTGCAGATCGCCATCGCCCTGGCCGTCGCCTCGCACGTGACGTACCTGCGCTCGGGACGGGGGACGGACGCGCTGGTGACCGGCCTGTGGTTCCTGTTCGGGCTCTGCTCGTTCCACCTCAAGGCCGTCTTCGCCATCCCCCTGCTGCTCGTCCTGGTGACCGTGCTGTACTTCCCGGTCCGGGAGCGCCTGCGTTCCCTGGCGGTGGTCCTCGGCGCCTACGCGGCCGTGGCGGGCGCGTACTCGATCCTGTTCGTCCTGCAGCTCGACCGGCTGCACGGCCAGAGCGTCGAGACGCCCGCGGCGGAGGTGGCGGGCCGGGCGACGGCCCGGATGCTGGGCGTGACCTTCCCGGTGCTGGCCTCCGGCGGGCCGGGGACGTGGTGGTACACCTTCTACGCGGTGCCGCCGCCGCTGATGGTCGGCGCGGCCTGGCTGCTCGTCGCGGCGGTCGTCGCGGTCACCCTGTTCTTCCGGCGGGGGGCCTGGAAGGCGTGGCTGATCCTCGCGGTCTACCTCCCGGTGCTGATGGTGCCGATCCTGGCCGGGCGCGCCTTCGACAAGGCGCTGGGGGAGGAGGCCCGCTACCTCGCCGACGCCGTCCCGGTGCTCGCCCTGTGCCTGGCACTGGCCACGCTCCCGCTGCTGGGCGAGGCGCGGGCCTACCGGCGCCGGATCCCGGCCCGCGGCGCGGTCCGGGCGGCCTGCGTGGCGCTGGCGGTGGCCGTCACCGCCTGCTCGGTGTACTCCGGGGAGAGGTACGTGGCCGGGACCGAGCCCGGACGCGCCGAGATCCGCTCCTACCTCGCCTCGGTACGCGCGACGCTGGCCGCGGCCCCGCCCGGCACGGACGTCTACCCGCAGAAGACCCCCTACGACCGGTTCGGCTTCGGCTACGGCGACGAGGGCCTCAGCAACCTCACGCTCAGCCCGCTGGCCCCGCCGGAGCTGGCCGCGCTGATGCGCAACCCCCGGCCCGCCGCACGCCCGCTCGTGCTCGACCCCACCGGCCGCAGGCTGGTCCCGGCCCGGCTCACCGGCCCCTACGTCGCGGCCCCGGGCGGCTGCTTCCCGCAGCAGGGTGGGGTGATCTCGATCCCCCTCGCGCACCGGGGCGGCATGGTCGTCCTCGGCCTCGACTACCGCTCGACCGCCCGGACGGCGGCCTACGTGCGGGTCGGCGGGCAGGAGACCGAGGTGGTCTTCGAGCAGGGACCCGGGAAGATCCACGTCCCGTTCACCGAGCCCGGCGGCTCGGTCCGGATCGAGGTGCTCTCGGCCCAGGCCCAGGTCTGCGTCACCGGCGGCCTCTTCGGCGGCCCGGCCCCGGGATGAGGCCGCTCCGGCCGGACGCCGCGTCCCCGGGGCACCGGGAGGCCGGCGGCGTCGCTGCCGGTCTCAGAACATGGTGTTCGCGTTCGCGGAGTGATCGGGAACGGCCTGCACCACGTCCCAGTGCTCGACGATACGGCCGTCCTCCAGCCGGAAGATGTCCATCACCGCGCTTCCGCGGTCCTCGGGCGAGACCTTCAGCAGGCTGTGGGCGACCACCAGATCGCCCTCGGCCACCATCCGCCTGACGTCGATACCGAGCTCGGGGAACCGCTCGACGAATCCCGACACGGCCGCCACGAACCCCTCGGGCCCGTCCGCCGCGTGCGGGTTGTGCTGGATGTAGTGGTCCCCGACGTACCTGGCCGCCGCCTGCGCGGGATCCTTGGCGTTGAAGGCCAGATCGAGGTAGGCCCGCACGACCTGTTTCCCATAATCAAGATCATTCATGATGTGGCCCTTTCCGGCTGATCGTCGATGCGGTTCCCACCTCACCAGACCCGTCCCGCAGCGGGGAAAGACCGTTCCGGACCCTCGCTATACCCTGCGGGTATGGTCGATCTAGAAGTTCGTGAACTGCGCTACTTCCAGGCGGTGGCCGAGGAGCTCAACGTCACGCGCGCCGCCCGGCGGCTCGGGATCGCGCAGCCGCCGCTCTCCAGGGCGATCCGCCGGCTGGAACGCCGCCTCGGCACCGACCTCCTCGATCGCACCGGCCACCGGCTCTCCCTCACCCCCGCCGGGCTGAGGCTGCTCGACGAGGCGCGCCGCGTCCTCGACGCCGTCTCCGCCGCCGCGCACCGCACCCGCAGGGCGGCCCGGCCCACCCTTGTGATCACGGCGAAGCCGTGCGTGGCGACCGGCCTTCTGCGGGACATCGTGTCGGCGGTCGCCGGGATGCCGGAGGCCCCGCACGTCGAGGTCGCCGTCAGCGGCTACGGCGAGCAGCCCGGCATGCTCCGCGACGGCCGCGCCGACCTGGCCCTGCTGGGCTCGCCGTACGACCTGTCCGGCCTCGAGGCCGAGCCGCTCCTCACCGAGCCGAGGGTGGCGGCCCTTCCGCGCACCCATCCCCTCGCCGCCCGCGCCGTTCTGACCTGCAGTGATCTCGCAGGGTCGCCGATGCCGCGATGGCCGGGCGGGAACACCGCCGAGCAGGACTACTGGGCGGGCCGCGACACCGCCCCGGGCGGCGAGCGGCCGGCCGGCCCGACGGTCCACGACACCTCCCAGCTCCTGGAGGTCGTCGCGCTCGGCCAGGCCGTCGCGCTGATCCCCTCCTCGTTCACCGGGCGGTACCACGGGGACGACATCGTGTACCGCCCGGTGCGCGACGCGAGCGCGTACACGATCGCCGTCGCCTGGCGCGAGGGCCTGCGCGATCCGTGGATCGCCCGGGTGGTCCGCGCCGCCGCCGAGGTCGCGGCCGACGGCACGGACCGCGCGGAGCCCGCGGAGCCCGTCCGGTGCCGCGTTCCCCAGAGCGTGTAGGCGGTGGCGAGGGGCCGGTCCCCGGAACGCCCCTGGGCGGGATCGGCCACGGTCACCCGTCGTGACCGGGTACGCCTAGACCCGGCGGGCCAGCTCGCGGACGCCCTCCAGCAGCCGGTCCACGTCGGAGGCGTCGGTGTAGGGGGCGATCCCGGCCCGGACCGCGCCGGTGTCGCCCAGGCCCAGCCGCCGGGAGCACTCCAGGGCGTAGAAGTTGCTCGCGGGGGCGTTGACGCCGCGCCCGGCCAGGAACCGGTAGACCTCGGCGGGCTTGACGCCGTCGACGGAGAACAGCGTCGTGGGCGTGCGCTCGCGCGTCGCCGCGCCGTACGAGGTCACCCCGGCGATCTGGGCCAGGCCGGTGTCGAGCCGGTCGAGCATGGACCTCTCGTGCGTCTGCAACGCCGCCATGGAGGCGGCCAGCCGGTCGCGTCTGCTCCCCTCGCCCGGCACGAGATCGGCGAGGAAGTCGACCGCCGCCGTCGTCCCGGCCAGCAGCTCGTACGGCAGCGTGCCCAGCTCGAAGCGCTCGGGCACCGCGTCGGCGGAGGGCAGCAGCTTGTCGGGGTGGATCGTCTCCAGCAGGGCCGGGTCGGCGGCGAGCACGCCCAGGTGCGGGCCCAGGAACTTGTAGGGCGAGCAGGCGTAGAAGTCGGCGCCGAGCCGGGCCAGGTCGACCGGGGCGTGCGGCGTCAGGTGCACGCCGTCGACGTAGAGCAGGGCCCCGGCCGCGTGCACGCGCTCGGCGATCGCCGGGACGTCCGGCCGGGTGCCCAGCAGGTTCGACGCGGCCGTGACGGCCACCAGCCGGGTGCGCTCACCGAGCAGCCCGGCGATCTCGGCCACGTCCAGCTCGCCGCGCCCGGGGTCGAAGTCGGCCCAGCGGACCGTGACCCCGCGCGCCTCGGCCGCCTGCACCCAGGGCCGGATGTTGGCGTCGTGGTCGAGCCGGGTGACCACCACCTCGTCACCGGGACGCCAGTCCTTGGCGAGCGTGCGGGCCATGTCGTAGGTGAGCTGCGTCATGCTCCGGCCGAACACGACGCCTCCCGGCCGGGCGCCGAGCAGGTCGGCCATGGCCTGGCGGGCCTCGGTGACGATCCGGTCGGCGCGCCGCTCGGCGGCGGTCTCGACCCCCCGGTTGGAGACCGCCGACCCCAGCGCGCCGGCCACGGCCCGCGCGACCCGCTCGGGGACCTGTGAGCCGCCCGGCCCGTCGAAGTGCGCCGCCCCCTCGTCCAGGGCGGGAAAACAGGCCCGTACGGCCGCCACGTCGTATGCCATGAGGTCTCCTCTGTCGCGCCTGCGGCCCATCCTGCCAGGGCACGACCGGCACGAGGCGGGCCGGTGTCGTGCGACCGGGCGGGGGGCCGGTCCGCGACCGGCAGGAGGCGGGCCGGTCGCGGACCGGCCCGCCTCGTTCTCAGCGGCTCCGGAGGAAGCCGTTCACCACCGACGGCAGGGACGCGTCCAGGCCCGCCATGTTGAGCACGCCCGCGTCCTTCGGGTCGCCGATCGAGTGCCCGGCCGCGGTCATCGCGGTGACCACGACGCGCACCTGCGGGTTGACCGCCTCGCGGTAGGCGGCCAGCGCCTGGCTGGGGTGGGAGCGGCCCGCCCAGGTCTCGTTGTCGGTGAAGACCACGATGCCGTCCACGTGCCGCTTCTTCCGCAGCGCCCAGTCGAACGGCAGCGACAGGTCGGTGCCGCCCCCCGAGGGCCGCCAGGAGGCGATCTCCCGCAGGTTCGTCCGCGCGCTCACCCGGGAGGCGTGCACGGCGGTGTCGACGTCGATGACGTGCACGTTCCCCCTCTCGATGCGGGCCAGCATGACCGCCATGGCGCAGCCCACCTCGTACGGGGAGCCGATCTCCGACCCGCCCACGGTGAGGCGGCCGCCCCAGGTGCCGCTCATCGACCCCGAGGAGTCCACCGCGACCAGCAGCCGCCTGTCGGACGGCTCGACCGTGCCGAAGGAGAGCTCGTAGGTCTCCTCCAGCGCGTCCAGGATCGCCGGGACCGGCCGCCACGTCTGGACCTCGGCCCGCGGGTTCGGCCGGGAGCGGCCCGAGGCGTAGACGCGCAGGGCCAGCCACGCGTCCATCGGGTGGATCCGCGCCCGCAGCAGCGCCTCGGCGTCGGTGAGGCGCGCGACCGCGCGGCCGGTGGCGTCGCCCAGGGGGACGAGCGTGCCGATCCTGGTCATCCGCGCGAGGTTGCGGATGAGCGCGGTCAGGCCGACCGTGTCCACCAGCGCGTCCCAGACCTCGGGCTCGCGCAGCATCGCGTCGGGCAGGAACTCCCACGGCACCCGCCGCCCGGACACGACCCGCACGGCCTCGGCCGGCGTGGTGACCGCCCTGGCGGTGAGGAACGCGTCGATCGCGGGCAGCGCCTCCCGGGCCGCGTCGTCGCCGACGTTGCCCGCGATCCAGCCGAACAGCGCCCGGTGCGCGGGCGTGGCGGCCGCGGGGTGGGCGATGCGCAGCACGTCCCGCAGCGCGAGGGCCTCCCCGGCGGGGGTCCTGCGCTGCATCGCCTTGCACGCCCGGAACGCCACCGCGTCCGGCTCGTCGCGCAGGAACCAGCTCGCCAGGGTCGTCCGCAGCGCCCGCCCTGCGACCAGGGAGGAGCCGTTGCGGCTCGGCTTGCCGCCGAGAGCCTTGAGGTAGCCGACGAACATCGCCAGGTGGTCGGTGGTCCGCACGACCAGCGGGAACGCGGCCTTGACGGCCTGGCGGGTGCCGGGGTCACCCCGGGCGAACGCCGCGGCGAGCGCGAAGACGGCCGGGCGGGGCTTGGGCGCGCGGGGCGGCCGCGCGGTGGAGACGTCCACGATCAGCCGGACGGCGCGGGGGCCGTCCTCGTCGATCGCCCGGAACAGCACGTCGGCGTTGTCGGCCGTCAGCCGGTCCTCGCCCACGTAGTACGTGCCCCCGGTGGTGCCGAGGATCAGGAAGTCCTCCAGCCCGTTCCAGACGTCCTTGGCGAAGCCGTAACCGCCGGCGTTGTTGCGGACCTGGTCGCGGCGGCCGGGGAGGCGCCGCATCTGCGACGTCACGATCGTGGAGATCCTCGCGAGTGGATCACGTGCCATGGCGCTCTCCTTCTGGCTCGACCCGCCGGGGCGGATGCGGGGACGCGGCCCGCCGGGGTGCGGGCACGCGAAAGGGGAGGGCGGATGTGGTGACGAACGCCGGGCTTTTCCAATTGCTCTGCCGTCTGAGCTACACCGTGGCCGGGCCACGGTGACGGGACTCGAACCCGCGACCCATTGATCCCATAACCGACGTTCTTCGACCCGCCCTCCCCTTCCGGTCGGTCCTGCCGGTGGTACGGATGTGGGAGCTCCGACCGGCATAGGTGTCCTGGGCCGCTGGACGACGGATCCACGGGTGGATCCGGCGGGATTCGAACCCGCGTCACCCGCTGAGAAGGCGGTAACCGACCGGATTCGACCCGTACCGCAGGCAGGACCGACCGGTTCACCGGGCCGGGAGAAGACGCGGATGTGGCGACCCCGGCCGGCGTCGAGATCCGAGGATCCCGTCAGGAATCGAACCTGTGAACCGATGACCGACCGGGCTCGACCCGTGCCCTCTCCGAGCCCGGCGAACCACGTGAAACGCTACAGAGCCACCGCAGACCGCGCACCTGCATTTCCGGTGGGGCTCACCCAGGCAGCCCGCGTCCGGGGCCCTACGGGGTCCTACGGTGTCGTGACGAGCAGGTCGTCGAGGGTCGCGGTGCCGGAGTGCATGCGCAGGCCGACCCTGCCGGACGCCGGTCCGGTGGCGGGGCCGGCCCAGGTGAGCACCTGGGCCCCGTCGACGAAGCCGGTGACGGCCGGGCCGGACATGGTCACCCTGAGCGTGCGGAACGTGCCGGGGACGACCGGGACGGAGGCGCCGGCGAGCAGGGTGAGCGTGCCGCCGCTCTTCCTGTACAGGTCGGCGGTGTCGGTCGTGTCGTTGAGCCGGAACAGGTAGAAGTCGGACGTGCCCGCGTACCGGAAGACCAGGCCCGCGTTGGCGCCCGCGGTGTTCACCCGGACCCGTCCCTGGACGGTGTGGTCGGTCCAGGGGACGGAGCCGGTGACGGCGAGGCTCTCGGCGGGCGCGGTGGAGGTCTGGGAGTACGCGCCGCCGGTGACCGACCACGACCCGCCGGAGGTCGTCCAGCCCGCCGCGTCGCCGTCGCCGAAGTCGTCCGACAGCAGGACGGTGGCGGGGACGGCGGCCGACTCGTGCGCGCCGCGGTCGGGGGAGCCCTGGTAGAGCGCGGTCCCGAAGAAGTCCCGGCCGCCGGACGGGGAGACCGCGACGCCGCTGTCGATCGCGGGTGAGCCCGGCCGGAGCCGGTAGGCGCCCGCGGAGGCCAGGCCGGTCGCGCCGCCCGGCGTGACGAACCGGGGATCGGCGATGATCTCGTGGGGATCGTCGGGCTGGGAGGCGTTGGTCCCCCAGTAGAGGTTGTGGTCGTAGGTGACGTTGCCGCCGATGCTGTAGGCGCCGCCTGCCTGGTTCACGAAGATGTTGCCGACGTAGGCCACCTGCCCGGTCGACGTCCCGGTCATCTGGCCGGTCTGCCCGGCCGAGCGGTAGAAGACGTTGTTGTGGACCTTCAGGTCGCCCGACCCGTTGACCAGGTGGAACACCCCGACGCTGCGGTCGAGGTCGTTCTGGGAGATGTTGTAGCGGAACACGTTGTCGTCGGTCTGGTCCATCACGAGCAGCGTGCCGCCCTCGTTGTCCTGGCTGTAGTTGTACTGGTAGACGCTGCGGTAGACCTTCTGGTCGAAGTCCCAGGGCTGGCCGTCGCCGTCGAGCCTGCGGGTGCGGAAGGCCTGGTTGAACTGGAAGACCGCGTCGGTCGTGGCGTACATCCACTGCGCGGCCACGACCGCGATGTCGTCGAGGTACGGCAGCGCCGAGGTGGTGGACTCGCCGATCCGGTCGGTGGTGTTGTGCTCGACGAGCGGGGCCAGCCCGGACCGGACGAGGATCCCGTCGCGGTGGATCCGGGTGACGGTGTTGCCGCGGATCACCAGGTTCCGGAAGGCGTCGAGGTCGTGCGCCCAGGTGGTGTTGAGCAGCGCGTCGGTCATGGTCTGGATGCCGGTGTCGGCGACGTTGTCGATGGTGTTGCCCTCGATGAGCACGTCCGTCCAGGTGCTCTCGGGGTCGGTGGCGGCTCCCCGGGCGTGGACGTTGATCCCGCCGGTCCGCCGGTCGGTGCCGAACACGTCGTGGACGTACATGTTCCTGACGTGGATGTGTGCGAGGTTCCCCGCGCCGGTGCCTTCGCCGACGACGAGGACGCCGCTGCGCCGCCGGTCGGTGGGCTGCTGCCCGCTGGTGATCTCCAGGTCGCCGATCTCCCAGTGCGAGACGTTCCGCAGCCGCACCCCGAAGCCCTCGCCGTTCACGGCCGTGTCGGCGAAGTCGACGCGGGGCCTGGCCCCGGTGCCGTACCGGCCCAGCACGATCGGCGATCCGGCCGCTCCCGAGCCGCGCAGGTCGAGGTACTGGCCCGTCCAGACGCCGCCGGACCTCAGCAGGATCCGGTCGCCGGGCCCGAAGGTCTGGGCGTTGACCTTGCCGAGCGTCCTCCAGGCCGTCGAGGGCGAGGTCCCGGCCGCGGTGTCGGAGCCGCCGGTCGCGTCGACGTGGTAGGTGGTCCCGGCGACGGCGGCGCGGGAGACCCCGTCCGTGCCGGTGTGGACGGTGCCGGTGTGGACGGTCGCGGCCGTACGGGAGACGGCGGCCGTGCCGGCGGGGGAGACGGTCCCGGCCGCGTGGGCGGCCTGGGGAAGGAGGAGTGCGCCGACGAGCGCCAGGACGGCGGAGGTGCCGGAAAGCCCCACGCTGATACCTCTGATTCGTATTAGTAATACATGACCTGGGAAAACGTGCTCGCCTCCGATTCGTACCGGGAAGGTAGCCCGCAGGCTTCGCGACCGTCAAGGGCGGGTTTCCGGCAGGTTTCGAGATTCTTTCGCCGAAGGTGTTGACAGCGCCCCGTCCGTCTTGCAAGGTTTCGCCAATACGAATCAGCCAACATCCCTTGATGGCTGTCTCCGCTTGACTGATACGAATTAGGAGAGTGATGGAGGGACAGCGGCGCCGGGCCCGCCAGGCCGACGTTGCCAGGCTCGCGGGCGTCTCCCAGGCCACGGTCTCCGCGGTCGTCAACGGCCGGGGCCCGGAGACCGGGATCCCGGAGCAGACCGTCCAGCGCGTGCTGGAGGCGGTGCGCCAGCTCGGCTACGCCGCCAACCCGGCGGCCCGCAGCCTGCGCGGGAAGCGCAACCGCCTGCTCGGCGTCCACACCTTCGAGTCGATCTTCCCGGTCGACCAGCTCGACTTCTACCACGAGTTCCTGGTCGGCATCGAGCAACAGGCCGTCGCCGACGGCTACGACCTGGTGCTGTTCGCCTCCACCGAGGACCTCGACGGCCGCCGCCGGATCTACACCGACGGGATGAACCGGCTCGCGCTCGCGGACGGCAGCGTCCTGCTCGGTGTCGAGCCCGGCTCCACCGAGCTGGCCCGGCTCGCCGCCGAGGGGTACCCCTTCGTCCACATAGGACGCAGGACCGTGCCCGGCACCGAGATCTCCTGGGTCGGCGCCGACTACGCCAGCGCCACCCGGGAGGTCGTCGGCAGGCTCGCCGCGCTGGGCCACCGGCGCGTCGCCTACGTCACCGGGCCGGACCGGATGGAGGTCTTCCTCGACAAGGAGGCCGGCTACCGGGCCGGCTGCGCCGACGCCGGACTGCCCGAGCTGATGTACGTCACGTCGCAGCTCGACCCGGCCTGGGTCGACGCCGCGCACGCCGGCGGCGTCACCGCCGTCCTGGCCGAGAACGAACCCCTGGCCAGGCAGCTCGTCGCCGCGCTGGCCGAGCGCGGCATGGCCGCTCCCGCGGACATGTCGGTGGTCGTCCTGGTGACGATGACCGAGAGCGGCTGGAGCAGCCTGCGGATCCCCCGTAACGAGATGGGCCGCGGCGCGGTGAAGATGCTCACCCGTATCCTGGCCGGTTCCGGGGACCCGGGCGACCAGCACCACCTGCTGCCCTGCGGCCTGCCCGACGACCACATGATCGGCCCGCCCAGATCCTGACCACGACCGAACCCCCGGTTCCCGGCGACACCCGATCGGCCCGCCCGGACCCTGACGACGAACCACGACCGGCTCCACGGCTCCCGGCGACCGCCTGACGGCCCGCCAGGCTCCCGGCACGGACGAACACCTCCCGGTTCCCGGCGGTCCAGCGCCGGGAACCGCCCTTCCCCCTTTCGAATCACCCTCCGAAACAGGAGCAGCTCATGATCACAAACCGGTGGACGGCCGTCGACAGGCGCGGATTCCTCGCCGCCGCGACCGCCGCGGGCGTCCTTCTCGCCGTGACGGCCTGCGGGACGGGCGGCGGTGGTGCCGGCGGCGCCGGCGGCGCGACCGGCGCGGGAGGCGGGGACGCGAACGCCGCGCTGACCGTCTGGTTCCCCGGCAACTCCGCCCCGGAGATCGAGCTCGTCACCAAGAGGCTGGTGCCGGAGTTCGAGGCCGCCAACAAGGCGAAGGTCCAGGTCACCTTCGTCGACTGGGCTCAGATGTCGCCCAAGCTCAACGCCGGTTTCGCCGGCAACAGCGCCCCCGACGTGTTCGGCCACGGCCCGGCCGCCGCCGCCGGTTTCGCCGCGGCCGGGCGGATCGAGCCGCTCGACGACCGGATCGCCGCCCTGCCCGCCGAGGACAGGACCGACCTCGCGCCCTACCTGGCCGGTGGCCGGGTGGACGGCACGCAGTACCTGATCCCGCTGGGCGGCAACGGTGTCCTTGTCGCCTACCGCAAGGACCTGCTGTCGGAGGCGGGCGTCACCGAGCCGGCCACCTGGGCCGAGGCCGCCGAGGCGGCGAGGAAGCTGACCGTCCGCGAGGGTGGAACGATCCAGCGGGCCGGGCTGATGCTCCAGTCCGCCAAGATCCAGCGCGTGCAGAGCTTCCAGGGGCTGATCGGCTCCGAGGGCGGCACGCTGCTGTCACAGGACGGCCGGAAGGTCACCTGGAACTCGCCCGAGGGCGTGAAGGCGCTGGAGTACTTCGCCGGTCTCTACAGCGGCGACGCCAGGGTGAGCGACCAGCTCGGCCGCGACTTCGCCAACCAGCCCGCCGGGCAGAACCCGCTCGCCACCGGCAAGGCGGCGATGGTCTCCGCGACCGCCGGGCAGGTGCTCCAGATGGTCAAGGCCGTGCCCGGCCTCGCCTCGAAGATCGGGGTGCTGCCCCCGCTGAAGGCCGCGGACGCCAAGACCTTCGGCGGGGCGACCACCGGCCTGTTCGTCAACGCCGACTCGGCGAGGAAGGACCTCGCCTGGAAGTTCACCGCGTTCATGGTCTCCGAGGGCGTGAACGAGCGCTACGCCGAGGCGGTCGGCGGGCTGCCGGTGCGCGCCTCGGCCGCCCAGGGCGCCTACGTCACCGGGCAGCCGCTGCTGAAGCCGTTCATCGACGCCGCCCCCGCCTACCAGGGCAGCCCGAACGTCCCGGCCTGGGTGCAGGTCCGCGACGTGCTCGACAAGCACCTGGAGGAGGCGCTGGCCGGGAAGGCGACCGCGAAGAAGGCCCTGGACGACGCGGCGGCCGAGGCCGGGCCGCTCCTCGCGGCCCAGTGATGGCGCTGCTGGCCGAGCGCGGCGGCGACCGGCCCGCGGCGCCGTCGCGGGCCGGTCGCCGGGGGATCCGGGCGATCCGGGGGGGCCCGGGGCACCTCGGGCAGGGGCCCGACCGGCCGCCGCAGGCTCGTCGGGCTCGTCTTCACCGCCCCGGTCCTGGTCTACCTGGCCGTCTTCCAGCTCTTCCCGGTGCTGTACGGGTTCTACCTGAGCTTCACCAGCTACAGCCCGCTCGACCGGGGCGCTCCCCGGCCGGTCGGCGTCGGCAACTACACGGTGCTGCTCGGCTCGGCCGACTTCCTGAAGTCCCTGCGGGTGACCGTCCAGTTCGTCGCGGAGGTGCTGCCGTTCGCGGTCGGCATCGCGCTCGGCCTGGCACTGCTGGCCAACCGGAGGATCCCCGGCATCGGGCTGCTGCGGGCCGGGTTGTTCCTGCCCAGGATCGTCCCGCTGACGGCGGTCAGCCTGGTGTGGCTGTGGATGTACTCCCCGGACGGCTGGTTCAACGACCTCGCGGGCTCCCTCGGCCTCGCCCCTCGCGACTGGCTCCTCGACGAGGACACCGCGCTGCACTCGGTCGCGGTCATGCGGGTGTGGAAGGCCCTCGGCGGCAACATGGTGCTCTTCCTGGCCGGGCTCCAGGCGATCCCGGGCGTCCTGTACGAGGCCGCGAAGATGGACGGCGCGGGCGCCTGGGCACGGTTCCGGCACGTGACGCTGCCCGGTCTGCGGCCGGTGATGGTCTACGTGGTCACGATCAACATCGTCTACCTGTCGCAGTCGTTCGCCGAGATCTTCATCCTCACCGGCGGCGGGCCGCTCGGCTCGACCACGACCACCAATTACCTGATCTACCAGGAGGCGTTCCAGAACAACCGGTTCGGCTCCGCCAGCGCCATGGCCTTCGTGCTGTTCGCGGCGATCTTCGCCTTCGCGCTCGTCGCGATGCGCGGGAACGGGAGGAAGTGATGCGCAGGCCGGGGTCCGTGGTCGCGCTGGTCATCGCCACGCTGCTGGTGCTCGTCCCGTTCTGGTGGATGGTCTCGATCGCGTTCAAGCCCGAGTCGGAGGTGTTCTCGGCCGAGCCGAGGCTGCTGCCGGACGATCCTGTCCTGGACAACTTCTCCGTCGCCCTGGACGCGGGCAACCTCGCCACCGCGATGACGAACTCGCTGGTCGTCGCCCTGCTGGTGGTCGCCGCCAACTGCGTGTTCGCGCTGCTCGCCGGGTACGCCTTCGCCAAGCTGCCCTACCGGGGAAGCAACGCGATCTTCATGACGATCGTCGCGACCACGATGGTGCCGGTGGCGGTGACCGTCATCCCGCTGTTCCTGATCGCCAAGGGGATCCCGCTGGCGGGCGGGAACGACCTGCTCGGGCGGGGCGGCTCCGGGCTGCTCGACTCGCTGGCCGGGCTGACCCTGCCGCACCTGATCGGGCCGCTCAACGTCTTCCTCGCCCGGCAGTACTTCATGGGGCTCCCCGACGAGCTGGGCGAGGCCGCCCGGGTCGACGGCGCGAGCGAGTTCCGGCTCTTCTGGCGGATCTACCTGCCGCTGGCGAGGCCGCTGGTCGCGACCGTCGCGGTGTTCGCCTTCACCGCCGTCTGGGACGACTTCCTCTGGCCGCTCGTCATCACGAGCTCGCCCGGGACGCAGACCGTCCAGCTGGCCCTGAGCCAGTTCCTGACCGGCGGGAACGTCGCCTACGGGCCCGCCATGGCCGGCTCGGTGCTGGTGCTGCTGCCGGTCCTGGCCGTCTTCGTCTTCAACCAACGCAGTTTCGTCGCCGGCCTGTCCGAGGGCGGCGTGAAGGGATGATCATGCAGGAGACGCACGCGCCGGTGCTGGTGGTCGGCGGGGGCCTCGGCGGTGTCGCCGCGGCGCTGACCGCCGCGCGACTGGGCCGGCGGGTGGTGCTCACCGAGGAGACCGACTGGCTGGGCGGCCAGCTCACCGCCCAGGCGGTCCCGCCGGACGAGAACCCGTGGATCGAGTCGCGCTACGCCTCGCCGAGCTACCGCAGGCTGCGCGAGGGCATCCGCGGCCACTACCGCCGCAACTACCCGCTGCGGCCCTCGGTGGCCGCGCAGCGCCTGCTCAACCCGGGCCTCGGCGTGGTCAGCGGGCTGTGCCACGAGCCCCGGGCGGCGCTGGCCGTCATCGAGGAGATGCTGGCGCCGTACCGGACCGCGGGGCTGGTCACCGTCCTGCTGCGGCACGTGCCCGTGGCGGCCGAGGTGACGGGCGACCGGGTGGACGCGGTCACCTTCGCGCGGCCCGACGGGACCGAGGTGATCGTGACGGCCGACTACGTCGTGGACGCCACCGATCTGGGCGACCTGCTCCCGCTGGCCGGGGTCGAGCACGTGGTGGGCGCCGAGGGCGTCGCCGACACCGGGGAGCCGCACGCCGCGCCCGTGGCCGACCCCCTCGACCAGCAGGCCGTCAGCTGGTGCTTCCCGCTGGAGTACCGGCCGGGCGAGGACCACACGATCGACCGCCCGGCCGGTTACGCCCACTGGAGCACCCACCGGCCCCCGTTCTGGCCCGGACCCCAGCTGTCCTGGACGGACGTGGAGCCGATCGACCTGTCGGTACGCTCGCGCGGCCTGTTCCACGACAACGGGCACGTCCCCGGGGAGCACGATCTGTGGCACTTCCGCCGGATCGTGGCCGCGGAGCAGTACGAGCCCGGCGTCATCTCCCGCGACGTCACCCTGGTGAACTGGCCGCAGATCGACTACTGGGACCGGCCGCTGATCGGCCCCGGCGCCGACCGGGACGCCGCGCTGGCCGGTGCCCGCGACCTGTCGCTGTCGTTCCTGTACTGGATGCAGACCGAGGCCGGATACCCGGGCCTGCGGCCGCGCCCCGACCTCGTCGGCACCGAGGACGGCCTGGCCAAGTCGGTGTACGTCCGCGAGTCGCGGCGGATCAGGGCCGAGTTCACCGTGCTGGAGCAGCACGTCGGGGTACAGGCGCGCGAACGCCTCACAGGGTCCCTCGCCGGGTCCCTCGCCGGTTCCGAGGTGTTCGCCGACGCGGTCGGGCTGGGCTCGTACCGGATCGACCTGCACCCGAGCACGTCCGGCCGCACCTACGTCGACGTCGACTGTTACCCCTTCCAGATCCCGCTCGGCGCGCTGCTGCCGCAGCGGGTCGACAACCTGCTGCCCGCGAACAAGAACATCGGCACCACCCACGTCACCAACGGCTGCTACCGGCTGCACCCCGTGGAGTGGAGCATCGGCGAGGCCGTGGGCGCGCTGGTGGCCCAGGCGCTGGCCACCGGCCTGCCGCCGCGCAAGATCCGCTCCGACCCGGCCCGGCTCGCCGACTTCCGGCGGACGCTGACCGAGACCCTCGGCATCGCCCTCGCCTGGCCGGAGGAGATCAGGACCACCCCGTGCGGCCGGCAGCCCGCCGTCCCGCAGCTCGTGGAGGACTGACGCGACCGCACCGGCCGCACCGGCCGGGTCCCGTCCGGAGCCCGCCGTTCCGGGGCCCGCCGTCCACCGGTTCGCGGGAGACGGGAGACCGGCACGACCGCCCCGGCCCGGCCCGTGAGGGACGGGCCCGGGGTCACTCGCCCCGGTAGACGGCCGGGCGCTTCTCGCGGAAGGCGCGCGAGCCCTCCTCGGCGTCCTCGGAACCGATCACCGGCCAGCCCAGGCCGTCGGAGACCTTCAGCGCCTCGGCCTCGGCCATGCCCAGGGTCTCGCGGTAGGTGCGCAGGATGGCCTGGACGGCGAGCGGGCCGCACTCGGCGACCTGGCCGGCGATCTCCAGGGCGACGGCCAGCGCCCGGCCGTCGGGGACGACCCGGTTGACCAGGCCCATGGACAGCGCCTCGGCGGCGGTGACGGCCCGGCCGGTCAGCAGGATGTCCATGGCGAAGGCGTAGGGGATCTGGCGCGGGAGGCGGACGGCCGAGCCGCCCATCGGGAACAGGGCACGCCTCGCCTCGAACAGGCCGAGCGTCGCCGACTCGGCGACCACCCGCAGGTCGGTGCCGACCAGCAGCTCGGTGCCCCCGGCCACGGCGTACCCCTCGACCGCGCAGACGACCGGCTTGGACGGCAGCGCCTCGGTGTCGCGGAGCAGGCCCTTCCAGTGGAAGTCCGGGATGGCCGCGGCCCGCTCCCTGACCCGGGGGTCCTGCGAGGGGGTGCCCATGGCCTTGAGGTCGGCGCCCGCGCAGAACGTCCCGTTCGCGCCGGTCAGCACGGCGACGCGCACCCCGGGCTCGGCCGAGACGTACGCCCAGGCGTCGGCCAGGCCGACCAGCATGTCCGTGGAGAGGGCGTTGCGCGCCTCGGGCCGGTCCATGGTGACGACGACCACGTGGCCGTCACGCTCGATCCGGCAGTGCGGGGTGCTGATCGGCAGAAGCTCCACGGGACGACCTCCGTTGGTCACGAGCACGTGCCCGGCACTCCTGGATCGGGTGCCGCAGGGCGTGAAAGAGTCGAGGTCCGGGCGGGACCGGTGGCTTATATCAAGCGCTTGCTCGGCATGTCTCCCGGGGTTAGTCTGCCCATGCGTACAAGAACGAATTCTTGTTCCATCTTTCCCGTTCCGCCAGGGGTTGAAGCAAAAAAGAGAACGTGATTCACCCTGACGGTCCTGAGGCCTTTCGACAGAGAGGACGGCCGATGGGCACGCTCGGTTTCTGGAGACTGGCCGCCGCCGACCCCGCCTGGGTGGCCGCGGTGGACCCGGACGGCACCGAACACCGCGCCGGCGACCTCCTGGCCCGTGCCAACCGGCTCGTCCACGGCCTGCGGGACCTCGGCCTGCGGCCGGGCGACGGCGTGTGCGGGCTCGTGCCCAACGGCTCCGACGGGCTGGTCCTCTACCTGGCCGCCCTCCAGGCCGGGTGGTACTACACCCCGATCAACTGGCACCTCACCGGCCCCGAGATCGGCTACATCGTCGCCGACAGCGAGGCCGGGGCGTTCTTCGTGGACGAGCGCCACGCCGAGGAGGGCATGCGCGGCGCCGCCGCGTCCGGCATCGCCCCCGAGCGCGTCTTCGCCTTCGGCCGCATCGAGGGGGCGCGGCCGGTCTCGGACCTGACCGACGGGCGGCCGGACACCGCCCCGGCCGACCGCACCGCGGGCGCCACCATGCACTACACCTCCGGCACCACCGGCAGGCCCAAGGGGGTGCGCCGCCCCCTCAGCGGGCTGGACCCCGACGACGCCGCCGAGCTGATGACGTTCCTGCTCACCCTGTTCGGCGTCACCCCGCGCGGGGAGAACGCCCACCTGGTCACCTCGCCGAACTACCACACCGCGGTCACCCAGTTCGGCGGGACGGCCCTGCACATGGGACACACCCTCGTCCACATGGACAGGTGGGACGCCGAGGAGACGCTGCGGCTCTGCGAGAGGTACCGCGTCACCAGCTCGCACATGGTCCCCACCCACTTCAAGCGCCTGCTCGCGCTCCCGGCCGGGACGCGGGCGAAGTACGACCTCTCCTCGCTCCGGTGGATGATCCACGCCGCGGCCCCCTGCCCGGTCCCGGTGAAGTGGGCGATGCTCGAATGGTGGGGCGACTGCATCTACGAGTACTACGCCGCGACCGAGGGCGGCGGCACCATCGCCACCCCCGAGGGCTGGAGGCGGTACCCCGGCACGGTCGGCACCGCCTGGCCGATCAGCGAGCTGCTCATCGTGGACGAGGACCTGGAGCCCGTCCCGGCCGGGACCCCCGGCACCGTCTACATGAAGATGGCCGGGGTCGCCTTCGAGTACAAGGGCGACCCGGCCAAGACCGCGGCGAACCGGCTGCGCGACCACTTCACCGTCGGCGACATCGGCTACCTCAACGAGGAGGGCTTCCTCTTCCTCTGCGACCGCAAGGCCGACATGATCATCTCCGGCGGGACCAACATCTACCCGGCCGAGATCGAGAACGAGCTGATGGTCCACCCCAAGGTCGCGGACGTGGCCGTGTTCGGCATCCCCGACGACGAGTGGGGCGAGCAGATCAAGGCCGTGGTCGAGCCCGCCCCCGGGGTGCCCCCCTCGCCCGAGCTGGCCGCCGAGCTGGTCGAGTCGCTCCGGGGCCGCCTGGCGAGGATGAAGTGGCCCCGCTCCGTCGACTTCATCGAGGAGATGCCCCGCGAGCCCAACGGCAAGCTCCTCAAACGCAAGCTGCGTGACCCGTACTGGGAGGGACGCGAACGTGCCATCTAGCGAGACCGCCGGGCACCCCGGCGACGGCGGCAAGCACGGAGACCCCGGCGGCGGGGACAGGGACGGCGGCGCGCTGCGGGCGACGCACGTGCTGGAGTTCCCCGGCGGCTACACCCGCACCACCGGGCCGGTGATCGGGCGCTTCCTCACCGAGCTGCGCGACGGGCGCCTCGTCGGGGTCCGCACGGCCACCGGGCGGACGCTGGTCCCCCCGCTGGAGTACGACCCCGACACCGGCGAGCCGGTCACCGGCGAGTACGTCGAGGTCGGCCCGGCCGGCACCGTGGAGAGCTGGGCGTGGGTGAACACGCCGCGCAAGGGCCACCCGCTGGACCGGCCGTTCGCCTGGGCCCTGATCCGGCTGGACGGCGCCGACACCGCACTGGTGCACGCGGTGGACGCGGGCGACGTCAAGGCCATGCGCCCGGGGCTGCGGGTCCGCCCCCGCTGGCGGGCCGCGCGCACCGGCCACATCACCGACGTCGAGAGCTTCGTGCCCGAGGTCACCAGGATCGTCTCCGAGGTCCGCGTCGAGTACACCGTCACCCCCGGCCTGGCGCTGACCCGCTTCCTGGAGGGGGTCGCCCAGGGCGTGCTCATCGGCTGCCGGTGCGGCACCTGCGGGAAGGTCTACGTGCCCTACCGGCTCTCCTGCCCCGAGTGCGGCGTCACGATCACCGAGGAGACCGTCGTCCCGGACACCGGCACGATCACCACCTTCGCCATCAACAACCTGCCCGACCCGCGTGCCCCCGAGGTGCCGTTCGTCTCGGCGTACATCCGGCTGGACGGCACCGACATCCCGATGATCGCGCTGGTCGGCGGGGTCCCCGCGCACGAGGTGCGCCAGGGCATGCGGGTGCGGGCCGTGTGGGTGCCCGAGGAGGAACGGACGATGTCCATGTCGAACATCAGGTGGTTCACCCCCACCGGCGAGCCGGACGTGGAGCTGTAGATGCGCGAGATAGCGATCGTGGCGTTCGCGCAGACCCGGCACAGCGCCGTCGACGAGGGGCAGAGCGAGTCCGAGCTGATCCTGCCGCCGCTGGACGAGGTCAGGGCCGCCACCGGGCTGCGCACGTTCGGCTTCACCTGCTCGGGGTCGTGCGACTACCTGGCGGGCGCGCCGTTCTCCTTCGTCTCCGCGCTGGACGCGCTCGGCGCCTGGCCGCCGATCTCCGAGAGCCACGTCGAGATGGACGCGGCCTGGGCGCTGTACGAGGCGTGGGTCAGGCTCCAGCACGGCGACGTCGACACGGCCCTGGTCTACGGCTTCGGCAAGTCCTCCCTGGGTGACCTGCGGGAGATCATGACGCTTCAGCTCGACCCGTACTACCTGGCCCCGCTCGGCCTGGACCAGGTCTCCTTCGCGGCGCTGCAGGCGTCCGCGGTGGGGGCCGACCGGGCCGAGCTGGACGAGATCGTGCGGCGCAGCCGCGCCGACGGCCGGGCCAACCCGCACGCCCTGGACCTGCCGGAACCGGAGGGAGGGCAGACCGAGGTCGCGCCGCTGCGGCCGTACGACATCGCGCCGATCACCGACGGCGCCGCCGCGCTGGTGCTGGCCGCCGGGGAGGTGGCCAGGGAGCTCGCCGAGCGCCCGGCCTGGATCACCGGGATCGCCCACCGGATCGAGCCGCACTACCTGGGCATGCGCGACCTGTCCCGGTCGGTCTCGGCCGCCGGCGCGGCGCGGGCCGCGGGGGTCGGCAAGGGCGGCGTCGACGTGGCCGAGCTGCACGCGCAGTTCAGCCACGAGGAGGTCGTGCTGCGCCGGGCGCTGGAGCTGCCCGAGGGCACCCGGATCAACCCCAGCGGCGGCCCGCTGGCCGCCAACCCGGTCATGGCCACCGGCCTGATCAGGATCGGCGAGGCGGCCGGGCGCATCCTGGACGGCACCGCGGGCCGCGTCGTCGGGCACGCCACGGCCGGTCCCTGCCTGCAGCAGAACCTCGTCGCCGTGATGGAGGCGTAGCCGATGGAGCCGACGGAGCCGACGGAGCCGACGTGGGCGGCGGGGCCCGCGGGCCGGGGAAGCGAGCGAGGAACGGTGAGCGAGCATGAGCAGTGGTGACCCCTGCGCCGTCATCGGCGTCGGCCAGACCCGCTACACGACCAAGCGGCACGACGTCTCCATCGCCGGGCTGGTCCGCGAGGCCGCCCAGCGTGCCCTGGTGGACGCGGACCTGACCTGGAAGGACATCGACGCGGTCGTCATCGGCAAGGCGCCCGACCTGTTCGAGGGCGTGATGATGCCCGAGGCGTACCTGGCCGACGCGCTGGGCGCCGCGGGCAAGCCGATGATGCGGGTGCACACCGCGGGCTCGGTCGGCGGCTCCACCGCGCTCGTCGGCGCCTCGCTGATCCAGGGCGGCGTGCACGAGCGGGTGCTGGTGGTGGCGTTCGAGAAGCAGTCGGAGTCCAACGCCACCTGGGCCCTGTCCACCCACCTGCCGTTCAGCGCCTCGCTGGTCGTCGGCGCGGGCGGCTACTTCGCCCCGCACATCCGCGAGTACATCCGCCGCTCCGGCGCCCCCGGGCACGTCGGCCACCTGGTGGCCGTCAAGGACCGGCTCAACGCGCTCAAGAACCCGTACGCGCACCTCAAGATCCCCGGCATCGACCTGAAGATGGTCGAGTCGACCCCGATGCTCTGGGAGCCGATCCGCTACCTCGACACCTGCCCGTCCTCCGACGGCGCCTGCGCGATGGTGCTGGCGGCGGCCGACAAGCTCACCGGCACCACCCCCGCCTGGGTGCTGGGCACCGCCATGCGCTCCGAGCCGATCTTCCGCGCGGGCCGCGACACCGTGAACCCGCGGGGCGGCAAGGACTGCGCGGCCGACGTCTACCGGCAGGCCGGGATCACCGACCCGCGCAGGGAGATCGACGTCGCCGAGGTGTACGTGCCCTTCTCCTGGTACGAGCCGATGTGGCTGGAGAACCTCGGCTTCGCCGCCGAGGGGGAGGGCTGGAAGCTCACCGAGTCCGGGGCCACCGCCCTGGACGGGGACATCCCGTGGAACCCCTCGGGCGGCGTGCTGTCGAGCAACCCGATCGGCGCCTCCGGGCTGATCCGGTTTGCCGAGGCGGCGCTCCAGGTCCGCGGCATGGCCGGGGAGCACCAGGTCGACGGGGCCCGCCGGGCCCTCGGGCACGCCTACGGGGGCGGCGCGCAGTTCTTCGCGATGTGGATGGTCGGCAGCGACAAACCCTGATCCCCCAGGAGGGGTGCGATGGAGTTCAACCACGCGGATCTGTTCGAAGGACTCGCCGACGCGATCGGGGATCGCGTGGCCGTCGTCTGCGGCGATCGCCGCCTGACCTACGCCGGGCTGGACGCGCACGCCAACCGGCTCGCCCACTTCCTGCACGACCGCGGCGTGCGCGCCGGGCAGCACGTGGGCGTGCACCTGTACAACGGCGTCGAGTACGTCGCGGCGATCCTGGCGGCGCTCAAGCTCCGGGCGGTGCCGGTCAACGTCAACTACCGCTACGTCGAGGCCGAGCTGCTCTACCTCTACGACGACTCCGACATCGTGGCGCTGCTGTACGACGTGGAGTTCGCAGACCGGGTGGCGGCCGTGGTGCCGCGCGTCCCCGCCCTGCGGCACCTGGTCGCGGTGGGCGGCCCCGCCACGGTCGAGGGAGCGGTGCGCTACGAGGAGGCGCTGGCCGGGCGGCCGGAGACCCGCGGGTTCCCGGCGCGCTCCGGCGACGACCTCTACATCATCTACACCGGCGGGACCACCGGCATGCCCAAGGGCGTGATGTGGCGGAGCGAGGACCTGTTCTTCGCCTTCGGCGGCGGCAACCCCTACGGCGAGCCGCGCACCAGCCCGCAGGAGGTGATCGACGCGGCCGTCGCCTCGGGCCCGATGACGATGATGGCCGTCGCCCCGCTGATGCACGGCGCCGCCCAGATGGCCACGTTCATCACCTGGTGGATGGGCGGCACCATGGCGTACGTGCGGAAGTTCGACGCGGCCGAGGTGCTGCGGACGATCGAGCGGGAGAAGGTCCTGAGCGTCAACATCACCGGCGACGCCATGGCCCGGCCGCTGGCCGACGAGATCGCGACCGGCGGGTACGACCTGTCGTCGCTGTTCGTGCTCAGTTCCACCGGCGCGATCCTCAGCGGGTCGGTGCGCGCCCGGCTGGAGGAACTGCTCCCCGGCCGGATGATCATCGACAGTTTCGGCTCCACCGAGTCGGGCTACACCGCCTCGGCGGTCCCCGGCTCCTCCCCGGAGGCCGGGCTGCGCTACCAGGCCAACCCCACCGCCGGGCTGGCCGTGCTCGACGGGTCCCTGGAACCGGTCGTGCCGGGCTCGGGCGAGGTGGGCACCATCGCCAGGAGCGGACGCATCGCCTCCGGCTACTACAGGGACGAGGCCAAGACGGCCCGTACCTTCGTGACCGACCGGCACGGCGTGCGCTGGCTGCTCACCGGGGACATGGCCACGGTCGAGAAGGACGGCACCATCGCGATCCTCGGCAGGGGGGCGGTCTGCATCAACACCGGCGGGGAGAAGGTCTTCCCCGAGGAGGTCGAGGCGGTCCTCAAGGGTCATCCCGCGGTCTTCGACGCGGTGGTGACCGGCGTCCCGGACGAGCGGTGGGGCAGCCGGGTGGCCGCGGTGATCGAACCGCGCCCGGGGACGGCCCCGACGGCCGAGGAGCTGCGGGCCCACTGCCGGGAGAGGATCTCCGGCTACAAGGTGCCCCGGACGTTCGCGTTCGTCGAGGAGATGGTCCGCTCCCCGGCGGGCAAGGCCGACTACCGCTGGGCCAGGCGGACGGCCGAGGCCGCCGAGCAGTCCCCGTAGTCCCCGCCTGACCCGAGCCCGCTCCGCACCCGGGGCCCCGTGTCCGGGGTCCCGCCCGCAGAGCAGATGCCCGGACCTCCGGAGGGCAGGTGCCCGCAGGAGACGGTGCGGGGGGCCGGTGAAGGGGCGGGGCACGTGAACCGCTCGGGCACCCGATCCGTTCCGAGGGTGTGATCCGCATACTGCTGGCCGCCGTCACGTTCCTGCTCCTGCTGGCGGGCTGCTCCGGGGGACCCACGGAGACCGTGAGCGGCGCGACCGTCGAGCCCACCGGGAACACCGGAGGCGCCGGGAGCACCAGGAGCCCGGAAAACACGGAAAGCATGGAAAGCACGGAAAGTCCGGAGACCCCGGGATCCCCGGGGAGCACCGAAGGCGCCGGGGTCCCCGGGGACCGGTCGTCCGACGTCGTGGTCCGGTTCCACCGGTGCCTCGGGATGACCTGCGACGGGGGCGACGCCATGAGCGTCACCGCCGGAGGGCGGGCCCTGTCCCTGCGGAAGGGGGAGCTGGTCGCCGTCACGCTGCCGCGGGCCGAGCTGCGCGAGCTGCGGGCCGGGATCGTCGCGGACCTGGCGGGGCGGGAGGGCACGCTCGACCGCACCGGGGGCGCCACCGACCAGCCCTTCGCCGTCGTCACCGTGGTGGACGCGGCCGGCAGGACCCACGAGACCCGGCTGGAGGGGTCCCCGACGGCCGAGGACGCGAGGATCGTCGCCGCGATCGACCGTCTCGGCGCGCTGACCGCCCGGATCCGCTCCACCGGCACCCCGGACCGCACCGGGCCGATCTCGGTCACCATGTACGAGGACCCGAACACCCGGACCGGCCGCGAGGCGGCCTGGCCCGGAGGCGTCCCCACCCCCGTCACGTCCGGCAACCACGGCGTCCGGGAGTACCGGGGGGGAGCAGGCGGAGGCGGTGCGGGCGGCCCTGGGCGGCCCGGGGGACGAGGTGGGGGTGCGGGCCGGGGACAAGGTCCTGGTCGCTCGCTGGGAGGCGGTTCTTCCCTGAGCCGCCTCCCCGCCGCGCCCCTGTCCCCGGCGCGCGTCCGCCGGTCCGGCCGGTACGGGCCGGACCGGCGGCGGGTCAGGCGAAGGACCTCACCTCCAACAGCCCGACCGCGTCTGGATCACCGTTCAGCACGACCCGCAGCCGGGTGGTGCTCACCTGGCCGAAGGTGACCCGGTTGAAGGCGTCGGCGGCGACGGGATAGCCGCTCGGGTTCGGCACGTCGACGTAGGCGCTGCCGTTCCAGTACTGCAGTCTCCACGACGCCGGCCTGTCGACGCCCTGGCCGTCGTCGAAGAAGTAGACCTCCGCCGACCGGAGGGTCTGCGCCGACGGCCAGGTGAGCTCGGCCCACTGGGTGCCGGTCTCGGGCCAGGTGCCCCAGCGCGGGTTGACGGTGTCGTTGGAGGAGGCCGGGACGACGCCGTCGTTGATCGCGGCGACGCTCTCCCAGGGGGAGGTGTAGGAGGCCGACGGGGTCGCGGCGGTGGCCAGGTTCTGCTCCGCACCGGCTCCGAGGGTGAAGGTCCTGGTCACCGGGGTGCTGAGCCGGTCGTAGTCGCGCAGCTGCACGGTGAAGGTCGCCGGGGCCGTCGAGGTGGTGGTCCCGGTGATGGCGCCGGTGAAGCGGTTCAGGGTGAGGCCCGGGGGGAGGCTCCCGGAGGTGATCCTCCAGTCGTAGAAGGGCACGCCGCCCTTGGCGGCCAGCGTCTGCTGGTAGGCCTGGCCGGCGACGGGCCGGGGCAGGGCGGTGGTGACGATGGACGGCGGCAGGAACGGGGTGAGGTCGCGGTTGATCCGCCACCCGGCGTTCTCGGCGATGAGCAGGGCGAGCTTGGTCAGCATCCAGCGGCGGGTGGGGAACATGTGCGTCCAGCCGCCGCTCTGCCCGCTGAGGCGGTCCCAGTAGGGCTGGGTGCCGGGGATGTGGTAGCCGGACGTCTCCACCGGGACGACACGGCCCTGGTAGGCGATGACGTCCTGGTCGTTCACGCCGCCGGAGTCCACGTAGGCGCGCATGCCGGCCCAGTCGCTGTGGTAGGCGACGGCGTGGCCGTACTCGTGCATGACCAGGCCGTGGACGTCCAGCACCGAGCCCTGGATCTCCGTCCTGTACCAGTCCTCGTCCGCGAGCGAGGTGAACAGCTGCTTGCCCGCCTCGTCGTACTCGAAGATCATCGCGGTGGACCGGTGCAGCGGGCCGGGGAGCTGCTGGCCCTGGCGGGTGTGGTACTTGCCGTTGCGCGCGGGGTAGCCGGTGGAGTGCGGGCTCTGGATGCCGCGGAAGAACACGTACATGCCGTCGTAGGCGCGGTCGTTGGTGACGTTGATCGTGTTCTGCCACTCGTTGCCGGGCAGGTGGTTGTTCTCCGCCCCGGCCGCGACCGTGTCGAACGGCGCCATGTCGAAGAACCGGAACCAGTCCTTCACCGCCTCCTCGGCCGCGGTGCGGAAGGCCGGCTGCGAGAAGTACCCGGTGACGGTGTCGTGGCGGTAGTCGAAGGTGACGGGGATGGAGGGCTGCAGCGCGGTCTTCTCGTCCTGCTGCACCCTGATCGGCATGGACTGGGTGTACACCTGCCTGCCGGCGTCGGTGGTGGTGAGCCGGAGCGTGTACAGCTCGTCCTGGCCGGGGGCGCGCTTGGAGTGGATGGCCAGCCGGAAGACCTTCTGCTCCGACGCGTTGGCGAACGTCAGCCGCTTGGTGGCGCCGGTGGCGGTGAGCTGGCTGGGCAGGTCCATCATCAGGCGCGAGGTGCCCTCGGCCTTGAGGTCGACGGTGACGGGGTAGGTCACGCCCTCCGGGGGGCGGACGGTGAGCTCGATGTAGGGGTTGGCCAGGTAGCCCTGCCAGTCGACGAGCTGGACCCCGTGGTCGTTGATCGTCCTGCCGAACATGTCGACGACCGTGACGGTGGGGGCGGCCTGCGCCGCGGGCGCGGGCACGGCGACCAGGGCGGAGGCGAGGAGCAGGAGGGAGACGAACAGGCGTTTCATGACATACGACCTCGATTCTTCGGTGCCGGTGACGACGGCCCCTCGCGAGGCGGCGCCCGGTGGGGACGGGGCCCGGCCCGCGGGGCGGGCCGGGCGGCCCGGTGGGGGGTGAGGGGCGGCGACGCGGTCTAGGAGAAGACCTGCCACTCCAGCACGCCCGTGGAGAGGGCGGGCCTGGAGGTGATGCTCATCCGCAGCCGGGTGGTGCTGACCTGGCCGAACGTGGTCGTGTTGAAGGTGTCGGCCGCGGTCCCGCAGGACGACTGGCCGGGCACGTTCACGTAGGCGCTGCCGTTCCAGTACTGCACCTGGCAGGAGGCCGGCAGGTCGATGCCCTGGTCGTCGTCGAACCAGTAGGTCTTGACCGACCTGACGTTCTGGGCGGTGGGCCAGCGGTACTCGATCCACTCGGTGCCCTGGTGGTCCCAGTTGCCGTAGGCGCCGCGGCTGCGGTCGGCCGAGCCGGCCGGGGTGTAACCGTCGTTGACGGCGCCGAGCGTCTCCCAGGGGGAGACGTAGGAGGTGGACGGCGTGGCGCTGAGGGCGAGGTTGGCCGGGCCGGTGGGGCCGGTGGTCTGGACGACCTTCTGCATGGTGCCGTCGGCGTTGAAGTACAGCCTGTCCAGGGTGACCGACCTGCGGAAGTTGCCGCCGCCGGGGGCCGCGGCGTTGTGGTACACCATGTACCACTGGCCCTTGTACTCGATGATCGCCGGGTGGTTCGTGGTGGAGGAGACCTGGTCCAGCACGACGCCGCGGTGCGTCCACGGGCCCATGGGGCCGGAGGCGGTGGCGTAGCGGACGCAGGCGTAGCCGGGGGCCGAGCAGCCGGAGTCGTTGGCGGCGTAGGCCAGGTAGTAGACGCCGTTGCGCTTGAACATCCAGGGGGCCTCCCAGAAGTTGCTCACGCCGGACGGGGTGACGACCGATCCGTTGATCGAGGTCATGTCGGCGTTGAGCCGGGCGGCGCGCAGCCCGTAGTAGGAGCCCCAGTACATGTAGACCTGGCCGTCGTCGTCGGTGAAGACGGTGGGGTCGATGTTGAGCGGGGAGGAGTTGGGGGTGGAGTCGCTGATCAGCGGCCCGCCCTTGGCGTCGGTGAACGGTCCGGTCGGGCTGTCGCCGACCGCGACGCCGATGTTCATCCAGCCGGGGCCGTTGCCGTTGATCGAGACGTACCAGTAGTACTTGCCGTTGGCGCCGCGCTCGACCTCACCGGCCCACGCGTCGCCTCCGGCCCAGGAGAAGTTCGACAACGACAGCCTGGCGCCCTGGTCGGTGAAGCTAGTGGCGTCGCCCGAGCTGTAGACGTGCCAGTCGCGCATGACGAAGTTGGTCCCGCCGGCCGGCGCCTCGTCGTGCCCGGTGTAGAGGTACAGGGTGTCCCCGACGACCAGCGCGGCCGGGTCGGCGGTGTAGATCGAGGTGGTGATCGGCGCGGCGGCGGTGGCGGAACCGCCGGCGGTCATGACGAGGGAGAGCCCGAGGGCCGCGGCGATGATCGCCGACCAGCGTCGTCTCATGGGTGAACGCTCCTGGGGGGTCTGAGCGGGAGTGTTGTTAGCGCTAACGCGACGTGCCGGGAGCCGACGCGCGGTGCGTGTCGGGCGGTGTTCACTTTCGGTTGGACCCGAGTGTTGGCGAAAACCGATATCTCGTCAAGACGTGCTTTTCGCATGAGCGATGTCGCCGGAGAAAAACCGCAGGTGAGAGCGGGAGTCATCTCCTGAAAAGGTTTTCAGAATCGTGTACGTGCAAGGTCGGTGAGAGGGGGTCTTGACGGGTGATGTGTCACATCTTACCGTCCGGGGAGAAAACCTATTCCGAATTTTTCGGGAGTGCGATGCCTGACGTACGTGATCAGATCCGCGGTCCGGTGGTCCCCCCGGCGGGCACGCGACGGCCGCTCGGTGTCGACGACGTCGAGATCGGCGGGGGGCCCTTCGGGCGATGGCAGCGGATCAACCGCGAGGCCGGCATCGCGCTCGGCCGGGAGAGGATGGAGAGCTCCGGCGTCCTGTCCAACCTGAGATGGGCCGCGGGGGAGGGGGACGGGCCGTACCGGGGCTACCGCTTCCAGGACTCGGACCTGTACAAGCTGCTGGAGGCCGTCGCCTGGGAGCACGGCCGCGACCCGGACGGGTCCTACCGGGCGTTCGTCGCCGAGTCCGCCGCCCTGCTGGCCAGGGCACAGCGCGCGGACGGCTACCTCAACTCGCACTACCAGACGGTCAAGCCGGACAGGGTCTTCGCCGAGCTGGAACACAGCCACGAGATGTACTGCGCCGGGCACCTCTTCCAGGCCGCGGTGGCCGCCGTCAGGACCGGCTGCGGCGAGGAGGCGGGCGAGGAACTGCTCGCCGTGGCGCGCCGCTTCGCCGACCACCTCGTGGACGTCTTCCTGACCGGCGGCCACGGCGGTCACGGCGGTCTGGACGGGCACGCCGAGGTCGAGACGGCCCTGGTCGAGCTGTACCGCCTCACCGGTCACCGGCCCTACCTCGATCTCGCGGCCGGGCTGGTCGACGCCCGGGGCAAGGGGCTGGTCGCCGAGGTCGGCACCGGGCCGCTCTACGCGCAGGACCACCTGCCCGTACGGGAGGCCGGCACCCCGGTCGGGCACGCCGTGCGGCAGCTGTACCTGGACGCCGGGGTCGTCGACGTCGCCGTCGAGACGGGGGACGCGTCGCTGCTGGAGTCCTCGGTGCGCCGCTGGGAGGACATGGTGGCCACCAAGACCTCCGTCACCGGCGGGCACGGCTCGCGGCACGACGGCGAGGCGTTCGGCGAGCGCTACGAGCTGCCCCCGGACCGCGCCTACAACGAGAGCTGCGCGGCCGTCGCGAGCGTCCACTGGAGCTGGCGGCTGTTCCTCGCCACCGGGCACGGCCGCTACACCGACCTGATCGAACGCACGCTGTACAACGCCTTCGCCGCCTCCACCTCCGCCGACGGCACCCGGTTCTTCTACGTCAACCCGCTGCAGCGCAGGACCGACCTCGTCGAGGACGCCTACCTGGGCAGGCGCCGGGAGTGGTTCGCGTGCGCCTGCTGCCCGCCGAACATCATGCGGCTGGTCTCCTCGCTGGGCCACTACGTGGCCACGGCCGACGACGACGGGCTGTCGGTCCACCAGTACGTGCCCGGGCTGATCCGCGCCGGCGCGATCACCCTGGCCGTCGAGACCGACTACCCCTGGGACGGCCGGATCGTCTTCACCGTCCGCGAGGCTCCCGGCACCGTCCGGACGCTGAGGCTGCGGATCCCCGCGTGGAGCGCGACGGGCGAGCTGACCCCCGGCCCGGACGGCTACGCCGCCATCCGGCGGGCGTGGCGGCCGGGCGACACCTTCACCCTCGACCTGGACATGTCCCCCCGGCTGGTCCACCCGCACCGCAGGATCGACGCGCTGCGGGGGTGCGTGGCCGTGGAGCGGGGGCCGCTCGTCTACTGCTTCGAGCAGGCCGACCAGGACGCCGACGTCGAGGACCTGGCGCTGGAGCCCTGCACGCCGCTGCGCGTCGTCGACCGGCCCGACCCGCTCGGCCTGCCCGGGATCGGCAGGACCGTGCTGATCGAGGCGGACGCCGTGCGCCTTCCCCCGGCGCCGCCGGCCGGCCTGCCGTACTCCACCCTCCCGGCCGGTCCTTCCACCGCAGCCCGGCCCGGCACGAGAACGACCGCCACGGCGATCCCCTACCACCAGTGGGACAACCGGGACGGCGGCGCCATGCGGGTCTGGATCCCCCTCGCGCAAGGACGCACTCCATGAGACGACGGGACCTGTTCAGGATGGGCGGCCTGGCCGCCCTCGGCGCCGCGACGGCGGCCTGCGGCGCGGGCGGCGGGGCCGAAAGGGCGGGAAGGGCGTCGCTGCAGTTCATGTACTGGGGATCGGCGTTCGAGCAGAAGGCCGTCGCCACGATGCTCCGGGAGTTCGAGCGCAGGAAGCCCGGGGTGAAGGTCTCGGCGCTGTTCACCCCCGACGAGTACGACGTGAAGCTCAACACCCTGGTCGCCGGGAACCGGATGCCCGACGTGGGATACGTGCCGATGGCGATGTCGTTCCGCCTCGGCGAGCAGGGGAAACTGCTCAACCTCTTCCCGTACCTGACGAAGTACCCGCAGCTCGCGGGCTACCTCCCCGACGCCTACCTCTGGTCGGGGCAGGACAGGCTGCACGGCGTCGCGACCGCCAACGAGATCGAGCTGCTCTGGTACAGCAGGTCGGCGATCGCGGAGGCCGGGGCCGAGACGCCCCCGGCCCTGGCGGCGAGCGCCTGGACCTGGGACCGGCTGGTCGAGAACGCCCGCAAACTGACGGTGGACCAGGACGGGAGACACCCCGACGAGTCCGGGTTCGACCCCCGGCGGATCAGGAGGTTCGGGATCTCCTGCAGCCTGACCTACCCCCCGGCCTGGTACGGGTTCCTGCGGAGCAACGGCGGTGACTTCGCCGACGAGGCGGGCCGCAGGTGCCTGCTCGACAGCCCCGAGGCCATCGAGGTCTTCCAGAACCTCCAGGACCTGATCTACGAGCACCGCGTCTCCCCGGGCCCCGGGCAGCTCGCGGCCACCGGCGACGACGTGCCCGGCACCAGCATCCTGCTGAAGACCAGGCGGGTGGCGATGGTGGTCGACGGGCACTGGAGCCTGCTCGACATGAACGAGAGCAAGGTGGACTACGGCATCGGCGTGCTGCCGGTGTACGAGCGGCCGTACACCACCGCGCAGGTCGCCGGGGGCCTCGGCGGTGTTCGCCGGCACGAAGCACGTGGAGGAGGCGGTCGAGCTGTTCGCCTTCCACATCGACCCCCGCCACGTCGACCTGTACGCGCGCGGCCTGTGGATGCCCCAGGAGCGCAGGTACTACGAGGACCAGGCCGCCATCGACTCCTGGACCAGGAACGACTCCCACCCGCCGGAGTTCCGCACCGCGGTCGTCGACTACGCGCGCGACCACGGCGTACCGGCCTTCGGCAACCGGATCAGGGACATGACCGTCATCGGCTCCGACGTGCTCACCCCGGCCCTGCAGGAGATCGAGAGCGGAAAGCGCCCGGCCGCGGCGATCCTGAAGGAGGCCGCGCCGAAGATCACGGCCATGCTGCGCGGCCGGCACCACAACCAGGGGTTGTGAGATGCCCGCCCTCCCCGGCCGGCGCCTCTCGGACCACCGTCTCCCCGGCCGGCGTCTCTTCGGCCGGCGTCTCTTCGGCCGGCGTCTCCCCGATCGGCGTCTCTCGGGCCGGCGTCTCTCCGGCCAGCGGCGCATGGAGCGGCGCTGGGGCGTGCTGATGGCCGTGCCCGCGATCCTCGGCTTCGCGATCTTCACGGCCGGGCCGATGGTGGCCTCGTTCGCCTTCAGCCTCACCGACTGGCAGATCGGCGGCACCCCGTCCTTCGTGGGCCTGGACAACTACGCCGCGCTGGCCGGGGACGAGCTGTTCTGGACGTCGCTGACCGTCACGACGTACTACACCCTCGGCGCCGTGCCGCTCGGGCTGATCGTCGCCTTCGCCGTCGCCCTGCTGCTCAACCAGCGGGTCCGCGGGCTCTCGCTCTGGCGGACCGTCTTCTACCTGCCGACGCTGGTGCCCGCGATCGCGAACGTGGTCCTCTGGATCTGGATCTTCAACCCCGACTTCGGCCTGCTCAACTCCCTGCTGCGCCAGGCCGGCCTGCCCGCCGGGCAGTGGATCTACGACGAGGCGACCGCGATCCCCTCGCTCATCGTCATGAGCACCTGGGGGTTCGGCAACACCATGGTGATCTTCCTCGCGGGCCTGCAGGGAGTGCCCCGCCATCTGTACGAGGCGGTCTCCATCGACGGCGGCGGACCCCTGCGGCGCTTCTGGCACGTGACCCTGCCCATGATGACCCCCACCATCTTCTACAACCTCGTCGTCGGGGTGGTCGGCACCTTCCAGGTCTTCAACCAGGCGTACGTGATGACCGAGGGCGGCCCCGACCACTCCACGCTCTTCTACGTGTACTACCTGTTCCGCAAGGCGTTCGTCGAGAGCGAGATGGGGTACGCGAGCGCGCTGGCCTGGGTGCTCTTCATGATCATCATGGTGCTCACCTTCCTGATGTTCCACAACGCCCGGCGCTGGGTGTACTACGAGATGGCGGGTGCCCGATGACCGCGACCGGTGCCCCGCGCCGCCCGCGCCCGGAACGGGACGGCGCTCCCGGCCCCCCCGGCACTCCCGGCGTCCCGGACGTCCCCGGCGTCCCGCCCGCCCGTGCCGGGGCCGCCACGACGCGCCGTCCCCGGCGGTACCGCAGGGTGCTGGTCCACCTGGCCCTGGTGGCCGGGGCCCTGCCGACCCTGGTGCCGTTCGTGTGGCTGGTGCGCAGCTCGCTCATGGAGGACGCCCAGATGTTCGTCGCGCCTCCCGAATGGATCCCCTCGCCCTTCCGGTGGTCCAACTTCACCGAGGCGCTCACCGCCCAGCCGTTCGCCCTCTACCTCCTCAACACGGTGATCATCGCCGTCGTCAGCGTGCTCGGCACCGTGATCACCTGCTCGATCGCCGCCTTCAGCTTCTCCCGGCTGCGCTGGCGGGGACGCGACGCGGTCTTCGCCGTCCTGCTCAGCGCGGTGATGCTGCCGTACGCGGTGACGCTCATCCCGACGTTCGTCATGTGGCAGGAGCTCGGCGCGCTCGACACGTTCGTCCCGCTCACCGTGCCGAGCTGGTTCGCAGGGGCCGGGGGAGGGGTGTTCAACGTGTTCCTGCTGCGGCAGTTCTTCCTGACCATCCCCTTCGAGCTGGACGAGGCCGCCTACATCGACGGCGCCTCGCCCGGCAGGGTCCTGTGGACCGTCGTCCTGCCGCTGTCCCGGCCCGCGATCGTCGTGGTCACCATCTTCGCGTTCATCGGCACCTGGAACGACTTCCTCGGGCCGCTGCTCTACCTCAACGACGAGAGCAGGTACACCCTCTCGCTCGGCCTGGCCTCCTTCCAGAGCGTCTACATCACCCAGTGGGGCTACCTGATGGCCGCCTCGGCCGCGGTGATCGCGCCGATCATCGCGCTCTTCTTCTTCCTGCAGCGGTACTTCATCGAGGGGGTCACGCTCACCGGCATCAAGAACTGAGGGCCCCCGGGAACCTCTACGGGGAACCGCGATCGCCGATCGGGAACCTCTCCGGGGAGCCGTGATCGCCGGCGGGGACGGACGGGCGCGCGTTCACGCGCCGTCCTGCCCGTCGGGCTCTCCCGCGAGCGCGCGTGCGTCCGCGACGGCGTCCTCGTCCCAGCCATGGTGACCCGGGCTCTCCGGCCTGGCCTGCTCGTCGATCCACCGGTTGTGGGCCTCCCAGGCCGCCTGCTTGCTGGTGCCCAGCGCGGCGCCGATCTGGGACCACGAGGCGCCCGCCCGGCGCGCGGAGCGCACGGACAGCTGGCGTCCGTAGGTGGCCTTGCGTGCGATCACCTCGCTGAGCGCGAGCGCTTCCAGGGCCTCGCCCCGGGTGAGCGGAGCCGCATCGGCGACACCGGCGACGTCGTCGTCCTCGTCGCCCTCCTCGGGCGGCGTCGCGAGGGCGTCGCGCGTCCGCAGCGTGTCGTAGCGGGTGGCCGCGCCCAGCAGCGTGAACCGTTGTTCGAGATCGTCGGGAGTCGTCATGACCCGAGTATTTCGTCAAGCCACCCTGACGTCAAGGTGTCTTGACGTCAGGGTGGCCTGACGATTACGGTCCGGCGAAGGGAAGAGGCCGTGCCCGGGACAGGAGAACCGGGGGGGACGCGCTCAGACCGTGGAGTCGCGGATGACCAGGCGGCAGGGCATCCGGTGGACACCCGGGGTGGCCCGGCCGTCGATCGCGGCGAACAGGTGCTGGGCCGCCGTACGGCCCAGGGCCTCCAGGTTCATGTCGATCGTGGTCAGCGGGGGCCTGGTCTCGGTGGACAGGACCTCCCAGTTGTCGTAGCCGACGACCGCCAGATCCTCGGGCACCCGGCGGCCCCGCTCGCGGACGGTCTCCATCAGGCCCGCCGCGATCTGGTCGCTGCCGCACACCACCGCGTCGGTCTCGGGATCGGCGCGCAGGATCACGTCGGCGGCCTGCCGCCCCCAGCGCTGCGACCACGCGCCGTACAGCACCTGCCCGCCGGACAGGGACAGACCGGCCTCCTCCAGCGCGGACGCCACCCCGGCGGCTCGCTCGCGGGCCGCCTGGTAGTGGGTCGGGCCGGTGACGTGGGCGATCCGGCGCCGTCCCAGGGTCAGCAGGTGCCGTACGGCCTGCGCGGCGCCGTCGACGTCGTCGGGCACGAACGACACGTCCGCGGGATCCTGGGAGGGTGCGTAGGCGTAGACCACCGGTATCGGCAGGTCGCGGCTGACCGACGGCCGGGGGTCGGTGCTCTCGCCCACCACGATCAGGCCGTCGACGCGGCGGGTGAGCAGCGTCCGGACGTGGTGCTGCTCGCGGATGGCGTCCCCGCGCGCGTCGCAGAGCAGCACCGCCATCTCGCCCGCGCCGAACGCGTCCTCCGCGCCGAGCAGCACGGGGATGCCGAACCGTCCCACGCTGTCGCTGGTGAGCAGGCCCACGGTGCGGGTCTGCCCGGACAGCAGGCCGCGGGCCAGGGCGTTGGGCCGGAAGGAGAGCTCCTCGGCGGCACGGAAGACGCGCTCGCGGGTCTCGGCGCGCACCTGCCCGCGTCCGTTGAGCGCCTTGGAGGCCGTCGCGATGGACACCCCCGCGCGGGTGGCCACGTCGGTGATCGTGGCGTGTCGTTGGGGAGCCATCTGAGAGAAAACCTTTTCTACTGGGGGACGTCCACCCCCGTCGAAGATAGTCGCCGACGTGCCGTGGAGCAAGCCCGCCCAGGCGTCTGACAAGGGCATATACCTGGTACGGCGAGTAAAAACCTTTTATCGCCGATCGCGCTCCCGCGGGGACGCACCCGGCCGGTCGTCCTCGCCGTGCCGGCCGCCCTCCGCCCGGTCCCCTCCGGCGGGACCGGCCGCCTCCACGGGACCGGTCGTCCCCGCCCGGCCGGCCGCCTTCACGAAACCGGCCGCCTTCACGGACCCGGTCGTCCGTGCGGGCCCGGCCGCCTTCGCGGGACCGGTCGACTCGCGGATCACCAGCCGTCCCGGCCGGCGGACGACACCGGAGGCCCGGTGCCCGTCCAGCGCGGCGGACAGGTAGCGCACCGCCGCGGCGCCCATCCGTTCCAGGCCGGGGTCGACGCTGGTCAGCGGCGGGTGGCAGTCGGCGGCCAGCGGGGTCCAGTTGTCGTAGCCCACCACCGCGACGTCACCGGGGACCAGCCGTCCGAGGTCCGCCAGGGCCTGGCAGGCGCCGTCGGCGATCTGGTCGTTGCCGCAGAAGATCGCGTCCACCCCGGGCTCCGCGCCGAGCAGCGCGCGCGTCGCGTACCGTCCCCAGCGCCGCGACCACTCGCCGTGGAACGGCCGCCCACCGGCCAGGCCGAGCCCGTGCCCGTCCAGCACGCCGCGCAGGGCGGTCAGCCGGTCACGCGCGGCGCGGTAGGACTCCGGGCCGGTGATGTGCCCGACGCGGCGGCGGCCCAGCGACAGCAGGTGCTCGGCGGCCAGGCGCGCGCCGCCCGCGTCGTCGGCCAGGATCGACAGGTCCCGCGGATCGTCGGACTCGCCGTAGACGTAGACCACGGGCACCGGGACGTCGCGGGTCAGCGAGGGACGCACGTCGTTGTCCTCGCCCAGGATGACGAACCCGTCCACCTGCCCGGCCGTCAGGGTGCGCAGGTAGTGCTCGCGGCGGCGGGGGTCGCCGCGCGCGTCGCAGAGCACCGCGGACATCCCCTCGCCGCCCAGCGCGTTCTCCGCGCCGAGGAGCACCGGCATCGCGAAGCGCCCGTCACGCTCGTCGGTGAGCAGCCCGATGGTGCGCGTACGGGCCGCGGCGGACCCGGGGGCCGCGCCGGGCCGGAAGGACAGCTCGGCCGCGGCGCGCCGTACCCGGAGCCGGGTGGTCTCGGCGACCTCGGACCGGTTGTTGAGGGCCTTGGAGGCCGTCGACACGGACACCCCCGCGCGCCTGGCCACGTCGGTCAGGGTCACCGCTTCGGATCGATGTCGACCCACCGAAATCCTTTCCAGGTCGTCGCGACCGTGTCCGGGTCTCGTACACGCGCGGCTCAGCCTATGCCGCACCCGTCCCCCCGATCAACGGTCGGGTACCGGTCCGCGTTATCGAAATTTAACATTGCCGAAAACCTTTTCGGGGTCGATCGTGAACTAGGACGCGGTCTCCGTCCGCGCCGGCCGTTCCACCGTCCCCCGTTCTCCGTCCCCTCGCCCCTCGCCCCTTGTCCCGCACCCCGCCCGACCCCCGGCCCCCGGCCCGACACCCGGTCCTACCCCCACCCCCCGCCGCACCGCCACCGCGCCGCCACCGCGCCGCCACCGCGCCGCCGGACGGCGCAGAACCCCCTACGCCCCAGCGGGACCCTCCCGGAAGGTCCCGGCACCCCCCAAGGACGTGACGCATGCCGACATCAGCCCGCTTCAGACGACGATCAGTGACCGTGGCGGCGACGCTCTGCCTCGCGATGAGCTCGCTGACGGTCCTCGCCCAGGAGGCGTCCGCGGACCAGCCCATCGGGTACCCGGCCTTCACCGGCCCGGCCGTCCCCGCGCCACCGGTCGGGTACAACAGCGGCAACATGATGAGGGCCGTCTACGACGCCGAGAGCTCCGGGACGAACTTCTGGATCGACCGGCTGCTCGCCCGGCCCGGCAGCGACCCCTCCGACGCCGACGGCGGCATCCTGATGACCCGCGGCCGGGCGTTCTTCATGAAGACCCACACCCCGGGCACGCTGGGGTTCGCCGGCAAGGCCGCCTACATCGAGAGCATCAACGACCAGAGCGCGTTCACCGTGACGGTCACGCCGGGCTCCCTCAGCGAACAGGTGAGCCAGCGCTGGCAGGCGCCCAGCCACTACAGGAGCGTGCACACCGGCAGCGGCATCCGGGTCGAGCAGACCAAGTTCGTCACCGAGAACAACGTCGCGGTGGCCAACCTCTCGATCGTCAACACCGGCTCGGCCTCCACCACCGTGCAACTGCGGGCCGCCTCGCCGTACGCGACCTCCGGCAGCGGCGACGAGCTGACCGGCACGGTGAACTCGTTCAAGAACCTGACCACGATCCGCCCGCGCCTGTCGGGCGACGGCTTCACCGCCTCCGGCGGGGCTCTCACCCGGTCGATCACCGTCGCGGCCGGGGCCACCGCCACGGCCAAGGTCGTGATGGGCTTCGTCACCGACGAGATCCCCGAGTCGCTGAGCGAGTACAACACCTACAGGGGCTACAGCAACGCCACCGCGTTCGCCACGCACGTGCGGGCCTACAACCTGTGGTGGGCACAGAACATCCCCTACTTCGACGCGCCCGAGCCGGCCATCAAGAAGAACTACTACTACCGCTGGTGGCTGATGCGGTTCAACAGCCTGGACGCGAACCTGCCCGGCCAGACGTACCAGTTCCCCACCTCGATCGAAGGCGTGCTCGGCTACAACAACGCCATCGCGCTGACCCAGCCGATGCACATCGACGACCTGAAGTACCTGCGGACCCCGCTGTACGCCTACGGTGACTGGCTCTCGGTCGGCCAGACCTCCCGGGGCGGCCGGTTCATGGACAACCCCGGTGACCCGGACAACTGGTCCAACAGCTACACCCAGTACATCGGCGAGGCGGCCTGGAAGAGCTACCAGATCCACGGCGGCCAGCCCGCCATCGCGGCGAACCTCGCCAAGTACGCCGAGGGTGACGTCAAGGGCCAGCTCAGCCACTACGACCGTGACGGCAACGGCCTGATCGAGTACGACTGGGGCGCGCTGACCGGCAACGACGCCGACGCGGTCTCCTTCCACTGGCGCGCGGGCAACCTCGACCGCACCGAGTCCGCCTACGTCTACAGCGGGGCCCTGGCCGCGGCCCAGGCCTACGACACGATCGGCAACGCCACCAAGGCCGCCGAGATGCGCGCCCTGGCCACCCGGGTGCAGAACGCGGTCGTCAACGTGCTGTGGAACCCCACCGCCAAGGTGCTGCAGCACCGGCACGTGGCCACCAACGCGCTCAACCCGTGGAAGGAGATCAACAACTTCTACCCGTACGCGGTGGGCCTGATGCCCAACACCGCCACCTACCGTGAGGCGTTGCGCCTGTACGCCGACCCCGCCGAGTACCCGATCTTCCCCTTCTACACGGCCAACCAGCGCGACAAGGCCGCGGCTGCGGCGGCCGGCAACCCCGGCAGCAACAACTTCTCCACCATCAACTCCACCGTGCAGTTCCGGCTCTACTCCTCGGCGCTGCGCAACTATCCCAGCCCGTACATCTCCAACGAGGACTACAAGAAGCTGCTGTACTGGAACGCCTGGGCGCAGTACGTCGGCGGCAACACCCAGTGGCCGGACGCCAACGAGTTCTGGGCCAACTGGAACGGCTCGTCCATCACCTACCGGTCGTGGATCCACCACAACATCCTCGGCAGCAGCAACTGGACGCTGATCGAGGACGTGGCCGGGCTGCGTCCCCGCAACGACAACAAGGTGCAGCTCTCGCCGATCAACATCGGCTGGTCGCACTTCGCGGTCAACAACATCCGCTACCGCAACGCCGACCTGTCGATCGTCTGGGACGACCCGGCCGACGGCGTGACCCGCTACCCGGGGGTGCCCCAGGGGTACTCGATCTTCATCAACGGGACCCGCGCCGCGACCGTCAACCAGCTCGTGCCCTTCGTGTGGGACCCGGCCACCGGCGGGGTCACCTTCACCGGCACCGCGGGCACCGTGGCCCACAACGTCGCGGTCCCGGGGATGCAGGCACCCCAGCAGGTCGTCCACTCCGAGGCGCGCGTGGTCGACGCGCTCGCCAAGGCCGGGGTCGACCTGAGCGCGAACCTGACCAACCTCGCCCAGGGCGCCACCGTGTCGGCCTCGCACACCGCCTCGGGCACCAGCGTCGGCGCGGCCGTGGACGGGTACCCGATCAACGAGCCCTTCTGGGGAGCGGGCGGCTCGCCCAACGCCCAGGACTGGTACGAGGTCAACCTCGGCAGCGCCAGGACCCTCGACGAGGTCAGGCTCTACTTCAAGGACAGCCGCCCGGCCAGCGGCACCTACCGGGCGCCGTCGTCGTACCAGATCCAGTACCTCAACGGCTCCACCTGGACGAACGTCGCCGCGCAGGTCAGGACGCCGAGCACCCCGCAGGGCAACTACAACCTGGTCCGGTTCACCCCGGTCAGCAGCGCCCAGCGGGTCAGGGTGCTGATGACCAACGCCTCCGGGGCCAAGAGCGGCCTCACCGAGATCAAGATCTACAACCGGGGCGGGACCCAGCAGCCGCCCACCGGCAACCTGGCGCCGTCGGCGACGCCCTCGGCCTCCTACACCTCAGCGTGGGAGTCGGCCGCCGCGCTCAACGACGGGATCGACCCGGCCTCGTCCAACGACACGGTCAACCCGCGCTGGGGCACCTGGCCCGAACAGGGCGAGCAGTGGGCCCAGCTGACCTGGCCGTCGGCGGTCTCGGTCAACCGGGCGCAGGTCTACTTCTTCGACGACGGCCAGGGCATCGACCTGCCGGCGTCGTGGAAGCTGCAGTACTGGAACGGCACCGCCTACGCGGACGTGCCCGGCGCGAGCGGCCACCCCGTCGCGGCCGACCAGTACAACAGCGTGACGTTCACCACGGTGAGCACGACCCGGCTGCGCGCGGTGCTGCAGAGCGCCTCCGGGGCCTCCGTCGGGATCCTGGAGGTCAAGGCGTTCGCGCCGTAGCGAACGCCCGGCGCTCGTTCCGCGGTGATCCCCGTGTCCCCGGTGGCCGGCCACCGCGTGGTGACCGCCCGACGATCGGCGTCCGCCCCACGAGGGCCGTCCGCCGGGCGGAGGGGACCACGAGTCCCCTCCGCCCCGCTCCCCGGCCTCATCCCCCCGGCCTCATCCCCTCCGCCCCGTCCCCCCGGCCCCATCCACCCCACCGCGTCCCCCGCCCTGCCCGGCCGGGGGACGCGGTGGTGTTTCATGGTGATTCGCGAGGTCTGAGGGGTAGCGAGAGGATGTCGGATGAACGGCCTCGCGCAGGCCGACGAGGTGGCCGCTGTTACGGAAAGCGCTTACCGTAGGAGGGTGGTCCCCGCGGGGCGTCAGAGGCTCCATTCAGGAAAGGCTTCATCTTGATCCACTCAGTTGACCCCAGAACCGGTGAGTCCACCGGAGATCCCTTCCCCCCGACCTCGGACGCCGAGCTGGACGCGATCGTCGAGGCGGCCCGTATCGCCGGGTCCTCCTGGCGTTCCGCCGACCGGGCCCCCGTGCTGGAGGCGGTGGCGGCGGCGCTGGAGGCGAACGTCGAGGAGCTGTGGCGGGCGGCCGACGCCGAGACCGCGCTCGGCGAGACCCGGCTGCGCGGCGAGGTCGGGCGCGCCGCGGGCCAGTTCCGGCTCTTCGCCCAGGTGCTGCGGGACGGCGGCCACGTGGAGGCGGTGATCGACCACGCGACGGCCCAGCCGCCCGTACCGGACCTGCGCCGGATGAACCACCCCCTGCCCGGCGTGGTGGGCGTCTTCGCGGCGAGCAACTTCCCCTTCGCCTTCTCGGTCGCGGGCGGCGACACCGCCTCGGCCCTGGCCGCCGGCTGCCCGGTCGTGGTCAAGGCCCACGACGGGCACCCGCGTACGTCGGAGCTGTCGTGGCGGGTCATCAGGGAGGCCCTGCCCGATCCGGACCTGCTCGGCCTGGTCAGCGGGCTCGACGCCGGCAAGCGGCTGGCCGGGCACCCGTCGGTCTCGGCCGTCGGCTTCACCGGCTCCATCCCGGGCGGCAAAGCCATCCAGGCGCTGATCGCCGAGCGCCCCGACCCCATCCCGTTCTACGGCGAGCTGGGCAGCGTCAACCCGGTCGTGGTGCTGCCGTCGGCGTCCCGCGACGGCCTGGCCCAGGGCTTCGCCACCTCGCTGACCCTGGGCACCGGCCAGTTCTGCACCAACCCCGGGCTGGTGTTCGTGCCCGACGACGCCGAGCTGCTGGCGTCCATCGCCGACGCGGTCTCCGCCACCGAGGGCGGGCCGATGCTCACCGAGCGGATGCAGGGCGGCTTCCTGCACGGGCTGGCCAGGCTGGGCAAGCTCTCCTCGCTGGCCCAGGGCAAGCCGGGGGAGGGGGCGTTCGCGGTGACGCCGCAGGTGTTCGTCACCGACCTGGCGACGTTCGCCGGGGACCCGCACGGCATCGCCGAGGAGTGCTTCGGCCCGGCGGCCGTCGTGGTGGTCTACACCGACCCGGCCGAGCTGCCCGCCGTCCTGGAGCGGCTGGACGGCTCGCTGACCGCGACGATCCACGCGACCGACCCGGTCGAGGCGCGCGCCAGCTCCGAGGTGCTGCTCAAGAAGGCGGGACGGCTGATCTGGAACGGGTGGCCGACCGGGGTCGCGGTCCGCTGGGCCATGCACCACGGCGGTCCCTGGCCCTCCAGCACCGCCGCCGCGCACACCTCGGTCGGCGCCGCCGCGATCCGCAGGTGGCTGGTCCCCACCGCCTACCAGGACTGGCCGGCCGAGCTGCTGCCGCCCGAGCTTCGCGACGACAACCCGCTCGGCATCCCCCGCAGGGTCGACGGCGTCCTCGTCGAGAGCCGCGCCTGACGCCCGTCCCTCTCCCCACGCGGCCGTCCTCCCGCGTACGGAGGGGACCGGTCCCCTCCCGTCCGTACGGAAGGCGCCGGGCCCTCCGTACGGGAGGCGTGGCCGGTGCGGAACGAACCGGCCACGCCCGGACGGACGCCGGCACGGATGCCGTCAGGTCATGACGGGGCTCCGGTGAGCTGGGCGTGAAGGCGGCGGCACTCGTGGACGAAGCGGATCGTCCGGCGGCTGCGCGCGAACTCGGCGACGACCGGGATCTCCCCGCGCGCGCCGGTCCAGCGTGCCACGTCGGCGGCGAAGGCGACGAGTTCGGTGTGGGGCACGGTGATGCGCCGTCCCTCGCCCGGCAGTATCCCGGGCAGCAGGGTGCGCAGGATGCGCCACACCTCGTGATGACCGCCGGCGTCGGCCAGCTCGGTCAGGGCCGCCATGGCGGGGCGGATCTCCAGCCAGGTGCGGCGCAGCACCAGCGCGAGCTGACGGCCGATCGCCTCGGCGGGCAGATCGCCTCCGGCCGCCATCCGCAGGACCACCGGGATCGTCCCGGGTGCGCGGCTCCCCAGCAGGAAAGCGATGATCACCGCCGTCGCCTCGCCCACCGGGCCGTCGCAGGCGGCCAGGCCGGACAGTTCCACCGGGGTCACGCTCGTGTACCAGTGACCACGGAGCACGAACGGCAGCATGTTCACGGCCACCACCTCGCGGTGCGAGGGCAGCACGGCCGGCCACCCGCCCATCCTGGTGCCCATGTCCTCGCCCGCCCAGTCGGACGGCTGCCGCATCAGCACCTCGTCGATCAGCTCGTCACCGGTGGGCGCGGCCCGCAGCACCGGGGTCAGGCGGACCGCGGTGAAGTGCTCGGGTTCGCCGTCGTCGAACTCGACCATGGACGCGCCCACCATGTGGGACCACCGGAGACCGCACTCCGGGTCGGGCATGCCCTGCCCGGCCAGCCACCCGGCCGCCCTGCGCGCCGCCGCGGAATCGATCTTCGCGGCCCGGTCGGCGGCGGCCGGGTGACCGCCCCGGGGCAGCCGCAGCAGCGCCTGCGCCAGATCGGCCCGCAGCGGTTCCACGCCCGCGGCGGCGCACGTCTCCAGCCGGTCGAGCAGCACGTCGGGATCGAGGTGGCCGGTCGTCCACGTCGGCGTGGCCAGCAGCACCGGCGGCAGCGTGCCGGCGCGCAGGGCCCCGTACAGCTCCGCGTAGCGGTTGACGAGGACGTCGGACGGCGGCGAGAGACGCTCCGGGTGCGGGAGCCGGTGCCGCCGCCGCCACTCGTGCACGGGAGGAAGCGGCTCGGGCTGGAAGGAGCGCAGCCGGGGCGGGACGAAGCCGACGGTGACCGCCACGAGCGGCTCGTCCGGGCCGAAGGGAGGGATCTCCGGCAGGGTGCCGGGCATGACGAGTTCCTCGGCCAGCACGGCCTGCCACTCGTCGGGGTCGGTGATCTCGTCCCTGTCCGGCCGGTACCCCGTCCGCTGCTCGACGTGCGGCTTCAGCCTCCGGCACAGATCCGCGCGGTCCTCCGCGACCCCGGTGACGAACGCCGCCATCCAGCGCTCCCGGTCGATCCACCGCTCGTGCTGGCCGGGGAAGATCGACGGCTCGGGGAAACGCCCCGGTGAGGGCACCTGCGGCAGCGGCGGGAACTGTCTGGCCTCGATCAGCTCCTCGACGGCCCCCTCCCCGCCGAACCGGGCGGCGAGCCTGGCGCCCACGTCGGCGGGGAGCCCGGGGATCGCGTCGAGGATCGCCTCGGTGTGGCCGGCGAACAGGCCGGAGTGCTTCAGGGTGAGCTCGGCCGCGCGGTTGCGCACGTCGAAGGACTTGTGCGCGTACGCCGTGGTCAGCGCGGTCACGAGATCGGCGGCCGCCTCGGGTGTGGCCCGGATCGCCTGGTCGAGCCAGCGCAGGCCTGTGGCGGCGAGCTTGGCCTCGTCCCGGAAGGTGAGCGCGTCGACCGCCTCGACCAGGTCGGCGTGGTCGAGCGGCATCGCCTCGCGCACCTGTCCGGCGGCCACCTCGGCGACCGTGCCCGGAGCCGACGGCAACAACCGCAGGTAGTCGCGCAGGCGGGGCGCGGACTCCGCGGGCGTGGGGTCGAGGAGCATGTGCAGCCGGACGAAGAACCGCAGGTCCTGCGCCTCACCGCCGCGCAGGAAACGGCTCACGCAGCCGTCGAGCACCTGCTCCCTGGGCAGTTCGCGGGCGACGGCGGCCAGCCAGCGGGTCGGCCGGGGCTCCAGCCGCTCGTCGCGGAGGGCGCGGCCCGCGCCGTCGGCGTCGAAGACGCGAGGCAGCAGCACGGGGGTCAGCGGGTCGTCGGCCACGCTCGGCGCGGCCAGCCAGGCGGCCACCAGCGGGTCGTGGTCGGGCGGTACCGCGCCGGACTCCCGCAGCAGCGCCACGGCCAGCGGCGCGATGCGGTCGGCGGGACGGCGCACCCGCCGGGCCAGCCGGACCGCGACGTCACGACGCCACTCCGGTGGCCGGGTGGCCGCCACCCGGCACACCTGGGCGACATTGGGGTCGTCGGCCCAGCGGCGGTTGACGTCGCGGCCGGTCATCCACGTCACCGCGGCCGCCGGGCCGGTGATGACGCCGACACCGGTCAGCAGCAGCGCGCCGGCCAGCCTGTCGAGCAGGTCGCCGACCTCCCAGGAGGCCATCTCCTCGAAGTCGTCGGGATGCCGGGCGCGTACCTGCTCGGTGTGGACACGGCGCAGCTCCTTGACGAGGCCGGGCAACCGCCCGCTCAGCTCGGCGCGCTCCTCCTCGGTGAGCGTGACCAGCCGGTCGGCCAGGCGGGTGACCTGGTTGCGGGTGATCAGGTCGCAGATCTCCGTCCAGAGGGTCATCCGGAGACCTCCACGGCGGCGCGCGCGACGATCCGGGCGGCCAGCACGTGCTTGCACGGCCCACGGGAGCCGCGATGGTCCCACCACCACTCGCAGGTGCAGGATCCGTCGGCCAGCGAGACCCGGCGCGCGCCGCCGGGGGTGCGGACGGTGGCCAGCTCGCCTTCGAGGTGCACGGCACCCGCGTCGACGAGCCTGCGCGCCTTGGCCAGCCGCGGGTTGAGCAGGATCACGTTGTCCTTGTCGTAGGGCAGCTCACGGTGGAAGTGGGCGGCCTCCGCCAGGTCGTAGCCGACCCGGCCGGCGACGCCGAGCCGCGTCAGCGCGGCCCGTACCCGGCCGGCGGGCAGGCCCGCGCGGTCGGCCAGCAGGCCGATCTCGATCTCGGGCTCGAAGTTGAGCAGCATGCCCACCACGTCGGCGTCGTCCTCGGCCTCGTCACCGGCCAGGTCGTCGAGCACCGCGCCCTCGCCGGAGAAGCCGCGCCAGCGCTCGGGGGAGAGGGTGAGCGTGTAGCGCATGCCGGGCAGCTCCAGCTCCCAGGCGCTGGAGGCGGCGTCGGCCGGGCCGTACACCCGCAGGGACTTCGCGAAGCGCAGCAGCGGCAGGAGGGTGCCGAGCCGGTTGGGGCCGGCGAGCTGGACCGAGCCCGGAACCTGATGGCCGGAGACCCTCAGCTCGCGTCCCGCCTGCGTCACCCACACCGTGCCCTTCCGGGGCAGCCCGCGCAGGAACCGCACCGCCGTCATGCCGGTCAGCTCACCGCGCTGGTCCATGCCCGAGGCGATGACCTGCACCTCGGCGAAGCCGCGCAACCAGCGCTCGGGCAGCGGCACCTTCTTCTCCACCACCGCGCCGTCCATCGTGGTCACGACCAGCTCGTCGAGCCCGACCCCCAGGTGCAACGGGTCACGCGCGCCGATGCGCGCCAGCGCCTCCCGGAGCGGCGCGTTCACGTCGACGTTGGTGGTGCCCCGGTCGAACACCTCGCCGTCGAGCGCGCCGTTCAGCAGATCGAGCCGGGCGTACACGCCGCCGCAGGCCGAGAACGACTCGAACCGCAACCGGTCCCCGTTGCACGTCACCACCGGGTCGCGCACCCAGCCGGGCCGCGCCTGCGGCTGGTGGTAGCGGGCCAGCGCCACGTCGGCGACGCCGAGCAGGGCCGCGGCGGCGGGGGCCGCCTGGGTCACCACGCCGCTGAAGAACCGGGGTGCCACGGCCGGGCCGGACAGGGCCCGCCCGCCGGAGGTCGCCAGTCCGAGACGGCCGTCGACGAGGGAGGAGGGCGCGGCGTACGTGTACGCCTGCGTCGCTGAAGTCATGGCCGGGACGTTAGATCACCTCACCGACAAACCGGCGCCGCGGACGCCGGTGGTCGGCGGCCCCCGGGGGCATCGGGGACCGCCGGGTCCATCGGGACCGCCCCGGGTCCGCCGGGACGGCCGGGTTCACCGGGTCGGTCGGCTTCATCGAGCTACCGGAGCGGGTTCCCGGGGCGGGTTCCCGGGCCGGGTTCCCGTGCGGGGCCCTAGCGGAGCTCGCCGGCGCCCGCGTGGCGGGAGACCGAGCGGCGCACCGACTCGGCCGGGTCGATCCCGGTGTGCAGGACCGGCGTCCAGCCCGCGTCCGCGCCCAGGTCGGGGTCGTTGACCGCGTTGTGGACGGCGACGAGGTCGATCGGGACGACCCGGCCCCCGACGCGGAGGACGTCGCCGCGGGAGGTCATGGCGGTGCCGCCCCAGTTGCGGACGAGCGAGGCCGGGTCCACCGCACGGCCCAGCCGGAAGAAGTTGTTCTCGGAGAAGATCTGCGACTGCACGCCCACGCCCAGCGCGTACGAGAAGGTCTCGGCGTCGGGGATCTCGTAGTGGTTGTTGTAGACGTGCACCTGGCCGAAGCGCACGCGCGGCAGCCGCTGGAGCACGTTCTCGAAGTGGTTGTGGTGGACGGTGACGTTCAGCTTGCCCGCGTCGTTCGCCGGGTTGTTGGTCGAGCCGATCAGCATCGTCTTGTCGTGGCCGGAGAACCGGTTCCAGGACGCGGTGACGAAGTCGGAGGCGTTGGTGATGTCGAGCTGGCCGTCGTGGACCTGGTACGGCCTGCCGAAGTGGCGCGGCTGGGCGGAGTCGGGGTTGTCGCCGTCGGTGAAGGTGTTGTGGTCGACCCACACGTGCGTGGAGCCGGTCACCGTGATGTTGTCGTAGAGGGAGTTCCAGTTGCCCTCGGCGCCGTCGGTCGGGTCCCACTGCGGGAAGCAGTCGGCCGTGTCCTCGAAGGTGATGTTGCGGATGATGACGCTGTCGGCCTTGTCGACGTGCAGGTTGAGGCCGCGGAGGCGGGCGTCCCTGCCCAGGCCGACGACGGTGGTGCCGGAGCGGACCTTGAGCTTGATGTCGGCGGTCTGCCGGGCCGCCGAGGCGACGCGGGCGGCCTCCAGCGGGCCCGACGGCTTGGCCGTCCTGCCCCACACCGCCGGGTCGTACGCGGCCAGGTAGCCCTCCAGCGTGTAGCCGCCGGTGACGTAGTCGGCGCAGGTGCTCTCGGGGGCGATCGTCCCCTTCACGTAGACGATCGACGGGGAGGGGGCGGCGAGCGCGGTGGCCAGCTCGGTGCGGGTGGAGACGACGTGCACGTTCGACGCGGGTGCGGCGGCGCCCCCGGTGGTGCCGGTGCCCTCGGAGGCCCAGCCGTCACCCGCGGGCAGGGTCTGGCGTCCCAGGTCCGGCCGTGGGCCCTGGAACGGGGCGGTGCCGGAGGACGGGGACACGACGGTGGCGGAGGTGGCGGAGGTGGCGGAGGCGGCCGGGGCGGCCAGGACCGCCAGGGAGAGCAGGGCGGTGAGCGCGACGGCTCGTTTCATGGTGGTTCCTTCACGGGTCAGGCGGAAGGAGGCTCCGTACGGTCCCCGAGAGCCTTCCGGGTGGTGGGAGGCGGGCGCGCCCCGGTCAGGAGAGACGCACCCACCTCCGGTCTGTGAGGGCTCAGCCGCCGTTGCGCTGTCTGTACGACGTCTGCGCCTCGGTCAGCTTGGCCGCGAACGCGTCCAGGAAGTCCTTGGCGGGCAGGGAGCCCTGAAGGACCTTCTGGAACTCGGGCTCCATGTCGGTCTTGGTGATCGCGTTGAACTCCGGCAGGTGGTAGGGCATCTGCACGACCTTCGTCGCCGGGTCGTTGAGGACCTTGAGCGCGGTGGAGACGTGCTGCAGCCCGGAGACCCAGGGCTCGTCGCCGACGTCGGTGTTGGCCGGGAGCACACCGGTCTTCTCCGACCAGTAACTGTTCATCTCCTTGGAGGCGACGAACTCGGCGAACCGGTACGCCGCGTCCTTGTTCCTGCCGGAGGCGAACACGCCGACGCCCGAGACCGGGTTGGACAGGATCGAGTGGGCACCGGACGAGGACGCGGGCACGGCCATCGCGGCCACCTTGCCCGCGCCGAGCGTCTTGGCGTGGTCCTGGTACGAGCCCAGGTTGTGCTGCATGATCCCGATGTTGCCGCCGTCGAACTGGGCGACCATCTTCGTGTAGTCGTTGCCGATGTCGGCCTCGGGGGTGACCTTCTTGTACAGCCCGGCCAGCCGGGTGAGGGCCTCCACGTTCCTCGGGTCGTTGACGGTCGCCCTGCCGGAGGCGTCGAAGATCTCGGTGATGCCGGACTGGCCGTACACGACCTCCAGCATCTGCGCGATCGAGCCGGCGCCGCCGCGGAGGGTGAAGCCGTAGCGGTTCCGCGCGGTGTCGGTCAGCCTCTCGGTGGCGGTGAAGAAGTCGTCCCAGGTCCTGGGCGGCTGGAGGCCGGCCTCCTTGAACCAGTCGGTCCGGTACCAGAAGACGCCCATGTTGGTCGACAGCGGGACCATGTAGGTCCTGCCGTCCGGCACGGTGTTCTTGACGGTGGACAGCACCTGCTCGTTCAACCTGCCGTTCAGCGCGCCGCCGGAGAGCCGGTCGTCCAGCGGTTCCAGCGCCTTCTGCGCGACCAGGCCGGCGAGCATGGCGGTGGACATGCCGCCCACGTCGGGCAGGCCGCCGCCGGCGACGGCGGTGTCGTACTTCTGCTGGGCCTGGGCGATCGGGATGCCGACGTACCTGACCTGGATCCCGGGGTTGGCCTTGTTGAACTCGGCGATGATGTGCTGCCACACCGGGGTGCGCGCCGGGCCCCCGTTGTCGTCCCAGAAGGTCAGCCTGGTCTTCCCGCCTTCGGAGGCCGACGGCTCGTCCGAACCGCAGGCGGCCAGGCCGGTGCCCAGGGTCACGGTCACGACCAGGACCGCCAGGCGCCTCGCGCGTGAGGTCATTGCCCTCCACCTCTCTCTTTCGTGTCCCCCGACGTGGTGTGACCGTACGGGTACGCGGCCCCCGGCGGGAGACCCCGCCGCGCCCGGCCCGTCACCACGCGACCTCCTCGGCGATCGCCGCGGCCTCGCGCGGGCTCAGCCGCCCGTCCGCGACGACGGTGACCACCCGCCGCCGCAGGACGTTCTCCACCACCAGCGGGGTGTCCCAGGCGAGCGCCGTGCCCACCCCCGGGTACTCCTCCACCCGGACGAACCAGGGATCGTCCCGCTGCACGAACACCAGGGTCCACTTCTGCGCCGTCATGGCCAGCCAGGGCGCCGTCGAGCCGTGCACGGCCGATTCGCCCTCGGCGTCCGCGGTGAAGACCCGGCGGTCGGCGGAGGACGCGGGGGCCCGCCAGAAGAACCCGCCGTACCCGGCGCCCGCGCGGCCCTTGGTGGCCGAGCTCCGGATCACCAGCGGCTCGCCGGTGAGGTTCGTCAGCGTGAACGACACCTCCAGCGCCCAGCAGCCGATGAGCTCCACCGCCCGCACGCTCCGCGCCTCGCGGGCCGTCTCGGTGCCGTCCGGGCCCTCCCAGGCCAGTGCCTGCCCGAACCCCGACGCGTCCGACCAGGTGAACTCCAGGTGCCGCTGCACGCCGTGGTCGCCGAGCCAGGACGGACCGGCGTCGCGGACGTAGGTGCGGCCTCCCCAGAAGTTGCCCCCGCCCAGGTCGGAGATGGCGACGCAGACGCCCAGGTGGTGGGGGTGGTCGGCGGGCGCGACCTCGGTCACGGTCGTGCCGGCCAGCGTCCGCACCGGGTGCAGGTACGGCCGGGGCGAGGACGTCCGAGGCATGTCGGGCGCCACGACGTACTCGGCGACCTTGCGGCCGTGCGCCACCAGCACCGGCCGCGCCGGTTCCGGCCGGACCGCTCCCGGCCCCGCCCCCGGCCCCGCCCCCGGCCCCGGCCCCGCCCCCGGCCCCGGCCCCGGCGGGAGCGCTCCCGTCTCCGGCCGGGCCGCTCCTGTCTCCGGCCGGGCCGCTCCCGCGGAGACGCCCGGCGAGGGGCTCGCGGAAGGGCCTGCCGCACCGTCCTTCGCGCCACCCGCCGCACCGGGCTTCCCGTCGCCCTTCCCGCTGTCCTTCGCGTCGCCCTTCGCGCGGCCTCCGGGGAGGTCGTGCGGGTACGCGTCCTCCGGACGCGCCTGCGGGGGCACCGCGAGGATCACCGGGCCGTCCCCGGCGCCCGACGGGTCCCCGGTCCCGGTCTCGGCTCCGGGGAAGGGCCTGCTCCAGGGCACCCGCAGCTCCGAGTAGAGCGCCAGCCGTTCCGCGCTCGCCGCCGTCACCTCGGCGATCCTGGGCAGCACCCGGCGCTCGGCGCCCACCTCCTGGAACACGTCCGGGATGGCCCGGGGCGGGGGCGCCAGCCGTACCGCCTCCAGGACGCGCATGAAACCGGCGGTCCCCTCCAGCGGCACCAGCAGTTCCGCGCCGTCGCGCAGGTGCGCGACGAGGTTCTCCAGCAGGTCGGTCCTGGGGTGCACGACCGAGGTCCCGTCGAACTCGATCCGGTCCTCGGTGTAGGTCAGCCTGATCCGTCCCCGTTCGCCGTGCACGATCAGGTACGGCTCGTGCCGCCGGTCCGCGCAGAGCGAGACCGCGACCGTCACCGTGGTCCGGTCGTCCATCCGGAGCCGCACGCACGAGGTGTCGTCCGCCTCGATCGCGTTGGCCCGGTAGAGCTCGACCTCGACGTCCCGCACCTCGGCACCGGAGACGGCCAGCGCGGTCGCGGTCGCGTGCGCGAGCGGGTTGGTGAGGGCGCCGTCCACGACCGGTACGCCGTCCACCTCACGCCTGCCGGCCCAGAAGACCCGGCCGTAGTAGGAGTAGGGCCGTTCCCACGCGCCCGCCGCGCCGATCCCGGTGACCCGGCCGATCGCCCCCTCGGCGATCATCCTCCGCACCGCGGGGACGGCCCCCGAGCCCAGGCTCTGGAAACCGACCTGGCAGGCGAGCCCGGTCCGGCGCGCCGCCCGCGCGATCCGCAGGTAGTCCGCGTACGTGGCGGCGGGCGGCTTCTCCAGCAGCAGGTGCGTGCCGGCGAGCAGCGCCTTCTCCGCCAGGTCCGCGTGGGTGTGGATGGGCGTGCACAGGATCGTCACCTCGGCTCCGGTACGCCCGATCAGGGCGGCCAGGTCGCCGGAGAACTCCGTCCCGTCCGGCAGGCCGTCGACCGGCCGGACGTCGCACACCCCGACCAGCTCCACCAGCCCGGCCTCGGTCAGCCTTCGTACGTTCGACAGGTGCCACCAGCCGTGCCCGTGCGCCCCGGCCAGTACCACGCGAACCGGTTCCATCACGCCGCCTCCCATCGCAGTCCGGGTCTCACGGGTTCCCCATCTCGGCGGCCGGGCCCGGGGACGGCTTCGCGGAGGACGTCATCCCTTCACCGCCCCGGCCGACATGCCCTGCACCAGGTAGCGCTGGATCACCGCGAAGACCAGGACGACCGGCACCGCGGCGACGACGCCGCCCGCGGCCAGGGCGCCGAAGTCCACGCCGAACTCGCCCAGGGTGTACGCGAGGCCGACCGGCACCGTGAACTTCTCCTGCTCGCTGATGAACATCAGCGCGAACAGGAAGTTGTTCCAGCTGTGGATGAAGGCGAACGAGCCGACCGCGACCAGCGCCGGGCGCAGCAGCGGCAGCACGACCGCGAAGAAGCCGCGGAGCCGGCCGCATCCGTCCACCCAGGCGGCCTGCTCCAGCTCCACCGGGATGTTCCTGATGAAGCCGCTGAGCAGGATCAGCGAGAGCGGCAGCTGGAAGACCGTCTCGGCGATCACCAGGCTCCACAGCGAGTTGACCAGGCCGAGGGTGCGGAAGATCTCGAAGAGCGGGATCAGCATCATCGCGCCGGGGATGAACTGGGTGCAGAGCATCCCGATCATGAACAGCGTCCGGCCGCGGAACGCGTACCTGGCCAGGGCGTAGCCGCCGGCCAGGGCGACCACCGTGGTCATTACCAGCGAGGCGACACCGACCATCAGGCTGTTCCTGAAGAAGATCGCGAAGCTCAGGTCGTTCCAGACCGTCGCGAAGTTGTCGAACGTGATCGGCCAGGGCAGCAGCGAGGTCGACCCGCGGGGCCGGAACGCGAACACCAGCATCCAGTAGAAGGGCACCAGCGTGAACAGCAGGTACAGCCCGAGGGGGACCCAGATCTCCCACCGGCGGGCCCGTCCCCGGTCCTGCCGCCCGGTCCGCGGCGCGGTCGCGGGCGGGGCCAGCCGCGGCCGTTCGGCCGTCTGGAGGGTCATGGCTTCGCTCCGAACCTGCTCAGCCGCAGGTAGGCGATCGAGAAGAAGGTCAGGATCAGGAAGGCGACGGTCGTCAGCGCCGAGCCGTATCCGAAGTCGTGGGACTGCACGGCCTTGGCGGCCACGTACAGCGGCAGCGTGGTGGTGGCGTGCGCGGGGCCGCCGCCGGTCAGCGTGTAGAGCAGGTCGACGTTGTTGAACTCCCACACGCAGCGCAGCAGGGTGGACAGGATGATCGCGTCCCTGAGGTGGGGGAGCGTGATGTGCACGAAGCGCCGCAGCCGCGCGGCCCCGTCCACCGAGGCCGCCTCGTAGAGCTCTTTGGAGATCGTTTGCAGGTCGGCCAGCAGCAGGATCGCGAAGAACGGCACCCCGCGCCAGAGCTCGGCGAGCACCGCGGCCCAGAAGACCGTGTCGGGGTCGGCCAGCGGCGCGGCCCCGTACCGCATCAGTCCCAGGTCGGCGAGGTAGCGGGACAGCCCGGTCGTCGGGTTGTAGAGCAGGATCCAGATGCCGGTCGTCAGCACCCCGGAGACCGCCCAGGGGGAGAAGACCGCCGCGCGGGCCAGCCCGCGGCCGACGAAGGTCTCGTTCACGATCAGCGCCAGGGCCAGGCCGAAGACCAGCTGCAGGGCGACCTCGACGCCGACCCATTTGAGGCTGAAGCCCAGGCTCTGCCAGAACAGGGGATCCTCGAACAGCAGCGTGCGGAAGTTGTCCAGGCCGGCGAAGCCGTTGTCCCAGGGTCTGGTGACGTTGTAGTGCTGGAGGCTGTAGTAGAGGACACCGGCCATCGGATAGACGAGAAAACCCAGCATGGCGATCACCGCGGGTGCGATCAGCACGTAGGGGGTCCTGGAGGCACGACCGGGACGGCGGCGCGTCCGGGGACTCGCCGGAGTGATTGCCATGACCGGCAACTCCTTCCGAGTCGGCGTCAGGAACTGCAACCGGTTGCATGAAACATTGCGGACATCTCCCGGCAACGTCAAGGGCCCAATTTGGTAAACGCCCGCTTATCTGCCCATTTTTCGTTATTTGCAACTTTCAGCGGTCCGGATAGGATGCCGGAACCTTCCGGGAATCGTGTGATTCGGTCGTTGACAGCGGTACAACCGCTTGCACTAATGTTCTCCAGGACCCGCGGGAGGGTCGCGACGAAGGAGCACGGTGGCAGCGACGATCAGGGACGTGGCGCGGGCGTCGGGAGTGCACGTCTCGACCGTGTCCCGCACGTTCTCGGCGCCGCACCTGGTCAACAGCGAGACCCGTAACCGCGTGCTGGCCGTCGCCGAGGACCTCGGCTACCGGCCCAACCGCGCCGCGCGCGCCCTGACCACCGGCAGGACCCACAACATCGGCCTCATCGTCGCCGACATCTCCAACCCCTTCTTCCCCCCGCTGATCAAGGCCGCCCAGGCGCACGCCAGGGCCCGCGACTACCACGTGTTCGTGGCCGACACCGACGAGGACCCGCTGGTCGAGGAGGAGCTGATCCACACCCTCGCCAAGCAGGTGGACGGGGTGCTGCTGTGCAGTCCCCGGCTCTCCAACCGGGTGATAGAACGCCTGCACGCCGACGTGCCGTTCGTGGTGGTCAACCGCCGGGTGAAGGGCATGCCGACGATACTGATGGACATCGGCCAGGGCGCCCGGCTCGCGATCGAGCACCTGGCCGGGCTCGGCCACCGCAGGATCGCGCTGCTGTCCGGCCCCACCGGCTCGTGGACCAGCGGCGAGATGTGCGCCGCCGCGGCCGCCGCCGAGGGCGTCGAGGTGGTCATCATGGGCCCGAACGCGCCCACCGAGCGGGGCGGGCTCGCCGCCGCCGCCGAGGTGATCGGCTCGGGGGTCACCGGCGTGCTCGCCTACAACGACCTGGTCGCCATCGGGCTCATCGAGGGACTGTACGAGCGGGGCGTGCGCGTCCCCGGCGAGATCAGCGTGGTCGGCGTCGACGACATCGTGTCCGGCCGGCTGAACCGCCCCAAACTGACCACCGTGGCCATGCCCACGGCCGCCGCCGGGCGGATGGCCGTCGATCTGCTGCTGCACTCCTTCGGCGACGGAGCCACGCCCACCCTGGCGACCCTGGAGACCAGCCTGGTCGTCCGCGAATCCACCGGAGAGGCGCAGAAATGAACGTCGGAACCACCCCGTCGGGCGAGCCGGTCGAGCGGCACCTGCTGTCGAAGGGGCGGATGCGCGCCTCGATCCTCAGCTACGGGGCGATCCTGCAGACCCTGGAGGTCTCCGGGACGAACGTGGTCCTCGGCTACTCCGACCTCGCCGACTACTTCACGCGCAGCCGCTACTTCGGCGCCGTGGTCGGCCGGTACGGCAACCGCATCGCCGGCGGGCGCTTCACCCTCGACGGCCGGACCTACGAGCTGCCGGTCAACAACGGCCCCAACAGCCTGCACGGCGGGACGTACGGCTTCGACCGGCGCGTCTGGCAGGTCACCGACGCCTCGGACACCGCGGTGACCCTGCGCCACGTCAGCCCCGACGGCGAGCAGGGCTACCCCGGCACGCTCGACGCCTCGGTCACCTACACGCTCGACGAGGACGCGATCCGGATGGACTACCGGGCGGTCACCGACGCGCCGACCGTGCTGAACCTCACCAACCACTCCTACTTCAACCTCGCCGGTGGCGGTGACGTGCTGGGGCACGTGGTCCGCATGGACGCCGACCACTACCTGCCGGTCGACGACACGCTCATCCCGACCGGCGAGCTCGCCCCGGTCGCGGGCACCCCGTTCGACTTCACCGCGCCGCACCGGATCGGCGAGCGGATCGACGACCCGGCGCTGGGCAACGGCTACGACCACTGCTACGTGCTGCGGAGCGGCGAAGGCGGCGAAGGCGGCGGCGCCGGTGCTGTCATCGAGGTCAGCGAGCCGACCGGCGGGCTGGTCATGACGGTCACCACCACCGAGCCCGGCGTGCAGTTCTACACCGGCAACATGCTGGACGGCGTCGCCACCGCCTACGACAAGTACGCGGGGCTGTGCCTGGAGACCCAGCACTTCCCCGACTCGCCCAACCGGCCGGACTTCCCCTCGGTGGTGCTGCGCCCGGGGGAGGAGTACACCTCCTCCACCGTCTACCGGTTCTCCTGACCCTGCCGAAGGGCCGGTGTCCCGGCCGTCACGGCCCTCCGGCCCGGCCGTGGGCCGAAGGGCCTCGTCAGGCCTTGGCGGCCGCGCTCTCGCCGCTGAGGGCCGCGACGGCGCCCATGCCCAGGTAGACGACGCCGCTGGTGACGTCGAGGCGGCGGCGGGCGCGGGCCGAACGGCGCAGGCGGCCTGCCATGGCCGAGGCGAGCAGGGCGTAGGCGCCGTCGCTGACCAGGCCGAGCAGGGTCCAGACCAGGCCGAGCAGCACGATCTGCGGGGCGATCGGCCCGGCGGCCGGATCGGTGAACTGCGGCAGGAAGGCCAGGAAGAAGATCGCGGTCTTCGGGTTGAGCACGTTGACCACGAAGCCCTCCCAGAACAGCCGGGACCTTCCGGCGACCGGGGCCTCGGCGGTCTCGTCCGCGTCCGGCCGCGCGGTCAGCCTGCGCACGCCCAGCCAGATCAGGTAGGCCGCGCCCAGGTACTTGACGATCGTGAACCCGGTCGCCGAGGTGGCGAGCAGGGCACCGATGCCGAACGCGGCGGCGGCCACGTGGACCAGCGAGCCGAGGTGGATGCCCAGCACCGACACCAGACCGGCCGAGCGGCCCTGGGTGACGCTGCGGGTCACGATGTAGACGACCGCGGGCCCCGGGACGAGCAGCAGGGCGAGGGTGGCGGCGACGAAGAGCGCGAGGGCTGTCGGATCCGGCATACCCGGATCGTAGGGTCGCCGCCTCTCCCGGCGCCTCGCATTTTCCGCCCGGGGCGGGCGGGTCGCTAGGGGCGCGTCACCGAGGTCAGCGCGGTCAGCAGGGCCGTGGTGGCCGGAGGGTCGGGGGGCTCGCCGTAGGTGGCCGCGTAGACGTGGCGGGTCGAGCCGGGCAGCTCGATCGCGGTGACGTCCGGGTTCCGGTGGGCCCGCAGGGCCAGACCGGGCAGGGCGGTCACCCCGACCCCGGCGGCGACCAGGGCCTGCACGGCGACGCCGTCGTCGGTCGTGAAGGCGATCTCCGGTTCGAAGCCCGCCCTGTCGCACAGCTCCAGCAGGTGCGTACGGCACCGGTCGCACCCCCCGATCCAGCGGGAGTCCCGGTAGGAGGCGAGACCGTCGGCGGCCCCGGGGACCGGAGCGCTCGCGGCCTCCGGGACGGGGTGCTCCCTGCGGCCGAGGGCGTCCGCCGCGTCCGGGAGGCCCGCCATGCCCGGGACGTCCGCCATGTTCGGGACGTCCGCCACGCCCCGGGCCTTCTCCGGATCCGGGATGACCAGGTAGCTGGGGTCGTCCAGCAGGTGGAGCAGGCGGATCCCGTCGGCCTCGGGGGCGGTGCCGTCGTAACGGAAGATCACGGCCACGTCCACGTACCCCGCCCGGAGCATGCGCAGCGCGTCCGGGGGCTCGGTCTCGGTCAGCCGGAGCTCCAGGCCGGGGTGCTCACCGGCGAGGGCGGCGGCGGCCCTCGGCACGAACGTCCCCAGCGCCGAGGGGAAGGCGGCCAGCCTGACCCGTCCGGCGCGCAGGCCCACGTGGGCCGAGAGCTCGGCGGACGCGGAGTCGAGGCGGCCGATGATCTCGACGGCGCGCTCGGCCAGCAGGCGGCCCGCCTCGGTCAGCCTGATGCCCCGCCCGGCCCGCTGGATCAGCTTGGCGCCGGTCTCGGCCTCCAGCTTGGCCAGGTGGTGGCTGACCGAGGGTTGCGAGTAGTGCAGTTCCCTGGCCGCGGCGGTCACCGACCCGTGCCGGGACACGGCCGCGAGAACACGGAGACGCACGATATCAAGCATGTATTAACTTTATCGATGAATCGGGGGGTAAATGCGCATTAGACGTTATGGGTCGTCCGGAGCATCCTGGATCCATGACGACGTTGACGCTCACCCGCCCGGGCCTGGCCGAGTTGGTCGAGGGAGTCCGGGAGCTCACCGCCTCCTCCGCCGGACCCCGGGCCACCGCCTTCGCCGTGGCCGGTCTGCTGCGTGAACGGCTCCCGTCCCCGGAGATCCTCACCGAGACCGAGCGCCTCGGCGACCCCGACCACTACGCCGCGCACACCCTGCACACCGAGGAGACCTTCTCGGTCGTGGCCGTGGTCTGGCGGCCCGGTCAGAAGACGGTGATCCACGACCACATCGCCTGGTGCGTGTTCGGGGTCCTGCAGGGGGTCGAGTACGAGACCCTCTACCGCGACCACGGCGACCACCTGACCGAGATCGGCCGCGCGGCCAACCTGACCGGGGAGGTCAGCGGCTTCGCCCCTCCCGGGGACATCCACCGGGTGCACAACACGGGCGACGAGACCGCGATCTCGCTGCACATCTACGGCGCCGACCTGAGCGCCGCCCCCACCAGCGTCCGCCGGACCTACGACCTGCCCGTCCGCTGAGGGACGTGTCCCCGTCCCCCGCGAGGCCGCACGGTCCCCTCTGAAGGGCCGTCCGCCGGTGGCGTGCGAGACGCGACGCCCCCGGCGGACGGGTCCGACGGCCGTCAGGCGGTCGCGGAGCCGTACTCGTGCAGGAAGAGCGCCTCGGCGGTGGCGGTGCGGCGGAACTCCTCGATGTCGACCCGCTCGTTCGGGGCGTGGATCGCCGCGTCGTCGTCCTCGGCGCCGAAGAGCAGGACCGTGGCGGCCGGGAACTGCCGGACGAGGGTGGAGACGAGCGGAATCGAGCCGCCGGCGCCGATGTCGCGCGGGGGGCGGCCGAAGGCGCGTTCCATGGCCCGGTTCAGCGCGGAGCGGGCGGCCCCACCGGTGTCGGCGAGGTAGCCCGAGCCCATGTTGTACTCGCCGATCTCGACCTGGACGCCCCAGGGGGCGACCTGCCGCAGGAAGTCGACCACGGCCTCGACGGTCGTCTTGGGGTCGCCCGCGGGGGGCACCCGCACGGTCACCCTGGCCCTGGCGACGGCCTGGACCGCGTTGATGGCGCCGGAGACCGACGGCACGTCCAGGCCGGTGACCGTGATCGCGTACGAGGCCCACAGCCGGTCGGCCAGCGAACCCGAGCCGACCAGCGAGACGCCGTCCAGCACGCCCGCGGTGGCCCGGAAGTCCTCCTCCGACGGGCCTGCGCCGAGGAAGCTGCCGCGCGGCAGGCCCGGCACCCGGATGTCGCCGTGGTCGTCGTGCAGGGCGGCCAGCATCCGGATCAGCGCGGCCAGCGCGTCCGGGGCGGCGCCGCCGAACGAGCCGCTGTGCAGCGACTCCCGCAGGGTGCGCACCTCGATCGTGAAGGCGCCCATGCCGCGCAGCGAGGTCGTCACCGACGGGTCGCCCACCCTGGGGTTGCCGGTGTCGGCGACCACGATCGCGTCGGCGCGGAACAGCTCGGGGTTCTGCTCGACGAAGGACTCCAGCCGCTCGCCCGCGTACTCCTCCTGGCCCTCGATGACGACCCGGACGCCGACCGGGAAGCGGCCCTGGAAGGCGCGGAGCGCCGCGACGTGCGAGAGGACCCCGGACTTGTCGTCGGCCGCGCCGCGGCCGTAGATCGCGCCGTCGATCTCGGTCGGCTCGAAGGGCGAGGTGCGCCAGAGCGCCGGGTCGCCGGCGGGCTGCACGTCGTAGTGCGCGTACAGCAGCACGGTCGGCGCGCCGGGCGGGGCCGGGGCCTCGGCGTAGACGGCCGGGAAGCTGCCCTCGACGGGGATCTGCCGGACGTGCGGCAGTCCGGCGCTGCGCAGCAGCTCCTCGGTCAGCGCGGCGGCCGCGTGGACCGGCTCCTCCGGATGACCGGGGAAGGCGACCGAAGGGATGGCGACGAGCCGCTTGAGGTCCGCGATCGCCTGAGGCATGCCGGCGGTGACGGCGTTCTCGATCTCGTCAGGAGTCACGACGTTCCCTCGAATCTCTATATCTGGTGCGTCCCATTGCACCACAACGGCCGGGACGGCCGTGTCCGCGCACGATTCCAGCACACCCCGGTTCCGCCCGGTGGAACCGGGGCCGGGCGGACCCGGCGCGCCCCGCCGTACCATCGCGGATTTCGTCGTTGTTACATGACGGTTTTGCGGATTCCGGGGTTCTCGCACTCCAATGCCACGCTTTCACTTGGCAAGAACCTTTCTGGAGTGCAGACTGTGGGAAGCCCGGCCCGACAAGGAAAGATCGCCATGACGCACCCTGAGAACACCGACGTGGCCTCCCTCATGAAGGCCGCCCAGGACAACCTGTGGATGCACTTCACCCGGCACGGCGCGTACGAGGGCGCCGAGGTGCCGATGATCGTCCGGGGTGAGGGCTCCTCCATCTACGACGTGCGCGGCAAGCGCTACCTCGACGGGCTCGCCGGCCTGTTCGTGGTCCAGGCCGGGCACGGCCGCAGCGAGCTGGCCGAGGCCGCCGCCAAGCAGGCCCAGGAGCTGGCGTTCTTCCCGCTGTGGTCCTACGCCCACCCCAAGGCCGTCGAGCTGGCGCAGCGCCTGGCCGCGGAGACCCCCGGCGACCTCAACCGGGTCTTCTTCACCACCGGCGGCGGCGAGGCCGTCGAGAGCGCCTGGAAGCTCGCCAAGCAGTACTTCAAGATGACCGGCAGGCCGCTCAAGCACAAGGTCATCAGCCGTCAGGTGGCCTACCACGGCACCCCGCAGGGCGCCCTGTCGATCACCGGCATCCCGGCCTTCAAGCAGATGTTCGAGCCGCTGGTCCCGGGGTCGGTCCGGGTGCCCAACACCAACCACTACCGGGCCGACGAGATCACCGGCGTGCCCGGCATGACGCCCGAGCAGTACGGTTTCTGGGCCGCCGAGCGCGTCGCCCGCGCCATCGAGATGGAGGGCCCCGACACCGTGGCCGCCGTCTTCGTCGAGCCGGTGCAGAACGCCGGCGGGTGCTTCCCGCCGCCTCCCGGCTACTTCAAGCGGCTGCGGGAGATCTGCGACGAGTACGACGTGCTGCTCGTCTCGGACGAGGTCATCTGCGCCTTCGGCCGGCTCGGCACCATGTTCGGCGGGCAGAAGTTCGACTACGTCCCCGACATCATCACCTGCGCCAAGGGCATGACCAGCGGCTACTCGCCGATCGGCGCCATGATCGTCTCCGACCGGCTGTTCGAGCCGTTCAAGAGCGGCAGCGAGATGTTCGCCCACGGCTACACCTTCGGCGGGCACCCGGTCTCCTCGGCCGTCGCGCTGGCCAACCTCGACCTGTTCGAGCGCGAGGACCTGCTCGGCCACGTCACCCGCAACGAGCCGGTCTTCCGCTCCACCCTGGAGCGCCTGCTCGACCTGCCGATCGTCGGCGACGTGCGCGGCTCGGGCTACTTCTGGGGCGTCGAGCTGGTCAAGGACAAGGCCACCAAGGAGACCTTCACCGCCGAGGAGTCCGAGCGCCTCATCCGGGGCTTCCTGTCCGGTGCCCTCTACGAGGCGGGGCTGTACTGCCGCGCCGACGACCGCGGCGACCCGGTCGTCCAGCTCGCGCCGCCGCTGATCTGCGGCCCGGCGGAGTTCGACGAGATCGAGTCCATCCTCCGCTCGGTGCTGACGGAGGCGTGGAGCCGTCTGTGAACGCGGGGCCGGTGCCCCCGGCCGGGGCCGTCGGGTCACCGCCGACGCCCCGGGAGTCCCACCGTACCGAAGCCAGGAAAGGGAAGATCAATGAAGATCGGCGTCCCCACCGAGGTCAAGAACCACGAGTACCGCGTCGCGGCCACCCCGGCAGGGGTGCACGAGCTCGTCCGCCACGGTCACGAGGTCTACGTCCAGCGTGACGCGGGCCTCGGCTCGCACCTGCCCGACGAGGAGTACCTCGGCGCCGGGGCCAAGATCCTCGACTCCGCCGACGAGGTGTGGGGTCAGGCCGAGATGATCCTCAAGGTGAAGGAGCCCATCGCGGAGGAGTACCACCGCATGCGCCCCGGCCAGGTGCTCTTCACCTACCTGCACCTCGCCGCCGGTCGCGAGTGCACCGCCGCCCTGCTGGAGCGGCAGGTCACCGCCATCGCGTACGAGACCGTCCAGGTCGGCAACACCCTGCCGCTGCTCGCGCCGATGTCGGAGGTCGCGGGCCGGCTGGCCCCGCAGGTGGGGGCGTACAACCTGATGCGCTTCAACGGCGGGCGCGGGGTGCTGCCCGGCGGCGTGCCCGGGGTGGCCCCCGCCAAGGTGGTCGTCATCGGGGGCGGCGTGTCCGGGCTCAACGCCGCCCAGATCGCGGTGGGCATGGGCGCGGACGTCACCGTCCTGGACCTCAACGTGGACCGCCTGCGCTTCATCGACGCGATCTACCAGGGCCGGATGAAGACCCTCGTCTCGACCTCGTACGCGATCGAGAGGGAGGTCCTGGAGGCCGACCTGGTCATCGGCGCGGTGCTGATCCCCGGCGCCAAGGCCCCGACGCTGGTCTCCAACGAGCTGGTCTCCCGGATGAAGAAGGGCTCGGTGCTCGTCGACATCGCGATCGACCAGGGCGGCTGCTTCGAGGACTCCCGGCCGACCACGCACGCCGAGCCGACCTACCGGGTGCACGACTCGATCTTCTACTGCGTGGCCAACATGCCCGGATCGGTGGCCCACACCTCCACCTACGCGCTGACCAACGCCACGCTGCCCTACGCGGTCAAGCTGGCCGACCTCGGCTGGAGGGCCGCGCTCCAGCGGGACGCCTCCCTCGCGCCGGGCCTCAACACGCACGCTGGCCGGCTCACCAACGAGCAGGTCGGCCTCTCCCTCGGCCTGCCGCACGTGCCGGTCTCCGAGGCCCTCGCCGCCTGACCTCCCCGCCCGGCCGTACGACCCGCTGCCCTACGGCCCAGATCGTCCCGTCCCCGCGTGATCGACCCTGTCCCGTGATCGGCCCCACGGCCCGGTCACGTGGGCAGGGCCGTGCGCAGCGCGCGGGCGGTGACCAGGACGTGCTCGATCTCCACCGGGGTCGGCCAGGGCGCCCCGCCGGGACGCAGCAGCGTGGCCCGTACGGACGCCAGGTGCTCGACGGCACCCCGCGGCAGCCCGCTCCGCTCGGTCAGCCAGGTCGTGACGTCGGTGTGGTCGCGCAGCGGCCGGGTGACGAGATCCCAGGTGCCGAGCACCTCGGTCAGGTCGGAGACCCTCAGCGGGGTGCCGCCCCGCCGGGCGACGGCGGCCGCGGCCAGCTCGGCCCTGGCGACCAGCTCGGGCTCGGTGGCCCGGTCCCACAGCGGGGACGGCGGATCGCGCAGCCAGCGCTCGGCCTCGCGGGCGAAACCCGCGGCCGACAGCAGCGCGGCCAGCTCCACCGCGGCCCGATGGTGACCGGCCTGTGCCGCCTGGCGGAACCAGTGCTGCCCGCCCTGAAGATCGCTGTGCTCGGCGATGAGGAGCAGACCGAAATTGAAGGCCGCCTCGGGGTCTCCACCCGCCGCGGCCCGGCTGAACCAGTGGCTGGCCCCCTGCGCGTCGCTCATCTCCACGCACACGAACCCGGCCGTCCGCTGGTCGTCGATCCGGCCGGTGCAGGCCGCGCGCTCGAACCAGGCGCGGGCGGTGCGCAGGTCCCCCAGGGAGAGCGCGATGCCGCCGAGCTGGGACGCGGCGCCGGGGTGCTCGTTCCTGGCGGCCAGCCGGAAGAACGCCTCCGCCCCCTCCGGGTCCCGGTTGGCCTGCAGGAACAGCCCCAGATGGTAGGCCGCGTCGGCGTGGCCGCCCCGGGCCGCCAGCTCCCACCAGCGCAGCGTCTCGTCCTCCTCCCCGGAGGCGTAGGCGAGGAACCCCAGGTCGTGGGCGGAGGCGAGGTCGCCGTCCATCGCCGCCCTGCGGTGCCACTCCCCGGCGGTCTCGGCCTCCCTGCAGTCCTCGCAGAGCAGCGCGAGCCGCCTGGCGGCCCCCCGCGAGCCCGCCCTGGCCGCGGTCTCGAACCAGCGGCGGGCGGCCGGGACGTCGCCGTGCTGGTCGAGCAGGAGCGTGGCCAGGTTCACCGCGGCCTCGACGTCACCGGCCTTCGCCGCCAGCTCGTACCACCTGGCGGCGTCCCCGGGGCTGCCGTGCTTCTCGTGCCAGACGCCCAGGTTGTAGGCACTGTCGAGGTTGCCCGCGGCGGCGGCGCGCTCCCACCAGTGCCGGGCCGCCGACCGGTCGCCCCGCTGCGCGAAGTGGCGGCCGAGCAGGTGGGCGGCCTGCACGTCACCGCCGTGCGCGGCGAGCAGCAGCCCGGTCTCGCCGTCGGCGTCGTCCTCGTGCGCGGGCATGCGGGGAGTGGGCACCAGCCCCGCGGTCGTCTCCGGGTCGTCGGGCCCCCATTCCATGTCACCCTCCTCGCTGACGGCACGTGGCCGACAGATCACAGGGTGACACGTAACCGATCGGTGACGGAAGGTAATCATGCACATCGAGCCCGCGCCGTTCCCGATTCCGGACCCGCGGCCGTCCGTCCGCTCCCGGACGGGCGGCCGGCCGCTCTCGATCGAGCGGCCGGCCGCCCTCGGGCAAGCGGACGGGCCGGGCGGACGGGCGGGCGACCTGACGGCCGGGATATCGGTCAGGCGCCGCTTCGGAGCACCGACACGCGCTCCAGGTACTCGTCGCCGCTCATCTCGCCGCGGGCGTACCGCTCGGCGACGATCTGCTCGGCCGCCGCGGTCGGGCTCTGCGGGGGAGCCGCCGGGGGCGTGCGGTGCGCGGCCCACGGCCCCCGGCCCGCACGACGGGCCCGGAACGCCAGCGTCGCCACCACGATCCAGAACACGATCCAGAAGGCCGGGAACACCGGCCACCACGGTCCGGGCCCGCCGTGCGGGACCATTGACGGGACCATCGAGAGGACGTCCATGTCCTCACCTCCTTCGACACGTCAAGCCTCCCGCCGGGGGCCCCGCCGCGAATCGCCCCGCCGGCCCATCCCGCCCTACCCCGGACGGTGTACGGCGCGGCCGGGAGGCCGGGGAACCGGGGGCCGGGGGGCGTCAGGCCCAGCCGGGGCGGACCAGGCCGGACTCGTAGGCGATGACGACGAGCTGGGCGCGGTCGCGGGCGTGGAGCTTCATCATGGCCCGGCTCACATGGGTCTTGGCGGTGGCGGGGCTCATGAACAGCGTGTCGGCGATCTCGTCGTTGGTCATGCCGGTGCCGACCAGGGCGAGGACCTCGCGCTCCCGCTCGGTGAGCGGGCCGAGCTCGCGGGTGCGCCGGGGCTCCTTGGCGCGGCTGGCGTACTCGGCGATCAGGCGCCGGGTCACCCCGGGGGAGAGCAGGGCGTCGCCCGCGGCCACCACCCGCACGGCCTGGATGAGCTCGGCCGGTTCGGTGTCCTTGACCAGGAAACCGCTGGCGCCGTTGCGCAGGGCCTCGAAGACGTACTCGTCCAGCTCGAAGGTGGTCAAAATGATGATCTTCGGGCCGGGGGGCATCTCGCGGGTGGCGGTCAGCCCGTCCATGCCGGGCATCCGGATGTCCATCAGGATCACGTCGGGTCGGGTCTCGGCGGCCAGCCGCAGGGCCTGGGCGCCGTCCCCGGCCTCGCCCACCACGGTCATGCCGGGCTGGGCGTCCAGCAGGGCGCGGAACCCGGCCCTGACGAGCGCCTGGTCGTCGGCGAGAACGATCTTGATCATTCGGGTGTCTCCGGGATCGGGAGCCGGGCCTCGACGCGGAAGCCCCGGCCGTGGCGGGTGGCGGTCAGCGTTCCCCCGAGGGCGGAGGCCCGCTCCCGCATGCCCGGAAGGCCGTTCCCGCCCCCCAGGCCCTCCGTGTGGACCTCGCCGCCCTCGCCGCCCGAGTCGGTGACCCGGACCGTCAGCGTGCGCGGCCCGTAGTCGAGCACGAGCCTGACCGACGCCCCCGGGGCGTGCCGGGTGACGTTGGTCAGGGCCTCCTGCGCGATGCGGTACCCGGCCCGGTCGACCTCGGCGGGCAGCGGCCTGACCTCGCCGGTGACCTCCCGCTCCACCGGCAGCCCGGTGCGGCCGACGAGGTCGTCGAGCAGGCCGAGCCCGGCGGTGGGGGAGCGCGGAGCGTCGTCGCGGAGCACGCTGAGCACCGAGCGCATCTCGGTCAGCACGTCCTTGGACGCCTGCTTGATCGTGGTGAGCGCGGTCCGCGCCTGCTCGGGATGCTCGTCGATGAGGTGCAGGGCGGTGGAGGCCTGCACGTGGATGAGGGAGATGTTGTGCGCGAGCACGTCGTGCAGCTCCTGGGCCATGGTCAGCCGCTCCTCGCTGGCCTGCCGGCGCGACTCCTCCTCCTCGGTCCGGGCGCGCTCGGCCCGCCGCTCCCTGCGGGTCCGGGAGAACTCCGCGACCACCAGCACCAGGCCCATCAGCGCGGCCACCGTGAGGAGGTGGAACCAGTCGCGGGTGGGGACCGGGGCGAACCAGACCGTGTAGACCACGACGAAGCCGTAGGCCGCGGCCCAGACCGGCCAGGCCACCCGCCGGTGACCGGCGGCCACGGCGTGGTGGAACGCGATCACCGGGCTGAGGAAGACCGGGCCGTAGGAATAGCCCAGGGCCATGAAGAGCGCGGTCGAGTCCACCGCGACGAGCATGCCGAAAACCGGGTGGCGGCGTACCACGAGGGCGAGGGGGCCGGTCAGCAGCAGTGCCCAGCCCAGCGGGTCGAGCGGGGTGCGGAGCAGGTCCGGGGCGTGGATCTGCCAGCGCTGCGCGGCGAGCGTGCCCACGACCTGGAAGAACCCCGCGACGAGGGGCAGCAGCAGGTCCGCCGGGCGGGGTTTGACGTGCACGTCCAGCACTGTACGGACGTTCCCCCGCGGACGCGTCCATCCGGTGGGGCAGAAGGTGGTACTTCGTCCGGGGTAGGGAAGGGGCTGACAAGGCTCGGAGACTGGGCCAAGCTGTCTGCGGGAGGTCATCAATGATCAATCGTCGTGTCGCCGTCCCCCTGGCGGGGATCCTCGCGGGAAGTTCCGTCCTGCTCGTCAACCCCGCGGCGGCGTCCTCGCAGGCGCTGTCGGCGCCACCCCAGGCGCCCCCGGGCACGCTCGCACCGGCGTCGCAGACGCCGCCGCAACCACCCCGGGCGGAGAAGAAACCCGTCGCCGAGGGGTACGGGGGCGCGGTCTCGACCGTCGACCTCGACGCGAGCAAGGCCGCGCTGGGGGTGCTGCGCCGGGGCGGCAACGCCATCGACGCCGCGGTCGCGGCCGCGGCCACGCTGGGCGTGACCGAGCCCTACTCGGCCGGGCTGGCCGGAGGCGGGTTCATCGTCTACTACGACGCGCGCCGCAAGAAGGTCCACACGATCGACGGCCGGGAGACCGCGCCCAGGGCGATGACCTCCACGTCCCTGGAGGGCATCCCGTTCGAGGAGGCCGTCACCAGCGGGCTGTCGGCCGGGATCCCCGGCAGCGTGGCCCAGTGGGAGCTGGCGCTGCGCAGGTTCGGCACGCTCTCGCTGCGCCAGGCCCTGCGGCCCGCGGTCGAGGTCGCCTCCAAGGGGTTCACGGTCGACAAGACCTTCCACGACCAGACCGCGGCCAACGCGGCCCGGTTCAAGGACTTCACCTCCACCGCCCGGCTCTACCTGCCCGGGGGTGCCCCGCCGCCGGTCGGCTCCACCTTCCGCAACCCCGAGCTGGCCGAGACCTACCGCACGCTTGGCAGGCGCGGGGGCGACTGGCTCTACCGCGGCCCCCTCGGCGCCGAGATCGTGGCCACCGTCAAGAAGCCGCCGGTCACGCCGGGCTCCACCCGCAACGTGCGTCCCGGGCTGATGGAGACGTCCGACCTGAGGGCCTACCGCGCGCTGGAGCGGCCGCCCACGAAGATGACGTACAAGGGCATGGACGTGTACGGCATGGAGCCGCCGTCCTCGGGGGGCACGACGGTCGGGGAGGCGCTGAACATCCTGGAGGCGCTGCCCGAGGTCGGCCAGCACGAGTACCTGGAGGCCTCCCGGCTGGCCTTCGCCGACCGCGGGAAGTACGTGGGCGACATCCCGGGCGTCCCGGTCGGGGAACTGCTCTCCGACGGGTTCGCCAAGGAGCGCGCCTGCCTGATCGGTGAGCGGGCCATGCCGCACCCGGCCGCCCCGGGCACCCCCGACGGGACGTACGGGCCGTGCCCGGTCACGCCGTCGGCCCAGACGACCGAGGCCGCTCCTGAGGGTCCCGAGACCACCCACCTGGTGGTCACCGACCGCTGGGGCAACGTGGTCGCCTACAACATCACCATCGAGTCGACCGGTGGCAACGGCATCGTCGTCCCCGGCCGGGGCTTCCTGCTCAACAACGAGATGACCGACTTCACCCTCGGCCCGGCACCGGGCGACCCGAACCTGCCCGGGCCGGGCAAGCGGCCCCGTTCCTCGATGGCGCCGACGATCGTGCTGTCCGACGGGAAGCCGCTGCTCGCGCTGGGCTCGCCCGGTGGTTCCACGATCATCACCACCGTGCTGCAGATCCTGGTCAACCGCTGGGACCTGGGCATGTCGCTGCCCGAGGCGCTGGCCGCCCCGCGTGCCACGCAGCGCAACACCGCGCAGACCCAGGCCGAGCAGGCCTACCTCGACCGCTACGGCGCCGAGCTGACCGGCCGGGGGCACAGCCTGGTGCTGAACCCCGAGATCGGCGCGGCCACGGCGGTCGAGTTCCTGTCGCGCGGCAGGCTCCAGGCGGTCGCCGAGCCGACCCGGCGCGGCGGCGGCAGCGCCCTGGTGGTCAGCGAGCGCAGGTAACCGAGGTCGTGCGGGCTCCCGGGCCGGGACACCCCCGCCCGGGAGCCCGTGCGCGTCACCGGGATCGGGGACGCGCGCCGCGGGTCAGGGGATGAGCTCGAAGGCCGCGGGCCTCGGCCTCCGGGTGCGCGCCCAGTACTCGAAGGTGAAGCCCGGCCAGACGGCCCTGTTGACGCCGTGCTCGTCGAGGTACCAGCTACGGCAGCCGCCCTGGCTCCAGACCAGCCGGTCCAGCCGCGCGCGCAGGCGGTCGTTGTAGGCGCGCTGCGCCTCGGGCCGGACGTCCAGCGCCCTGGCCTTGGTCCTCGACAGCAGGCGCAGGCAGTCCAGGACGTACCGGACCTGGGCCTCGATCATGAAGACGACCGAGTTGTGGCCCAGGCCGGTGTTGGGGCCGAGCAGGAAGAACAGGTTGGGGAAGCCCGTCGTGGTGATGCCGTGGTACGCCTCCACGCCGTCCTGCCAGGCGTCCTGGATCTTCCTGCCGTTCCTGCCGACGATCCGCTGCTCGCCCAGGGCGTCGGTGACCTTGAAGCCGGTGCCGTACACGATCACGTCGACCTCGGTCTCCCGGCCGGTGGCGTCGACGATCGAGTTCTCCCTGATCTCCCGCACCCCGTCGGTGATCACCTCGACGTTCTCCCTCGTCAGGGCCGGATAGTAGTCGTTGGAGATCAGGATGCGCTTGCAGCCGATCGTGTAGTCCGGGGTCAGCCGGGCGCGCAGCTCCGGGTCGGGCACCTGGGCGGCCAGGTGCCGCCGGGCCGAGGTCTCGTGGACCCTCATCAGGCGCGGGTCCACGGCGAAGCCCAGCGCCCGGGTCTCCAGCGCCCAGTAGATCGATGCGCGCAGCGCGCGGGCCGCGCCGGGCAGGGCGAGGAACCGCTTGGCCCGCGGCGAGAAGGGGAAGTCCGGCCTGGGCTGGATCCAGGGCGGCGTGCGCTGGAAGAGGTGCAGGCGGGAGACGCGCGGGGCGATCTGGGGAACGAACTGGACCGCCGAGGCCCCGGTGCCGACGACGGCGACCCGCCTGCCGGTCAGGTCCACCGAGTGGTCCCAGCCGGCCGAGTGGAAGGACGGGCCCAAGAAGGTCTCGCGGCCGGGGATCGCGGGCAGCGACGGCACGTGCAGCGCTCCCGTCGCCGAGACCACGGCGTTGGTGGTGAGGCTCTCGCCGTCCGAGAGGCTCACCCGCCAGTCACGCGCCGCGTCGTCGTACTCCAGCCCGACGACCTCCCGGCCGAATCTCAGGTGCGGTCCCAGGCCGTACCTGTCGGCGCATGCCCGCAGGTAGTCCTGGATCTCGGCCCCCGGGGAGAACATCCGCGACCAGCCGGGGTTGAGCTCGTAGGAGAAGGAGTACATGTGCGAGGGGACGTCGCAGGCGCAGCCGGGGTAGGTGTTGTCCCGCCAGGTCCCGCCGAGCTCGGCGGCCTTCTCCAGGATGACGAAGTCGTGGTACCCGGCCTCCTTGAGCTTGATCGCCATGCCCAGCCCGGCGAAACCGGAACCGATGATCGTGATCCCGGGACGCGTGTTCATACGGCCTCCTCGCCGGCCGTTCCCGGTGACGACCTCTCCGGCGTGCTCCTGCGGGGAACGCGAAAAGCGCCGAGGGCGGGGGCCATCGGCGCAAAAGGGGCCCGCGGGCCCCTGAACGTCCTCGTGAACGTCCTCCGGGGAGCGTCCGGGAGCCTCTCCGAGACCCCGGGGGTCGTGGAGGGGCCCTCGCGGTCCTCGGGAGGCCGCCGGAGGATCAGAGCATCAGGTACGCGACCACGGCGACGACGACCAGCACCGCGACCACCACGGCCGCCGTGATCGGCAGGGCGAGCGACCGCTTCTCGGGGGCGGCCTCCGGGTCCTTGCGCTGGGCGAACGCGCGGAACGCCTGGGTGTTGCCCGCGGGGTCAATCTGCTGAGGATCTGACATGGGGATGACTTTAGCGACACGGGACACCTCCCCAACACTGGTTTGTGGCACTTTCGTGAAAGCCCGTATCGAGTGCCGGATCTTGGGGAGCCCAGGCCGGAGGCGGAACGTACCGGTACCGGATCGGGGTGGGTGCTGGGGACGGGACCACCGACCGGGACGGATAGCGTGGTGTCATGCTCCGGATCCTGTTCTCCGCCCGAGTGGTGGCGCTCCACCTGCTCGCGATCGGAGCGCTCGTCACGTGCGGGCTGCTGGGCAGGTGGCAGCTGGGTGTCTTCGAGGACTCCGGCAGGCCCCGGTCGACGCTCGACCCGGCCCCGGTGGCGGTCGCCTCGCTCACCACGCCCGGACGGCACCTGACGGCCGACATGATCGGCCGCCGGGTGACCGCGGAGGGCACCTTCGACCCCTCCAGGCAGCTCCTGGTGGCCGGACGCGAAGGCGGCCTGTGGGTGCTCACCGCGCTCGACCTCGGCGACGGCACGGCCGTCCCGATCGTGCGCGGCAGGGTGGCCACGGCCCAGGACCCGGCGACGGCGGTGCCCGAGGGCAGGGTGACCGTCAGCGGGAGGCTGCAGCCGTCGGAGGACACCGACAGCGTGCAGCGCAGGCCCCGGCAACTGCCGCAGGGACAGGTGATGACGGTCTCGTCGGCCGAACTGATCAACCTGTGGCGGGGGGTGAAGCTGCGCAACGGGTTCGTGGTGGCCGCCTCCCAGTCGCCCGCCCCCGCGGTCGCCCTTCAGCCGGTGAGCATCTCCCCGCCGACCGAGCCCGGCGGGCTGACCTGGCGGAACCTCGCCTACGCCGCCCAGTGGTGGATCTTCGGGCTGTTCGCGGTCTTCATGTGGTGGCACTTCGTGCGCGACGCGCTCCGCGGCCGGGCGGAGGGGACCGGCGCGTCCGGGGACGAGGCCGGCCCGACGGCCCCGACGGGTGCCACGACCGCGACGATGGACGTCACCGGCACGCCCGCGGAGACCGGGACCGCGCTGCGGACCCGTGCCGCGCCGTGAACCGGAATCATCGGGACCGGACGACGTCGTGACCCCCGCCCTCACCGCCCCGTTCCCGCAGCACCCCGTTCCCGCACCGCCCCGTGAACCGCGAACTTCAAGACCGAGGTAACCGACCGTGGAATCCGCTCTCAAGCCCTTCCGTGTCCTGGCGTACATCGTCGGCGTGATGTTGCTCGTCCTGGTCACCTGCATCGTGCTCAGGTACGGCTTCGGCATCGAGGAGCCCTCGAAGATCGTCTCTCCGATCCACGGCTTCCTCTACATGCTCTATCTCGTGGCCACGATGAACCTGGGCATGAAGGCCCGGTGGACCTGGCCCTACATCCTCGGCGTGATGCTCGCGGGCACCGTGCCGCTGCTGTCGTTCGTGTTCGAGCGCAAGGTCACCCGCCGCGTGGAGGCGGAGCTCGCCACCCCCGCCGCCTGACCGGCCCCGGCCCGCCAGGACATGACCCGGCAGAGCCCCGGCCCGTCAGGACGCGGCCCGGTAGAGCCCCGGCCGGATAGAGCTCCGGCCCGGAGGGGACCGGCCCGGAGGGCACCGGGCCGGTCGGGCGGCGGGGATCCGAGGGCGGGCGCCGGCCCCGGCAGGGCCGACGCCCGGCCGGGCATGCCTCCGGCGCCGCCTCAGCGGCCGAGACCGCGGCGGCGGGAGCGCTTGAGCCGCGCGCGCTGGGACGGGTCGAGCATCAGGTAGCCGACGACCGGGGCGGCGACGACGCCCAGGAGGATCAGCATCGTCACGAAACTCGGCAGGAACAGCCACGACAGGAACACCACTGCTCCGGCGCCGATCGCGTACTTCTGGACGGGCGACATCCTCAACATCCTCCGAACGCGGGGCGGGCGCCCCGTCTGTAGTTCATTGTGCGTCGCCGGTTCAACGTATGGACCCGTCCCGGTGGTTCCGACCGAGATATATCGTGATCGCCGCCATCCCGCCGGGAACCGGATGTTCACCGCGCCCGTCAGAGGGGCACGATTCCCGCCGCGTCCACCGGAGCCCGGGAACGCCGGTGACACCGGCGATGCGGGCCGACGGGCACGACCGTGCCCACCGGGAACGGGCGCCCGTACGGACGGCGGCAGGGTGGAAGGGCGGGGTGTGAGCGGCGCTGAGCGGGAGCCGAGGCGGACCGAGCTCGGTGCGATCGGGCAGGCACTGGCGATCCTGGCGGACCGGTGGGTGCTGCTGATCCTGCAGCGGGCGTTCCTGCTGCGGATCAGGACCTTCGCCGGCTGGCGCGACGCGCTGGGCATCTCCGAGTCGGTGCTCGCCGCCCGCCTCAGGGAACTGGTCGGCCACGGCGTCTTCGAGCTGTCGGCCTACCGCGACGGCCGCACCCGCCACGAGTACCGGCTGACGGAGCGCGGGCTGCGGTTGTGGACGCTGCTGACGGCCATCCAGGTGTGGGAACGCGACTGGGTCGCCCCGGGAGGGCTCCCGCCGCTGCTGCACGAGCGGTGCGGCCGGGACGCCGAGCCCTATCTCGGCTGCGGAACCTGCCTGAGGCCGATGAGCGCCCGCGACACCCGGACCGAGAACGGCTCACCGGTCGCGACCGCCCTGACCGGCCCGCCCCGCCGCGGCGGCCCCGCGTCCCGCGCGGCCGCCTCGTCCGAGGCGATCGGATCTCCCCGGCTGCACCGCCGTACGGTCCGCCCCGGTGCCCCCGCCGACCCGATCGGCTACCGCCCGGCGTCCATGGAGATCCTCGGCGACCGCTGGAGCAGCGGGGTGCTGGTGGGGGCCTTCCTCGGCGTCCGCCGCTTCGTCGACTTCCAGTCCGGCCTGGGCATCGCGCCGTCGGTGCTCACCGACCGGCTGCGCCGTTTCGTCGACCTGGACGTCTTCGGTTCCCGGCCGGACGGCTCCTACCGCCTCACCGACAAGGGGCTGGCCTTCTTCTCGGTCTTCGCCTTCCTGGTCGACTGGGCCCAGCGCGAGCTTCCCGTCCCGGCGGGCTCGGCGTTCTCCATCACCCACACGTTCTGCGGTACGGCCTCCCGCCCGGTCCTGCTCTGCCGGGCCTGCGGAGGGCCGCTCGAACGCCGCGCGGTCCGCTTCGTGCTCCCCGCCGACGGCGCTCCCTGCGGTGGCGCTCCCCGCCGATGACGCTTCCCGGCGGGGGCACTCCACGGCGGGGGCACTCCACGTCGGCGGCGCTTCCCAAAGGCGGGGCTTCCCGGAGGCGGCGCTCCCCGGTGACGGCGGGGCTCCGCCGATGCCGACGGGGTCATCTCGCCCGGGCGAGCTTTTCCAGGACCCACCGGGTGGCCGTCGAGACGCCCTCGCGCGTGCTGTTGCCGGCGTCCTCGGCCGAACCGCGCTCGTACTGGACGCTGACCACGAGGTTGGCCGCGCGGAAGACCGTCGAGCTGTAGTAGGTGAGCGTGTTGGTGCCCTCGACGGTGTAGGCCTCGGATCCCGTTCCGGCCACCGGGGTGGCGGGCCTGGTCACCGTGAGCGGCAGGCCCGCGGCCGTCCTGGTCCGCGCCTGCTCCTGCGTGAGGAAACGCGCGTAGACCTCCCGGGCTCTCTCGTCGGAGGGCAGGCGGGCGGCGAAGATCCGCAGGGTGTAGCGCAGGTTGCTCGGCTGCCTGGTGTCGGTGTTCCACCGGCACTCGCGGTCCCCCGACTTCCTGGCGGTGGTCTCCAGCTCCAGCGTGGCCGCCTGGTCGGCGGACAGCAGCGTGCAGGGGTCGGGCTCGCGGGTGAACGTCGTGGGCAACGTGACGGGTGCGGTGGTGGCCGGTGCCGGCTCGGCGGGACGGGGCCGGAGCCAGACGACGAGGCCACCGCCGACCAGCAGGACGGCCAGGGCGACGACGGCTGCGAGGAGCGTCCTGCGCGACCCCGCGCCGATCCCGCCCACCCGGCCGGGGCCGGACCGGGCCGGACCGGGAGCCGCTCCCGGGGCGATCCTCTCCAGCGTCAGCCGTACCGAGGTGGCGTCGGGGCGGTGGCCCGAGTCGGACGTCAGCAGCTCCTCCACCAGCGGGACCAGCGGGCCCGAACCCGTGGAGCCCACGGGGCCGGTGGCCGGCGCGGCCAGGGGCGTCCCGTCCCCGATCACGGGCACCGGGCGTTCACCGGTCCCGGGCGTCCGCCCCTCGACGGCGGTGAACAGGGTGGCGCCGAGGTCGTGGAACTCGTCACCGGTTGCGAGGGCGACCACACCGGTCAGCACCACCCGCCCGCTCCGGGTGAGCAGCACGGTGTCGGGGGTGGCGGCCAGGTGGACCCCCTGCTCGCGGGCGGCGGTCAGCGCGTCCAGCACCCGGAGCCCGACCTCGGCCGCCCGCTCGTCGGAGAGCGGGCCGTCGGCCCTGACGGTCTGCAGCAGCGAGCGTCCCTCGACCGCCTCCATGACCAGCCAGAGCCGGTCATGGCCCGGGATCACGTCGTGCAGGGCGGTGACGCCCGGGTGCCGCAGACCCGCCGCGGCGCGGATCTGCGCGAGCAGCCCCTCCCGGTACGGCCCCGGTGGCGGCAGCCGCACCTCCGCGATCGTCACGTCGCGGCGGAGCAGCTCGTCACGCGAGCGCCAGGTCGTGCCCGTGTGGTCGCGGCGTTCCAGCAGGCGGTAACGTCCGGCCAGCAGGGTGGGGTCGGTCATCCGGTCCCCCCGGTGCCGGTACCGCTACGGGTGTCCGGGCCGGGCCGGGCACGGCCGGTGACGGCGCCGGGCCCGGTCAGGGCGGTACGGGCGGCCAGGGCGGTCAGGGCGGGGCGGGCGGCTCGGGGCGTGCCGTTCTCAGTCACGGCTGTTCAGCTCCTCGGAGATCTGGCGCGCTATCCGCAGGGCCTGCCGCCGCAGCGGCGTACCGGCCCGTTTCCCGTCCTCGGAGAGGTCGACCTTGACGAGCAGGTTGCTCACCCGGAACCGGATGACGCAGGAGACCCGCTCCAGGCTGACGACGTCGTAGGTGAACGCCTCGGCCCCCATCCGGTCGATCTTCCTGAGCGGCCCGGTGGTGCCGAACGGGCCGCTGCCCTCGTCGGCGACGGTCCTGGCGCGCTCGGAGGCGAAGAACGCGTGGGCGGTCTCGGGGCCGCTCTTGCCGGGGACCGGGGTCTTGTGGCCGACCGCGACGCTCAGCCGGCGGTCGGGCGGGTCGTCCTCGGGGTCGTCCCAGACGCAGTAGGGTTCCTCGCCCCTCTGGGACTCCATCGGCGAGGACGACGCGCCGGGCACCACGGTCAGGGCCTGCGAGACGGACAGCAGCGAGCACGGTTCGGGAGCGGTGGCGAAGCGTCCGGCCTGCGCCGTCCGCGCCGCTCCGGACGGCTGCGGCACCGTGGACGCCCCGGGATCGTCCCCGGTCAGCAGGACCACCCCGGTCGCCACCACCGCCACCGCGCCCACCGCGGCTCCGGCGATCAGGCCGGTACGGCGCCGCCCGGCCGGGGCGGGGACCCGGTCCGCGGGGACCCCCGTCCCCTGCGGCGTCCCGGTCCCGTCCGCCACCCGCGGTTCCTGACGCGGCACGGTCGCCGGGGCGAGCGGGCCCGCGGGCAGCCCCTGGGCGACCCGCCGCAGCGCGGCGCGCAACCCGGCCTCTCCCGGCCGGTGCCGGGGATCCTTGGCCAGGACGGCCAGCAGGACGGGGGCCAGCTCCCCGGCACGGGAGGGGAAGGGCGTCTCCTGGGTGAGCACCGCCCCGAGGGTGGCGACCGGCGTGCCGCGCTGGAAGGGCCCCCGGCCCTCGACGGCCGCGTACAGGGTCGCGCCCAGGGACCACAGGTCGGCGGCGGGCCCGTCGCCCTGGCCGCGCAGCCGCTCGGGGGCGATGTAGCCGGGAGAGCCGACCAGCGCGTCCGGTGAGGTGAGCTGGACGTCGCCCTCGACGGTGGCGATGCCGAAGTCGGTCAGCAGCACCTCGCCGTCGTCGGAGAGCATGATGTTGGCCGGTTTCACGTCCCGGTGCATGATGCCCCGGCTGTGCGCGAGGGCCAGCGCGTCCAGGACGGCCAGGCCGATCGCGGCCACCCGGTGCGGCGGCAGCGGCCCGCCGGCCCGGATCGCCTGGTGCAGCGAACGCCCCCGGACCAGGTCCATCACGATCCACGGGCGGCCGTCCTGGGCGACGACGTCGTGGACGGCGACGATGGACGGGTGCCCCAGCCGGGCGGCGGCGCGGGCCTCGCGCATGGTGCGCTCGCGCGTCTCGGTGCGCTGCGCCTCGGGCAGCTTCGGGTCGAGCGTGACCTCCTTGATGGCCACCTCGCGGTGCAGCAGCTCGTCGCGGGCCCGCCACACCACGCCCATGCCGCCCGCGCCCAGCTTCTCCAGGGCCCGGTAGCGGCCGGCCAGCACGGGCAGCGGGCCGGCCGCCCGGCCGGCCGGTCCGTCAGTCATCGGTCTTCAGGGACTCGGTGAGCCACCGCGCCACCTTCAGCGCGCCTTGGCCGATGTGGCCGTCCGGATCCTCCTTGACGCCGCCCCGCTCGTAGTCGACCTCGGCGATCAGGTTGCTGACCCGGAAGATCACGGTCGTCTTGTAGGAGCCGCCGTACAGGTTGATGGAGTTGGACGTGCTCGCGGTGAACGCCTCCTCGCCGATGCCGCTCAGGTCCTTGGGCGGGGCGGGCTTCGGGGTGGCCAGCAGGCCCCTGTCGAGCATGTCCTTCTTCCTGCCGGCCAGGTACTCCCTGGCCCGCGCGACCTCCTTCTGCGCGATCAACCGGACCCGCAGGTCGTACTTCTCCACGTTGGGCTTGCGCCAGTCCTGCTGGTTGAGCCAGTCGCACGCGGAATGCTCGACCTCGGAGCTCCTGAAGCCGGGGACGACCTCGGCGGCCTGCTTCTCGTCGAGCAGGCTGCAGGCCCGGGGCGCCGTGGCGAATCGGCCCTTGGCGCCCGGAGGCTCCGAGGGGAACGCGTCGGCGACCGGGTTCGTGAGCACCGAGGTGAGCAGCACGCCGATGGCGACCGCCATGCCGAACAGCAGTGCCCCGGTCAGCGCCACCACGGGCTTGGGGACGAGCACCCCCGCCGTCCTCGTGGAGCGCTCGGTCGGCTCGTCCTCCGGCCCGCGGGGCGCACCGGCGGTGCCGCTCGCGCCGCTCACCTCGGCCCGGCCGTGCGCGGACCGGGGCGGCGGCCCCGGCGGGAAGGGCGTGCCGGGCTGCGACGGGTCCTGCCGTCCGGGCTCCGGCAGGCCGGGTCCCCGCAGCGCCTCGTGCGGCCCCGACCCCTGCGGCCGTTCCCGGTCCTGCGGGCCGGGCGGGCCCTGCTGGGGCGGTCCGGCGTGCGAGGGGCGCGGCGGTCCCTGGTGAGCGCCCGACGGCTCCCGCCAGGGACCCTGCGCCCCGGACGGCGATCCCTGCCAGGGGCCCTGCTGCGCCGTCCGGGCCGGGGAGCCCGGGGGCAGGGCGAGCCAGGCGGCGGGCGTGTCCGGGCCTCCGGGAGGGTCGTGCCGGGCGGTGGACGCGTCCGGCGGTCCGGGCGGGTCCTGCCGGGACGCGAGCGGGTCGTGGACGGGTGACGAACCCGACGGGTGCCGGGATGCGGAGACGTCCTGGGAGGGGAACGGGGCCTGCCGGGGGTCCGGGACGTCCCGCAGGGTGAGGCCGGCCGTGATGTCGGAGATCTGGTCGTTCAGGGTCTTCCTGAAGGGCGCGGTCACGTCCCCCTCGGCGGGCTGGACGTCCCCGCGCTCCTCCCGCCCTGTCGGTCCGGTGGGTCCGGTGGGTCCGGTCGTCTCCGGGATCCCGGCGCCCGGGACGGTCCCCTGGGGGAAGGCCGCCGTCTGCGAAGAGGCTCCCGCCTGGGGGAAGGCGGGCGACGACCCGGAGGAGAAGGGGGCCGGCGTGGCGGAGGGACCGAGCGCGTCGACACCGAAGCGGGGGGGACGCGTCCGTACCGGAGGCCCCCGGGACGGGCGGGGGCACGTTCTGCGGGACCGGCGGGGGCACGTCCGCGGGGGAGGGCGACCCGGGACGGTACCGGGAGACGTCGACCAGCGCGGCGCGCAGGGTGGCCGGGTCCGGCCGCTGGGAGGGTTCCCCGGCGAGCAGGCGAAACAGGACCGGGGCGATCGGCCCGGCGTTGTCCAGGGAGGCTCCGGGCGACGGCGGACGGCCCTCGACCGCGGTGTACAGGGTCGCGCCGAGCGACCACAGGTCGGCGGCCGGGCTGGTCACGCCCTCGGGGGAGGTGAAGAGCGAGGACGGCAGGGAGGGGGTGGCGAGCGTGATCTGGTCGTGCGGGCCGAGCAGCACCGAACTCGGCCGCACGTCACCGTGGAGCATGCCCTGCATGTGCATGGACACGAGCCGGTCCAGCACGGCCAGGCCGACCACCGCGGTCTGCTGCGGGGACATCGGCCCGAACCGGGCGATCACCTGCTCCAGCGAGCTCTGCTCAAGCATCGGCGCGCCCTCGGCTCCGGCGACCCCCGGTCCCGGCGCGGGAGCCTGCCCACCGGCGTGCCTGCCCTGGGGTCGGGGGAGGTCTGGATGGTTCATTCGCCAGCTTTCTGCTTGTTCAACGCGTTCGCGATCCATGTCGCGGCGGTGTGGGCGCCGGCCTGGATCGCCGGTCCGTCCTTGCTGCCGTCGACCACGCTGTAGCCGACGTCGAGAACGAGGTTGTCCACGCGTACGACCACGTAGCTCTGCTCCAGTCTGCCGGTCTTCCGGTTCTCGTAGACGTCGTAGCCGAAGGACTCGTCCCCGACGGGCTTCACCGTCCTGGGCGCGGTGGAGCGGGACGAGCGCAGGCCGGCCTGGATCTCCGGCCAGCTCCAGGCGTTCTCGCCGCTGGGGATGACGCCGTTGCGCCGGTTCACGAACAGCTCGTGGGCCTGGCGGGGGCTCTTGCCCCACTGCTTGTCCCCGGACAGGCGCACCTCCAGCCCGGCCCCGCTGGTCGGCCACTGGCACCCCCCGTCGTTGGTGGGCTTGCCCTCCGCCGGAGCGGGCAGCAGCCGGCCTGCCATGGCCGCGGGGATGAGCGCGCAGACGTCCACCGGTGTGGCGAAGACGCCGGGACTCTCGCTGAGCACGGCCTTCTTCTCCTCGGCGGCCGTGGAGTCCGAGGCGAACAGGAACGTCACGCCGAAGGTGATCCCGACGACCGCCGCGACCGCCGCGACCTCGGCGGCGGCCCACAGCACCGCGCGCCTCCGGCTCCGCCCGTCCGGCGGTACGACGCCGCCGTGCGCGTAGGACGGCGCGGGCGCGGGACGGTCCGGGACGTGCGGCAGGGCGACGGCCGTGCGCCCGGAGGCCAGCTCGCCCAGGGAACGGGCGACCGCGTCGAAGGACGGCCGGGCCTCGGGCACCGGGTCGAGCATGAGCATCAGCAGCGGGCCCAGCGCGCCCGCCCGCTCGGGCGGCCTGGGCGGTTCGGTGAGCACCCGGCCGATCGCCGCGATCGGGCTCTCCGCCGGGTGCGGGGGCGTCCCCTCGACGGCGAAGTAGAGGGTGGCGCCGAGGGACCACAGGTCGGAGGCCGGGCCGCCGCGCTCGCCGCGGAGCCGTTCGGGCGCGATGTAGTTGGGCGAGCCGACCAGGTGGTCGGTACGGCTGGAGGTGCCCTCGCCCTCGACGACCGCGACGCCGAAGTCGGTGAGGACGGCCTTGCCCGTCCTGGTCAGGAAGACGTTGCCCGGCTTGACGTCACGATGGACCACCCCGGCGGCGTGGGCGGCGCCCAGCGCGCTGACGATGCCGACCCCGATCCTGGCCACCTGGTGGACGGGGAGCGGGCTGCGGTCGCGGACGGTCTGCTCCAGCGACGCGCCCGAGAGCAGCTCCATGACGAGCCAGGGACGGTCCTGCTCGATGACCACGTCGTGGACGGTCACGATCGAGGGATGCTTGAGCCGGGCGGCGAGGTTGGCCTCGCGGAGCGCCGCGGCACAGACCTCCTGCCGCCCGGCGGCGTCGAGGCCGGGCGGGATCCGTACCTCCTTCACCGCCACGTCGCGGCCGAGCGTCTCGTCGGCGGCGAGCCAGACCGTGCCCGCCCCGCCCTCGCCGAGGGGGTTGAGCAGCCGGTAGCGGCCTGCCAGCACTTGAGTGTCGATCCTGCTCACCCCGTTCGCCATCCCATCGCGGACAGCAACATAGTCACTTAGTGGCACATGAACCAACGAACTGGGACTTCGCCGTCGTATTCGTTTCCGGCCCCTGCCCTCATGGGACAGGGGAATCCTCGCAAAGACCCGGAAGAGGTGACGAGGCGGCCACCCGATCCCGCGACCGGAGCGGGGCGGCCCGGGGGCGGGGGCCGGTTCCCTCGGTCCGCGCGGGACGGCCCGGGGAGCGGGACGGCCTGGAGCGGGACGGCGTGGAGCGGGGCGGCCCGGGGAACGGGACGGCCTGGAGCGGGACGGCGTGGAGCGGGGCGGCCCGGGGAACGGGGAGGCCCGGGGAGCGGAAGGGGTCAGCCGCGATCCGCCGCCCACTTCTCGTGGGCGGTCCACAGGCGCCGCCACAGCGCGGCCCGTTCGGCCGGGGTGACGTCGGTCAGCGGGAGCGCGAAGACGTCGGCCAGCACCTCGAAGTAGTCGCGCTCGGTCTCCGCGGTGAGGCTGTGCTCCCGGTCGCCGGCACGGGTGAGGACGAGGCCGCGCAGGATGTCGGTGCCTCCGGCGTCGCGTCGCGCGACCGTGGCCACGCGGACGAACCCCGACTCCGGCGAGGTGGACAGGAACTCGTGCGTCCCGGCGAACTCCGGCATCCGCGCGGGTGCGGTACGGAAGTCCATGCCGGCGAAGGAACCGCGCGGGTCGTGGTCGAAGCGCCATCCGCCGGGCTCTGCCTCCGAGGGACGCAGGCCGTAGGTGAAGGGCCCCTGCCGGTAGGTGCCCGCGACGAGCGGCAGGGGAGCGTGCAGCCCGTCGCCCATTCCCAGGTCGACCAGCCACTCGCCACCGGGATTCTGCGGGTCGGGCAGACCGGACACCGTGAGCACCAGATGGTTGCCGGTCGCCCCCGCCGGGTCCTCGGGGCGCCCCTGGACCCCGCCGACGTGCCTGGTCACCCGGTAGCCCAGTTCCCGGAGCACCTCGGAGAAGGCGCCGTTCAGGTGGTAGCAGTAACCGCCCCTGCCCCGGATGATCCGGGCCGCCGACTCCGCGGGATCCACCGTGGTGGAGCGTCCGAGCCAGATCTCCAGGCATTCGTACGGCACGCGTTCGGCGTGGGCCCGGTGGAGCAGGTGCAGCGACTCCACGCTCGGGGGGCCGTCCACCCGGGCACCGATCCTGCGGAGGTATGCGGGTACATCGATCACCCTGACACGGTAGCCCGGCCGCGGGCGGGTCCCCGTCACGGTCAGAAGACGGGGGTCCCGTCGCGGTCAGAAGAAGGGGGTCCCGTCACGGTCAGAAGACGGCGATGTCCCCGAGCGAGTTCCGCAGCACGCAGCTGTTGCTGAAGGTCTGGGAGGACACGTAGAACCGGCCGTCCCAGATGCCGCCCGCCGATATCGTGACCGGGTCGTAGATCAGGGGGCAGAACGCCTTCGTCGACGGCTTGATCTTTCCCACGTCGCCGTTCACGCGGATCAGGGCCGTACACGCGTTCTGTGTCTTCGGGTGCGTTCCTCCCCTGATCGGCGTGCACTGCAGCACCACGACCCGGGTGGTCGGCGAGATGGTCGCCCCCTGGTTGATGGCGAGCACGACCGCCCGGCCCAGGATGAGGCCGGTGGACCCGCCCCGCCGCTCCACCGGATCCGACGGGCCCGCCGGACGCGAAGGCCCGGACGAGTCCGGCACCCGCGCCGTGATCGGCGCCTCCGGCGACGGCCCGCCGCCCGGATCGGCGCTCGCGGGCGACACCCCGAAGGTGGCCATCCAGCCGGTGAGGGCTGCAAGGCAGACGATATGCCTCATGAATGGCCTCATCGCTATCATCCCCAGATCACATGATGTTCGGTGTTCCCAGCCTGACCTGCCGTGATCCCGTCACCAAGCGACGGTTTTCAGGCACGGGTCAAGATTTTCACCGGTCGGTAAAATCCGTCACGATCGGCGCGCAGGGTGTTCGCGTACGGGCGGCGCCGACGGCCTGCTCGTGCGCCAAACCTTCACAATTCACCACAGGTCTTCTGCACCGCTCCGGTCTACGCTGCCGAGCATGGCAACCCCTCAGCAACGACGCGTCCTCGTGGTCGAGGACGACGAGACGATCGCGCGGGCCGTACGCCACCGGCTGGCCGCCGAGGGCTTCGACGTGCAGATCGCCGGGGACGGGGAGGCGGCGCTGATCGCCTACGCGAGGATAGGGCCCGACGTGGTGGTGCTGGACCGCCTGCTGCCCGGTCTCGACGGCCTGGAGGTGTGCCGGCGGATGCAGGCGGCCAGGCCGGTGCCGGTGCTCATGCTCACCGCGCTGGGGGAGGAGACCGACCTGCTGGTGGGGCTCGGGGTCGGGGCCGACGACTACATGGCCAAACCGTTCAGCATGCGCGAGCTGGTCGCCCGGGTGCACGCCCTGCTGCGCAGGGTCGAACGGGCCTCACAGCTCGCCGTGGACGACACGGTCATCCGCGTCGCCGACGTCGAGATCGACACCGCCGAGCGCCGGGTCTACGTGAGGGGCACCGAGGCCCAGCTGACCAGGACCGAGTTCGACCTGCTCTGCCGCATGGCCGAACGCCCCGGGCAGGTCTTCGAGAGGGAGCGCCTGCTGACCGACATCTGGGGCTTCTCCGAGGCCGCGGCCACCCGCACGGTCGACAGCCACGTCCGGGCCCTGCGCCGCAAGCTGGGGCCCGGCGTCGTCCGTACCGTCCACGGTGTCGGCTACGCCCTCGTCAAGCCGTGACCGCGCGGTACGGGCCTCACGCCGTGACCGCGCGGTACGGGCCGGGCCGCGGGTGAGCGCCCGCGCGCTCCGGCGGCGTCCCGAGCGCGGCCGACGGGGGCCGGAGCGCGGCCGACGGGGGCCGGAGCGCGGGTGGCGGGGCCCCGGGCACGGCCGGTGTCGTGGGCCGGTGCCCGCGAGCGGGCGAGAACCGATCGTCCCCGTCGTCACTCCAACCCATGTACACCCATTCACTTCGACATCGGGATGCGCCGACCAGTGAGACCCCTCGACTTCCTCGGCCGGATCAAGGCGAAACTCGGCATGGTGATCCTGCTGGCCGTGGTGGCGGCGTTCGTCGTCAACGAGGTCGGCATCAACGCCGGGTACTCGCGCGACGTGCGCGTCGCGGTGGCCGCGGTGTTCGCGCTGATCATGGTGCAGCTGCTCGCCCGGGGAATGACCAAGCCGCTGCGCGAGATGGCCGCCGCCGCGCAGACCATCGCCAAGGGCCGGTACGGCCTGCGCGTCACCGCCACCTCCCGTGACGAGGTGGGCGAGCTGGCCCGCGCCTTCAACGCGATGGCCGCCGACCTGGGCGAGGTGGACCGGCAGCGCCGGGAGCTGGTGGCCAACGTCAGCCACGAGCTCCGCACGCCGATCACCGCGCTCCGGGCCGTACTGGAGAACGTGGTGGACGGGGTCTCCGATCCCGATCCCGTCACCCTGGGCACGGCGCTCGCGCAGACCGAGCGGCTCGGCCGGCTGGTCGCCCAGCTGCTGGACCTGTCGCGGCTGGAGTCCGGTGCCCGCCTGATCGAGCGCGAGGACGTCGAGCTGCGTCCGCTGTGCGAGCAGGCCCTGCGCGAGGCCGTACTGGCCAGGGAGGGCGTCACGGCCCGCTGCGAGGTCCCCGAGGGACTGAGCCTGCGCGCCGACCCCGACCTGCTCGCGCAGGTCCTCGCGAACCTGCTGGACAACGCGGTACGGCACAGCCCCGCCGGCGGGGTGGTGGTCCTGGCGGCGGCGGCCTCCGGGGACGGTGTCCGGCTGAGGGTGAGCGACCAGGGCCCCGGCATCGCGGCCGAGGACCGGACGCGGGCGTTCGAGCGCTTCTCGCGGCTGGACGCCGGACGGGCCGCCGACGACGGCGGAGCCGGGCTGGGCCTGGCCATCACCAAGGAGATCGTCGAGCTGCACGGCGGCTCCATTCACGTCGAGGACGGTGTCGGCTGCCACGTGGTGACCGACCTCCCGGAAAGGATCGAGATGACCTCCCCGTCTTCCCCGGCCCAGGGCTCGCCCGCTCACGGCCCCGTCGGCCCCGGGGTCTCGGCCCGGCTGCCCTCCCCCGCGGAGCCCGCGGAGCCCGCGGAGCTCGGGGAGCCTCCGGCTCAGGAGGCTGCGGAGCGGAACTTCCCCGCGCCGGAGCCGGCCGCCCCGGAGCCGTCCGTTTTGGAATCGTCCGCTTCGGAGTCGTCCGTCATGGAGTCGCCCGCTTCGGAGTCGTTCGCCTCGGAGGCGGCCGTCGCGGGGACGGGGAAGGGGAGGCCGGGGCAGGTGGCCGGGAGCGCAGGTTCCCCCGCGCCCGCCCTTCCGGGCCGGGGTCCCGCGGACGGCACGCCCCCGGGCGGACCCGCGGAGCCGGACGGTCCACCCGGATCGTCCGGGTCGCCCGGTCCATCCGGAACGTCCGGAACGGTCGGCTCCGCCGGATCCGGTGGTCCGGACGGACCGGGTACGAACGGTGACCCGGGCCCGTCGGGCCTGCCGGGCTCATCGGGTTCGTCGGGCGGCTTGGGTTCCGGTTTCGACTCCGGTGAGCCGGGTGGCTCGGACGGTCCGGGTGGTCCGGGTGGTCCGAGTGGCTCGGCCGGGTCCGGCGGCTCGGGCGGATCCGACGAAGGGGACGAAAAGGCTCGACCGACGGCGTCCCCGCCGTCGTCCCTGCCCTCGAGAACCCCGCCGTACCCCCCGCAGCCTGTCCTGGTCCGGAGCGGGGACGCGCGTCCGCCGCAGGTCGTGGTGCGGAACTGGGCGGGGGCGTTCCTCGGGGTCTTCCTCGGCGGTGTCGCGGGAGGGCTCTGCGCCATGGTCGTCGGTATCGCCATGTCGGGGATCGACTCGATGCTCGGGATGATGGCCGCCGCCGTCCTGTTCGTGGGCGGCGGGTTCGTCGGTACGGTCCTCGGCGCCACCACCTCCTTCAGCGACCCCCTCGCCGTCCATGAGCGGCTTCCGGACCGGTTTCAGGTCCAGGGGGCCGTGGCGGTGCCCTCCGGGGCGAGGCAGGTCCCGGCCGGGCAGGGCATGACGGGCCCCGCGAGCGGGAGCACGGGCGCCGCGGGAACGGGCGCCGTGGGCACGGCGGGAGTCACGACCCTGGGGACCACGAGCTCCGGGACCGCGAGCCCCGGGACCACGATGCCCGGGACCGCGTACCCGAGGGGCACGAGCGCGGCGGGCGCGAACCCGGGGGCCGCGGGTGTGACGGCCCCCGCCCGGCCGCAGGCGGGGGCTCCGGGCGGGCGCGGGACGGGAGGCTACGAGGCGCCGCCCATCCTGCCCCGGCCGGATCTGCCGGACACGCCCCGCTGGGTGCTCCCGGCGTCGGCCGCGGTCGGCCTGCTCGCCGCGGTCGCGGTGCCGTACAGCAGGGCCGGGCTGGGGCTCGTGCTGGTGGCCGTCGCCATGGGGGCGGCGGTGTTCCCCGCGGTACGCCGGCGGATCACCCCCTGGTCGGTGGCGCTGGCGGCGATCGCCTACGGCCTGGTCGTCACGGTGCTGTTCAGGGACGCGGACTGGCTGGTCGGCGTGGTGTCCCTGGCCGGGTTCCTGACGGCCGCGCTGGCCCTGTCGGGAGCCGGGCGCGGCTGGTTGGGGGTGCTCAGGGGCGGCGCGTCGGTGATCCTGGGACTGCTGCCGGTGCCGTGGTTCCTCGGTCCCCGGCTGAGGGCGCTCGCGGCCCGCGGGCGGGTGATGCCCCTGCTGGTCGGGGGCGGGCTGACCGTCGTGCTGCTGGTGGTGTTCGGGGCGCTGTTCGCCTCGGCGGACGCGGTCTTCGCCGAGGCCGTCGAGCGGGTGCTCAGCGTGCAGGACTGGGCGGAGTCCATGCCGCTGCGGATCGTGCTGTTCGTGGTCTTCGCGGCCACGGTGGCCTCGGCGGTGCTGGTCGGCCTGCGGCCCGTGACCGAGCCGCGCACGCCGGGTTTCAGGGTCGCGGCCGGCCGCATCCTGTGGGTGCTCCCGCTGACCGCGCTCAACCTGCTGTTCGCCACGTTCGTGGGGATGCAGCTGACCGTGCTGTTCGGCAGCACCCGATGGGTGGTCTCCGCCACCGGCCTGACCTACGCCGAGTACGCGCGCTCGGGGTTCTTCCAGCTCGTCGTGGTGAGCGTGTTCGTGCTGGCGATCGTGGCGGTCGCCTCGGGGGCGCTGGAGCTGAAGGGCTTCGACCGGTGGCTGATGGCCGGTCTGCTCGGGCTGCTGTGCGTGCTGACCCTGGTCGTCCTGGTCTCCGCGCTGCACCGCATGGGCCTGTACGCCGACGCCTACGGCCTCTCCCGGCTGCGGGCCTCGGTGGCCGCGACGGTGTGGTGGCTGGGCGGGGTCTTCGCCCTGGTCCTCGCCGCGGGGGCGGCCCGGCTCGTCGGGCGCGGGCAGGCGTACTGGCTGCCCAGGACCCTCGTGGTGATGACCAGCGTCTCGCTGCTCGCGTTCGCGCTGTGGAACCCCGACCTGCGGGTCGCGGAGACCCAGATCGCCGTACGCGGCCCGGCCGGGGTGGACCTGGAGTACCTGGGCGACCTCGGGGCGGAGGCGGTGCCCGCGCTGGACCGGCTGCCCGAACCGGCCCGCAGCTGCGTGCTGCGGGACGTCGTGGCCGCCAACGACCTGGCCGGGCCCGACCCCTGGAACGGCTGGAACCTGGCGCGGGGGCAGGCGAGGGAGCTGCTGGCGCGCAGACCGGTGCTCGAAGGCGCCGTGTGCCCGCAGGCCCTCTCCCGGTCGGAGATCCCCTCCCAGGACTGACCGCCGCGCGGACGCGGCCCCGTTCGGGAGAACACGGCCCGTTCGAAAGGACGCGGCCCGTTCGACGGGATACGGCCCTTTAAAGGAGGCGCGGCCCGTTCGGTTCGAGGAGACGCGGCCCGCTCGAAAGGACGCGGCCCCCGCCCGTGAGGCGAGGGCCGCGTCCGCGCGAGTGCGCGTGCGCGTCAGGGGACCCAGTGGTTGCCGGTCACGGTGATCATGACCTGGAGCTGGATGCTGGTCGAGTAGTAGTCGCTCGCGGTGAACGGGGTGTCGACCATCTTGGTCCACAGCACGTCCAGCCATGCCTGGCTGCCCGGGTCGGTCATCGCCGCCACCGCGAACGGGGCGAAGTAGGCCGGCTCGCTGCCGCCGGAGATCTGGGTGCCGTTGAGCGCGTATCCGATCGCGATGTTGTCCGGGTTCCCGCCGGTCTTGCCCTTGATCCAGGTGTTCAGCTTGCGCGCGGCGGCCAGCGACCTGGGGTCACCGCTGGTCACCGCGTCGTTGCCGATCCGCCACGGATCGCGGCAGGCGTTCCACCAGTACCGGCCGTCGTTGGCGTCCTCCAGCACCTGCCCGGGGGCGGGTCTGGGGTTGGTGTCGGTGTCGACCACGAAGTCGGCCAGCAGGCCGGTGTTCGGGGCGTGGGAGGCCTGCTGGGAGGCGATCAGGTTCTGGTGGTTGACGCGGACGGTGTCCCAGGTCGTGTCGCCGGTGGCCTTCCGGAACGCCCGGAAGTGGTCGATCATCCAGTCCGACGAGCGGCTGATCCAGTAGTACTGGTCGCCCGCGCTGCTCCAGTCGCCCAGCTTCATCAGCTTGGTGGTCGGGTTGACCTCACCGGCCTTGATGGCGTTGATGTGGTCGATCGCGAGCTTCCTGTAGTTGTACGTGCCCGAGCTGCCCCACTGCCGGTCGGCCAGGAGCAGGCCGTAGGCGACGTCCAGGTCGCCGTCGGTGGCCGAGTCGCCGCCGTTGACGCTCTGGCAGGCGGTGTTCTGCTCGGCGGCGAGCAGGCCGGGGGTGATCGACGACGGGTGGGCCAGCACGTACTTCACCAGGCCGTCGAAGATCTTCTTCGCGTCGGGGTCGGCGCCGGCCATCGTGGCGGTGATCACCATGCCGTAGCCCTGCGCCTCGGCCACGTAGGGGTGGTCGGCGTCGGGGGAGATGATCTGGTACCAGCCGTTGCCGCAGTTCTGCTTGACGAAGGCGGCCTTCCAGGCCCGGTAGTAGTCGATCACCTTCTGGTCGAGCGCGGCCACCGGGCCGCTCGGACGCAGCGTCCCGGCCGCGTACGGGATGGTGCGGGAGCCGAACGGCACGGCCGGGCCGCCGGGCGGCGGGGTGACCGTCGGCGTCGGGGTGGCGCCGCCCCGGGTGCCGTAGACCTCCATCTCGTACAGCGAGTAGCCGTAGGGGGTCCCGCGGGACAGGCCGTACATCCGCACGTAGCGGCCGGTGCCCGAGAGCGTCAGGTCGTCGGTGCCGCCGTTGCCGGTCGTGGTCGCGTACACCTGCGTCCAGGCCGAGCCGTCGGAGGAGACCTCGATCCGGTACGCGGTGGCGTAGGCGGCCTCCCAGAGCAGCCTGACCCTGGAGACGGTGGCGGAGGCGCCCAGGTCGACGCGGAGCCACTCGGGGTCGTGGCCCTCGGCGGAGGCCCAGCGGGTGCCGGTGGAGCCGTCGAAGGCGGCGGCCGGGAGCAGCGTGCCGTCCTCGTTCGAGGACGAGGTGGCCGGGCGTCCCTGGGAGAGCAGGGAGTCGGCGGCGAGGCCGGGCGGGGCCGCCAGGACGAACACCGAAGCGATCAGTGCCGAGGCCAGGGCCAGGATGAGGACGGTCGAGGGGTGTCGGAGACGCGGTCTCGCATGCACAGGGGGTGCCCTCTCTTCGATCATCTAGTTAGGAAAGGTTCCTAACTAGTGAAAGATGCCACCATTCCTACCATCCCTCGTCAAGCGCTGAAAGATCCGCATTCCCGGATGAGACGGGTGCGACCGGCCCCGCGGACGGGCACGGACGGGCGCGACCAGGCCCGCGGGCAGGGAGGGGCCGTCCGGGAGACCGGCGGGTAACGGGGGCGTTCCGCTGTGCCGGGCACCCCGCGGATGATTGAATCCGGGCATGTCGTTCGACGTGTTGATCAGCGGTGGTCTGGTGCTGGACGGCACCGGGGCCCCGGCCCACCGGGCCGACGTCGGCGTCACCGGGGACCGCATCACCGCCGTGGGCCGCCTGGACGGCGCCGAGGCCGCGACCACGGTCGACGCCGCCGGACGCCACGTGATGCCCGGCCTGGTCGACTGCCACGTCCACGGCGACGCCCTCGTCCTCGACCCGGACGTGCAGCTCGCCGCGCTCCGGCAGGGGGTGACCACGTTCGTGCTCGGCCAGGACGGGCTCTCCTACGCGCCGTGCACCACCCCGGAGACCTTCGCCTACGTCACCCGGTACTTCGCCGCGATCAACGGTTCCCACCCGCTGGCCGACGGGCCGCTCGGCGTGGCGGAGCTGCTCGCGGGCTACGACCGGGCCACCGCGCTGAACACCGCCTACCTGCTGCCGCACGGCACGATCCGGCACGACGTGATGGGCGCGGCCGAGCGGGCCGCCACGGCCGGGGAGCTGACCGCCATGCTGGCCCGCGTCGAGCGCGGCCTGTCCGAGGGGGCCGTCGGGCTGTCCACCGGCCTGGAGTACGCCCCGGGCCGCTACGCCGACGCCGCCGAGATCGCCGCCCTGTGCGCCCCGCTGGATCATCTGCCGTACGTGACGCACATGCGCGGGTACGGCGCGGCGGCCCCGGAGGGGATGGCCGAGGTGGCCGACATCGCCCGGCGCTCGGGCGCGGCCGTGCACGTCTCGCACTACCACGGCCCGGCCGCCACGCTGCTGCCGCTGGTCGACGAGGCCCGGCTGCGCGGGCTGGACGTCACCTTCGACACCTACCCCTACCTGCGCGGCAGCACGATCCTGGCGATGGTCGCGCTGCCCGGGTGGGTCCCCGCCGCCGACACCGCCCGCGCGCTGGAGATGCTCCAGACCCGGCCGATCGAGTGGGACGAGACGCTCTGGCCCAGGATCACCTTCTCGCACGTGCCCGGCGCCGAGTGGGCCGAGGGGCTGACCCTGTCCGAGGCCGCCTCCGGGGCCGGGGTGGAGCCGGGGGAGTTCTGCCGCAGGATCCTGATCGACACCCGGCTGGAGGCCGGGTGCGTGGTGGCCCGTCCCGACGAGGGCGCGGGCGGCGAGGAGTCGGTCCGCGCGATCCTGCGCCACCCGGCCCACACCGGCGGCTCCGACGGCATCTACGTGGGCGGCCACCCGCACCCCCGCGCGTACGGGGCGTTCGCCCGGATGCTCGGCCACCACGTGCGCGAGACCGGTGACTGGACCCTGGAGCAGGCGGCCGTCCACCTCGCCTCGCACCCGGCCCGCCGCTTCGGCCTCGAGGGCCGCGGGCTCGTCCGTCCCGGCCAGGTCGCCGACCTGGTCGTCCTGGACGCCGGAGCGGTCGCCGACCTGGCCACCTACGCGGCCCCGCGCACCCTGGCGGCGGGGGTCGGCAACGTCCTCGTCTCCGGGGTGCCGGTCCTGGCCGGAGGGGTGCTCACCGGAGCGACCCCGGGCAGGGCGCTGCGTCCCTGAGACGCGCCCGCGGCGTCGCCCGGCCGCCGACGGGACGTGCGTGAGACTCGTCCCCGAAGGGGGCGCCGTGAGGATAGGGTCCTCAGGGCGAACGAGGGGGACGTGATCTCCCATGCCCGGACATCGGCGGCCGATCGGCCACCGGGATCCCGGGGCGAGCACAGGGAGGGGCGGGGACGTGAAGGGGATCGTGGACCCCGGCGGGGCCGTGGGGACGTCGCTGTTCGGCGGGGCGTTCACCTTCCCCGTGATGGTGGCCCGGCGGAGCGCGCTGGAGCACAACATCGCCACCCTCGCCACCTTCACCCGCGAGTACGGGATGATCTTCGCCCCGCACGCCAAGACCACCATGTCGCCCGAGCTGATCGAGGCGCAGCTGGAGGCGGGCGCGTGGGGCATGACGGTCGCCACCCCCAGCCAGGCGCTCACCCTGCGCGAGTTCGGCGTCCCCAGGATCGTGCTGGCCAACCAGGTCTTCGACCCGGCCGGTCTCAACGCCCTGGCCGCACAGCTCACCGCGGACGAGACGTTCGAGTTCCTGTGCTTCGTCGACTCGGCCGCCGGGGTCGAGACGCTCTCCCGGCACGCGGGGACCAGGCCGTTCCGGGTGCTGGCCGAGCTGGGTCACCCGGGCGGGCGGGGCGGCAGCCGCACCCTGGAGCACCTGCTGGAGGTCGCCTCGGCGGCACAGGCGGCCGACGGGGTGGAGCTCGCGGGCGTCGCCGGGTACGAGGGCTCGCTGGGCTCGGCCGGGGAGGTCCGGGCCTACCTGCACCGGCTGCTGGAGGCGCTGGAGCATCTGCGGGTCCGCGACCCGATTCTGTCGGTGGGCGGCAGCCAGTGGTTCGACGTGATCGGCCGCGAGCTCGTCACCTGCCCGGCCAGGGTCATGCTGCGCAGCGGCGCCTACGTCTCCCACGACGACGGCTACTACCGCGAGCGCACCCCGTACACCCGGATGGACGGGGAGCTGCGCGCGGCCCTGGAGATCTGGGCGCACGTGCTGAGCGTTCCCGAGCCCGGCCTGGCCGTGGTCGGGTTCGGCAAGCGGGACGCGCCCTTCGACGAGGGCCTGCCGATCCCGCGCGGGGCCGTCGCGGACGCGACCGTGCTCAAGGTCCAGGACCAGCACGCGGTCCTGCGGCTCGCGCCGGGCTCGCCGGTCAGGCCGGGCGACCTGGTGTCGTTCGGCATCTCCCACCCGTGCACCGCCTTCGACAAGTGGCGGGTCATGCCCGTGGTCGACGACGACCACGTCGTCGTCGGCCTGCTGAACACCTTTTTCTGATGCCCGATGTCCTTCTTCCCATCGTTGAGGAGTGTTGTGAGATGAGCGCCAAGCAGGAACTGCGGACCGACGAGGGAGCCGCGCCGGTGGGGGCCTATTCGCAGGGCCTGGTGGTCGGCGACTTCGTCTACACCTCGGGCATGGGACCGCTGAGCCCCGAGACCGGCGAGGTCGTCGGCACCGACGTGGCGGAGCAGACCCACCAGGTGATGCGGAACCTCGGCGCCATCCTGGCCGCGCACGGGCTCGGCTTCGACGACGTGGTGAAGGCGACCGTGCACCTGCAGCACCTCAAGCGTGACTTCGCCGCCTACAACGAGGCGTACAAGTCCTACTTCACCCGTCCCTACCCGGTGCGCACGACCGTCGGCTCGGACCTGATGGACATCCTCGTCGAGATCGACTTCGTCGCCCACCGGCCGCGCTAGGGTTCGATCGGTTCCAGGGAGGGCGACGGCTTGGACAGCTCGCTATACGTCTACGTCGAGGACGTACGCGGGGAGGGCACGGAGGCGGTCCTCGACCGGATCACCGGGTACGGGGTGCGGGGGGTGACCGTGGCCGCGGCCTACCACCGCGCCCGCGACGTCACCCCGCACGGCCGCGCCCGGGTGACGGTCCGCAGGGACGGCGCGCACTTCGTACCGCCGGCCGACCTGTTCGACGAGCTGCGGCTGGTCCCGCCGCTCCAGGAGGGGGCCGCCGACGAGCCGCTGGCCGCGCTCCGCGAGGCCACCGCCGAGCGCGGGCTGGCGCTGCACGGCTGGACCGTCTTCCTGCAGAACACCACGCTCGGCCTGGCCGAGCCCGACGTGACCGTGCGCAACTGCTTCGGCGACCGCGGCTCGCCCGCGGACCTGTGCCCCTCCCACCCGGACGTGCGCCTGTACGCGGTGGCGCTGGGACGCGCCGTGGCCAGGCAGGGCGTCGACAGCGTGGTGGCCGAGGCGCTGCACTTCGGCACCTTCGGCCACGGCTACCACCACGAGCGCAGCTTCGTCCCGCTCGGGCCGATGGACGCGTTCCTGCTCGGCCTGTGCTTCTGCGGTTTCTGCATGCGCCGCGCCGCCGACCTGGGCGTCAACGCCGAGGTGGCGCGGGAGGAGTGCTCCAGGATCGTGGGCGCGGTACTCGACGGCGCCCCGCCCGCGCAGGGCGAGGTGACCCGCGCGGCGCTGACCGCGTACGCGGGCCCCGAGGTGGTCGCCTACGCGCGGGCCCGCTCCGAGACGGTGACCTCGCTGGTCTCCGACGTCTCCACCGCCGTCACCGCGGAGGGCTCGCGGCTGGTCTTCCTGGACGCCACCGGCGCGGTCAAGGGCTACAGCGACGGCCTGCCCTCCTCCGGGCTGGCGGCGCACGACTCCTGGCAGCTCGGCGTCGACCTGGTCGCCCTGGGCGACCTGGTGCCCTCGCTCGGCGTGCTCGCCTACGCCCGCGACGCGGGCAGGGTGGCCGAGGACGTGGTCGCCTACCGCCGCTCGACCGGCAAGGACAGAGAACTGCGGGCCGTGCTGCGTCCCGGCCTCCCCGACACCGACTCGGCCGAGCGGCTCGCCGCCAAGGTCCGCGCCGTGCGGGCGGCGGGCGCCGACGCGGTCGACTTCTACGCGTACGGGCTGATGCCCTACCCGATCCTGGACCGCATCCCGGGCGCGCTGTCCGCCTGACCGGGCCCGCCCTTCGGGGAGTCGTCGTCCTGTGACGGGCGGCCCTGTCCTGTGACGGGCGGCCCTTCGGGCGCCCTCGGAGGGCTCGCCTTCAGCGGGTGGCCGAGCCGTCCAGGACGGCGCTCACGACCTGGGCGGGGAAACCCTCGTCGAGGGGCAGGCCCCGGAAGATCGCGCGCAACCAGACCGCCCCGGCGAGCAGATCCATGATCAGCATGGGGTCGGCGGTGGCGGGCAGCTCGCCGCGCCGCCGCGCGCGCTCGAAGACCGCGGCCTCCCGCGCGAACCGGTCGGCGAAGAACCGCCGGGACGCCTCGGCCAGCTCGGGGTGGTGGACGGCGGCGCCGAGGGCGGCCACCGCGACGTCGGAGGCCGGGGGACGGGTCAGAAGTGCCACCATCCCCTCGACCAGGGCTTCGAGGTCCCCCCTGAGGCCACCGGTGTCGGGCGGCTCCAGGACGAGCAGGTCGGCCTCGACCAGCGCGGCGGCCAGCAGTGCCGCCTTGGACGGCCACCACCGGTAGATCGTCGTCTTGTTGACCCCGGACCGCTCGGCCACCCCCTCGACCGTCAGGCCCTCGTACCCCCTGGCGGCGAGGAGTTCGAGGGTCGCCCGGAAGATCTGCCGTTCGCTGCGCGGTGCCATGTACCCACCATAGCAACGCAACGGTGCGTTGTGTTCTAATCGAGGTGCCCGGAGCCCCGGAGTCCTGGAGCCCCCGGAGCTCCGGAGCTCCGGAGCCCTAGAGACCCAAAGCCCCGAAGCCCCGGAGACCCTGGAGGTCCGTCATGTCCCCTGTGCTCCCCATCGTCCTCGTGCACGGCATCCGGGTGAGCGCGACCATGTGGGACCCGGTCCTCTCCCGCCTGGACCGCCCCGCGACGGCGCCCGACCTGCCCGGCCACGGCACCCGCAGGGGTGAGCCGTTCACGATGGACGCGGCCGTCTCGGCGGTCGCCGACGCCGTGGACGCGGTGGGCGGTCGCGCCCTGGTGGCCGGTCTCTCGCTCGGCGGATACGTCGGCATCGCCGCCGCCGGACGTCTCCCGGAACGGGTGGCCGGGCTGATCGCCATGGGGTGCACGGCCCGGAACCCGGCCATGGCCCGTCTCTACCGGTTGGCCGCCTCGCTCGCCGCCCGCGACCCGGCCCTGGCCGACCGGCTCGGGGCGTTCGCGCTCCGCCGTCTCCTGCCCGGTCCCGCCGGGGAGGCGGCGGTGGCGGGAGGGCTCTCCAGCGAGGTGCTGCCCCAGGTCGTCGACGCGGTCACCGGCCACGACCAGCTGGCGGCGCTGGCCTCGTACCCGGGGCGGGTGTGGCTGGTCAACGGCGCCAGGGATCCGTTCCGGTCACAGGAGCGCGACTTCCTCCGCGCCTGCCGCGACGGGCGGCTGATCCTGATCCCCCGGCGGGGACACCTCGGCGTCCTGGCCGCCCCCGGCCCGCTGGCCCGCCTGCTGGGCGACCTGTGCGACCAGGTCGACCGGTGTGACCAGGCCGATCGGTGCGGGCGGGACCCGCACGTCCTGACCGGGCCGCCCCGTCAGGTGGAGCGGCCCGACAGCGCGGTCGCGACCCCCAGCCCCAGGTAGACGACCCCGCTGAGGTTGCCGAGCACACCCGACCTGGTTCTCAGCCGCCTGCCGAGGGCGTCCGCGCTCAGGGCGTAGATCAGGTCGGAGAGCAACCCCAGCAGCAGCAGGGTCCCGCCCAGGACGGCGATCTGCACCGGCACCGCGCCCGCCTCGGGGTCCACGAACTGCGGAAGGAAGGCCAGGAAGAAGAGGATCACCTTGGGGTTGAGCACGTTGACGACGACGCCCTCGAGGAAGACCGACCGCAGCGGCTGCGGCACGGCCTGTCCGGCCGTGAGCTCCTGCCTGCTCGTCAGCGCCCGGACGCCCAGGTAGACCAGGTAGGCCACACCGGCCCACTTGATCACGTTGAACAGGGTGGCGGACTGCGCGATCACGTACGACAGGCCGGCCGCCGCGGCCGCGATGTGCACCAGCGTGCCCACCTCCACGCCGAACGCGCTGGCCACGCCCGCGGCCCGGCCCTGCGAGACCGCGCGGGTGATGATGTAGATGTGGTTCGGGCCCGGTATCAGCACCAGGGCGAGGGACGCCAGCGCGAAGATCAGTAATGTGGACGGGGAGATCATGCCTCGACCCTAGGACCGCGCGGCCCGCCACGGTCAGGACCAATGCGCGGTCGCTTCAGCGGACCAATCGGCCCGGCCCGCCCTCCGGCAGCGGTCCGGCCGTGGCCTTGCGGGTCCCGGTGGTGGTCCCGATGCCCGGGGCGCCGGTGCCGGCCGATGTCCCCACGCCCGCCGGGATCCGGCGACGCCACCGGTGAGGGTCGGTGAGTGTCGGAGCAGCATGCGATACTCGCCGACGTGGGGTGGCGGAGCGGGCGGAGCGCGCTGATCGGGAGATCGAGGGAGCTCGATCGGCTGACCGCGGTGCTCGACGACGCCGCAGCAGGGCAGGCCGGGGTCGCCCTGCTGGGCGGCGACGCGGGCATCGGCAAGACCAGGATGATCGCTGAGCTGGCGGAGCGGGCGGCCTCCGCCGGATTCGCCGTGCTCATCGGGCAGTGCGCCGAGCTCGGCGACGTCCTGCCGTACCTTCCGCTGGCCGACGCCCTGCGCTCGGCGCGCGGGGAGCTCCGCGCGGCGCTGGACGCGCGGCCGGTCCTGGGCAGGCTGCTGCCCGGAGGCACCGACCCGGGCATGGAGAGCACCTCCGGCCTGACCCAGCAGCAGCTCTTCGGCTCGGTGCTCGGTTTCCTGTCCGCGCAGCCCGTGCTGCTGGTCCTGGAGGACCTGCACTGGGCCGACCAGTCCACCCGCGACCTGCTGGTCTTCCTCAGCCGGATGCTGCAGACCGAGCGCGTCTGCCTCGTCGGCACCTACCGCACCGACGACCTGCACCGGCGTCACCCGCTGCGCCGGGTCCTCGCCGAGCTCAACCGCCTGCCCTCGGTGACGTCGGTGGAGCTGGGGCCCCTCGACCGGCACGAGATGACCGACTACCTCGCCGCGCTGGGCGGCACCGATCCTCGCGTGATGGGCGAGGTCGTCGACCGGGCCGAGGGCAACCCGTTCTACGCGGAGGAGCTGCTGGAGGCCGCCTCCGAAGGCTCCTCGATGACCGACGGCCTGGCCGGCCTGCTGCTCTCCCGGACCGAACTGCTCTCCGACCCCGCCCAGCAGGTGCTCCGCGGCGCGGCCGTCGCGGGCCGCCGGGCCGACCACGACCTGCTCCAGCGGGCCTCCGGCCTGGACGACCTGGCCTTCGAGGAGGCCATGCGGGAGATCGTCTCGCGCGGCCTGCTCCAGCCCGACGGGGACTACGGCTACGCCTTCCGGCACGCGCTCCTGCAGGAGGCCGTCTACAACGACCTGCTGCCCGGCGAGCGGACCAGGATGCACGGGGAGTTCGCCCGGCTGCTGACGGCCCGGGGAGGTTCCGCGGCCGAGCTGGCCCACCACTACCTGGCCGGGCACGACCTGCCCGAGGCGCTGGCCGCGTCCGTGGAGGCCGGGCGCAGGGCCGAGCGGCTGGGTGCTCCCGCCGAGGCGCACCGCCACTTCGACCGGGCGCTCGGCCTGTGGGACCGGGTGCCGGACGCCGAGGACAGGGCCGGGATCGACCACGCGAGCCTGGCGGTCCGCAGCGCCACCACCGCGGCCGACAGCGGGGACAACCACCGGGCGATCTCCCAGCTGCGACGGCTCCCGCCCTCCGCCGAGATCAACGAGCGGCTGTCGTACATCCTCACCGACCTCGACGACGAGCAGGGCGCGATCGCCGCCGCGCACGCCGCCGTCGAGGCGGCCCCCGACGGGCCGCTGCTCGCCCGCGCGCTCGCCACCTATGCCCGCTCACTTCAGTGGAGCGAGCGGCACGACGAGGTCGAGGCCATGGCCGCCCGCGCCCTGGAGACGGCCCGCGCGAGCGATGCCGCCGACGCCGAGACCAGCGCGCTGATCACGCTCGCCGCGCTGGCCGCCCTCGCCGACGACATCCCCCGGGCCAAGGAACTGCTCGCCTGCGCCACCGCCGAGAGCTCCGGCAACCTCGCCGTCGACCTGCGGGCCATCTTCACCCAGGCCAGGGTCCAGTACGAGAACGGCGACCTCGCCGAGGCCGCGGTCAGCGCCGACCGGGGGCTGCGGCTGGCCTACGACAGCGGGCTCAAGTGGAGCACCTTCGGCACCGACCTGCGCTTCCTGCGCCTGCTCGTCCACTACGTCGCCGGGGAGTGGGAGGCGGCGGAGAAGGTGGCCTCGGGGTTCGCCGTCCGCGTCGGCACCCCGGCCGAGGCGCTCCTGTCGTCCTTCGCGCTCTTCGTCGAGGTCGCCAGGGGCCTGCCCGTCGTCGAGGAGCGCCTGTCGTGGCTGGAGCCCTTCTGCCCGGGTGACCCCCTGGTGAACGCCATGACCCGCGGCCTGGCCGCCGAGCACGCCCTGTGGCAGGGTGAGGCCGAGGCCGCCCTCGAACACGCCCGCGCGGCGATCGAGGGCCTTCCCGTCAACGACCCCGCCGCGATCCGCCTCAGCAGCACCGCCCTGTGGGCCCTGGCCGACCTGGGACGTCCCGGCGAGGCCGACGCCTTCCTGGAACGGGCCAGGACGCCCGCGGCCATCGGCCCCGGGTCCGTCCGCCGGGGGCCGCTCGGGCCCGAAGGGCTGGCCTGGCTGGCCAGGGCCGAGGCCGAGTGGCACCGCGCGCACGGCCGCCTCGACGTCGCGGCGTGGCGCGCGGTGGTCGAGGCGTTCGACTTCGGGTTCGTCTACGAGGTCGCGCGCTCACGCCATCGGCTGGCCGAGGCGCTGCTCGCCGCGGGGGACCGCGCCGAGGCGCAGCAGGAGTGGAGGCTCGCGGTCGAGGCCGCCGCGTCCCTGCGCGCGGAACCGCTCGGCGCGGCCCTGGCCGAGCTGGGCCGCAGGGCGCGCTTCTCCTCCGCGCCGTCGTCCACGGCCACCGAGGAGCCTGTCCCGGCCTCCGCACGGCAGGCCTCCGCGCGATCGGCCGCTGCGCGATCGGCCCCCGGGAGGGCGGCCCTCGGGAGGGCGGCGCCGCTCACCGCCCGCGAGCGGGAGGTCCTCGCCCTGGTGGCCGAGGGCCTGCCCAACCGCGAGATCGGCGAGAGGCTGTTCATCGCGCAGAAGACGGTCAGCGTGCACGTCTCCAACATCCTGTCGAAGCTGGGCGTCGCCTCCCGCACCCAGGCCGCGGCCGTGGCCCATCGGGACGACCTTCTCTGACGGGGGAGGACGCGGGGGTCCGCCGACATGTCACGACATGTCGGTAGGTGCACCGCCGTGCGGCCCGGAGGTATCCCGGCGTCGGCGTGCGTCCGGTGGCGTTCCGGTGTGGCGCGGGCGGTCAGGAGCCGTTCCGGCCGCTGCGCGCGGTCAGGGCCAGCTCCCGTACGACCTGGATCAGCTCGGCCGGGTCGAAGGGTTTCGTGAGGTAGGCGTCGACCCCGATGCCGAGGCCCCGCCGCTTGTCGTCCTCCTGTGCCCGCGCGGTGATCAGGACCACCTTGATGTGGCCGGTCCCCTCGCCGCTCCGCAGCCTGGTGGCGGTCATCCAGCCGTCCAGCCTGGGCATCATGACGTCCAGCGTGATGACGTCGGGCATCACGTCCAGCACCCGGTCCAGGCAGTCCTGCCCGTCGGAGGCCGTGTCGACCTGGAACCCCTCCAGGGTCAGGTTGACCGCGATGAGCTGCCGGATGACGTCGTCGTCGTCCACTACCAATACCCTGCCCAGAACCTCTCCCACGGGCGTGAGGCTAACCGCTCCGCCGCGTCCCCGCGCGGGTTTCCGCGGATGTCCACGTACCCGTATCGCGGGAGGCAGGAGTCGGGGGGCAGGCGGCGGGAGGCGGGGGTCCGCCTCGTCCGTCCGGTCCTCCCGTTCGGGCTTTCCCGTCCGCCCGTCCCGGGTGCGGCGTGCCTGCACCGCCCGGCGGGCCCGCGGTCGAACGGGTGGCGCGACCTCTCCGGCCTACGCGCGGTTCCCGGGTCCTCCGGCCGGTCCGTTCCCGCCGACGCCCCCGGCCTTCTCGGTGTCTTCGGTGTCCTCGGTGGTTCTCGTGTTCTCGGCCGGTCCGGTGCTCCCGGTCCCCCCGGTGCGTTCGGCCGCACCTGCCTCCTCGGTGAGCTTCGCCAGCATGACGAATCCGGGGCGGTCCACCGAGATCGCGGTCGCGGACAGGACGACGACCCCGGTCCCGGCCGCCCGGTCGATTCCGAGCCACGTACGGAACCCTCCCGTGCCGCCGTTGTGCCAGGTGACGAAACGTCCCTTCGTTTCAAGGGTGACCCATGCCGCGCCGATGCGTACCGCCCGCCCGGCGAACGTCGTCACGGGATCGAGGGCGGTGATGCCGGGAGCGCTGCCGTCCAGCAGGGCGGAGGTCAGCGTGGCCATGTCCCCGATCGACGCCCGGATCCCGCCCGCGGGCCCCAGTGCCTCTCCCGTCCAGGGCTGCTGTTCCCGGCCCGACCTGGACTTGCCTATGATCGCACCGGGTCGCAGCTCGTCCGGGGCCGAGGGGACGTAGAACACGCCGAGCCCGAGCGGCCCGGCGATCCGCTCGTTCACGAGCTCCCGGTAGGTCGTACCGGCCGCGCGCGCGATCGCGTGACCGAGCAACTCGAACCCGAGGTTGGAGTACCGGGGGCGCGGTCTCCCGACCTGTACCTCCCGGGCCTGGGCGAGGAGCTCGTCGAGGCCCTCGCCGTAGGGGTTCGTACCGTGCCTCCACAGGGAGAAGGTCCGCCGCCACGGCTCGGCGGACGCGGGCAGCCTCGGCAGGCCCGACCGGTGCGTGCTGAGCGACGCCAGCGTCACGTCCCCCGCGGGAACGTCCCCGAGGGGCAGGAAGTCACCGAGGGTCGATTCCGGGCCGATCTCCCCGCGGTCGAGCGCGTCGGCGTAGAGCAGGCCGGTCACCCCCTTGGAGATGGAGCCGATCTCGAAGTCCGCGCCGAGGGGAGCGCCCAGGCTCGTCACCCTCGTGCCGCCGGGGGAGACGGCCGCGGCGGCCACCACCCGGTGACGCTCACCGACCGCGTCACGGAGCCTCGCCGCGAGCTCCTTGTCGCCGTACGGGCCCGTCATGACCCGGCACCGTGCGAGCGGTGAGCGGCGCTCCGGTGAGCGGTGTGACCGGTGCCCCGGCGAGTGGCGTCCGCCCGCTCGGGGTCCTCCCTGAGCCGCGCCGTCGTCACCGGTTCACCTCGGAAGGCGATGGTCGTCATATCTGGCGTGGGTGTCATCCGCCGCGCACCGTTCATATGTCAACCCTAGTTGACGTAGCGATCCATGAGCAACCACGGTCACCGGTCCGAGGACGAACATCCCGGTCGGAGGCCCGTTCTGGTTATCCACAGAACCGCATTCGGCTTCTTGGGGATCAGCGCCTCCCGCGCATCCTGGGGCCTCGATCCTTCATCGAGCCCAGGAGGCCGTGCGTGATCACGAAATTCGCCACCGTCACCATCCTCTCGGCCGCCCTGGCAGGGGGCCCGCAGATCCCCGCGCCACATCTCCCCGCAGCCGTCTGCGACATCTGGGTCAGCCTGTTCCTCCCGTTCCTCCGGGCCGCCCCGCCGGGGGCCGTCCACCGGCTGCCAGAGGAGACACGCGCGACGCTCGCCCTGGCCTGTGGATCCACCTCACCCGCTATTTCCGCTCTGTCCGCTTCTCCGGCCGTGAACGGCGTCCGATCGGCGGTCCTCCCGGCTCGGGGAGGTGAGTGGCCGTCGGTCGCCACCCACCCGGAAGGCGGGTGGCCGGGGGAGTCCTCGCCCGAGGGCCGGTGGCCGGGGCGGCATACGGATGCGGACAGACGGCCCTTCGGGTTCACGGCCCCGGACGGAGGGCCGTCTGATCCCGCGACCTCGGGCGGAGGGTCGTCCGAGCCCACGATCCTGGACGGAGCGTCGTCCGAGCTCATGGCCCCGGACGGGCGGCCTGCGAAGCCCGCGACCACGGACGGAGAGGTGTCCGAGTCCTTGAGCGCGGGCCGGTGGCCGGAGGAGTCCACGACCGCGAGCGGGTGGCCCGCGAAGCCTCCGGTCTCCGGCGGACGGCCGACGACCTCGATCACTCCCGGCACGACATCCGCTTCCGGCAGGCCGTCTGCTCCCGGTAGGCCGGCTGCTTTCGGCAGGCCGTCCGGGCCCCTCCGGGGTGGGCAGGAGACGCTCCCCGGCACACCTGGGGCGACGTCCGGCGGGCCGGTGTCCTCGCGGAAGGGGAAGGCGTCCACCGACCGGCGGCAGGCGTCTCCGAAAGGAAGGCGGCCGTCGTCACGAGAACGCGCTCTTCCCTCACGAGGCGAGATCGCGGCCGCCGCGGCGCTCCGCCAGCTCGGCAGGCCGTACGTCTGGGGAGGCGGTTCGAGCACGGGCCCGACCGGCGGGGGCTTCGACTGCTCGGGCCTCGCCCTGCACGCCTGGTCCAAGGCGGGGGTCACGCTCGTCCACTACACCGGCACCCAGTTCAGGCAGGGCCGCAGGATCCCCTTCTCCCGGCTCCGCCCGGGAGACCTCGTCTTCTTCGGCAAGAACGTCAAGAAGGATCCCACCCACGTGGGCGTCTACCTGAAGGACGGGATCATGGTCCACGCCCCCAAGACCGGCGACGTCGTCAGAACCGTCGACTTCGCCGCCTCGCCCTACTACCGCTCCCTCTACCGAGGCGCCGTCCGCCCTTCTGTGAGCTGACCGCCGTTCCTTCCGGGCTCACCTCACCGCTCGTCCGTGAAGCGACCGTTCCTCGTTCCCGCCGGTCGTCCCCGAAGCGGCCGTGGCCCACACCGCCACCGCTCGCCCCGGAGCGATCACGGCCTGCTCCACCACACGCTCCAGAGCCGACCGGTCGCCCTCGCCGGACCGCTTCGACCCCTCCGGCAGCGGCCCGCCACCCCGCGGTTCCGTCGATCCACTGCTCCAAGGCGGTCCCGAGTCCCCTTGGTGATCACCGGTTCCCTATCTGAGTGTCGGTTCCCCCCAGGATGCTGGTAATGTAATCACGCGTTGGCCCCCTTAGCTCAGGGGATAGAGCACCGGCCTCCGGAGCCGGGAGCGCAAGTTCGAATCTTGCAGGGGGCACCAACCGAAGGCCAGGTCAGAGACTCTCTGACCTGGCCTTTCGCTTGTCCCGGTGATGCTCCGGTGCCGCACTGGCAGGTCCCGCCGATCACCGTCGTGGAACGGCTCGCGGCGGCGACCGAGGCAGTCCTATCGGGAAGCGTCGTAGACGGCGACCGACCAGGGCTGGGGGCGTGTACCGATCCGGGCGGCGAGCGCGTCCGCGGTATTCGTGTGGAGCTTGTACCTCCCGTCACACGACGCCTTGCGACAGCCGTACTCGTCGGGGGGCGAGATGATCGGTGCGTCCGGGGGGAAGACCCAGAACGTGACCGTGTGGGTGCGGCTCGTCCAGCCGGGCTCGTGGCTCTTGTCGTCGAAACGGCTGCGCGTGCCGTCGGGACCGCAGATACCGCGCGCCTCGCTCAAGACGTGTTTCCGGGGTTCGGAGGCCAGGACGAAAGAGCCCGGCGCGGAGCAGCGCAGCACGATCGCTGTCCTGGTGCTGGTGGGGCGGAACCTCAGCGTGACCTTCGTCGCCGTGCTCCGCGCCGTCTTCGAGCGAAGAAGCGGGAGCCCTTCGTACGTGGCCGGTGGCTTGACGGACGGCGCGGGCAGGACGGACGTGGGCGGCGTGGACGGAGACGGGGCGATGGGAGACGGAGCCGTCAGGCCGCCGGTCATGGTGACCACGGCGAAGGCCACGACGGCCGTCACCGCGGCGCAGGCCAGTGCCCAGGTCCAGCCGGGACGTCGCCTGGAGCCGCGATGACCGGTCGGCCGCCGTTCCTCGGCGGCCAGCCGGTCACGCGCGCGGGCCACCACCTGGGACGAGGGAGGCGGTACGTCCGGAACGGCCCGCCCCAGCAGGCTGATCTCATCCATCGTGGGCCTCCTTCAGGGGGTTCGCGTCGCCCAGGGCCTTGCGCAGCTGCCTGCGCGCCCGGTTCAGCCGGGACGCGACGGTCCCGTACGGGATGCCGAGGGCGGCGGCCACCTCCGCGTGGCTGAGGCCGCCGAGAGCGAGGAGGAGGACCACGTCGCGGTCACGCTTGGCGAGACCGGCCAGCGCTCCCGCGAGCCTGCCCGTCACCTGCCGCGCGGCCAGCCTGGTCGTCACCGGGCCTTCGGGTCCCTCCTGGTCGTCGGCCGCCTCGGTACGGCTGAGCGTCTTCCATCGGCGTACCTCGTTCCGGCGGTGCCCGGCCAGGAGGTTGGTGGCGATCCCGTACAGCCATGGGCGGATCCCGCCTCGGGCGGGGTCGAAGCGGTCGCGGTCGCGGAAGGCGATGAGGAAGGTGTCGGCCGCGAGGTCGTCGGCGGTCTGGGCGTCCAGCCGCCGGGCGATGTAGCGATGGATCTCGGCGAAATGAGCGTCGAAGACCCGGCCGAAATCCTCGTGCGGCGACCACTCGCCGATCCCGGCCTGCGGCCCGGGATCAGGATGAGCGATCATGTGTGTTCCTTTGCTCGGGAAGGATGACACACCTTGTTGGCCACGGGCGCGGAACGCTTTCACGCGGGACGCCGGGTCATGAGGGCTCATGCCGGCCCAGGACCAGGCCTCAAGCCCAAGATCCCAGGCCCGGACATGGATCCATGTCCGGGCCCAGGTTTCAGGCCCAAGATCTCAGGCCCGGGCCCGGGTACGGATCCATGTCCGGGCCCAGGTTTCAGGCCCGAGATCGCGAAGTGTCGCCGGAGGTCTGGCCGATCGTCAGGCGGACGAGCTCGCCCGGCTCCGGTCCGGCCTGGGCTGCCAGGTCGCCACCCGGCCTCCAGAACCCCGAGCACCCGGCCGTGTGCTCGAAGCCGCCACCGGTCGGTCCCGCGAAGCTCGCCACCGCCACCCAGACACGGTGATCGGTGGCGATCCGCCGCGCTCTCTCCTGCTGGACCGCCACCTCCGCCGCCTGGTGGACCACCCCGGCCACATAGACGTCGATCCCCAGCGCGGTGGTGTCTTCGGCATGCTGCGCGATCATCAGGTCCCGGCAGATCGCCAGTCCCAGCCGCAGGCCGTTCACCTCGATCACCTCGTACCGCTCCCCGCAGGCGAACCGTTCCTCGCTGGAGTGCACGTTGACCTTGCGATAGGCCACCCCGGCCCCGTCGCCGTCCACCGCCAGCATCGCGATGTACTCACGCCCCTCTTCCACGATCGGTGCCCCGACCAGGGCCAGCGCCCCCGTCTCCGCGCAGGCCTCCACGATCGGCCTCAGCCTCGGGTCCTCCACGGTGATCGCCGGAGCGTCCAGGTGGTACCCCGTAAGTGACAGTTCCGGAAATATCACCACCCTGGCCTCTGCTCTTCGCACCGTCTCCGCGTGCCGTACCGCGTTCTTCTCCACGTCGTACGGCACACAGTCCGGTTGAGCCACCGCGAGCACGAGCACAAGGACCTCCGAAGAAGGGATCACCACGGGCGACCCGGATGGCGGTCATCCTTTCATCGGGGCCGGGACCATCGGAGGCCGGGGACCGTCGAGGACGGGGACGTCCTGTCGAGGACCGGGGCGTCCTTCAGGACGAGACGGTCACCTCAGGACCAGGTCACCTCAGGACCAGGTACCGCAGGTGAGTGGCGTGGCGGGACTCGATCACCTCGGTGCGCTCCAGCCGGATCTGACGGCCGAGGTGCTCGAACAGCCGCGTGCCGCCGTCCAGGATCACCGGGGCGACGTGCAGGAACAGCTCGTCGACCAGCCCGGCCGCCAGCGCCTGCCGGATGATGCCGGCGCCGCCCATGATGTGCACCGGCCTGTCCCCGGCGGCCTCGATCGCCTGCTCGACGGCGCGCTCGACGCCCCCGGTGACGAACGTGAACGTGGTCTCGCCCTTCACGACCACGTCGTGCGGCCGGTGGGTGACCACGAACACCGGCAACCGGTAGAACCCGTTCTCGGACTCCCAGCCTCCGGTCTCGTCGTACACCTTCCGGCTGGTGACGACCGATCCGGCGAGCTCGCGGTCCTCGCCGATGGCGAGGTCCATGCTCCGGTCCTCGCCGACCCAGGCGTGGAGGACGTCGCCGCCCTCGCCCAGGCCGGGGTGGCGGTCGAGGTTCGGGCCGGTGACGAAACCGTCCAGTGACATCGAGATGTTCGCCTCCACCGTGGCCATGGCGACTCTCCTTCGGATCGGCGGGACGCGGCCGTCGCATCCGCGGCCGTGCTCCGGTACGTACGTTCTCGGGTCCGTTCAGGCGTCGATCGGCGTCACCCGTTCTCTGCGCCTGCCCGTCGTGAAACGGGACTCACCCCGTCCCGGCGGCCACTCCCCGTACCGCCCAGGCCCTGGCGGAGAGGTGGACGGAGCCGTCCGGCCGGACGGGCAGGCGGGTGCGCAGGAGATCGCGCAGGGCGTGGCGGTGCTCGTCGTCCAGGGACGCGACATATCCGGGGGCCGCTCCCTGGCCGCCGAGGAACGGCGTCCAGTAGTCGTCGAAGCCGGTGAACACCGTGGGCACCTCGATCGCCCGTACCGTCACCTCGCGCAGACCGGCGTCCGTCCACAGGCGGGCGAGAGGATCGGGACGGCAGAGGGGGAAACGCCGCATCTCGTCGGAGGCGGCCGTGTCCGGGCGGAGGGCGACGGCGGCGTCCCAGAAGTACCGCATCATGCCCATGCCCTCGGCGTAGTCCCAGACGTAGGCGGCGACCACACCGCCCGGCGCGGTGACCCGGGCGAACTCGGCCGCGCTGCGCTGCGGGTCGGGCGTGAAGTTGAGCGCCAGGCCGCTCACCACGGCGTCGAGACGACGGCCGGGCAGTGGCAGTGATCCGGCGTCGCCGGCGCAGAAGGCCGACCGGACGTCGACGATCCGGGTGCGGGCGTGGGACAGGAACCCCTCGGAGGTGTCCACGCCCAGGACCCGCACGGGATCCGTCATGGCCAGGACCGTCTCGGTGAGCGCCCCGGTACCGCAGCCCACGTCGGCCCATCGCCGGCCGGGGGGCACGTCCAGCCACCGGAGGAACTCCTCGGCGACGGGACGGCTCCACCGGCCGACATAGGCCTCGTACGCGTCACCGACCACCCATGTGTCACGCCTCATACGAGGAGACGATACGACGGTTCGGCGACGGGGACGGGTCAGGGATCAGACCGCCTGGCAGGAGCCTCCGTTGAGGGCGAAGTAGGTGGGTTCGGTGGTGTTGCCGGTGTGGGTGGCCTGGAAGCCGATGGTGACGGAGCCGCCCGGCGCGAGGGTGCCGTTCCAGCCCGCGTTGGTGGCGACGACCTGCGAACCGGTCGCCGCGTACGACGCGTTCCAGCCGTTGGTGAAGGTCTGGCCGGAGGGCAGGGTGAACGCCAGCCGCCAGCCGTTGATCGCCGAGCCGCCGGTGTTGGTGATCGTGACGCTGGTGGTGAACCCGCTGTTCCAGGAGTTCATCACGTACGCCACCCGGCACGAGCCTCCGGGGCTCGGCGTGGGCGTCGGGGTCGGGGTCGGCGTCGGGGTGGGCGTGGGGGTGGGTGTCGGGGTCGGGGTGGGAGTCGGGGTGGGGGTCGGGGTGACGCCGCCGTAGACGGTGGCCTCCCTGGCCGTGGCCTTGATGCCGTTGGCGCCGTTGAAGATCCGCTGACCCCAGGTGGTGAGCCGGGCGGGGTCGAAGTCGAGCGCCATGTCCAGGATGGGATCGGTGTTGCCGCTCCAGGACCAGGCGAGGTAGCCCAGGCCCCGCGACACCGCCTCCGACAGCAGCGTCTCGTGGTTCACCTCACCGGCGTTGAACCGCCAGCCGAACTCGCCGATCACCAGCGGCCACCCGTTGGCCTTGAACCGGTCGAGATAGTCGGTGATCGACGTGGCGGTGTTGAACACGGCGTACATGTGGATGGACAGCACGGTGTTGCGCAGGGTGTCGGCGTCCAGGACCGTCTGGGCGTTGTCCCGCATGACGTACTGCCAGTCCTGGCCCCAGTTCGGCGCGTCGACCATCAGCAGGTGCTGGAAGCCGTTGGCGCGCATCTTCTTGATGGCGGCGGTGGTCGCGCCGGTCCACTGGGCGGCGTTGGTGTTGCCGATCGGCTCGTTGCCGATGTTGATGACGACGTGGTTCTCCTGGCCGACCAGCGCGCTCTTCTGGCTGATCCAGTAGTCGACGGCCTCGTCGAGCGAGGCGGCCGCACCCTCCTCGCCGTACCCGGTGGTGTCGTGCACCTCCAGGACGCAGATCAGCCGGTTCTGCTTGCACAGTGAGATCACGTCGGCGACGTCGTTGGACGGGCCCCACCGCTTGCCGGTGCCCAGCACCACGCGCACGGTGTTGGCGCCCAGCGCCTTGACGTCGGCGAACGACGAGGTCCGGCCCGTGTACCAGACGTGCGGGTGGTTGACCCCGCGCATGATGAACTTCTGGCCGTTCGCCTCGACGATGTCCGTGCCGCTGACGTGGAGCCCCACGGCCGCGTGCGCGGGCTGAAGGCCCGTGAGCATGACGGCACACAGGGCTACGGCCATGGCGACGAGTGCCGCGCCGGCCGTGGAAAGCCGCCGTATGGATCCCATCGAATCTCCTCGCTGGTTCTTCGCAACGGCCGGCGACGCGTCGACGACCGAGGGCCTGGTGGAAAGCCCCCCAGAATGTAGGCAGCGCCACCGGCGCTGTACAGCCGCCGCCGTACCGCCCTTCCACGCCCCGTACGCCCCGTCCCTCTCCTCGGCCGTCACGGCGGTGCTGAGCTGGCCGGAACCCTCCACGACACGACGGGGAAGATCCGTCAGGGACCCGTCAGGCCCTGAAAATTCCACGCCGTACGGGTGTCACGACGCGTCCGCGACGTCGGACGGGGACGGTCCTTCGCCGAGCGGCCGGCGCACCGGGACGTGCGCCACGTCCGATGACCCCGGCGACGGCCCGGCGTACCCGGTCCGCAGGACCGGAACGTCCCGGGACGCGTCCGTGACCGGCGAAGGGGCCGGACGCGTCCACGGTGCCGGGGTGTGACATGTTGAGGACAGTTGAGGACAGGGAGCACCGATAGGAGGCACACGTGACGCACGTCCTGCGGGAGATCGCGAGCCAGCCCGAGTGCTGGCGGCAGGCGCTGGAGCTCGGCGCGGCGAACCCGGCGGGCCTGCCGGAGACGGGCGAGCGCGTCGCCGTGATCGGGTGCGGGACCTCGTTGTACATGGCGCAGGCGTACGCGACCCTGCGTGAGCGGTCGGGCCAGGGGGAGACCGACGCCTTCCCCGCCTCGGAGCTGCCGGCGCGGCGCTACGACCGGCTGGTGGCCATCACCCGCTCCGGCACCACCACGGAGGTGCTGCACGCCCTCGGCGCCGCGGGCGACGTCCCCACGATCGCCCTCACCGCCGACCCCGCGACCCCGGTCTCGGCGGCGGCGAGAACGGTGATCGCGCTGGAGTTCGCCGACGAGCGCTCCGTGGTGCAGACCCGGTTCGCCACCTGCGTTCTCGCCCTGCTCCGCGCGCACCTCGGGCAGGCGCCCAACGACCTGGTCGCGCAGGCCGAGACCGCTCTCACCACGCCGCTGCCCGAGGGTGCGCTCACCCGGCGGCGATTCACCTTCCTGGGCCGCGGATGGACCGGCGGCCTGGCGCGGGAGGCCGCCCTGAAGCTCAGGGAGGCCGCCCTGGCCTGGTCGGAGGCGTACCCGGCGCTGGAGTACCGGCACGGGCCGATCAGCCTCGCCGACGAGGAGAGCCTGGTGTGGTTCTTCGGCGGTCAGGAGGAGCTGCTGGACGACGTGGCCCGCACCGGAGCCCTGACCACGGTCACCGCGCTCGACCCGCTGGCCGACCTGGTCCGGGCCCAGCGGCTCGCCGTCGAGCTCGCCCGATCCCGCGGCCTGGACCCGGACAGCCCGCGCAACCTCACCCGCTCGGTGATCCTGCCCTGACGCCGTGACGCCGTGACGCCGTGACGCCGTGACGCCGTGACGCCGTGACGCCGTGACGCCGTGACGCCGTGACGCCGTGACGCCGTGACGCCGTGACGTCGTGACGTCGTGACGTCGTGACGCTGTGGCGCCCTCGCCGCGCGGGCCGGACGTCCACCGGCACGCGTTCACCGGCACACGTCCACCGGTAGGCACCCGCAGGGATCGGGGCCGCCAAGGCCGGTGGTGCCGGTGCCCGTCGTCACAGATGCTTGACGATGCCGCCGTCGACCAGGAACTCGGCACCGTTGACGTTGTTGGGGGAGGCCGCGAAGGCGACCAGCCGGGCCACCTCCTCCGGCGTGCTGATCCGGCCCGTGCTGGCGCCGAGCGAGTCGGTCATCCGCTCCACGAAGTCCTCGTGGGTCAGGCCCTGCTCGCGCGCCATCCGGCCGATGAACCCCTCCGGGTCGGTCCAGACCCCGGTGAGGATCGGCCCGGGGGAGATCGTGATGGCGCGCACCCCCCGGTCGCCGAACTGCTCCGCGGTCACCTTGGTCAGTGCGTTCAGGGCCGCCTTCGCGACGTTGTAATGAGCCGGTCCCGCACTGACCACCCGGGCACCGCTGGACGAGACGTTGACCACCACGCCCTGGCGCTCGATCAGGTGGGGGAGCGCGGCGCGGGTGACCCGGAGCGCGCTGTAGAAGTGCAGGTCGAAGGTCTGCCTCCAGGCGCTGTCGGGGAGCTCGCGCAGGTCGAGCAGGGCTCCCTGGACCAGATCGTCGGTGTCCCCGATACCGACGTTGTTGACCAGGAGGTCGATCCCGCCGAGCTCCGCCGCGGCACGCTCGACGAGCTCGCCGCCGCCCTCGGCGGTGGTGAGGTCGACGGCCACGTGCGCCGCCCCGGTCTCCTTGAGCTCGGGGGTGGCGCGCCGGGAGGCGGCGACCACCCGCATCCCCTCGGCCACCAGCGTGCGGACGATGGCCAGGCCCGTCCCCTTGCTGCCTCCGGTGACGACGGCGCTCTTGCCGGCGAGTCCCAGGTCCATGAGTGTCTCCTTCTGCGGATTCTTCGGTGAGCGGTGTGCCTCGGTGGGTGGTGTGCTTCGGGCCGCCGGTCGCGGTGACGGCCGTGTCCGGGAGGGACACGGCCGGCCCGGCGCGTCCGGATCCACCGGGGTCCGGGTGTGACGGCCTCTCCGACGGAAGCGGACCGATTGGTCCGGGACCGACTGGTCCGTATTATTGGCAGTGATCAGGCCGGGTGTCAACGTCACCGGGACATGACACGGACCGCTCGGTCCGCTATCTTTGGCCGGGGAGGTGCGGCATGGCTAGGAGACCCGATCCGGGCGCGCGCGAGCGCATCCTGGAGGTCGCCTCACGCCTGTTCGTCGAGCACGGCGTGCACGCGGTGGGGCTGCAGCAGATCATCGACGAGTGCGGTTGCGGGAAGAACCTTCTCTACCGGGAGTTCCGCAACAAGGACGATCTGGTCGTGGCCTTCCTCGAACGCTGCCGGGCCGACTGGGCGGGGATCGTCGACCGGGCCGTCCGCTCGGTCCCCGGACCGGCGGAGCAGATCGTCGCCATCGTGGGCGCCGTCGCCGAGCAGGCGACGGCCGACGGCTTCCGCGGCTGCCCGCTGCGCAACGTGTACGTGGAATTCCCCGACCCGGACCACCCCGCGCACCGGGCCATCGTCGCCCACTACACCGGCAGGCGGGCGGCTCTGCGCGAGCTCGCCCACCGCGCGCGGGCGTCCGACCCCGACGCGCTGGCCGGCCGGATCTGCCTCATCATCGACGGCATCAACACCAGCGCCCCGGTGCTCCGCGACAAGGCCGCCGTCGACGCCGCGGTCCTGTTCGCCGAGGAGACGGTGTCCTCGGCGACCTCGGCGACCTCGGCGACCTCGGCGACCTCGGCGACCTCGGTAACCTCGGTGACCTCGGTGACGCAGGCCCATGACGACCCGGTCGGTGCGACCGGCCGGTGAACGTGACGACGGACGTGACGACGGACATGACGACGGACATGACGACCCGGTGAGTGCGACCGTCCGCTGTACGTGACGGCCCGATGGGCGTGACGGCCCGGTCGGCGGTACGGTGCCGGCGGCCGTACCGCGCGATCGGGGTGTCGCGGGACCGGCTCACCCCGGCCCAAGGGCGACGTACGCCCGTGCGGGGCCGTCGCGGTCAGGGCCCGGGGTGCCCCCGGTCTCCCCGGCGCCCCCGGACGCCGTTCAGGGCCCAGCGGCGCAGGACGGCCATCGCCAGCGGCACCGGAACCGTCCCCGCCCCGAGGCCCACGTCGACCAGCAGGTCGAACACCTCCTTGCGACGGGCCGCGGTGTCGATCGCCGCGTCGATGAAGCCGGGCGACTGGGAGGCCCTGGCGAGCACGTCGGTGGTCCGCAGGTGCCGTCCGAGGGCCTTGCCGAGGCCGCGCCGGTAGGCGGGCAGCGGATCGTCGGCCGCCCGCATCGCGGCCTCCCCGGCGAGCCTGCCGGAGACGAGCGCGTAGTAGATGCCCTCGCCGGTGAGCGGGTTGATCAGACCGGCGGCGTCCCCGGCGAGCAGTACCCGTCCCGACCCCGGCCCGGGCCTGCCGGGGGAGAGCGGCAGATGATGGGCGCGCAGGTCACGGGCACGCAGGTCGGGCAGCAGCTCGGCGAGCCGGCCGTGCAGCACCTCGCGGCCCGGCAGGCCGGTGGCGTGCAGCCGGGGCAGCAGCATCCCGTAGCCGATGTTGGCGGTGCCGTCGCCGATCGGGAACGACCACGCGTACGCGGGCCACCCGTCCTGCTGCATGAAGATGGACTGGACGTCGTCGTCGGGGGACACGTCGGCGTAGCCGCGCACCGCGATCGCGGTGTGCCGGTCGGGCGAGGGCGGGACGCCGATCAGGCGCCGCACGGTGGAGTTGGCCCCGTCGGCCGCGACCACGGCGCGGGCGGTGACGGTGCCGTCCAGGACGACGTGGCCGTTCCGGGCGGCGAGCGAGCGGACCTGGTGGCGGCGGACCTCGACGCCGCGGGCCCGTGCGGCGTCGACCAGGCGGGCGTCGAAGACCTTGCGGGGGACGACGTGGTTGGGTCGGGCCGAGGTGGCCGAGACGCGCGCGCCACCGGGGGAGACCACCGCCAGACGCTGCGTCGGCCGGTAGTCGGCGATCAGGTCGGGCAGGCCCAGCAGGGCGAGCTCGTCGCGCCCGTGCGCGGCGATGCCGTCACCGCAGGCCTTGTCGCGGGGGAAGTCGGCCCGGTCCAGCAGGAGCACCCGCGCGTCCGGCCGAAGCTGCCTCGCGCGCAGCGCCGCCGCCGCCCCGGCGGGCCCGCCGCCGACCACCACCAGATCCCAGACGTCGTCCACCCCGCTGAGCCTTCCCCGTACGACCGGGCGGAACCTCTCACGGGCCCGTGTTCCGCCCGGTGCCCGGCAGGCCCCGGTGTCCGGCAGGCCCTCAGGGCGGCCGCCAGGGGCCGGCCCGCCGCGGCCGGCGTACACCGGCCGCGGTACCCGCGGGTCCCGGCCCCGGACGGTCGTCAGAGGCGGCGCAGCGCGGGCAGCAGTTCCTTCTCCGACCAGTCGAAGAACGCGCCCTGGTGCTCGTGACCGATCTGGACCAGGGCGACGTGGGTGAAACCGGCGTCGGTGAAGGCGCGGACCGCCTCCACGACCGCGTCCACGTCCGAGCCGCACGGCACGCTCTCCGCCACGTCCTCGGGCCGCACGGTCTTCGCGGCGGCGTCGAAGTTGACCGGGGCGGGAAGCTCGGCCATGACCTTCCAGCCGGACACCGACCAGCGCCAGAGCTTGTGGGCCCGCTCCTTGGCGGCCTCGGGGTCGGGGTCGTAGCAGATCGGGAGCTGGCCGTAGACGGGCTTGCCCGTGCCGCCCTCGGCGCCGAACAGGCGTACCAGGTCCTCGTCGGGCTCCGTCGCGACGAGCGCGTCCCCGTGCTCGGCGGCGATCCTGCCCGACTGTCCGCCCGAGGCGGCGATCGCCAGCGGGACGGGCCGGTCCGGTCGGTCGAAGAGCTTGGCCGAGTCGACGTCGAAGTACTCGCCCCGGTAGGTGACGTAGCCGCCCTCGAACAGCTCGCGGATGATCTGTATGGCCTCCCTGAACATGCCGTGCCGGGTGTCGGCCGAGGGCCAGCCCTGACCCACCACGTGCTCGTTGAGGTTCTCCCCGGCCCCCAGCCCCAGCGTGAAACGGCCCTCGCTCAGCACGCCCATCGTCGCCGCCTTCTGCGCGACCACCGCCGGGTGGTACCGCATGATCGGGCAGGTCACGTACGTCATCAGCGGCAGGCTCCGGGTGGCGTAGGCCGCCGCGCCGAGCACCGACCAGGCGTACGGCGAGTGTCCCATCTCCTCCAGCCACGGGAAGTAGTGGTCGGAGATGACCGCGTAGTCGAAGCCGATCCGCTCGGCCGTGACCACGTCCTCGACCAGCTGCCGGGCGGGCGTCTGCTCGCACATCATCGTGTAACCGATCTTTGCCATACCCGGCTCCCTACCCCGACACCCGCGTGCATCGCCCGCGGGGCCGACAATTTCGTCCTCTTTTACGCTTCACCCGCTCAGCGTGGAGAGCCGTTCGGGCCCGACGCCGAGCCGCTCAGCACGGAGGTCCGTTCGGGCTCGCAGGAGGTGAGCGGCACCGCCGAGGCCGGGACCATGTCCAGCTGGACGGTCTGGCGCGGCAGCATGAAGTCCAGCAGCCAGCTCCCGGCGATCCGTCCCCGGCCGTGCGGGACGGCGAGCAGGTGGTAGGCGCGGGTGACGATCTTGGCCGCCAGGCCCGACAGCGGCACGCCCAGCGGGTTCGCGGCCGCCGCGGCGCCGCCCAGGTCGACGAGGAATCCCAGGTCGCCGTGCCGGTACGGCTGCAGCCTTCCGTGCCCGTACGAGGCGGCGATGTTGCGGGCGACGCGCTTGCCCTGGCGTTCGGCGTGCTGGGCGGTCATCGGGGTGTACTCGCCCGGCCGGGTGAGGTCGGGCACGGCGGCCGCGTCGCCGCAGGCGTAGACCCCCGGGTGTCCGGGCACCCTCAGGTACTCGTCGACCAGCAGCCGTCCCCGCTCGGTGGGCAGCCCCAGCGCCTCCACCATCGGGTCCGGCCGCACGCCGACGCACCAGATCAGGGACCGGGTCGGCACGAACTCCCCGTCGGAGAGCCTGACGCCCTCCGGTGTCGCCTCGGCCACGCCGGTCCCGGTGCGGATCTCCAGGCCCCGTCCCGTCAGGGTCCGGTGCGCCGTCCTCGACAGGCGCTCGTCGAGTTCGGGCAGGATGCGCGGGGCGATGTCGGCGAGGATCCAGCGTACGGGCTGGTCGCGCAGGTGCGGTCGCGCGTCGCGCAGGTCCAGGGTGAGCAGCTGGCCCTGCGCCGCCACCTCGGTGCCGGTGTAACCGGCGCCGACCACCACGAAGGTGCACCGTGCCCGGCGCTCCTCGGGGTCGGTGGAGGTGTCGGCGAGCTCGATCTGGCGGATCAGGTGGTCCCGCAGGTAGATCGCCTCGGCGATGCTCCGGAAGCCGTGGGCGTGCTCTGCGACGCCGGGCACGGGCAGCAGCTTGTTGACGCTGCCGACCGTGACCACCAGGCGGTCGTAGCCCAGCTCGCGGCGCCCGCCCTCGGAGTCGACGCAGGTCACCCGGCGCGCCTGAAGGTCGACACCGTCCACCGTGGCGAGCAGGTGCCGGACGCCGGGACGGTCGCCCGCCAGCGGGATCGCCACCTTGCGCGGGTCGAGGATGCCCGCGGCGACCTCCGGCAGCAGGGGCAGGTAGAGGAAGTAGTCGGTGGGGTTGATCAGGACGATCTCGACGGCACCCTTGGCGATTTTGGAGAGCGTGCGGACGGCGGTGAAGCCCGCGAACCCTCCTCCGATCACGACGACTCGCTGTCGCTTGGTCATCTGGGTCGCTCCTTTCGACGCTCCGTTTCCAGCGGCGTGCCCTGTATGCCCCCCGGTCAAGCGCGACGGGCCGGACCTCCTCGCCTCCGGGCCCCGCCCGTCCCGCCACCGTGGACGATCCGGTACGGGGCCGGTCATCCGCAGGTCAGCGCGCGGGCAAGATGGCCGGGCGGGCGAGTGGGAGCCGTCTCGCGGGGGGATGGCCGGGGGGAGGACGGTACGGAGCGGGGGCCACCCCCGGCCCACCGGCCCGCCGGTCCGGGCGGCGCACCGGCCCGGGGACGACGCCGGTCCGACAACGAACGGGTTCGAAGGGGGTGGGCCGTGACGACCTCCGAACGGTCGCGCGAGGAACCGCTGACCTCACCGCTGGCGCCGCGCAGGAGCCCGCCGGGCTCGATCGTCGTGAACTGGCTCACGAGCACCGACCACAAGGTGATCGGGTACATGTACCTGATCACCGCGTTCGGCTTCTTCCTGTTCGCCGGGCTGATGGCCCTGATCATCCGGGGCGAGCTCGCCCAGCCCGGGACGCAGCTGGTCAGCCAGGAGCACTACAACCAGCTGTTCACCATGCACGGCACGCTGATGCTGCTGCTGTTCGCCACCCCGCTGTTCGCCGGGTTCGCCAACGTGATCATGCCCCTGCAGATCGGCTCCCCGGACGTCGCCTTCCCCCGGCTCAACATGGTCAGTTTCTGGCTGTTCCTGTTCGGCGGGCTGATCGCCAGCTTCGGTTTCTTCACCGACGGGGGCGCGGCCGACTTCGGCTGGACCGGCTACCCGCCGCTGTCGACCGCCGCCTACTCCCCGCAGTACGGCAGTGACCTGTGGATCGCCGGGCTGGTGATGTCGGGCCTGGGCACGATCCTGGGCGCGGTCAACTTCATCACCACGATCATCTGCATGCGGGCCCCCGGGATGACGATGTTCCGGATGCCGATCTTCACCTGGAACACGCTGCTGACCAGCGTGCTGGTGCTGATGGCCTTCCCGGTGCTCGCCGCCGCGCTGCTGGGGCTGGAGGCGACCCGCAGGTTCGGCGCGCACATCTTCGACCCGCGCAACGGCGGGGTCCTGCTGTGGCAGCACCTGTTCTGGTTCTTCGGACACCCCGAGGTCTACGTCATCGCGCTGCCGTTCTTCGGCATCATCACCGAGGTCATCCCGGTCTTCAGCCGCAAGCCCATCTTCGGCTACATCGGCCTGGTCGGTGCCACCATCGCCATCACCGGCCTGTCGATGACCGTCTGGGCCCACCACATGTTCCCCACCGGCCAGGTGCTGCTGCCCTTCTTCTCCTTCATGTCCTTCCTGATCGCGATCCCGACGGGGGTGAAGTTCTTCAACTGGATCGGCACCATGTGGCGCGGCCACATCGTGTTGCACACCCCCATGCTGTTCGTGATCGGTTTCCTGGTCACCTTCCTGCTCGGCGGCCTGACCGGCGTCATCCTGGCCTCCCCGCCGCTGGACTTCCACGTGCACGACTCCTACTTCGTGGTCGCGCACTTCCACTACGTGGTCTTCGGCACCGTGGTGTTCGCCATGTTCGCCGGCTTCTACTTCTGGTGGCCCAAGATGACCGGCAAGATGCTCAACGAGAAGCTCGGCAAGTGGCACTTCTGGACGTTGTTCGTCGGTTTCCACGCCACCTTCCTGGTCCAGCACTGGCTGGGAGCGCGCGGCATGCCGCGCCGCTACGCCGACTACAGCGACCTGGACGGCTTCACCGGCCTGAACATGGTCTCCTCGGCCGGCGCGCTGCTGCTGGGCGCCTCGACCCTGCCGTTCATCTACAACCTGTGGTACACCGCCCGGCACGGCGAGCGGGTGACCGTCGACGACCCGTGGGGGTACGGCAACTCGCTGGAGTGGGCCACCTCCTGCCCGCCACCGCGGCACAACTTCCTGTCGATCCCCAGCATCCGCTCCGAGCGTCCGGCCTTCGACCTGCACCACCCCAGGGCGGCCATGCAGCCGCGCCAGCTCGACCCGACCAAGCCCTCCGAGGAGATCTGACCGCGTTCCGGTACGTTCCGCTGTTCCGGTCCGCGGGACGAGGTCGTACGACCGGGGACGGGACCGTGTGGAACGGCACGGAACGGCGCGGGACCGTGCGGAACGGTCAGCCCGGGACGGCCGCGCGGCGCAGGGCGATCTCCGTGGTCTCCCGGGGGTAGGGCGATCGGCGTACGGCCTCGGCGGGGGAGACGAGACCCGCGGCCACCTCCTCGCACAGCCCGGCCAGGGCGGCGATCTCCGCCTGCTGCGCGGCCACGAACGCGCGGTCCACCGGGTCTCCGTGCCCGGGGACGAAGGTGAGGACCGGGACGGTGCCCCGTCGGGTCACGTTCCCGTCCCCGGTCGTGTCCCCGTCCTTCACGCCCTCGGCCCCGGCCATGCTTCCGCCCTCGGCCATGCTTCCGGCCGCGTTCCCGGCTTCGGCCGCGTTCCCGGCTTCGGACGTGCCGGGGCGGGGGTCGGTGGCGTCGTCGGCGAGGGTGAGCAGGGCGGCGGCCGTGGCGGGCCACTCCAGGGGGTAGGCGTCCTCGTAGGCGGGCGGGGCGCCGTTCTCCACGAGGTCACCGGCGAAGACCACGCCGGCGTCCGGTACGTGGACCACCAGGTCGTTGCCGGAGTGACCGCGGCCGAGATGGGCCAGGACGATCCGGCGACCGCCGACGACCAGTTCGGTCCGGCCGGTCACCAGGTGGTCCGGAGGCACGATCTCGGTCCCCTCGATGTCCGCGGCGACGTCCGCGCGTCCCAGATCCCGGTAGTACCGGGCCCACTCCCGCCTGGCCCGGTCACCGTCGCGGATCAGGTCGGCGCGGCAGTCCCGGTGCCCCCAGACCGGACCGCCGGGGAACGACCCGGTGCCGAAGGCGTGGTCGAAGTGCGAGTGGGTGATCGCCACCGTCCAGGGGGCGCCGGTGATCCGACGGACCTCGGCGGCCAGCTCGGCCCCCTGCCGCTGGTCCCCGCGGGTGTCGACCACCAGGCAGCCGCCCTCGCCCACCACCAGCCCCACCGACAGGTCCAGCTCGGCGTACCGCCGCACCAGCACCCGGTCGGCCACCTCGACCCATCGTCCTTCCACGGCTCGTATTCTGCCTCGCCCACCGGGCCGGCCGTGCCGAGCACGTCAGGTCGAGCACGTCAGGCCGGGCCGCGCCGGGCCGAGCTGGGCCGGGCACGCCGGGTCGGCACGCGGGACCGGGCCGGCGGCACATCGGACGGGGCACGCCGGGACACGCGGGCCGGGCCCCGTCCCCGCGCGGAGGGACGATCTCAGCGAAGCTTCGCGAAGAACTCGCGGACGTCGTCGGCCAGCAGGTCCGGTGCCTCCATCGAGAGGAAGTGGCCGCCCCGCCCCAGCTCGGTCCAGCGCACCACGTTGTGGTCGCGTTCGGCCCAGCGACGGATGGTGACGTCGTGGGCGGAGACCAGCACGCCGGTCGGTACCGTCCCGCGCTGAGGGGTCCAGCCGCCCGCGTCCCCGCCCCAGCCGGCGCCGTCCGTGCCGTCCGTGTTGTCTGTGCCGTCCGTGCCCGTGGCGGTTTCGGAGCCGTCGCCCGGCCCGCTCCAGGCGGCGCCGTCCGCGGCGGTGTCGTCGGCCGTCCCGCCCCACGCGTTCGCGGAGATCTCCTCGTAGTAGATCTGCGCCGAGGATCCGGCCGTGCCGGTCAGCCAGTACACCGAGACGTCGGTCAGGATGCGGTCGCGGTCCACGCTCTCCTCGGGCAGCCCCTCCTCGGGGTCGGTCAGCTCCTTGAACTTCTCCACGATCCAGGCGAGCTGCCCGACGGGCGAGTCGTGCAGCCCGTACGTCACCGTCTGCGGTCGCTTGGAGTTGCACTGCAGGTAGCCGTCGTTGAAGTTCTCCATGGCCTGCCAGCGCCGCTGCTCGGCCTCGGTCAGGCCGTCCATCTCGCCCTCGGCGCCGATGGGGAAGGTCAGCAGGGCGTTGACGTGCATCCCGATCACGCGGTCGGGGGCCTGGGCGCCCATCTGGGGGGCGACCCACGCGCCGGTGTCGTAGCCCTGCACGCCGTAGCGTTCGTATCCGAGCCGCTCCATCAGCCGTACGAAGATCCCGGCCATCCGGGTCGCGCTCATGCCCGGTCCGGCCAGCGGGGTGGAGAAGCCGAAGCCCGGCAGCGACGGGATCACCAGGTGGAAGGCCGTGGCGGGGTCGCCGCCGTGGGCGCGGGGGTCCGAGAGCGGGCCGATGACGTCGAGGAAGTCCGTGACCCCGCCCGGCCAGCCGTGCAGCAGGACCAGGGGGACGGCGTCGGGTTCGGGGGAGCGTACGTGCAGGAAGTGGACGTTCTGCTCGTCGATGACGGTGACGTACTGCGGGATCCTGTTGAGCGCGGCCTCGTGCTCGCGCCAGTCGTACCCGGTCCGCCAGTACTCGGCGAGGTCCCGCAGGTAGGCGACGGGCACTCCCCGGCTCCATCCGACCCCGGGCAGCTCGTCGGGCCAGCGGGTCCCGGCCAGCCGCGCCTTCAGGTCGTCGAGCAGGGGCTGCGGGATGTCGATGCGGAAGGGGCGCACGTCCTCGTGCGAGGTGTTCGTCATGTCGATGAATCTGTCAGCCGCTTAGGACGGGTTCGCTCCTAAGCGCGTGACATTCTGGCGGCATGGTGGAGACCTCCGCGCGGCTGCTCACGCTGCTGTCGCTCCTGCAGACCCGCCGGGACTGGTCCGGTGCCGAGCTGGCCGATCGCCTGGGCGTCTCCGGGCGTACGGTCCGCAGGGACATGGAACGGCTGCGCGGGCTCGGCTACCCGGTGCACGCGGTGCAGGGCACCGCCGGGTACCGGCTGGGGGCGGGCGCGTCGCTGCCGCCGCTGCTGCTCGACGACGACGAGGCGATCGCCGTGGCGGTCGGCCTGCGCACGGCGGCGGGCGGGCCGGTCACCGGGATCGAGGAGACCTCCCTGCGGGCGCTCACCAAGCTCGAACAGGTGCTGCCCTCCCGGCTGCGCCACCGGGTGAACACGCTGCACACGGCGACCGTGCGGGTCGGCGCCGGCGGGCCCGCGGTGAGCCCGGACACGCTGATGGCGATCGCCGACGCCTGCCGCCGCCACGAGCGGCTGCGCTTCGACTACGCGGCCCCTCGCGGTGGTGACACGGTCAGGTCGGTCGAGCCGCACAGCCTGGTCAGCTTCGGCCGTCACTGGTACCTCGTCGCCTGGGACGCCGGCCGCGAGGACTGGCGCACCTTCAGGGTGGACCGGCTGACTCCCCGCTCCCCGACCGGCCCGCGGTTCACGCCCCGGCCACCGCCCGACGGCGACGTCGCGGCCTACCTGGCGCGCCGGTTGTCGTCACGGGCCTGGCCGGTGCAGGCGACGGTCGTCCTGCACGAGTCCGCGGAGATCGTGGCGGACCGGGTGTGGCCCGGCATGGGCGTCGTCGAGGCCGTCGACGGCGACGGCTGTCTGCTGCACGTCGGCGCCGAGACCCCGTCCGCGCTGGTCTGGATGATCACCTCGGTGGACACCGCCTTCACCCTGGTCAGCGGGCCACCGGAACTCGTCGAGGCGCTGCGCGCCCAGGCCGAGCGGTGCCTGCGCGCCCTGGGGGAGGGCTGACGCTCCCGGAGCCGGGACGAGCGAGGCCGAGACGGTCGGGACCGAGACGGCCGGGGCTCAGGGCTCAAAGCGGCCGGTGCTCAGGACGGCCAAGGCTCAGGACGGGCGGGGCTCAGGCGTCGGCGAACCAGCCGCCGTGGAAACCGGCGGGCACCCGGCGCGGCAGCCGTACCGTCGCGACCGGCTCCAGCGTGCCGGCGTCCAGCACCAGCAGTGCCGAGGCGTCGGCGGCGGTGACGATCGACATCAGCCAGCCGTCGTCCTCGGCGCGGGCATCGGCGGCGGGCACGAACACCGCCTCGCCCGTCGTGCCCCCGGTCGGCCTGACGGTGCTCGCGCCTGTCCGCGCGTCGTACTTGACGACGGCGTCGTCGGCCACGGTGTACAGGTAGCGGCTCGGCAGGCCGGTGCGCTCCTCGTTGAGCGTGGGGAACTCGACGGGACGGTCGTCGAGGGCCTCCTCCTTGGCGAGGCCGCCGTCCAGGTCGAGCGTCCAGCGGTGCAGGGTCGAGCCGATCAGGAGGGAGGAGGTCCCGGCGGGCCCGGGGACGCCGGTCGCGCTGCCGCCCATGCTGCCCCACGTCTGCCGGAAGCTCTCGGGCGAGTACCGGACCGCGTCGAGGACGACCCGGCCGGCGGCGTCCTCGTGGGCGTTGCCGACGTGGAAGACGTAGCACGGGTCCACGTCGAACCAGCGCACCCGCCCGTCGGCCCGTCCCATCACGCCCAGCCGGGCGCCGTAGCCGTCGTCCCACCGGTAGGGCAGGCCGCGGCGGGCCTTGGCCATCTCGATGTCGAAGATCACCGGCAGGTCGAGCCAGACCACGTGGTTCCGGGTGATCGCGAAGTCGTGCATCATGGTCGGCCCGGGGACCTCGACCTGGCGGCTCTCGACCAGCTCGCCGCCGGCCGACAGGCGGTGGTAGGTGAGGTAGGGCGGGGCGAAGCCGTACCCGAAGAAGAGCAGCTCCCCGGTGTCCGGGTCCCGCTTGGGGTGGGCGGTCATGGCCGTGGTCAGCCGGCCGCCGAAGTCGCAGGCGCCGACCGTGTCCAGCTCGGGGGTGACCTCGTACGGCAGCCCGTTCTCGACCAGCGCGAGCGTGCGGCCGGAGTGCCGGATCACGCTGGTGTTCGCGGTGACGGCGGCCAGGTCGCGCCCGCCGCCGGGTTGCAGCGAGAGTGCGCCGTCGGTGAACCGGGTGGTCCGCGTCCACCGGTTCCGGTACCACTCGGCGCGGCCGTCGCGCAGGCGGACGCCGTGCAGCATGCCGTGCCCGGCGAACCAGTGGCCCGAGTCCTCGCCCGGACGCGGGTTGGGGCCGTTGCGCACGTAGCGGCCGGTCAGCTCGGCGGGGAGGACGCCCTCGACCGGCAGATCCCGGGCGCCGATCTCGTCGGCGACCGGTGCGAGGTCGCCCCGCAGGTAGGACGGAACCATGATCTCCCCTTTGATATTCCACTGGTGACATGTCAAAACTAGAACTTCTACATATGACATGTCAATACAGGAATGTAGGATATGGTCATGAGCCTCCGACACGCGTTGCTGGGCCTGCTCTCCGAGGGGCCCGCGAGCGGATACGACCTGATGAAACTCTTCGACCTCTCCCTCGCCAACGTCTGGCCCGCCACGCAGAGCCAGCTCTACGGCGAGCTGGGCCGTCTGGCCGGTGCCGGGTTGATCGAGGTCGTCGCCGAGGGACCCCGGGGCCGCAAGGAGTACGCGCTGACCGAGGCCGGCCTGTCGGAGCTGCGTCACTGGCTGACCCGGGTCGAGCCCGAGCAGGTACGCCGCAGCGACATGCTGCTGCGGGTCTTCTTCCTCGGCGTCGTCGAACCCGCCGACGCTCACGCCTACCTGGCCAGGCAGGGTGCCATCGCCGCCGAGGAGCACGGCCGGCTCGATCTGATCCGGCCCGCGACCGAGGGCGACGAGCCCCTGTCGGTCTACGGGCGGCTCGCGCTGGAGTGGGGTCTGCGGTTCACCGCCCTGCAGCGGGACTGGGCCGAGTGGGCCGCCCGCGAGATCGAGGCCGTCACCCCCGGGGACGCGGCGCCCGAGCGGTAGGTCCCGGCCCCTGTGCCCGGTTTCCGGTGCCCGGGTCGCGGCTCCGAGGCCCCTGTGCCCGGAGCCGCGGGCCCCGGCCGCCCGCGGCAGGACCCGGGTCATGCGCGGCACGGACCCGGGTCGTCCGCGGCACGGACTCGGGTCGCCCCGGCACCCCCTCCCGGACCGGGATCAGGCGGGGACGGTGCGGACGGCGCCGAACCAGCGGCCCGCGGCGGCCCGCAGCGCGTCCAGCTCGGCGGTGTCCGGATGCGGCGACGAGGACGCCCAGGCCACATAGGAGTCGGGACGCACGAGCAGGGCCGTGGCCGGAGCGTCCGGCGCCCGCCCGGTGACGACCTCCACCCCCTCGGGCACCGCTCCGGCCGGCAGGCCGTCCTCGGTCAGGTCGAGGAGCAGGGGCCGGGCGGTCACGGTCAGCGCGGCCAGCCGGACCGTCCCGCTCCCGGTGCGCAGGACGAGATCGGGGGCGTACCGGCCGGTCAGCGGGTGTGGCGAGGCCGTTCCCATGTCGTAGCGGACGTCGGAGCCGGCCATGAGATCGGCGATGCGCCGGACGGTGTCCCGGTCGGCGAGCAGCTCGGCGAACAGCTCGCGCAGCGCGGTGACGTCGCCGCCGGGGGCGATCAGCGCCGACTGCGCCCGGGTGTGCACGACCACGCGGTGGGCGGCGGGCCGCCGCTCGCTCTCGTAGGTGTCCAGCAACCCGGGCGGCGCGTCGCCGCGGATCTCCGCGGCGAGCTTCCAGCCGAGGTTGATCGCGTCCTGCAGGCCGAGGTTGAGGCCGGGCCCGCCGATGGCGGAGTGCACGTGGGCGGCGTCGCCCACCAGGAGCACGCGCCGGTCCCGGTACCGTTCGGCCAGGCGGGTGTTGCCGCCGGTGAGCCTGCGCAGCAGGTGCGGCCCGTCACCGTCCGGCGGGGTGAGCGGGACGTCGACACCGAGCACGCGGCTCGCGCTCGCCCGCATCTCCTCCAGGGTCATCGGCCCGTCGTCCCCGGCCCGCTTCCACTCCATGGTGCTCACCAGCGGGGCCCGGCCGGGAGGGGTGGCGAAGACGAACACGCCGCGCTCGTTGCGGTGGTGCGCGAACGGCGGTACGACGCCGTAGCCCGGGACGTGCAGGGCCCCGGTGGCCTCGTCCATCCACTCGGCGGGCAGGTGGGCGTCGGCGGTCCGGGAGACCGTGTCGTCCCTGGTCACGCCGGGGAAGGCGATGCCGGACAGCTTGCGCGTGAGGCTGCGCCCGCCGTCGGCGCCGACCAGGTGGCGGGCCGGAAGGCGGTAGGTGCCCCGCGGTCCGGTGACGGTGGCGGTGACGGCCTCGCCGTCCTGGGACAGGCCGGTGAGCTCGTGCCCGTGCCGGATCTCCACGCCGAGCTCGCGGGCACGCTCGGTCAGGACCTGGGTGACGCGGGCCTGGGGGACGAGCAGCGTGAAGAGCGGGTTGTCCTCCAGCGGGGTCAGGTCCAGGGGCAGCGCGCCGAAGACGAAGCGGGGGGCGGGCCGCGGGGGGGCCGGCGTCGCCGCTGAGCCGGCCGTACAGGCCGCGGCGGTCGAGCATGCTCACCACCTGGCCGACCAGGCCGTTGGCCCGGGGCTCGGTGCCGGGCTCGGGCAGGCGTTCCAGCACGATCGGCCGTACGCCGGCCAGGCTCAGCTCGCAGGCCAGCATCAGGCCGTTGGGGCCCGCTCCGGCGATGACGACATCATTGATCATTGTGGTCTCCTTGTTGCGGCCACGGAGGGATTCCGGGCACGGCGAGGCCGCCGGCGGGGCGGCGTCACGGGTGGGGCGAGGTCACGGGCACGCGGGGGTCGCGGGCGCGGCGAGGCCCCGGGTACGGCGAGGCCGGGGTGCGGCCAGGTCGGAGGTACGGCCAGGTCGGGGTGTGACCAGGTCGGGGCACGGCGAGGCCGCGGGTGCGGGTGCGGGGAGGTCGGGGCGGCCACGCTGGGGGTCCGGGCGCGGCGGGGTCGTGGACGCGGCGGGGTGCGCGCGATGAGGCGACCCGGTGGGTGAGCGGGGCGGGGTCTCGGCGGGTCCCGGGAGGTTCCGGCGGTTCCTCGACGGGTTCCGGGGGCTTGTCGGCGGGCCACGAGGAAAGGCGGGCGCGGGCCGCGAAAACGGGCACGCTCAGGGAACGGGCGGATTCGGGGAATGGGCAGGCTCAGGGAACGGGCGGACTCAGGGAATGGGCAGGCTCAGGGCACGGACAGGCTCAGGGGACGGGCAGGCCCGCCCAGAGCCGGTCGAGCGCCTCGCGGACGAGCGGCCCGAAAGGCACGGGCGGGTCGGCACGGAGCCAGTGCTCCATGGCCGTCGATACGGCGGCGCCGGTGGCGGCGGCGACCAGGGACGGGTAGAGGTCGCGGCCGACGTCGGTGCCGGTCCGCTCGGCGACGACCGTGGCCAGTTCGGCCTGGGCGGCCGCCATCGCCCTGAGGAACTCGCCCTGCACGTCCGGCTCGGCCAGCATGAGCCGCACGCCGTCGGTCCATTCGCGGCTGGGCGTCTGGTCGCCGGTGGCCTCCGGCGGCGCCATCCGGGCCAGCGTGGCGTTCTTGACGGCCTGGTCCAGGGGCTCACCGGCCGGGCGGCCGCGCAGCTCGTCCGCGAAACGGAACATGCGCTCGGTGTGACGGGACACGACGGCCTCGGCCTTGCCGGAGAAGTAGTTGCGGAAGGTACGCACCGACACGTTCGCCGCGGCGGCGACGTCCTCCACGCTCACGTTGTCCCAGCCGCGCTCCACGCTCAGCCGGATGACCGCCCAGCTCAGCGCGTCCCTGGTCTCCTGCTTCTTGCGCTCGCGCAACCCGGGGGCCGTTCCGTCGTCCATGCGGCCCACCATAGCCAAAAAATTGCCACGACGGCAAGTATTCCGGTTCGGCAAGTTTTTGGGCGGCCCCGGGCCCGTGCGTCACGGTCCCGGGCTCGTGCGTCCGGCCCAGGACCCGTGCGGTCCGGCCGGACCTCAGGCCAGGACGCGGCCCACCATCCGCGCGTACATCCGCCCCGGGCTCGGCACCGACGACGGGTGCAGGAAGCCCGGGAGCATCGGCAGGTCCACCGCGAACGGCTGCAGCCGCTCGTACAGCACGTCCGCGCCGGAGGGACGGTCGTCCGGGTCCTTCTCCAGCAGTTCGGAGACGAGGCGGTCCAGTTCGGCCGGCACTCCCGGCACCCGCGGCGGGCGCTCCTTGACCTGGCGCTCGAACACGGCGTACTCGGTGGGGCCGGTGAACAGCTGCCGGCCGGTCAGCATCTCGTGGATCACGCAGCCGAGGGCGTACAGGTCGCTGCGGGGGCCGGACAGGCCGCGCTGGATCTGCTCGGGCGCCATGTACGACGGGGTGCCGAGGATCTGGCCCACCCGGGTGAACCGGGCCTCCTCGGCCTCGCGCAGCACGGCCAGGCCGAAGTCGAGGACCTTCACGCTCCCGTCCGGGCAGAGCATCAGGTTGGTCGGCTTCAGGTCGCGGTGGTGGATGGAGAGCGCGTGGGCGGCCGTCAGCACCGCGCAGGCCTGCGCGGCGATCGCCGCCGCCCAGGGCACCGGGAGCGGGCCGTGCTCGCTGACCACGTCGGCCACGGTGACGCCCTCGATGAACTGCATGACCTGGAACAGTCGCTGGTCGAAGGTGCCGAAGTCGTACAGGACCGGCGCGCCGGGGTGTTCCAGCCTGGCCAGGATGCGGGCCTCGCGCAGGAAGCGGCGGTTCAGCTCCTCGTCGGACCCGGCGAGGAATCTCAGGAACTTCACCGCCACCCTGCGGTCGAGATGCCTGTCATGGGCGCCGTAGACGGCCCCCATGCCTCCCTGGCCGAGCGGGAGGTCGTCGAGCACGTACCGGTCGCCGATGACCATCGACCCTCCCATCGACGTGCCGGGCGTCACGCCCCGTGGTCGCACGGCCGGAGATGACCGTCGACCAGTCCGTCAAAGCCTAGCCGGATCAGTGTCTCCCCCAGCGTCCTCGTCGCCCGGAGTCGATCTTCCAGTTCGAACAGCTCGCGGAAGGCCGTGCCGTACAGCCGCTGGTCGGCCAGGGGCAGCATGGGCACCCGCGTCCGCCGCACGTCCAGGCGGCTGGAGCCGGCATGGACCCTGGTGCCGTCGGCCGAGCGCAGGAAACCGGCGAGGAACGCCGAGTCGAGCCGCTGCGGGTCGACCCGGTAGAGGGTGAGCTGCGGGCCGAGCGCCGCGCCGCTCTGGGTGATCACCCTGACCGCGCCCAGCACGCTGGTCACCACGTCCCCGGGCCTGATCATGACCAGCGCCGGGTCGAGGACGGTGCGGCCGGAGGGCGAGGCGCCGGCCGCGGTGTCGTCGGCGGTCAGCACCGGCAGCGGGCCCTCGTCGGCCGACATCCGGGACGGCGCCTGCAGGATCGTGATCAGGCCCGCCTTGGCCAGCTCGCCGACGGTGGTGGTCGGCAGGTCCTGACGCCCGGAGAGCGGCTCCAGGGCCGGGGTGGCGTCCGGCAGCGTGGCCGAGGTGGCCCTGAACCTGTCCAGCGCGTCGGTGAAGTCGCGCACGAAGTCCGGGCCGACCTGCTGCGGGCGGTGCCTGGCCGGGGTCAGGTCCACCTCGTCGTCGAGCAGGTCGATGATCCGCACCGTGCGGCCGTGGCCGCGCGGTTCGGCGTCGGGGTTCTCCAGGTACGCCCGCCAGGCCGGCTCCACCACCGACAGGTCGTCGGCGGCGTCCACCACCAGCAGCCGGGACGGCGGCCGTCCCCCGTCCGGGCGGCGGAGCATCCACAGGTCGGGGCCGCCGGGCGCGAGCGTCACCACGGCGCGCAGCGCCCCGGCCCGGAGCAGGTTGCCGCGGATCCGCTTGCCCGGGCGGCGACCGGCCGCCGCCGCGGGCATCAGGATCGCCACCAGGCCGCCCGGCCGCACGTGGGCCAGGCAGTGCTGCACCCAGGCGAGCTCGGACTCCCCGCGCGGCGGCAGGCCGTACTCCCAGCGCGGGTCGCCGGCCAGCTCGTCGTGCCCCCAGACCCGCTCGTTGAACGGAGGGTCGCAGACCACGGCGTCGGCGGCCTCCCCGGCCAGGCCGTCCTCGCGCAGGGAGTCACCGGCGACGACCCGCGCCGGGGCCCCGCGCAGCAGCAGCCGCACGGCAGTGATCAGCGCGCTCGTCCCGCCGATCTCCTGCCCGGCCAGGAGGGTCCTGCGGCGCGCCACCGCGTTCGCGCCCAGCAGCAGGGTCCCGACGCCGCACGCCGGGTCGAGGACGACGCCCCCGCTCCCGGCCGCCAGCCGGACCATCAGCGCGGCCACGTCGTCCCGGGTGACCGAGAGCTGGCGGGAGTGGGCCTCGACGTAGCGCTCGCACAGGAACTCGAACGCCTCCAGCGGGCCGCGTTCGGAGGCGAGCTCGGCGACCAGCCGGACGAGGGCCAGGTCCTCCAGGCGGAGATCGGGCGGGCCGGGAAGGTCCGTCGTGACCTCGGCCGCCCGGGTGAGAGACTTCACCCCATGATCACGCCAGTCGGCGGGCTCGCGGCTCAGGAACAGCAGGAAGGCGCCGACCCTGGCCACCAGCTCGCCCAGCCTGAGGTCGTCCACCGAGGTGCGCATCCGCTGCCAGACCAGGTCGCCGAGCGAGATCTCGAACGACTTGCCGTTCGCGCGCAGCCACCCGGTGACCTCGGGCAGGGAGAAGAGCGGGCTGGAGGCGGTGCCGCTCACCGGCCGGGGGAAGTCCTCGTGGCGGCGGCGCCAGTTGCTCACCGCCGCCCTCCCGACCCCGGCGAGGCGGGCGATGTCGCCCGCGTTCACGGTGATCTCCTGGCTCTCCTCCATGGAGGGCCACAGTAGTTCACTGTGCCGCGACGGTCTACAAGGACTTTGCTTGTGAAGTGCTTCAACCAATGATTTACTGCCCTCATGGCACTGAACCAACCACTGGCACTGCGCTACGCGGCCCGCTCGGACGTGGGTGTCCGTCGCGAGGCGAACGAGGACTCGGGCTACGCGAGCGTGCGCCTGCTCGCCATAGCCGACGGCATGGGCGGTCACGCGGGTGGAGAGGTCGCCAGCTCCCTGGCGGTCACCGCCATGGCCGCGCTGGACGAGAGCCTGCCGGGGGAGGGCGTCGACCTGCTCGCCACGCTCAAGGGCGTCGCCAGGGACGTGAACCACACGCTGCGCGAGATGAGCGAGCAGGACCCCACGCTGCGCGGCATGGGCACCACCCTGACCGCCATGCTCTGGGACGGTGCCACGTTCGCCCTCGCGCACGTCGGGGACTCGCGGGCCTACATGCTGCGCGACGGTGCCCTCTACCAGATCACCCACGACCACACCCTGGTCCAGTCGCTGGTGGACGAGGGGCGCATCACCCCCGAGCAGGCGGCCGAGCACCCGCGCCGGTCGATGGTGCTGCGGGTGCTGGAGGGCACCGGCGACGGCGAGCTGGACCTGTCGCTGCGCGAGGCCTTCCCCGAGGACCGCTACCTGCTCTGCTCCGACGGCCTGACCGCCGTGGTCGGCCCGGAGACGCTGTTCAACACGCTGACCGAGATCTCCGACCCGGACGAGGCCGTCCGCCGGCTGATCGACCTGGCCAACCGCGGCGGCGGCCCCGACAACATCACCTGCATCGTGGCCGACTTCGCGGCGCCCACCGGCTCCACCCCGGCCGTCCCGGCCATCGTGGGCGCCGCGGCCGAGAGGAGACTCGCCCGGTGAGTTCTGCCGGATGAGCCCCGCCCGATCCCGGCCCGCACCCTGACCGGGACGCGTCCGACCCGGTGGCCGGCGGTGGGTGCCGGCGGGCTCACGCGCTCGCGGTGCTCACCAGGTCTCGCCGGTGATGCGCTCGTACGCCTCGACGTAGCGCGCCCGGGTGACCTCCACGACCTCCTCGGGCACCTCGGGCGCGGGCTCCCTGCGGTCCCAGCCGGTGCCGGTGGCCCAGTCGCGCACGTACTGCTTGTCGAAGGAGAACTGCGGGCGGCCGGGCTCCCACCGGTCGGCGGGCCAGAAGCGGGAGGAGTCGGAGGTCAGCACCTCGTCGCCGAGCGTCAGCGTGCCGTCGGCGGCCCGGCCCAGCTCGATCTTGGTGTCGGCGATGATCACACCTCGCCCGGCGGCCAGCTCCGACCCGCGCCGGTAGATCTCCAGCGTGATCCGCCGGAACTCCGCGGCGGCCTCCGCACCCTCCAGGGCGACGACGTTCTCGTAGGAGATGGGCTCGTCGTGCTCTCCCAGCGGGGCCTTGGTGCTGGGGGTGAAGATCGGCTCGGGCAGCCTGGAGCCGTCCACCAGGCCGGGCGGGAGCGGCACGCCGGAGACCGTCCCGCTCGCCAGGTACTCCTTCAGGCCGCCACCGGTCAGGTAGCCGCGCGCGACGCACTCGACCCGCGCCATCTCCAGCCTCCGGCACCGCACCGCGCGCCCCTCGAACTCCGCCGGTACGTCGGTCGCCGAGATCACGTGGTTGGGCACGATGTCGGCGAGCCGCTCGAACCACCACAGCGAGAGCCGGGTGAGGATCTTCCCCTTGTCCGGGATGGGGGTGGGCAGGATCACGTCGTACACCGACACCCGGTCGGACGCCACGAGGACGATGTCCCCGCGGTCCTCGTAGACGTCGCGGACCTTCCCGGAATGAAGAAGCTTCACTGCGTTCCCTGCTCTCGCACGGCCCGGCGGCCCCCCGCGGGCCACCGGTCATCGACCGACATCCGCCCACCGTATTGGACGCGCCCCGCGGGCCGTGCCGGGTGGTCCGCCCTGCCGGCGGGGACGCCGGGCCGGTCCGGTCCGCCGTGCGAGGGCCGTCCGGCCGCCGGGGGGATCCGGGGGTCAGGCCGTCGGGGGGATCAGGCCCAGCAGGCGGCAGCAGCGCAGCACCGCGCCGGAGTCCCCGTCCAGGCGGAGCCTGCCCAGCACGACGGCCTCCAGCGGATCGAGCCGGCCCGCCCCGATCTCCACGAAGGTGACCGCGTCGGTGACGGCGAGCAGGTCGGGGGAGACGGCGCGGCCGGGGACGATCCGGGCCGTCGCCTCCTTGACCTCCAGGTGGAAGACCTCCTCGCGTCCGTCCTTGCCCGCGATCTGGAACTGGTAGCACTCGTCCGGGCCGTCCGCGGGAGGCGTGCACATCATCGCCTCCACCGCGACCAGCGACCACTCCGGGCGCACCTCGTCGTGCGGGTCCGGCTCGGCCAGCAGCGGCATGCCCCAGCGGGCCAGGCCCAGCACCACGGGCCGGAGCGACTGGCCGGTCTCGGTCAGCCGGTAGCGGCGGGCCCGGCCGTCCGGGTCGGAGGTGAGCTGCTCCACCACCCCGGCCTCGCCCAGCAGCCTCAGCCGCACGGCCAGCAGGTTCGTGCCGATGCCGGGCAGGTTGGCCAGCAGCTCGTTGTAGCGGCGCGGCGCGACCAGCAGCTCCCGGACGATGAGCAGGGTCCACCGCTCACCGATCACGTCAAGGGCCGCGGCCAGGCCGCAGTACTGCCCGTAGTGTCTGCGCCCTTCCTTCATGAGGTGACTTTACTCGCATTAGGTATAGCGATGAACGCTCACCGCCGGGTGAACAGCGCCTGGATCAGATAGGGCATCGCGAGCTCCTGGAAGTCGAGCTCGGGGTGGTGGTCGTTGATGGCGCCCTCGAAGACCAGGATGCCGAGCAGCGGGAAGATGAACAGCGGGTCGGCGTGCAGCCCGTGCCGTCGCTGCAGCTCGAACAGGCCCGCGGCGAAACGCAGCAGGTCGAAGTCGGCGGCACGGGCCCCGGTGACCGAGTCCACCAGGGCGACCATCTCGGCGGTGAACGCGGCGGCGTCCATGCCGGCCGGGTACCGGGCGGTGGAGAGCACGATCTCGGCGCAGCGCCGCCCGTTGCCCGTGCCCATCCGGAAGAAGAACTCGGTGAAGGCCCGGCGCGCCGCCTCGGGCAGCCGGACCACGAAACCGGCGTCGATCATCTGGACCGTGCCGTCGGGCATCGGGTAGAGGTTGCCCGGATGCAGGTCGCAGTGGACCAGGCCGTCCAGGAAGAGGATCTTGTAGATGCCCGAGAGCGCCGTCTCCACCGCGCGGACGGACGCCTCACGTCCCAGCTCGGCGGGGGAGAACCTTCTCAGGCCGGGCAGGTACTCCATCACCAGCAGCCCGCGGGAGGTCCTGGCCGCGTCGGCCAGGCCCGGGTGCGGCAGCGGCACCCGGATCCCCTCGACGGACTCCAGCGCCGCCGAGAGCCGTACCAGCGAGGCCGCCTCGGCGGTGAAGTCGAGCTGACCCGCGACCGCCTCGGACATCTGGCGGACCGCGGCCACCGCGGGCAGCCCGCGCATCAGCGGGGTACGGGCGAGCAGGGCGGTTCCCCAGGCGAGCAGCCGCAGGTCGGCGGCCACGATCCGCTCCACGCCCGGCCTGCGGAGCTTGACCGCCACCTCGGTGCCGTCGAGCAGGGTCGCGCGGTAGACGCAGGCGATGCTGCCCGAGGCCACCGCCTCGGCGTCGAAGCGGGCGAACACCGTCTCCGGCGGGGCGCCGAGCCGGTCCGCCAGCAGCGCGCGGGCGGTCCGCGGGGAGACGGCGGGGACGTCGTCGTACAGGCGGGAGAAGGCCGCGCACAGCTCGGCGGGCAGCAGGTCGAGCCGGGTGCCGAGCAGCTGGGCCAGCTTGACGAAGGTGGGGCCCGCGCGGTGCAACCGGGTCGCGACCGCGCGGGCGGTCGCGGCCGGCAGGGCGTGACGCCGCCCGGTCAGCGTCGCGACGGCCCACAGGCCGGCGACGCGGGCGGCCACGCCGATCACCGTGCGGGTCACCGTGAGGACGCGTCCGGGGATCGCGCCCAGGCCCGTGCCGGTACGCGGGGACGCGCCGGCACGGCTCGCGGCGACGCTGGTCACTCGCTGAACTGGATCAGCTCGATGACGTTGCCGCTCGGGTCGGCGACACCGAAGTAGGGGCCGACGGGACTGTCCTGCAGGGACTCGTGGAGCAACTCGGCGCCGGACTCGCGGAGCCGGGCGAACTCGGCCGCGACGTCGGCGACGGCCAGGTTGATCATGATGCACGCGCCGGACGGGTAGTCGGCCTTGGTCGGGCGCTCGGCGAGCTGCAGCAGCAGCCGCGGGCCGTCGTTGACCAGCTCCACGAAGTAGGGCGCCCCGGAGTCGGAGCGGACGGCGAACCCCAGGGCGTCGGTGTAGAAGGCCACCGCCTGGTCCATGTCGTGCACGTTCACGCTGATCACCGCGATGCGCGCCGCGTTCTCGGCCATGGGCTGTCTCCTTGTCCGTGGTTCGGTGCGGGATATTAAAGCTAGATGGTGGGTGGGGAGACGCAAGAGCAGAACCTCACGACTGCTGGACCTATATATGTGGAAATTTGATCGTTGAGTGCGGTGGGGAGATACCTACATTTTATGGAAGTGACCTACCCGAACCCGAGGTGATCGCGTGGCCGTTCCGCTCCGCAGAAAACTGGCTCACTGCTCCTTTTGCGGAGTGAACGAGCTGGCCGCGGTCCCCCTGATCACCGGTACCGGGACCGCCATCTGCGTGGACTGCGCGTACGCCGGGATAGCCGCCGTCGAGGGACGGCGCCGCGCCCGGCGGGCGTCCGGCAGGCTCACCCCCTCGATGCTGGTGGCCCGCCTGGACGAGCACGTCATCGCCCAGGACACGGCCAAGCGGGCGCTGAGCGTGGCGGTCTACAACCACTTCAAGAGGATCGGCAGGATCGGCACCGGGGAACGTTCCACCCGGCTCGCCAAGTCCAACATCCTGCTGGCCGGACCGTCCGGCACCGGCAAGACCCTGCTGGCCGAGACGCTGGCCAAGACCCTGGACGTGCCGTTCGTGGTGGCCGACGTCACCTCGATCACCCAGGCGGGCTACGCCGGGGAGGACACCGAGTCCATCTTCCGCCGCCTGGTGACGGCCGCCGACGGCGACCTCGCCGCCGCCCAGCACGGCATCGTCTTCCTCGACGAGGTGGACAAGCTCGCCCGCAGGGAGACCGGGACGCTGGACGTCTCCGGCGAGGGCGTGCAGCAGAGCCTGCTGAAGGTGCTGGAGGGCACCCAGGTCTCCCTGGACCCGCGCGGCGGCGCCGGCGGAGGACCCGCGGGCACCGAGACGCGCCGGCTGGACACCTCCGACATCCTGTTCGTCGCGGGCGGCGCCTTCGTCGGGCTGGACGAGATCGCCGCCGAGCGCGGCGGGTCCCGGGGCATCGGCTTCGGCGCGGACATCGGCGGCGAGCGGGCCCCCGCGCCCGAGGTGGAGCCGCAGGACCTCGTCTCCTTCGGGCTGCTCCCCGAGTTCGTGGGCCGCATGCCGGTGGTGGTCCAGCTCCAGCCGCTCGGCCCGGCCGAACTGCGCCGGATCGTCTCCGAACCCGTCGGCTCCCTGCTCTCGCAGTACGAGGAGCTGTTCCGGCTCGACGGTCACGTGCTCTCGTTCACCGACGAGGCGCTGCTCGCGGTCGCCGCCGCGGCGCACGGCAGGAAGACCGGGGCCAGGGGCCTGCGAGCGATCATGGAAAGCACCCTGCTCGGGCTGATGTACGACAGCCCCGACTGGGACCCGGGACGGCGCCTCGTCGTGGAGGCCGCCGACGTGCGGGCCGCCGCCGGCGAGACGGCGCACCGCCCGCCGGTCCCGGCACAGACCTCCCCGCCCGCCGAGGCGGGGCGGAACACCGAACACATCGAGCGGAGGGCTCCGCTTCCGCGTGTCGTGCAGGCCGCGGCGCCCGTCCGCCCGATGTGAACCGTCACCCACGCGAGCGTGGGATCAGCAAGGAGACAACATGACAACCCCCCAGATCGTCAACCCGCTCCCGCTGCAGACCGAGTTCCCCCCGGTCGCCGACGTCGAGTTCCAGCAGTCCGAGCTCAACATCCCGATCGTCTCGGGCGGCGAGGTCAAGGAGATCCTCAAGATGACGGCGGTGCTCCGTCTCGACCGCGGCGCCCCCGTCACCAACGCCGGTGGCCACCGGCAGTTCGAGTTCGCCATCGAGCAGTGGGAGGTGGCCGGCTTCTCCGAGACCTTCGGTGAGTTCGTCACCATCACCCTGTCCGACACCCCGCAGCCGCGCAGCCTGGCCATCGCGCAGCAGGCGGGTACCGACTACCCGGCGATCATCGTCTACAACGCCATCTTCGACGTCTACGTGGGCAAGCGCCGCGTGGCCGAGAAGGTCACCGGCCTCGGTGTCGGCGTCGACGCCTACGAGGTCCCCCCGCGCGTGAACATCCAGTTCCAGAAGGCGTTCCCGCTGGGCCCCGGCATCGAGGCCAGCGCGGGCGCCTGCGCCGAGGAGACCGCCCTGAACGAGGGCGACTTCCAGGCCAAGGTCGACGAGTTCCGCCAGCTGCGCGGCTGAGGACTCGGCCAGCCCAGGCGGGCCCGCGACCGGCGACGGTCGCGGGCCCGTCCCGGACTCCGGTACGGAGATCTCAAGCGGCGGGCGCGGCCCCGCCGGTTCCACCCCGTCCCACCCCGGTGCCCGCGGCGGCGTGACGTCACGGCACCCTCCCCCCGAGAGGAACCTTCCTTGACGTCCCTGAGTTTCCGGCCGGGCAGCAAGCAGGACCCGAGTTACGCGCACGAGGACGGCAGCCACTCGCTGCTCGTCACCGACATCATCCAGCGCGGCACGGCCAGCCAGATCTACCGGGCCCTCACCGACCCCACCTCCCTGGCCGCCTGGACCGGCGAGCCCGCCGGCGAGACCTCCGAGGGGGTGCGCTGGAGCATCGCGGAGTTCGGGCTGACGGCGACCACCGCGGAGCTGGTCCTGGGCGAGCGGGTCGCGGTCACCATGGAGTGCGAGGGCTGGCCCACGCGCAGCAGCGTCGCCGAGATCAGGCTCTGGCCGACCCCCAGGGCGACCATGGTCGTGGTCACCCACCGCGGCCTGTCCGAAGCCGACCTGGAGCACGCCCGGCAGATGTGGGCGCCCCGTGTCCTGGACCGAATGCGCTGGTACATCTGCGCCGTCGGCCCGCAGAGCAGCCCGGTCGGCGTCGTCGACCGGGGTGAGAGGGGATGAGCCGGGTCGAGGCGCGGCTCGCCCCGCCTCCCGCGCCGGCGACGGCGTACGCGGTCTCGCTGCGCGGGGCCTTCACGGTCGCCTTCCTGCTGCGTTCCTCGCAGATGGGGACCATCGCCATCATCGTCCCCTACCTGCTGGACCGCGGGGTCGAGCTGCCGATGCTCGGCACCGTCATGGTCTGCTCGGCGTTCGGCGCCGCCGCCTCCAACCTGATCACCGGACGGCTGGTGGACCGCTTCGGGGCCTGGCGGGCCCTGGTCGGCGGCTGCGCGGTGGCGTTCCTCGGCGCGCTGGCCTTCATCATGATCTCCTTCCTCCCGGCGATGGCCGCCGCCTACCTGTTCACCACGGGTGGCATGGCGGCGGCCGGGAACGCGTTGCGCACCACGATCGGCCTGGGCACCCCCGCAGCCGAGCACGAGCGGACCTTCGGCCGGTTCAACAGCGTGGGGACGGCCGGGGCGCTGGTCGGGCCGATCCTGGTCGGCCTGGTCGTGATCGACGGCACCGCCGCCGCCCCCTGGTTCGCGGTGGTGGCCCTGGGCAGCGCCGGGATCGTCAGCCTGCTGAGCCGCAGGGCGGCCCTGCCCGTCGAGCTGCGCAAGGACGGCGCCAAGGCCACCGAGAGCACCGGGAGCACCGAGAGCACCGAGGCCACCGAATCGACCGAGGACGCCGGATCCGCCGGGGACGCCGGGGGCACCGCGAAGGCGGACGGGACCGCCCCGGCCGGGCAGACGGCGAAGGACCCCTCGCTGCCGGACGTGCTGCGCTCCATCGGCCCGGTGGTCGCCCTGGTCTCGGCCACCGCCACCATGTACGGCGTCTACGCCGTGCTGTGGGGCCCCTACCTGCGCGAGCTGGGCGCGGCCGACCCGATCATCCCCTGGTCGTTCACCGCGACGATGCTGCCGGTGGTGCTGCTGTCGCCGCACGCCTCCAAGGTGCTGCCCAACACCCCGCGCTGGCTGGTGGTGGGCGTCGTCACCGGCCTGCTGGGCGTGCTGGCCTTCGCGTACGCGCTGACGACCAGCATCTGGATGGCCATCGTGATCTCGGTGGTCGAGGGCGTGCTGATGGCCATCTCGGTCCCCCTCACCTACGCGCTGATCACCAAGCTGGCGCCCCCGGCGGCACTCGGCCGCTCCTTCGGCGTGGCCAGCGCCTCGGACTCGATCTCCTCGGGCATCGGTACCTCGATCGCGGGGGTGCTGATCGCCGCGGGCGGCGTGGCGTTCGTCTTCCAGCTGGCCGGTGCCTACTGCGTGCTCGGCACCGCCCTGGCGATGTTCTGGTGGTGGCGCAAGAGCGTCCGGCGCTGAACCTCCCCGGGTAACGGCGGCCCGTGACCCGGGCCGCCGTACCGGCCGGTCAGGAGGCCGGCGCGTCCAGGATCGGGATCAGCTGCTCCTCCTCGTAGGTCAGGTGGGCCTCCAGCTCGCCGGTGAGCCGCTCGACCTCGGTGAGCACCGGCAGCGGGTCGGTACGGTCGGCGGAGACGACCTCGCGCAGGTCGCCGAGAAGGACCGCGATCTTCTCGTGCTCCTCGCGGAGCCGCTCCAGGACCGGTTCCAGCTCGGGACGGTCGCGCCCCAGCATCGGGAACATCATCATGTCCTCACCGGTGTGGTGGTTGTGCAGCCCCTGGCAGAGCGTCAGGCAGTTCACCCGGAGCTGGGCGCCCAGGCCCGGACCCGACCGCGCGACCTCCTCGCGGATCAGGGCCAGCTCCCGCCGGAACGCGTCGTGGACCAGCGCCAGGTGCGCGCCCCAGGACGTGACGTTCGGCGCCGGAGGCCCGTCCCCGGCCTGCCGGAGGGCGACCACCGGGATGACGCGGTCGATCTTGGCCTGGTAGTCGGCCCATCCCGGCTCGGCCTCGGCCGCGCGGGCGAAGACCCGGTCGCGTTCGGCGCCCTCCAGCACGACGGCCCGCGCCTCGTAGGTGAAGGCGCCGGTCTCGACCGTGACCCGGGGGTCGGCCACCAGGTTGTGGAACCACGCCGGGTGTCTCGGCGCGCCCCCGGCCGACGCGATCACCAGGACCTGGTCACCGCCGTCGGGAAGGTAGCCGAGCGGGGTCGTGTGCGGGGCGCCGGACCGCGCGCCGACCGTGGTCAGCAGCAGCAGCCGGGCCCCCTCGAAGAAACCGCCGACCCGGCCCGCGTTCGCGCGGAACTCCTCGATGACCTGCCGGTTGAAATCATTGGGCATTCTCTGTACGCGCTCCTGTGTCGATGGCCCGCGAACCGTTCGCGGGCATGGCGAATGACCGCACGGCGGGAAATGCGAAATCACCGTCGGGTGATGCCGTCCGCGATGCGGGTGACAATGGGAAAGGGCATGCCGGATATCCGGCGGGGGCGGATGTCCCGCCCGCGGGACCGGTTCGTCAAAGGCACGCTGAAGCGACGGTGACCTGCACCGTCGTACTCATGGGAACGTCGCGCGGAATGCGCGGGAAAAGAAAAGGCGGGCCTCTGGCCCGCCTGGCGATCACGCCGTGGCCGGGCTACCCACTCGCTCTTGGCACAAGGCCGACCCGGCAGTCATGAATTCAATGTAGTGCCTGACGGCCGGACGGGGCAACACGGGTTTTCCATGGGACGTCTTTCACCGGCGCGTCCTGTCGGCGGCCCTTTTCGCGCGCCTGCGGGCGGCCGGGCGCCTCCCGTCCGCCGCGGCTCGGTCCGCGGGGCGCCCGAGCGCGCAGCCGAGGTGATCGTGAGGAGGGGTGGACGGGCTCGGACGGCGCGACGAACCACGCCTATCCTTCTCCCATGGCACTGCTGTTCGAGAATCGCGAGTCCGACTCGCCGTGGATCGAGACCGTGTGGACCTGCACGAGCGACCGGGTCGCGGAGATGACCTCGGTGGCGGCGGTGTGCTGGGGCCTGGTGTTCTGGGAGCTCGACGGCACGGCGTACGCGAACGTCTCCGGCCCCGAGACCGGGACCGGCACCGCGCCGGTGCCGGAGGGCGCGACCTTCGTCGGCATCGAGTTCGCGGTGGGCACCTCACTCCGGGCCGTGCCCACACCGGCCCTGGTCGACGGTGGCGTCGCGCTCCCCGACACCACGCACCGGGCCTTCCGGCTCGACGGTCTCCGCTGGGAGACGCCCGGCCCCGACGACGCCGAGGCCCTGGTCGGCCGCCTGGTGCGCGCCGGAGCCGTGGTCCGCGACCCGCTCGTCGCCGAGGTCCGCCGAGGCCACCGTCCGACGGCCGCGGAACGCACCGTCGAACGCCGGTTCCGCGCCGCGACCGGCCTCACCCAGGGTGCCGTACGGCAGATCGAACGCGTCCGCGGCGCCTCGGCGCTGCTGGCCGCCGGCACCCCGGTCGCCGACGTCGTCTCCAAGCTCGGCTACTTCGACGAACCGCACCTGGCCCGTGCGCTGCGCCGGTACGTCGGGCGTACGGCGCTGCAACTCCGCGAGGGCACCGGCGGCGCGATCGCCCTGGATCTGGGTCAGCCGACGACGTCGTAGATCATCTTGACGACACCGTTCGGGTAGGCCTCGGACGTCCGCAGGCGCAGTGCCTTCTTGTCCTGGTCCGCCCTGCTGAACAGGCTCTTGCCGGCTCCGAGCAGCACCGGGAAGACGAGCAGGTTGTACCGGTCGATCAGGCCCGCGTCCGACAGGCGCCGGGCGAGTTCCGCGCTCCCGTGGATGAAGATCGCGCCACCCTCGCTCTTCTTGAGCTCGGCGACGTCCTCGGTCGAGCGCAGGATCGTCGTCGTCCCCCAGCCCTCGGTGAGGGCGTCGTCGGGCAGCGTGGACGAGACCACGTACTTGGGCAGGTCCTTGTAGGCGGCGTGGTCCTCCGAGTCGCGCCAGAACGGCGCGAACACCTCGTAGCTGCGGCGGCCGAACATCAGCGCCGTCGTGTCCTCGAGCTCCTCGCCCTTGAGCGAGAACGCCTCGGGCAGGAACTCGGGGTCGGCCACCCAGCCACCGCTGCGGTGCCCCTCGCTCGGCCCGCCGGGGGAGTCCACGACGCCGTCGAGCGAAACGAACGCGGTATAGACCAGATCACGCATGTGATGTTCTCCTCAATGCTCGGCGACGAGGCCGCCGGGTGGATCGACCAGCAGATGAGCGCGGGCACTCCGACACGGCGTAGTACCCACACTCATGCTAGGAAACGCCGCCGCGGCCGTCTTGTACGAAACCGGCGGCCCGAGGAGATACCGGCGGCCCGAGGAGATGACGGCGGCCCGAGGAGATACCGGCGGCCCGAGGAGATGACGGCGACGCCACGACCGGGCGGTGGCCGCGCGGACCGGCGTCGGCGCAGCCCGCCCCGCGCGGCGGAGCGGGCTCCGCGTCCCCGGTCCGGTCCCGCGGCCTCAGGCGGGACGGGTGATCATGTAGGCGAGACCGACGAGGATCACGACGGGAATGAGCCAGACCACGGCCTCGATGGCGAATTCCTTGTACACGGGAGCATCCCTCCGCAACGGCGATCGGCGGCAGTACGGATCTCCGACGATAACCGCCGTCACCGTTCCCGGCCAGGATCCGGCGGCCGTGCCGATGCCCGCGCGCTCGTGCGGCCCGTCGCGGCTCGTCGTTCTCCGTGCGGGCCGGCGGTTCGGTTCCCGGCCCGTGGTGCCGTCCTACGCGGGGTCGGCGGAACCGACCACCACCGGGTCGTCGGAGAGCTCCCCCTCGACCACGTCGGCGACCACGCAGGTGATGTTGTCGGGTCCCCCCGCCTCGCGGGCGAGCTCGATCAGCTGCCGGGTCACCTCCGCCAGGTCGTCGACCTCGGCGAGCACCTGGCGCAGCCGCTCGGCCTCGACCACCCCGGACAGCCCGTCGGAGCAGAGCAGGTAGCGGTCCCCGAGCTCGGCGTCCCGCAGGGAGAGGTCGAGTTCGAGGTTCTCGCCGCCGTCGAGGACCTGCAGCAGGATCGACCGGTGCGGGTGGCGGGCGGCCTCCTCGGCGGTGATCCGGCCGTCGTCCATCAGCGTCTGGACCAGGGTGTGGTCGTAGGTGATCTGGTACAGGTCGCCGTTGCGGAGCAGGTAGGCGCGGGAGTCGCCGATGTGGGCGAGGGCGACGCGCGAGCCGTTCCAGAGCATCAGGGTCAGGGTGGTGCCCATGCCGCTGAGCGTCGGGTCCTCCTCGACCAGCTCGCGCAGGCGCTGGTTGGCCCTGCGGACCCCGGCCTCGGCCGCGGCGGCGAGGTCGCCGGGGCACTCCTGGTCCAGGGACGCGACGGTGGCGATCGCCGCGGAGCTGGCGACCTCACCGCCCACGTGACCGCCCATCCCGTCGGCGACGGCGAGGAGCCGCGCGCCGGCGTAGGCGGCGTCCTCGTTGCCTTGCCGGACCCGGCCCACATCGGAGCCTGCCGTATAGCGCAGCGTGATCATATGCACACCACTGGATCGTCGAGTTGCACGAGCTAAGCCGCTTTCGGACAGTTGGGATGGGCACGGGCGAACCGAGATGTTCCACGATCCACTGAACACCATGGTGGCGCAAGCGGCCTGGGGAAGTGTTGCCACATCTGTTGACGGCCGTGGCGGCGCGTAAGCTGTTTCAGAACCACTCTCCTGGGCCCCTTCGGTGCGGTTGCACCGTGCCCGGAGTTCCGCGCCTTACGCACCGAGGAGACCAGGAATGGCCGCGATCATTCAGGAGGCGGCACGGCGCCGCACGTTCGCGGTGATCAGCCACCCCGACGCGGGTAAGTCGACCATGACCGAGGCGCTGGCCCTGCACGCCTCGGCGATCAGCCAGGCCGGCGCGGTGCACGGCAAGTCCGGGCGGCGCGGGGTGACCTCCGACTGGATGGAGATGGAGAAGGCCAGGGGCATCTCCATCACCTCGGCCGCGCTCCGCTTCGAGTACCGCGGGCACATGTTCAACCTGGTCGACACCCCCGGTCACGCCGACTTCTCCGAGGACACCTACCGGGTGCTGGCCGCCGTCGACTGCGCGGTCATGCTGCTGGACGCGGCCAAGGGCATGGAGCCGCAGACGCTCAAGCTGTTCGAGGTCTGCCGGCACCGCCGCATCCCGGTGATCACGTTCGTCAACAAGTGGGACCGGCCCGGACGCGAGGCCCTGGAACTGCTGGACGAGATCGAGGAGCGGACCGGCCTGAAGCCCACGCCGATCACCTGGCCGATCGGCACCGGAGGGTTCTTCCACGGGGTGGCCGACCGGGCCGCCGACCGGATCGTCCGCTACACCCGGACCCCCGGTGGCGCCACCAAGGCCATCGAGACCGACCTGACCGCGGAGCGGGCCCTGGCCGAGCTGGGCGAGGACTGGGAGCGGGCCAAGGACGAGATCGACCTGCTCTCCGCGATCGGCGCCGACCACGACCAGAAGGCCTTCGAGGCGCACGAGTCCACCCCGGTGCTGTTCGGTGCCGCGCTGTCCAACTTCGGCGTCGGCCGCCTGCTGGACGCCATGGTCGACATCGCCCCCGCGCCCACGCCCCGCCCGGACGTGCACGAGGACCCGCGCCCGCTGGAGAAGCCGTTCTCCGGGCTGGTCTTCAAGGTGCAGGCCAACATGGACCCCTCGCACCGCGACCGGATCGCCTTCGTCCGGGTCTGCTCGGGCAGGTTCGAGCGCGGCATGGTGCTCGTCCACGCGGCCACGGCCCGCCCGTTCGCCACCAAGTACGCCCAGTCGGTCTTCGGCCAGGAGCGCGCCACGATCGACGAGGCCTACCCCGGGGACGTGGTCGGGCTGGTGAACGCCAGCGCGCTGCGTCCCGGTGACACCCTCTACGACGGCCCGCCCGTGGAGTTCCCGCGGATCCCGAGCTTCGCCCCCGAGCACTTCTCCACCGCCCGGGTCCGCGACTCCAGCCGGTCCAAGCAGTTCCGCAAGGGCATCGAGCAGCTCGACGCCGAGGGCGTGGTGCAGGTGCTCCGTTCCGACGTCCGCGGTGACCAGTCGCCGGTGCTCGCCGCGGTCGGCCCGATGCAGTTCGACGTGGTCAAGCACCGGATGGGCGCCGAGTTCAACACCGAGATCCTGATGGACCGGCTGGATTTCAGCATCGCCAGGCTCACCGACGCCGAGTCGGCGCCGATCCTGGCCCGCCAGCGCGGGGTGGAGGTCTTCACCCGCTCGCTGGACGGGGTCCTGCTGGCGCTGTTCACCGACGAGTGGCGGATGCGGGGCGTGATGCGCGACCACCCCGACCTGGTGCTGAACGCCCTGCTCGCCGACACGCGAGGCTGAGCGGGCCCTGGGACCCACCCGAGGGCACCCGCGGCAGGAGCCGATACAACGACGCATGGTGAGATATGAGGCTATGAGCGCGATTAAGCCGATCAAGTGGGGCATTCTGGCGACCGGCGGCATCGCCGCCACCTTCACCGAGGACCTGAAGCTCCTGCCGGACGCCGAGGTGGTCGCGGTCGGATCGCGGTCGGAGGAGTCCGCGCGGGCCTTCGCCGACCGGCACGGCATCCCCCGCGCCCACGGGAGCTGGGCCGAGCTGGCCGCCGACCCCGACGTGGACATCGTCTACGTCGCCAACACCCAGAACGCCCACCACGACGCCGTACGGACCTGCCTCGAAGGCGGCAAGGCCGTCCTGTGCGAGAAGGCGTTCACCCTCAACCGGGCCCAGGCCGACGATCTGGTCGGCCTCGCACGGGAGCGGGGCCTGTTCCTGATGGAGGCCATGTGGACGCGCTGCCTCCCGGCCGTCCGCATGATCATGGAACTGGTGGAGGGCGGCGCCGTCGGCCCGGTCGCCACCGTCCACGCCGACTTCGGGTTCTCCGTCTCCGTCCCGCCCGACCACCGGCTCCGTAACCCGGAACTGGGCGGTGGCGCGCTGCTCGACGTGGGCGTCTACCCCGTCTCCTTCGCCCACATGGTGCTCGGCGCCCCCGCCGGGGTGCGGTCCTGGGCGCGGCTGACCCCCGAGGGGGTGGACGAGACCACCGGCGTGCTGCTCGGCTACGACAGCGGGGCGGTCGCCCTGCTGTCCTGCGGCATCACCACGCACAGCCCGGTCGCCGCGTCCGTCTCCGGCCCGCTCGGCCGGATCGAGGTGCCGGGCCCGTTCTTCCGGCCCGACACCTTCACCCTGCACCGCACGGAGGGCGAGCCGGAGACCTTCCACGTCCCCTTCGAGGGCAAGGGCATGTTGCACGAGGCGGCCGAGGCCATGCGCTGCCTGCGCGAGGGCCTGCTGGAGAGCCCGCTGATGCCCTGGCAGGCGACCCTGGACGTGATGGGCGTCCTGGACGAGGTCCGCGCGCAGGTGGGGGTCCGCTTCCCCGGCGAGTGAGCCGCGGCCGGGCCGTCGCGACGGCCGCGTGACGGGACGGGGGAGGAGCGGCCCACCGGCAGGGCCGGCTGCCGGGGCCGGGATCCGCTCGCTCGGCCGGGATCCGCTCGCTCGGCCGGGATCCGCTCGCTCGGCCGGGATCCGGCCGCTCAGCCGGGGACGGCCGCCACCATCGCGCGGACGGCCGCCTCCATCCTCAGCGCCGAGGCGCGGTCCACGGCCGGCTCGAAGGGCCTGCCCCCGCGGTACGCGGTGAGCGGCGCGGCCGGGGGACGGTCGAGGAGGGCGGTGATCGGCGGCACGGCGTCGTCCACCCGCTGGGCGAACAGCGCCGACACCGCCCGGACGACGCCGCGTACCGGCTGCCCGAAGGACTCGTGCATCCCGGTCGCCACGAACCCGGGGTTGTAGAGCACGTACCGCGTCCGCCCGCCGTCGTGCACCGAGGCCAGCAGCTCGACGGCCCTGGCGCCCTGCATCGTCGCGGTGAAGGGCCGGTACCCCCGGGTCAGCTGGAGGTCGTCCCAGCGGATCCCCGCCGAGCGGGGACCCCCGACGCCGCACAGGTTGACGATCACCGGTGCCGGTGCCCCCTGCAGCGGCTCCCGCAGGCCCTCGGCCATGAGCAGGCGGCTGAGCACGTACAGCGCGAAGGTGCGCTCGAACCCCTCCTCGGTCTCGGCCCTCGCCGTGTTGTACCTGAAGGCCCCCAGAACCAGCGCGTCGATCACCGGGAACTCGTCCCGGAGCCGCCGGGCCAGGTCGCGGGTCCGCCGGACGGAGGCGAGGTCGGCCCGGACGAAGCGCGCCCCGGGCACCCGTTCCAGCAGGCGCCGGCCGCCCTGCTCGGTGCTTCCCACGGCGACGACCAGGTCGCCCCGCCCCACGTGGTGGCGGGCCAGGGCCATGCCGATGCCACTGGTGCCTCCGGTGATCACGATGGTCCGTCGCATATGTTGAGGCCTTCCTCAAGTTGAGATCGACCTCAACTTAGCTAGACTCCGGGACATGCGCAAGGACGCCCTGCACAACCGGGAACGCCTCCTGGCGGCGGCCAGAGGGCTCTTCGCCGACCGTGGGCTCGACGTGCCGCTCGAAGAGATCGCCCGTACGGCCGGGGTCAGCATCGGCACGCTGTACAACCGCTTCCCCACCCGGGCGGAGCTGGTGGAGGCGGTGTTCGAGGACCGGGTGGCGACGGTCGCGCGGCTGGCCGGGCGGGCGCTGGAGGCGGACGACGCCTGGGAGGGCTTCACCACGTTCATCACCGCGGTGTGCGAGCTGCAGGCCGCCGACCTGGGCTACAACGACCTCGCCGTACGCGGGGCCGCGACCGCGACGGACCCCGGGTACGCGTCGATGCTCCGGATCGTCGAGCGCGCCCGGGAGTCGGGCGCCCTGCGCGACGACGTCACCATCGCCGACATGGCGTTCGTGCTCTGGGGGGTCGCGGCGACGGTACGAGCCACCTCCCGCGTCGCGCCAACCGCCTGGCGGCGGCACCTCGCGCTCACCCTCGACGGCCTGCGCGCCGCCGCGGCCCACCCGCTTCCCGTCCCGCCCATGTCGGTCGAGCAGACGCGCGCGGCGCTGGACGGGTGCGGCTGAGTGGGCTCGGGCGGGCCGTCAGACGGGCTGCCAGTCGTGCCGGTCCAGGAAGGCCCGCACACCGGTGGCGTACTCGGTGAAGGCGTCCTGGACCGCGGAGAGGTCGGTGACGTGCGTGCGGAACATCCGCCCGCGCACACTGTCGCGGTACTCCAGCTCGTAGCCGGACGGTTCCGGGGAGGTCTGGACGAAGTGCTCGCCGAAGACGACCAGCGCCATGAACGGGTTCTGCGGGGACAGGGTGGTGAGCGCGTCCGAGACGAGCCGCAGGTCCGGGCCGATCACGATCATCCCGTCGCCCGTGCGCATCTCCATGGTGGGGTAGACGCCCCGAGGTCCCAGGTTGTGCACCAGGTGCCGCTGCGGGTCGTAGCAGACCAGCCCGCACTCGGCCGCCAGCGCGAAGATCTCGGCCGAGACCTCGTCGGCCTCCTGCGGGGTCAGGGTGACCAGGATCAGATCGGGGGAGAGCCGTTCGGCACCGGGAAGACGCTCGGCGAACGCGACCACCCCGGGGTGCGGCTCCGCGACCTCGTCCTCGTCCTCGGCCATGCGCTCGCCTTCGGCCGTGCGTTCGCCTTCGGCCGCGCGCTCGCCGGAGCCCTGCTCGAAGGCCCCGGTCCCGCCGGGCCGCTCCGCGTGGCCTTCGTCCTCACCGGAAGGCGCCGGGTCACCCTCCGATGCCGCGTGGCGCGCCGCCTGGAGAACGCTCCGGGCGTGCTCCCGGGTGATCGGTTCGGGCTCGTACCAGACGGCCAGTTCGAAGCTCACGGTCCCATTGTCCCCCGGTCGGGACGGCCCCGCCGAACCGGAGGGTTCACCCGGACGGGCTCACGGAATCGGGGGCGTCAGGCCGGGGGCCGGTCGCCGACCGCGACCCGCGACAGCTCCACGGTGCAGAACGCGCAGCGCTTGGCGTCGATCGGGATGTCGCTCAGGCACTCCGGGCATTCCTTCTCGGTGGCCTTCTTGTCCCGGTCGAAGAAGCCGATCAGGCGGGTCATCGGCATCACGACCAGCCAGTAGATGACCGCGGCGATGATCAGGAAGGTCAGCAGGTGGTTGATGAAGTCGCCGTACATGAACTTGGAACCGTTGATCGTGAACATGTACTGCGAGAAGTCCGGCTGCCTGCCGCCCGTGACGGCTCCGATCAGGGGGGTGATGAGGTCCTTGACCAGTGCCTGGATCAGCCCGCTGAAGGTCGCCCCGACCACCACCGCGACGGCCAGCTCGACGAGGTTGCCCCTCAGCAGGAACTTCTTGAATCCGCCCATCCTTGGCGCCCTCCAATCGTGAAGACGCTGGACTACCCGTCGTTCAGCGGGCAAACCTCCTGTCCCGCCGGGCGATCCGCCGGAACCAGGGGATGTCGAAGCGTCCTCGGCGGATGGACCGGACGAAGGAGTCCCACTCCGCCAGGGTGAAGACGAGGACCGGTCCGTTCGTGCCGTTCTTGCCGTCGCGCACGCCGACGCTGCCGTGCTCGAAGGCCACCTCTACGCAGCTTCCGTTGTTGCACGCCGGCCGGTGCCAGGCGCTGTTGCTGAACCGAGGTCGGCCCGTCATGCGCTCTCCCAGGAGTTCGGTCGTGAAACCGGGATGTCATGCCGGGAGCATCGTAATATATGTTGCTGAAATGTAAATGTTTCTTTTTGGTTGTACTATGTACCGGGACCGTGATTACGGTCCCGGTACATGTTTAAGTCCATCTATGAGAGGTCGTATTCGCCCTGCTTGATGGCGTGGACGAAGACGGCCCAATCGCCGCGCGAGTAGCGCAGCAGGCCGCCGTCGGGATTCTTGGAATCACGAACACTGACCATGTCGGACGCAAAGGCCACTTGGACGCAGTTCCCCGCGTTGCAGCGCGAAGAGATGCGCCACTCCATGGGGGGAGTGGTCGTGCCTTGCGGTGAGTTCATTGACACTCCCGGTGTCTTTGGAAAGGATAGGACCCCTGTTGCGGGGGCGTCCTGGCACCACCGGTGTGACGCGGGAGTTCTTTTTATCTCTGCGAAATACGCTTTTTCCCTTTAGTTCATATAGGTCCGCATCATCTGGGCGATGCATTCCAGTGAGGCGCGGGGATCCAGTGCCGTGGCGCGGATCTGGTCGATCGCCTCCCGGTGCACGTCCAGGTCGTCGGATCTCTCCAGGTACTCGTTCCGGACGAGGATCTCGATGTAGACGACGTGCGAGCCCACGCCCTCCTCCATCTCCAGGTAGACGAACGGGCTGCCCGCCCCCATGTAGGCCCCCTTGTCGAACGGGACGACCTGAAGGGTGACGTGGCGCTTCTCCGCGATCACCAGTGCGTGCTCCAGCTGGGCTCTCATGATCTCGGTGCCGCCGACCCGACGGTGCAGCACGGCCTCGTCGATGAAGGCCCAGTAGCGAGGGGGCTTCGGCCTCTCCAGCACGGCCGGCTGGCGCGCCATGCGGGCGGCGACGCGCCGCTCCAGCACGTCGTCGGCCATCCGCGGCAGCAGTCCCCGGATCAGGGCCCGGGCGTAGTCCTCGGTCTGGAGCAGGCCGGGAAAGCACGCGGTCTGGAACTCGGTGATCGACGACGCCCCGGCCTCCAGCTCCATGTACGTGTACAGGGCGTCGTTGCCGAGGTCGCCGTGCTCGTGCTTCAGGCCGGGTTTGCGGATCTCCCGGGCCAGCGTCATGAGCTGGTCGATCAGGTCCTCGTCGCTGATGCCGTAGGCGGCGCAGAGGTCGCGCACGTCCCTCTGGCTGGCGCCGCGCTGGGCGTTCTCCATCCTGCTGATCTTCGAGGGGGTGCAGAGCAGCACCTCGGCCGCCTGCTCGACCGTCAGCCCGGCCTGTTTGCGCAGCTCCCGCAGCCGGCCCCCGAGACGGCGCCGACGAAGGGTCGGGTTGTTCTCGGCCATCGGCGCACCCTCTTCTCGATGCCACCGACGGGCGGACCGGTCTCTGTCCGGCCTCCGGTACGACCCGGTACGGAGCGGCGGCACAAACCAACGGAAAGATCTACTGGCAAATGCTACATGGCAATTGCCAATTTCATGTTGCCAGCGGCACAAAACAGGGGTAGGCAAAGGGTAAGGCCCGGGAAGGGCGAATCTTCAGGGGGTGAAGCCTTGAAGCACGACGTCGAAGGCGGGAGCGGCCGCTCGATCGGAGTACGAAGCTTAGCGATCATCGGCCTCCGGGCGCTGGACGATTGGATCTTCGGGGAGATCGACGCGTTCGCCTGGGTGCAGGGATGGGAGATCGACCGCGGTCGCCTGACCGCGCACGCGTACCGCTCCCCGAGCTTCGACGCCCTGCAGCGGTGCGGACTGTGCGGCGGCGAGGGGCGGACCGGCGCGCGGGGGCCCGCGCGGGCCCTGGCCGCGGCCGGTGCCGACGAGCCCACCGGCGCGGTGCCGGGCGGGAGTGGCGCGGTGGCGGGCGCAAGCGGCGCGGTGGCGCGCCAGAACGGCCGGGCGGCGGTCGGGCCGGCCGAGCGCGACGGCGACGTGTGCGGGCTCTGCGAGGGGGACGGGCGGATACGGCGGCTGCGGGCGGGGGCGGGCCTCGAACCGTGAGGGGTCACCGGCCGGGCGGACCTCCGTGTCGCGGAGGGGGGCGACCCCGTCCGAGGAGCCGGGCCTGACCGGGACGGCGGGGTGGGAGCCGGTGAGGGCGAGGGCCGGTCGCGTGAAGGCCGGAACGGCAGGCGAAAGGTACTATCGGCGCAGTTCAATGCGAGGTGGGCCGGATGGACTTTCGCGTGCTGGGCCCGGTCGGGGTGCTCGCCGATGACGGGACGGTGCTGGACGCCGGTCCCTACCAGCAACGGCTGGTGCTGGCCATGTGCGTCCTCGCCGCGCCACGGCCGGTCGGGCCGCACCGGATGATCGACGCGCTCTGGGAGGGCGATCCTCCCCCGGGGGCGCTCAACACCGTGCAGGCGTACGTCTCCAAGCTCCGTCGGCTCTTCGAGCCCGGCCGGACGCGCAGGGTGGCCCCGACGGTCCTGGTCACCAGGCCGGGCGGGTACGCCCTGGACGTGCCGGTCACCGCGATCGACCTGGGCCGGGCCCGGGAGCACGCGGCCGCGGGCACGGGCCGGACGGCCGCGGGCGACCACGAGGGGGCGGCCCGGGAGCTGCGGCGGGCGCTGGCGCAGTGGGGCGGCGAACCGCTCGCGGACCTCGCGGCCTCCTCCTGGGCGGCCGAGGAGGCCGCGCACCTGGCCGAGTTCCGGCTGACGGTCGAGGAGGACCTGGCCGGGGCGGAGCTGGCGCTGGGCCGGGGGGCGGCGCTGAACGGCAGGCTGGCCCAGCTGGTCGCCGCACACCCGTTCAGGGAGCGGCTGCGGGTGCTCGCGGCGCACGCCCTCTACCAGGCGGGCCGGCAGGCCGACGCGCTCGCCGTGCTCGCCGAGGGGCGGCGGCTGCTGATGGAGGATCTGGGGCTGGACCCCGACGCGGGTTCCCGGGAGATGGAGCGGCGCATCCTGGCCCAGGACCCCGCCCTGACCCCCCGCCCCCCGGCGGGCGTGCGGAGCGCGCCGAGCACAGTGGACGCGGTGGGCGCGGTGGGTGCGGCGAGCACAGTGGGTGCCGCGGACGTGACGAACCAGGCGGACGCGACGAACCGGGCGGGCGTGGCGAACCGGGCGGGCGTGGCGAGCGCGGGCGGGGACGCGAGGACGGGGACGACCGCCGAGGCCGGGCAGGACGACGGGCCGGTCGGGAGGGACGCCGAGACCGCGGTGCTGGAGCGGGTGGTCGCCGGGGACGGGCACCGGGTGGTGCTGCTCGCCGGGGAGCCGGGCATCGGCAAGACCCGTCTCGCCGAGCACGCCGCCGACGCCGCGCGGGCCCGGGGCCGGCGGGTGGTGTGGGGCCGCTGCTGGGACGGCGCCGGCGCGCCCCCGTTCTGGCCCTGGACGCAGGCGGTACGGGAGCTGGTCGGCAGGGACGGGGAGCTGGCGCAGCTCACCGGCACCGGAGCGCGACCGGGCCCCCAGGGCACCCCGGGCACCCACGGCACGCCGGGCACCCAGACCACCCAGGGTGCCGCGCCCGGGACCGGGCAGTTCGAGCTGTACGAGGCGTTCGCCCGGCTGCTGAACGAGCACGGCCGGACGCTGGTGGTGCTCGACGACCTGCAGTGGGCGGACCCGTCGTCGCTGCGATTGCTGGAGTTCCTGGCCTCCACCCGGCTCTGCCCGGAGCTGACCGTGGTGGCGACGTACCGCGACACCGGGGGAGGGGAGGCGGGGCCGCTGGAGCGCACGCTGGGCGCGCTGGCGCGGCTGCCGCACGTGCGGCGGCTCCCGTTGCGCGGCCTGAGCGAGCAGGAGATCCGCCGCTACCTGGAGCGGGCCGGGGCCGACCCGGGCAGGGCGGCCGAGATGGGCAGGCTCACCGCGGGCAACCCGTTCTTCCTGGGCGAGGCGCTCCAGCTCGGCGAGACGCCCGGGGCACCCCAGGCGCTGTCGGACGTGGTACGCGGGCGGCTGGCGGGCCTGCCGCCCGGCACCGAGGAGGTGCTGACCGCCGCGGCGCTGCTCGGCCGGGAGGCGGACCTCGACGTGCTGACCCGGGTGGCCGGACCGCCCCCGGAGCGGGTGCTCGACATCGTCGACGCCGCCGTGCAGGCCCGGCTGCTGGTCGCCGAGGACGGGCCGGGCTGCCGGTTCGTCCACGACATCGTCCGCGACGTGCTGCGCGAGGCGCTGCCGCCGCTGCGCCGCAGGAGGACGCACGCGCGGATCGCCGAGGTGCTCCGGGAGCGGGGCGGGACGCGGCTGAGCGAGATCGCCCACCACTGCCGCGAGGGCCTGCTCGGCCCGGAGTCGGTGGCCGTGGCCATCGGCTACACCCGGCGCGCGGCGGCCCAGGCCGGTGCCCAGTTCGCCCACGAGGACGCGGTGGAGGGCCTGGAGAAGGCGATCGCGCTGGTCGACCGGCTCGCGGAGCCGGACGCCGCGCTCCGCTGCGACCTGCTGCTCGACCTGGCCGAGGCACAGTCCGCGGCGGGGACGGGCGGCGCGGCCCGCGCCTCGCTGGAGGCCGCCGCGGAGCTCGCCGAGGAGCTCGGCGACGACGCCCGGCTGGCCAGGGCGGTGCTCGGCTTCTCCGACCCGCTGCACCTGGCCATGTACGAGGAGATGACCGGCATCGACCGGACGGCCGAGCGCATCGGCCGGGTCCTCGCCTCCGGCCTGGCCTCCGACTCGCCGTGGCGGGCCCGGCTGCTCGCCGCCGCCGCGCTGACCGGATCGACCGGCCGGCCGGTGGAGCGGAGCGTGGACATGGCGCGGGAGGCGGTGTCGCTGGCCCGCCGCAGCGGTGACGAGGCGACCCTGGCCAGGACGCTGATCGCGCTGGAGATCCTGCTGCGTTCCGACCGCGACCACGAGCGCGGGCGGGAGGTCGTCGCCGAGATCGTGGAGCTCGGCCGCCGTACCGGGGACCTGGTCACCGAGTGGATCGGCAGGGAGAACGCGTACGTCGAGCTGATGGCCCGCGGCGAGGCCGGGCCCGCCGCGGAGCTGCTGGCCTGGCTGCGGGAGAACGCCGGGCGGCTGCGGCTCCCCTCGATGGTCAGCCTCGCCGAGTGGCAGGCCGCGGTCCGCGCCTACCTGTCCGGGCACCTCGCCGGCGCGCTCGCCGCGGCCGACGCCTCCGGTGCCGCCCACCCCGAGGGGGCGCTGGGCCGCGACGACGCGCTGCTGCGCCGGGAGACGTTCCGCTTCCTGTCCCTGCGCGCCGCGGGCGAGAGCGGCCGGGCGCTCGCGCTGGCCGAGGAGATGCTCGGCCGCCGGCCCGGCCAGCGGCCCTGGGCGATCCTGCGCTGCCTGGCCCTGGTCGACCTGGGCAGGACGGACGAGGCGCGCGGGGTCCTCGCCGGCCTGGCCCGGGACGGCTTCGCCGCGATAGGCCCCGAGCTGGCCTACCGGTTCGTGGCGGACGCCGTCAGCGAGATCTGCGCCGCGCTCGGCGACGAGACCGCGGGCAAGGTCCTGTACGGCCTGCTCGCACCGCACGCCGGACGGCTGCTGGGCTGGTCGCAGGCCGACCTCTGCCTGGCCAGGCTGGCCCTGCTCGGCGGCGACGAGGAGCGGGCCGCGGCCCACCTGAGCGCGGCCGGGGCCTTCGTGGCACGGGCGGGCCTGCGCGTGTACGAGCCCGCCGTCCGCGCGCTGGTCGCACGCCTGAGGCCCGTCCTGTCCTAGTCTCGTGAGCGCGTGCCGTGTCCACCTGCTGAGATCGACGTCACAGGAGCGGGAATGTATGCATGCCACGGCGAACACCGGGCATATGTCTCCACCGCTGAAGGGCGGTGCAATGATCGAGATCTGGCCTGGTGACCCCTATCCTCTGGGGGCCACCTACGACGGCGCGGGAACCAACTTCGCGCTTTTCACCGAGGCCGCGGAACGCGTCGAGCTGTGCCTGTTCGACGATGACAATCAAGAGACGAAGGTCCCTCTCACCGAGTGCGAGGGGTTCGTCTGGCACGGATATCTGCCGCGTGTCGGCCCGGGACAGCGGTACGGCTACCGCGTCCACGGCCCGTACGACCCGGCGGCGGGGCAGCGATGCAACCCCGCCAAGCTGCTGCTCGATCCCTACGCCAAGGCGATCGACGGCGACGTGAACTGGAACGAGGCCGTGTACGGCTACCGTTTCGGCGAGCCCGACAGCCTCAACGACGCCGACTCGGCCGAGTTCATGCCGAAGTCCGTCGTGATCAACCCGTTCTTCGGGTGGGGACACGACCGGCCGCCGAGCACGCCGTACCACAACACGGTGATCTACGAGGCGCACGTCAAGGGCCTGACGATCAACCACCCGAAGATCCCCGAGCGGATCCGCGGCACCTACGCCGCGATCGGGCACCCGGAGATCATCGACCACCTGACGTCGCTCGGGGTCACCGCGCTCGAACTGATGCCGGTGCACCAGTTCGTCACCGACCACATCCTGTCCGACCGCGGGCTGACGAACTACTGGGGCTACAACAGCATCGGCTTCTTCGCGCCGCACAACACCTACTCCAGCAGCGGGCAGCGCGGCGGGCAGGTGCTGGAGTTCAAGGCCATGGTCAAGGCCCTGCACGAGGCGAACATCGAGGTCATCCTCGACGTGGTCTACAACCACACCGCCGAGGGCAACCACCTGGGCCCGACGCTGAGCATGCGGGGCATCGACAACGCCGGGTACTACCGTCTGGTCGACGACGACAAGCGGTACTACATGGACACCACGGGCACCGGCAACAGCCTGTTCATGCGCTCCCCGCACGTCCTCCAGATGATCATGGACTCGCTCCGCTACTGGGTCATCGAGATGCACGTGGACGGCTTCAGGTTCGACCTGGCCTCGACGCTGGCGCGGGAGCTGCACGAGGTCGACCGGCTGAGCGCCTTCTTCGACCTGGTCCAGCAGGACCCGGTGCTCTCGCAGGTCAAGCTCATCGCCGAGCCGTGGGACGTCGGCCCGGGCGGCTACCAGGTCGGCAACTTCCCGGCCCGCTGGACCGAGTGGAACGGCCTGTACCGCGACACGATCCGCGACCTGTGGCGGGGCGAGCCCGCCGCGCTGCCCGAGTTCGCCTCCCGGCTGACCGGCTCCAGCGACCTCTACCAGGACGACAGCCGCCGTCCGGCCGCCTCCATCAACTTCGTCACCTGCCACGACGGGTTCACCCTGCAGGACCTGGTGTCCTACAACGGCAAGCACAACGAGGCCAACGGCGAGGAGAACCGGGACGGCGCCGACGACAACCGCTCCTGGAACTGCGGCGAGGAGGGGCCGGCGTCGCTGGCCATCGAGTCGCTGCGCGAGCAGCAGAAGCGGAACTTCCTGACGACCCTGTTCCTGTCCCAGGGCGTCCCGATGCTCTCCCACGGCGACGAGCTGGGCCGCACCCAGCGGGGCAACAACAACGTCTACTGCCAGGACAACGAGCTCAGCTGGGTCGACTGGTCCGACGTCAGGGAGAACTGGCTGCTGCTGGAGTTCACCCGGCGGGTGGCCAAGCTCCGCGCCGACCACCCGGTCTTCCGGCGGCGCAGGTTCTTCTACGGGCGCCCGGTACGCGGGTCCGAGGACAACCTCAGCGACATCGCCTGGCTCACCCCCAAGGGGGAGAAGATGACCGACGCCGACTGGAACGTGGGCTACGCCAAGTCGCTGGCCGTCTTCCTGAACGGCGACGCCATCACCGAGCCCGACCGCCGGGGCCGGCAGATCGCCGACGACTCGTTCCTGCTGCTGTTCAACGCCCACCACGACGTCATCAAGTTCACCCTTCCCAAGGACTACGGCGAGATGTGGCTGACGGAGATCGACACGGCCATGCCGATCACGATCGACACCCGGCTGTGCCGGGCCGGAGAGAGCGTGCCGGTGGTCGGCCGCTCGGTGAGGGTGTTGCGCCGTGTCTGAGCCCCTGACCCACCCCGAGCCGCTGACCCGGCCTGTTCCCGGACCCGTGCCGGCCGGGCCCGTCCTGACCGGACCGGCCCCGGCCGAGCCCGCGCCCGTCCCCGGGCCGGCACCTGTCCCCGAGCCCGCTCCGGGCGGCCCGGGGGCACCGCCCGCCGAGCCCGTTCCCGAGCCCGGGAGCGTGCCGCCGCAGGGCGTGCCGGACGTGCCGCCCGCCGAGACGCTGCCCGGCGCCAGGACCGGTGAGGACGGCGACCAGGTCGTCGACCCGGCGCCGCTGGAGACGGACGGGCAGATCCCGCTGCCCTCGCCCGGCTCCTACGAGGTGCCGCTGTCGACGTACCGGTTCCAGCTGACCCCGGACTTCGGGTTCGACAAGGTGGCCGAGCTGGCCCCCTACCTGCGGGACCTGGGGGTCAGCCACGTCTACCTGTCGCCCGTCCTGCAAGCGGTGCCCGGGTCGCAGCACGGCTACGACGTGACCGACCACTCGCGGATCCGCGAGGAGTTCGGCGGCGCCGAGGGCCTGCGGGAGCTGTCGGCGACGCTGGCCCAGCACGGGATCGGCATCGTCGTCGACATCGTGCCCAACCACATGACGATCCCGGTGCCCGAGTCGGGCAACGCCCAGCTGTGGTCGGTGCTCAAGGAGGGGCGCGAGTCGCCGTACGCCTCCTGGTTCGACATCGACTGGGAGGGCGGCGAGGGCAGGGTCAACATGCCCGTCCTCGGCGGCGACCCGGAGGAGGTCGTGGCGGACGGCGACGTGCTGCGCTACCACGACCACGAGTTCCCGCTGCCCGACACGCACTACCGGCTGGTCGACTGGCGGCGCGGGCCCGGCTACCGCCGCTTCTTCGACGTCTCCTCGCTGATCGGGCTGCGCGTCGAGGACCCGGAGGTCTTCGACGACACCCACGCCCTCATCCTCGCCCTGGTCAAGGAGGGTGTTATCCAGGGGCTGCGGGTGGACCACCCCGACGGGCTCGCCGAGCCGCGCGGCTACCTGGCGCGGCTGCGCGCGGCCTCGGGGCTGTGGACCGTGGCCGAGAAGATCCTGGTCGGCTCCGAGCGGCTGCCCGCCGACTGGGACTGCGACGGCACCACCGGTTACGACGTGCTCAACCGCATCACCGGCCTGTTCGTAGACCCGGCCGGAAAGGAACCGCTGGTCGAGCTGTACAGCACGCACACCGGCGGGCCGTCCGACTACGCCCAGGTGGTCCGCGAGTCCAAGACCGAGGTCCTGAACCTGTTCTTCGGCTCCGAGATCGACCGGCTGCACGCCCTGACCGGCTCCGACCGGCAGACACTGGTGGAGCTGCTGGCCGCCATGCCGGTCTACCGCGCGTACGCGGTGCCCGGGGAGCCGGTGCCCGAGGCGTCGGCGCGGATCGTCGAGGAGGCCGGCCGGATCGCGGCCGGGCACCTGCCCGAGGGCGCCCCGGTCGACGAGGTCGTCCGGCAGGTGCTGTACGGGCCGGCCGAGGCCGTCACCCGCTTCCAGCAGACCTGCGGGCCGGTGATGGCCAAGGGCGTCGAGGACACCGCCCTGTACCGGTGGTACCCGCTGTCCTGCCTGAACGAGGTGGGAGGCGAGCCCGACCGGTTCGGCGAGTCCGTCGAGGAGTTCCACGCGTTCTGCCGGAGGATGTCCCCGGCCACCATGACGACGCTGTCCACCCACGACACCAAGCGCTCCGAGGACGTACGGGCCCGGCTGGCCGTGCTGTCGGAGATGCCCGCCGAGTGGGCGGCGGCGGTCGGCGAGTGGTCGGCGAAGGTCTCCTTCGACCCGGCCCTGGACTATCTGGCCTGGCAGAACCTGATGGCGTCCTGGCCGATCGACCCGGACAGGTTCTTCGACTACCTGTTCAAGGCGGCCCGCGAGGCCAAGACCTCGATCTCCTGGGCCACCCCGGACCCGGCCTACGAGCGCGGCATCCGCGACTTCGTCACCCGCGCGGTGGAGGAGTGCGGGCCGTCGATCGCCGAGTTCGCCGCCAGGATCGAGCCGTACGCCAGGTCCAACTCGCTGGGGCAGAAGCTCGTCCAGCTCATGCTGCCCGGCGTGCCCGACCTGTACTGGGGGAACGAGATCACCGACTTCTCCCTGGTCGACCCGGACAACCGCCGCCCGGTGGACTTCCAGCTCCGGCGCCGGATGCTCTCGTCGGCCCAGGCGCACGCCAGCCACGCCAACCCCGACGAGGCCAACCCGAGCACCGCCGCCGAGGACCTCACCTGGGACGAGGCCAAGCTGGCCGTGACCTCCCACGCCCTGGGGCTGCGGCACCGGCTGGGCCCGGACGCGCCGTACCTGCCGATCGAGGCGGGCGAGCACGCGGTCGCCTTCGCCCGCGGCGAGCGGGCCGTGACCGTCGCCACCCGGCTGCCGGTCGGGCTGGAGCGGCGCGGCGGCTGGGGGAGCGACACGATCACCCTGCCGCGCGGCACCTGGCGGGACCTGCTGACCGGCACCGAGCACACCGGACGCATCCCCCTGGCGCACCTGCTCTCCATCCACCCTGTCGCGCTGCTGGAAAGGAACTGACACGTGTTCGAAGTATGGGCGCCACAGGCGACGTCGGTGGACGTGGAGATCGGCGAGGTCCGCTACCCCATGTCGGCGTCGGGCGGCGGCTGGTGGACCGCGGAGGTCCCCGGCGCCGGCCACGGCACCGACTACCGGTTCCGGCTCGACGGCGGCGACCCGATGCCCGATCCCCGGAGCCGCTGGCAGCCCGACGGCATCTTCGGCCCGAGCAGGGTCTACGACCACGACCGCTTCGAGTGGGGCGACGAGCTGTGGCGGGGCCGCGACCTGCCGGGCGCGGTCATCTACGAGCTGCACATCGGCACCTTCACCCCCGAGGGCACCTTCGACGCGGCGATCGGCAAGCTGGAGCACCTGGTCGACCTGGGCATCGACTTCGTCGAGGTCATGCCGGTGCCGCCGGTGCCGGGCGGCCGCAACTGGGGCTACGACGGCGTGGACCTGTGGGCGGTCACCGAGAACTACGGCGGCCCGGACGCCTTCAAGCGCTTCGTGGACGCCTGTCACCGGCGCGGGCTGGGCGTGATCCTCGACGTCGTCTACAACCACCTGGGCCCCTCGGGGAACTTCCTGGCCCCCTTCGGCCCGTACTTCCACTCCAGCGCCTCCTCCTTCTGGGGGCAGGCGGTCAACCTGGACGGTCCCGGATCCGACGAGGTGCGCGCCTACTTCGTCGGCAACGCGATGCAGTGGCTGCGCGACTACCACGTCGACGGCCTGCGGCTGGACGCCGTGCACGCGCTGCACGACAGCCGGGCCGTCCACCTGCTGGAGGAACTGGCCGTCGAGACCGAGGCGCTCTCGGCCGCCGTGGGCAGGCCGCTGACGCTCATCGCCGAGTCCGACCTCAACGACCCCCGGCTGATGACCCCCCGCGAGGCCGGAGGGTACGGCCTGACGGGGGCGTGGAACGACGACGTCCACCACGCCCTGCACGTCGCGGTGAGCGGCGAGCGGCACGGCTACTACGACGACTTCCACGGTGCCCTGCCCAAGGTGCTCAGCCACGGCTACTACCACGACGGGACCTTCTCCGCCTTCCGGGGACGCTCCCACGGCCGTCCGGCGTCCCACGTTCCCGGGTACCGCTTCGTCTGCTGCGCGCAGAACCACGACCAGATCGGCAACCGGGCCGAGGGCGACCGGCTGGACCCCGAGGCGCTCCGGCTCGCCGCCGGGCTCCTGCTGACCTCGCCGTTCACGCCCATGCTGTTCATGGGGGAGGAGTGGGGGACGCGTTCGCCGTTCCTGTTCTTCACCGACCACGTGGAGCCGCAGCTGCGCGAGGGCGAGGGCGACCGGCGGCGCCGGGAGTTCGTGGGCTTCGGCTACGACGACTGGGCCGAGAAGGCGCCCGACCCCGGCGAGGAGACCACGTTCCTGCGTTCCAAGCTCGACTGGAACGAGCTGGACAAGGACGCCCACCGGGCTCACCTGGACTGGTACCGGGCCCTGATCGCGCTGCGCCGCGCTCACCCCGAGCTGACCGACCCCCGGCTGGACCGGGTCAAGGTCGACCATGGCGAGTCCTGGCTGGTCGTGCACCGGGGAGGGCTCCGGGTGGCGGCCAACCTCGGGCCGGTCCCGCTCACGGTCAGGCTCGGCACGGGCCGGTCCGCTCCGGAACACGTCCTGCTCGCCTCGGAGGCGTCGGTGACCGTGCAGGGGGAGGAGCTGTCCCTGCCGCCCCGCTCGCTCGCGGTCGTCCGGCTGGACCCGCCGGTCTGACATCCGTCCCCGTGGCACCCTCCCGTCACCGGCGGGGCGGTGTCACGGGACCCCGGCGGGGTCAGCCGGGGAAGGGCGAGACGTCCTTGACCGTGTACCCGCCCGTCCTGACCCTGAAGAACGGCGCGGGTGCCGCGCACCGGCGCAGTTCGGGGTCACCGGCCAGGCGCGGGCCCGACCATCCGATCCTGTCGAAGCGGCCGGCGCCGTTGTCGGTGACGCTGAACCCGACCCGCCGGCCGATCCAGTCCGCGCTGTTCGCCGAGGCGGCGGTGACGAACCCGGTGACGGTGGCACTCCGCCCACCGGTGACGACGCAGTCCACGGAGACGTCCGCCCATACGGTGGTCGGTGTGGGGGCGTTCGCGAAGTGGTGGAAGACCCGCGCCGTGCCCCGTGCGTCACCGGCGAAGGGGTCGACCTCCCCGGGCCGGTAGGTGACGGTGGCGTCCACGGTGAACCGCACGTCGTCGTCCGGGTCGGGATAGGCGATCCGGCCCGAGCCCCTGACGACCCCGGTGGCCGGCCTCTCCGCCGCGGGGCGTCCGGTCGCGGCATCGGCCGTCACCGTCACCGTCGCTGTTGTCGCGGTCGCCGCCGTCACCGGAACCGTGAGGGCGATGACCGAGATCAGTGCCACGCCGCCGGTCGCTCTTCTCATGCGCTTCTCCCTGATGTCGCGGTGCCTTTTCACGCCTTGGATGAACGGCCCTCATCATGTGCGCGGGCCGCTGTGATCATGCTGAGAGGAGCTGAGGGCCGGCTCAGAAAGCACCTGCGGCCGATTCCGGCACCGGGCGGGACCCGATTCGCCATGTGAGCGGGACGCGGCCCGAAACGGCGGACACCACATGGAAATCGACCCCTCCATTCCCGGAACGGCGAAGGGCGGCCCTGGCCCGTCGCGGATCGGTGCGCGGGCACCAGGTCAGGGCCCCGCTCGGTCACGCGACCGGGTCGCCGCGCGCCCGGGAACCGATCCGGTCGCGCGGCCGTACGCCGACGGACACCTCACCGGCCTGGTCTCCGAGTGGTTCATCAATGGATTTCTAGTAGAAAACTCATTGTTGATGTATTTCATTAGTAGGCTCGTAATTTAATGTCTGTTGGTGTGCTCGATGTGCCGATGTTTCGCGGATCGGGAATGTACTGCTGGTCACTGATCGGGATTGCTGCCCGGATTTCTCATGACAGACGTGGAATGGGAAAAATGACCTATAGAGGGAACAGGCGCGTTTCGCGGATGCGCTTCGACGGGTGTGCCTACACCTTGATCGTCACGGCGACGATCGCCGGGGCCTACCTGGCGGCGTCCTGCCGGACGCTCACGGACACCGGCACCGGGGAGAGAGAGGGCCGACACGGCTCGTCCTTCGTGCTCGCCGGCACGGCCGCGGACGCGTACCTCACCGATCTCCCCGCGAAGCACCGCACCCGTCCCGGGACCGGGTGCCGGGACGGGCGATGCAGGCGCTGCGGCTGCGGGATCACGATCTGCCATCGGGAGTGCAGGCGCGGACCACGCGGCCCCGTGGGCCCCAGGGGTGAGAGGGGAGCCGAGGGTGGGGAAGGTGGGCCGGGACCGGCGGGCCCCCCGGGTCCCCCGGGCCCCACAGGCCCGCAGGGGCCTCCCGGCGTGTTCCCCACCGATACGGGCCCTCCAGGTCCCCCGGGTCCTGCGGGGCCTGCGGGGCCTGCGGGGCCGGTCGGTCCCGCAGGCCCGGCTGGCCCCGCGGGGGCGGACGGTACGGACGGCGCACCGGGGGCGACGGGGCCGACAGGGCCAACGGGTCTGACGGGCCTGACGGGGCCGAGAGGCCCGCGGGGTGTGAGGGGACCCGCCGGTGCCACCGGTGCGGCCGGTGCACGCGGTCCGGCCGGGGCGACCGGATCCGCAGGGCCGGGAGGACCCGCGGGTGCCATCGGCCCGACCGGTCCCGTGGGTGCGACGGGGCCCAGAGGCGTGCAGGGACGGCGTGGACCCGCCGGTGCCACGGGCCAGACGGGTGCTCCCGGTCCTGCGGGCCTGACCGGTGCCACGGGTACTCCCGGTCCCGCGGGCGAGACGGGTGCCACGGGTGCCATTGGTGCCACGGGTGCGACGGGGCCGAGGGGCCCGCGGGGGCTGAGAGGTTTCCGGGGACCGAGGGGCCTGAGAGGGCTCAGAGGGCTGAGAGGGCCGCGGGGGCTGACCGGTGCCACGGGCCAGGACGGTCCGGCCGGCCAGCAGGGTCCCGCGGGACAGCCCGGTCAACCCGGTCAGACAGGGCAGACCGGTCCCACCGGTGCGACCGGTCAGCAGGGTCCGGCGGGCCAGCCGGGACAACCCGGCCAGCAGGGCCCCGCAGGGCAGCCCGGTCAGACCGGTCAGACGGGGCAGACCGGTCCCGCAGGTCCGACCGGCCAGCAGGGCCCCGCGGGACAGCAGGGTCCGGCCGGCCAGCCGGGGCAGCCAGGGCAGCCCGGTCCGGCGGGACAGCCCGGTCAGACAGGACAGACCGGTCCCACCGGCCCGATCGGGCAGCAGGGTCCGGCAGGGCAGCAGGGGCCCGCCGGTCCCGCGGGGCAACCGGGTCAGCCAGGTCCCGCGGGTCAGCCCGGCCAGACCGGGCAGACAGGCCCGGCGGGTCCCACGGGTCCGGCAGGGCCCGCGGGACCGACCGGCCCGGCAGGACCGACCGGCCCTGCGGGTCCTGCGGGTCCCGTGGGCCCGGCAGGTCCGCCCGGACCCGCGGGTGCCGCCGTCCTGACGGCGCGGTCGAGCGGGAGCGTCGCCACCTCCATCAACGACGTGGCCCGGTTCACCGCGCTCGTCCTGGGCAACGGGACGACGTCGATCCGGGACCCGCGCACGAACCCGCCCTGGCACGGCGTCATGTCGGTGCCGGGCTACCCCGGCGACGTGACCCAGGTGGCACTGGACAGTGACGCCACCAACCTCTACGTCACGGTGCTGAACGCGACCGGCATGGTCTCCCACACGACCTGTCTCGTACGGCCCACCCCGGGAACGCTGTCGAACCCGGCCTGGCCGCGGAACTGCGGCGCCTTCACCGACCTGACCCCACCGAACTGAGAGCCCTGCCCGCACCCCGTCCGCACGGGCCCCGTCCGTACGAGGACGGCGGTGCCGCGAACCGCTCGGACGAACGAGAACGCGGCATCCGTGTCGATGGTCGGCGAACCGGTGTGTACGAGCCGGCGAACCGGCATGTGCGACAGGGGGCGGCCTTCCGTCGTAGGCTGCGTCCCACCTGTGACGGACGGAAGGCTGAGGTGGCCGGGATGACGGTGGCCGAGGTGATGGCCGAGCTGGCCGAGCTCGAGAACCCGAAGGTGCGCGAGGTGAACGAGAGACACGGTGACGATCACGGTGTGAACCTCGGCAAGCTGCGCGCGATCGCGAAGCGGCTGAAGACCCAGCAGGACCTCGCCTGCCGGCTCTGGGAGACGGGTGACACCGCGGCGAGACTGCTGGCGATCCTGATCTGCCGCCCGAAGGCGTTCGGGCGTGACGAGCTGGACGCCATGCTGCGCGAGGCGCGCGCACCCAAGGTGCACGACTGGCTCGTGAACTACGTGGTGAAGAAGAACCCGCACGCCGAGGAGCTGCGCCTGGCCTGGTCGACCGATCCGGACCCGGTGGTCGCGAGCGCGGGATGGGCGCTGACCGTCGAACGCGTGGCGAAGCGGCCCGAGGGCCTCGACCTGCCAGGACTGCTCGACGTCATCGAGGCGCGGATGAAGGACGCCCCGGACCGCCTGCAGTGGGCGATGAACCACTGCCTGGCTCAGATCGGGATCGAGCACGCCGGGCACCGCGCCCGCGCGATCGACATCGGCGAGCGCCTGGAGGTGCTCAAGGACTACCCGACCTCCCCGGGCTGCACGTCCCCGTTCGCGCCCGTCTGGATCGGTGAGATGGTGCGCCGGGACGCGTCCCCGAGCGGGGCACGTTCCTAGAGCGTCCCGACCGACACCCCGACACCCCGACACCCCGACACCCCGACACCCCGACACCCCGACACCCCGACACCCCGACACCCCGGCGTGCCACGCGGCCCCCGGGATACCGGGCTCCTCCGCCCCCACCCCTCGTGCCCGGTGGGGCGGACCGGCGGCTCCCCCCTCGCGGGAGCCCGCCTTCCCGTGGCCGCGGTCTTCCCGGCCGCCGCGAAGGCCCCCGCGCCCGGGTTCGTGGGCAGGCGTCGCGATGGCCGGAAGTTCAGGCGGGCACGTGGTTGCGAAGCCGGAGCTCCTCCGGGTACGGGGCGAAGTAGGTCTGGTCGCGCACGTACTCGGCGGCCTCGCCCCGGGCGTGGTGGCGGATCAGGGTGGTGGGGACGCTCAGCGACACCCGGCCGGCCCGGTAGGCGGCGATGACCTCGGCCAGGTCGGCCCTGCGGGCCGGGTCGAGCGCCTCGCTCAGCATGCCCACGCAGTGCTGCAGGACGTTGACGTTGCGGCCGATGCCGGCCTTGGCGGTGAACGCCGTGGCGAAGGAGCGCGCGTAGCCGCCGGCCAGCTCCTCGCGGGGAAGCACGCCCGCCTGGGCGACCAGCCGTCCGGCCTCCCGGTAGGCCATGGGATGGTGGGCGAGCAGCTGCATCTTGTGCCGCGCGTGGAAGGCCACCAGGTCCCGGGGCCGCCAGTCGCTCTCCAGCAGGGCGCGGAGCCGGGCGTGGGCGAAGATCCGTTCCACGAAGGTCTCGCGGAGCAGGGCGTCGTTGAGCCGCCCCTCCTCCTCCACCGGCAGCAGCGGGTGGGTCTCCAGGACGACGGCCGCGAACACGCCCCGGCCCCGCCGGTGCACGACCGGGTTCCGGTTGCCGCCCTTGGGCCCGCTGCCGTCACCCCAGGTCGCGGTGACGCCCTCCGGGTCGTGGGCGTACAGGGGGATGCCGTGCACACCGCAGCTGGGGCTCTTGGACTTGAGGACGTAGCCGTCGACCTCGTCCAGGGTGCGCGCCCGCTCGGCGGCCAGGGCGGTCATCCGGTCAGTGAGGTCGATCCGGGTCTTGCGGGTGATCAGGCGGGGGCCGTCCGGTGAGTTCTCCAGGCGGAGGGTCTCGCGCGGCGAGCCGAGGCCGATCTCCATCTCCGGGCAGACGTGCACCCAGTCCACGTGGGCGTCGAGCTCGTCGCCGAGGAACCGGTCGCGGCTGTGGCCGCCGTTGAACCGGACGGGCTCTCCCATGAGGCAGCTGGAGACCGCGATCCTCGGCCTGACGGCCGCTTCCCCGGCCCCGACGGCCGTTGTGGTCGCGCTGGTCGCGGTGGTCGCGGTGGTCCCGGCCGTGGCCGTCCCCGCCGGGGCGGATCGGCCGTTCATGCGGCGGCCGCGGTGAGTATGCCGGACAGGCGGCGCAGGCCACGGGCCGTGCGGGCCTTGACCGTGCCGAGGGGGACGCTCAGCCTCTCGGCGATCTCCCGCTGGGTCAGGTCCGCGTAGTAGGCCAGCTCGATGGCCTGGCGCTGGGGCGCGGGCAGCTCGGCCAGTGCCCGCTGCACCTCGTCGCGCTCGGCCATGCCGTCCCCGTCCACGCGGCCGTCGTCACCGGCCGGGTCCGCCAGCACGTCCAGCGGCACCGTGCGCAGGGTGCGCATCCGCAGGTGGTCGACCGCGCGCTTGTGGGCGATCCCGAGCATCCAGGCGGGCAGGCTGCGTGACGGGTCGAAGCGATGCCGTGAGCGCCAGACCTCGGCGAACACGATCTGCTGGAGATCGTCGATCTCCTGTGGTGGTACGAAGCGCCGCAGGTAGGAGCGCACCAGGGAGCCGTGAACACGGAAGCACTCGGCGAGCGCCATGTCGTCGCCGGCGGCGAAGCGAATGTTCAAGGTGTCTGTCATGGTGACTCCCTTACCGAGAAAACCTACTCAAAACTTATTCATACTCGCTCGGTGGGCGTGATCGCAAGCGGCGGGGAGGACCGGTCGTGAGACGTTCACCTCAGAGCGTGAGGACGGGGACGAGACGCCCGAGGAGGAGGCGGTGGCACGCGAGGACCGGGTACGGAGGCCGCCCGGGACCGGTGAGAACGGAGGCGAGGGCGACGGCATGCCGGAAGCCGGGCGCCGAAACCGGTGAAGGCGGGGTGGCGGGCGTCCCGGGGCGGCGGAGGGCGGGCTCGGGACGGGTGACATCCCCGGGACCCTCCGGAAGGGCGGGGTCAGTCCAGGGCGGCCAGGACGCGGGTGATCGCGTCCTCGAACGAGGTGACGTGCGGGATCGACGCGGGCAGCCCCTCCTGCCAGCCGACGCCACCGGCGATGATCCGGCTCGGCGGGCGGAGCGCGGGCAGCGACGCGAGCGGGGCGGGGTCGCCGGTGGCCGGGAGCTGGGACCAGACGAAGACCACCGAGGGCCCCAGGCGGCGCATCGCGTCCGCCAGCGCGGGATAGGGGGTGCGGGAGCCCAGCACCCGCGTCTCGACCCGGTGCTCGGTCGTCAGGGCCGCGGCCAGCGCGTAGACCGGCAGGCTGTGCTGGTCGTCCTGGGCGCAGGCGAGCAGGACGGGACGGACGTTGACCGGCCGGGCCGGACGCTCGGTGAGCCCGATCAGCGAGGCCAGCAGCCGGTCGGAGAACAGGTGCTCGACCTCGACCCCGGCGGAGCTCTCCTGCTGGAGCCTGCAGATCGTCTCGAAGACCGGGATCACCAGCCGTTCCCAGGTCCACGGCACGCCGTGCCTGGCCAGCGCCGCGCCGAGCCAGTCGTGCACCGTCCGGCTGTCCAGCGACGCCGCCGCCCGTGCCAGCATCGCCGCGGTCGGCACCGCCGGGACGTCCGGCCGTCCGGCCGCGGGGGAGGAGGCGCGGTCCGGGGACGATCGCCCCGGACCGGGCTCCGGAACGGTCCCGGATCCGGGGGCGGGCTCGGCCCGTGCCTCGGGGACGGTCTCGATCCTCAGCACCTCGCGGGCCGCGTCGGCCGCGGGGACGCCGCTCTTGATGAGCCGGTTCATCTCCTCCAGGCGCCACAGGTCACGGGCGTCGTAGCGGCGGTGCCCCCCCGGGCTCCGGCGGCTCGGCCCCAGGCCGTAGCGTAGGTTCCAGGTCCGCAGCGTGGGGGCGGGTACGCCGAGGCGCCGTGCGACGGCTCCGATGCCATAGCCCGGTTCCTCATCGATCTCCACCTGACGCTGCTCGTCCATCTCATCTCATTTCCGGCCCGTCACCGCGGTACCAAGCGTGACAGGCGACGGGAGCGGTCGCTCCCTGGACGTTCCTTCGAGATGCGGGCTCTGCTGGATGCAACCGACCCAGCGTGACCGGCCGAAAGGAAAACGTGACCGATACGGTGATCGTTCTGTTCAGCCGCGACCTCCGGGTGCACGACCACCCGGCGCTCGCCGCGGCGTGCGAGCGCGCACGTCATGTCGTACCGCTCTTCGTGGCCGACCCCGCCGTGCCGTCGGGCAACCGGTGGGGCTTTTTGTCACAGTGCCTCGCCGACCTGCGGGAATCACTTCGTGAACGTGGCGGCGAGCTGGTCGTCCGCCGGGGCGACACGGTCGCCGAGACGATGCGCCTGGCCGGGGAGACGGGGGCGGACGCCGTCTACGCGAGCCTGGACGTCAGCACCTTCGCGCGCCTGCGCCAGCGCGGGCTGACCGAGGAGTGCGAGCGTGCCCGGATGGAGTACCGGCTGTTCCCGGGCCTGACGGTCGTGCCACCGGACGCCCTGCGCCCCTCGGGCGGCGGGGACCACTACCGGGTCTTCACGCCCTACTGGAGGGCCTGGAGCGGGCGGGCGCGGCGGGAGGTGCTCAAGGCCCCGGGAACGGTCTCCGTCCCCCGGAGCCTGTTCGCGGGCCCCCTGCCCGAGCCGGAGTGCCGGACCTACGAGCTGTTCACCGGCGGCGAGACGGTCGGCCGCCGCAGGATGGAGCAGTGGCTGAGGCACTGCGTGCGGGAGTACACCGACGGCCACGACGACATGGCCGGCAACCGCACGTCCCGGCTCAGCCCGTACCTGCGCTTCGGCTGCATCTCACCGCTGGAGCTGGAGTCGCTGGCCGGGGAGGCCGGGAACATGTGGGCCGCCGGAGCCACCGGCCCCGCCGGGATCGTCGGTCTCGCCGGGGACGCCGACCCCGCGGGGGAGGCCGACCCCTCCGGGAACGCGCGTGCCGAGGACACCGGGGACACCGGGGACGCTGGGGACCCGCGGGAGGCCGCGTACGCCCGGGCGGCGGGGGAGGTCGCGGCCTTCGTCAGGCAGCTGTGCTGGCGCGACTTCTTCTACCAGGTGACGCGGGCCTTCCCGCGGATGGACCGGGACGACTACCGCCCGCGCGGGAACGAGTGGCGCGGTGACGAGCAGGCGGCGCAGGCGTGGAAGGAGGGCATGACCGGTGTCCCGATCGTGGACGCCGGCATGCGGCAGATGCTCACCGAGGGCTGGATGCACAACCGGGCCCGGCTGATCACGGGCTCGTTCCTGGTCAGGCGGCTCGGCGTCGACTGGCGCGTCGGGGGCGACCACTTCTTCGAGCACCTGCTCGACGGTGACGTGGCCAACAACTACGGCAACTGGCAGTGGGTCGCCGGGACCGGCAACGACACCCGTCCCAACCGGCCCGTCAACCACATCCGCCAGGCCAGGCGCTACGACCCGGACGGCGAGTACGTCCGCCGGTACGTCCCCGAGCTGCACGCCGTGCCGAAACGGATGATCCACGAGCCGTGGCGGCTCCCGGTGCGGGTGCCCGGCTACCCGCCGCCGCTGGTGTCCATGGACTGACCGGAGGGCCCGCCGGGACGGACCGGCCGAAAGACCCTGCCCGCGGCCGGACGCCCGCGGAGGAAAAGCCCGCCGGACAGGCCCCGGCCGCGCGGGAGGCCCGTGAAAAAGCCCTGCCGGCGAGCGGCCCTCCCCGCGGGGCGCCGGCGGGGAGGGCCACCCACCGGCAGGGCGGCCGGGGGAAGGGCGTCGAGGTCGTCGAGGGCGTCGAAGGCGGAGTGTCAGTGCTGGTGGTCGTCCTCGTCGTCGTCCTCGTCCGAGGGGCCGTCCGAGGGCTCGACACCCAGCACGGCCTCACGGGGCTCGATCTGGTCCACATGCTCGATCAGTCCCAGCACGTGGTCCGGCTCGATCAGCCACTGCAGCGCGGTGGCGCCGGTCTCGTCGGAGGAGACCAGCTCGGCCTGCTCCTTGCGCTCGTCGTCGTCCAGATCGGCGTCAGGGTGGTTGACCTCTTTCAGCGCGGCGGCCTGCAGGGCGGCGATGTCCTGCACCTCCACGGTCAGCTCAACGGTAAGACGCAGATAGCGTTCGGTGCCCGATTCATCACTCATGGTGGAAATCCTAGTGCCTGGAGAGGGACGGACCCGCCTAGGGGAGCTTCCACTCCACGGGGGTCGCGCCCTGTTGACGGAGAAGGTCGTTCGTCCTGCTGAACGGGCGGGAACCGAAGAAACCGCTGCGTGCGGACAGGGGACTCGGGTGGGCCGACTCGACGGCGGGCAGGTCGCCGAGCATCGGGCGCAGGGTGCGGGCGTCGCGGCCCCACAGGATCGACACCAGGGGCGTGCCGCGCGCGACGAGGGCCTCGATGGCCCGCGCGGTGATCTCCTCCCAGCCCTTGCCCCGGTGCGAGGCGGGCTTGCCCGGCATGACGGTGAGCACCCTGTTCAGCAAGAGCACGCCCTGCTCGGTCCAGGGGGTCAGGTCGCCGTTGCTCGGCATCGGGAGCCCGAGGTCCTCGGTGAGCTCCTTGTAGATGTTGCGCAGACTGCCCGGGATGGGCTTCACGTCCGCGGCGACGGAGAAGCTCAGGCCGATCGGGTGGCCCGGGGTGGGGTAGGGGTCCTGCCCCACGATCAGGACCTTCACCTGGTCGAAGGGCTGCTGGAAGGCACGGAGCACATTGGGCCCGGAGGGGAGGTACTGCCTGCCCTCGGCCACCTCCTTCCGCAGGAACTCGCCCATTTCGGCGACCTTCTCGGAGACGGGTTCGAGGGCCTTCGCCCACCCGGCTTCCACGACTTCGTTCAAGGGACGTGCGGCCATGGGTGGACCCTATCGAGGTTTGAGGTCCGGTACGGCGCGCCCCGTCGAATCGACGCGCGCCGTACCGGGCCTGCCCCTGTTATCTATTTCACCGAACCAGCCATCATCCCCTGAACGAAGTAGCGCTGGAAGGCGAAGAAAAGGATCAACGGGATGATCAGCGACAGGAATGCACCTGGCGCAAGAATGTCCACGTTGGTCCCGAATTGCCGCATTTGCGATTGAAGGGCCTTGGTCATCGGCTGGTTCTCGGGGTTGGCGAAGACCAGCGAGACGAGCAGGTCGTTCCACACCCAGAGGAACTGGAAGATGCCGAGCGAGGCGACCGCGGGCTTGGCCAGCGGGAACACCACGGTCGAGAAGATCTTCCACTCCCCGGCGCCGTCCATCCGCGCCGCCTCCAGCAGCGAGCGCGAGATGCCCGCGAAGAAGTTGCGGAGCAGGAAGATGGCGAAGGGGAGGCCGAACGCCACGTGGAAGAGCACCACGCTGACGATGGAGCCGAAGATCCCGGCCGACCCGTAGAGCTTGGCGATCGGGATCAGCGCGATCTGGGTCGGCACCACCAGCAGGCCGACCACGACCAGGAACAGGGCGTCCCGGCCGGGGAACTCCATCCAGGCGAACGCGTACGCGGCCATGGCCGCGATGCCGATCACCAGGACGGTCGAGGGCACCGTGATGAACACGGTGTTCCAGAACGACGCGGTGAAACCGGTGGCCAGCAGGTCGGAGTAGTTCTTCAGGGTGAGTTCGGCCGGCTTGGTGAACACCGTCCACCAGCCGGTGGAGTTGTTGGCCGTCTCCTGGCGGATCGAGACCACGAACAGGCCCAGCGTGGGGACCAGCCAGAACAGGCCGATCACCACCAGGACCGCCTGGACCACGCCGCTGCCGATCCGGTCCACGATCCTGCCGAGGACGCCGCGCCGTGGGGCGCCGAGAGTGGAGGTCGTCACTGGTTGTCCCTCCGGAACCGGCGGATGTTGAGAATCATGAAGGGCAGGACGAGGATCAGCAGGAAGATGGCCAGCGCGCTGCCCAGCCCCTGGTTGCTGCCCCCGCCGAACGAGACCCGCCACATCTCCAGCGCGATCACGTTGGCCTGTGGCTGCACCGATCCCGGGGCGATGACGAAGACCAGGTCGAACACCTTCAGGGTGTTGATGATCATCGTCACGAACACCACCAGGAGCACCGGGGAGAGCAGCGGAACGGTGATCTTCCGGAACACCTGCCACTCGGTGGCGCCGTCGATGCGGGCCGCCTCCAGCGCGTCGCGCGGGATGGCCGCGAGGCCGGCCGCGATCAGCACCATGGCGAACCCGGCCCACACCCAGATGAACGCGCCGATGATCGCCGGAGTGATCAGCGCCGGGCCCAGCCAGGGGATGCCGTTGAAGGCGGCCTGGAAGTTCGACTGCGGCAGCCGTACCTGGTAGTCGCCCGGAGCGAGCCCGGCGAAGCGGAAGGTCCCGTCGGCCTCGGTGGTGGCGGTGGCCTTGACGGCGCCGTTCTGCACCGCCTCGACCGTCACCCCGGACAGGGCCTTCTCGGTGGCGTCCACCTGGTTGAGCGCGCCCCCGCCGCCCTGGGTGAAGTCCACCCAGACGGTCCCGGCCAGCTCGCCGGAGGCGGGCTGCGCGGCCTTCGCCGTCGCGGCCGAGGCCACGTCGGCGGGCTTCACGCCCACCAGCGGGACGAGCACCGGCTGCCCGGGCTTGACGGACTGCCTGGTCACCACCGCGCCCTGCTGGGTGACGACGGGCGCCTGGTCGTTCTGCCGGGCGCGGGCGTCGGGGTAGGTCTGGCCGGAGCCGAAGAAGCCGGTCACCGTGGTGGCCACGGCGTTGGCCACGCCCCGGTCGGGGTCCTGCTCGTAGACCAGGCGGAAGATGACGCCCGAGGCCATCAGGGAGACGGCCATCGGCATGAACACGATCAGCTTGAACGCGGTCGCCCAGCGGATCCGCTCGGTCAGCACCGCGAAGATCAGGCCGATCACGGTGACCAGCGCCGGGGCCACCAGGACCCAGATCAGGTTGTTCCTGATCGTGGTCAGGGTGCCGGAGTCACTGAAGATCGTCGCGTAGTTGTCCGCCCCGACGAAGGTGTCGCCGCCCGCGTCGTAGAGGCTGCGGAAGATGGAGTAGATGATCGGGTAGATCACCATCACCCCGAGCACCAGCGCGCCGGGCAGCAGGAACCACAGCGCCATCCGGGGCGGCGGTCCCAGCCGGGAGGCCCCGGCCGGGATCACCGTCGGGGCGGCCGGTCCGGCCGTCGCGAGCTCGGGCCCCGCGGTCGCCTCCGGTACGGCCGGATGGCCGGACCGCTCGGTCGTGCCGGTGGACCCGGAGACCGTGCCCTCGGAGGCGGTGGACCCGGAGGCGGTGCCCTCGGAGGCGGTGGTCTCGGAGGTGGTGGCCTCGGAGGCGGTGGTCTCGGAGGTGGTGGCCTCGGAGGTGGTCCCGGGGGCCGGGGACCCCGGGGCCGGGGACTTCGGGGCCCCGGGGGCGGCGTCGGAGGCCGGCGACGAGGAGTCGTCCGGCGGGATGTCGTTCGGTCCGGAGGAGGGACCGCGGGCGGCGTCGCCGCCGCCGCGCGGGCCCTGCGGGCCGTCTAACCGTTCGGTCACGGCCGCTCTCCCCTACTTCCAGGCCTTCTTGGCGTCGGCCTCGAGCTTGGCCTGGATGCCCTTGATGTCGGAGGGGTCGCGGACGAAGTCCTGCAGGTGCTTCCACTCGGCCTTGCCGTCGGTGCCGCCGAAGGCGCTGGGCGCGAGGTCGGACATGTCGTAACGGACGGTCTCACCGGCCGCGATGATCGTCTCGGCGAGCTTCTTGGTCAGCTCGTCCGGGTAGTTGTCCGGGGAGACGTTGCGGTTGGGGGACAGGTAGCCGGGCAGCTTCGCCCAGACCTCGCCGCCCTCCTTGGAGGCGAGGAACTCCAGCAGCGCCATCGCGCCCTTGGAGTCCTTCAGCGCCACCGCGATGTCGCCGCCCAGCACGACCGGGGCGGTCTCACCGGCCTTGGGGAACGGGAAGTACTTGGCCTCCTCGCCGAGCTTGGCGCCCGACTGCTCGGCCGTGACGCCCACGAAGTCCGCCTCGATGACCATCGCCGACTTGTCCTGGCCGTAGACCTGGGTCACGCAGGTCGGGAAGTCGGTCTGCAGGGCGCCGGCGGAGCCGCCGAGCAGGAACTCCTTCTTGCCGACGAGCTGGGCGATCTTCTCCAGCGCGGTGGTGACGCTGGGGTCGGTCCACGGGATCTCGTGCTTGGAGAGCTTGGTGTAGTTCTCCGGGCCCGCGGTGGACAGGTAGACGTTCTCGAACAGGTCGGTCAGCGTCCAGCCGGAGGCGCCGCAGAGCGAGAACGGCGGGGTGCCGGAGTCGGCGACGGTCTGGGCGGTCTTGATCAGGTCGTCCCAGGTGGCCGGGGGCTGCGCGCCGGCGTCCTGGAAGGCCTGGTCGCGGTACCAGACGAGCGACTTGTGGGCCGCCTTCACCAGCACACCGTAGGACTGGCCGCCGGCCGAGCCGAGCTCCTTCCAGTACGGGGTGTAGTTCTGGTCGATCTGCGCCAGGACCTCGGGGGCCAGCGGCTTGAGCGCCTTCTGGTCGGCGTACTGGCCCACCAGGCCGGGCTGGGGCAGGATCGCGATGTCCGGCGGGTTGCCGCCCTGGATGCGCGGGCCGAGGTAGGCGCCGGTGTCCTCACCGGTGGAGGCGTAGGTGACCTTGGCACCGGTCTTCGCCTCGAACGCCTTGAGCACCTGCTGGAAGTTCTCCTGCTCGGCGCCGGTCCACTTGGCGGCGACCTCGACGGTCACCCCTTCGAGGGTCTTGGCCGCGGCGGCCGGCGCGGAGGAACCGCCGCCGCTCGCTGCGGGGGACGCGGCCGGGGTCGACGACCCGCCGCCACACGCGGCGAGAGCCAGCGCCAGTCCCGCCGTGGTCACCGCGGGGATGGTTTTGCGCATGCTGGACAGACCTCCTGGATATGGCGTTCCCCACCGGCGGGGGAGCTGCCGGGACGGGAACGGTCGTACGAATTGAGATTGTTCGGGTGGGACGTCTTCGTTCGACGTGGTCGGAGGCGGGGGGCGTACCGGGGGCGTCCCGGCGTCACCGGCCTCGGATGATCTCGTCGAGCTGGCTTTTCATGGAGGCGACGACGTCGTCGCCGGCCTCCTCGAAGGGCGGGGTGAGCGCGTTGGAGACCGCACTGGCGATCACCAGGCTCACCTGTTCGTAATTGGCACTGGCGGGCCTGGGCCGAGCCGACAGGATGCTCTGCTTCAGGACCGGCAGGTAGGGGAAACGTCTGATCAGCTCGGGGTCGTCGTACAGCTCGGCCCACACGGGCGGGAACGAGCCCTCGGTGAGCACCCGGCGCTGGTTCTCCAGGCTGGTGAAGTAGCGGATGAACTCCACGGCCGACTTCTGCCGCTTGGAGAACGCGCTGACCGCGAGGTTGTACCCGCCCAGGGCCCCGGTGCCCGGCCCGTTCGGGCCGGGCAGCCGGGTGACCGCGAAGCGGTCCGCGACGGACGAGGCGGTGGCCGGTCCGTACGCGTGCGGCCAGTTCCTGGCGAAGGCCAGCCTGCCCTCCTGGAAGGCCAGCCTGGACTCCTCCTCCTTGTAGGTGAGCGACTCCACGGGGATCCACCCCTCGCGGAAGCCGTTCACCAGGAAGTTGAGCCCGGACGTGGCCTTGGCCACGTCCATGGTCACCTTGGTGCCGTCGGGGCTGAGGATCTGCCCGCCGGCCGACTGCACGGCCTCGGTGAAGTTGACGGTCAGGCCCTCGTACGCCAGGAACTGCCCTGCGTACCCGCCGATCCGGTGCTTGGCGTGCAGGGCACGTGCCTGCTCGCGAAGCTCCTTCCAGGTCTTCGGCGGGGAGAACTTGTGCTTGGCCAGCAGGTCCTTCCGGTAGTAGAGCAGCCCGGCGTTGCTGGTGTACGGCACCGCCCAGAGCTTGCCCCGGTAGACGGCGGTGTCGACGACCGGGGGCAGGAACCGGCCGAGCGGGAACGTGCCCCGCTCCAGCGGCAGGATCCAGCCCGCGTCGGCGAACTCCGCCGTCCAGACCACGTCCAGCCCGAGCACGTCGTAGCGGTCGCTCTTCGCCTGGAGGTTGGCGACCATCTGCGCGCGCTGCTCGTCGGCCGCCTCGGGGAGTTCGAGCAGGGTCGCCCGCTCCTCGGGGTGCGCCTGGTTCCACCGGTCGAGCAGCGGCTGCAGGTACGCGGTGGTGTCGCGCCCGATCACCAGGGTGAACGGGCCGCTCCCGCCGAAACGGTCGGTGGGCTGCGCGTCGGCCGCCGAGCATGCGCTCAGAAGGATCATGGTGAGCGCGATGGGGATGAATCGGCGCATCATGACCTCCTGATTTCCAGTTGGTTACATACGTGTTAGGTAGATGCATGCATGTTATGCATAGCGATAACATCAGCGTCAACGGATGGACACGTAACGCTCACGTAACGAGCTTCCGAGGAGGTGGGGCGTGCGGCTGACGCTGCTGGCGCTCCTCGCGAAGGAACCTGCCCACGGGTACGAGCTGAAACAGGCACTTGAACAGATCTTCGGCAGCGCTTACCCTTCACCGAACATCGGGCAGATCTACGTCACGCTCGGCCGCCTGGAGAAGGACGGCCTGGTGCGCGCCGTGGGCGTCGAGCAGTCCAACCGGCCGAACAAGAAGGTCTACCACCTGACGGCGGAGGGCCGCGAGGCGCTCGGCACGTGGGTGGACGAGCCCTCGGAAGGGCCCAGGGTCCGGGACGAGTTCTTCATGAAGCTCGTGCTGGCCCCGACGACCGGAATCGCCGACAGAACAGCGATGATCAATCGCCAGCGACGTCACTACCTCGGACTGATGCGTGACCTCAACGAGCTCGCCGAGCGGACCGACCCGGCCAACCAGGTCGCGCTGCTGCTCGTCGAGGGGGCCATGCTCCACCTCCAGGCCGACCTCGACTGGCTCGAACGCTGCCAGGAGGACCTGAGGTGACCCCTTCCGTGGTCGACGTCCCTCCCGTGGTCGACACCGTCAATCTCGTGAAGATCTACCAGGACGGCGGGGTGCCGGTGCCCGCGGTGCGCGGGGTCGACCTGCGGGTGGCCGCGGGGGAGTTCGTCGCGATCATGGGGCCGTCCGGCTCGGGCAAGTCCACCCTGGTGCACATGCTCGGCGGCCTGGAGAGCCGCACCAGCGGGGAGATCTGGCTGGACGGCCAGCGGGCCGACACGCTGGGCGAGAGCGCCTGGGCGCTGCTGCGCAGGCGGAAGATCGGCTTCGTCTTCCAGTTCTTCAACCTGGTCGCCAACATGACCGTGGCCGACAACGTCGAGCTGCCCGCGCTGCTGGCCGGGGTCTCCGCGCGTGAGGCCCGCAGGCGCCGCGAGCACCTGCTGGGCGAGCTCGGCCTGACCGACCGCGCCGACGCCGCGCCCGCCCAGCTCGCCGGCGGCGAGCAGCAGCGGGTCGCGCTGGCCCGCGCGCTGGCCAACGAGCCGAGCCTGCTGCTCGCCGACGAGCCCACCGGCAACCTCGACAGCCGCAACACCCGCGACGTGCTGCGCCTGCTCGGAGAGGTGCACCGCGACGGCCAGACCGTCATCCTGGTCACCCATGACGCCAGGGTGGCCAGCCTGGCCGACCGGGTGGTCTCCCTGCTGGACGGCCAGATCGTCGACGACGGCGGCGCCGGGCTGGTCCGCCGCCGCCCCAGGGGCGGCGCGGGCGACGTCGTCGAGCTGAGGGGCTGACCCGCGGTGAGCACCGTCCGCGCCTCGGTCAGGTGGGTCCGGGCCGACCTGCGGGCGCGCCGGGGGCAGACGCTGCTGACGATGCTGGCCGTGGCCGGGATCGTCACGGCGCTGATCCCTCCGCGACCCTGCTGGAGGACGGCACCAACCCCTGGCGGGCGTTGTTCGCCGAGTCCAGGGGCGCGCACGTGTGGATCCACACCGGGGAGGCCCCCGACACGACCGCGCTGTCGCGGCTGCCGGGCGTGGTCGAGGTCGCCGGCCCCTACCGATCGGCGCCGGTCACCCTCACCCTGAACGGCAAGAAGTCACCGGTGGCCCTGCGGGAGACGTCGGCGGCGCCCCCGCGGGTCGCCGCCCCGCTGATCCGCGAGGGACGCACGCTCCGCGCCGGCGACACCGACGGGGTGATCGTCGAGCGTTCCTTCGCCAGGGCGCTCGGCCTGCGGGTCGGTGCGGCCTTCCCGGTGACCGCGCTCAACGGCGCCACCCACCCGCTCATCGTGGCCGGCCTGGCCGACAGCGCCGAGCAGGGCTTCTACCCCGAGTGGACGCCGGGCCTGGCCTGGACGCTCCCGTCGGCGCTGGCCAGGATCGAGCCGGCCCTGGGCCGCAGCGAGTCCGTCACCGGGCTGCGCCTGGCCGACGGCGAGGCCACCCTGCCCGCCGTGCACGGCGCCGTCACCCTGCTGGACGGGCAGATCCAGCGGATGTCCACCTGGCGCGAGGTACGCGCCTCGATGGAGCTGGACAACCGGCTGCTCGGCCTGCTGCTGGCCCTGTTCGGCGTCACCGGGCTGGTCGCCGCGGCCCTGGCCATCGCCAACGCGGTGGGCGGCCGGGTGCTCACCCAGACCCGTGACATCGCCACCCTGAAGTCCCTCGGCTACACCCGCGGCCAGGTCTTCGCCGTCCTGATGGTCGAGCACGGCGCGCTCGGGGCGGTCGGCATCGCCGTCGGGCTGGTCTGCGGCCAGGTCGCCGCCTCGTTCGTGCTGGACGGCGTGCCGATCCCGCCGCTCTCGCCGGTCCCGCTGCTGGCCATCGCCGGCGGCACCGCCGCGGTGGTCCTGGTGGCCGTCGCGCTGCCGGCCTGGCGCGGCGGCCGGACCCCGCCGGTGCCCGCGGCCCCGGCCGCGCCGCCCAGGGGCCACCTGTCCCGGCTGGCCCGGCTGGCGCTCCTCGCGCGGCTGCCGCCCGCCCTCGTGCTGGGCAGCCGGGACGCCTTCACCCGCCGTCTCCCGGCCTTCCTGAGCATCTTCGGGGTGGCGATCCCGATGATGATGATCACCATCGCGCTCGGCTGCTGGAGCACCCTGGACGACTTCCTGCGCCACCCCGAGCGGGTCGGCCAGGCCGCCGCGCTCGTGGTACGGCCCGCCAAGGTCCCGGCCGCCGAGGCCGTGCGGATCGCCAGGGCCGACCCCGACGTGCTGGCCGCCCACCCGGGCGCCGAGGTGCCCGCGCTGGAGCCGGAACAGACCAGGAGCGTGCTGGCGCGCGCCGTGGGCACCTCCGCCGACCCGTACCCCTTCTCGGTCGTGGAGGGCCGGATGTTCGCCGCCCGCGGCGAGGCCGTCGCCGGGCAGGGGCTGCTGGACCTGCTGGACGTGAGCATCGGCGACCGGGTCAGGCTGACCGTCGGCGGCACCCCGCTGATCGTGCACCTGGTCGGCCGGGTGGTGGAGCCCGACCACGACGGGGAGGTGCTCTCCCTGGGGATCGACAGCCTCCCGGCCAAGGACGCGGTGCCGCCGCAGTTCTACAGCCTGGTGCTCAGGCAGGGCGCCGACCCGGCCACGGTCCGGGCGCGGCTGCTGGCCGCCTCGGGCGAGACGCTGGAGGTGGCGCGGGTGGTCAACCCGGCCGAACGGCTCGCCGTCATCCGGGTGGTGATCGTCGCGCTGATCGCGGTGCTCGCCCTGCTGGGCCTGGCCAACCTGCTCACCGCCGGAGCCCTGGGCCTGCGCGACCACGCCTTCGACCTGGCGGTGCTCAAGGCCATGGGCCTGACGCCCCGGCAGGTGGCCGCGACCCTGGTCACCGGGACCGGCCTGCTGATCGTGCTGGGCGTGGTCGCGGGCACCGTGGCCGGGGCCTCGGTGGTCGGCGGGCTGATCGACCTCCAGGGCCACACCAGCGGCGTCGGGGCCGGTATCGGCCGTACGCCCTCGGCCCTGACGCTCGCCCTCGCGGTGCTCGTCGCGGTCGGCGCCTCCCTGCTGGTGACGCTCATCCCGGCGGGCCGCGCGGCCCGCGCGCAGGTCCCGGTCACCGCCCGCTAGTCCCCGCGGGCTCACGTGGCTCGGCGGACCCGCACGATCCGCGGCAGACGAAAGGGCCCGGGGGTCTCCCCGGGCCCTGGGGTGCCGCTCAGAACGTCAGCGAGAACCAGTAGAAGCCGTGACCGGGCAGGGTCAGCAGGTACGGCAGGGTGCCGACCTCGGGGAAGCGCACCCCGCCCCTGGCCTCCACCGGGGTCATGCCCAGGAAGCGGCGCAGGTCCAGCTCGACCGGCTGCGGGAACTTCGACAGGTTGTTGACGCAGAGCATCAGGTCGTCCCCGTCCTCGCGGACGAAGCTGAGCACCGCCGGGTTGCTGGACCACAGCTCGTTGTAGACGCCGGTCCCGAAGACCGGGTGGTTGCGGCGGATCGCCAGCATGTTCCTGGTGAAGTGCAGCAGCGAGGCCGGGTTCTTCTGCTGGGCCTCGACGTTGACCGCCTGGTAGCCGTAGATCGGGTCCATCACGGCGGGCAGGTACAGGCGGCCGGGGTCGGCCTTGGAGAAGCCGGCGTTGCGGTCGGGGCTCCACTGCATCGGGGTGCGGACCGCGTCACGGTCCTCCAGCCAGATGTTGTCGCCCATGCCGATCTCGTCGCCGTAGTACATGACCGGGGAGCCCGGCAGCGACAGCAGCAGCGCCGTGAACAGCTCGATCTGGTCGCGGTCGTTCTCCAGCAGGGGTGCGAGGCGGCGCCGGATGCCCAGGTAGGCCCGCATCCGCGGGTCCTTGGCGTACTCGGCGTGCATGTAGTCGCGTTCCTCCTCGGTCACCGTCTCGAGCGTCAGCTCGTCGTGGTTGCGGAGGAAGATGCCCCACTGGGCGCTGTCGGGGAGCTTGGGGGTCCGCGACATGATCTCGGAGATCGGCTCGCGGCTGCCCCGGCGCACCCCCATGAAGATGCGCGGCATCAGCGGGAAGTGGAACGCCATGTGGCACTCGTCGCCCCCGGCCGCGGGGTCGCCGAAGTACTCCACCACGTCCTCGGGCCAGCCGTTGGCCTCGGCCAGCAGCACCCGGTCGGGGTAGAGCCGGTCGACCTCGGCGCGGATCTTCTTCAGGTACGCGTGGGTCTCCGGCAGCCCCGAGCAGCTCGTGCCCTCCCGCTCGAACAGGTAGGGGACCGCGTCCAGGCGGAAGCCGTCGATGCCGAGGTCCAGCCAGAACCGCAGGACCTCCAGCATGGCCTCCTGGACCGCGGGGTTCTCGTAGTTCAGGTCCGGCTGGTGGTGGAAGAACCGGTGCCAGTAGTACTGCTTGCGGACCGGGTCGTAGGTCCAGTTCGACTCCTCGGCGCCGACGAAGATGATCGGCGCGTCCGGGTAGCCGGTGGGGTCGTCGGACCAGACGTAGAAGTCCCCGTAGGGGCCCTCGGGGTCGTGCCGCGAGGCCTGGAACCACGGGTGCCTGTCGCTGGTGTGGTTCATCACCAGGTCGGTGATGATGCGCAGGCCCCGCTGGTGCGCCGACTCGATCAGCTGCACGAAGTCCCCGAGGTCGCCGAAGTCCGGCAGGATCTTCATGTAGTCGGAGATGTCGTAGCCGCCGTCGCGCAGGGGGGACTCGTACAGCGGCAGCAGCCACAGGCAGTCGACGCCGAGCCACTGGACGTAGTCCAGCTTCTCGATGAGACCGCGCAGGTCACCCGTACCGTCGCCGTTGGAGTCCTTGAACCCGCGGACCAGCACCTCGTAGAAGACGGCGCGCTTGTACCACTGCGGGTCCGCCGAGACGAAGTCCTCGGCCACGGACTCGGAGGCATGGAAAAGGGGGGATGCGTTCATCGTGTTCTCGCTCACGGTGATGGAGGCAGGACGAAGTCACCGGATGCTCCGGCTGATGATGTTTGGTGACCGCGCCGGCGGGAGCCGTCATCCCCACGAGCTCCGTGCCCTTGGACAGACCGAATTTGTGATTCTGGTCCATCCGTTCTGGCGCTTTCTGGGCCGAACACTACCAGCCGACCGAACGTCCGGAAGCCCTCTTGGCATGGTCGATCGGCCCTGTTGCGCGGAATCCTCCCGGAGGCCGTGCCGGGGCCGCGTAATCGCCGCGTCGCTCAGTGTTCTCCTGCCGGAAACACGACACGCCGCACGGCGCCCACCTGGGCCGACGCCCGGGGGCGCCCGATCACGGGAGGCTCAGGCCCAGGGCGGGGAGAGATCGTCCAGGTGGTCGCGGTGGTCGCCGATCCAGGCGCCGAACAGCACCAGGCTCCGCACCCAGAAGCGGTCGTTCCAGCCGTGGAAGCGGGCCAGCGCGTCCGGGCCCTCGGCGAGGGCGGCGAGCAGGTGCTCCGACAACAACGAGGGCACCGTCTCGGCGACGAGGCCGAGCATCCGGTGGCCGTACTGCCGGGCGGGCGCGGCGGCCGAGCGCAGCGGGACCCGCTGCAGCGGCTGCTTGACCACGTTGGTGGAGGGCAGCGCGGCCACCCGGGGGTCGGCCGCGTGCAGCAGCTCGCGGTAGAAGCGCCCGGCGGCCTTGCGGTGCACGCCGACCGAGAGCGCGGCGTCGAAGAACTCCGGGTGCAGGAACGGCGCCGCGAACGACGCCTCGGGGCCGACCAGGTTGACCGGGGAGCGGGCGATGCCCCGCGCGGTCCGGGTGTGCAGGACCGACAGCGGCAGCTCGGCCCGGTGACCGTTGAGCATGCCGGTCGACTCCGTGAAGGCCCGCTCGACCGCGTCGGCGATCCAGGACCCGGCCTGCTCGGACAGGAACGGCACCGAGGCCGGTCCCAGCGCCAGCGAGCCGAGCAGCGCGGCCTTGCGCTCGGCCTGCGTGGTGGCCTCCAGCGCGGCCCCGCTGACCATGAAGTTCTTCAGCAGCGGCCCTCCGGCCAGCCCGTCGACCAGGGTCCGGCCCGACCCGTGCACCTCGCGGGCGAACGGGGTGTACCAGGCGTGGTGCGGGGTGAGGAACTCCAGCCGCCGCGCCGCGGCCAGCGCGTCGTCGGGGTAGGCGGCGGCGTCCTGGGGGATCACCCGGTGCCGCACGCCCAGCTCGCGGGTGATCGCCCTGGCGAAGACGATGTCGGTGTCGGTGCCGTCGTCGGGACTGGTCGTCCACGACTCCACGTCGGCCCCGCGCGCCACCGCGACCGAGCAGAGCAGCCGCGAGTCGTAACCGCCGCTGACCGGCACCAGCAGCGGGCGCCCGTCGAACTCCTTGTAGACCTCGTGCAGGATCTCCAGGATCTCCCCGGCCGTCCGCCCGGCCTCGTAGGGCTCCTCGCGCAGCCAGCGGGGCAGCATCCGCTCGGCCGAGATCCGGCCGCCCGCCCGGTCCCAGACCAGCGCGCCGGACCCGGCCAGCCGCCGCACCCCGGCGTACGGGGTGTCGTCGCGCAGCGGGAAGGTCAGCCGGATGATCGAGGCCCAGGCCTCCCAGTTCACCTCGTGCGGGCCGCGCGCGAGGGCGAGCAGCGGTTCCAGCAGCGAGGAGAAGTAGACCGCCCCGTCGCGCTCCAGGTGGTAGACGTCCACCAGGCCCAGGCCACCGGCGTGCAGGACGACCCGCTCGCCGTCGCCGATCAGGCCGGGCGTCTCGTAGGTCTCCGCCACGGTGATCCAGGGAGCCGTGCCCTCGGGGGTGCGCTCGCCCCAGGCGAAGGCCCAGGTGCGCTCGTCGCGCCGGTAGGGCGGCAGCGGCGAGGAGCTGAACAGGGCCGCGCCCGGCTCCTGGAGGGCGGGCCTGACCCGCGGCCCGGCCCCGCGCAGCGTCTCCAGGACGGCCTCGTCGAGGTGTCCGATGCCGCCGCAGACGTACGGCCTCACATTGAACGTCGGCCACTGCACCGTGCTGACTCCTCTATGTCGCGATTGACCAAAGGGTATCCTTTCGGCCGGCTGAGAAAACGGAGGACGGCGTGGCGGGCGACCAACTCGAAAGCACACGACAGGCGTTACGCGAGGCGGTGGGTCACGCGGAGCGGGCCTCCGAGCTGGCCCGGCTGCTGGACGCGGCGCAGGCCAGGGTCGCCGAGGCGGAGCGTGCGGCCGAGGAGCTGCGGGCGCTGCGGGAGCGGCTGAGCGAGACCGAGGAACGGCTGGAGGCCGCGAACGCGGCCGAGGAGAAGCTCAGGAAGGATCTCGCCGAGCAGCGCTACCAGGCCGAGGTGGCCAAGTGGAAGCTGTCGTCGGTGCAGGTGGCCCGCTGGTCCAGGCTCGGCGACGCGATCAAGACCGGGAAGAGCAACCCGGTACGGCTGGCCCGGGGCCTGCGCGGCGCGGCCAAGCCGGCCAAGCGCCCGACCGCCCCCAAGCGCCAGCCCGTCCCGCGCAAGCCCGCCGACAAGCCCGCCGCCCCCGGCGCGTCCTTCCAGGCCACCAGCTCGGTCAGGACCGTCGGCGGCAGGTCGGTGAAGCTCAAGCCGTTCCGCGTCCCGACCGGGCCGAACACCCGCCCGCACCTGACCGCGGCCGTGATCGCCGAACCGCACGGCGAGGCGCTGCTGCGCTACGAGTGGCGTCAGACCACCGGCTTCACGCCGCGCGACTTCGCCCGGGTGCTGGCCTCGGAGGTCCCGCACCTGCTGCTGGTGGAGTCGGTGACCGAGGGCCCGTGGGCCGAGGAGCTGCGACGGCCGGGGCAGGGACTGCGCGCGCTGCTGTCCTGGTGCGCGCAACGGGGCATCCGCACGGTCTTCTGGCACACCGGGGGAGAGGTGGACGCCCTCGCCCCCGCGGCCGGACTGTTCGAGCACGTGGTGACCGCGCTGCCGGCGTCGGTGAAGTCCTGGGGCGCCGCGCTGGCGACCCGCGAGCCCGAGCCCGGCCGCCGGGCGCCCTCGCTGGGCATCCTGCCGTTCGCCGTCCAGCCCCGGGTGCACAACCCGCTGCCGCTGGCCGGGGACCGGTTCGGGCGGGTGCTGTCCCTGGAGGAGCTGCTCCCGGGGCACCTGTCCTACCCCGACGTGCTCACCTCCTACCGCTGGCCGGTCGCGGTGGACTGCCCCCCGGGCACCGAGCCCTGGCGGATGGCCGAGCTGGCCGCCTGCGGGACGCCCATCGGCACCGAGCCCGACCCGGTCCGCGCGCACGTGGCGCTGCGCCAGGCGTACGCCTCGGGGACGATGACCGAGAAGGTCGACGACCTGCTGGACGCGATCGGGCTGCCCAGCGGCCGGGCCACCCTGAACATCTCGGTGATCATGATCGACCGGGGCGACCTCGACCACACCCTGGCCCAGGTCGCGCCGCAGAAGGGCGTCGTGCAGCTCGTGCTGCTCTCGGACGCCCCGGACGCCCCCGGGCGGGCCCGCGAGGCCATGCCGGACGGGGTGGACGTCACGGTCCGCCGTACCGACTCCGGCCTGACCGTGGGCGGCATGCTGGACCGGGCGCTGGACCTGTGCCAGGGCGACCTGGTGGCCGTCATGGACGCCCGCGACCGGTACGGCGAGCACTACCTGGCCGACCTGAGCAGGGCCTTCCTGTTCACCACCGCCGACATCGTCGGCAAGGCGGCCTACTACGCCCACCTGCGCGACGTCGCCGCGACCGTGCTGCGCCAGCCCTCGGCCGAGTACTCCTACCTGCCCGACGTGGCCGGGGCGACCCTGCTGGCCCGCCGCACGGTGCTGCGCGGCATCGGGTTCGCCGACGTCTCCGACGGCTGGGCCGAGGTGCTGATGCGCCAGTGCCGCGCGGACGGGGTCAAGGTCTTCTCCGCCGACCGCTTCGGCTACGTCTGCCTTCGCGACCGCGACCGGTGGCTGCTGGGCTCGGCGCAGCTCGTCGACTACGGCCCGGCCGAGCCGCACGCCCTGGTCTGACGTCCACCCGGCACGGACGGGGCGGGCGGCGCCGGGCCCGGGGTTAGGCTGCCGGGATGACGCCCGCCCGGCTCGACGAGCTTCTCGGCCGGCCGCCGATCCCCCGGGGCACGTGGGCCCGGGAGGCGGTCTACCTCTGCCCGCCCGTCGCGGGCCCCGGCGGGGATCCGGAGGCGACGGCCGGGCGGCTGCGCGCGCTGGACGGCGTCTCGGACGTGCGGGTGCGCCCGGGAGGGTTCCTGGAGATCGTGGTGGCCGTGCCGGGCGAGCTGGTCACCGGGATCGGCCCCGCCCGGGCCGGAGCCCCCGCGGTCACCGGCAGCTCCCCGTGGGAGGACCTGCCCCGGACGTGGGCCAATCCCGGATTCGCGGTCAGGTACGCGCACGTGCGGGCGGTCGCCGTGCAGCGCTGGGCGGCGGAGCTGGGCGTGGGCGGGCGCTTCGCGCCGGAACTGCTCGACGACCGCCTGGACCGGGCCGTGCTCAGGGTGCTGGCCGAGGCGCACGGCAGGAGGGCGAGCCGGGACCCCGGGTGGGCCGCCTACGCCCTCCGGCTGGCCCTGGCCTACCACGACGCGTTCGAGGGGGCCGGAGCGCTCCCGGTGGGCGACGAGGAGCCCTCGCCGCTGCACGCCGCCCGGGTGCGGCTGGCCCGCGCGGTCCGGGACGTGCTGGCCGAGGCGCTGGCGGCCGTTGGCGAGGCGGCCCCCGGCAGGATGTAATGAATCCTCCTGATCGACATGAGAACAGCGGAAAGAGCGGAAGGGGCGCGATGGACGGCTCCGGGGACCGGGAGGGCCCTCGGTCCGAGGGCTGGGAGGCCCACCGGCCGTATCCCGGCGGGACGGCCGGGTTCGTACCCCCGTCCGGTTCCGTGCCCCCGCCCGGGACCGGGCGGACGGCCCGGCGGGCGCTCCGCAGGACGCTGCCGGTCCTGCTGGCCTTCGCCGTCGTCCTCGGCGGGCTCGCGTCCTTCGGCGACGAACTGCGGGAGCTGATCGGCACCGCGCCCGGCTCGCCCCGTTCGCAGGCGGCGACGCACGGCCTGCACGAGCGGGCCGAGCCGATCGACGCCCGCTGCGCCACGCTCCCGACGGACCTGGACGCCGACGCCAGGGCGTCGCTCCGTGCCTTCGGCCGCTGCCTGGACCGGATGTGGACGGCCACCCTGGAGGCGGCCGGGATGGAGTACGAGCCGCCCGAGCAGGTGCGGCTGGTCACCTCCGCGTCCCGGGCCGCGTGCGGGAACCGCGACGACGACTGGGCCGGGATCTACTGCCCGGACTCCCGGGTCGTCAACGTGCTGATCGAGGACGACGAGGTCTTCCCGATGATGTTCACGCTCGCGCACGAGTACGCCCACCACGTCCAGGAGGTCACCGGGCTGGCCGACCGGCGCGGCTCCGAGGCGTTCGACGAGGCATGGTCGCGACGCCTGGAGCTCCAGGCGGACTGCCTGGCCGCGGCGACGCTGCGACAGGTAGCCCCGCGACGGCTGGAGCGCCTGCGCGTCCTGGCCGGGCCCCAGGACGGCGCCGACGAGGACGTACAGGCGGATCACCGGCGCTCGCACGGCTCGGGCGCCAGTGGTGCCGAGTGGATGCGGCGCGGCCAACAGGAGGGCAGCGTGGCCGCCTGCAACACCTGGGGAGCCCCGGCCGACCGGGTCTCCTGAGCCCTCCGAGCGAATCCCGACGCGAAAATATGTCGCCAAATCGGCAAATAACGTAAAAAGTTCGCGTCGTGATGGGCGATCCCGTCTCGATGGGTGGGCAATCGTCTCAGGGGGATCACCGGGTCCGATAGCCTCGATCGGGTGAGTCGATTCGCCCATCCCGCCGGTGACCGGCATGCCGAAGTGCTGCCCGAGGAGCGCCCTCCGCACGCACCCGCCGACCTGAACACCCTCGATCCCGCCATCTGGCCGCGAACGTCCGGCCGCGCCGACGGCGCGGTCACGATCGGCGGCGCGGACGTCAGGGACCTGGTCGCCGAGCACGGCAGCCCGCTCTACGTGGTGGACGAGGAGGATTTTCGCTCCCGCTGCCGCGACTACGCCGAGGCGTTCTCCGGAGGAGACGTCCACTACGCGGGCAAGGCGTTCCTGTGCCGCGAGGTGGCCCGCTGGATCATGCAGGAGGGCCTCGGCCTCGACGTGTGCAGCTCCGGGGAGCTCGCCGTCGCGCTCAGCGTCGGGTTCCCGGCCGAACGGATCACCCTGCACGGCAACAACAAGTCGCTCGCCGAGCTGGAGCGGGCCGTCGAGGCGGGCGTCGGGCACATCGTGGCCGACTCCTTCGAGGAGATCGCCCGCCTGGGCTTCCTGGCCGAGAAGCACGGCACGCGTCCCAAGGTGATGATCCGGGTCACCGTGGGCGTCGAGGCCCACACCCACGAGTTCATCGCGACCGCCCACGACGACCAGAAGTTCGGCTTCTCGCTGAGCGGCGGCGCGGCGGCCGAGGCGGCCAGGCGGATCCTCGCCCTGCCCCAGCTGGAGCTGGTCGGCCTGCACTCGCACATCGGCTCGCAGATCACCGACACCGCGGGGTTCGAGGTGGCCGCGCGCCGCCTGGCCACCCTGCTGGTGCAGATCAAGGACGAGCACGACGTCGTGCTGCCCGAGCTCGACCTCGGCGGCGGGTACGGCATCCCGTACGTCGAGGGCGACGTCGCGCCCGACGTCAAGGAGATCGCCGACAGCCTGAGGGAGATCGTCGCCAAGGTGGCGGCCTCCGCCGGCCTGCCGGTGCCCAGGCTCACCGTCGAGCCGGGCCGGGGCATCGCCGGGCTCGCCGGGGTGACGCTCTACGAGGTCGGCACGATCAAGGACGTCGAGGGCCTGCGCACCTACGTCAGCGTCGACGGCGGCATGAGCGACAACATCCGCACCGCCCTGTACGGGGCCGAGTACACCGCGCGCCTGGCCTCCCGGGAGAGCGCCGCCGGGCCGATGCTCTCCCGCCTGGTCGGCAAGCACTGCGAGAGCGGCGACATGATCGTGCGCGACCTGTGGTTCCCGGCCGACCTGGCCACCGGCGACCTGATCGCCGTGGCCGGCACCGGCGCGTACTGCCGCTCGCTGGCCAACAACTACAACTACCTCCCCAAGCCCGCCGTGGTCGCGGTCAAGGACGGGGTGTCCCGCGTGATCGTCCGCCGGGAGACCGAGGACGACCTGCTGAGAGGACAACTGTGAAACGACCTGGAGCGGCGGGGGCGGCCCCGGTGGCCGACGGCCCCGTCCGCCGTGCGAACGAGAGGGGCGTGTGACCTCATGGCACTGAAAGTCGCGCTTCTGGGATGCGGCGTCGTCGGCTCCCAGGTGGTCAGGCTGCTGCACGAGCAGGCCGACGACCTCGCCGCCCGCGTCGGCGCCCCGCTGGAGCTGGCCGGTGTCGCGGTGCGGCGCCTGGGCCGCAGGCGGGACGCCGAGGTGGACCCCGCCCTGCTCACCACCGACGCCGAGGCGCTGGTCACCCGCGACGACATCGACATCGTCATCGAGGTGATCGGCGGCATCGAGCCCGCCAGGTCGCTCATCCTGAGCGCGCTGAACGCCGGCAAGTCGGTCGTCACGGCCAACAAGGCCCTGCTCGCCGAGGACGGCGCGACCGTGCACGCCGCGGCCAGGGCGGGGGGCGCCGACCTGTACTTCGAGGCGGCCGTCGCGGGCGCGATCCCGCTGATCCGGCCGCTGCGCGAGTCGCTCGCCGGGGACCACGTGCACCGGGTGCTCGGCATCGTCAACGGCACCACCAACTACATCCTCGACCAGATGGACTCCAGCGGGGCATCGTTCTCCGACGCGCTGGGCGAGGCGCAGGCGCTGGGCTACGCCGAGGCCGACCCCACGGCGGACGTGGAGGGCTTCGACGCCGCGGCCAAGGCCGCGATCCTCGCCGGGATCGCGTTCCACAGCCGGGTCACCGCCGCCGACGTGCATCGCGAGGGCATCACCGAGATCACCGCGGCGGACGTGGCCAGCGCCAAGGCGATGGGCTACGTGATCAAGCTGCTGGCGATCTGCGCCCGCTCCGACGACGGCCGCTCCTTCGGCGTACGGGTGCATCCGGCCATGATCCCCCGGACGCACCCGCTGGCCGGGGTCCGCGAGGCCTACAACGCGGTGTTCGTCGAGGCTCGCTCGGCGGGACGGCTCATGTTCTACGGCGCCGGTGCGGGCGGCGCGCCGACCGCCAGCGCCGTGCTGGGCGACATCGTGGCGGTGGCCCGCAACGTGCTGGCGCGCACCCGGGGCCCGGAGGAGTCCACCTACGCCGACCTGGTCGTGCACCCGATGGGCGAGACCGTCACGCGCTACCACGTCTCGCTGGACGTGGCCGACCGGCCCGGCGTGCTCGCCCGGGTCGCCGACATGTTCGCCAAGCAGGACGTCTCCATCCAGACCGTCCGCCAGCAGGGTCACGGCGACGACGCCCAGCTCGTCCTGGTCACCCACCGGGCCAGCGACGCCGCGCTCTCGGCCACCATCGAGGCCCTGCGCGAGCTGGAGATCGTCCGCAACGTGGTGAGCGTCATGCGCGTCGAGGGCGAGGACGCGTCCTAGCGACGGTCGTCGTCCCCTGACGGCCGGGGTCTCCGGTCCCGGCCGTCCGCGTCCGCCCGTCCGGGTCCTGTCCGAGGCCGCCCGCCCGTGTCCCGTCCGCGTCCGCCCGCCCGTGTCCCGTCCGCGTCCGCCCGCCCGGGTCCTGTCCAGGCCCGCCCGGGTCCCGTCCGGATCCCGGGCCGGGCCCTGCCCGGGTCCTGGCCGGGGCCTGGCCGGTCCGGTGGAGCGGACCGTTCGCGGCCCGGGGCGCTCGTCATGCCGGGTCGGCATGGTTCCTGGGCGTTCGGTAACGGATGATCTCGCGGCCCCCGATGGGCGATATGTTGCCTTTGTCGGTGTCAGCAGTTCCGGGAAGGGGACCCGCCGTGAAGGTCGTTCGTCGGATGGTGGCGTTCCTCGCGGTACCGATCCTGGTGACGGCGGCCGCACCGGCCGCCCTGGCGGGGACCGGCAAGCCTCCGAAGGTCAGGACGGTCGTCTCGCTGACCTTCGACGACGGTGACTCCACCCACCCGGCCGTGGCCGGCATGCTGGAGAGACACGGGATGCGGGGGACGTTCTACGTCAACACCGACACCGTCGGCGGCGAGGAGAAGCTGACCCGGCGCGGGCTCGCCCGGATCGCGAAGAAGGGCCACGAGATCGGCGGGCACACCCTCACCCACGTCCGCCTCACCGAACTGACCCGGAGCGAGCAGCAGACGCAGATCTGCGACGACCGCAGGAGGCTCGTCTCCTGGGGGTACCGTCCCGTCACCCTCGCCTACCCGTTCGGCTCGGTCGACTCCGACGCCAAGGCGGTGGCCCGGCGGTGCGGTTACGACGCGGCCCGCGGGGTCGGCGGGCTCAAGGAGTGGGCCTGCCCCGCCTGCCCCGGTGCCGAGACCCTCCGCCCCAGGGACCGCTACGACATCCGCACGCCGGGCTCGATCCGCGAGGACACCCTGCTGCGGCACATGAGGCAGCAGATCCTCAACGCCGAGAAGACCGGCGGCCTGGTGCCCCTGGTGTTCCACCGGGTCTGCGACGACTGCGGGCTCTACTCGGTCACTCCCAAGCGCATGAACGACTTCCTCGGCTGGCTCAAGGAGCGCAGGTCCCGGGGCACGGTGGTGAAGACCCTCAAGGACGCCGTCGGCGCCCGCCACCGCCCCCTGCCTGCGGCGGAGGACCCGGCGGCCGCGCCGGGCTGAGCGAGGACGCTTCCGTCCCCGGCCGACACCTCGGGCGGGACGTTCCCGTTCCCGGAGGCCGCACCGGCCTGGTCGAGGACGCTCCCGTTCCCGGGGCCTGAGCCGGGCCGGGCGAGGGCGACCCCGTCCCCGCCGCGGGCCCGGACCTCATCGTGAGCCCCCCGCGAGCCCCCGCAGGCGGCGGGCGGCGCGGCCCAGCAGGGAACGCTGCCGGGCCCGGTGCAGGGCGACCGCCTCCAGACGGCGCTGCTCGGCCTTCTCCTTCCACCGGTCGGCGTCGCGCCGTCCCTTGGCGGCGTCGGCCCGGAGCCGCTTGACCTCGGCCTTGAGGGCGGCGGCCTGCCGCCGGGCGCGCTCGGCCTCCCGCGCCCGGGTCTCGGCCGTCGCCCGCCAGCGCGCCGCCTCCCGGTTGCGGTTCGTGGTCCAGGAGGGGTACGCGCGCGCCGCCGGGAGCAGCCGCCAGGACTCGGCGTCCAGCCAGGTCACCCCGTACAGCTCGGCGATCACGTCGTCGATCGGCTCGTCCTCGCGCGCCACCCGCAGTGCCCGGGAGACGGCGGCGGTCCGCTCCAGCCGGGCGGCCAGGACGCCCGTCTCGTCCTCGTCCAGCGCCACCAGCAGCAGGCCCTCGCCGCCCTTCTCGGCCCGCTCGATCAGCATGTCCAGCGACTCGGCCCCCGGGACCCACCCGGCCGGGCAGACGAAGCGGAACGGCGCGGGCGCCGAGGTGACGGGGACCCGTCCCAGGAAGCGGACGCGGCCGTCGTGGGCGTACTGGCCGTGCAGCAGCCGCAGGTCGAGCAGGGGGTCGTCCAGCGGCGCGGGGCGTTCGCCCTCCAGCGACTCCCACGGGCCGGTCACCGTGACGCGCACGTCGGGCAGGGTGCTGGCCAGCGTCCCGTCCACGCTCGCCCGGACGTCCTCGAAGCGGGCCCCGCCCCCGGCATCCACCACGACGTCGACGTAGGGGACCAGCCACTGCCGTCCGGAGTCGGTGCGCAGGGTGCGCCGGTAGGGGATCCGGTCGGCGATGAACGGCTCGTTGTGCCGCCTGACCTCGGCGGGCCTGCGCATGGCCGTCGTCGTGCCCAGGTGCCAGCTCAGCGCCCGCTCCTCCGGGACGAACACCGCGCCCGCCTGGGTCAGCCGGTACCCCAGCTCGGTGTCCTCGCCGAGGACCAGCGAGGTGTCCAGCCCGCCCACCTCGCGCAGCAGGGCGGCGGGCAGCGAGACCGTCGCGCCCACGTGGACGCGGTGCAGCAGCGAGCCGGGCGCGTCGCGGAAGCCCCGGTGCGCCTCGACGAGCTCGCCGATCCAGTCGTGCCCGTGGTCGGGGTCCTCCTCGAACAGGGTCCCTGCACGGTCCCCGGCGACGGCGGTCCGCACCTGGGCCGGGGTGGGCGGGGCCCCGTCCACGGCGGTGAAGCGCAGGGTGCCCGTCACCACCAGGTAGTCCGTCAGGTGGTGCCAGCGCAGGTGCGTCTCGACGTGCTCGCGGTAGGCGACGATGTCGGCGTCCATCCGGTGGATCACCGCGCCGTCGGCGACGGCCGTGCCGGTCTCCACGGCCCAGGCGATGCCCCGGCGGCCGGGCGCGGTGCCGACGATCCGGGTCCGCTCGGGGGCGATCTCGGGCAGCCGCAGCGGGGGCGTGCTGCCGTCGTCCACGACGATCACCTCGAGGAGGTGCGACGGGTAGGTCTGGGCGGCGAGCGCGGCCAGCGTGAGGTCCAGCCTGTCCTGCCGTCCCCGGGCCGGGATGACCACGCTCACCGGCAGGCGGGGCTCCCAGGCACCCGGATCGGCCGGGCGGAGCACCCCGTAGTCGTTGCCCGGGATCCGCGGCGCGTCCGCGGCCTCCGGAGCCCGCGGGGCCCGCGGAGCTCGCGGCGTACCCGCGAGGTCCGGATCCCGCGGCGCGTCCGCGGCGCCGGGCGGTCGTGGCGCGCTCATGGCGCCTCCGCGGGGAGCTCCATCAGCGCGCTGGGCCGGAAGCCCCGCCACTGGCGCTTGTTGCGCCGCAGGAACGTGCCGATCGGCTCGCGCCAGGTGTGGTTCGCGACGTTGCCGCGCCGCAGGATGTAGCCCAGGCCCTGGGTGCGGTAGATCTGCCCGCCCGCGGCCTGCACGGCGTGCTGGAACTGGGCGTCGATCGTCCCGGGCATGGGACGGAAACCGCCCACGGCCTCGAAGGCGGAACGTTCGGAGAAGATGGTCCCTCCGGCGATGAAGTTGGTGATCTGCTCGGTGACCTGCTCACGGTGGACGGTCACCCCGATCGAGGCGAGGTGGACGAACTCCGGGACCATGCCCACGACCTGGGCACCCGAATAGGAGTGGGCCAGCAGCAGGTCGGAGACGAAGTCGGGCCCGTACCAGTCGTCGTCGTCCATCTTCAGCAGGAACGACCCCGACGCCCTGGCCGCGGCCTGGTTCAGCACGGTCCCGAACACGGTGCCCGCGTCCGGCTCGAACACGGTCACCGGACGCTCGAAGGAGGCCAGCGCCCCGGCCACGCCGGGGTGCGACGCGGAGACGCCGTGCAGGGCCAGGATCACCTCGAACGTGGCGCCGCGCTGCCTGGCGAGCTGCTCCAGGGCGAAGGGCACCATGTCCGGGCGGCGGGTGGCCAGCAGCACCGAGACCGTGGCCGGGGGCCGGGCCGGGGCCCCGAGCTGTTCCCAGCGGGCCCGGACGCCGTGCACGCGCAGCGCCTGTCGGCGCAGCCGGACGCTGTGCTCCTCGCGCTCCAGGTCGTCCTTGAGGCCCGGCTCCCCGGCCGAGGTGATCAGCCTGGTCAGCTCGTCCCCCAGGGCGCCCGCCCAGCGCGGCACGGTCTCGCAGACCAGCGGCACCCCGGCCGCCGCCAGGCCGGTGACGACCCGCAGCGCGGCCACCGGCCCGGTGTGGGCGCGCCGCCAGTCCACCCGTACGCCCCGGACCTGCCGGATCCGGTCGACGTCCACGTCGGTGACGCGGCCGGAGGCGTCGAAGACGGTCAGCTCGCGGCCCTCGCAGACGATCGTCCAGCGGCCGGAGCGGACCGACAGGTCGGCCATCCCCAGGGAGGGCACGGTGACGAAGCCCATCGGGTTGACCGAGCGGTCGTCGACCGGCGGGATCGTCCGGGGCTCGGACAGGTCGCCGAGCCCGCTCCGGGCGATCGCGCCTCCGCCGGGCCGGCCGAGCCGCTCCCAGGTCATCAGCGCGGCCTCGGGGCGGTCGTCCGGGGTCTCCTCGCCGTCCCAGTCCACGGGCTCCCGCCCGACCGCGCGCACCACCACGTCGGCCCCGCGGGCGCCGAACCTGTCCGGTACCGGCCCGGGCAGGGGGGCGGGGGCCGCGTTCGGGTCGCCGGGACGCCAGTGGGCCGCCCCGGGACCGGCCAGCGCGGCGACGGGCGCGGCCGTCGCGTCCAGCCGGTGCCCGGCGAACGCCCTGGCGGTCGCGGCGAGCGTGCGACCGGCCGGGACGGGCTTGGAGAACGTGGCCTCGACCACCCAGGACGGTTTCGCCGGCCGGTGGACGCGGAGCTCGACGAGCGCGCGCCAGCGATGGGCCGGGGTGGGGGAGAGCACCGGCGCGGTGTACCAGTGCGGCGTCTCCCGTACGGCGACGACGACCCGGGCGGCCAGGGGCAGCAGCGCCTGCAGACTCGCGGCCCTGCGGACGTCGGTCGCCGTCCGGGCGAGCACCAGGACCTCCGCGGCGCTCTCCTCGGCGCCGGGCAGGCCGCCGGTGTCGCCGTCGAGGTCCATCGCCCCGTACGCCTCCAGCTCGCCCGGCGTCTCGAAGCCCGCGTGGTAGACCAGGACGCGTCCCTTGCCGGCGCGCTCCCGGGCGGCGCGGACGAGATCGGTCAGGAGTGACATCAGCCGGTCCCACCCCGGCGCGCGGCCGTCGAGAGGATCTTCCCCAGCGGGCCGCGCCGCCGCTCGTCCCGCAGGCGCCCGGCCTCGTCCCGCAGCCGGTCGGCCTCGGCGCGCAGGTCCCGCAGCTCGCCCTCCAGGCGCCGCGCCTCACGCTTCCAGCGGGCCGCGTCGGCCCGCCACCTCGCGGTGTCGCCGGTGACGGGTTCGGCCTCCGCGACGGTCGTCACGCCGAACTCGGCGGCACCCACCCAGAACGACCCGAACAGCTCGTGGACGAGGCCGTCGAGGTCCGCGCCCGTGCCGTCGGCGGTCTCCCCGGCGTCCGGGGCCGGGGCCGGGACCCCGTCGTCGGCCACCAGGGCCGCCCTGGCGAAGGCGGCGGTGCGCTCCAGCCTGGCCGCGCCGACCCCGGCGGCGCTCTCGTCGAGGACCGCGCTCAGCAGGCCGTACCCCTCGCGCTCGGCGAGGGCGACCAGCTCGGCCAGGCTGCCGGGACCGAGCGCCCACCCCGCGGGGAGCAGGAGCCGGAACGGCGCGGGCGCCGAGCTCGCGGGCACCCGTTCGGTGAAGGAGACGCGCGGCTCGTGGGCGTACAGGTTGTGCACCAGCCGCAGGTCGAGCAGCGGCTCGTCCAGGGAGGGGCGGCGCCCGGCCGGGAGCTCCGTCCAGGGGCCCACCACGGTGACGGCGACGTCGACCAGGGTGCCCGCGAGCGCGGCGTCCACGCATCCCCGCACGTCCTCGTAACCGGCGCCGCGCGCGTCGACGATCACGTGCACGTACGGCACCAGCCAGTTCCTGCGCGGGTGGGTGCGCAGCCAGCGAAGGTCCGGGACGAGGTCGGGCAGCACCGACCAGTTGTGCCGGTGCACCTCCTTCTCCCTGACCATGACCGTGGACGGGCCCAGGTGCCAGGCCCGGGCCCGGGGGTCGGGGACGAACACCGCGCCCGCCTGGGCGAGGCGGAAGCCCAGGTCGGTGTCCTCGCCCATGTTCAGCGTGGTGTTCACCCCGCCCACCGAGCGCAGCAGCGCCGCCGGGACCGAGGTGCTGGCCCCCGAGTGGAGCCGGTACGCCCCGGCGCCCGCGTCCCGCAGGAGGCGGGTCTCCTCCAGGACGCCCGCCCGCCACGCGTGCGGCGCCGACTCGTCGAACAGCTTCTCCGCGTCCCCCGCGGCCACGGCCTCGAAGACCTCCCCCGCACACGGGCCGGTCCCCTCCGGGGTGAAGCGGACGTCGCCCATCACGACGGCGTAGGGGACGACGTGGTGCCAGCGCATGTGCGCCTCCACGTGCTCCCGGTCCAGGACCACGTCGGAGTCGACCCAGTGCAGCACGTCCCCGGCGGCCGCGGCGGCACCGGTCTGGCGGGCCCAGCCCCGTCCCCAGCGGCCGTCGGGGACCCGGACCACGCGGGTCGCGGCCGGGGCGAGCGCGGGCGGGCGCAGCGGCGGGTCGCTGCCGTCGTCGGCGACGACCACCTCCATCAGGTGCGCCGGATAGGTCTGCGCGGCCAGGGCGGCGAGCGTGCGCTCCAGGGACTCCTGGCAGTCGTGGGCCGGGATCACCACGCTCACCCTGAGCCAGGGCTCCCACTCGCCCACCTCGGGCGGGACCAGCGATCCGTGGTCGTTGTGCCTGACCCTGGCGCGGGGGACGGCCGCGGGCCCGGTCCGCGGCGCCGCCGGTCCGGCCGGCACGGCCTCGGGGGCGGTCTCAGGGACGGGGACGGGGGCGCCGGGGTCGGGGGCGTGCGCGTCCGGGGATGCCGGACCGGTCGCGGTCACGCTTCCCTCTCCGACAGGACCCGGCCCGTCCCCTCCCGGGACGGGACCGGCCCGTGCGCGGCCCGTCCGTGCACGGCGGGGGCGTGCTCGGCCTGTCCGCGCGTGGTTCCGGCCGGGTGCGAGAGCAGGTCGCGGACCGTCTCCTCGATCTGACGGCGTCCCGGCGCGAAGGCCAGCCGGTCCTCGCCGAGGGAGACCAGGATCGCCTGCAGATCCTCGTCCCGCCTGTTCTCGTGCTTCTCGATCAGCGCCGTGATCTCGTCCAGCCGCCGGTCCAGCCGCTCGGCGACCGTCTTGACGGTGGCCGTCTCGGCCTCGTGGCGCTTGACCCGGGCGTCGATGCGCAGGGCCTTGCCGTCCAGCCTGCGGACCGTGAGGATCATCAGCAGCTGGACGGCCAGGACCGTCGCCAGGGCGCCGAGCACGAGGGCCGCGGTGACCGAGACGATCCCGGTGATCGCGAGCACTGCCAGCGTGATCAGGACCAGCGGGCCGACGATCGCCGCCAGAAGCGTCAGTTTTCGGGGCGTGGGCATCCGCGCCTGCCTTCCGTGCCGCTCTTCTTCCTGGTGTTACCGGTCGTGTTGGGGGAGATAAGCGAGGCTATCCGCCTTGCGAGCGCAAATATGTCGATAAATGGGAATTCGAAGGTTCCTGTGACCCGTGTGACAGGTGAGGCACAGACTCGGGGAACGACCTGGGCGGCGGGACGCGTCACCGTCGGCGACCGTCCATGCCAGGTATGAAGTGCGGTGAAAAGGGATCTTCCGGGCTCGCTATCCTTCGCTGGTGCCCGCGCCGTCCACCTCGCTCGCTCCCGCCCCGGCTCCCCTCGTCCCCGCGACGCCGGTGGGTTTCCTGCGCCCGGCGGACGGGGAGACCGCCGAGCTGACCTGGGACGGCCGGGGCTGGCTGGCGGCGGGCGAGCCGGTGGGGGACCGGCCGGACGCCGCCTGCGCGGCCCGCCTGCGCCCGCTGCGCGGGCTGGTCGTGCGGTGGCCCTCCTCCCCGGTGCCGGTGGACGCGGTGATCGGGCTGGCCGCCGCGGGGGTGCCACTGCACGCCGCGACCTCCCCGGACTGGACGGACCCCGTCCTGGCCCGCCTGCTCGCCTCCTGGACGCCCGGCGAGGGCGGCGGTGCCGGTGCGACGCCCGGCGGGGGCGGCGGTGCCGGTGCCCGGTCGGTCACCGCCCTGCGCAGGGAGGAGCAGAGCGTGCGGCTGCGCCGTCACGGGCTGCGCGAGTACGCGAAAGGCGGCCGGACGGCGACGGCGGAGCCCGAGGTCAGCGTCGTGATGGCCAGCCGGAGGCCGCACCTGCTGGGCTTCGCGCTCGGTCAGATCGCCCGGCAGCGCCGGGTCGGGGTCGAGGTCGTGCTGGGCCTGCACGGCGTCCCCGCCGACCACGAGCCGGTACGCCGGGCGGTGGGCGAGTGCGGCCTGCCCGTCACCGTGGTCGAGGCGGCCGAGGAGACACCGTTCGGGGAGGTGCTCAACCTGGCCGCCTCCCGGGCGGGCGGCGACCACCTCGCCAAGTGGGACGACGACGACTGGTACGGCCCCGAGCACCTGGCCGACCTGCTCCTCGCCCGGTCCTACACCGGGGCGGACATCGTGGGCACCGCCGCCGAGTTCTTCTACCTGGAGCCGCTGAACGCCACGATCCGCCGTACCGACTACACCAGTGAGGTCTGGTCCGAGCACGTCGCGGGCGGCACGATCCTGATCCGCAGGGACGACTTCGCCGACCTGGGAGGCTTCCCCCCGCTGCCCAGGGCGGTCGACGCCGGTCTGCTCAAGGCCGCCCACGCCGCCGGGGCGCGCGCCTACCGCACCCACGGCCTCGGGTACGTGCTGCGGCGCCAGATCGAGGCCCGGCACACCTGGCGGCTGCCCCTGGCCCACTTCCTGCGTGTCGCGTCGAACCAGTGGCGCGGCTTCCGCCCGAGCCTGATCCTGGAAACGCCATGACCGCACGGATCGCCGGCAACGACTACCGCGGCCTCACACCCCCCGACTCGGGGGCCTGGACGCCGTCGCTGCGGGTCAGCGTGGTCGTCCCCGCCTACGGTGACCAGGAGAAACTCGATCTGGCACTCGCCGGGCTGGCCGGGCAGACCTACCCGGCCGCCCTGACCGAGGTCGTCGTGGTCGACAACGGCAGCGAGCCGCCGCTGCGCCTGCCGGCCCTCCGCCCGCCCGGGACCCGCCTGATCGTCTGTCCCGTCCCCGGCCGGGCCCACGCCCGCAACGCCGGGCTGTCGGCCGCCACCGGAGACGTGATCCACTGGCTGGACTCCGACGTGGTCCTCGACCGCGGATCGATCGAGGCGCACATGCGCTGGCACCACGCGGCCCCGTACCTGGTGGTCACCGGGTACCTGCGCTTCACCCCGGCCGCGCTGCCCGCGCCCGAGACGGTGGCCGCGGCCGACGACCTCGCCGCGATCTTCGAGCCCGCCGAGCCGCACGCCTGGCTGGTCGACCTCGTCGAACGCACCGACGGCCTCACCGCCAACCCGCACCGCGCCTTCAGCCTGCACGTCGGCGGCGCCACCTCCGTCAACGCCGCGCTGCTCGCCGCCGCCGGGCCGATGGACACCGACCTGATCCTCGGCCAGGACACCGAGCTGGGCTACCGGCTGGCCCAGGCGGGGGCCGTCTTCGTCCCCGAGCCGCGCTCGCGCGCCTTCCACCTGGGCCCGACCATGCGCATGCGCGACAAGGCCCGGATCGACCGGGTCAGCCACGCGTTCGTGGCCGACCGCATCCCGTCCTACCGCTGGCTCCGCTCGCACCCGGCCAGGCAGTGGAAGGTGCCCTACGTCGAGGTGATCGTCGAACCCGCGGCCCGGCCGGGCCGGAGCGACGGACACGGCGACGGGCAGGACGGCGGGCAGGACCACGGACACGGTCCCGGGCACGGCCACCGGTACGGCTACGACGAGGTCCGCGCCACCGTCGACGCCGTGCTCGCGGGCACCGTGCCCGACGTGGCGGTGACCCTGACCGGGCCGTGGGGACGCGTCGGCACCGAGGGTCGCGCGCCGCTGAGGGACCCCGACCTGGACCTGGCGCTGATCCGCGGCCACTACGCCCACGAGCCCAGGGTCCGCCTCGTCGACTCCTCGCCCGAGGCCGGTTCCGTCACCGACTCCGTGACCGGTTCCGTGACCGGCTCCGTCACCGGTTCCGTGACCGGTTCCGCCGTCGGGGCGGTCCCGTTCCGGTTCAGGCTGCCCGCCGGATGGGTGCCCGGCGAGGACACCCTGGCGCGCCTGCTCGACCTGGCCGCCGGCGAGGGGTACGGCCTGGTCTCGGTGCTGCTGGCCGAGGGAGCCGACCCCACCCGGGAGGCGGGGCCGATGATCGTCACGGCGCGTCTGGAACGGACCGCCGCCTTCGCCCGTGCCGCGATCGTGCGCGAGGAGGGCGAGGACCTCGACGACGCCGTGGAGGACACCTTCGGCGTGGTCTGGGTGGACGGCGAGAGCTACGGATTCGCGTCCGAGGCCCGTCCCGTCACCGGTCGCCGGGGTGCCCACCGGGCCAGGATCGAGGCCGAGGCCGAGGTGGCCCGCCTCACCAGGGAGACCGAGCGGCTCAGGGGCCAGGTGGCCAAGTGGCGCGACGAGGCGGGCCGCTGGCGCAGGAACACGGTCGAGCTGCGGCGCGAGGTCGGCACCCTGCGCAAGGACCTGGCCGCGGCCAGGAAGGTCGTCCAGTACGGGCTGCTGTCCTCGGTCAGACGGGCCATCACCCGCCGCCGCTGATCTTCGTCGGCCCTGTCCCGGTGGACGCGGGGTCCGGTCTCGCCCGCGCGCTCCCGTACCGGCGGCGGGACCTCAGTTCTTCAGGGCGGTGCGCAGCCTGCCGAGAAGGGAGCGGCGCTCCTCCTGGGGCCGGGACCGCTCCGGAGCCTGCCTCTGCCCCGGGTCCCGGTCCCGTACCTGATCGCGGGACCGTCCCCGCTCCTGATCCCGGTTCTGGTCCCGGGACCGCGCCGGGGACGAGGGCCGGGCGGGGACGGTGTCCGCGGCCCGCCCGGAGGCGGCCCCGGCCCCGGTGACGGCCTGGGCCCCGTCGGCGGCCGGTGCGCGGGACGCCTTCACGCCCGGCCAGAACTCCGCCCGGTCGCCCCGCAGCACGCCGTGGGTGGCCTCGACCGACGCCGCCACGTCCTCCGCGCCGAGCAGCCTCGCCCGGCCCAGCGCCTCGGTCCGCTCCAGCGTCGCCGTGCCCGCGTCGCCGAGATCGACGACGAGCATGCCCCACCGGTCCTCCTGCACGCGGGCGATCATGCGCTCCAGCGAGTCCCGTCCGAGCGGGACCCCGACCGGGCCGGTGTAGCGGAACGGGATCGGGGCCGGGGTGGGGGAGACCTCGTCGGCGAACCGCACCCGCTCGTCGTGCGCGAAGTGCTCGCGCAGCAGCCGCAGGTCGAACAGGGGGTCGTCCAGTACCGGACGGCCGTCACCGGCCAGGCGCGACCAGGGCGCCACCAGGGTGACGATCACGTCGCCGAGCGACCCGTCGAGCGCCGCGCCCACAGCCTCGCGGATCGGCCCCGCGGGCCCGGTCGCGTCGAGCACCACCTCCACGTACGGGACCAGCCAGTGCCGGCCCCGGTCCTTGCGCAGGTCGCGGCGGAGCGGCACCCGGTGGGCCAGGTAGGGGGCCACCAGCCGCACCGCCCGGTCCCGGTCCCTGCGCTGGGCGGGAAGCCCCAGGTGGACGGCCTGGGCCGCCATGTCGGGGACGAAGACCACGCCGTGCGCGGCCAGCCGGTAGGCGAACTCGGTGTCCTCGCCCCGCAGCACCGCGGGGTCCAGCCCGCCCACGGCCTCGAAGATCTCCCGCCGCATCGACACCGTCGGCCCGGTGCACACGTGGTAGGGGTTGCGGCTGGTCCTCAGGCCGTCGGTGCGGGCGATCGTCTGCTCGGTGGAGCTGGGCAGCGCGGACGTCAGGTCGAAGATCGAGCCCAGGGAGCCCGAGCGCACGCCCTCGTGCACCTGCCCGGGCGTCAGGACGGGTTCCTCGACGAACCTCTTCGCGCCGATGGCGACCACGTGGTCGGTCAGGTGGTGCCAGCGGGCCAGCGCCTCGATGTGCTCGCGGCAGACGACCATGTCGGCGTCCAGGCGCTGGACGACGCGTCCCCGTGCCAGGGCGGCGCCGGTGTTGACCGCGTGGGCGATGCCCCACCCCGACGGGCCGGCCCGCACGATCCTGGTGTCCGGCGGGGTGATCTCCGGCAGCCGCAGCGGCGGTTCGCTGCCGTCGTCGACCACGATCACCTCCATCAGGTGATCCGGATAGGTCTGCGCGGCCAGCGCGGCGAGGACCAGGTCGAGCCCGTGCTGCCCGCCCCGGGCCGGGACGACCACGCTGACCGGGAGTTCCGGATCCCATTCACCCAGTACGGGAGGGACCAGCGGTGAGTAGTCGTTGTGCCGGATCGGCGGCAGATCGGCCGCCCCGCCCCTCATGATGTGACAACCCCTCGTCCGTTCGGAGATCCGTGTTCACGATCGGTCGAGCCCCCCGTCAAGGCCCTTCGAACCCGGCAGACCATACCGGCCCATTCTGAGTGCTTGCTGTGGGCAGGACGCGCGACCTGTCCATCTGGTGGACCACGGATCCCGGAACCGGGCGGGTTGCCCGTAGACTCCCTTCTCAACACCGCAGGTGGCGCGCCCGGACCGGCCGGGCGCGGGAGGAGTGATCATGACCAGGGCGTGGCGTGGCCTCATCGAGGAGTACCGTGACCGGCTGCCGGTCACCACGACGACGCCCGTCGTCACGCTCCTGGAGGGCGGCACCCCGCTCGTCCCGGCCAACCGGGTGTCGGCGCTGACGGGCTGCGAGGTCTACCTGAAGGTCGAGGGGCTCAACCCGACCGGCAGCTTCAAGGACCGCGGCATGACCATGGCCATCAGCAAGGCCGTGGAGGAGGGCGCGAAGGCCGTCATCTGCGCCTCCACCGGCAACACCAGCGCCTCCGCCGCGGCCTACGCGGTCCGTGCGGGCCTGACCTGCGCCGTGCTGGTGCCCCGGGGCAAGATCGCGATGGGCAAGCTGGCCCAGGCGCTGGTGCACGGGGCGAAGCTGCTCCAGGTCGAGGGCTCCTTCGACGACTGCCTGGAGATGACCAGGAAGCTCTCGGAGAGCTACCCGATCGCGCTGGTCAACTCGGTGAACCCGTTCCGGCTGCAGGGGCAGAAGACCGCCGCCTTCGAGATCGTCGACACGCTCGGGGACGCCCCCGACATCCACTGCATCCCGGTCGGCAACGCCGGCAACATCTCGGCGTACTGGATGGGCTACACCGAGTACGCCGGGGACGGCATCGCGACCGGGACGCCCCGCATGTTCGGCTTCCAGGCCAGCGGCGCGGCGCCGATCGTCGGCGGCGCGCCGGTGACCCACCCGCACACGATCGCCACCGCGATCCGCATCGGCAACCCCGCCTCGTGGAGCCTCGCCGAGGCCGCCAGGGACGAGTCCGGCGGCGTCATCCAGGCCGTCACCGACCGCCAGATCGCCGCCGCGTACAAGCTGCTGGCGCAGGAGGAGGGCGTGTTCGTCGAGCTGGCCTCCGCCGCCAGCGTGGCGGGCCTGCTCCAGGCGCACGGGCAGGGGCTGGTCGAGCCCGGGCAGCGCATCGTGTGCACGGTGACCGGGAACGGCCTCAAGGACCCCGACTGGGCCATCTCCGGCGCCCCGACGCCGGTGACGATCCCGATCGACGCCCACGCCGCGGCCACCGCCCTCGAACTCGCCTAGTGACCCCGGCACGTCCGGGTCCACCGCCCCCCGCACGGCCCGCACGGCCCGTACGGCCCCGCGTGACCTCGCGGCGCCGTCGGCCGCCGCGCGCACACCCGGGTACGGCAGCAGACACCCCGCCGAGCGGGGCAGGAAGGAGAGGTGACGTGTCCGCCATGGCCACACCGGGGGGCCGCGCCCCGGGACACCGATGACCGCCGGCAGGGTGATCGTCCAGGTTCCCGCGACGTCGGCCAACCTCGGTCCCGGTTTCGACACGCTGGGACTGGCCCTCGGCCTGCACGACGAGGTCGAGGCCGAGCTGTTCGAGCCCTCCGCCGGGACCGGCTCCCGGAGCGTCGTCATCGAGGTCGAGGGGGAGGGGGCGGGCGAGCTCGACGACGGGGAGGGGCACCTCATCGTCACGACGATGCGCGCCACCTTCGACGCGATGGGCTTCCCGCAGCCGCGCGGCATCCGGCTGCGCTGCCTCAACCGCATCCCGCACGCCCGCGGCCTGGGATCCTCCTCGGCGGCGATCTGCGCCGGGATCCTCGCCGCCCGCGCGCTGGCGACCGCCTCCCGCCCGCAGGGCCCGGCCGGTGATCCCGGGGCCGTCGACGGCGTCCTGGTCGGCGACCCGTCCGGAGAGGGCGATCTCACCGACGACGGCGTCCTCGCGCTGGCCACCGCGATCGAGGGCCATCCGGACAACGTGGCGCCGTGCCTGGCGGGCGGGCTCACCATCGCGTGGACGGACGACGCGGGCGTGCCGCACCTGGTGCGGCTGCTCCCGCACCCGGACGTCCGCCCGGTCGTCATGATCCCCCGGTTCCGGCTCTCCACCGAGGTCGCCCGCGGGCTGCTGCCCGGGGACGTCCCGCACGCCGACGCCGCCGCGAACGCCGGGCGGGCCGCGCTGCTGATCGCCGCGCTGACCGCGCGGCCGGAACCGGACCTTCTGCTGGCCGCGACCGAGGACCGGCTCCATCAGGGATACCGCGCCCCGGCGATGCCGGACACGGCCGACCTGGTACGACGGCTGCGGAAGGCCGGCGTCGCGGCGGTCGTCTCGGGAGCGGGTCCCACGGTTCTTGCGTTTTCCACGCCGAATACGCAGGATTCGATGGTGGCGGAAGTGGGTAATGACTGGCACATCCAGCCACTGGATGTCGAAACCCGGGGTGCCCGCGTCGTTTCTCCCGAGACACGCTGACGTCTCTTCGACCTTCAGGGAATAGCTGTGTGCGCTGGTGATGTTAGGCTGATAGCCGCACCAGGTGCCCCGCGTTGGGTGCGTGCTTGTCAGCCACACATCGCTGCATCATGTCTCACCTGTGAGGCGTGAGCGCCGCAGTGGCCTCCCCGAAATTCGCCGCCTCCGAACGCTCCACATTCGGTTGGGGCACCGAGAAGCGGTGTTTTCGGGGACATGCGCGTTCGATCTACCTCGACATCTGGTTGCCGGTTAGCGATCCGGGGGGTGTCCTCCAAGTCCCACCGTCGGCGATTCTCGATGGTGACGGCCTGGATACGCCTTCTCCGACAGCGGCGGCGGCCCTCCATGGGCCGTCGAGGATCGCGACGTGCAACCCGACCCGGTCTGTCCCACCGGGTCGATGGCACCACCGGGACGATTGGCTGATCATGGCCACGCCCGACCCCTGGGAAGGACCCATTAGTGAGCGACACCACCGAACTCCTCTCCGACGTCACCGGCACGCCGCCGGCGGCCGGTGACACCCCCACCCGCCCCGCGGCCAAGCCGCGCCGTCGCTCCGGCACCGGCCTGTCCGCCATGGTGCTGCCCGAGCTGCAGGCCATGGCCTCGGGCCTCGGCATCAGCGGGACGGGCCGGATGCGCAAGAGCCAGCTCATCGCGGCCATCCAGGAGAAGCAGGGCGTCTCCAGCGAGAGCGCCCAGGCTCCCGTCACCGTTCCGGAGACCCCGGCCGCGGCCGTTCCCGCCGTCGTGGCCGCCCCGGTCACCGAGCGTCCGGCGCGTACCCGCAGGGAACGTTCCCGCCCCGCCGTGGCCGCCGAGCCCGTCGTGGAGCAGGCGCCCCCGGCCGTGGCCCCCGAGCCCGTGGCCGCCGTGGTCGCGCCCGAGCCCGTCGTGGAGCAGCAGACCATCGACACCGTCCCGGCCGAGGGCCGTGGCGAGCGCGAGAGCCGCCGCGAGCGCGGCGAGCGCCGTGGACGCAACGGCGAGCGCGGCGAGCGGACCCGCGAGCGCGGTGACCGTGCCGACCGCGGTGACCGTGCCGACCAGCGCGCCGCCGACGCCGGCCAGAACCGCTCCGAGCGGCTGAACGACCGCGGTGATCGTGGCGACCGCCTGAACGACCGTGGCGACCGTTCCGAGCGCCTGAACGACCGCGGTGACCGTTCCGAGCGGCTGAACGACCGCGGCGACCGTGGCGACCGCCTGAACGACCGTGGCGACCGTTCCGAGCGCCTGAACGACCGTGGCGACCGCTCCGAGCGCGGTGACCGTGGCGAGCGTGCCGACCGGGGCCCGCAGAACCGCGGTCCCCAGGACCGCAACGACCAGCACGGGGTGGGCGAGGACGACGACCGCCGTGGCCGTCGCGGCCGGTTCCGCGAGCGCAACCGCCGTGGCCGTGACCGTTTCGACAGCAACGAGCCCGTGGTCGGCGACGACGACGTCCTGATCCCGATCGCCGGAATCCTCGACATCCTCGACAACTACGCGTTCGTCAGGACCAGCGGATACCTGCCCGGCTCCAACGACGTCTACGTCTCGCTGGCCCAGATCCGCCGCAACGGCCTGCGCAAGGGTGACGTGGTCACCGGCGCCGTCCGCCAGCCCCGCGACGGTGAGCGCCGCGAGAAGTTCAACGCGCTGGTCCGCCTCGACACGGTCAACGGCATGGACCCGGAGCAGGCCCGGCAGCGGCCCGACTTCAACAAGCTCGTCCCCCTCTACCCGCAGGAGCGCCTGCGCCTGGAGACCGAGCCGAACATCCTGACCACCCGCATCATCGACATGGTGGCCCCGATCGGCAAGGGGCAGCGCGGCCTCATCGTCTCCCCGCCCAAGGCCGGCAAGACGATGGTGCTCCAGTCGATCGCCAACGCGATCACCCGCAACAACCCCGAGTGCCACCTGATGGTCGTCCTGGTGGACGAGCGTCCGGAAGAGGTCACCGACATGCAGCGGTCGGTGAAGGGCGAGGTCATCCACTCGACCTTCGACCGTCCGGCCGAGGACCACACCACGGTCGCGGAGCTGGCGATCGAGCGGGCCAAGCGCCTGGTGGAGCTGGGCCACGACGTGGTCGTGCTGCTGGACTCGATCACCCGTCTGGGCCGCGCCTACAACCTGGCGGCCCCGGCCTCCGGCCGCATCCTGTCCGGTGGTGTCGACTCCACCGCGCTCTACCCGCCCAAGCGCTTCTTCGGCGCCGCCCGCAACATCGAGAACGGCGGCTCGCTGACGATCCTGGCCACCGCGCTGGTCGAGACCGGCTCGAAGATGGACGAGGTCATCTTCGAGGAGTTCAAGGGCACAGGAAACCTGGAGCTCAAGCTCAACCGCTCGCTGGCCGACAAGAGGATCTTCCCCGCGGTGGACGTCGACGCGTCCGGCACCCGTAAGGAGGAGATCCTGATGGGCAAGGACGAGCTCCAGATCACCTGGAAGCTCCGCCGGGTGCTGCACGCCCTCGACATGCAGCAGGCCCTCGAACTCCTCCTGGAGAAGATGAGGGAGACCAAGTCCAACGCGGAGTTCCTCCTGCAGGTGCAGAAGACGACGGTCAGCTCCGACCGGGACTGACCATCCGCGGTACGCGAACGCCCCGGCCGGGAACGGCCGGGGCGTTCGGCGTCTCCAAAGCCCTTGCCCGGCCCCGCGCTTCGGGATATCCCTACTTCTGGGGACGGATTCTCCTACCGCGCGCCCCGTACCGGACGAGCCGTCCCCGTCCGGAGCGCGCGGCGGGCGCGGGCGCGATCACGGCCCGCGGGCACGGCCGACGATCGGTCGGCGATCGGTCGGCGATCACGGTCCACGCGGGCGCCACGCCCGTGACCGGACGGCCCGCGGCGGCGGGCGGGAACAGGGCGGGGAGGCGCATGACGGCCGAGACGGTGACGGGTACGACCGTGGCCGGGACACCGCTCCGGCGGCGCGTGCCGCTCGGGCCGGACGGTCCCGTCGGCGTGCTGCTCGACCCGGCGACCTGGCGGGCCGTGCCGTACCTGCTGGGGAGCATGTTCTACGGCCTGGCCTGCTTCGCGTTCCTGGCGGGGACGGTCCCGATCTCGCTGGTCCTGGTGGTCGTCTGGGTCGGCCTGCCGCTGCTCGCCCTGACCATGCTGGCCTGGCGCGGGGCGGCGATGCTGGAGCGCAGGCTCCTGCGGACCGCTCTCGGCGTCGACATCCCCGACCCCTACCGTCCCAGTGAGGGCGACAACCTGTTCCTGCGCTGGAAGGACATGTTCGTCGACCCGGCGACCTGGAAGGACCTGCTCTACCTGCTGTTGCTGCTGCCGGTCGGGATCGTGGAGTTCACCGTCTCGGTGGTCCTGTGGACCCTCGCGGCGGCCCTGACCCTCGCGCCGCTGCCGTCGATGCTGGCCGGGGAGCCGATGAACCCCGTCGGCGGGCTGGTGCTCGACACCGTGCCGGAGGCGCTGCTGTGCACGCTGGCCGGGCTGGCCCTGGTGCCGGTCGCCCTGTACGCGACCCGGGGGATGGCCTGGCTGCACGGCCTGCTCGGGGTCGCCCTGCTGGGCGCCAGCGAGAAGAGCCGGCTGGCCGCCCGCGCCGCGCACCTGCGGGCCAGCCGGGCGCGCGGGGTGGACGCGGCCGAGGCCGAGCGGCGCCGGATCGAGCGCGACCTGCACGACGGCGCCCAGCAGCGGCTGCTGTCGGTGGCGATGGACCTGGGCAGGGCCCAGGCCAAGCTGGACACCGCCCCGCAGGAGGCCAGGGAGCTCCTGGCCCAGGCGCACCGGGGCACCAAGGCCGCGATCGCCGAGCTGCGCGACCTCGCCCGGGGCATCCACCCGGCGATCCTCACCGACCGGGGCCTGAACGCCGCCCTGTCGTCGCTGGCCGCCCGTGCCCCCGTACGGGTGGACCTGTCGGTGGAGGTCTCGCACCGTCCCCCGCCTGCGGTGGAGAGCATCGCCTACTTCGTGGTCGCCGAGTGCCTGACCAACCTGGCCAGGCACTCCGAGGCGACCGAGGCGTTCGTCCGGGTCAGCCGCCGGGGGCAGCGGGTGATCGTCGAGGTCTACGACAACGGGGTCGGTGCCGCGGTGCCCAGGCCCGGGGGCGGCCTGTCGGGGCTGGCCGACCGGGCGGCGACCATCGACGGCACCCTGAGCGTCGACAGCCCCCTCGGCGGCCCCACGATGATCAGGGCCGAGCTGCCCTGCGAGTGGTGAGGATTCAGACACGTGCGGGTGGTGATCGCCGAGGACTCGGTGCTGTTGCGCGAGGGGCTGGCCAGGCTGCTGGCGGACGGGGGGATCGAGACCGTCGGGGTGGCCGGGGACGGTCCCGGCCTGGTCACGGCGGTCGCCGAGCATGATCCGGACCTGGCGGTCGTGGACGTGCGGATGCCGCCGACCCACACCGACGAGGGGTTGCGCGCCGCGCTCGAGGCCAGGTCGGCCCGGCCCGGCCTGCCGATCCTCGTCCTGTCGCAGTACGTCGAGGAGCAGTACGCCACCGAGCTGATCGGCGGTGGCGCCGCGGCGGTCGGCTACCTGCTCAAGGAGCGGATCGCGGACGTGGCCGAGTTCCTCGACGCGGTACGCCGGGTGGCGGCCGGAGGGACGGTGATCGATCCCGAGGTGATCGGGCAGCTGCTGAGCGGCCGGCGCAGGGGCGATCCGCTGGAGTCGCTGACCGCCAGGGAGGGCGAGGTCCTGGCCCTGATGGCCGAGGGCCGCTCGAACACGGCGGTGGCCGCGCGGCTGACGGTCACCGAGGGCGCCGTGGAGAAGCACATCTCCAGCATCTTCGGCAAACTCGGCCTGGAGCCCGCCACCGACGACCACCGGCGGGTCCTGGCCGTGCTGGCCTACCTGGGACGATGACGCCCGGATCCCGCGGGGGACCGGGAGCTCCAGGTGAGCGGGGGCGGGGAATGTCTTGTGGCCTGGGATGGTTGGAGGATCTGGCACACTGGTAGCCGAACCGTAGCGGTTCCGGTTCCCGCCCGCGCGCACCCCGTGTGCCGAGCGCGCAAGCCTCACAGGCGAGAGACAGTGGCGACCCGGCGACCGCGTTTTGGAGAGGAAAGACGACATGAAGCCCGACATCCACCCGGAGTACAACGCCACCCAGGTGACGTGTACCTGCGGCAACTCCTTCACCACCCGTAGCACGGCCAAGAACGGCACGATCCACGCCGACGTGTGCTCCGCCTGCCACCCGTTCTACACGGGCAAGCAGAAGATCCTGGACACCGGCGGCCGGGTGGCGCGCTTCGAGAAGCGCTTCGGCAAGAAGCCCTCGGGCCAGTAGCACTCATCCCGACGCCGGCCCGACGGCCCCCGCATGGGGGCCCGGGTCGGCGTTCGTGGTGATGAGGCAGGCACAAAAGGGCTTTCAAGGAAGGACGCACGGTGAATCTCGACGAGCTGCTCAGTGAGTACGCCGAGCTGGAACTCAAGCTCGCCGATCCCTCCGTGCACGCCGACCAGAAGCAGGCGCGTACCTTTGGCCGGCGCTACGCCGAGCTGACCCCGATCATCGGCGCCTACCGGGAGCTGGAGGGCGTGCGGTCCGACCTCGGCACGGCGAAGGAGCTGGGAGCCGAGGACGAGGCGTTCGCCCAGGAGGCCAAGGAGCTCGAGGCCCGGATCCCCGAGCTGGAGGAGCGGCTCCGCCACCTGCTCGTGCCCCGCGATCCCAACGATGACAAGGACATCATCATGGAGATCAAGGCGGGCGAGGGCGGCGAGGAGTCGGCCCTGTTCGCCGGGGACCTGCTGCGGATGTACCTGCGCTACGCCGAGCGGGTCGGCTGGAAGACCGAGCTGATCGACGCCACCCATTCCGACCTCGGCGGCTACAAGGACGTCACGATCGCCCTGAAGGCCAGGGGCGACGAGGGCGTCTGGTCGCGGCTGAAGTTCGAGGGCGGCGTGCACCGCGTCCAGCGGGTGCCGGTCACCGAGTCGCAGGGACGCATCCACACCAGCGCCGCGGGCGTGCTCGTCTACCCCGAGGTCGAGGACGTCGACGTCCAGATCGACCCGAACGACCTGCGCATCGACGTCTACCGCTCCAGCGGCCCGGGCGGGCAGAGCGTCAACACCACCGACTCGGCCGTGCGGATCACGCACGTCCCGACCGGCGTCGTCGCCTCCTGCCAGAACGAGAAGAGCCAGCTCCAGAACAAGGAGTCGGCCATGCGCATCCTGCGGGCCCGCCTGCAGGCCATCGCCGAGGAGGAGGCCAACGCCGCCGCCATGGCCGAGCGCAAGTCCCAGATCCGCACGGTCGACCGCTCCGAGCGCATCCGCACCTACAACTACCCCGAGAACCGGATCTCCGACCACCGTGTCGGCTTCAAGGCCTACAACCTCGACCAGGTGCTCGACGGAGACCTCACGTCCGTCATCCAGTCCCTGCTCGACGCCGAGATGGCGGAGAAGCTCGCCGCCCATTCATAGAACGCGCCCATGACCTTTCTGCTGGACGAGATCGCCCTCGCCACCGCCCGGCTCGCCGAGGCAGGTGTGCCGTCGCCGCGCACCGACGCCGAGGAGATCGCCGCGTGTGTGCACGGCGTACGGCGCAGCGAGCTGCACACCGTCAAGGACTCCGACTTCGACGCCCTGTTCTGGGAGGGGGTCGCCCGCAGGGAGTCGCGCGAGCCGTTGCAGCACATCACCGGACGGGCCTACTTCCGCTACCTGTCCCTGGAGGTCGGGCCCGGCGTGTTCGTGCCGCGCCCGGAGACCGAGGTCGTGGCGGGCTGGGCCATCGACCGGCTGCGCGAGATGGACGTCGCCTCGCCCGTGGTCGTCGATCTCGGCACCGGGTCGGGCGCCATCGCACTGTCCATCGCCCAGGAGGTCGCGCTGGCCACCGTGCACGCGGTCGAGGTCGATCCCGACGCCTACGGCTGGGCCAAGCGCAACATCATCGAGCACGGCCAGGGCCGCGTCCACCTGCACCCCGAGGACCTGGCCGACGCCCTGGACGAGCTGAACGGCCAGGTCGACCTGGTGGTCTCCAACCCGCCCTACATCCCGCCCGGCGCGGTCCCCCGCGACCCCGAGGTCCGCGACTACGATCCGCGCCGCGCGCTGTACGGGTCGGGCAGCGACGGCCTCGACGAGGTCAGGGCGGTCGAGAGGACCGCCAGGAGGCTGCTGCGCCCCGGCGGGTTCGTCGCCGTGGAACACGCCGACCAGCAGGGCACCCCGGTCTATCTGATCTTCTCCGAGGAGAACGGCTGGCGCGACGTGCGCAGCCGCCAGGACCTGACCCGCAGGGACCGCTTCGTGACCGCTCGATTCGGCCAGGAATAGGATGCACGCCGTGAGCCGACGTTATGACTGCACCGACACCGAGCAGCGAGCCGCGGGCCTGATCGAGGCCGCGTCCGCGCTGCGCCGCGGCGAGCTCGTGGTGCTGCCGACCGACACCGTCTACGGCATCGGCGCCGACGCCTTCACGCCCGCCGCGGTCTCCGCGCTGCTGGAGGCCAAGGGCCGCGGCCGCGACATGCCGGTGCCCGTGCTGGTCGGCACGGTCCGCGCCGCGAACGCCCTGGTGGAGAACCTCGGCCCGTACGGCCAGGATCTCGTCGACGCCTTCTGGCCGGGCCCGCTCACGCTGATCTGCGGGGTGAACCGGTCGCTGTCGTGGGACCTCGGCGACGCCAAGGGCACCGTCGCCGTCCGGATGCCGCAGCACCCGGTCGCCATCGACCTGCTCAAGGAGACCGGCCCGCTGGCCGTCTCCAGCGCCAACCGCTCCGGCGCGCCCCCGGCCGTCGACGCCGACGACGCGGAGAAGCAGCTCGGTGAGTCGGTCTCGGTGTACCTCGACGCCGGACGGTGCGACAGCGACGTCCCCTCGACGATCCTCGACCTGACCACGGCCGTTCCCAGGCTGCTGCGCCGCGGGGCGCTCTCGGTGGAGCGGCTGCGCGGCGTGATCGGCTACGTGGCGACGGACGCCGGTCCGGAGCCCACCGGCTGACCAGCGCACGGGTCATATGCCGTGATCCATGCCGTCTGATTATCATCGTGACGCGAGGCGGTCTCCCCGGTACCTTGAAATGGGCCGACACTTCCGGGAGACGTGCATGGGCAAGTTCGAAGGAATGGATCCCAAGCTGGTCCGCGATCTGCTGTCCGAGGTGAAGCAGGCGGCCGAGCAGATGCGCGACGCCGAGGGCAAGGTGACCCGGCTGATGAGCGGGGCCGGCCTGTCCTCGCGGTCGACCCACAGGCCCGTGCAGATCGCCGAGGCGTGCGACGTGATGGTCCGCGACGTCTCCGCCCGCGTGGAGCTGCTGGAGAAGAGGATCAGCCAGAACACGGCGGCGCCGTCCACCGAGCCGAAGGCCGGGGACGCCAAGGCCGAGGCCGGGTCCCAGAAGGACGGCGCGAAGCCCGGGACGGACTCCCGGGGAGAGGCCAAGGGCGACGGGACCGGCACCCCCAAGGGGGACGCCTCCACGACGGAGACCTCCAAGACGGAGACGTCCGGCAGGGACGACGGGACGCGGACGCCCAAGGAGGCCGGGGACGGGCCGCGCGTCGGCGACCAGTCGGCCGGGAACACGCGGAGCGACGACCCCAAGGGCCGCCCCGAGTCCGGCACCGGCTCCGACTCCCCCCGGGACGCGAAGGGCGGCGAGCCCAGGTCCGGGTCGGAGGAGGCCAAGCCCCAGACCGGCTCGAAGGCCGACGAGACCTCCCCGCGCGACGGTTCACAGAAGCCGCCGGAGCAGGGGGCGGACGACCGCAGGACACCGGAACACAAGACGCCGGAGCAGGGGACGGGCGACCGGAGACCCGAGGCGCAGGCCCCCGAGCGGAAGCCGGAGGCGCAGGGCACGGACGACCGCAAGCCGGAGACCGGCTCGAAGGGCGACGAGACCTCCCCGCGAGGCGGGGACACGACGCCCAAGGAGACGATCAAGCCCGCCGATCCGGCGCCCCGCGAGACCGTCCGGCCCGACTCCGGGCCCGAGGCCCCGCGCGGTGAGGACTCCCGTCAGCAGGCCCCCGAGCGCGACACGACGCCCGCCCCCAAGGCCCCCGAACGCGACACCGTCCCGCCCCCGCAGGCCCCCGAGCGTGACACGGTCCCCGCCCCGCAGGCCCCCGAGCGCGATTCCGCGCCTCCGCCGCCCCGGCAGGACTCCGCTCCGGCCCCACAGGCCCCGCAGGCCCCCGAGGCACCCCGCCAGGACTCGGCGCCCGCTCCGGAGGCGCCCCGGGCCGACGACGCCCGGCCGCAGACGCCCAGGGTCGAGGACCTCAAACCCGCCGTTCCCGGGCCGGGCGAGGGCGGGGAGAACGGACGGCAGCCCGTCGACACGGCCCCCCGCGAGGCACCACGCAACGACACCGTCCCGCCCCCGCAGGCCCCCGAGCGTGATCCCGCGCCCCAGGCGCCCCAGGCGCCCGAGGCCCCGCGACAGGATTCCACGTCCCCCGCACCCCGGCAGGACTCCGCTCCGGCCCCACAGGCCCCGCAGGCCCCCGCCCCCGAGGCGCCCCGCCAGGACTCCGCCCCGGCCCCGCAGGTCCCCGAGGCGCCCCGGGCCGACGACGCGCGGCCGGACATCGCCGACGTGAACGAGCGGACGCCCCGGGGGGAGGACTCCACCGGGACCGCGCCGTCGAACGACCCCGACGCCAAGGACGCCCCCGGGACCAAGGGCGACGAGCGCTCGCCCAGGCAGGAGGGCGGCACCTCCGGTGGCCCGATCCTCGACGGCCCGGCCAAGGACCACCCCGACGACATCGACCAGAGAGGCGATTCCGGGGCGAAGGTCGTGGAGGTCGACGGGGTGAAGGTTCTGCAGATCCCGCTGGACTCGCCCACTGCGGCCGAGGTCGACGAGCTGCTCAAGAACATCGAGGACATACCGCCGCTGGGCACGCCCGCCGCCGAGGGCGTCTCCGCCACGACGGGGCAGCCGGGCTGGGTCGAGCCGCACGCCCCGCTCGACTCCGCCAGGCCCGACCACCCCGTCCTCGACACGGCGGGCCCGGCCACCGACCAGACCGTTCAGCCTCCGGGCACGGGCGGTGAGGCCGCCTCCGGCTCCACCGGTACGGCCCCCGCCGAGGCGCCCCGCCCGGCGGGCACGGCCTCCGGCGAGGCGGCCGTGCAGACGGCCGGTACGGCCTCCGGGGAGGCGGCCGTCCGTCCGGCGGGGACCGCGACCGGGGAGGCGCCCCCGCAGCCCGCCCAGGCGCCGCCGACGGGTGGCCAGACGCCCTCCGTCGGAGATCCGCTCTCCGGCGAGGCGCCCGCGCCGCAGGGAGAGGGGCGGGGTGAGGGGTCGGCGTCCCGGTGGGCCGATGACGGCAGTGACGTGGTCTCGGCGGAGGCGGGCCGGGTGGATCTGGACGCGCTCAGGACGATGGCCGACAATGCCCGCGAGATCGAGCCCCTGGAGATGCCCGGCGAGGACGCGTCCGCGCGCCAGGACGAGCGCCAGGACGAGAGGTCCGGCGAGCGTCGGGACGAGGGGCCCGGCCAGCGACAGGGCGAGCGACAGGGCGAGGGGTCGGCGTCCCGGTGGGCCGATGACGGCAGTGACGTGGTGTCGGCGGAGGCGGGCCGGGTGGACCTGGACGCGCTCAGGACGCTGGCCGACAACGCCCGTGGGATCGAACCCCTGGAGATGCCCGGTGTCCAGGTGCCGGACGGGGAGACCTGGGGCGAGGGCGCCTGGACCCCCATGGACGTGGGACCCGACGGCCCGGCGGGCGACGTGGATCCCACGGATCCGGTACGGCCCGTGCCGCCCCCGGGAGGCGGGCGATGACGAGCGGTGAGCAGGACGCGGGGAGCGTGTCAGCGACGGTGAGGAGCCTGTGATGTTCGTGGATCCACCCGCACCGCAGCCGATGCAGCCGGGGGAGACCCCGCCGGTCTCGTCCGGTGGCGGGCTGCCGTCCTCGGACACCACCACGTCGTGGGAGTTCAACCCCGACTACCAGCGGCTGGTCATGATGTGGAGGCAGGTGCTGCCCGAGCTCGACAGGCTGGCCGCCAGCCTGGACAAGGCGTACCGGCTCGCCAGGAGCAGGGACGTCTGGGACGCGCCGGTCTCGGGCCGCTACGTCGAGGACATGACGGAGTGGCGTACCCGCCTGGGGCTGTACCGGCAGGCGATCCTGACCTCGATCAGCGACCAGGCGGCCGACACGCCGAGGTGGATCCCGGCCGGGGCCGGGGCTCCGCACGCGTTCTCGTAGGCGCGGGACGCACCCGCGCCGCGCTCCGCCGCGGACTCAAGGCCCGCGCCCGCCGCGCCTCCCGATCCCCGCGGGACGCACCCGCACCACGCCGCGCGGCGACACGCCTTCCCCGGACAATGCGCCCCTGACCTGGGACATCCGAGGTGGCCGGGCTTACAGTGGGGGAGTCGTCATCTTCGGGATGCGGGATGTGAGTCATGGGCACAGAGCCGTACTACGGGCCGGATTTCGGCCTCCTGCAGCGGGAGGACCCGGAGATCGCGCAGGTGCTCCTCGACGAGCTCGACCGGCTCCGCGGGGGCCTCCAGCTGATCGCCAGCGAGAACTTCACCTCGCCCGCGGTGCTCGCCGCGCTCGGCTCGACGCTCACCAACAAGTACGCCGAGGGTTACCCCGGCAGGCGCTACTACGCCGGGTGCGAGGTCGTCGACCGGGCCGAGCGGCTCGCGATCGACCGGGCCAGGCGGTTGTTCGGCGCCGATCACGTGAACGTGCAGCCGCACTCCGGCGCCTCGGCGAACCTGGCGGCCTACGCGGCCCTGCTCCGGCCGGGGGACACCGCGCTGGCCATGGAGCTCTCGCACGGGGGTCACCTCACCCACGGGTCCAAGGTCAACTTCTCCGGCCGGTGGTTCGACGTGGTGGCCTACGGCGTGCGCCGGGACACCGAGCTGATCGACTACGACGAGGTCAGGGAGCTGGCGCTGCGCCACCGGCCCAAGATGATCATATGCGGTGCCACGGCCTACCCCCGGGAGATCGACTTCGCCGTGTTCCGGGGGATCGCCGACGAGGTGGGCGCCTGGCTGCTCGCCGACGTCGCGCACACCGTGGGCCTGATGGCCGGTGGCGTCCTGCCCTCGGCCGTGCCGTACGCGGACGTGGTGACCTTCACCACCCACAAGGCGCTGCGCGGCCCGAGGGGCGGCGGGATCATGTGCACGGAGGAGCTGGGGCCCAGGATCGACCGCGCGGTCTTCCCGTTCGTGCAGGGTGGCCCTTTGATGAACGCGGTGGCGGCCAAGGCGGTGGCGTTCGGCGAGGCACTGCGGCCGGAGTTCGCCCGGTACGCGCGGCAGGTGGTGGCGAACGCCCGGGTGCTGGCCGACGCGCTGGCCGCCGAGGGCATGCGGCCGGTCTCCGGGGGCACCGACAGCCACCTGGCGCTGATCGACCTGCGCGACGCCGGGATATCCGGCGCGACGGCCGAGGAGCGCTGCCAGGCCGCCGGGATCACCCTCAACCGCAACGCGATCCCCTACGACCCGGAACCGCCCACCGTGACCTCCGGGATCCGGGTCGGCACCCCCTGCGTCACCACGCAGGGGATGGGCGTCGAGGAGATGAAGGAGGTGGCCTCGATGGTGGCGCAGGTCGTCCGCAGCCCGGACGCGGTGGGCGAGATCCGGGAGCGCGTCGCCGCGCTGACGAGCGCCCACCGCATATATCCCAGCGAACTATGAGCTGTTCTGTGTCGTTTTCCGGTCACAGCGGGCCGGACTATCCGCGAAACTGGTCCTGTGCGCGAATACCTACTCATGGCATTGGTCGCGGCGGCGGTGACGTACCTCCTGGTCCCGCTGGTGCGCGCCTTCGCCATCCGCATCGGCGCGATGCCCGAGGTCCGCGATCGTGACGTGCACACCACGCCGACGCCCCGGCTGGGGGGCCTGGCGATGTACGGCGGCCTCGTCGCCGGCCTGCTGATCGCCACCGAGCTGCCCTACTCCGGGGGCAACCTGGCGGCCGTGGGCCAGGGCAACACGGCGATCGCGCTGATCGTCGCGGGAGGGCTGATCACGCTGACCGGCTTCCTGGACGACTGGCTGGGAATGGACGCCCTGGTCAAGCTCGCCGGGCAGATCGGCGCGGCCGGGGTGCTGGTGGCCTTCGGGGTCACCCTGCCGTGGCTGCCGTTCCCCACGTCGATGGGCGGGATCATCGTCCTGGACTCCATGCTGAGCCCCATCATCACGATCCTGATCGTGGTCGTCACCATCAACGCGGTGAACTTCGTCGACGGGCTGGACGGGCTGGCCGCGGGGATCATCGGTATCGCCGCCATGGCCACCTGGACCTACTCGGTGCAGCTGTCGAAGGAGTTCGGCGCCACCAGCATCAACGTCACGGCGCTGATCGCCTCGGTGCTCATCGGCGTCTGCCTGGGCTTCCTGCCGCACAACTTCCACCCGGCGAAGATCTTCATGGGGGACACCGGGGCGATGCTGATCGGCCTGGTGCTCGCCTCCACCATGATCACCATCACCCAGCTCGACTCCACCGGCATCAACAAGTTCCCGGTGATCCTGCCGGTGCTGGTGCCGGTCGCGATCCTGGTGCTCCCGCTGCTGGACCTGATCATGGCGGTGGTCAGGCGTACCTCCAACGGACTGTCGCCGTTCGCTCCCGACCGCGGTCACCTCCACCACCGCCTGCTGGACTTCGGCCACTCGCACCGCCGCAGCGTCCTGATCATGTACGCGTGGACGTTCCTGTTCGCCTTCTCGGTCGTGGGCCTGTCCATCGAGGGTGTCCCGCTGATCGTGTTCCCGGTGATCGTGCTGCTCGCGGTGGGCGTCCTGGTGATGATGGCCCTGCCGCGCCTGCGCGCCCGCCGCGACACCGGCGGGGAGGGCGGGGCCGGTGGCCGGGGTTCGCTCGGGGCGGTCCTGCCCTCCGGCGGGCCGCTTCCGCCCGCCGGTGGCCCGCTTCCGCCCGCCGACGGCCCGGGACGGCACGCCCGTCCGCAGACGCCGGCGGTGCCGCCGGTCCAGGCCCACCCCCACCCCTACCCGTCACGGCCGCCGGGTCCGCGCTCGGTCGCGGGCGACGACACCGCGCCGCTGGGCGTGCTGCCCGACCTGTCACTCACCGCTCCCCGCCAGGGCTTCTCAAACCCTGAGACGCCCCTGTGAGACGGCTCCGCCCGCTTCTTGATCGTTCACTTGAAACGGCAGGTAAAGGCGCTCTTCCCGGAGCTTGTGATAGCTTTCACTAGCAGGTCACCGGCGGTGCCGGACCTGCGAGGTAGCAATCGCTCGCTTGATAACAGTCACCGGGAGTGTCGATGCAGGCCAACGACATGCGTCTCCTCAAGGGAGCCGTGGTGCCCACGGTGCTCGTGGGTCTGGTCGTGATCGGCGTCGCGGCCCTCCTGGCCGGGTTCGAGGGGGCGCTCGGCGCCGCGATCGGGACGCTCGTCGTCTGCGTCTTCTTCGCCCTCGGCATCGTCGCGGTCTCCTACGCCGGCCGCGTCTCGCCGATGATGATGATGACCGCCGCGGTGCTGACGTACGCGGTGAAGATCATCATCGTGATGGCACTGCTCAAGACGTTCGAGGACGCCACCGCGTTCGAGCCCAAGGCGTTCGGCTGGGCCGTCATCGTGTGCACGATCGCCTGGACGGTGGGCGAGATGCGCGGCTTCATGAAGCTCAAGATGCTGTACGTCGACCCGGAGGCCCCCGTTCCGGGTCAGGGCGGGCCGCGATGAGGCGTATGATCTCGCTGGCGCCTCAGCTCCCACCCGATATGACTAGTCCTCACCACGGCTGCTATCGTCATGCCCGCGATGAGCGAAAAGAAAATCCGGCCCGAAGACGACGGCCGCGACTTCGCCAGCGCCGCATGGTCGATCCCCAGCTATCTCCTCTCCGGGATGATCCTTTACGGCGGTGCGGGCTGGTTGCTGTCCGAGTGGACAGGCGTGGTCGCCTTCACTCCGATTGGGCTGATCCTCGGGGTCGCTCTAGCCGTCTACCTGGTCTACCGGAAGTACGGTCGCTAGCCTTCGGCGGCGGTCGCTTCGCTGACGAAGCCATTTCGATCAACTACCACGCTGAAGGGAACGCCGCGTGAGCACGCTGACGCTCCTCGCTCCCGGGGACGAGTTCACGCCTCCGGGACTCGAACTCTTCGACGCCGCCCCGATCATCGCCGGTGTCTCCTGGTTCACGAAGCCGGTGCTGCTGGCCCTGCTGAGCACGGTCCTCGTCATCGGCTTCTGCTGGTCGGCCTTCGGCAACCCGAAGCTGGTGCCGCGGGGTGTGCAGAACGTCGGCGAGATGGGCTACATGTTCGTCCGCGACCAGGTCGCCCGGCCGTTCCTCGGCAAGGACGCCGACCGGTGGATGGGCCTGCTGCTCAGCATGTTCTTCATGGTCTGGGTGTGGAACCTGATGGGCGTCATCCCGGGCCTGCAGTTCCCGGTCGCCTCGCACATCGCCTTCCCGGTCGTGCTGGCGCTGAGCGTCTACTTCCTCAAGATCTACCTGGGCATCAAGCACCAGGGCGCCATCGGCTACTTCAAGAACATGATGTTCCCGCCGGGGCTGCCCAAGCCGATCTACGTGCTGCTGGCCCCGATCGAGTTCCTGTCCAACCTGATCATCGCGCCCTTCACGCACGCGGTGCGACTGTTCGCCAACATGTTCGCCGGTCACATCATCCTGGCCTTCTTCAGCCTCGTCGGCTTCTGGTTCCTCTTCGAGAAGCTCACCCCGCTGGGCGCCCCGCTCGGCGTGATCGGCGTGATCATGACGATCGCGATGACGGGCTTCGAGATGTTCATCCAGTTCCTGCAGGCGTTCCTCTTCGCGATGCTCGCCGCGATGTACATCGGCAACTCGCTCCACGCCGACCACTAGACGCACAGACCTCCCTCGAATATCCAGACCGGTGACCCTTCACCGGCCGACCTGTAAAGGAAACACACTCATGGGAATCCTCGCTGAGGTCACCGGCTCCCTCGGTTCCATCGGTTACGGCCTCGCCGCGATCGGCCCCGGCATCGGCGTCGGCATCATCTTCGGTCAGGGTGTGCAGGCCATCGCCCGCCAGCCCGAGGCCTACGGCCTGATCCGCCAGAACATGCTGCTCGGCTTCGTCCTCACCGAGGCGCTGGCCCTCATCGGCCTCGTCGCGCCGTTCATGTTCGGTCGCTAAACGCAGAAAACCTCTGACGGAAGGCTGCACAAATGATTCAGGCAGCTTCGCTCCTGGCAGCGGAGGAGGGGCAGAATCCCCTCATCCCGCACACCTACGAGCTTGTCGTCGGCGGCTTCGCCTTCTTCGTCGTCCTCTTCGTCGTCGGTCGGATCCTCACCCCGCGCATCCAGAAGACCCTGGCCGAGCGGACCGACGCGATCGAAGGCGGCATCAAGCGAGCCGAGGACGCTCAGGCCGAGGCCCAGGCGCTGCTCAAGCAGTACAAGGACCAGCTCGCCGAAGCCCGTCACGAGGCCTCGCGGCTTCGTGAGGAGGCCCGCGAGCAGGGCGCGCAGATCAAGGCCGAACTCCGCGAGGAGGCCCAGGCCGAGGCCCGCCGCCTGATCGAGGCCGCGCACCTGCAGATCGAGGCCGACCGTCAGCAGGCGTTCGCCCAGCTCCGCGCCGAGCTCGGCCGTCTCTCGATCGACCTGGCCGGCCGCATCGTCGGGGAGTCGCTGGAGGACGAGGCGCGCCAGCGCCGTACCGTCGACCGGTTCCTCGAGGAGCTCGAGTCGAGCAGCAGCAGCGCGGCGGTTCGCTGATGAGGGGTCTGAGCAGGGCCTCGCTGGCCGAGGTCGAGGAGCGCTTCAACGCGGTCGCGGGAAGCGCCGACCTCGGCACGCTGGCCGAGGAGCTGTTCTCGGTCGCCGACCTGTTCGACCGTGAGCACGGACTCCGCCGCAGCCTCTCCGACCCCGCGCGCCCCGCGGCGCAGAAGACGCAGATCGTGCGGGTGCTGCTGGAAGGCAAGATCAGCGAAGCCGCGCTGGAGACGGTCGTCGCGGCCGTGTCCGCGCGGTGGACCCGCTCGGTGGACCTGGCCGACTCTCTGGAGCGTCTCGGAGTCGTGGCGGCCTCGGCCGAGGCCGAGGCCCAGGGCAGGCTCGACGAGGTCGAGGACGAGCTGTTCCGGTTCGGGCGCATCGCCGCCTCGGACCTGGAGCTGCACCGCTCCCTGACCGCGCCGGCCGCGCCCGAGGGGGCCAAGCGGGAGCTCATCGGCTCCCTGCTGGCCGGCAAGGTGGCCCCCACCACCCTCCGCCTGGTGAACCAGATCGTGCTGCATCCGCGAGGACGTAGCCTGGATGTCGGGCTGGAGGAGTTCGGCAGGCTGGTCGCCGCCCAGCGGCAGCGTCTCGTCGCGGTGGTGCGCAGCGCCGTCGTGCTCTCGGAGGAACAGAAGAGGCGGCTGGCCACCTGGCTGCGCGCCTCGTACGGCCGCGACGTTCATCTGAACGTCGAGGTGGATCCGCGAGTGCTCGGAGGGTTCTCGGTGCGCATCGGGGACGACCTCATCGACACCACCATCGCGGGACGAATCGAAGAAGTCCGCCGCCGGTTGGCCGGCTAGGCGAATAGGGAGACTGAAGAGAGATGGCGGAGCTTACGATCCGACCGGACGAGATCCGGGACGCACTTGAGCGCTTCGTCCAGGCGTACGAGCCGGAAGGTGCCGCGCGCGAGGAGATCGGGACCGTCGTCGACTGCGGCGACGGCATCGCCCATGTCTCCGGCCTTCCCTCGGCGATGGCGAACGAGCTGCTCGAGTTCGAGGACGGCACGCGTGGCCTGGCGCTGAACCTGGACGTCAGGGAGATCGGCGTCGTCGTCCTGGGCGACTTCAGCAAGATCGAGGAGGGCCAGTCGGTCCGCCGGACGGGCGAGGTCCTGTCCGTGCCGGTCGGCGACGGCTTCCTCGGCCGCGTCGTCGACCCGCTGGGCGTGCCCATGGACGGCAAGGGCCCGATCGAGTCCGAGGGCATGCGAGCCCTCGAACTGCAGGCCCCCTCGGTGGTCCAGCGCCAGCCGGTGAAGGAGCCGCTGCAGACCGGCCTCAAGGCGATCGACGCCATGACGCCGATCGGCCGCGGCCAGCGCCAGCTGATCATCGGTGACCGTGGCACGGGCAAGACCGCCGTGGCCGTGGACACCATCCTCAACCAGCGGGAGAACTGGCTCTCCGGCGACCCGGACAAGCAGGTCCTGTGCGTCTACGTCGCCATCGGCCAGAAGGGCTCCACGATCGCCCAGGTCAGGGGCCGCCTGGAGGCGGCGGGCGCGATGGAGTACACCACCATCATCGCCGCCCCGGCCTCCGACCCGGCCGGCTACAAGTACCTCGCCCCCTACACCGGTTCGGCCATCGGCCAGCACTGGATGTACCAGGGCAAGCACGTCCTCATCGTCTTCGACGACCTGACCAAGCAGGCCGACGCCTACCGCGCCGTCTCCCTGCTGCTGCGCCGCCCGCCGGGCCGTGAGGCCTTCCCCGGCGACGTCTTCTACTTGCACTCCCGCCTGCTGGAGCGCTGCGCGAAGCTGTCGAAGGACATGGGCGGTGGCTCGATGACCGGTCTGCCGATCATCGAGACCAAGGGCAACGACGTCTCGGCCTTCATCCCCACCAACGTCATCTCCATCACCGACGGCCAGTGCTTCCTGGAGACCGACCTGTTCAACGCGGGTGTGCGCCCGGCGATCAACGTCGGTGTCTCCGTCTCCCGGGTCGGTGGCTCCGCGCAGGTCAAGGCCATGCGCAAGGTCGCCGGTACGCTCCGGCTCTCGCTGTCGCAGTTCCGTGACCTGGAGGCCTTCGCCTCCTTCGCCTCCGACCTGGACGCGGCCTCCCGCGCCCAGCTGGAGCGCGGCCAGCGTCTGGTCGAGCTGCTCAAGCAGGCCCAGTACAGCCCGTTCCCGGTGGAGAAGCAGGTCGTCTCGGTCTGGGCCGGCACCACCGGCGAGCTCGACGACGTCCCGGTCGAGGACATCCGCCGCTTCGAGGCGGAGTTCCTGGACCACCTCGGCCGCGAGAACAAGGGCATCTTCGACAGCATCCGGGAGACCCGGGAGCTGTCCGACGACACGGTGACGGCCCTCAAGGACGCCATCACCGAGTTCAAGAAGGGCTTCGAGACCTCCTCGGGCGAGCACCTGGTCAACGACGAGCCGGTCGCCGCGCTCGGCGAGGGCGAGGTCGGCCAGGAGAGGATCACCAAGCAGGTCCGCACGGGCGAGACGAAGTAGCCGATGGGTGCCCAGCTAAGGCTGCTCCGCAGGCGGATCAAGTCGGTCAGGTCCACGGCGAAGATCACGCGTGCCCAGGAGCTCATCGCCTCGTCGCGCATCATCAAGGCGCAGCAGCGGATGCAGGCGGCCGTCCCGTACGAGCGGGAGATCACCCGCGCCGTCACGGGCGTCGTCAGCAACACCTCCAGCGTCGACCACCCGCTGACCCTGGTGAAGGAGCAGGCCACCAGGGCCGCGGTGCTCATCGTCACCAGCGACCGCGGGTTCGCCGGCGGCTTCAACGCGAACATCCTGCGCGAGGCCGAGGCGCTGGGCAACCTGCTCAAGGGCAGGGGCGTCACGCCGACGCCCTTCGTGGTGGGCCGCAAGGGCATCACGTGGCACACCTTCCGTGGCCGCGAGATGGGCGGGCACTGGGACGGGTTCTCCGACAACCCCTCCTACGCCGACGCGAAGAGGATCGCCGAGACGCTGATCCAGGCGTTCTCGGCGGAGGACGGGGTGGACGAGATCCACATCGTCTCCACGGAGTTCGTCTCGATGCTGACGCAGGAGGTCGTGGTCAAGCGGATCCTTCCCCTGGCGGTCGAGGAGACCCCGGAGAAGCCCGACACGCCGTTGCCGTACTTCGAGTTCGAGCCCACCGCCGGAGAGGTGCTGGACTCGCTGCTGCCGAGGTACGTGGAGTCGCGCATCTTCAGCGCGCTGCTCCAGTCGGCGGCCTCCGAGCACGCCGCCCGCCGCCGGGCCATGAAGTCGGCGACGGACAACGCCAACGAGCTCATCCGCGTGTTCACCCAGCAGATGAACCAGGCCCGCCAGGCCGAGATCACCCAGGAAATCAGCGAGATCGTCGGTGGCGCGAACGCGCTGGCTGACGCCGCAGCGGGGAAAGAGTGAAATGACCGCACAGACTGTTGAGACCGGCGTGGGACGCGTCGCGCGGGTCACCGGTCCCGTCGTCGACGTGGAGTTCCCCGTCGAGGCGATGCCCGAGATCTACAACGCCCTCACCGTGGAGGTCGCCCTTCAGGGGCAGACCCGCCTTCTGACCCTCGAGGTCGCCCAGCACCTGGGTGACAACCTCGTCCGGGCCATCTCCATGCAGCCCACCGACGGCCTCACCCGTGGCGCCCCGGTGACCGACACCGGCGCGGCCATCTCGGTCCCCGTCGGCGACGTCGTCAAGGGCCACGTGTGGAGCACCCTGGGCGAGTCCCTGGACGTCGAGACCTCCTCGCTCCAGATCACCGAGCGCTGGGGCATCCACCGCCCCTCGCCCTCCTTCGACACCCTCGAGTCGCGGACCGAGATGCTGACCACCGGCATCAAGGTCATCGACCTGCTCACCCCGTACGTGCAGGGCGGCAAGATCGGCCTGTTCGGCGGTGCGGGCGTGGGCAAGACCGTCCTGATCCAGGAGATGATCCGCCGGGTCGCCCGCAACTTCGGTGGCACCTCGGTGTTCGCCGGCGTCGGCGAGCGCACCCGCGAGGGCAACGACCTGTGGCTGGAGATGGAGGAGGCGGACGTCCTCAAGGACACCGCCCTCGTCTTCGGCCAGATGGACGAGCCCCCGGGCACCCGTCTGCGGGTCGCGCTCTCCGCGCTCACGATGGCGGAGTACTTCCGCGACGTGCAGAAGCAGGACGTGCTGCTGTTCATCGACAACATCTTCCGGTTCACCCAGGCCGGCTCCGAGGTCTCCACCCTGCTCGGCCGCATGCCGTCCGCGGTGGGCTACCAGCCGACCCTGGCCGACGAGATGGGTGTTCTCCAGGAGCGCATCACCTCGACCCGCGGTCACTCGATCACCTCGATGCAGGCGATCTACGTCCCCGCGGACGACATCACCGACCCGGCCCCGCACAACGCGTTCGCGCACCTCGACGCGCAGACCGTGCTCTCGCGGCCGATCTCGGAGAAGGGCATCTACCCCGCGGTGGACCCGCTCGACTCCACCTCGCGGATCCTCGACCCGCTGATCGTCGGCGAGGAGCACTACCGCGTGGCCCAGGAGACCAAGCGGATCCTGCAGAAGTACAAGGAACTGCAGGACATCATCGCGATCCTCGGTATCGACGAGCTCTCCGAGGAGGACAAGGTCACGGTCAACCGGGCCCGCCGCATCGAGCGCTTCCTGTCGCACCCGATGTACGCCGCCGAGGCGTTCACCGGCCAGCCCGGGGAGAACGTGCCGCTGGACGAGACCATCGCCTCGTTCAAGGGTCTGTGCGCCGGTGAGTACGACCACCTGCCCGAGCAGGCGTTCTTCATGGTGGGCGGCATCGACCAGGCCGTCGCCAAGGCCAAGGAACTCGCCCGCTAGTCGCCTTCGGCACCGGTGCGGTCTCGGCCGCACCGGTGCCTGGTTCGATAAGGAACTGGAGAGAACGTGGCGAAGCTGCGAGTAGGCGTCGTCTCGCCGGAACGGGAGATCTGGTCCGGCGAGGCCGACATGGTCATCGCCAAGACCGTCGACGGCGAGATCGGTATCATGCCCAGACACGCGCCCGTGATCGGCGTTCTCGTCGAGGGCGGCCTGCTGAGGGTCAAGCGGGGCGACGGCGAGTCGGATCTGGTCGCCGCCGTCCACGGAGGCTTCCTCTCGGTGGCCGACGACGAGGTGTCGATCCTGGCGGAGCTAGCCGAACTCGGCTCCGAGGTCGACGTCGCGCGGGCCAAGAGCGCGCTGGAGCGGGCTCAGTCCTCGGTCGAGTCCGGCCAGGAAGAAGAGGACGCGACCGCCGGAGCCAAGCGCGCCAGGGCCAGGTTGCGCGCGGCCGGGGAAGAAGTCGGATAAATTCTGCTTCTTAGCGGTACGGGTTCTTGGGGGCGAGCAGACATGGTGATAACGGACGTACTCATCGTGGTGGGGTTGCTCGCCGCCCTCGTCGCCCTGCTGGCACTGCGCGTGCTCGTCCTGACCCGCTCGCGAGGATCGGTGCTGTGTTGTCTCCGCTCCCTGTCCAAGGAGCGAGGGTGGCGGGTCGGTGTGGCCCGCTACGCCGACGGGCACCTGAACTGGATCCCGCTCATAGGTCTGCTGCCAAGGCCGCGCCACGTCATCGTGAGGCGCGGCCTTGTCGTTTCCGGGCGTCGCAAGGTCGGGCCCGGGGAGTTCTACGGGTTCATCGAGGGCGTGACCGCGATCGAGTGCCGCAGCGGGGACAGCGCCTACGAGCTCGCCATGGGGTACCGGGCCCTGACGGGTTTCGTCGCCTGGCTGGAGTCCGCCCCGCCCAGCGCCTACCTCGACGTGGCCTGAGCGGCACTCCCTCCGCCAGGACGCCGGGACGGGCCGTGGCGGGCCCCAGGATCGCCCTCAGCGGGTTCCGCCGGGCTTCCAGAGGATCTCCTCACCCCCGGCCGCCACGCGGCAGAGAATGAACATCAGGTCGCTGAAGCCGGTTGAGGTACGTGGCGGTCAGCGGGTTGACGTCGTCGTGGGCCTCCAGCGCCGACCAGACGGTCCGCTCGGCCCGCCCGGACCACGGTCCCTGGCCACGTGCAGCGCGGCCACCGCCGTGGGGCCACCGGGCAGGATGAAGCGTGCGCAGCGACGGTGAGGCGCTCGTTGAACTCGTCGCAGCGCGCCTCCAGCCACTCGACGTAGGAGGGCTCGACGCGCAGCGGCGGGAACTCGGGGTTCTCCACGACCGGGGAGCACAGGTCGGCCCGACGTCGAACAGCTCGTTCTGGATCCGGACCAGGACGGCGGTGACGTCCCGGCCAGGGAGCCCGCGGACAGGGCCACGCCGATCGCCGC